>JARUXA010000017.1 GCA_030433805.1 Sphingomonas sp. PsM26 | reverse complement strand
CCCCCCCCCCCCCCCCCCCCCCCCCCCCCCCCCCCCCCCCCCCCCCCCCCGCCCCGCCCGTTTTGGTGTGTGGCGGGGATCGGTTGGGGGGCTCAGTGCGCCTCGGGCGGCTGCCGCGGGTCGCGGTCGGTGAGGGCGGCCCACATCAGCACCAGCGTGAACCCTGCCATCGCGGCGATCACGAGATAGAGAAACCAGTCGTTGTCGTGCGGCATCGTCCTGCTCCTTGGGGTACAGCCGAATGTCGCATGGATCGCGCCGCCGACGTTTGACGCACGTCAAACCGCACGACCGAGGTCGTGCGGTTCCCTTGAGAGTCACGCGTGCTTGGCAAGCGGTCGGATCAGAGGCGGATCCCCAGACCGATCCCGGCGACAATCGGGTCGATATGGACCCGCGACTGGTTGAGCGCGGCTCCGGTGGTGAGCCGTGCCGTGCTGTCGATGTCGATATACTTCACATCGAGATTGACGAACACGCGCTTCGACACGTCGACGTCGATCCCCGCCTGCAACGCGTAACCGACGCTGTCCGTCAAATGCACCTTGGTCGGCCCGATCGCCTTGACCAGCGAGTCGCTCGCCTTGGCGTTGTAGAAGATCGTGTAGTTGATCCCGGCGCCGAGATAGGGGCGGACATGCCCCTTGGGTGCGAAGTGATATTGCAGCGTCAGCGTCGGCGGCAGTACCCAGGTGCTCGCGACCTTGTCGAGCGCAGCGATCGTCCCGCGTCCGGCAACGTCATGCTTGGTCGTCGCGAGGATCAGCTCGGTGCCGATATGATCGGTCAGCATGTAGGTGAAATCGACCTCGGGGGCGTAACTGTTATCGACCCCCAGCTTGCTGCCAGGGAAACCCGGCGTCACGGGACCGCTGCTTTCGTTGGGCGCGACCAGAATGGCACGCGCGCGGACGAGCACGTCGCCCTTGGCGATCTGTGCTTGCGCGGGGAAGGCAAGCGCGGCGCTGAGCGCCGCGCCGATGATCAAGGTAAGCCGCATGATGTTCCTCCGATGTTCGTACCGGGAACCGCCTAGCGGGAGGATGCCGTCGTCGATTTGCGCACCGACAAGCGCAGTCCTACGTAAGATTACGGCGATCGTTGCGGAACCGATCATCTTATCGTGTGGGCGGAAGGGACGCTCATGCAACTTCAATCCCCACGCGATGACATGGACGCGGCGATGTCGTGCAACACGTGCCCGGTTGCGGACCCCGCGATCTGCGCGCACCTGCCGCCGTCGCAGCGGATCGCACTCGCCGCATTGCGCCGGACCGAGACGCTGCGCGCCGGCGAAACCTTCGCTTGGGAAGGGGCGGACTCGGTGGTCGTCGCAACGATCCGGGCTGGGGTGTTCAAACGCAGCCTGATGCTGGCCGACGGACGCGAACAGTTGGTCGGGCTGGCGTTTCCGGGCGACATGGTCGGTCGCCTGTTCGGCCCCGTCTGCGACCATAGCCTCACCGCGATCACCGATGCGGTGCTGTGCGTCTTCCCGCGCGCTGCGTTCGAGCGGCTTGCGGGAACGACCCCAGAACTCGAACACGCCCTGCTCGTCCAGGCACTGGCGGACCTGTCGCGCGCGCAACGGCAGATGCTGATGCTCGCGCGGCTGTCCGCGCCGCAACGCGTCGCCACCTTCCTGCTCGAACTCGCCGAGCGAAGCCGACCCGACGCCGCCGGACGGATCGCGATCCCGCTTAGTCGCCAGCAGCTGGGCGATCTGCTCGGGCTGTCGATCGAGACGGTCAGCCGCAAATTGCGCGACTTTGAACGCTCGGGGCATATCGCGCTTCCCGACTATCGCTCGTTGGTCGTGCGCGACGGACCCGGTCTTGCCGCGCTTGCGGCGGCGTAGCGCCGACCCTCGGGAAAGTTCGTATGGCGCACGGGCGCGGGACGATCGACGATGCGGGAAACCTCGATCGACGGCCGACCCATGCATCATTCCATCGTTTATCTCAGTACGCCGACATTCACCCCCGAACAGGCCGCCAGTACCGTTCGCGCGATCGTCGGCGAGGCGCGCGAGCGTAACGCGACGTTCGGCATCACCGGCACGCTGATCGCAACCGAACATCATTTCGCGCAGGTGATCGAGGGGCGGCGCGAGGCGATCGACCCGCTGATGGCGAACATCCTGCGCGATCCGCGCCATAGCGACGTGACGATCCTGCGGCACGAAACCATTGCCCCGCGGCGCTTCACCGGCTGGTCGCTCGCCTACCAGGGGCGCTCGGCCTATTTCGAGAGTTTCATCCGGGTACTCGCCTCGGCCAGCGAACCCCAGCCGCGCGACGTCGCCCGGCTCGTCGACCTGATGGTCCGCCTTGCGGCACCACATCCACGACAACCTTCGCGCAACCTGGGCTCTGCGTGATACTACGTAGATATCCGGGAACAGGCGTCGCGGTAGAGCCGGGATGCAGTGGGAACAACGATGCCATCCGAAGATCCGTCAAAAGCCGCCAACGCGCGCGCCATTCCTCCCCTCCCTAAAAGGGAGGGGGTGGGGGTGGGTTCGCATGGGGAGAGTGCAGCGTCCGTCACCAGCACCAGCGCCAGCACCAGCACCATGTCTGCTTTGCCCAGCCTGATCGCCGCACTGCCCGATCATGCCATCGTGCGACTGGATCACGCGGGGCACGTCAATGGCTGGAGTGCCGCCGCAGATCGCCTGTTCGGCTGGACGTTCGAGCAAATCGACGGCGAAACCGTCGAGCGGTTGCTCGCCCCCAGCGCGGGCGCTGCCATGCGCAATCACCTCACCGCCATGCCCGCGACCGAGCGCAAGACCGCGGACGACCTTTGCCGCCACAAGACCGGCAGCCTGTTCCGCGCGACGACAGCACTGACCGCGATCGCTGGCGCGGACGGCTCGGTCGACGGCTTCTGGCTGGTGGTCCGCGACGTGACCGCGGAGCGGGCGTCCGCCAGTTCGATCGAGGCGAGCGCGATCCTGCTCAATTCGATCCTCGAGACGGTTCCCGATGCGATGATCGTGATCGACGACCACGGCGTGATCCAGTCGTTCAGCGCCGCAGCGGAGCGGCTGTTCGGTTATGGCGAGCACGAGGTGATCGGCCGGAACGTCTCGATGCTGATGACGACGCCGGACCGCGAAGCCCATGACCGCTATCTGTCGCGCTATCTCGATACTGGAGAGCGCCGTATCATCGGCAAGGCGCGCCGCGTCATCGGGTTGCGCAAGGACGGAACGACCTTCGCGCACGAACTCGCGATCGGCGAGGCGCGCGGGCGTGGGCGGCGGGTGTTTACCGGGTTTATCCGCGATCTCACCGAACGCGAGAGCGCTGCCGCCCAACTCGCCGAACTCCAGTCCGAACTGCTCCACATTTCGCGCGTCACCGCGATGGGGACGATGGCGTCGACGCTGGCGCATGAACTCAACCAGCCGGTCACCGCAGTCGCTAATTACGTCGAGACATCGCTCGCGCTGCTGCAGGAGGGCGCACCGGGCAGCGCTGCGATCGTCGAGGAAGCGCTTGCCGAAGCCGCTGCGGAAGCGCTTCGCGCCGGGAAGATCGTGCGTCGGCTGCGCGATTTCGTCGCCCGCGGCGAACTCGACAAGTCGGTCGAGACCGTCGGCGATATCGTCGACGATGCGTGCGCGCTGGGGCGCGTCGGTGCGGCGACCCCCACGATCCGGATCGATCGCGCGATCGACCCGGCGACCGGACCAGTGCTGGTCGATCGGGTCCAGATCCAGCAAGTGCTGATCAACCTGTTGCGCAATGCGGTCGAGGCAATCCCGGCCGACCCCGGCGGGATCGTCCGCGTCTCGGCGCGGCGGCAGGGCGACTTCGCGCAAGTCACCGTCACCGACAGCGGCAGCGGGCTCGATCCGGCGATCGTCGGCAATATGTTCGGGGCCTTCGCCAGCACCAAGCGCGACGGGATGGGGCTTGGCCTGTCGATCTGCCGGACGATCATCGAGGCGCATGGCGGGCGGATCTGGGCGGAATCCCGTCCGGTCGGCACCGCCTTCCACTTCACCATCCCGCTCGCACAGCCGGAGGCCCGCGATGACTGAACGACCCGTGGTCCACATCGTCGACGACGAGGAAGCGATCCGCAAGTCTGCGGGCTTCATGCTGCGCACCGCGGGCTATGCGGTGCATACCTGGCCGAGCGGGGTCGCGTTCCTCAAGGAAGCGCGTCATGCCCCGATGGGGTGCATCCTGCTGGACGTGCGCATGCCCGAGATGGACGGGCTGGAGGTCCAGGCGGCGCTGGCAGAGCGCGGGATCGCGATGCCCGTCATCATCCTGACCGGGCACGGTGACGTCGGCACCGCGGTCCGCGCGATGAAGGGCGGGGCGGTCGATTTCCTCGAAAAGCCGTTCGAACGCGCGGTCCTGCTCGGGATGGTCGAAGCCGCGATCGGGCGGATCGAGGACGCCGACCGCCACGCCGCAGAAGCGGATGCGGCGCGCGTACGGATCGCCGCGCTGACCCCGCGCGAACGCGACGTGCTGCAGCAACTCGCGCACGGCCTGCCCAACAAGACGATCGCGTTCGATTTCGGCATCAGCCCCCGCACGGTCGAGGTCCACCGCGCCAATCTGATGGCGAAGCTCGACGTGCCGAGCTTCCCCGACGCGCTGCGGATCGCGTTCGCGGCAGGGCTGGGGCCGCAATCGGGGGAGTAGGGCGATCTTGTGCGCCTGCGCAGTCGCTCCGCGCCCCAATAGATGCCGTCATGCTGAACTTGTTTCAGCATCCACCGCGCATCCGGCATCGTCTGGACTCGCGGAGGGCTGGATCCTGAAACAAGTTCAGGATGACGGACGGATTTGCAGAACGCCCCCTTTCTGCAAACCGCCGTTCCGCTATGGTCGGACCTGCTCTTCGCCAGGACAAAACCACCCCTGTCCCGAACGGACAGGCGCGGTTTCGCAACGCGTTTCCGCCTTGCCTTTTGCGCCCCGACCTACCGCGCCACCACGATCGTCGACGCCTTGACCGGAGCCGCCATCGTGAACGCCACGGTCTGCCCCGCGCTATCGATCATGCTCGCTACCCGCTTGCCGTTCACCGTCGCGGTCGCAGCTGTCGACCACCCATGAACCGTCACGGTCACCTGCGACCACCACGGCCTGAAGCTTCCCTCGCGCGCGTCGAATGCGATCGACAGCCCGTTCGGCGTCATCGCGCATGTCACCTTCTGCCGCAGGAACCCGCGGCGCTGATAGGCCAACGTCGTGCCGTCATCCTCGTACAGCGTGCCGACGCACTCCGCGCCCGGATAAACGTCGAGCATCAGCGGCCCCGAAGGCGTCTGCGCAGTGCTCTGAACGAGCGGCTGGCGCGGCAGGATCGTGCCCGCCCGGACGAACACGGGCAGGCGGTCGAGCCGTGGCGTCTCGCTGACGCGGTCGCCGTTGCTGCGTGCGGTCGGCACGGCCTGTGTCGCCGACTGGATCGGGCCCTGCGTGGTCGGCTCGGGTGTACCCGTGCGCAGGCCGGTCCAGTAATCGTACCAGCCCCCGGCGGGCAGGCAGACGTCATAGGTCTGCGGCGATTCCGGGCTGGGCGGCGGCGCGATCAGCAGCGCCTTGCCGAGCGTGAACGCCATCGACTGGTTGCAGCTGGCCGACGCGGCACTCGGATAATCGTAGAACACCGGGCGCACGATCGGATCGCCCAGCCGGCTGTTCTGGTCGGCCAGCGCGTAGAAATACGGCATCAGCCGATAGCGTTCCTCGACGAAGCGGCGGCGGATCGCGAGATGGTCGGGGCCGTCGACCCACGGCTCGACCCGCGGCGTGCCGGTCGCAGAGTGATCGCGGAAGACGGGCGTAAACGCGCCGATCTCGAACCAGCGGGTGAGCAGATCGGGGCTCGGCCCGCCCGCGAAGCCGCTGACGTCGGCGGCGCTATAGGCGAAGCCCGACAGGCCGAGGTTGATGATCTGGTGGACCGACAGCTTGAGATGATCCCAGGTCGCGAGATTGTCGCCGGTCCACGTCACCGAATAGCGCTGCCCGCCCGCGTAGCTCGCGCGCGTCATCACGAACGGGCGCTCGTTGGGCCGGAGCGCGAGCAGACCGTCATAGGTCGCGCGCGTATTCTGCATCCCGTAGACGTTGTGGATCTCGCGGTGGTCGCCGGTGCGGGGCGCGAAATCGTCGCTGTCGATACGGTGAACGGTGTCGAGCGGCATCGTCTTGGTGGCTGTGTTGAAGATCGCCGGCTCGTTCATGTCGTTCCAGAAGCCCGCGACGCCCGCGTCGAGGAAGCCCTTGTACAGCGTCCCCCACCAGGTCCGCGCCTTGGTCGTGGTGAAGTCGGGAAAGACCGAATCCCCCGGCCATACAGGGGCCACGTAATCGCTGCCGTCGGGGTTCTTGACGAACGCGTCGATCCGCTTGCCGGTCGTGTAGGGCGCGTAGCCGGTGTCGGCCTTGGCGATGTGGAGGTCGGTGATCGCGATCAGCTTGATCCCCTCCGCCTTCATGTCCTTCACCAGCCCCGGCAGGTCGGGGAAGGTCTTGGGGTTGGTCGTGAACGGCCGGTTGCGATCCTGATAGTCGATGTCGAGCCAGATCACGTCGGTCGGCACCCGGTCCGCACGCAGGTGCCGCGCGATGTCGCGGACTTCGTCGGCGGACATGTAGCTGTAGCGCGACTGCTGATACCCCAGCGCCCATTTCGGCGCGAGCGGCGAACGCCCGGTGAGCCCGGCGTAACGGCGCGTGACGTCGGCGAGACTGGGGCCGTTGACGAAGTAATAGTCGATCGGGCCGTCGGGGCCACCGAAGGTCAGCGTCTCGGCATCGCGGTGGCCGAAGTCGAACCAGGTGCGATACGTGTTGTCGAGCAGCACGCCGTAGCTACCCCCCGCGCCGCCCGTGGAGGCGAAGAACGGGATCGACTTGTAGATCGGGTCGTCCCCGCTGGTGAAGCCGAACGCATCGGTATTCCAGTCGACGAATTCCTTCCCGCGCCGGTCCAGCCCGCCGGTCTTGTCGCCAAGGCCGTAGAAATGCTCGGTGACGGGGAGCGTCTTGGCGATCTTGAACGCCTTGCCGTCGATCGCGACGGGCGCTGCCTCGGCGGAGATGATCTTGCCGTCGAGCGTCTCGAACGTCACCGCGCCGCCCGCACCGATGCGGATGCGGAGGTGTGCGGTCGTGAAGCCGTCGGGGGTCGCAGTGACCTTTGCGCGGCTTTTGCGCTGCGCGGGCAAGACCGCCCAGCTCGCATCCTCGGGATAGACGCCATCGCGCGCGATCCGGACGCGGACGAGGTCGTCCGAGAGCGCGATCAGCTTCATCTTCAGCGCGCCCGCGGTGACCTCGACGCCGTCATTCTGTGCGGCCAGCGTGGGGGCGGGAGCGGCGGTCTGCGCGTGCGCGACGGTAGCGGTCAGCGGCAGCGCGACGGACGCGAGCAACAGCGCGAGGGGGAGGCGTTTCATCAAAGGTCTTTCAGGTAATCGGCCGGGGGAGGCAGGTCTGGTGGGGCGGAAAATTGAGCGCGCATCGGCGCAGAAAATCGTCGATCCGGTCCATGTCGATCCGGTCGATATCGGGGCCGGGCGGGACCAGCCGCGCATCGTCGGGAAAGGTGCCGTAGCCCGCGAACAGGCAATGCCAGCTGGTCGCATTGTAGTAGCGCGCGATGTCGAGCCGATCGATCTCGGCGACGAGGTCCGCACCGGTGAACCAGGCCGACATGACGCGTTTGAGCGTATCCGACGGCTCGACCTTGCGGGCTGCCGCCCAATAGCCGTGGGGATCGGCATGGCGCTGGTTGAGCCGGTAATGCGCAACGATGTAATCGCGCACGCCGTCATACCGCGCCGCGATCCGCGCGTTGAACGGCACGCGCGCGGCTTCGGTGAAGCCATCAGCATCGACCGCGTCGAGAAAGGCTTCCACCGTCGCGATCACGAGATGCAGCGCCGTCGCCTCGAGCGGTTCGAGGAACCCCTGCGCGAGCCCGACCGCCAGGGCGTTGTACGACCAGCTTTCCGCGACCCGCCCGACGCGCATCTTCAAATGCCGCGCGGTGCCCGCCTCGCCAACCCCGAGATGCGCGCGCAGTTCGGCCTCGGCCTGCTCCGGCGTCAGATGGCGGCTGGAATAGACATAGCCGTTGCCGGTGCGGCTGGTGAGCGGGATGTCCCACGCCCATCCCGCCGACAAGGCGGTCGCGCGGGTCTGGCTTGGCAGCGGTGCGGCGGAATCGCGTGGTGTGGGGAGGACCACCGCGCGATCGTTGAAGAGGGTGTCGGCGTAGCTCACGAAACGCACGCCGAGTGTCTGCTCGAACAGCACGCTGCGAAACCCGCTGCTGTCGATGAAGAGGTCGCCCGTAATGCTTGCCCCGTCGTCGCATAGCAGCGCGGCAATCCCGCCATCCGTGCGCCGGTCCACCCGCGTCACGCGCCGCTGAAGATGCGTCACGCCGAGTTTGCCAACCGCGTGCTGCGCGAGAAACGCGCCGACCTTATACGCATCGAAATGATAGCCGTAGCTGACCGCGAACGGGAAGTGCTCGTCAGGCTGCGGTGCGCGCGCGTCCGCTGCGAGCCGGGCGGGGAGGAGGAAGCGGTCGGGGTGCGCGACCACGTCACGCCCGGTGCGGCGCGCGCGGGTGTTGTAGAAGAACGAGCCCGCCGTATGGCTGTCGAGCGCGGTCGGGAAGGGGTGGAAATATCGCTCGAACCCCGCCCGATCCGACCAGCCCGCGAAGTCGATCCCGAGCTTGTAGGTCGCATCGCAGGCGGGCATCCATTCCGCCTCGTCCACCCCGATCGCGTCGAAGAACGCCTTCAACTGCGGGGTCGAGCCTTCGCCCACCCCGACGATCCCGATCTCGGGGCTTTCGACCAAAGTCACGCGCGCATCGGGCCAGCGATGCGCGATCAGGCACGCCGCGATCCAGCCAGCCGTGCCCCCGCCGAGGATCACGATCGCTTTCGCGTCGCTTCGGTCCCCGGCTGGCGACGTCACCGGCGCAGCACCATAGCAGCGAACGGAGCAAGGCTGTCGATCGCGTCCTGCGTGCCGATCAGGACGGACCCGTCCTGGCTGACCCCTTCCGGCCAGGCGCGCTCGGTATCGCCGAAGTTGAACACGCACAGCACCTGCTCGCCGTCGCCCTCGCGTTCGAACACGAGCAGCGCGTCGTCATTGTACAGCATGCGCAAGTCGCCGTTCCGCAAGGCGCGGTGCGCGTTGCGGGTCGCGACCACGCGGCGAGTCCAGTTGAGCAGCGAGCCCGTGTCGGCATCCTGCAGGTCGATCGCCAGCGCGCCGTGATCGCCGCCGAACGGAAGCCACGGCGTTTCGCTCCCGAACCCCAGATCGGGCGCGTTGCCGACCCACGGCATCGGCGTCCGCGCGCCATCGCGCGACAAGGTCATCGGCCAGTTGGCGATCGCTTCCGGGTCGAGCAGATCCTCGAACGCGATGTCGACCTGGGTCAGCCCGAGTTCCTCGCCCTGATACAGGAAGATGTTGCCGCGCAGGCACGCCAGCAGCAACAGCTTCATCCGCGCAAAGGCGTTCGCATGCTGTGGCGTCGTCCAGCGCGACACCGCGCGTGGCGCATCGTGATTCTCGAACGCCCAGCTCGGCCAGCCGATCGTCGGATCATTGGGCCAGCGCGCGAGCGAATCCGCGACGAGATCGGGCGTCAACGCATCGGCATAGAGGAAGTCGAAGCTGTACGCGCTGTCGAGCCGCTTGCCGCCCGCCGTGAACAGCTTCATCTCGCGGTCGCTATCCTCGCCACCGATTTCGGCGACGGTGAAGCCAGCGCCATAGGAGTCGGTCAACGCGCGGATGCGTTCGAGGAAAGCCGGGATATCGGCATGGCTCTGGTTGTGCAGCTTGAGCTGGAAGTCGAACGACCGCGTCCGCGCACGGTTGGTCGCGGGGGCAGGCGGGTTGTCTGTCAACGCAGGATTGTGCATCGCGAAGTTGATCGCATCCAGCCGGAAGCCGTCGACCCCGCGATCGAGCCAGAAGCGCGCGGTATCGAGCAATTCCTGCTGCACCGCCGGATTGTGCCCGTTGAGCTGCGGCTGTTCCTTCAGGAAGTTATGCAGATAATATTGCTGGCGGCGCGCGTCCCATGTCCACGCCGGGCCGCCGAACACCGATTGCCAGTTGGACGGCGGGCTGCCGTCGGGCTTGGCATCGGCCCAGACATACCAGTCCGCCTTGTCGCCCGACCGGCTCGCACGGCTTGCCTGAAACCAGGGGTGGTCGTCCGACGTGTGCGAATAGACCTGATCGATGATGATCCGCAGCCCGAGCTCGTGCGCCCGCGCGATCAACGCGTCGAAATCGTTGAGCGTGCCGAAGATCGGGTCGACGTCGCGGTAATCCGCCACGTCATAGCCGAAATCCTTCATCGGCGAGGTGAAGAACGGCGACAACCACACCGCATCCATCCCGAGCGACGCGACATGGTCGAGGTGTGCGGTGATGCCCGCAAGGTCCCCGATCCCGTCCCCGTTCGAATCGGCAAAACTGCGCGGATAGATCTGATAGATGGCTGCGCCCTTCCACCACGGATCGGTGGCGGACGGGTCGGACTGGACGATAGCGGCGGTCATGAGGCTCATTTGCTGGGGAGGCGGGCAGGGGCGGCCGCGCAGATCGCGTAGCCGAGCGGTGGGAGCGTTATCATCAGCGAGCCGGGCGCGGTTACGCGGGCGGGGCAGCTTCCGGCCAATGCCGTGAAACCGACCGACTGTGCGCCAACCTCGACGTTCGCGGTGACGGGCGTGCTGGACGTGTTGAGCGCGACGAGGACTTCTTGCCCGTCATCGTCCCCGCGCGTGAAGGCGAGCAGACCGGGCTTGTCCGATGCCGCACGGACGACGGTACGGCCGTGGCGCAGTTGCGGATGATCGCGGCGGATCTGCGAAAGCTTCGCGATCGTCTGGAAGATCGGATTGTCCGTCCCGAAATGCTCGGTCGCGGTGGTGGTGGTCGTGCCGATCAGCCGGTTGTCGTTATAGGTCTCGACCTTGCTGGCGAACATGTCCTCGCGTGAGTCCTGATCGCCGCCGTGACCGGTAAAGCCCTGTTCGTCGCCCGAATAGATCGTCGGCACGCCGCGCGCCGACAGCAGCAGCACATGCGCCAGCGTCATCCGCTGAAGCCGCTCGGCCTCTGTCGCCTTGGGCCACGCCTCATCGAGCATATGACCCATCCGCCCCATGTCGTGATTGCCGAGGAACGTCGGCAGCCGCAGCGCGGTCGCATCGCCGCCTTCGTACAGCACGTCGCCGTCGATCAGCTTGGCGAACACGTCGGTCCCGGTCTTGCCGCTAAGCATCCCGCGCGCCGCAGCCTGGAACGAGAAGTCGAGCACTTCGGGATATTTGTCACGCCGCGTGAACTGCGCGGTGTAACCGGGGTCGACCGCTTCCGAATAGACTTCGCCGAAGATCGGGAAGTTGGGGATGCCGCGCGCCGCCGCGCGGGACTGCATCGCGGGAACGAACTGCTGCCAGAATTCGGGGTTCACGTGGCGCGCGGTGTCGATGCGGAAGCCGTCGACCCCGAACCGGTCGATCCAGCTGCCGTAAATGCTGATGAACCCTGCAACCACGCGCGGATCCTCGGTCATCAGATCGTCGAGACCGGCAAAATCGCCATAGCGCGCGGACTCGCCCGTGAAGGTCGTATCCCCGCGGTTATGGTAATATTTCGGGTCGTTGAGCCACGCGGGCACTTTTACGCTCGCTTCCGCTGCGGGCACGAACGGCGTGTAGGCATAGGCCGGGTCGGTGAGCTTCGCGAAGTTCTCGGGCGTCTGGACCGCATCGCCCGCGAACCCAGGGTTGATCGGCTTGCCGCTCACGCCGCCACGCCGCTGATAGGGATAGTCACCCTTGCTGCGATACGTGCACGGCTTGTTCGTGCATTCGCGGTACTGGATCACGTCCGCCGTGTGGTTGGCGATGATGTCCATATAGACCTTCATGCCGCGCGCATGTGCCGCGTCGACGAACGCGGCGAACTCGGCGTCGCTGCCGAAATGCGGATCGACCTTGGTGAAGTCGGTGATCCAATAGCCGTGATAGCCCGCGCTCTCATGGCCTTTGCCGCCCTGAACCGCTTTGTTCTTGATGATCGGCGCGACCCAGATCGCGGTGACGCCAAGCGACTGGATGTAATCGAGCCGCTGCATCAGACCCTTGAGGTCGCCGCCGTGGTAGAAGCCCTTGGACGTCGGATCATAGCCGGTGGTCAGCCGGTCGCCGTTCAACCCGCCCTTGTCGTTGGACGTATCGCCATTCTCGAACCGGTCGGGCAGGACGAAGTAGATCACCTCGTCCTCGGCCTTGCGGGCTCGGATCTGTTCGATCGGGACCGCGGCAGGAACCGCCGTGGGCGCGGCAGCCTGGCCTGCGAGCGCGAGCAGCAATGCCGTCGTGATGCTCATGCCGTCACCGGCCCAGTAACGGGAGCGGGCGCGGCGCAGTGGCGCGCGATGAAATCGGCATGGCTTGGCATCTGGGCAACCTCACGGGCGTTGAGTTGATCGATCGTGTCGAGGAATTCCGCGAGATCCGTCGCCGGGATCGCATCGGCGAGCGGATGGTATCCGGCGGGCATCACGCCTTGTCCGGCGAGCACCTGGAACCAGCCGACTTCGGTGAACAGTTCCTCATGCTCGCGCGTGATGTGTCCGTTGCCACGCCACAGCGCGAGCTTGGCGGAGAGCGTTTCGGGCAGCGCCTGCTCACGACACATCTTCCAGAACGGCTCGCTCCGGTCGTTCGCGTGATAATGCAGGATGATGAAGTCGCGGATCCGTTCGTATTCGAAATCGCTCTGGCGATTGAATTCGACGCGGTCGGCCTCGGCGACGGTGCGCCCGGGGAGCAGCTTCATCAGCCGCGCGATCGCGGACTGGATCAGATGGATGCTGGTCGACTCGAGCGGCTCGAGAAAACCGCCCGACAGTCCGATTGCGACGACGTTGCGGTTCCACATCTTCCGCCGCTTGCCGGTCGTGAACTGGATCGGACGCGGATCTGCGAGCGCTTCCCCGTCGAGCCCGGCAAGCAAGGTCGCCGTCGCCTCGTCGTCGCTCAGATGCTGCGAGGAATAGACCAGCCCGTTGCCGGTGCGATGCTGCAACGGAATCCGCCACTGCCAGCCCGCCGCCTTGGCAGTCGAGCGAGTGTAAGGCGTGAACGCGGCGCTGCGCTCGGACGGCACCGCGATCGCACGGTTCGCGGGGAGCCAACGCGTCCAGTCGTCATAGCCGGTCTTGAGCGTCTGCTCGATCAGCAGCCCGCGAAAGCCTGTGCAGTCGATATAGAGGTCGGCGGACAGCGTCGTGCCGTTTTCCAGCACGACAGCGGACACGTCGCCGCTCGCATCCTGTTCGACGCGCGCGACCTTGCCTTCGATCCGGTTGATCCCGCGTGTCTCGCTATAGCGCCGCAGATGCCGCGCATAGAGCCCGGCGTCGAAGTGGAAGGCCGACGGCATGTCGGGGAGCACTCGCGCAGTCCGCGCCGGGCCACGCTGCATCCGGTCCGCCAGAGCGGCCTGAGTGTTCAGCGAATAGGCGGCGAGATCCTTCGCGCTGCCAAGCGCCTTCACCCGCAACCAATATTGGTGGAACGGCAGCAACCCGACATCGCGCCCGACATCGCCGAACGCATGCATGTAGCGATGCCCCGGCCGCAGCCAGTCGACGAATTCGATCCCGAGCTTGTACGTCCCCTGCGTCGCGCGGAGGAACGCATCCTCGTCCAGTCCGAGCGCATCGTTGAACAGCCGGATCTGCGGGATCGTCGCCTCGCCGACGCCGACGGTACCGATCTCGTCGGACTCGACCAGATCGATCTCGAACCCGACTTCGAGGAACCGGGCGAAGGTCGCCGCGGTCATCCATCCGGCGGTCCCGCCACCGACGATGACGATCCTGATCGGTTCAGGCTGCTGAGTCATGGTCGACGTCCCCGCTATTACACGAACAGACAGCAGATCGGCTGGCGACGAAACAGGTTCGTCGCCAGCCGTCGGCTACGTTCAGAACTTGTAGGTGACGCCCACATAATAGTCGCGACCGTAACGCTGGTAATCGATCACTTGGCGCGGATCGTCATTCTGGTACGTCACGAACGGACGATCGGTCAGGTTCTTCGCCTGTGCCAGGATCGCGAAGTTCTTGAGCGGCCCGCTCTGGAACTCATACCCGATCTGCGCATCGAGGATCGCCTCGGCCCGCGCCGTCCGGTACGTCGGGTTCGCCGACAGGCCGGCGACTTCGGCAAGGAAGCTCGAGCGGTAGCGATAGTTCGCGCGCGCCTGGAACCCGTGCTTCTCGAAGTAGATCGTCCCGCTGCCGGTCCACGCCGACAGTCCGGGCAGGGTGATCGCCTGGGTCGGATTGCTCGCGTACTTGATCGTCGACTCGGTGTAGTTGCCGCTCGCGAAGACGCCGAACCCGTCGAGGAAGGACGTGATCGCCTTGAACGGCAGAGACAGCGTCGCCTCCACGCCGAGCACTTCGCCGCGCCCAGTATTGGCAGGCGTCGAGACGTTACCGGTGGTCTGGCCAGCCGCGATCACCTGCGCCTGCTGCGCGGGCGTCAGTGCGGGAAGCAGCCCCGAGAAGTCATACGGCAGCGAGTTGTTCGGATCGACGAAGTCGGTGAGGTGCTTGAAGTAGCCCGACAGCGCGACGTAGCCGCCTGCGTTGAAATACTTCTCGAACGACATGTCGATGTTGGTCGACTTGTACGGCTTCAGATTGACGTTGCCGCCGGTCGACGTGAACACCGGGAACAGGCCGGCGGGCGTCTGGCCGATGTTGGTCAAGTTGATCGCCACGTCCTGCGTGACACGCTCCTGGTCGAGCCGCGGACGGATCATCGTCTGCGATGCGCCCATCTTGACGAAGCCCAGCGGGATCAGTTCGAGCGACATCGTCGCCGATGGCAGGACGTTGGTGTACTTCACCCCTTGCGATACCGGCGCGATTGTCACCACGCCGTTGACGACACTGGCGATCTGCCCGGTCGAGCTCTGGTCCGAATGAATGACCTGCGTGCCGATCGACCCCTTGAGCGGCTTGTCGCCGACCATCCCGTCGATCGTGACCTTGGCGTAGCCGGTCCAGATCTTCTCGAGCACGACATTGTCCCGCACCAGCGCCGACGGGCGACCGTCGAACGCCGACTGCAGCGTGTTGTTGTACAGCGACAACGGATCGAGCGTCAGCATCTGCGGAATGCCGAGATAGCCGAGCGCGACATTGGTCCCGAGTAGCGCGTCCGCGGGGACGGTGCTGCTGAGTGGCGAACCGCTCGCCACGGTGCAGTTCGTGCCACCACCCGGCGGGCACAGGAAGTAGGACGTGTACGCGCTGGTCTTCTTGCGCTGGCTGTAGTTGACGCCGGCTTCCCAACCCTTGACGACGCTGTCCGAGAACTCGCCGTTGAGGTTCGCGCGGAGCGACTTCAGATCGTCCTTGAAGCTCGGCCGGTTGAGGAAGCCCGTCTGAACGACCTGCTGGTTGCCGTTGTTGCCCCACCCCTGCGGATCGGTCAGCTTGAACACGTTGGTGTCGGTATAGTCGAGCGTCGGCGCGAAGGTGTAGGTGCCGTTGCCGTTCTGCTTGACCGTGACGGTGTCGGCAACGCCGCTCTTCGAGAAGCCGGTACCGGTGTTGGTTTCGAGCAGGAAGTCGGTGCGGTCCGCATGGCTCCAGCTGGCGTCGACGTTGAGGTGGATCGTGTCGGTCAGCTTGAGGTCGTTGTTCCAGCCGAGCGAGTAATTGTCCGCCTTGCGCTGGTTATAGTCGTTGCGCTGCACGCCGAAGACGTTGCCGAACGTTGCCTGGGTGGCGAAACCGTTGGCGCTGGTCACGTTCGACACGGTCGTGCCGTTCGCAGTGCCTGCGCTGGCGAGCTGGCCACCGAGCGGGAACTCGATCCCGCGCAGGATCTGCGTTTCCTCGAAATGCGAATACAGCGCATCGAACGTCGAATGGAACGTGTCGGACGGCCGCCATTCGATCGTCGCGACGCCGCCGAAACGCTTCAGCTTGTTCGACTGGACATACGGCTTCGCGCCGTTGACGAGGAACGGATCGGCATCCGTACCGGTGCCGCTATAGCCCCACGCGTTGTAGCGCTCGTTCTGCGACGGCGTCTGCGTCGCGGACAGGCCGAGCGCGATCCCCAGTGTGTCGCCCGCGAACTTGTCGACATAGGTCGCCGACGCACGATAGCCGTAGCGCGTGCCGTCGGGGTTGAGCTTGTCGATCCCGTTCATCTGGCCGCGCGCGCTGACCGCGAGGATGCGCTTGCCCTGGTCGAGCGGGCGCAACATCCGCAGGTCGACCGTGCCGGCGATACCAGCCGCGATCAGCGAGGCGTCCGCCGACTTGTAGACGTTGACGTTCTTGAAGAATTCCGACGGATATTGGTCGAACTCGACGCCGCGATTGTCACCCGTCGTGACCTGCTCGCGCCCGTTGAGCAGCGTGGTCGAGAAGTCGGGGCCGAGGCCGCGGATCGACAGGCGCTGGTCGCGGCCCTCGAGCCGCTGCGCGGTGACGCCGGGAAGACGCGCGAGCGAGTCCGCGATCGAAACGTCGGGCAGCTTGCCAACGTCCTCGGCGGAAACGGAGTCGACGATTAGCACCGACTGGCGCTTGATCTTGGCCGAGCTGGCAAGACCTGCGCGGATGCCGGTGACGACGATATTCTCGTCGACGGGCGCGGCAGCAGCTTCGGCCGGGGTCTCGGCGGGCGCGGCGGGTGCCGGCGTCGGCTCGGCCTGGGTCGTCGTCGCCTCGACCTGCGCCTTGGCGGTCGGGTTGGCATTGGCGGTCGTTGCTGCGTCCTGCGCAAACGCGACGCCTGGCGTAACAAGCGCAGCGGCAAGCGCGATCACGCTCACACGGCGGCCGATCAACGTCTCGGACAGCAGGCGTGCGGGTGCGGTCGCGCTCATGGCGCGGCTCATCGCTTGTTCGGTCATTTGGTGGCGTTCCCTTTCGAGCGGGCCCAGCCCGCAGATCCTCACGTACAGTTTCGTCGACGTCGTGATTCAGCGTCGATTGCCCTGGCGCCGCTATATTTCGAACCGCGAGTTTGCAGAAGGATCGGGCATACGTATTCTCGAAAGGCTTTCCGGTGTAGTGTGTCCGCGCACGCCGGCATCATGGCGGGCGCTTATCTGGACGGTTGCAACGATGGCGAGACGGCCGACTTCCCTTGATATCGCACAGCTCGCCGGCGTGTCGCAGCCGACGGTTTCGCGCGCTTTACGGGGGGTTAAGACGGTTAACCCGCAGACCCGGGCGCGGATCGAGGCGATCGCGCGGAAGCTCAATTATGCGGTCGACAAGAATGCCTCGAGCCTGCGGAGTCAGGCCACGCATACGCTTGCATTGCTCTTCTTCGAGGAAGCGGCGGAGGAGGATGGTGCTATAAACCCATTCTTTTTATCGATGCTGGGGTCGATCACGCGGGCGTCGGCCAAGGCCGGCTACGACTTGCTGATCTCGTTCCAGCAGCTGTCGGGCGACTGGCACGTGGATTATCAGGACAGCCACAAGGCCGACGGGATCATCCTGCTCGGCTATGGCGATTACGATACGTATCGCGTGCGGCTCGATCATCTCGCCGAGCAAGGATCGCATGTTGTCCGCTGGGGCGCAGTGGGGACGGGGCCCGGTGCGATCACGGTCGGGTCGGACAATCGCGACGGTGGCGCACAGGCGACCGCGCACCTGATCGAACGGGGTCGGCGGCGAATTGCATTTCTGGGTACGGCGGACAGCCGCTACCCCGAAGTCGAGGAGCGGTATCGTGGATATTGCCAGGCGCTCGCCGAAGCGGGGCTGGAGGTCGACGCGACGTTGCGAGTCGATGCGCTGACGCTCGAGGACTCGGGGCTGGAAGCGATTGCGGAATTGTCGCGGCGCGGTGCTTCCTACGACGCGATCTTCGCCGCGAGCGACAGCATCGCGATCGGTGCGATGCGCGCGCTGGCGGCGGCGGGACGGCGCGTGCCGGACGACGTCGCAATCGTCGGGTTCGACGATATTCCGTCCGCGTCGCTGACCAGCCCGCCGCTCTCCACGGTCGCGCAGGATGCGCGGCAAGCGGGCGAGGTGCTCGTCGCGACATTGCTGGCGCGGCTGCACGGCGACGCGGTCACGCCAGCGCCACTTGCGACGCGGCTGGTCGTACGGGCGAGTAGCGGGGGGTAGGGCGGCGCCATCGGGGGGAGCAGCGCCAGACGCGGTACCCCCTTTCTACTGCTTCCCCGGCGAAGGCCGGGGCCCAGGAGTAGCGCAGAAGTTCGCTGCGCTGCGCCCAGTTTGAAAAGCCTGTCCTCCTGGGCCCCGGCCTTCGCCGGGGAAGTGCAAAAGGGTGTAGTGGTTCGCATAGAAGTGGAAGTGACGTTAAATCAATGTTCTAGCCTGCCATGTGTCACCAGTGCGTCATTCGCAGGCAGCATTTGAGCGATCGCTTCGACCCGAGTAACCGCTTCGGTGCTGTTCATCATGGCGTGGGTATAAACGCGTAGAGTCATTTCGTGGCTGCTGTGGCCGAGCAGCTTCGACACATCGGCAACCGGCATCCCGTGTTTCAGAAGCCAGCTGGCATAGAAATGTCGCAACGCGTGAAAATGCCGGGTCGCCACGTTCTCCCGTATCAGCATGCGCTTCCATCCCTCATGCAGCGCGCCATAGGTGTATGCCTTGCCTTGGGTGGTCGAGAAGAAATACCCGCCGACATTCTCCTTCTGAAAATTCGCTGCCCAGTGCTCCAGCACCACAGCCGCACGGGCCGGGATCGGCACGTCGCGGACGCCCGCCGCCGTCTTAGGGCCCTTCAACTCCCGGTGCAGGGTCAGATTGTGCCGGACCCGAATAATGCGGCGCTGAAGGTCGACGTTGCACTCATGAAGTCCGAGAATCTCGCCAGCGCGAAGGCCGCAAAGGCTTGCCAACGCTACCGCCGCGCCCATGAACGAACATGTGCGTAGCGGTCGACCCTTCATGACTGCCGGGGCCGCCGTGAGCAGGTGCGTCACTTCATCTGCCTGGAATATCTCGACGCGAAACGCAGGGATGCCTCGAAGGTCTGACATGGCATCGGTAACAGGCTGGGTCTTGAGATAGCCCCGCTTGCGGGCGAACCTCTCGACCATCTGCAAAGTGTTCAGATACTGCTTTACCGATCGTGGCTTGAGCCCTTGCTTGACCATTTTTGCATACAAGTCGCTGACGTGGTTCGCCGTCAGATCGCGAGCCGCAACCTTGCCAAAGGCAGGGGCAAAATACCGGCGGCAAACTTGCTCTTGCCGGACGCAGTGCCCTTGACCAATTCGCCCATCACGCCACCGCAGTTCTGTGTCCTCCACAAATTCACCGAGAACGTCAGCCATACTCTTCGTCTGGCTCCGCATGACGTGCGTGCCGTCTTCTATCTCGCGTTCGACCTTGCGCTTAAACGCGTCGGCATCCTTTTTCAGATCGAACATCTTGCCCGGGCGTTTGCCGGTTGCCGCATCGACGTAGCGGACCTGCCAGCCTTCGCCCGTCGATCCGTCTGGCTTCTTCCACCGGCGCTTGGTTACGCTCGCCATAGTCGTCTCCATGAAAGGCCCAGCCTGCCCATTGGACAGGCCGGGCAAGGGGTTATTGAGCGGGGATCTTCCCTGCCCGGGATAGTGCTTGCCAGTCGTCCAGCGCCGCCGCAGTGGCGGAGGGGGCGCCGACGCAGAATGTCGGAATCAATCTCTGACGGTCGCGGTGCTGGACCGCCGCCGGATGCATACCAAGATGCGACCCGGTCGCCTTCACCCGGCGCAGCAAGATAGGAACCGTTTTGTCCGCCATCGTCTTCTCTGAAGGAGGCCCGGCCCGCCGCGTTGCATATTGGCAAGGGGGCAGAAGCCGACCTTCGTCGTAAGCTCGTATGGGATACCCTCACGCACGGTTCCCCTCCTGTGCTGTCAGGTATGCCGTCAGGCGGGCAGTCGTGACGGCAGGCGGCGTGCGACCGCCGCGCAGCTCAGTCGCCAGCGCAGGGTTACCAAAGGCCTCGCGACCGATGCGGGACAGGGTAAATCGCGTGTTGAGTACAATCTATGGACAAGCTGTAGAATTTTAGTTTTTGGATTCACGGCAATTCGCGCCCGATCATCGACCAATCGATACATGGTGGGTACTCGCTGGTTTGGCCTCTCACAGCCATCTTCCCGGTAACGGACCGAGTGCCGGGAGTGTGAGAGCCTGCCAGCGAGACAGGTGGGGCGTTTTTCCCGAAGGGTATTGCATGGCGCCCGCTCTCCCGACGTAAGTAGTCAGTCAGCAGTGGACGCCAATCCACTCTGTTATTTCGTCCAATCTTCCGGCGCCAACCGGTTGAATGGCCTATCGCTAGTCCGGGCTCTCACACCCATCACGTAACATGGCCAATGCCGGCAGACTGTGCAAGCGTCCTTCGCCAAGGCAATCGCTTTCGTACGGCCTCGGTATGAGCTAGACACGAGGCAGTTCTCGGGAGAAGCTGTATGTCGTCGATTACGCATCCTTTCATGGGAAAGGTATTTGTAGGCAACCCGACCGCGATCGGCACGCTACGTGAAAAATATGAGCGTGTGATGATGCCCAACGAAGTGATCGAAATGGAGTTTAAGGGTCTTCGCGACGGTATGCTGTTCACGGACAAGCGGATTGTCGTAATCAACGCGCAAGGGATTACGGGACGAAAGGTCGAAGTCTCGACTTTCCCTTGGAAGGCGATAGCGGCCTACTCCGTGGAAAACGCGGGCTCTATCGACTTTGACGCCGAGCTTAAGATATGCGGTTCCGGGTGGGGCGTTTGCGAAGTCCAGCTTGGCCGCTCCGCGGATGTTGGCATCGTCTGCCAATTCATCAACGAAAAGATACTCGCGTAACGCCGATCCCCGGTGCGGGCGGGGCTCATCATGCAGCCATGTCTGACAGCTAGGCGAGCGGATCATCGCTCAACTGCGCGACACTTCCAGAGTGATGTAGCGGGCGCGCTGAACGGCCAAATTGACCGTTCTGTTCGAACAAGATCGCGTCGACGAGGCGGATGGTGGTATACTCGTTCGGAAAAAAATGCCGACATCCACCATCACCTGGGCAAGTAATAGCCGCTAGTGTCACCATCGTCGCGACGGGCAGCGCCCGTAGCCACAAGGGTTTCGAGGACCTGCTCGACGCGCTGAACGCGCTTGGAGGTGTTTCGGCCGGCGAAGGCAGAGGCGAGGGCGGAAACCGAAGTCGGGGCGGCGGCGCGAGCGAGGAGATCGCGGACCGAGCGGATCTGGTCAAGGCCGTCGGCTGGCCATTTGATGTCCTCGACTACGATCATTTCGCCGAGCTCGGCCTCAATCTGAGTTTCGCCCTTGATCTTGGAAGCGAAACGCGGGCGTTGGTAATTTGGGCGTAGCCATTGGACCAAGCCGGCTTTCTCTTCGGCAACGCGCCCTTGGTTGAGCGCTACCATGCGGACAAGCAGTTCCTCTTCGGCGGCTTGCTGGTCCTCACTTTTGTGCGGGCTCGGAATGGTACCGCCAGGCTTTCCGACTAGTCTATCGGCGAGGTCACTCCAGCCGTAAGCGGCGAAAACCTCACGGTCGATCGCGTCGTGAATTTCATTGAGGATCGCGATCTGTCCGCAGTTATAGACGTCACGTTCGGCATCGGAGAACGGAGCGCCGAAGCCCGCGTCGAGTTCACGCAGGCGCTCAAGCGCATTGTAGAGCCCAGTCATCGTCAGGAAGTCGTGCGTGGCAAGGCGCTCCTTGCGAAAGACGTCGAGGCGCTCGCCGAGTTGGTCGAGGCGGTTTGAATGGAGGAGCGGGAAGGGGAAAGGTTCGAAAGTATTCGAATGCTGATAGACCGGGTCGTTACCTGCGCCCTGCCATCCACCGGTTGCAAAGGAGAACTTTACGTGAAGGCGGGATGTAAGGATTGCTAAGCTATCCGGACGATCCAAAGCGATCACGCGGATTTTCTGGTCCGGCGCAAAGCCGTGGTCCAAAAATGAGAATATACGATGAGCTGCAGTCTCGGTGGTGACAATATACCTCGAGAGGTCTTTGAGCGCTTCCCTCATGTGAGTAGATGGCTGACCGTATCGCCACCAATAGTCCCTTCGGTAAACCATCTTATCGAGTGCACGTACCGGCTTTGATCGGTCTAAAAGGTGTAAGTATGCATATTGGAACGTATCCCTGACAAACTCTTCGGACTTTTCGTGGAAATCTAGGGAGTACCGTCCAGTCCAACGGTTATTTAATGCTCTACCATTTAAGTAAGGCCTAATGTAAGTCTCCGCGCCTTCTATTGAGCCCAGACCAAATCTAATAGCATCGGACTTAGTAATAAAAAAGGCAGCTCCGTAAGGTTTAAAGCCCTGATGGCCGATGCCTTTGTTTGAGAGCAGAGGTCGTGCGTCAGCAAGGTTTGCGCCGGCAGTAATGCGCGATGTTATGACCGTCTCGCGCCGATCCATGTCTACCTTGGGCGTATCGGTATCAAGATCAGCTTCGCTAACAACCTCGGCAAGAACTCCCTCTTGCGTGCCCGCCTGCGCCACGGTCATCGCGATGCGCACTGCCGCCTTGTCAGAGGATTTCATCCAAGGGTGGTCGGGCACTGCGTAAACCAAGCTCACGGGGTCCTTGGCGGCCATCCAGTGTTCGACAACCCGGCGGCTGAAGGTCTGGGAAATCGAATTGGTGGTGATGAAACCGAAGCGGCGCAGCGGGTTAGGGCTGCCCTTCTTGGTCGGCTTGGCGGTAAGGCGCCGGGCGGCTTCGTCCCAGAAATGCATTACGAAATCTGCGCCGCCAGGGATCTGTGGGCGAACCGTCCAGTAAGCTTCGGCGTCGTTGTCCCCGAGTTCAGTGCGCATATCTTTCCCAGCGATAAAGGGTGGGTTGCCGACAACGAATTCGGCGGCGGGCCAATCGGCGCGACGCGGGTTACAATACGAAAAAGTTTCCTTTCGCGCGCTAACATCGGGGATCAGCTCACCGGTCATCGGGTGAAGCTTTTTCGTGATGCCGTCCCACTGGGTGATGAGATCGCCCTGCTTGTTCCGCGCTAAGTCTTTGCTATCATAAGCCAAGAGAGCGTCTTGGTGGCGGATAGTCCCGTAGGCGTTGAGGATCGGTTCGGGGATGTCCTTGGCATCGACGGTCTTAAGCTGCCATTTTAGAAAACCGATCCACAGCACCAGATCAGCGATCGGCACCGCGCGCGGATTAAGCTCGAGCCCAAAGAACTGGCGCGGACTGACGGTCTCGCCATCTAGCAGCAACTTAGATTCATTCTCCCCCAGTGCATCGAGTGCATCGAGGACTTCGCCTTCGAGGCGCTTCATCAGTTCTAGGCTGACATAGAGAAAATTTCCGGTGCCGCAGGCAGGATCGAGCACGCGGACAGTGCACAACCGGTGATGGAAATTGCGGACAGCCTGAAGCGCCTTGGCGGGCTCGCCATGGCGGCGGAGATCCTCGACCCCGGCCTTTACTTCTTCCCAATCGGCGCGCAGCGGTTCCATGATCGTTGGAATAACCAGCCGCTCGACGTAGGGACGCGGGGTGTAATGCGCCCCGAGTTGGGAGCGTTCGGCGCTGGCGAGCGCGTTTTCGAGCAAGGTGCCGAAAATCGCCGGTTCCACATCTCCCCAGCCGCGCTTGGCGGCGTTGTGCAATTCGATGATGTCGTCCTGATCGAGCGGCAGCGCGCGGACGTTGGCGAACAGGCCGCCGTTGAAGCGCTTGATCGTGGCGTTGAGGCGGGCGTCGTAGCCTCCGCTGTTCATCGTCTGCCAAAGGTTTTCGAGCGCTGGGGCAAAATTCTGCGGAGTGTCGATCATCTGGTGGAGCAGGGATTCAAAACCCTTGTTCGGTATGAGGCGCTCGGCTTGGTTATCCGATCCGACATCTTCCGCAAACATCGTGAACAGGCAGCGCATCAAGAATTCGGCGATCTCGGCGGGGGCGTATTTTTTCTCGAGTCGGCGGGCGATCTTGGCCAGCCGGGCAGCAATGTCGCGAGTGACTTCAGCGGATTTGCGGGTAGGGTTAAGCGATTGCGGGTCGTCGCTCCAGATCGCCGCCAGCCGCGCTTGAACCGGGGCGAGGAGGAGATCATCCATCGACAGGCGGTAGCTGTGGCGATCGGGAAAATGGTCGTAATTCTTTCCGAGGCCGGAAAAGTCGGCATACACTTCGATGACGTTGCCGACATCGACGATTAGCAGGAAGGGCGGATAGCCGTGATCGACTGGCAGCGCTCGGGCATAGTCCTCGGCTTGGCGGCGGGCGGCAATCATCACTTTGTCCCAGCTCTTGGTGCCGCGCTTCGCATGGCCGAGCTTTTGCGCGGTCTCCATCCCGGCGATAGTCAGCTGTTCGGTTTCGAGCGAGAGCTGGCGCTTGGCCGACTGCTTGGCCTCGAGGACGAAGCATCCCTTCTTGTAGCAGTCGATTCGCCCGGTCGAGCTGGTGCCGTTCGGGTGGCGGAAGGTGACGTTGCGTTCGAAAACATAGTCGTTGAAGCGGGTTTGTTCGCGCGCAAATTCGGGCTGGGGAAGGCCAAGCGCGGCGGTTAACCGCTCGACGAAAAGCTGGTAATTAGACATCTCCGACCCGCCAGAGGGCTTGACGTCCTCGATCAGCTTTTCCAGCCGCCCAATCTCAATTTTTCCTGGCCCCATATCGGCACGCTAATAGCCGAACACCTGACTGCATAGCCTCAGCCGAAGTTGGAACTGTTTTACGGGCCTCGATTGCCTCGTAACTCTCGACTTAAAGGCTAAAATTGAATGATCGAGTGACTGGTTTTGGAAAATCGAATGGCAGGCGTGGGCGTTCGGGCTTGGGTCTACCGACCTATTCCAGTTGGGCAGGGTGTAGCTTCACAGGTCCGAGGCTGTGGCATCAGGAGGCAGGAAAAGCGTGCCGTTCTGAACGAACGCCCCGGCGCGCATCATCTTCTCCACGCCGTTGGCAACGATCGCCTCCTTGTGCCCTTGGTCGAGGTCGCCGAACTGGGAGCCGTCGACTGCGCCGCGGATTAGGATCGCGCAAAGGGCAATCGCCGTGGGGTTGAGTGCGTCTGGGAGCTTCAACGGATTGCATCCTTGCCGTCGCGTCCGCGCTTGACTGCCAGCGTCCAGGCGGCGGCCCCCTCTCCGGGGCGTTCCTTGTTCAACTGGTTGCAGTGCCACAGGCTACCGCCGTGCGTGACGGTATCGCCTTCGTCGTAAAGCGTTCCGGCGGCGAAGATGCCGCGGTACTGCATCGATTTGGAGTTTGCGATCAGCGCGCCCAACTCGTCCAATCGGGTATCAATCTGAGAAAACTTGTCGCGGAGAACGTTCGTGATCGCCTCCATGATGAGGTCTGCTTTATCGGCCATTTAAGGTCTCCAGTCGCTTGCCGCGTTCACAGCTTCACTACGGGAAGGGGGATACCGACCCTGCGACGGGATGCCGCGCGTACCAGCGCCTGGCCGACTATTTTCGCTCTGCGCTTCTCCTCTGCCGTCAGTTTGACGACCCGAGGCTGCGTCAGCGCGCCGGTAGCCTTGGGGCCTATCTTCACAACACGACCGGCATGCTTCGCTCTTTTCGCAAAGGCGTCAGCTGACTTGATCGCCGCCATTGTCGCATCCGCTTGCGCCGGGATCGTCACGGCAGACAGTTCGAACACATCCGTTTCAGAGTAGCGAATGCCGCCGCCTTCGATGTAGTTGTATTCGATCGGGCGGAAACCGATGCTAACGGCCCGAACCAGCCCAAGTTCGATTGACTGCCATGCTTCGTCGCAGCGATCTTTCAGGGCGCCGGAAGCGGTCGGGTTGGCGATCGTCGCCGTAAACGGGATTCCGTTCGCGGTCGGCTGGCCAAATTCGCACGTCCCGATGGGCTGGCCATGCCTATGCTGCCACAGGAAGGGCAGGGGGTTGGCGAACCTTACGCCAAGCGGGTCGATGATGTCTCCCGCTCGGTCCACCGAAGGGGTTGTCGCCATACCCTTTACAGTTCGAGCGCTTTCGTTGACGGCTTTGATCTTCAGAACGCTATAGGCGCGGGTCATGGAGCCTCCTGTCGGTCGCCACCGTTGAGCGTGCGTTGCTTAAGCGACAGTTCGGTTCGGGTGCGATCTGGCGCATTCGGGCATATCAGCTTGTGAATTTATGGAGCGGTCATTCAACTTCCGCCTCGAAGTCGACGTGCGGCATGTGTATCAAGGCCGGTATAGCTGTCACATTCGGGCCGAACAGCTCGCCAGCCTTGGCGCTGCTGGTGGAAGGCATTTAAGCCGAGAACTGTGACTAGATTTGAGATAAGGACATATGTGGACAGCCCCAGCCGCCGCCCTAGGTTCCGGCTAAGTTAGTAGAATCTTATTCTGAACTAAGATCTAATGACGCTTTGTTTGAAAGCGTTTCATCGGGTCCGCCCTCACTGGTCGAATCTTCGATGGTTCCACTCATCGCTATTGGTGTGGCAGTCCAGCTTCTCTCGTGTTGCAGGTACTCTACGCCTAACGCAAACGCGTAATGTTTATGCATAAACTTCGCAACTCTTTCATATGGAACAGTAGCAAACTGCGGGCCATATACGTATGCAGCTACTTGATAAGGTGGAAACAAAAAGTCAATTCCATCCTCTTTAAATATATAATTCTCGATGTCGCTCCACTTGTCAGTGCCAGATTCAACCCATTCCTTTGGAAGGGCCGGCTCATCTGAACCCTCTTCAGTAAAACGTTCATTCTCATAAAGAAGCTGATGTCTAATCGTTTGTTGAAGAACTAATAGCGCGCTACTATCATCTTCAAAAATAGACTGTAGCGATGCGATATTCGTTGTTGGGTTAATCGTGAAGGCAAAGGTTTTGAAATGCATGTTCGGGTGCGCAGCCCCTGCACCCATCCAATGGATTGCGTAGGAAATGCTTACCACCCCCTCTTGCACGATAGGTGCTCCGCATGAAGCTTCCCAACTATTCATTCGGCGGTATTGGGGTTGGCCAAAATTACAAAAATCGGGCGATTGGCAAAATTTGATACTTCGCTGCTCCATGGCCTCGGCTGCAGCCCAGCCTCGTATGACATCTGTAATTTCCGATGCTTGCGGGTTCTCTTCGGAATAAAATCGAGGAACCTGATATGACGTGTCATATCCTGGTAAGCCCTCCCATTTATCGCGATGCCAGATCATGTTCCAGCGAAGTTGAGGATCGCCCTGAAGCCTTGCGTTCTCGAGATCCAAACGCTTAAGCTGCGCATCAATAGCCCTAGAGAGCTGTTTGTATGAATCTTCCGTTGAGGCTCCGATAACCTGGATATCTTGTAGTTGCGGTGGAATAATCACTTCATCCAGCATTACAGGTATAAGATATATGTCATCGTGTAATTTGGCTTCTGATTGGCCCAGGGCAATCTTTATTTCACGCTGCACGTATCCACGCCGAGACACAGAGTTTTCGGAAAGAAACACGACTATAATAACGGCCCTCGCAAGAGCCCTTTTTATTTCAAAGTCCCAGTTCTGACCGGCGACGAGCTTTTCTTTATCAAGCCAAGGATCAAGACCGTCACTTGTCAATGCAGCAAAATACTCATGCACCCGATCGTAATCCGGTGATGCGTAAGAGAGGAAGATGAGTGCTTTTTCGTCCACCGTGAGCTCTCCATAACACTGCGTGATCGCAACCAGTTTGGGTGCTCATGCATGCGTGCAACGTAGCCTGAACGATCAGCTTCAGGGAGGCGAGCGAAAAAGGTCCAATCCTATTTGACTACAGCATGAGCAACCGGGGTGCCACGAACGGGGTATGGGGATGGGAAGCTCCTTCCTGTTCCAACTCCTCCCATGAATGACGGATTGTGACGATACTGCCTGCACACTCATCTAAGGCCATACCAAAGAAGCACCGGTAGGAATTAGATCAGTGCCACCTAACAGGGCAGCACAGCGTGTATGCCAAAAAGTAGACATTTCGTTGTCGTCCAAAACGCGACATTCCGCTGACTAGCGACTAGGATGCCTTCGTCTTGCTCCGCCTGAAGCTGCAGTAATCCTGACCTCTGCACCCGTCGAACCGGATCGATACCTGTGACGCGCTCAATCGCATAAACCGCTATTGTTGACGATCGACGACAGGACTTTGATAGCCAGAAACGCGATGGTTACATATCAGCTTTGGTCGAGATTGAGGAAGACGGGAAGAGTGGCGAAAAAGGACGACTTGATACTCGCAGGTGTGATTGCCGTAGGAGCCGCCGCGACGGGTTTTGCGCTCTCGTTCCTGTGCAGGTTCGGCATCAAGCAGGAATCAGTGTTCGCGCTAGTCGGGGCGCTTATCGGTGCCGCCGCGACGATCGGTGGAGCCGCATGGCTCGCGGACCGCAACCGCAACCTCGAGCGTAACGCGGAAATCACTCTGCTGGCCACTGAGTTCGGCAAACTCCTACGCGCCTCGCTTGCGGCCCAAGAGGTGGAACCAGGGACTAACATGGTTTGGTCCGAGGTATATCGGCCACGCTTGCACAATCTGGCCGAGGTCGCTGACCGCGTTCACGCCATCGCTGCCGAGGCATTGGCGCACGGCAAGGCGCTGAGCTTCATCCATCGCGCGGTTGTGCGGCGCGTTCAGTTCGCCAACGAGGGGTTTCTGCAATTTTGGACGGACGTGAACGCAGAGGGGGAGCCGCATCCGATGGATGATCGAAGCTTTCCGAAGACTACCGGCTACCTTTCCCACGAATGCAAGGTAGCGATCGCCGAACTAAACAGGACCACGCCTTTCGGCGATGAGGTGTAGAGATGGGAGATAGCCCACGAGCTCAGCGAACGTTAACAAGGGACCGCTAAACACGTCCGATTGACCAAGAGCTGCCCTTCCGCATTCGACCGACTATCTGCAAACGTTCCGCCCGATGGGATGGCGGCCCGCCTTATATGTTTCACGGCTTAGTCCTATTCATGGTTGCCGACAGACTCTCCCCAGCGGCACAGGTCAGCCAACGCATATTCGACCCGGCCACCGCATTCGGTACGGTATGGGCCGGTCTAGGCCACGGCGGTTGCGAAGCGTCGACGGCGAACGACGAACAAGCCGAGCCGCGTCACGTTCTGACACGTAGTCATCCCAAGTTCGGTTGATTCCCATCAAGACGCACGCCGTCCGCATTAGGACCACTTCGTCAGTGTGTTCGGTCGTTTTACGGGTGACCGCTTGGCCGCACGTTGGGCAGCGGCTGGCCGCCGGCAATGTTCGCATAGTCTCTCCTGTGAAACGAGCCTGCGGAGCAGGTACGCAGTAGTTCGCGGGCTGCGAACAAGTAAGAATTGGCGGTTTCCTGCCGTTTGGGTCAGCTTTTTTGCGCAGCGGAGTTTGAATCGTGGCCGGGAAAATACGCACAAGTTCGCACAAGTTCGCACAAGTTCGCAAAGTGCGAACGTCTCGAAAATGGCGGTTTTCTCAGGACAATTATGGCCCTTGCGCACCAAAGTTCGCGCTTCGGGCTCAAAGGTTCGCACAGGTTCGCACGTGCGTACTTTCGGCAACTAGTCAAACCTCGGTTGAAGGTAGACGGTGGCAAGTAGTTTTTCAGTTTTGGCAGTTCTCACGCCGGTTACGCGAGTACGCGAAAGTGCTTAGATCGCCGTAGTTCGCACCCCGGCGCGCTCCAGCGGAAAAAAATCTCTGCGTGAGAGCCATACCGGTGTAGCGCGACAACCCGCAGCGAAGTCCAATTCACCCCCCCCCCCGTCCGACGCCGCGTCAGGCGGCTCGTGAAGTTTGCCAGCGCGCCGCGGCGCTTCCAGCCAGTATGGGTTGTACGCTCGTGGGACTGCGTCGTTGTCCATTTGTCAAATGGCTGACGTCCGTCAGGGGAATAGAGGCCCAACAGGATGAATTGTGCTTAGTCGGAAACGAAGAACGAGGAGCAGGCGCTCGGACCTTGGCTTAGCTAACTTTACCAGAAGTCGTGGCCAGTGCGGACAACAGCGCGGCCGGAGTAATTCCCGGCGGGCCATCGTCGCGTACCATCCCGTCTTGCACTGGCCGGAACAGCGCCTGTAGTACGATCGGCCGGTCGGTCGCGCTAGCAGCGTCGGCCTTGATGAGCCCGAGATACGCTTCCATCATCGCACCCCGTGCACTCGCATCGATCGCGAGGTGGTGCTCGGTCGTGTACAAGCGGACGAGCAGGCGCATCGCCCAGAGGTACATTGTTAGCCAAGCTAGCGTGATTGCGCCGGTAAAAATCAATTCATAGTGAAAAGTGGGGCGCAATGTACCGGCACCAGCTTTGGCACTGGCTGCTGTGCCTGGAATAATAGCAGATTCAAATAAGGGGCGTGCCCATCGGAACGCAGATACAGCAATAACCACAGCTAATAAGAGTCCAATAGCTCCTACCCCGATCGACCACCACTGCCATTTTACCTAATTTTAAGGTGTGCACGTGCTCTCTCTGCCCAGAGATCTGCCGGCTTTTCCAACTGCCTCGCTTCATTGTGAGCTAATGTCCAATTATCAACGCTCGTCTTTGCTTTTGTAATTGCAGCTTCGAATTCGCTTTCAGCGGCAGAAAGCGCAGACTTAGTTGCAAATTCCATTAATTGAGCCTGACCAGATAATTCTTTCCAACCTTCAATTGCTTCAGCTTTGTAGGTCTTTAACTCAACGTCGATCTGCTCACGCTGTTGATTGGTGACGGTAGCTAAGCTGCTCACCATCCCATCAAGTTGAGTTATCGACTGCATGATATGCTCAGTCTGCTTTTCGGCAGTTGTTCGACGTATTAATCGTGACTTTTCTATATGGCGATCTTCTATATCAATGTAGAACTGTCTTCTACTGTCGAATAGAATGGCGCCACGAAATGCGTCGTCATTGGTCCAGTCCATTTGTCCATCTGCTAATCCTGCGTTGATAGCTGCAAAATCAGCGGCAACCGAACCAACGCTGCGGAGTACAAATATAAGAGAATAACCGTATACAGACTCAAGTAGAACAGTTCTATTTGCAGAATCCTGTTCTATATAATCCTGCTCCTCAGCTAGTGAGTCACGACGACGCCGAGCCTGATCAATACTTTCTTTGATATCTCGCCATCTACGAAGGGGTGTAGCGCAAGGGCCGTTTACGTCTCTTGCTGGCGAAGATAACGCGTTTTCCCAGCGTATTATTTCGTCTTGTAGCCAAACTATCGCCGTCGCCTCATCAGGAAATACCTTGGGTTCTCCGCGCTCGGGATCGTCAATATTGATCGTGATCACGAACTGTTTCCCCGTTGAGACGCCAGCGCATTGCTGGTGGTTTTGATTACGAAGTCATGGCTTTAACTCGCTCTCGCGTCCATCCTCAAGCTCGCCTTCACAATTGGCAACCTCCGCCTTGGCCCATCGCCGACATGAATTTAACTAAGGCCTGCTTATACCGTTGTGAAAGATTAAGCGTATCTGGACCTCGGTGCGGCGGTGGGGCTGCCTAAGTACACCCATTTGGTAACCATAGTGGGTGCGGCTGGACCATCAGGGGTGACCGTGCCGATTCAGATCGCAGCGCCTTTCTGTCGCCGGAGCACGCGCTGCGCTTGTTCGAGCCGGTCGATAGTGAGCGTCGCATTGTGACCGAATAGGTCGCGTGTCACGCAAGCCACATGCCGAGCGGTATTGGAGCGGTGAGGATTCACAGCCCTGCCTTTTGCTCGGCAAGCCGTGCCAGGCCCTTGGGGGTGACCATCACCTGCTCAACCCATTTGTCAGGTCGCCCTCGAACTTTGATGGTAGTCCCCTTGTGCACAAGCATGCCGCTATCGAGTTTGGGCCCTCGCGCGACCCAGTGCCCAGCCTCGCTCCGCCGATAGATCCAGCTGTTCGCCTCGAGCCATGCCGTCATGCGCCGCGGTGGTGCGCCGATCGCCTTGGCCGCATCCGTGAGACACAATAGGCCGGTCGCGTTGGCAAGCCGGGCGAGGGCTTCAGCCTGCGGCTCCAACTGGGCTACCCGTTCCTCGATAGCCATGCTGCGCCCGGTATGGTCGAGCAAGAGCCGGTGCAGCGTGCCCGCGTCGGTAAGGTCGAGGGCAGGGGCGGGCGCGCCATAGCTGCCAGTCTTCCGGATCGAGGGCAGGACGACGGAGGTCAGCCATTTCGTAAACCGCTTTGCGCCAGCCTTCCGACTGCGGAGGGCCAGCTTGTACATTCCCGACTCGTTGATCGCGGTCGCCTCTTGGGTTCCGCCAAGGGTGTCGACTTTAACGACATCCTTTTCGTCGTCGTCGAGCCGCGCCGCCGCATCGCGCGGGTTCGCTATCTCGAGCGCCGCACAAACGTCATTGAGGGAGAACCATGGCTGTCCGTCGCGGTCGATTACTCGAACCGGGCGCTCGTCAAATTGGAAAGGCACAATCGCGTTCATGGCAATCTCCATGCTTGGGGTGCGGGGAATGTCAGGGGTGCTAGCGCTGCGGGGTGCAGCGCCTGCGGGGGGCAGGGGTGCCCCACCGTGACGGGCGTCAGAGTGCGGGGGTGTTAAGAGCAGGCTTTTCCCCGGATTGGGGAAGGTGTTCGGAAGTGGTTCGGAAATTGCCCGGCTCGATCCGTCCACCGGGCAATGCACGAGCGATGCATGATGCAATGCATGGCGGATGCCTATGCATATGCGGATGCATGCCAAACGCCCCTTGCCGAGAACTCGAAGGGGGGGGCTCCCCCCTTACGGAAAATGTACGGGCCCGATTTTGTTACATCACGGGCCCGATTTTCGAGCCAATCCCCTATGGTACGGGCCCGATTTTCGGGCCTGTTCCCTCGTAGGCCTGTCAGGTGGAACGGGCCCGATTTCCGTGCCACATATAGTTATACCAAGGGGGTATACTCAGCGGGGAGGAACGTCGGGCTTCCAATCACGATATTCATGCGTGGCGCTGCTCGTCGCGGTGGCATGGAATGTGAGCCGCCAGCTGGTCGCCAGCCGAACCTTGACGCTGAACGCCCCTTTCTGAGTTGGCCGAATGAAGCCGTGCTGCTCGAGTTCGTCGAACGCTGCCGCCGCCGCACCGCGCCCAACGCCGATCGCGTCGGCCGCCGCGCGCTCGGAAAGGTGGAGCATGCCGTTATTGGATCCGTTGTAGCAGCGACCGAGGTACAGCAGGAGCTTTGCCGCGGTGCCGCCAAGGTCTGCCCAGGCGGGGCTGTCGATGATTCGGTGGTCGAACATGACGAAGGGCACCGTTCGGTTTCGGCCCTTGCGGTTGATGTTCGCCGCCATGCTGGATTATTCCTGTTCGTCGATGAGCGGGCAGTGTCGAGCCTCAGCCATGTGGGCACCAGCACGGCGGGCCGCCGGCCGATCGGGATAGACAAACGATCGCCTGTCCAGCGCTAGCCAGAGCACCGCCTGGAAGCCATCGGGCACCGTAACGATGCGGACGGCGCACGAGCCGGTCCGGGGCGCGTCCTGCGCCTCTCCGCGCCGCTTACCCATTCCGAGCCGCCGCCGCTTCCTGTGCCGCGAAGTGCTTCGCCAACGTCGACCGCCGGGCGCAAACCGTCGCGCCGGTCTTGAAGGTCGGCAGGTCGCCCTTGTCGTGCAGGTGATAGACCTGTTTCGGCGTCAGCTGCAGGTGCTTGGCGATAGCCGCCACCCCATACAGCAGGTCCGAAACAGGTTCGTTCTGTGCGTCGTTCATGTGTCACTCCATGTGTCACCGACGTGCCGGGACTATTCCGAAAACGACGGTTTTCTGCGGTTTTTGAGGGGAGGATTAGGGAATAGGGGAGGCCAAGGAAAAGGGGGCCGAAGCCCCCATAAAACGGCTGATTTCTACCGTTTTCTGCGCGTCGCTACCTAGGCGTGCAGTTCCTAAGCAAGCACAACCCACTCCGTCCACCCTCATTCGTCAAACAAGAACACATTCAACGTCAACCGCCCCACCAGCGGATCCCCGCTCAACACCACCTCGGACGGCAAATCCGCGCAGTGCAACGTGTTCCCCGCATAGACCAGCGCCCGATTATACGCCCCCGGCTGCACCGCGATCCGCTCGTACAAGGGCGTATCGCCCGCAATATACGCCGCCTCGGGCATCCCGTGCGCCCGCACGCCGTCCGCAAGCGCGCCCCTGAACCGCTCCAGCCGCGCCGCATCCACGCTCTCGAACCCCGTCTCGCGCTGGCGGTAAAATGCCGTCCCACCCTGCGCGTCATGTCCGAGGAACAGCAGCACCGCGATCCGGCGCGCTTCCACCCCGTCGAAATGCGGCAACCGCTGGATCGGCGCGAGCCGCGCAGGATCAGTCGTGACGAGCGAATAATAGGCCTCCGACACGCGCGGTGCCGGATCCAGCCCGAAATGCTCGGCCAGCAAGGGGGCCACCTTGCGCCGGATCGTCTCCGCCAGCCGCGGCGGCACTTCGGCGCGGACACCCGGGTAATGCGGCCCGATCTCGCTCATCCGCAGGGACGCCGCGTCTTCACGCAGCATTTCGGGATCGGGCCAGAAATCGTCGATCACCAGCAGCGGATTTTGTTCCCGGCCCTGCCGGTGGAGGCGTGGAGTCTGCATCGCGCGTGTCTTGGAACCGCCCGGGCCCCTCACGCAAGCCTCCGCACAACCCACTGTCCCACGCTGCATTCGTATGCATCGCCCGGTGCCCTTGTGCGCGCCGCGGCTTGTCGGCACTCAGGCCCGCGACAAGCCCGGCCGTCGTGACGAACCGGGCATGAGAGGGACGACGTGAACGAAAAACCGGTGCAGGGCTTCGGCGGCCTGTGGAACATCAGCTTCGGCTTCTTCGGGATCCAGATCGGCTTCGCGCTCCAGAACGCGAACATGAGCCGCATCTTCCAGACGCTCGGCGGATCGCTCGACGACCTGTCCTATCTGTGGATCGCCGCGCCGCTGACCGGGCTGCTCGTCCAGCCGATCATCGGCCATTACAGCGACCGGACGTGGAACCGCTTCGGGCGTCGTCGGCCCTATTTCTTCGCAGGCGCGGTCCTCGCGGCGCTGGCGTTGTTCGTCATGCCCGAAGCCAAGGCACTATGGCTGGCGGCGCTGACCTTGTGGGTGCTCGACGCCTCGATCAACGTATCGATGGAGCCGTTCCGCGCGTTCGTCGGCGATATGTTGCGCAAGGATCAGCATAGCGCCGGTTACGCGCTGCAGACCGTGTTCATCGGGGCGGGGGCCGTCGTTGGCTCGATCTTCCCGTTCGTGCTCGCGCATCTCGGCGTGTCGGAAACCGCACTCGACGGCGTCCCCGATACGGTCCGGTTCAGCTTCTGGGCGGGGGGTGTCGCGCTGTTGCTCGCGGTGTTGTGGACCGTCGGCAGCACGCGCGAATACAGCCCGGAACAGATGGCGTCGTTCGACGAGCGCGATGCCGCCGAGGATCTCGCCCAGCCGATGCGTGCGCTCGCCGCGCGCGGGCTCGGGCGGAGCGCGGCGTGGATCGCGGCGGGCGTCGTGATCCTCGTCGCGGTGCCGGCGTTCGCGTTGCAGAAGGAAGTCTATCTGCTCGGCGCGCTGCTCGTCGCCTACGGTCTGGCGAGCGCGGTCGCGATCCGGCGCGCGCGCAGCGGCGATACCGACAATGCGCTGAGCATGATCGTGGGCGACTTTTCGGCGATGCCCGTGGTGATGAAGCGTCTGGCGTTGGTGCAGTTCTTCAGCTGGTCCGCACTGTTCATCATGTGGATCTATTCGACCCCGGTGGTCGCGCAATATGCGTTCGGATCGAGCGACCCCACCAGTGCGGCATACAACGCGGCGGGCGACTGGGTCGGCGTGCTGTTCGCGGTCTATAACGGCGTCGCCGCGCTGATCGCGTTGCTCGTGCTCCCGCGCGTCGCTGCCAAGATCGGTAAGGTGCGGACGCATATCGCGGGCCTGCTGTGCGGGGCCGCCGCCTTCGCTAGCTTCTTCGTCATCCGCGATCCGCACTGGCTGATCCTCAGCGAAGTCGGCGTCGGCATCGCCTGGGCGTCGATCCTCGCCATGCCCTATGCGATCCTCGCATCGAGCCTGCCGCAAGCGAAGCTCGGGATTTACATGGGACTTTTCAACGTGTTCATCGTCATTCCGCAGTTGCTCGTGGCAACCGTGATGGGGTCGGTACTGCGCGCCTTCTTCCCGACCGAACCGATCTGGACGATGGCCATTGGGGCGGCGGTGATGGCGCTGGCCGCGCTGGCGATGCTGCGCGTTCCCGATACTGGCAAGGCTTGAGAAGAGCGAAACCACCGCTTTCCCGCGCGCAAGAATTGGCGCGGGGGGCGCTGGCGCATTTTCGCTGCGCATGCCGGGCCGACGCTTTATAGGGGGCGCCAGCACCGCTGCATCAATCTGGGATCCCCGCCTTTTGCCCCCGCCAACGACCATCTTCGAACGCCAGTCGCGGCTCGCGCAGGACCTCGGCGCGATCAACCTGGGGCAGGGTTTCCCCGACATGGCGCGCATCGGCCACGGCCCCGCCGAGCTGCTCGATGCCGCCGCGCGCGCACTGACCGAGCGATCGAGCCAATATCCGCCGATGCGGGGCCTTCCCGCACTGCGGTCCGCGATCGTGGATTATTATCAGCGCGAACAGAGGCTTGCGGTCACCACCGATGAAGTCGTCGTAACCTCGGGCGCGACCGAGGCGCTTGCCGCGGCGTTGCTCGCGCTGGTTCGGCCCGGTGATGAAGTCGTTCTCGTCCAGCCGTTATACGACGCATATCTCCCGCTCGTGCAACGCGCGGGCGGGATCGCACGGCTGGTCGACCTGACGCCCCCCGACTGGCACCTGCCGATCGCGGCGCTGACCGAGGCAATCACCGACAAGACCGCGGTATTGCTGCTCAACACCCCCAACAACCCGACCGGAAGCGCGATCGGCGCGGCGGACTGGGCCGCGATCGCCGAGCTGTGCGTGCGGCATGACGTTACGCTGATCTGCGACGAGGTGTGGGAGGCGATGATGTTCGAGGGCGAGCATGTCTCGCCGATGACGATCCCCGCGCTCCGCGACCGGACGGTCAAGATCGGATCGGCGGGCAAGATCTTCTCGCTCACCGGGTGGAAGGTCGGCTGGGCGATCGCCGCGCCGCCGCTTGCCGACGCAATTGCCGCGACGCACCAGTTCCTTACCTTCACCACCGCGACCCCGCTGCAATGGGCGGTCGCGGACGGACTGGCGCTCCCGTCCGAATGGCACGCCAACCACCGCGACATCTATCGGCAGGCGCGCACTGTCCTCGCCGAGCGACTGGCTGCTGCGGGCTATGCTGTGATGCCGGGTGGGGCGACGTGGTTCCTGATCGTCGACCTCGCCGCGTCGGGGATCGCGCTGGGTGACGAGGAGTTCGCGCACCGGCTGCTGGTCGAGGCAAAGGTCGCGACGATCCCCGTCTCGGCCTTCTACGCCGAGCGCGCGCAGACGGGCTATGTCCGCTTCTGCTTCGCCAAGGACGAAGCGACGCTTGCGCTCGCCGCCGAGCGGGTCGCCGATTTCCGCAAGAAGCTCCTTGCATGACGTTCGACGAAGCCACCGACGCGATCATCGCGGCAGGCAACCGGCTCGACCGCGCAGGTCTCGCGCCCGCGACCGCAGGAAACTATTCGGCGCGCCTGCCGGATGGAACGCTCGCGCTGACCGTCTCCGGCGGCCACAAGGGGCGGCTCGCGCCCGAACAGATCATGCGCGCCACCGCCGAGGGCGTCTCGCTCGACGGCAAGCGCCCGTCTGCGGAGACGTTGCTCCATTGTCTGATCTACGCGGTCGATGCGGGGGCGGGGGGGATCCTCCACACCCATTCGGTGCCGGGTGTCGTGCTCAGCCGCGCGCTGGGCGGCGCGCGCGAGATCGTGTTCGACGGCTATGAACTGCTCAAGATCTTCCCCGGCGTCGACACGCACGAGGCGCGCGTCGCAATCCCGCTGGTCGAGAACAGCCAGGACATGGCGGCGATGGCCGAGATCCTTCGACCGCTGCTGGTTGCGCAAGCCCCGATCGTCCCCGCCTTCTACATCCGCGGCCACGGCCTGTACGCCTGGGGCCGCACGATCGCCGAAGCCGAACACGTGACCGAAGCGGTCGAATATCTGCTCGCCTGCGAATGGGAAACGCTCAAACTCGAAAGGTGCGGAGCATGACGACGCTGACCCTCTACGATCTGGCGGCCCCGCATGCGGTGCGATCGGAAACGACCGACGCCGGCGAGATCGCGACCAGGCTCGCCCCGCTCGGCATCACCTTCGAACGCTGGGCGGCGAGCGTCACCTTGCCCGAGGATGCAAGCGACGCCGACGTGATCGCGGCGTATCGCGACGATATCGACCGGCTGATGGAGCAGGGTGGCTATCGCTCGTGCGACGTCATCCGCCTGCTCCCCGACAATCCTGCGCGCGAGACGTTGCGCACCAAGTTCCTCGACGAGCATACCCACGGCGAGGATGAAGTCCGCTTCTTCGTCGAGGGATCGGGCGTCTTCTACATCCGTGGCGACGACGCGGTCTATGCGCTGGAATGCACCCGCGATGACCTGATCGCAGTGCCCGAGGGCACGCGCCACTGGTTCGACATGGGGCCGGCGCCGCGCTTCACCGCGATCCGCCTGTTCGCCGAACCCGACGGCTGGGTCGCCAGCTTCACCGGCGACACGATCGCGCGCGGCGTGCCGCTGTACACGGGGGCCGCGTGACCATCCGCGCGATCGTCACCGATATCGAAGGCACGACGTCGAGCATCGCGTTCGTCCACGACGTGCTGTTCCCTTATGCCCGCGCGCGGCTTGCGGCGTTCGTTGCCGCCAATGCCGACCGGCTCGCTGCCGAACTGCAGGCCGTGCGCGATGCTGCGAAGGAACCGGCGCTCGACGTGCCGGGCGCGATCGCGCAGTTGCTGGAATGGCAGGACGAGGACCGCAAGATTGCCCCGCTCAAGACGATCCAGGGGATGATCTGGGCAGAAGGCTATGCCGACGGCAGCCTGATCGGCCATGTCTATTCCGATGCGATCACGGGCCTCCAGCGCTGGCACGCGCAGGGCCTGCCGCTGTACGTCTATTCCTCCGGGTCGGTCGCGGCGCAGAAACTGCTGTTCGCGCACACTGCGGCGGGCGACCTGACGCCGCTGTTTGCAGGGAATTTCGACACAGCAGTCGGCGCCAAACGCGACGCGGCATCCTATCGCACGATCGCTGACCGCATCGGGGTCCCCGCTGCGGAAATCCTGTTCCTCTCCGACATCGCGGAGGAACTCGCGGCGGCGTCTGCTGCGGGGATGCAGGTCACGCTGCTCGCGCGCGACACGCCCGACGAAACCAGCGGCTATCCCGTCGCGACCAGCTTCGACACGATCCTCCCCGAACAGGTGACCGCATGATCCTCGCCGGAACCCGGACGCGCTCGATCTGGGTCAATCCCGACGGCTGGAGCGTCGGCATCTTCGACCAGCGCAAGCTCCCCTGGTCGGTCGAGCCGATGCGCCTGACGACCGCCGACGAGTGCGCGCACGCGATCGCCGACATGGCGACGCGTGGTGCGCCGTTGATCGGGGCGGTCGCAGCGTACGGGCTCGCACTGGCGCTGCGCGTGGATGCGGGCGACGAAGCACTCGACCGTGCCTATCGCCAGTTGCTTGCAACGCGCCCGACCGCGGTCAATCTGAAATGGGCGCTCGACCGGGTCCGCGCGGTCGTGACCCGCGTCCCCGAACAGGACCGCGCCGCCGCCGCCTATGCCGATGCAGCAGCCCTGTGCGACGAGGATGTCGCGATCAACGAGGCGATCGGACGGGCAGGGCTGGAAATCCTAAAGAATCTGGCGGCGCGCAACCCCGACAGGCCGCTCAACATTCTGACGCATTGCAACGCGGGCTGGCTCGCGACGGTCGACTGGGGCACGGCAACCGCGCCGCTCTACATGGCGCACGATCTCGGTATTCCACTCCACGTCTGGGTCGACGAAACTCGTCCGCGCAACCAGGGCGCGCTCACCGCGCTTGAACTGGCGGGGCACGGCGTGCCGCACAGCTATATCGTCGACAATGCCGGCGGGCTGCTGATGCAGCGCGGACAGGTCGATCTCGTCATCGTCGGCACCGACCGCGTCACGCGCAACGGCGACGTCTGCAACAAGATCGGGACGTATCTGAAGGCACTGGCGGCGCACGACAACGGCATCCCGTTCGTGGTCGCGCTCCCGTCCTCCACCTACGATGCGAACACTGCAGACGGGGCGTCGGTCCATGTCGAGGAACGCGTCGCCAGCGAAGTCCTGTCGATCGAAGGCCCGGACCAGCATGGCGTGCTGCGGCGGATCGCGGTGACCGCGTCCCCCGCCGCGAACCCCGCGTTCGACATCACCCCTGCGCGCCTGGTCAGCGAATACATCACCGACAAGGGCCGGATCGTCGGTGCGACCGCACTCGCGGAGGCGTTCGGCGGATAGGCCGGGCCGTCATCCCCGCGCAGGCATGGCCTCTCCAAAACCATCGCTGTTCTCCCGCGAAGGCGGGAGTCCAGGAGTCGCGTGAGCCGAAAGCCGTTGTTCCGCTCGTCCCTGGATTCCCGCTTTCGCGGGAAAACAGTCAATGACGGTTCCGTAACCCAATCTTCGCAGAGTCCCGCCTGCGCGGCAACGCCGATCGTCTATCGCACGGAACCCCCATCACCCCCCGTAGCGCACCTCGATCTCATCGAACCGCTTCCACCGAAACACCGCCCAACTGACGATCCAGCACAAGGCGAACACCCCGATGATCCCGAAACCGAGCAGGTTGAACCGCCCCCCCAGATCGCTCGCCGCAGACCAGACGCCGCCGTGCAACCCCAGCTTGTCCGCAATCAGCGCAAGCGTCTCGATCCCGCCAATCACGATCGCCACGAACGCGGAGACCGCGGTAATCGTGATATTGTAGTAGAGCTTGCGGATCGGCTTGACGAACGCCCACTCATACGCGCCGAGCATCAGGATGCCGTCGGTCGTATCGATGAGCGCCATCCCCGCCGCGAACAGCGCGGGCAGCACCAGCACCGGCCCGAGCGCAAAATCGTGCGCCGCCTGCGCCGCCGACAGCCCCAGGATCGCAACCTCGGTCGCCGTGTCGAACCCCAGCCCGAACAGGAACCCAAGCGGCGCCATATGCCAGCTGCGCGACACCAGCCGGAACAGCGGACGGAAGATGCGCGACAGCAATCCGCGCCCGCCCAGCAGCATGTCGAGATCCTCGTCGACATAGGCGCCCCCGCTGCGCACATGCTGGAACGTCCGCCAGACCGAGCGCAGGATGACGAGGTTCATCGCGGCGATGGTGAACAGGAACGCCGCCGACACGATCGTCGCGATCACCCCGCCGCTCGCCTTCAGCGCCTCGAACCCCGACAGCGCCGAGGCCGTGAACGCAACCGCGACCGAGGCCAGCAGGATGATCATGCTGTGCCCGATCGCGAACCAGAAGCCGACCGCCATCGGTCGCTGCCCGTCCTGCATCAGCTTGCGCGTGACGTTGTCGATCGCGGCGATGTGATCCGCATCGACCGCGTGGCGCAACCCCAGCCCCCAGGCCAGCAGCGCGGTGCCGAGCATCAGCGGCTGTGCGTGGAACAGCGCAAGCGCCCAGATCCACGCGCCGACGTTCGCGCCGATCAGCAGGACGTACAACAGCCCGATCCGTCGCCTGAGCGTCGGGCGGTCGATCGGAGACGACAGGGCGGACGCGTGCGGGCGATCAAGCTTCGACAAGATAGCCCTCCGGTGGCGTGCGCGCGATGAAGTGGCCCTTGATGCCCTGCGGCCAGTCCTTGAACGGTACGCGCCCCTCCGCGCTGTCGGCGTAATGGACCGCGTAATCGAGGATCGCGCGCGCCGCGTCCGCATCGGGGGTGAAGCGCCCAAGCAGATAGCCGACCTTGCCGGGCGCGCGCAGGTGCACCGAGCAATGCTCGCTGCACGAAAACAGGCACGGCATCTGCTGGATCGCGACATCGGCATAACGGGGATCGGCGGCCTTCGCAGCTTCCAGCGCGGCGACCAGCATTGCGCCACCGCGCACGCCGTCGGCGTCCTCGCGGGCGTCTGCGGACACGCGGCAAGTATTGCACGCAACGACGGAAAGGGCCTTCTCGACCGGGATCAGCATGAGGTTCGCTCCAATGGGGGGAAGGGAAGGGAGGTCATCGTTCGAGCGTCCGGACCGCGACGGGCTCGCGTGCCTGCCAGCCGCGCCGTTCGAGTTCGGGAATGTCGGAAGGGTCCAGCGGGTAGCCGAGGCACAGCAGCGCGATCAGGCTCCACTGCGGGGGAATGTCGAGCAGTTCGGTGACGACGGATGGCTCGAGGATCGACACCCAGCCGAGCCCGATCCCCCGCGCCCTTGCCGCCAGCCACAGCGTGTGGATCGCCATCACGGTCGAATAGCGCAACATCTCGGGCATGGTGGTGCGGCCCAGCCTATGGCCTGCGTCGGGTTCCTCGTCGCAGAACACCGCGATCAGCTCGGGCGCTTCGCGAATGCCGTGCAGCTTGAGCGCGCGATAGCGGTCCCGGCGCTCTGCGTCGTGGATCGCCAGCGCGGCCTTTGCTGACACGTCATCGACATGTGCGGCGATCGTCTCGCGGAGCGGCAACGAGCGGATCCGCACGAACCGCCACGGCTGCGCATTGCCCACCGAAGGTGCAAGCGCGGCGGTTTCGAGCAAGCCCTGTATCACTGCCTCGGACAGGGGGCGCGGGTCGAAATGCCGGACGTCGCGGCGCCAGCGCAGCAGCTTATCGAAGCGATCCACGAACCCCGGATCGAACTCGGGTGCCGTCATGCCGCCACCCCGCGGCGCAGGAGGTAGGTGTCCATGATCCAGCCATGCTCGGCGCGCAGCATCGCCCGGCGCGCGACGATCGTCTCCGCGACCTCGGCCAGCGGCCCGGCGATCAGCGCCTCGTGCGGCATCCCGAGATACGCACCCCACCAGATCGTGATCCCGCCCGGGTCGAGCGTGGTGAACGCACAATCCCCGTCGAGCATCACCGCCAGCGTATCGACACCGTCAGGCCAGCCTTCCGCCCGCAACCGCCGCCCGGTCGTGACCAGCACCGGCGCACCTAGCGTATTGAGCGGGATCGCATGCGCCGCGGTCAGCGCCTGCAGGCTGGTGATGCCGGGCACGACGTGGACGCGCAGCGCGACCCCGTCCGCGCGCAGCCGCTCCGCGATCCGCAAGCTGCTGTCGTAGAGCGACGGATCGCCCCAGACGAGCAGTGCCAGCCTGCCACCATCCGGAAGCTGCGCGGCGATCTGCATTGCCCAGCACGCAGCGATCGCGTCATGCCAGTCGTCCACCGCGGCGAAGTAGGGCCCCGCGCCGTCACGCTCCGGCAAGTCGAACTCGACCACCCGCGTCGCCCCCGTCAACACGCGCGCGCAGATCTCCCGCCGCAACACGATCAAGTCCGCCGCCGCTTCACGCTTGCGCGGGAGGAGGATCACGTCGGCGGCGTTCATCGCGGCTTCCGCGGCCCGCGTCAGATGGTCCGGATTGCCCGTGCCGATCCCGATCAGGTGGAGGTCGATGACGGGGCGCTCAGGCATCGGGCGCGATCAGGTGGAAGAAGGTGCCCGTCACCCGGGCGCGATACGATCCCGTCTCGGCCACTGCGGTCCCCTCCGCATCGACGACATGCGCCAGCGCCGCGTCGGGCTGGTCGAGGATCGTCGAGTAATGGAACTCATGCCCCCGCAGCGCGGTGCCGACGGGCGCACCCGCCATCGGCGCGACCAGCGTCGCATGGCGATAGCCGAGATGCATCTTGCGCCGCTCATAGCTCGTCACCAGCCCGAGCAGCCCCGCCATCGCGTGCCGCACACCGTCCGCGTCGATCAGCCCCTGGCCGAGCGCCATATAGCCGCCGCACTCGCCGTGGACCGGTCGCGTCTGCGCGTGCGCGATTAGTCCCGCCCGGAAATGCTCGGCGGCGGCAAGCCGTCCGGCATGGAGTTCGGGATAGCCGCCGGGCAGCCACACCAGATCCGCGTCTGCCGCCGGCGCCTCGTCGTCCAGCGGCGAGAAAGGCAGGATCTCCGCCCCTGCGTCGCGCCACCCGGCGAGCATGTGCGGATAAACGAACGAAAACGCCGCGTCCTGCGCCAGCGCGATCCGTTGGGCGGGTGGCGCGAGACGGGGTGCTCCCACCGCCTCGGTGGGGTCGCCGACCGCCCGTGCCGCTCCCCGCAACGCGTCCAGATCGACATGGTCGCGCAGGAACGTCGCATAATCCGCGATCCGCGCGTCGAGGTCGGGATGTTCGGACGCCTGGACCAGCCCGAGGTGCCGCTCGGGCAGCTTGAGGTCGCCCCGCCGCGGCAATGCCCCGAACACGCGAAGCCCGACCGCCGCCATCCCGCTTCGCGCGAGCCGCTCGTGGCGCGGGCTCGCGACCCGGTTGAGGATCACGCCCGCAATCTCGACGTCCGGATCGTAGCGCGCGAACCCCAGTGCCGTGGCGGCGGCGGATTGCGCCTGTCCCGACACGTCGATCACCAGCACGACCGGCCAGCCCATCCGGCGTGCAACATCCGCGCTCGCGCCGTTCCCGGTCGCGCCCGGCGTCGCAACGCCGTCGAACAGCCCCATCGATCCTTCCGCCAGGACCAGATCGGCATCCCCCGCCTTCGCGCCAAGCCCGTGGAGCATCCCCGCCGACATCGCCCAGCTATCGAGGTTGAACGACGGCCGCCCGCTCGCTGCGCGGTGAAAGGCGGGGTCGATATAGTCCGGGCCGCTCTTGAACGGCTGCACCCGCAATCCGGCATCGCGAAACGCGCGCAGTAGGCCGAGCATCACCGTGGTCTTGCCGGTACCCGAAGCGGGGGCGGCGATCATCAGTCCGGGCGTCATGCCGCGCCTCCCGCGAACCGCGATTGCGGGGTGTTGGGCCGAAAGCGACGGTCATAGTCCGCCGCGTACAGGCTGCTCTCGCCGAAATCGCCAGGCGCCAGCACGCGTCCCACGAGGATCAGCGCGGTCCGCTCCGGCCCGTCCGCTGCCGCCGCGACGATCGTCGCCAGCGTCGCGCGGACGATCCGTTCGTCGGGCCAGCTCGCCCGCCACACGATCGCGACCGGGCAGTCCGAGCCATAAGCCGGGGTCAACTCCGCGACGACCTTGTCGAGCAAGTGGATCGACAGATGGATCGCCAGCGTCGCGCCCGTCGCCGCGAAGGCGGGCAGCGCCTCGGCATCGGGCATCGCGCTCGCGCGGCCCGAGGTGCGGGTCAGCACGACCGACTGGGTCAGCCCGGGCAGCGTCAGTTCCGCCTCCAGCACCGCCGCCGCCGCCGCGAACGCCGGAACGCCGGGCGTGATGCTCACCGGGATCCCCAGCGCGCGCAGGCGGCGCAGTTGCTCGCCCATCGCCGACCAGATCGACAGGTCCCCCGAATGCAGCCGCGCGACGTCGTGCCCCGCCGCATGTGCTGCCGCGATCTCGGCGATGATCTGGTCGAGCGACAAGGGCGCGGTGTTGACGATCCGCGCCCCCGCCGGACAATGCTCAAGCAGCGCCGCGGGCACCAGTGAGCCCGCATACAGGCACACCTGCGACCCCGCGATCAAGTCGCGCCCGCGCAGCGTAAGCAGGTCGGGCGCGCCGGGGCCCGCGCCAATGAAGTGAACGGTCATGTGCTGGGTCCTTCTGCGATGGCACAGGTCGCCATCCGGTCGGGGGAAATGCAGCGCCGCACGATCAGGCGCGCACCCGGCCCGGCGGCGCAGAGTGCTGCGGCTTCGGCAACGCTCCCCGTACCGCGCGCGACCAGACTGGCGCGCGACTGCGTCGGCGTCTCGACCTGCAGCAGGCGTTCGGGGGCAAGCGCGATCAGCGCGATCCCCCGCGCGGCGGCGAGCGGGGCGAGCAGGGGGGCCTTGTCGGCAAGCGTCGCCAGCGCGGTGACACGCCGCTGGCCACGCTCCGCCTGCACCAGCGCCGCCTCGCACGCCGCCAGCGTCGCCGCGCGGCGGAACCCGAAGCCCGCGACGATCACAGCGTCACGCTCCACTGCACGATCGGATAGTGCGCCCGCCAACCACGCCGCGTCCCGATCGGCGCTACCTCGGACAGCGCGATGCGCAGCAGACCGCCGCCCTTCACGCCCTGCCACTGCGCGAGCAGCGCCTCGGACTCGAGCGTCACCGCATTGGCGACCAACCGCGTGCCCGGCGGGAGGTGCGCCCACAGCCAATCGAGCATCGCCGTGGAAAGCCCCCCGCCAATGAACACCGCATCAGGCGGGGAATGCCCGGCAAGCCCCTCCGGCGCGCGCGCCACGACGATGCCCAGCCGATCCACGCCCAGCGCATCCGCATTGCCCCGCATCCGGTCAGCGCGCACCGGATCCGCCTCGAACGCCACCGCCTGAGTCGTCGGATGCGCGAGCAGCCACTCGATCGCGATCGACCCGGACCCGGCTCCAATATCCCACAAGGTCTCGAACGGACGCGGTGCAAGCGCGGACAAGGTCAGTGCGCGCACCGGGCGCTTGGTGATCTGCCCATCATGCGCGAACCAGGCGTCGGGCCGCCCCGCAACGGCCGGAACCACCGCGCCAGCACCTGCCACATGCACCCCCACCGCAACCGGATGCGCAATATCGCCCAGCGCGAACCCGGCGGCCGCGACGCTCCGCACCCGCTCACGCGGTCCCCCAAGCGCCTCGAGCACCCACAGGTCGCTCTCGCCAAACCCCAGCTCCGCCAGATACCCCGCCAGCGCCGCCACCGCGGCACCGTCGCGCAGCAGCACGATCGCGCGAACCCCCGGCGCGACTACAGTGCGCAACCGCGCAAGTGGCGCGGCATGCAGCCCAAGGCACGCGGTCGTCTCGATCGCCCACCCCAGCCGCGCCGCCGCTAGCGTAAAGGTCGAAGGCACCGGATGCGCGACCCATTCGCGCGGCCGTAGCGCCCGCGTCACCACCGACCCCGCCCCGAACCAGAACGGATCGCCCGACACCAGCACCACCACCCGCTGCCCCCGCCGCGCCAGCAGTGGGGCGATCCCGTCCGCGAACGGCACCGGCCACGGCGCAACGTCCGCCGCCAGATCGGCCAGCACATCGCCCAACAGCGCAAGATGCCGAGCCGCCCCCGTCACCCATTCCGCGCGCGCCAGTGCATCGCGGCTTGCCGCGGACAGCCCCGCTGGTCCATCCTCGCCGATCCCGACGATCGTCAGCCACGCTTCCCCGAGTTCATCCGCCATGCCGAACATCCTGATCCTCGGCGGCACGACCGAGGCGAGCGCGCTCGCGCAGGCGGTCGCCGCACGCGGGCTGCGCGCCACGCTGAGCTACGCCGGGCGCGTCGCCAGTCCGAAGCCGCAACCCGTCGCCGTCCGCATCGGCGGGTTCGGCGGCGTCGCGGGGCTCACCGAGTATCTGCGGGACGAGGCGATCACCCATCTGGTCGACGCGACCCACCCCTTCGCCGCGCAGATGAGCCGCAACGCGGTCCTCGCCGCCACAGCCGCCAACGTGCCGCTGATCGCGCTGACCCGCGCCGCCTGGACCCCCGAACCCGGCGATAGCTGGCACACCGTTCCCGACGTCGCCGCAGCGGTAGCCGCGCTCGCCGGCGCGCGGCGAAACGTCATGCTCGCGCTCGGACGGATGCACGTTGCCGCCTTCGCCGCGCAACCGCAGCACCGCTACCTCCTGCGCTACGTCGATCCGCCCGAAACGCCGCCGCCGCTTCCCGATCACCACCTCGTCGTCGATCGCGGCCCGTTCACGGTCGCGGGCGACGAAGCGCTGCTCCGCGCCCACGCGATCGATCTCGTCGTGTGCAAGAACGCGGGCGGCAGCGGCGCGCAGGCCAAGCTGATCGCTGCCCGCGCGCTCGCTTTGCCGGTCCTGATGATCGACCGCCCCGCGCTGCCCGACCGGCATCAGGTCGCGGAGATCGCGGCGGTGCTGCACTGGATCGCTCACGACGCCGACCGCGGCGTATAGAGGATCGGCGGGCCGTCCCGGAGGATCGTCCGCGTCGTGCTCGACCCGACGATCACCACCGTCCGCATGTCCGCCATCTCGGGCGTCGCGTCGGGCAGCGGCACGATCCGCAGATTCTCCTCCGCCGTCGTCACCGCACGCGCGAACAGCACCGGCCGGTCGTCGCCACATTCCTCCCGCAGGATCGCAAGCGCGCGCCCGAACCCTTCAGGCCGGGCGCGCGAGCGGGGATTATAAAAGGCGATCGCGAAATCCGCCTGCGCCGCAAGCCGCACGCGCCGCTCGATCAAGGCTTGCGGCTTGAGATTGTCCGACAGATTGATTGCGCAGAAATCATGCCCCAACGGCGCGCCCGCCCGCGCCGCGGCGGCGAGCATCGCAGTGATCCCGGGCAACACGCGAATATCGACCTCGCGCCACGCGGACGGACCGTGATCGATCGCCTCGAACACCGCCGCCGCCATCGCGAACACCCCCGGATCGCCCGACGACACGACCACCACCCGCCGCCCCGCCAGCGCGAGCGTCAGCGCATGGCCAGCGCGGTCCAGCTCCACCCGATTGTCGGAAGGATGCAGCGTCAGGCCTTCCCGTGGCACAACCCGCGCGACGTAAGGAATGTAGCCGATCACGTCGGTCGCCGCGGCAAGCGCAGCAGTCACCTCAGGCGTCACCAGCGCAGCGTCGCCCGGCCCGAGCCCCGCGATCGCGATCCACCCGCTCAAGGCCGTCGCCCCTGGCCGTGGATCAGCAGGATCGCGAAATACGGCGCGATCCCCTCGACATCGGCCAGCCGCGTGACGCGCTGCTCGGGCATCGCGGCATATTCCACCAGCCACGCCGCCTCCGTCCGCCCCGCCGCCGCGACCGCGCGGCGCAGCTTGCCCAGATGCCGCCCGATCTTCATCACCACCAGCGCATCGGTATCGCGGATCCGCTGCGTCAGCGCGTCCTCGCCCATCGTCGCGGTCAGGACGGTCAGCACGTCCTCGCCCCAGGTGATCGGAATGTCGCTCGCGGTCCACGCGCCCGACATGCCGGTGATCCCTGGGACGACCCGCACCGGCGCGACCCCCGCCAGCCGGCTGTGGAGGTGCATGAACGATCCATAGAAGAACGGGTCGCCCTCGCACAGCACGACGACATCCTCGCCCGCCGCCGAAAGCGCCGCGAGATGCGCGGTACAGTCGGTGTAAAAGCCGCACAGTCGATCGGCATAGCGCGGATCGGATGTCGGAGTTTCGGTCGTGACGGGATATTCCATCGCGAATTCGACCGCGTCCGGATGGAGCATTCCGTCGACGATCCGCCGCGCGTGGCCGGGCTTCCCCGCCTTGCGGAAGAAGGCGACATGCCGCGCCCCGCGCACCAGCCGGTCTGCGCGCACGCTCATCAGATCCTGCGCACCGGGGCCGAGCCCGACGCCGTGGATGATGCCCGGGGGAAGCGGCTCGGTCATTCCGCGCGGCTCGCGAGCGCGTTGATCGCTGCGACGGTGATCGCACTCCCGCCCAATCGGCCTTCGACCACGACGCACGGGACCGGCTGTTCCGCCCATAACGCCGCCTTGGACTCGACCGCCCCGACGAAGCCCACCGGGCACCCGATGATCGCCGCGGGGTGCGGGCAGGCGGGGTCCTCGAGCATGTTGAGCAAATGGAACAGCGCGGTCGGCGCATTGCCGATCGCGACCACCGCGCCCGCCAGATGCGGTCGCCACAGCTCCAGTGCGGCGGCGGAGCGGGTGTTGTGCATCGTGCGGGCGAGCTCGATCGTCGCGGGATCATGCAGCGTACAGATCACCGGATTGTCGGCAGGCAACCGCCCGCGCGTGATCCCTTCGGTCACCATCCGCGCATCGCACAGGATCGGCGCGCCCCCCGCCAGCGCCGCGCGGGCAGCGCGCGCGAAGTCGGGCGAGAAGCGGATCTGCGCCGCCAGTTCGACCAGACCCGCGGCATGGATCATCCGCACCGCGACGGGTTCCTCCTCGGGCGTGAAGCGATCGAGATCGGCTTCGGCGCGGATCGTGGCGAAGGACTGGCGATAGATCGCCGCACCGTCGGTCTGGTAGACATGCGGCATCAGGAAACTCCGAAATGGGTAAGAAGCCGGTTTTGGTCGAATCCGATAAGGGCAGGCGGGTCGCCAGCGCGCGCGTCGAACGCGACGTCGAAGCGCCCGTCGCGCCCGGTGAGAACGACGTCCGCAGGCCGCGACCGCGCGCAACCCTTGGCGCAACCCGAGACGTGCAGCCGCCCTGCGACATGCGGCGCGAGCCGCAGCGCCAGCGCGCGCGTCTCGACGCTCGCCTGGGGACAGTCGGGCGCGCCGACGCATGCGTCGACCGCGATGCCGACCGGGTCTGGGGTGGTGGGAGCCGTGCCCCCCTCAATGATTACGCGACGCCACGGCGTCATCCGCAACGCGGTTGCGTCCGGCGTCATCAGCGCAGCCAGTGCGCTCGCATCGATCCGCCCGAACGCGACGCCATGCACAGCGCCGAGACCATGCGCACCAGCCGCGAGCATCAGTACGGACGCTGCTGGAAGATCGTCACCACGCGCCCAGTCGGGGAGGGGGGCGGCATGACGCGCCATCCGCCCCGCGGTAACGCCGCCGCTCGCGACGAACCATTCCGCCAGCGCGATCATCGCGGCAACCGCGCCATCCGGCGTGATGCGCACCCCAGTCGCACGACCGTCCGCGCGCAGGATCAGCCCGCCGTCTGCGCCACGCTCGACCCGAATGTCGGCAGGGTCGTCGCGCAACACCGGCGCGGCCCCCGCATCGACTGCAAACCCGAACTTGCCCGGCAGATTGGGAAAGTCGGCCAGACGCGCGATGACATCGCTGGCGATGCGATGCGTCTCGTCTCCCCCGCGCCAATCAGGCGCGACGAGGACCGCATGGCGCGCTTCCATCGTCGGATCGGGGTCGACCAGACCGAGGCTGCACAATTCGTCGATCAGCGCGGGCCACGTGTTCTCGTCGACGCCACGGATCTGCAAGTTGGCGCGGTTGGTCAGGTCGATCTGCCCGTTGCCGTGCGTGCTCGCCGCGTCACACAGCCCAAGCACCTGCGCGCGCTCCAATCGCGCCAGCCGCGGGCGGACCCGGACGATCAGGCCGTCTCCCGCCGCCATCGGGCGATGCGCGGTCGGGCACCAGCCACGGACGACGCTCACGCCCCGTCCTCCAGCCACGCGAGGGTCGAGTTGCGCCGGGTCGCCCAAAGCCCCGCCGCATGAAGCGCCGCAAATCGCGCTTCCAACGCTGCAAGCGCCAGCGGATTTGCCTCGGCCATGAAGGCGCGAACCTCGTCTTGCGCAAGGGTCGCATCGTAATAGAGGTCGATCGTCTCCGGCGTCACGACTTCGGCGAGCGACGCGAAGCTCCCGAGATGATCGAGCGTCGCGGCAATCTCGGCGGCCCCGCGGAACCCGTGGCGCAGCATCCCCGCGATCCACCCGGGATGCGCCGCCCGCGCCCGCACGACCCGCGCAATTTCCTCCGCCAGCGGCCGCGCGCGCGGCCGCGCGGGATCGGTCGCGTCGAGATGATACAGCGCTGCCGTGCCGCCCACCACGCCCTGCGCCGCCGCGAACCCCGCTTCGTGCGCCGCATAATCCGCTGCCAGCAGCAGGTCGGTCTCGGGCAGGTCCTGGACGTGGACGAAGCCGTCGGCTCGAGCGACCCGCGCGGCAATGCCTGCGGCGTCGTCGTGCGCGTCCCCCCCATCGAGCGCAAAAGCCGATGAGGCGAGCCACGCCGTGCCCGCCCCGATCCGCGCCTCGGGCGTATATGTGTCGGCAGCGTTGCCCAGGCCGATGCCGTAGCTGCCCGGACGCGGCCCATAGACGCGCGGCCCCGGCATGGTTCCGACGAACGGATTGCGATCGGCGGGCTCGTCGCGCTGCGCCAGCGCGCGAATGGCCTGTCCAAACAGCGCACAAAGCGTGGGAAAAGCGTCTCGAAACAGTCCCGAAACGCGTAAAGTGACGTCAATTCGAGGGCGATCCAGCGTCATTAGGGGCAGGATTTCGATCCCCGTCACCCGGTCCGAGGCATGATCCCACGCGGGTTCGACCCCGAGCAGGTGGAGCGCCATCGCAAATTCCTCGCCCGCGGTGCGCATCGTCGCCGACCCCCACAGGTCGACCACCAGCCCGCGCGGATAGTCGCCATGATCCTGCAAATGCCGCCGGATCAATTCGTTGGCGAGCAGAACACCTTGTGCCCGCGCCGAGCGCGACGGCACCGCGCGTGGGTCGGTTGTGTACAGGTTGCGCCCGGTCGGCAGCACGTCGCTGCGGCCACGCCACGGCGACCCCGACGGGCCGGGCGGAACCCGCTGGCCAGCCAGCGCGCGCAACAGCCCGTTGCGTTCCGCCGGCCCCTGTTCACCTCGCCCGAAGACATGGAGCCCGTCGCCAAATTGGCTGTCTTTTACGTCACATACGAAGGTATCGATCCGTGTGATTGCATCTGCTTGCGTTGCCGCAGCGTCGAGCCCCAGCACCGTATCCAGCCCGAGCGACCGCGCCTCGTCCGCAATATCGCCCTGCAATCGATCGCGCCTCGCCGGATCGAGCCCGTCCGCGTTCGAGAATTCGTCGAGCAACGCCTCCAGCCGCCCCAACCCCGTGCCGCTGCGCGTGGCGACGAGCGGGGGCGGGACGTGACCGATCGTCACCGCACCGATCCGGCGCTTGGCTTGCGCGGCTTCACCCGGATCGTTGACAATGAACGGATAAATGACCGGCATCACGCCCGTCAGCGCGGCAGGCCAGCAGTCTTCGGACAGCGCAACCGCCTTGCCGGGCAGCCATTCGAGCGTCCCATGCGCACCGACATGCACCAGCGCATCGATCCCAAGCGTCCGCAACCACAGGTAGAAAGCGACATACCCATGCCGCGGGCAGCGCGTAAGATCATGATATTGCTCCGCCCGTGCCGCCGGATCGCCCCGTTCGGGCTGAAGCGCGATCAGGCCAGCGCCGGTGTCGATCGCCGCGAAATGGAATGCATCGCCACGGACGGCACTGTCGGTCTCCGGCAAACCCCAGGCTTCGCACAGGTCGGCCTGCAGTCGTGCCGGAAGATCGGCCAACGCCTTGCGATAGGCCGCAACGGGCCAAGTGATTGTATTGTCGAGAACATCGCCTGCAACGTTCGCCACCTTCGCCGGCTCGACCGCATAGCCCGCCGCCGCCAGATCCCCCAGCATAGCGCCCACCGACGCAATCGCATCGAGCCCCACCGCATGCGCCATCTGATGCGCCTTGCCGGGATATGTCGACAGAACGATCGCGATCCGTCGCTCCGCAACCGGTCTGGCGGCAAGCCGCGCCCACCCGTCCACCTGTGCAACGATCGCTGTGATCCGCGCCGGATCAGGCCGGTGCTCGCGCCGCGCATATTGCAGATCGGCGTCGCGCGGCGCGGCCTCCTTGAAGCTCGCCACCCCCCCAAAAACACGCCCATCCACCTCAGGCAGAACGACATGCATCGCCAGATCCGCCGGAGACAACCCGCGCGGCGCGTCCAGCCACGCCGCCCGATCCGACGTCGCCAGTGCCACCTGAAACACCGGCACCCCGGCCCCGTCGAGCGGCGTGACGCCCGCCGCATCGCTCGCCGAGAAGGCGGTCGCATTGACGACCGCGACCGGCCCCAGCGCCGCCACCCACCGCGCGATCCAGCCGCGCGCGCCTGCCTCCTTGAGCGAGGGGACGAACAGCCCGATCGCGTCATATCCCTTAGCGGCGAACGCCGCATGCAGCGCCGCAATCGGCGCGACATCGGCGGCCAGCAGGTACGATCGATAGAAGACCAGCAGCACCCGCGGCTTGCGCGCCGTGATCGCGAACGCGGCGGGGCAGGAGGCCCCCGTGTCGGGTTGCCACCCACCAACCGCTGCGATCACTGGCGGGGTCGCGGCAAGGTCGTCAGCCAGCCCCGCCGCTGCCGCGAGTCCCTCGATCGCGGCCCGTGCAGCGTGTGCGCCGCCAAGATCGCACAGCCCCGCCAGCCTGCGCAGCGTGGCGACGGGCAGCGTCGAGGCCGCATCCAGCCGCGCATCCACGCGCCCGTCCGCGGGCAGCACCGCTAGTGCGATCCCGCGCTGCCGGGCGAGCGCGGCGACCTGCTGGACGCCGTAAGACCAATAAGCGGTACCCCCGATCAACCGGATTAGGATCCCCCTGGCCGCACCGAGCGTCCGTTCGACATAGGTATCGACCGAAAGCGGATGCGTCAGCTCGGCGAGATTGGCGAGCCGCAGCGTCGGCAGCGCAGGCCCCGCCGCCCGCCATCCAGCCGCGAACGCGCCGAGATCGCTGTCCGAGAAGGACAGCACGACGAGATCCGCGGTATCCTGCCCTAGATCGCGCGGGGTCGCCGCGTCGTCGATCCCATGCGTTTCGCGAAAGACGACGTGCATCGTCGCTTAGCCGATCAGCGCCGCTCTGATCGCCACAGGATCCAGCCGATCGCGCTCTGCAATCACCACGAGTTGCGACGTGCGCGCTTCGTCGCTGTGCCAAAGCCGATCATAATGCGTCCGCACCCGCGCCCCAACCGCCTGCACGAGCAAACGCATCGGTTTTCCCGCCACCGCCGCATAGCCCTTGACCCGCAGCACGTCGCCCTGCGCGGCAAGCGTCTCGATCCGCGACGCCAGTTCGGCAGGGTCGGCAATCTCGGGCCATGCCACTACGAAGCTGTCGAAGTCGTCATGCTCATGCTCGTCCTCGCCGTCATGATGCGACGGGCGCGCGGCGATATCGTCCTCCGCCGCGGCACCCAACCCGAGCACGATCCGCGGATCGATCACGCCGTCGACCAGCTCGATCACCGGGAGCGTGTGTCGCATCTCGGCAGCGATCAACTTGCGCGCAACTACGACCGCGTCCACCCCGGCGAGGTCGCATTTGGTCAGCAGCACCAGGTCCGCGCACGCAAGCTGATCCTCGAACACTTCGGACAAGGGCGTCTCGTGATCGATACTGGGGTCAGCCGCGCGCTGCGCGTCGATCGCATCCAGGTCGGGCGCGAACCGCCCCGCCGCGACGGCCTCCGCGTCGGCGAGCGTGATGACCCCATCGACGGTAATACGCGACCGGATCGCAGGCCAGTCGAATGCCTTGAGCAACGGCTTGGGCAACGCCAGCCCTGATGTCTCGATCAGGATATGATCGGGCCGCGGATCGAGTGCGAGCAATGTTTCGATCGTCGGGATGAAATCGTCCGCGACCGTGCAGCAGATACAGCCATTGGCGAGTTCGACGATGTTCTCCGCCGGGCAATCGGGGATCGCGCAGCCCTTCAGGATGTCGCCATCGACCCCGAGGGTGCCGAATTCGTTGACCACGACCGCGAGGCGTCTGCCACCAGCGGAACGGATTAGATGGCTGATCAACGTCGTCTTGCCTGCTCCCAGGAAGCCGGTGACGATAGTGACAGGAACTTTGGATAGATCGGACATGCTCTTCCCCGCGGCGCGACAGCAACGAACGGAAGGGGCCGATTACGGACGGCGCGCGACGGCGGACGAGCGCCGAATGCCGCCCGAGCCACGCACCGATGCAGCCCCAGCCGCATAGGCTCGTCGCTCAGACGGAGAACCGTGCCGCGGCCATCCCCTGGGCCAAGGCAAGAGCGACCTTATCGCCGGCAGGTCTCCTGGCTCGCGGGTCATCGCTCGAGCATCGCCTTCCCAGACAACCGGTCCGAAGACCGGTGCAGTCCAGTGGCCGCCCGCTCCGAAAGGAGGGGGCATGACGCTTTCGCTCACCGCTTACAGTTGCAGGGACAGCCGCGGATTTGGGGGAAGCCCCCGCACCGCATTCCCATTCAAGCCCCTCGCGGGGCACCGGCGCGATCAACGAGAACCGTTTAACGGCTCTCGACCATGACTGTAGCGCAGACCGCCGGGCTTGCCAATTCGCTTGTCGTTGGATCGGTAAGGCGTGTCCCCGCGCGCAAGATCGCGGTGGTCGACCGCCCGGCCAGCATCGGTGCGATGAACACCGTGCCCCCGCCGGACCGTACCAGATCCGCGCCGACGATATCATGCAGCGCGTAGTCGCCGCCTTTGACGAGAACGTCCGGCCTGATGGCGCGGATCAGCTCGAGCGGCGTCTCCTGCTCGAACGCAACGACGTGATCGACCGAAGCGAGCCCGCTCAGGACTTCGGCACGATCGGCCAGGTCGTTGACCGGTCGCGTAGGGCCTTTCAGGCGCGTGACCGATGCGTTGTCGTTGAGCCCGACGACCAGCACGTCGCCCTGCCGTCGCGCCAGATCGAGCAGTCGGACATGTCCGGCGTGAAGCACGTCGAAACACCCGTTGGTGAACACGATCCGCGCGCCCGTCTCGCGCGCATGCGCGAGCTTTGCGGCGAGTAGCGGCAAGGGCACGAGCTTGGTCATGGCATGGTCGCGGCGGTACAACCGTTCTTCCAGGTCACCGCGCGTGACAACGCAGGTTCCCGGGCGGGAGACCGCGATGCCCGCGGCGACGTTCGCCTGATCGATCGCTGCGGCGATCGGCAGGCCCTCGACGATCCCGACGACGAGCGCCGCCATGATCGTGTCGCCCGCGCCCGTCACGTCGAAGACCTGCAAAGCCTCGGTCGGATGGTCGACGACGTCGCCATCACGCGATACCATCAAAATGCCCTCCGCCCCGCGCGTCACGACGAGATATTCCAGCGCCATCGCGTCGAGCACGGTTGCGGCGCGATCGGCGATGCGGTCGTCGGCGCAGTCGCCGAACAGCGCGTGAAATTCGCGCGCGTTGGGTTTGAGCAGGAACGCGCCCGTGTAACGCGCGCGGTCGGCGCACTTCGGGTCGACGAACGTCGGCACGCCATACTTCCGCGCGATTGCCAGCAACGTCGGCAGATCGGCGAGTGCGCCTTTGTCATAGTCGGAGAAGATAACCGCGCGGACGCCGTCCAACCGTGCCTCGAAGCGCCGCGCAAGTTCGTTTCGCGCGGCTTCGCCGACGCTGCCGTCATGGTCGATCCGCGCGATCTGCTGCACGCCCGATATCACGCGGGTCTTCTGCGTGGTGTGTCGTCCCGGGTCGAAGACGCAGTCGAGCACCACCTTGTAGTGTTCCATCATCCGACCAAGGTCCTGCCCGGCAGCATCGTCCCCGCAGATTGTCAGCAGGGTGCAGCGTTGTCCCAGCGCTACCACGTTCGCCGCCACGTTCGCCGCACCACCGGGACGGATATCTTCGCGCGCCGCCCTGATGACGGGCACGGGGGCTTCGGGCGAGATTCGGGTGGTTTCGCCGATTATGTAGCGATCGACCATCGCATCGCCGACGACGAGAATTGAGGGCGCAAGCGCGTCGGTCATCCGATTAGCCCTCTCATGTCAGCGCCATCCTGCGATCTGCGAAAGCTCGCTTCGCGCGGCGAGCGCCGGCCAGCGACTCGCCCAGCCGCTGCCGTGATCCTGGCCGGCAACGATGACGATGGACGCATGCGTGGTGGGCCCCATCCGGGCAACGAAGCTATGCGCGACCGACAGATCGACAACCTTGTCCTCCGACCCGACGAAGTGGACCTGTGGCAGTTTCGACACGACAGCCGCATCCGTCGCAGGGTCAATCGAGCGGGACAGCGGCGTCAAATGCCTTGCGCGGACCCATTGCGCGAGGTCGAGATTGGCCGCGACGGTAATCAACCCCGCGACATCCTGACGTCGTTCAGCCAGCAGGGCCGCCAGCGCGCCACCACCCGAGTAGCCGACCAGGATAATCCGCGACCTGTTCGTCTCGCGCTTGAGCCGGTCCAGCGCCACGTTCGCGCTGTCGATGACTTCGACCGACAGGCGCGCGATGCTCCAGTAATCGCTGTGACAGGTGCGACCGCGCGGATGATATTGGCAGGGGCGCGCAAGCCACGCCACCGCCCCCCTGCCGGGGTGCTGCAGCGCCAGCCGCAGCGCCAGTGGGTCGGTCGGCGTGGGATCGAGCGAACGTCGCCCCTCGCGCGTATAAGCCAGACCGTCGCCCTCGATATAGACGACCATGACACCCGATCGATCGCTGCCTTGGCGCCATGCCGCAGCGAGGTCGAAATCGGCGGCCGGGATCACCTCCCACTGCCATTTCGCCTGCCGCGCAAGCCGTTGCGCCGACGGACGCGCATCTGACGCACATCCGGCAAAGAGCAAGAGCAAGACGGCAAGGTACCGCGCAGTTCGAAGGACACGATGCATGCACATCCTCTCCATGAGGGCAGTAACATACCTGTATACCCATTGAGCCCTGTCGCATTCAAGGATGCGTATTATCCATGAGGGATGATGACCTTGCGATGACTGGCGCTGCATTTCTCGACCGCGACGGTGTATTGATCTCCGACTGTCGGTATTTAGCTGATCCTGGGCAGATTCAGTGGATTGACGGGGCAAAGCTTGCCCTGTCGCGATTGGCACGGGCGGGCTTTCGCCGCTTCGTCGTAACCAATCAGTCGGGGGTAGCGCGCGGGTATTTCGAAGAGGCGGCGATCTTGCGGGTGCATGCCGCACTGCAGGAGGCACTGCCCGAAGAGTCGCGGATCGATGCGTTCGCTTATTGTCCGCATCATCCCGATGGGGTGATCGCCACCTACGCACGACCTTGCGATTGCCGTAAGCCCGCGCCCGGAATGGTCGACCAGCTGATCGCGGATCACGCGGTCGATCGCGCACACAGCTTCCTCATCGGCGATAAGGCAACCGACCTTCAGGCTGCCGAACGCGCCGGGATCGCCGGCTATCTGTTCGAGGGCGGCGATCTTGATGCATTCGTGGCACGGATCCTGGATCGGATATGACGCCGGGTGATCCCGCCTGGTGGATCGATTGGCTATCCACCCGCGCGCTCCCCTTGTGGAGCACCGCTGGGTTCGACGCCGAGACCGCCAGTTTCGTAGAACGGCTGGCGCTGGATGGCAGCCCGCAACTGGACGTACCGCGGCGGTTGATGGTGCAGGCCCGGCAGGTGCATGCCTTTGCGACCGCCGCCCGCAACGGCTGGCTTGCAGGCGGAGAAGAACTTGCCCTGTGCGCGGGGGAGACGATGATCGCACGATATCATGCGCGCGGCGGCACGGAGGGGTGGGCTTTCTCCATCGATCGGTCGGGCGCGGTCGTCGACGGACGCCGTGATCTATATGCGCACGCGTTCGTCCTGCTGGCATTGTCTGCGCTCGTTCGGATCGACGCCAAGCCACGGTATGGCGAACTCATCCACCGCACGATGGCGTTCCTTGATCGCGAGATGGCGCATCCCGCGGGCGGCTATGTCGAGCAATGGCCTGTGGCGGTCCTGCCGCGGCGCCAAAACCCCCACATGCATTTGCTCGAAGCGTTCCTGTCGCTGCAGGAAACCGCCGGCTGCGGGGATTTTCGCGCCCGGATCGCGACGATGGTTGATCTGATGGACCGACATTTCTGTCCGGCCGACCGTTCCGACCTGCGGGAATATTACGATGACGATTGGGCGGCCGTCGGAGAACCGCGGTTCGAGCCGGGGCACCATTTCGAATGGGTCTGGTTGCTCACGCGATACGCGGGCTCGAGCGGTATCGCCGTGGAGGATCGGATCGACCGGCTGATGCGAACGGCGTTGCGCGGTCTTGATGCCTGCGGGCGCGTGGTGGAACATGTCGGGGTGGACGGCACCGCTGCGCCGACCTGCCGGTTGTGGGCAGCGATGGAAGCTGCGAAGGCTTTCGCGACACCTCAGGGACGTGCGGTTCGACCGACAGGGGTGTCGGATGCGCTGGCTGCTGGTTGGCACGCTTTTTGTCGCCCGTCTTTCCCGGGCGGTTGGTGGGACCGAGTCGCGACGACCGGGGTCATGCTTGACGCTTATGTTCCCGCCAGTTCGCTATACCACATATGTACCGCCCTGGAGTTCGTTGGCAAAAACCGATGCGTGGCAGTTCAGCGGCAATACTGACGATGATGAAGGGACAGTGAACTGTAGTAATACTTAAAGGGCAGTGACAGTACTGCTATAGGACCAACTCCTACCCTATACAGGCTTCATTATGGAGTAAGCGTCGCTGAAGCGTCCCGTACGCGTGGCGGCAAGACAGGGGAACCGGTGGTGCTGAACGGCGATACGTCCGAGCCGACCAGACGAACCCGAAATTTCCAAACCGGTATTTCGCTGCTTGCAATCAGTGCCGGGCTGATCTTGCCGCAACCATCGCTGGCAGACACGACCATTTCGGGAACGACGGTTGGCGCGCAGGTCATCAACAGCTCGATCGGACAGCTCTCGATCACCGGAACGGGGACGGTCACGACCACGCTGACCGCGGCGGTCTACAATGACAGTACGATCGGGACGCTGACCAACCAGGGCCAGATCATCAACACCAGCCCGTTGTTTTACGGGTTGCTCAACGCGGATTCGATCGGGTCGGTCGTCAACAGCGGGACGATCCAAGGGCTCGGCGGCGGCATCCTGCTCAGTCGCCGGACGGCGGGTTCGCCGACCATCCCCGTCATCGGCGCGATCACCAATTCCGGCCTGATCATGGGTGGCACTACGGGTGCGTTCCTTAATATCGGCGGCACCGTCCGGACGCTGACCAACAGCGGTACGATCACCGGACCGATGGCGATCTACAACACGTCGGACGGGACATCTTCCGGTTCGATCGGAACGATCGTCAATACCGGGCTGATCGCGGGGAACATCGTCAACGATACCGGTATCATAACGATCAGGGGCGGCAGCGGCGCGACGATTGGCACACTCACCGGGTCGATTCCCGGATCGATCGGGACGATTTCCACCGGTGGCGATATCGTCTTCGCTTCGGGCAATCTGCTGCTCAACGACCGCATCGCCGCGTCCGGCAAGACCGTCACGAACAGTGGCGCGTCGCTGACCCTGACGACGCTGATCGGCGTCACCGGTACCTATGCGCAGTCGGCTGGCAGGCTCATGCTCGGAACCGCGGGGGCGTTGTCGGTGTCCGGGGTTGCAAGCCTGACTGGGGGGACGGTGCAGGCGCTCCTGTCGAACACGGGAAACTATTTCGCCGGAACGCTCGCCACTTTGGTGCAGTCCACTGGAACCGCGGACTATACCGGTGTCACGGTCGGGACGTCTCTGGCAACCGGTTTGAAGACCTCGGGCAGCGTATCGGGCAACCAGTTGCTGCTGCTGGCGACCAATGATTATGTCGGCGGCACGCTGGCGACGCTCAACAATAGCGGAACCATCAACAGCGCGGGGGCCGGCGTCTACGTCGCCGCGACCGGGACGATCGATACGCTAGTCAACTCGGGGACCGTGTTCGGGGCGACCCGCGGGGTCTACCTTGTCTTCGGTGCCCATATCGGCACGATCAGCAACAGCGGCGTGATCGCCGCGGGGACCTTGGGCGGCGCGGCAGCGGGCGGAATCGCCAACAGCGCGGTGATCGACACGATCATCAACAACGGCACGATTCTGAGCAGCAAGAGCAGCGGGATCGGCAACAACTTCGGCAACGCGTCGATCGGCCGTCTGATTAACAACGGCCTGTTGAGCGGCGCCACCGGTGGTATCTATACCGAGGGGACGATCGACGCGGTCATCAATACCGGTCGGATCATCGGGGCGCAGGCCGGCATCAACTTCAACGGCGGCACGATCGGGACGATCGACAACAGCGGGACGATCTCGGGTCCACTCGCATTGTCGATCGCCTCCGGCAGCACGATCAGCGGGATCGGTAACCGGGGTCTGATCTCGGGCAACATCCTCAACGGCAGCGCCAACACGCTGACCATCACCGGCGGCACGGCGGGAACGGTGGGGACGCTGACCGGCCAGTCGGGCAAGGGGACGATCACCAATACGGCGGGCAATCTGGTGTTCGCGTCGGGCGACCTGCTGCTCAACGACAATATCGTTGCGACCGGTCGGACCGTCAGCAACAGCGGCGCTGGCCTGATGCTCGGCACCCTCATCAACCTGACGGGCAATTACAGCCAGTCCGGCGGGACGTTGACGATCGACCCGACGAAGGGCGGCCTGATCGTCAGCGGCACCGCGGCGATCAGCGGCGGCACGGTCAGTTCGACTCTGCTGAGCACCGCGAACTATCTGCAAGGCGGCTACACGCTCGTCAGCGGATCGACCCTCAATCTGGCCGGCGCGACTGTGACGGTCAACGACATCACTGGCCTCGCCAAATCGACGAGCACGGTCAGCAACAGGCTGCTGCTATCGATCGACAACGATTATGTCGGCGGGACGCTGGCCACGCTGTCCAATAGCGCCGCGATCACCGGCAGCTACACCGGACTGTACGTCGCAACTACCGGCAGCATCGGCACGGTGACCAATAGCGGGACGTTCGGCGGCGCACAATTCGGGGTCAACAATCGCGGCACAATCGGCACCTTCGCCAATCTCGGGGTAATCACCAACGCGAACTTCACCGCCTTCTGGAACCAGGGCAGCATCGGCCAGCTGACCAACAGCGGGACGATCACCAACAGCAGTTGGGCGATCCTGAACAGCGCGACGATCGGCACCCTCACCAATAACGGCATCATCGCTGGCACAGGGAATGCGGTTCAAAACAATGGCGTCATCACGCTGATCGACAACCGCGGGACGATGTCCGGTGGCAGCAACGCACTCGCCGGCATTTTCCAGACCATCGTCAACAGCGGTGTCATTCGCGGCAACCTCAACCAGTCCAACGGGTCGATCGAGAGGATCAACGGCGGCACCAACGGAACGATCGGCACGCTGACCGGCTTCTCCGGGTCGACCCTGGGCACGCTCGGCGCGGGCGACCAGCTCACGTTCGCATCCGGGGCCTTGCTGCTCAACGATAATATCATCGCGGTCGGAACGACGTCCGCCGCCACGACCATCAGCAACACCGGGGCAGACATTGCCCTGTCGACGATCGTCACGATTGACGCCAACTTCCGCCAGACCGCGGGTTTGCTCAACCTAGGCGCTGCGGGGAGGCTGGTGGTAACGCAAGCCGCGACTTTCACGGACGGCACGATCAGCGCCGATGTCAGTGGTGTCTCGGCAAATGCCACCTATCGAGTTGGGGACTCGATTGGCGGCAATCTCGTCAGCGGCGGCATGGGGTCGAGCTACAGCGGTGTGAGCGTCGTAGCGACCGGCGGCGTTACCGGTCTGGCTGCTACCGCAGGCACGAGAGGGACTAATCTCGCGCTGCTGGCCGCCAACATCTATATCGGTGATACGCAAGCCACGGTCACCAATGCAGGGACGATCGCCGGCGTTACCTATCCGCTGTATGTCGCCAACACCGGCACGGTCGGGACGCTGACCAACAGCGGTGCGCTCAGCGGCACCGCCGATGGGCTCAATACCAACGGCAGCATCGGTACGCTTAACAACAGCGGTCTTATTTCCGGTGCGCAGAAGGGATTGGGCAACCAGTCGACGATCGCCACCCTGATCAACGCCGCGGGCGGGACGATTCTGGGCGGCACCGCGGCCGGGCTGCAGAACGACACGTCGCTCGGCACGCTGACCAACGCCGGGTATATTTCTTCGGGGTCCGCAGGCTTCGCCAATTACGGCACGTTGGGGGTGCTGGCGAATAGCGGGACGATCAATGGCGGCCCGCAAGGCATTTACAACGCCGGTAGCATCGCGACGATCGCGAACAGTGGGTCGATCATCTCGGGACAAAGCGCGCTAGGCCTGGGCGGCGTAGTGACCGTACTCACCAACAGCGGTTTCATCGGTAACGCGACCAACGCGATCAACCTATCCGACACGCTGGGTACGCTGATCAACCAGGCCGGGGCGACCATCAGCGGTAATAACGCCCTGTATCTGCAGGGGACGCTCGGGGGGCTTGCCAATAGCGGCATCATCCGTGGCGCGATCCGCAACGATACGGCCAACGTGCTGACGATAACCGGCGGTGCGGCGGGTACGATCGGCACGCTGACGGGGCAATCGGGCAGGGGAACGATCACCAACACGCTCAGCAATCTGGTGTTCGCGTCGGGCAACTTGCTGCTCAATGATCATATTGTGGCAACCGGTCGGACCGTCGGCAACCTTGGTGCCAATCTTAAGCTCAGCACGATCATCAACCTTACGGGCAATTACAGCCAGACCGGCGGCACGCTGACGGTCGACCCGCTCTTGGCAGGGCTAGTCGTTAGCGGCACCGCGGCGATCAGTGGCGGCACGGTTCAGTCCGATCTGTCCAGTACTGGCAACTACTTGCCTGGCACCTATACGCTCGTCAGCGCGTCCGCCCTGAACCTCACCGGTGCGACTATATCGGTCAGCACGGTGACCGGGCTGTCCAGAGCCACGAGTACCGTCGGCAACAAGATCCTGCTGTCGCTCAACAACGATTATGTCGGTGGGACGCTGGCCACGCTTGCTAATAGCGCCTCGCTCACCGCCGCCTCGACCGCGCTGTACGTCGCCACCACGGGCCGCATCGGAACGGTCACCAACACCGGGACGTTCGGCGGCGCGCAATTCGGCATCAACAATCGCGGTACGATCGGTACCTTGTCCAACGCGGGGCTCATCACCAACGCCAATTTCACCGCTTTGTGGAATCAGGGCAGCATCGGCCAACTCACCAACAGCGGCACGATCACGAACGGCAGCTGGGCGATCCTCAACAGCGGCACGATCGGAACGCTGACCAATAGCGGCGTCATCTCAGGCGGAGGCGTCGCGGTGCAAAACAACGCCGTGATCACCGTGCTGGACAATCGCGGCACGTTATCCGGGGGCACGAACGCGCTTTCGGGTACGTATGCGACGATCGCCAACAGCGGTATCATCCGCGGCAACATCAATCCGGCCGGCGGGACGATCGGGACGATCATCGGCGGTAGCGGCGGGACGATCGGGACGCTGACCGGGAACTCCGGAACGGTCCAGGGCACACTTGGCGTCAGCACCAACCTGACCTTCGCATCCGGTGCCCTGCTGCTCAACGACAAGATCCTCGCCGTCGGCCCCCCGCCGAGCAGCGTGACGATCAGCAACGTGGGGGCGGATATTGCCTTGGCCACGATCGTCACGATTGGTGCCAATTATCTGCAGACCGCAGGTGTGCTGAACCTGGGGAGCAACGGCAGGCTCGTCGTCACGCAGGCCGCCGTCCTGTCGGGTGGCACGATCTCCGCCAATTTTGACGGTTTGTCCCCGGCGGCCACCTATCGCGTCGGGTCCGCCGCTGGCGGAACACTGGTCTCGGGGGGCTCCGGGTCCAGTTATACCGGCGTTGACCTGAACGTTCCCGGCAGCATTGCCGGGCTCAAACTGTCGGCGATCACCAGCGGCACGAACCTGATCGTTGCGGCGGGCAACGACTATATTGGCGATACCCAAGCCACGCTCACGAACGACGCGACGATCACCGGTGCGACCTACGCACTGTATGTCGCAGGGTCAGGGACCATCGGTAGTCTGACCAACAACGGCGTTCTCGATGGGGCTGCCAGCGGTCTCTACAATGTAGGACGTATCGGGACGCTGATAAACTACGGATGGACCGGCGGTCCCATCGGGATCCACAATCTTACGACGATCGAGGCTCTGGGCAACGCGGGAACGGTATTCGGCGCAGGCGGTGCGACGGCTACGGGCGTGCTCAACGCAGGGTCTATCGGCATACTGTTGAACGTCGGACTGATTGGTGGCGGGACGGCGACCAATGCGAGTTACGGCATCGACAACGTCGGGCGGATCGGCACGCTGGTAAACAGTGCTGACGGGATCATCAGCAATAGTGCCGGAAATGGCGCAGGCCTCTCGAACGGCGGAACGATCGGTAACCTGTCGAATGCCGGACTGATGACGGGCAGCGGCGCTGGGGTAAGCAACGCTGGAACGATCGACCGCTTCGCGAACAGCGGTACGATCCGAACCAACGACGACCAGCGCATGACGGGGCTGTACAACGGCGGCACGATCGGCACGCTCACGAACAGCGGCGTGATCGGCAACAACATCGGGATTTACAACGCGGGCGGATCGATCGGCTTCCTCATCAACGCGCCTAGCGGGACGATCGGCGGTGCGGTCGGGATCGTTGATACCGGCAATGTCGGTATGCTGAGCAACAGTGGAACGATCACCGGGACCTCGAAGGGGCTGTATGCATCAGGCACGATCGGCACCTTGCTCAACGCAGGCGTCCTGACCGCAAGTGCAGGCCCGGCAATGACGATCACCACCGCCGGACACATTGGCGGGATCGGCAACAGCGGGCTGATCCGTGGCGACATCGTCAACGCCAGCGCGAACGACCTGACCTTTACCGGCGGATTTGACACGCTGGTGGGCACGCTCACCGGCAATATTGGGCGCGGGTTGATCGACAATAATGCGAGCAACCTGACGTTCATCAACGGCGCGCTGCTGCTGAACGACGACATTATCGTCGGAAACAGTCACACGGTGACCAATCTGGGCGCCAATTTGACGCTCGGCGGCATGACGACGATTATGGGGAATTATAGCCAGACGGGCGGGATCCTCTCCTTCGTTCCAGGGACCAGCGGCTTGACCGTGAGCGGTGCCGCGGCATTGTCCGGCGGAACCGTGACGGCCTCCTTGTCGAATACAGGCAATTATCTGGCTGGTGATAATGTCGTCCTGATTTCCGCAGGAACCGGTTCGAATTATGCCGGCGTGACGGTCAACGGCGCACCCACGGGCTTGCTTGCCACACAAGGGACAGTCGGCTCGTCGCTGATCGATACGTTTGGCAATACGTACATAGGCGGCACACTGTCGACACTGACGAACAGCGGTCAACTGAATGCACCAACCGCAATCTACATCGCGGGCAGCGGCAATCTGGGGACGCTATCGAACAGCGGGATGGTCCGGGGCGACATCGTCAACCTGTCCGCCAATGCGGTGACGATCGTGGGCGGTACGAACGGTACAGTCGGGACGTTCACCGGTCAGTCCGGCCAGGGCAGGATCGTGAGCACGATCGGGAATGTCGTCTTGGCCTCGGGCAGCATGCTACTCGACGATGCGGTCGACGTTGGGTCCGGTACGCTTACCAATATCGGCGCGGCGGTAGCCGTGACGGACGCGGTAAGCGTCACCGGCGCGTTTGCCCAGACAGGCGGCACGCTGTCCTTGGCCAACGGCACCGGCCAGGTGATCGCCAGCGGGGCTGCGTCACTGACGGGGGGAACGATCGAACTGACCGGCATCTCCGCGACCGGGAATTATCAGGCGGGAGACAGCAGCGGGACGGTGGTGCAGGGCAGTGCCGGGTCGGCTTATACCAACCTGTCCTACGCATCCGGTGTCACCGGGTTGCAACTGGTCGGAACCACGCAAGGCAATGCGTTGCGGGTCGACTTTGCCAATTATTATGTCGGCGGTTCGCGGGGGTCGATCGTCAATGTCCAAAACCTTGCCGTTCCGACGTCCGTATACGTCAGCGCCACTGGCGCGCTCGGCACGCTGACCAACAATGGGAACCTGACGGGGCAGATCGGTGTCGTCAATCACGGCATCGTTGGTGCGATCATTAATGCCGGAACGTTCGATGTCGGCACGACCGGTATCTCCAATACGGGTACGATCGGCCTAATCTCGAACGGTGGAGTGCTGTCCGGGCCGGTGGTGGTCGACAATGCGGGCGCGCTCGGCACCATTTGGAACAGCGGCACGCTTGCCGGCAACATCATCAATCGTTCGATGCAGGATCTGGTTTTTGCCGGGAGTGGTGGCGGGTTCGGAACGCTTACCGGTTACGTCCCGGGCAGTCAGGGAACGATTACCAACACGCTGGGAAACGTCGTCCTCGCGTCGGGTGGTATCGTCCTGAACGATACGGTCGTTTTGGGTACGGGAACGCTCGTCAACGATGGTGCGTCGGTCCAACTCCAGGAATCGGTCAACGTCGTCGGCAATTACGCGCAGGGATCGGGCACGCTCGCCTTGGGTATGGCGTCGCTGCTGGTCAGCGGTGTCGCGAGCATCACCGGCGGGTTGATCACCAGTGATCAGCTTGACAGCACGGCGAACTATAGCGCCGGCAGCGGGGGCGGAACGCTTGTTCGCGCGGGTGCCGGGTCGAGTTACGATGGTGTTTCGGTCGCGTCGGGCGTCACCGGACTGGCGATTGCCGCGGCCACCGGGACGATCGGCGGCAACGTAGATTTGTTGTTAACAATCAATAATGACTATGTCGGCGGCACGCTCGGGACTCTGGTCAACAGCGGAACGATTACGGGTGTCTCGACCGCCGCTTATGTCGCGGCGAGCGGCCGTCTCGGCACGCTCGGGAACAGCGGCACGCTGGAGGGCAGCCGGTTCGGCGTGCGCAATCTCGGGGTCATCGACCGGATCGAGAACGACGGCGTCATCGGCGGTACGGTCGGGCTGTACAACGGCGGCTCGATCGGGACGATCCTCAATAGCGGAAGCATCATCGACACACCCGTCGTCCTGGCGGCGGGGCTCGCCAATGACGGCGTCATCGATGCGGTCCTCAATGCAGGCTTGATCAGCGGAACGTCCCGCGGTCTGTACAACACCGCTACGATCGGTCGGATCGTCAACAGTGGCACGATCGCGGGTCTGCTTGCGCTCTACAATGGGGGTAGCATCGGAACGATCGACAACAGCGGTCTGATCACCGACTCTCAAGGTCCGGCCAGTGCAGGCTTGAACAATGGCGGCCTGCTCGACGTGTTGCGTAATGGCGGCACAATCTCCGGCGAGACCTACGGTCTCGTCAACACCGGATCACTCGGTCGGGTGACCAACCTCGGGCTGATCACTGGGGCCACCGCGATCTACGCCGCCGCAACGGGCACGCTCGGACCGATCGACAATGGCGGGATGATCGCTGGCAATATTGACAACGAAACCGCGCAGGCGCTGACCATCACCGGCGGCACGTTGGAGACCGCAGGCACGCTGACCGGCTTCGGAGGCGGACGCGGAACGATATCGAGCCTATTGGCCGATGTGGTGTTCAGTTCGGGCGTTCAATTGCTCGACGACGACATCGTCGCAACGGGACATGTTGTCTCGAATGCTGGCGCAACCCTCGGACTTCTTACTTCTGCGAACATCACCGGCGGCTACAGTCAGACCGCAGGCGCACTATACGTCCTGAACGGTGCGCAGCTTGTGGTCAGCGGGGCCGCCAACCTGACCGGCGGGGCGGTGGTGACGCAGTTCGACCCGACCGCCAATTACCTCGCGAACGAAAACGCTGGAACGTTGGTGCGCGGCGGCGTGGGATCGCGTTACGACGGCGTGAACGTCGACACCGGCAATATCGACGGGCTGGCGCTGACCTCGAACATGGCCGGTACCGACCTCGTCGTGACCGCGCGGAACACATACATCGGGGGCAGTCTCGGCATCGTCGCGAACGTGGGTTCATTGGCAGCCGACTATCCCGTCTACATCGCTACGACCGGCACATTGGGAAGCCTCACCAACAGCGGCACGCTCAGCGGCGCGATCGCCGCGATCTACAACGCGGGTACGCTCGGGCCGATCACCAACAGCGGCATCATCGCTGGCAATATCGATAACCGATCGACGCAGGCGCTGACCATCACCGGCGGCACGTTCGAGACCGCCGGAACGCTGACGGGCTTCGGGGGTGCTCGCGGAACGATATCGAGTACGTCAGCCGATGTGGTGTTCAGCACGGGCGTGCAGTTGCTCAACGACGACATCGTTGCGACGGGACACGTCGTATCGAACGTGGGTGGAACCCTCGGGATCCTGACTTCGGCGAGCATTACCGGTGGCTACAGTCAGACCGCAGGCGCGCTATACGTCCAGAACGGCGCGCAGCTCGCAGTGAGCGGGGCTGCGAACCTGACGGGTGGTGCGGTGCTGACGCGGTTCGACCCGACCGCCAACTATGTCGCAAACGAGAACGCCGGCACGTTGGTCCGCGGCGGCGTGGGATCGCGCTACGACGGTGTGAACGTCGATACGGGCAATATCGACGGGCTGGCGCTGACCTCGAACACTGCCGGAACCGACCTCGTCGTGACCGCGCTGAACACGTACATCGGGGGGAGCCTCGGCAGCGTCGCCAACACTGTCGCGTTGACGGCGGACTATCCCGTATACATCGCTGCGACCGGCACATTGGGAAGCTTCACCAACAGCGGCACCCTCAGCGGCGCGATCGCGGCGATCTACAATGCCGGAACGCTCGGGCAGATCACCAACAGCGGCGTGATCGCGGGCAATATCGACAATCGTGCGGCGCAGGCGTTGAGCATCTCTGGCGGAACGCTGACAGGATATGCGCCGGGCAGCCAGGGAACGATCTTCAGCGCCAACGGCGACGTCGTCCTCACGAACGCCATTGCGCTCAACGATGCGTTCGATGTCGGCACGAATACTGTGGTCAATGCCGGCGCATCGCTGTCGCTTCTCGGCGGGGTCAGCATCCAGGGCAATTTCCGTCAGGACAGCGGTCTGCTGGCGCTTGGAGGCACATCCGGGCTGGTGATCAGCGGGTCGGCGCTCCTGACGGGCGGTACCGTCTTAACCGACATCGTGACCGCGGCGACCTATCTGGCAGGAGCAACCGTCGGGACTTTGGTCCAGGGCGGCGCGGGATCGCGCTATGCCGGGGTCGAGGTGATTACGGGCAACACGCCGGGACTGGCGCTGACCGCGGGCGCGAGCGGAAGCAATCTCGTGGTGACTGCGAACAACAACTATATTGGCAGCACTCTGGCGAGCCTGTCGAACAGCGGTGCCTTTACAGCCGATTATCCCGTCTACATCGCTGCGACCGGCACATTGGGAAGCCTCACCAACAGCGGCACGCTCAGCGGCGCGATCGCGGCGATCTACAATGCGGGTACGCTCGGGCCGATCACCAACAGCGGCGTCATCGCGGGCAATATCGACAACCGATCGACGCAGGCGCTGACCATTACCGGCGGCACGTTCGAGACCGCCGGCACGCTGACGGGCTTCGGGGGGGCGCGCGGAACGATATCGAGCACATCGGCCGATGTGGTGTTCGGCGCGGGCGTGCAGTTGCTCAACGACGACATCGTCGCGACGGGACACGTCGTATCGAATGCGGGTGCAACCCTCGGACTTCTCACGTCGGCCAGCATTACCGGTGGCTACAGTCAGACCGCAGGCGCCCTATACGTCCAGAACGGCGCGCAGCTCGCAGTGAGCGGGGCTGCGAACCTGACGGGTGGTGCGGTGGTGACGCGGTTCGACCCGACCGCCAATTACCTCGCGAACGAAAACGCCGGCACGTTGGTCCGCGGCGGCGCGGGGTCGAGTTACGGCGGCGTGAACGTCGATACGGGCAATATCGATGGGCTGGCGCTGACCTCGAACACCGCCGGAACCGACCTCGTCGTGACCGCGCGGAACACCTATATCGGGGGGAGTCTGGGCAGCGTCGCCAACACCGGCGCGTTGACCGCGGACTATCCCGTCTACATTGCTCAGACCGGCGCGCTGGGGGCGCTCAACAACAGCGGCACCCTCAGCGGCGCGATCGCGGCGATCTACAATGCCGGAACGCTGGGGCAGATCACCAACAGCGGCGTGATCGCGGGCAATATCGACAATCGTGCGGCGCAGGCGTTGAGCATCTCCGGCGGAACGCTGACAGGATATGCGCCCGGCAGCCAGGGAACGATCTTCAGCGCCAACGGTGATGTCGTCCTCACGAACGCCATAGCGCTCAACGATACGTTCGATGTCGGCACGAATACCGTGGTCAATGCCGGCGCATCGCTGTCGCTTCTGAGCGGGGTCAGCATCGAGGGCAACTACAGTCAGGACAGCGGTCTGCTGGCGCTCGGAAGTACATCCGGGCTCGTCGTCAGCGGGTCGGCGCTCCTGACGGGCGGTACCGTCTCAACCGACATCGTCACTGCGGCGACCTATCTGGCGGGGGCAGCCGTCGGGACTTTGGTCCAGGGCGGCGCGGGATCGCGCTATGCCGGGGTCGAGGTGATGACGGGCAACACTCCGGGACTGGCGCTGAGCGCAGGTGCGAGCGGAAGCAATCTCGTGGTGACTGCGAACAACAACTATATCGGCAGCTCCTTGGCGAGCCTGTCGAACGGCGATGCTATTACTGCCGCTTATCCAGTGTACGTCGTCTCCACCGGCAGCCTCGGCGGTCTGGCCAACACCGGCACGCTCAGCGGTACCATCGCAGCGATCTACAACGCGGGAACGCTGGGGCCGATCACGAACAGCGGCCTGATCGCAGGGGATATCGAGAACTGGGCTGCGCAGACGCTGACGATCTCGGGCGGCACAGGGACCGAGATCGGTACACTGACGGGCTTTGGCGGGGCGCGCGGTGTAATTCTGAGTCCGGGCGGCGATGTGGAATTCGCGGGGGGGACGCTCGCGGTCAACGACGATATCATCGCTACCGGGCATGTCGTATCGAACAAGGGCGCGGATCTGCTGCTCGCGTCCAGTACGAGCGTGACTGGCGGGTACGGTCAGACGGCGGGATCACTCACTCTCGCGAAGGACGCGAAACTCGTCGTCAGCGACGCCGCGACGCTGAGCGGTGGAACGATATCGACGAGCTTCTCGCCAACTGCCAACTATCTGGTCGGTGCTACGGCAGGAACTCTGGTTCAGGCTGGTATGGGTTCGAGCTATACCGGCGTAACCGTCTCGGTCGGATCGACGCCCCAGCTTGAGCTTACGTCCGCGACGGCTGGAACGAATCTAATCGTGACAGCGCAGAACAATTTCGTCGGCGCGAACCTTGCCAGCCTGACCAACAGTGGCAACCTCTCGACGCGTTATCCCGTCTACATTGCAGCGACCGGCACGCTTGGCAGCCTGACCAACAGCGGGACGCTGAGCGGATCGGATGCTGCGATCCGCAATCTCGGTGCAATCGGACCGATCGGCAACACCGGCGTGATTGCCGGAAACATCGTTAGCGACGCCGCCGCGGCATTGGCGATTACCGGCGGCAGCGGGACGGTGTTCGGGACGTTGACCGGCTATGCCGCGGGTAGCCAGGGAACGATCGTCAACCCCGGTGGCAATCTGCTGCTCGCCGGCAACATTCTGCTCAACGATGCGATCGATGTGGGCAACCGGGCGGTGATCGCCGATGGCGCGACGCTTGCCGTCAACGCACCGGTCGGGATTACCGGCAGTTACAGCCAGACCGGCGGCAAGTTGCTGATCGGGGTAACGTCAAGCGCGGCCTATGGTCAGCTTTCGGTCACGGGCGCGGCAAGCCTGACGGGCACGAACGTCACGTTGGTCAAACTGGGGTCCGCGACACTGGCGGCAGGGCAGGCCTATACGGTGGTGAAGGCTGGAGGTGCGCTGACGTTCAGCAACCTGACCTCGTCTGTAACCGGGCTGGACGGCGCTTTTTCCAGCGTTGCCAGCGGTGGTGTGACGGGCCTCGTCCTTACGCTGAGCAACCCCGCGGGCACGATCACGCCGCCGCCGCCAACGAGCTTTACCGGCACTGGCATCGTGGCGGGTGGTCCAGGCGTCGGCACGGGCGCGGCGCTGGATGCGATTGCCGACCTCGGCGGACCGGCGGCGACCCCGGTGATCACCAATGTCTTGCTGCCGCTGTCACAATTGCCCGTGGAGCAGCAGCAAACGGCGATCGTTCAACTCGCGCCGACGCAGCTAACGCCGCAAGTCATCGCGGTTGCCGTATCCCCCGCGGTCAACGCGATCGTACAGCATCAGGAAGTGCTTGCCGCAGCCGTGACTGGCCGTGAGGAGCGTGGCCTTGCTGCGGGATCGCAAGGGCAGCGCGGCGCAATCTGGGGGCAGTTCCTGATCAATTCGGCAACCCGTGCGGCGGTGGCGGCCGCATCACCGTATCAAGCCAGCAGCTATGGTGTGATGGTCGGCGCAGACCTGATCGGCACGCCGAACCTGATGGCGGGGGGGGCGATCAGCTGGATCAACAGCACAGCGCACGGACGCGGCAATATCAGCGGCAGCTCGACGACGCTCAACAGCTTCCAGGCGACGGGATACTTCTCGTGGCAACCGGGCGATCCCGAAACCGCTGGTTTCGCAATCGATGGCCAACTCGGCTTCGGGTACAACAAGTACGACCAGCGGCGGCGGATCGACTTCCTCGGCGTCAGCGCGCGCGCATCGTACGACGGCCAGCAATATCTGGGGAACCTCCGCGCGAGCTACACGATCCCCTTGTCCACCAGCGCTTCGGTCATGCCCTTCGCCAGCCTTCGCGAAGTGCATCTGCACAATGCCGGATACCAGGAGCGCGACGCCGCGTCCGCCAATCTGAAGGTCTCGAGCCTCGACGTCGACTCGCTCAGTCACGAGATCGGCTTCCAGGCTGCGGGTGTGTTCGAGGCGACCTCGGGTCGTTTCGCCCCGCTGCTGAAGCTCGGCTGGGTCCATACCTACACCAATGGTCCGATCCCGCTGACCGCCGTGCTTGGAGGCGTTGCGTTTACCAGCACGTCCGCCCGCGGCGCGCGCGACGGGCTGACGGTTGGGGCAGGGCTATCCTTCATGCAGACCGAGCGGTTCCGTATCGGCGTGCAATATGACGGCGATTTGCGCCGTGATTTCAAGAGCCACTCAGGAACTGTCAGGATGACGTTCAGCCTGTGACCGAGCGATCCCTGACCAAGCAACCCAGAAGAGGGAGTGTCGCATGAGCGATCCCGCACCGACCGGCATAACGATCGAGCAGGCGCTGGGGCAGGCCAGTGCGCATTGGAACGCGGGGCAGGCGGACCAGGCCGAACGCTTGTGCCAGCATGTGCTGGCGATCTGGCCCGGGCAATCCGACGCGCATCACCTCCTGGGGTTGATGGCACATGCCTATGGAAACCTCGACAACGCGATCGACCATCTCCGTCGCGCCTGTCAGGCCCCGCGGGTGCAAGCGATCTATCTCAGCAATCTGGGCGAGATGTGTCGTCAGAAGGGGTTGCTGGTCGAGGCCGAGGAGGCCGCCCGCCGCGCCGTGACGATGGACGCCACGATGGTTGCCGGGTGGAACAACCTCGGGATCATCCTGCAGGAAGAGGGCAAGCTCGACGACAGCCTGTCTTGCCTCGAACGCGTCGTGTCGTTGCAGCCCAACTATGCCGAGGCGCACAACAATCTTGGCAACACGCTGAAACGGTTGGGACGGCTGGACCAAGCACGCCGGCATTACGAGCGCGCGTTGGAGCTGACGCCCGGCTATGCCGAGGCGATGAGCAACATGTCGCATTTGCTCAACGATCTTGGCGATCTCGATCAGGCGATGACCTTCGCGCGCCGCGCGATCGACGCCAATCCACGCCTGTCCGACGCTTACATAAATGCGGCCGCAGTCGAGGTCGCGCGGGACCGCTATGCGGAAGCGCTTCGCTGGATCGATGCGCTGCTCAGTTTCGCACCGCTGCACGTGGGAGCGCTTGGTGTACGAGCGACGGCGTTGCGGCAGCTCGGGCGGCTCGATGAAGCGCTGGCCGAAGCGCGGCGCGCGGTAGCAGCGGCGCCGGACGATGGCGAAATCCAGAACATCTTGGGCGAAGTCCTTCAGGCGCAGAACAAATTGTCCGAGGCGCTCGCAGCATTCGACCGCGCCGCCCTGTCCACCGGATTCGCACCCGAGAAAGCGCTCGTTAATCGCGGGATTGCGTTGATGGAACAGGGCCATAAGGGCGACGCCGAGGCGGTGTTCGAAGACATTCTGGCACACAACCCTCGCTCGGTACCCGCATGGTTCAACTTCTCCGATCTCCACCATTTTCACGCCGGGGATGCACGGATTGCAGCGATGGAGGCGTTGCTTGCGCCGGGCGGGATCGAGGGCAGGGCGGATCGTACCGCATTGCATTTTGCCTTGGGCAAAGCCTGGCTCGACGTTGGAAACCCCGAGCGGGCTTTTGCGCATCTCGACGACGGCAATCGCCGCAAACGCGCGAGTTTTTCTTATGACGCGACAGCAACCGATCGGTGGATAGACGAGATCATTGCGGCGTTTCCGGTCGAACGTTTTCAACATCCTAGGGCAGGAACTTCCGGAAGCGAGCTAGCGGTGTTCGTCGTTGGCATGCCCCGATCAGGCACTACGTTGGTCGAACAGATCCTCGCGTCGCATCCTGACATCTTCGGTGCAGGTGAGATGTCCGCGCTGCAAGTGGCGGTTAACACTGCCGGACTGTATCCGGCATCGGCGGCGAAGTTCTCGGTGGAGGAGGAAGCGGCGCTGGGTGAGCAGTATCTTGAGGTCGTTCGACCGCTTGCGCTGCATCATCGTCGGGTCGTCGACAAGATGCCCTCCAACTTCCTGTTTGCAGGGCTGATTCATCGGATCCTGCCCGATGCGCGGATCATCCATGTTCGCCGCGATCCGGTCGATACCTGCCTGTCCTGCTATACCAAATTGTTCACTCGCGAGCAGCAATTTGCCTATGATCAGACCGAACTCGGACGGTTTTACCGCAGTTACGACCGGCTTTTAGATCATTGGCGTACGGTTTTACCGGCCGATCGTTTCATCGAGGTGCGGTACGAGGACATCGTTGGCGATATCGAGAGGGAAAGTCGACGGATGCTCGCGTTCTGCGGGCTCGATTGGGATCCGGCCTGCCTCGACTTCCATCACACCGCGCGGATCATTCGCACCGCCAGCCTCAATCAGGTCCGGCAACCGCTTCACGCCGATAGCATCGGGCGGTGGCGACCCTATGCGCAGTATCTCGCGCCGCTGCTCGATGCGCTGGGGATCAGTGCGGCCCCCGCGGTGGAGACGATCGTCAGCGACGTGCCCAAGGTTCGCGCAAAGCGTGGCCCGCGACTGGTGGCGGGATGACCGGGCCGGTCCTCGACCTTCAAGCCCTCGAAGTCGAGCTACGGCCGCTGCTTCAGGCGGGGCGTGGACGCGAGGTGGAGATGCAAGTTCGCCCCTTGCTGACCAATGGCGCCGGGCCGATGGCGCTATGGGCTCTGCTGGCGCAAGCGTTGCGGGTCCAGGGCCGGGTGCAGGAGGCTCGACCAATCCAGGAAATGCTGGTGGACGCGCTGCCCGGGCATGTGTCGACGCGCTTTGACCTGTCCGAAACGCTGCTGTTGCTCGGCGAATTCGACCGTGGGTGGCGCGAGTACAGCCAGCGGTACAGCCTTGCGCATACCACCCGGATCGAACGTAAGGTGCAGCGACCGCGTTGGGACGGCCGCGCCATTCCCGGGCAGACGCTGCTGATCCATGATGAGCAAGGCTATGGCGATACCTTCCAGTTCATGCGGATGGTAGGGTGGGCCAAGGCGCGTAGTCAGGCGACGGTCGTGCTCGAAATCAATCACGAGACCGCTTCGCTCGCGAGGCGCATGGCGGGGTTCGACGCGATCACCTTGCGCGGAGAAATTCCGCCAAGGTTCGACCAGCATTGCGAGATGATGAGCTTGCCGCACGCGATGGGGCTGACGCTGGACGATCTGCCGGGGTCGTCCATGCCCTATCTGTCGGCACTGCCCGAGCGGCGTGCGGTCTGGCGCAGTCGGCTTGCGCCATATCCGGGACTGAAAGTCGCGTTCCTGTGGGCAGGGCGCCCGACGCACTTCAACGATGCCAACCGCTCGATGACGCTGGCGCAGTTGCAGCCGCTCGCACAGGACGGGGTAACGTTCTTTTCGATCCAGAAGGGGCCGACCGAGGGGCATGCGCTGACGCCGCCGGTCGGAATGGATGTCGTCAGTCTCAGCCATCAAATCAACGACTTCGAGGATACTGCCGCAATCCTGTGCGAAGTCGACCTGCTGATCTCGATCGACAGTTCCCCGGTTCATCTGGCGGGTGCGCTCGGTTGTCCGGCGTGGGTGATGCTGCCGTTGCTGCCGGACTGGCGCTGGTTGCAGCATCGCGCCGACAGCCCGTGGTATCCCTCCGTCCGTCTGTTCCGCCAGCGGGAATGGGGGCGCTGGGATCAGGTGATCGATGATGTCGCGACCGCGCTTACGCTGGAAGCCGCCCGTCATCGCGATACGGCAGCGTCACCTATCGAGCGGGTTGAACCGCTGCGGGTCAGGCGTTCAGGCTGATCGGGCACGACCAGTTCGCCGGGTCGATCGGCAGCGCACCCTCGACGGTGACATTCACCTCGCGCGGCAGGCACAGCATGTTGATCGATACCGTACCGGGCCAGACGTTCTGCGGGTTGCCGCGGAAGTTATCGGGAGAGAACAGGCTCGGAAGATGCCAGTACAGGCAATAGTCGAGATCCGCGATCGCCGTGATCACGGCCTGCTGGTTCGCCGCGCGGTCGTTCTCGATGTAGATCGTGGGACGGCATCGGCGGATCGTCTCGACGGCGCCCTTTAACACAGCGGGTTCGAACCCCTCGACATCGATCTTGAGCAGCCCGCACGCGTCCAGGCCCAGCCCGTCCAGCGTCCGAACCCGGACTTTGCGGCCATTGCCCTGACTTTGCAGTGAAACCCCGCCGAAGTTGCCGCCAGCGGCATAATCGATCGCGGGAATAATCGCCTCGCCCTCGTCTGCGCCGCAAGCGTCGGGGAAGGCGACGGCATTGGTGACGTTATTCATCGCGAGATTGCCGCACAGGATCTGAAACAACAGTTGCTGCGGCTCGAACGCGTAGAACGGGCCGGGGGCGCAGGCACGTGCCATGTCGACGCTGTGCGATCCCATGTTCGCGCCGACCTCGACCACGGTCATACCCGGACGGATCAGTTGTCGGAGCATCCGCCATTCATCCGGCGCATATTCGCCGTAGAGATCCAGCGCCCGCGTGACATATTGGTCGCCTGCTAGCGCGAGCATCGGCCCCGAACGGGTGGCGTACGTCCTGATCACGGGTTCGCGCATGGACCCTGCTCCTGATCGCTAGGGGACGATGACGCGGTTCGATACAGGAGCCGATCGGAGAGTATCGCTTCACGGCGAAAACCCAAACGAAAAGCGACGGTGTCAGGCTTCGGGTTCAACCAGCGGTCGGTTAGCTGCAACCAGTTCGATCCGCTGCGGGATCGTGCCGATGTCGATGCCTTCTACGCGGAAGCGTTGCAGCAGGGTCATCAGCACTGCGCTACGGGCGCTGTACGCGGCACGCGGGTGTGCGACATGGCCGAAGCAATTGAACGTGATCCGCCCATTGACGAGACCGTCGATGAACACCGCAGGAACAGGGTCCGACAGAACCGCACTCTCGCCCGCAAAGGCTTCCTGCACCATCGTCCTGACCGCCTGGGCGTCGCTGTCGAGCGGGACCGAGAACTGGATCTGGATGCGCCCCAGCGGGTTGGCCATCGTCTTGTTAAGCACGGATTTTGTGATCAGTTCGGAATTGGGGACGATCAGCGTCGAATGGTCCGCCAGTTCGATCTCGGTCGAGCGTACGCTGATCCGCTTGACGTCGCCTTCATCGGTTCCGACCCGAACGAGGTCGCCGATCTTGATCGGGCGTTCCGCCAGCAGGATCAGCCCCGACACGAAGTTCTGCGTGATCGCCTGCAGACCGAAGCCGATCCCGACCGACAAGGCCGACAACAGCAAGGCCACGCGTTCGACGCCGATGCCGAGCGACGCCAGCGCCCAGATGAACGCCAGCGCGATCCCGACATAGCGTGCGACGAGGCTGACCGAATTTCGCCCGCTGCCGTCGAGGTCGGTGATCGGCAGATAGCGCGTCTCCAGCCAGCCCATGAAGCCGCGGACGAGCGCCAAGCCGACGAACAGCACGATCATCCCCCGCAGGATATTGGCCGGGGAGATCGACACGCCGCCGAACTCGACGCCTTGCGCAAGCACGCCGAGCCGGCCGAACATCGTGCCGATCCCGTTGCCGCCGCTGAACGGAGTCGCCAGCAAACCGAGCGCCAGCAGGACAAGCGCAATCCGCAGCACCGCTGAAAGCAGCACGCCGAACTGGTCGACCATGCTCGGCCGCACCCCCAGCGCGCGGGTGACGGTCACGCCGAGCGGGCTGTCCCGCACGAACATGCTCGTCGATACGTCGTCCACCGCGGCCATCAGCAGATACAGGGTGGTCCCCAGGATCGTCGCCCAGCACACCACCCAGGCGATGAACAGGCTGAGGGCGATATATCCGAGCAGCAGCGCGACGAACGCAAACGCAACCAGCGCCCAGGCGAGCAAAGTCCCGAGACCGATCCCTGCGCTCGTCTTGACGTATTCGATCGGCTCGGTGCCCGCCCGCTTGGCCCGCAGCCGACCCAGTACGATCAAGAACACGCCGATCAACACCAGACGCAGCGATGCATTGAGCGTCTGCGTCGCCACCTGTGCCGGCTGGCTCGTTCCGATCGCGGTCGTGATCGCGCTGAGCAGGATGCTCGCGAACGAGAGCCCCGCCAATACCCAGGAGAGCGGGCGCAACGCCGAGGCGGTATCATCGTCGAGCGGGGCGACGCGCCACGAAGCCCCGTTGCGCATCAGCAGCGCGCCGCAAACGGCTGCGGTATAGGCACTGAACCCGATCGCCATGACGAACGCGTCGAGGACACTGCTCCACCGCGTCGGCAGCAGCCCCGACCAGCGCAATCCCTGCACCAGTGCGACCGCGGCGAGCAGCGGCGCAAGCGTTCCCACAAACACGCGCCACATCGCGTTGGCCGATCGACGAACCCGGTGTCCGGGCGCACCTTCGACCAGGAGGCGTTGCCCGAACTGCCGTGCGCGAACCCGCACCGGGAACAACAGGACCAGCCCCAGCAAAATCCCCAGGACCATCGGCCAGGGCAAGCTGCCATGCCATTGCGCGCGGATCTGGCGAGTGCCTTGCGCCAGGAACAGCTCGGTACGGCGAAGGTCTCGCGGCAGTGCCTGGACGATTGCGCGCCAATAAGCGGGTGTGAGGGGAGAGGCGACCTTGGCGGTGATCTTCTCGTTGAACTGTTGCGCTCGACTACGGTCGAGTTCCTCGATCAACTGTTCCGCTTCGACGTTGGCCAGCCCGCCCCGCTTGATTGCGGAATCGATCGACGAGCGTTGGCGCGCGAGGACCGTCCGTTGTGTGCTGATCTCGACCGGTTCGGAAACGCCCGCGGTAACGGGCCCAAGCCCGGCGATCCGTGCATCGATCAACGTCTGCTGCTGCCGCAATTGCTCGGTCACGTCGGTGGCGATTTGTTGCGCGGCCAGCGTGCGATTGCGGAGCGTTTTCTGGTCGTCGGCATCGACACGCTCGTCGAGCTGCCCGTCCACTGCGCGCAACTCGGTCTCCGCGCGTCCAAGCTGTTGCGAGAGGGTGGCGACCGACGGGGTCTGCGCAAGTGCAGCCGCTCCGGTCATGACGAGCAGCACCGCGAGGATCGCTCGGAGCAGGAACATTGGGGATGGCATCACCATCGCCATAAACACGCGTTGATGCCGCGGCAACGCGACCAGCATGGTTCTTGCGGGATACTGTGTTCGTTCTGCGGTCTGCGCGTCCGTCCGTACCTCCATCGAGCCACGGACGGACGCGCATATCCGATGGTGTCAGGCGGACTGTGGAATGATGCTGATCATTTCGTCTTCACTGGGCTGCTTCGCCGGCTTCAGCTTGAGCGCCTGGTCCGCCTCGACCCGCCGGCTGCGCGTCGCGGGTGCGAGCGTGATGGTCTCGCCCTTTTCGAGCGATTGCTCGATCGCTGCGAGGACCCGCATGTCCATCAGACCTTCCTCGCCATCGGCTTCAGGATGCAGATCCTTCAGGATGCAGTTGGAGAAATACTGCGTCTCGTTGCCGAACTGTTCGACCGGGTCGAAGCTGTGCTCCTTGCTGCCGTCCGCGGTGCGCTCGACATAGGCGATACCGACCTTTGGCCCGAACATGAACGCGGGATTGGCGTGGATGCTCGCCTCGGTGCCGACCAGCTCGAAGAATTCCGACGATGCCGTGGCATAGCTGACGGTGAACTGCGCGATGCGCGCATCCGCGAAGCCCAAGGTAACGGCAACCGTGTCATGGAAGTTGAACCCGCGCCCCGGTGACTTGATGCCGACCGCGTGGACCGAGACGGGTTCCCGGCCGAACAGATTGCGCACCGCGTTCAGTGGATAGGTGCCCATGTCCGGCACAGGGCCGCCCCAATAGCCATTATGGCCGCGCGAGTTCGCCTCTGCGACATTCTGCGCGAAGACCGACACGAAGCTGCGCAAGTCCCCGAAGTCGCCGTTGCGGGCACGCGTGATCATGTCGACCGTGCCGGGCTCGTTATGCAGGCGATAGGCGATCATCAGCTTGGCGCCGCCCTTTTGCTGTGCCGCGATGATCTGCTCGGCTTCGGCGACGCTCGATGCCATCGGCTTTTCGAGCAGGACATGGATCCCGGCCTCCAGTGCCGGCACCGCATATTGCAAATGTAGGAAGTTCGGGGTCGCGATGTAGACAGCATCGATCTCGCCGGATTTCAGCAGCGCGTCATAGTCGTCATAGGACCAGGCCTTGATGCCGTAGAGCTTGGCGAGCTTGTCGGCCTTGACCGGATCGCCCGTGACCAGCGCGGTCATCTCGGAATTGTCGGTCCGCGCAACGCCGGGCATGAATGCCTGCTGCGAGATCTGGCCGCCGCCGACGACGGCGTAACGTACCTTTTTCGTGTGTCCGAACATATCGGTCCTTCGATTTACCGGGGGGAAGTCCCGCAAACGATGGTCGCCCGGGATCGTTGCATGGCGCGGCAGGCACGCGTCGTTCGCGCGCATGATCGCGATCGCGCGTCACGGTGCCCGATCCCTGTTGCTCCGCTGTGGAAATTGGCTAGGCACGAGGCATCGGGGTTAGGGTGAGGGCGAGCGAACTTGGCACGGAAGGCGGCACCCGGACGCAATACGACGATCGTGGACGTGGCGGCAAAGGCTGGCGTCTCCGCGATGACGGTGTCGCGCGTCATCAATGGTCAGCCGGGTGTGGGGCCGGACACGCGCGCGACCGTCAACGACGCCATTCGCGAACTGGGCTATCGCCCCAACCAGACCGCCCGGAACCTGGTCACGTCGACCGAATTGCGGATCGGCGTCGTCTATTCCAATCCCAGCGCCGCGTTCATGAGCGACTTCCTGACCGGCGTGTTCGAGGAGGCATCGGCCCGCGGCGCGCGCCTGATTCTCGTCAAGGGTGAAGGCGGGCGGGCGCCTCCGCTCGAGGCGATCGAGGCGTTGGGGACGTCGGGCGTATCGGGCGTGATCCTCACGCCCCCGTTGAGCGAATCCCCGACGGTCTTGCGGGTCTTGCGTGACGCAGGGATCCCGATCGCGTCGGTCGGCGCGCATCAGGTTGCGGGGGCGATCTGCGTGCGGATCGACGATCGTCAGGGTGCGTATGAGATGACCCGCGACCTGATCGCCCTGGGGCACCGGAACCTGGGCTTCGTCGTCGGCAACCCCGATCAGGCGGCGAGCGCGGAACGCCTGGCGGGGTTTCATGCGGCGGTGCGCGAAAGCGACGGGATCCATACCACCGTCGCGCAGGGTGATTTCAGCTACGCCTCCGGGCTGGTGGCGGGCGAGCAACTGCTCGATGCCGCGCAGCCGCCGACCGCCATCTTCGCGAGCAACGACGACATGGCGGCGGCGATCGTCTCGGTCGCGCATCGGCGGCAACTGGACGTTCCCGGCGAACTGACCGTCGTGGGGTTCGACGATACCACCGTAGCAGTAACCTTGTGGCCGCCGCTGACCACGGTGCATCAGCCTGTCCGTCAGTTGGCGGCGGAGGCGCTGGGTCTGCTCGTCACCGAGATTGCCGCTCCAGCGCGTCCGTCGGATCGGATCGACCGGGTGCTGCCGCACCGCATCGTCCGCCGCCAATCGACCGCGGTGCCGCGGCAGGATTGACCGCGCGACGACGGAACCCTCGATCCTAGTCGTCGCGCCCTTCGTAGCGGAAGAAGGCGAAGTCCGCGGGGAGGGCGGTGCCGGCCATATCCTGGCACGCCATGCCGACAAAAGTGCCCGTGAAATTGGGCAGGCCGGGCAACGATGCCTCGTCCGACAGGATGCTCGCATCGTGAACGCGGTCGCACCACGTCCAGTCCGCTGCATCGATCGGCTCGCCCGGGTTGCCAAGCCGCCAGGCGAAACGGAGCCGGTCGAGATCCACATCGACGCGCAGATCGATCACCCCATCGGGCAAATGATCGACCACGGTGGTGACGCTGCAGCTTCCGGTATCCGGCGATGCGGTCATCACCTGCAATTTGCGCGTCGAGCCATCGTGCGTGACGTTGAGGTAATGGAACTTGGTGCCGTTGTAATAACAGATGAGCCCCGCAGCCTGCTGGAAATGGGTGGGTGCATAGTCGATCCGTGTCGTGGCGGAATAGGACAAGTGCTCCTGACGCCGCGCGACGAGCGCTTGGGCGAAATGGCTCCCGACCGTCTCGCGTCCGTACAGCCGCAGGAAGCCCGGCCGTGCGGTCAGGCTGAACAGCGCATCGGGCTCGGGTGTGCGTAGCCACTGGAATTCCGGCGGCAATGTATCGGTGTCGAACCGGTCATCGGCAGGGGCAACCGGCCACGGGGCGGGGGGCAGTGACGGTGCCCCCGGCTCGGCATCGGGCATCGCATCGCCAGCGACCGTCCGGAGCCAGCCGTCGTCACCCCAGACCATCGGCTGCAACGCGGTTTCGCGTCCCAGCACGCAGCGTTCGCGGGTCGGCAGCGGTCGCCCGCACAGATACGCGATCCAGGTCGTCCCGTCCGCGAGGTCCACCAGGTCGGCATGCCCCGCGCGTGTCAGCGGTCCGTCCCGTCGTCCGGCAGCGGTCAGCACCGCCACGTCCGGATGGACCTCATACGGCCCGAACAGCGAGCGGGACCGCGCCATCGTGACCGCATGGTCCCATCCGGTGCCGCCCTCCGCAACGAGCAGGTGATACCAGCCATCGCGCTTGTACAGATGCGGCCCTTCGGTGAACCCGATGTCGGTGCCGTGGAAGATCGTGTGGCGTTCGCCGATCAATCGCAACGTCGCGCGATCCAGTTCCTGAACGACGATACCCCCGAACCGCGGGTGCCCCGGGCGGTGATCCCACAGCATGTTGAGCAACCACGTCCGGCCGTCGTCGTCGTGGAACAGCGCCGGGTCGAAGCCGCTGCTGTTGAGGAAGACGGGATCGGACCATTCGCCGTCGATCGTGTCGCACGTCACGAGATAATTGTGGAAATCGCGCAAAGATGCGCCCGATGCGCCGTTGACGGTCGTCTGTCCGTAGCGCTTGACGTCGGTGTAGGCGAGCCAGAACCGTCCATCGGCATGGCTCAGATCAGGAGCCCAGACACCGCACGAATCGGGGTCTCCACGCATGTCGAGCTGGGTCGCACGCGTCAGCGGTCGCGTCGCCAGCCGCCAGTGGACCAGATCCCGGCTATGGTGGATCTGGATGCCCGGATACCATTCGAAGGTGGACGTCGCGATATAGATGTCGTCGCCGACCCGGACGATCGACGGGTCGGGATTGAAGCCACGAAGTACGGGATTACGAAGCTGCGTCATGCGGGTTTGCGCACCAAGGTCCAGAGGATGGCGGCACCGATCAGATCGAGCACGCCCAATACGATGAAGAACGGAACATAGCCGACCTGATCGACCAGTCGACCGAGCGACAGCGTGAAGACCAGCACGCCGAGATTGGCGGCAAGGCCAGCGATGCCCGTCACGGTCGCGACTTCGTCGCGGTGGAACAGGTCGGATGCCATGGTGATGACGGTCACCGACAGCGTCTGGTGGGCAAACCCGCCGAGGCACAGCAAGGCAATCGCGACATACGGGTTGGTTGCCAGTCCGACGAACGCCATTCCCATCATCATCACCGCGCCAAGCGTGAAGGCCCATCGCCGGGCATCGATGAGGGATACGCCACGTCGTTGCAGGAGCGCAACGACCGCAGGGCCGAAAAGGCATCCCAGGTCAGCGGCAAGGAAGGGGAGCCACGCAAAGATCGCGATCTGCGCAAGGTCGAACCCGCGTTCCCGCGCAAGGTACAGCGGCATCCAGAAGGACAGCATCCCCCATACAGGATCGGCCAGCAAGCGGGGCAGCGCGATGCCCCACAGATTGCGCCGACGGAGCAACGCGCCGATTGGCTGCCGCTTTCTGGTGCCGGTGGGACGGGCGACTTGTCCCGCCTCGATATGACGGCGCTCGTCACTGCCCAGCCGTGGGTGCCGTGCCGGAACACGGTACCACAGCAACCACGCGACGCACCAGACGAGCCCGAGTCCGCCGGTGACGACGAAGGCCAGGCGCCAGCTTTGCGTCATCACCGCCCAGGCAATCAGCGGCGGCGCGAGCACCGCGCCGAATGACGCGCCGATATTGTAGATCCCGCCGGCCACCCCGCGTTCGCGCGCAGGAAACCATTCGGCGATCAGCTTCTGGCCCGCCGGTTGCGCCGATCCCTCCGCAAGACCCAGCGCAAGCCGAAGGCCGGCAAAGGAGAACCAGCCTTGTGCCAGCACATGCGCGATCGTGATCAGCGACCAGATCGCGACGCAAAGCGTAAAGCCAAGACGCAGACCGAAGCCATCGAGGAAATAACCGATCAGCGGCTGGAACATCACGCCCAGCTGGAACGCACTGGTCACCCAGCTATACTGTTCGTTCGATATGCCCTGTTCACTCAGGATGACGGGTGCCGCGACACCCAGCACCGATCGCGCCAGATAATTCAGGATCATCGCACCGACGAACACAGCGATGATCGTCCAGCGGATGTAAGGGAAAGGACGCCTCATTCGGCCCTGACCGGCTGCGGATTCCTCCTCCATGTCACCCCTTATACGTTAACGTTATCGGACACTACGGCGAATGTCGCGCTTCACGCTTCAAGCCAGCGCTAACCGTCAATATCCACCACCGACAAGCATTCTCCTTACCGTAAGTTTTGCGATAATCCATCCCTCAGTTGTCGATCAACTCCGACTATTGACTAGAGTAACGCGACTCAATACGACGGCGCGGTAACGTTAACGTACCTGGCGGCGAACACCGTCAATGACGCGGAATACCAGGCGTAAAAACGCCGATCGTCAATCACAACGGGGAGAGGTGCCATGAAAACGGCCCGACGGACGCACATTTCACGACGGACCTTCAACGCGGTAACGGGGGAAGGTGCGCCGAACATGGCCCGACCAGGCGGAATGGATGCACTGCGCCAGCGCGTCCGTCTGTCCGCAGGCATCCTTGCACTGTCCTGCGCGATGAGCGCGACCGCGGCATTCGGCCAAGTTGCCGAAGGAACCACCGCGCCCGATCCAGCACCAGCGCCGGTTGCACCGCCTGCCGCGCAAGTCCCGCCCGGCACGGTCGACCCGACGGCTGCAACCGCGCCCGACGCCGCCAGCGGTGATAGTGGCGACATCGTCGTCACCGGCTCGCGCATTGTTTCCAACGGGTTCGCCGCGCCGACACCAACCACCGTGATCGGGGCCGCGCAGATCCAGGGCAATGCGCAACCCAACGTCTTCACGACGATCGCGCAGCTCCCGTCGCTGCAAGGGTCGAGCGGATCGGCGACCAACACCTTCAGCACGTCCAGCGGCCAGCAAGGGCTGAGTTCGCTGTCGTTGCGTGGTCTCGGACCGATCCGCACCCTGACGCTGCTCGACGGGCAGCGGGTGGTCGGTGCCTATTACACCGGCGTGACCGACGTCAGCCAGTTCCCGCAATTGCTGATCCAGCGCGTCGACGTCGTCAACGGTGGCGCGTCGGCTTCCTACGGGTCGGATGCGGTCGGCGGCGTCGTCAACTTCATCACCGATACGCGGTTCAAGGGCATCAAGGGCAATGTCCAGGGCGGCATTACGACGTACGGCGACAATGCGCAGGGCCTGATCCAGCTTGCCGCCGGACGCAGCTTCTTCAACGATCGGCTGCATGTCGTCGCCAGCGGCGAATTCGCCAAGGAGGAAGGCGTCGGGGCAGGGGACTTCGGACTGGGTCTTGCGGGGGGACGCACGTGGTTCACGCAAACCTCGCTGGTCAACCGCAACGTCGTCAATGACGGATCACCGCAATATCTGTTGCTCGACAACGTCCAGAGCACTGGCTTCACCAAATACGGCCTGATCACCGCAGGGCCATTGCAGGGCACCGCGTTCGACAAGAATGGCGCACCGTTCGCGTTCCAATACGGATCGAACGGAACGCCGGCTCGCAATGCGGCGGGCACGGTCAATGGTTGCTATCCGGGCTTCTGCGTCGGCGGCGACACGTCGGGCAACATCGATACCGGACGGTCGCTGCAATCCGCGATCCAGCGGGTCGTGGGCTATGGTCGAATCGGCTATGACTTTGCCGACGACAACGAGGTTTATGCCACCGTCAACGTCGCGCAGGTGACGACCAACAACCAGCCGACCAACGGAGCCAACCGCCCGGGGCTGACGATGCAATGCGCCAACCCCTATGTGCCCGCTTCGGTCAAGGCGGCGTGCGCGACCGCCGGGATCACCAGCTTCCAATATGGCACCAGCAATGCGATCCTGCCCAACACGCGGGTATTCACGGATCGTCGCCAGTATCGCTACGTCGTCGGCGCAAAGGGCAAGGTGTCAATCGGCGGATCGAAGTGGACCTACGACGCTTATTACGAGCGCGGCATCAACAACATCGCGGTCGACGTCAACAACGTCCTGCTCACCCCGCACTTCAACCAGGCGATCCAGGCGGTCGAACTCAACGGCGCGATCGTGTGCGCCAGCGCGGTTGCTCGGGCCAATGGATGCCAGCCGATCAACATCTTCGGCGGGGCGGAGCCTTCGGCGGCAGCCAAGGAATATGTCAGCCCCGCGAACGGCCCGTTGCAGCGGATGCGTTTGACGCAGGACGTCGTCAGCGTGAACTTCTCCGGATCGCCGATCGATCTGTGGGCCGGGCCGCTCGCGGTCGCGTTCGGTGGCGAGTATCGCAAGGAATATTACACGGTACGCGCCGACGTCTATGGCGCTGGGGTAAGCAGCATCAGCCCGAATACGGCAGAATATCCGGCGGATCCGACGCTGCTGGCGGGCGGCAACAACTGGTATGCGGGCAATTACAAGAACGGCAACGGCGCGTTCGACGTCAAGGAAGCCTATGCCGAGCTTGATCTTCCGATCATCAATTCCGAAACGCTCGGGCGTGCCAACCTCAACGGTGCGGCGCGTGTGACCGAATACAGCACGTCCGGCACCGCGTGGACGTGGAAGATCGGCGGCACTTGGGACACGCCGATCAACGGCCTTCGCCTGCGCGCGGTGACGTCGCGCGACGTGCGTGCGCCTAACCTGTCGGAGCTGTTCGCTGCGCCGGTCACGACCACGCTGCCCAACTTCCTCGATCCGGTGCGCAACGTGAACGTCGTCGCGATCCAGAACCAGGTCGGCAACCCCAATCTGACGCCTGAAATCGCGCGGAACACATCGTTCGGTGCGGTTCTCTCCAACCCGGCGTGGCTTCCGGGATTCAGCATTTCGTTCGATTACTACAAGATCAAAATTGACGATGTCGTCTCGAGCCTCGGCGCGGCGCAGATCGTCGATCTGTGCTTCCGCAACATCCTGCCCGAGACGTGCAGTGCGTATAATCTGAACAATCAGGACGGTCCGAACTTCGTCAACGTCCAGTCGTTCAACCTCGCGTCGATCAAGACGAGCGGGTTCGACATCGAGGCGAGCTATCGTTGGCAGCGGCCGCTTGGCTTGCCGGGCAATTTCACGGTGCGCGGTCTTGCCACGCATATCCGGGAATTCATCACCGACACCGGCTTGCCGGGCACGATCCCGACCGACGGTGCAGGCGTGAACCTTGGCTCGACGCCGGACTGGAAATGGCTGGCGGTGCAAACCTACGAGAACGACCAGTTTAGCCTGCTGGTGCAGGAACGCTGGTTCAGCGACGGCACCATCGGCGATCAATATGTCGAATGTGCGCCCGGCAGTTGCCCGCTCTCGACCCCTAACGCGCCGACAGTCGACACGCGCTTCATGCCCGGGTCGTTCTACATCGATATCGGGGGCACCTACAATTTCACCAAGAAAGTCAGCGGTTATTTCAAGGTCGACAACCTGTTCGACAAGGATCCGGCCCGCTCGCCGTTCAATGCCAACCCCGCGCTGTACGACATCATCGGTCGCACCTATCGCGTCGGTGTGCGCTTCAACTTCTAGGTCAACCTGGCTCTACCAGTGCCTACGTCGGCATCGGTAGAGCACGAGGCGGAGCGACGCGGGACCGCGGTCCCGCGTCGTCTTTGCGTCAGGCCTTCAGGCCCTTCGCCATGTTCAGATGCGCGGTCACGGTCGGCACCAGGGTCGACGCGAACGTCTTCAGGGCCGGAACGTCGCCAGTCGCCGCATAGGACTTGAGCGCGTCGAGCGTCTGCTGATGTCCTGCCGTCTGCGCTGCGATATACGCGGCGTCGAAATCGGCACCCGACTTGCTCTTGAGCGAGTCCACCGTCTGCTGCTGCGTGGCGCTCAACGTCGCATCCGGCGCGATCGGCGGAGTCAGGCCGCTGACGGCGGTTGTCAGCTTGGCGGTCGACTGCGTGTGGGCGTCGATCATCTTCTGCGCATACTTCTTGACCGAAGCCGACGACGACTTGGTCAGCGCCATCTGCGACGTTGCGATCTCGAACGCATCGCTCGCCGCTGCCGTGTTCGCGAAGGTCTGGCCTGCGCTCGGCGCGACCGTCGTTGCGGTCGTCATCTCGGTGTTGGTCGTCGTTGCGGTCGTGTTTTCGGTGGTGGTCGTCTTCTGACCGCACGCCGCCAACGCGAGCGTTCCAGCGGATAACAAAGCAATATATGGCGTCTTCATGGACGTTCCTCCTGTCGCGAACCTAATCGGCACGCGTCCTCAACCACCGCTGGCAAGGGACGTTCCCGCCAATGCATCAACCGACGCGACGTTTTGATCGACCGGAGATGCGGTCGTCTGGACCTTTGCACCCGTTGCGCCGTTAACGCCGGGCACGGCAATCGCCGTTTCGCAGGCAATTTCGAGGAGTGATCCGAATGAGCATTTTCGGCAATATCATGAGCAAGATCTTCCACCACGGTTCGGCAAAGGCAGCAGCGCCCGCCGCCGCAGCGCCCGCGCAGGCCGCACCGACCCCGGCCGCAGCCCCGGCACCCGCTGCCGCACCGACCCCCGCGACGCCGGAGCCGGCACAGGCCGTCGACGTCGGCGCGGTCCTGTCCGAGATGGCATCGATGAAGGATGGCGGCGGCAACTATCAGTCGTCGATCGTCGACCTGCTCAAGCTGCTTGATCTCGATTCCAGCCTCACTGCCCGCAAGGAACTGGGTAGCGAGCTCGGCGTCCATGCCGGTGCCGATGGCACCCCGGAACAGAATATCGCGCTGCATAAGGCCGTGATGGCGAAGCTCGCCGAAAACGGCGGCGTCGTTCCCGACTCGCTGCGCAACTGATACGATTTGGTGCGAGCCCGATCCGGGCTCGCACCATCGCAGCGTTTGCTGCATTGGCGGTGATGCCATCGCCCAGACAGGGCGACGGCATCACTTTCCCCACGAAAGGGTCGCCGATGATCGTGCACACGGACGAAACGCCGACTGTCGACGTGCCCGGATCGGGCGCCATGCGGGCACATGTCTTTCGTCCCGCCGTCGAGGGCCGCTTTCCCGGCGTGCTGCTGTTTTCAGAGATTTATCAGGTAACCGCGCCGATCCGCAGGCTGGCGACGATGATCGCGGGCAATGGCTATGTGGTCGCGGTTCCCGAGGTGTATCACGAATACGAACCGGCGGGCACCGTGCTGGCGTACGACCCGGCCGGCACCGATCGCGGTAATGCGCTCAAGATCACCAAGCCCGTGTCGGCATTCGATGCGGACGCCGAAGCAGCGCTGACCGCACTCGCCGCACACCCGGCTTGCGATGGCAAGCTCGCGACGTTCGGCGTGTGTCTCGGTGGCCATCTGGCCTATCGTGCGGCATTCGACCCACGCGTCGCGGCAGCCGCCTGCTTCTATCCGACCGACATTCATTCCGGCACGCTCGGCGATGGCAAGTCGGACGACAGTCTGGCACGCATCGGCGACCTCAAAGCCGAAATGATGTTCGTGTGGGGACGGCAGGACCCGCATGTGCCGTTCGCGGGGCGGGAAACAATCAGGGCGGGTCTCGAAGCCGCCGCCGTGCCGTACGAATGGCATGAGTTGAACGCGCAACACGCGTTCCTGCGGGACGAGGGGCCGCGCTACGATCCGGCGTTGTTCCTGCAATCGATAGCACTGACGCTGGACTTCTACCGTCGCACCTTGCGGGGATAGCGTTTGCGAAGCGCGCCGAACGCGGCGCGAAATTGCCAATCCGGACCGACCTTTTCTGGCCATCGGGCAGGGTTTGCTTGCGCCGAGCGTCCAAACGCCCCATTTAAGGGCTGAAGCCGGCCACGCGTTACGAATGAAGTTGGTCGAAAAACCATAGCTTTGGGAGAGGTCTTTCGACACGCGTTCGTGCGTGGCCCGGTGGCCGTCGACGGTTCCGGACCGTCGAGCGCGTCAGTGTGGCGCCGTCCTCTGAAACCGGCGTGTAACCGCGCGCCCATCGCTTTTCATCGATGCGGCATGCAAAGATTTGAAGGATGGCGACAGCATGGCGCTCCGGAACGGCCCAAACGACGACAATCTTACCGACGCAGCAAAATCCGGCGTTACCCGACGCGGCGTGATCGGCTCGGCACTGGTCGCGGGCAGTGCGGCGATGCTCCCGGTCGATGTGGCTGGTGCCCCCGCCGAACGCACCGTCGACGTGCTGCTGATCGGCGGCGGGATCATGAGCGCGACGCTCGGGGTATTGCTGCGCCAGTTGGAGCCGAGCTGGACGATCGAGATCGTCGAGCGGCTGGATCAGGTCGCGGATGAGAGCTCGAACGGCTGGAACAACGCAGGCACGGGGCATTCCGCGCTGTGCGAGCTCAATTATACCCCTGTGAACGCCGCCGATGGTAAGGTCGAGATCGCGAAGGCGATCGAGATCAACGAGCAGTTCCAGGTCACCCGTCAGTTCCTCAGCCATCAGGTCGAGGCCGGTGTTCTCAAAAACCCGCGGTCGTTCATCAACTCGACCCCGCACATGAACCTGGTGTGGGGCGACGCCAACGTCGCCTTCCTGCGCAAGCGGCACGCCGCACTGCAGGCGAGCCCGCTGTTCTCGGGCATGGAATTCTCGACCGATCCCGCGCAGATCACGAAATGGGTGCCGCTGATGATGCAGGGGCGCCCGGCGATGAAGCTTGCCGCCACGCGCTCGCCGCTGGGGACGGATTGCGACTGGGGCGAAGTGACGCGGCAGTATATTACCGCGCTGCGCGGGCAGCCGGGGGTTACGCTGACCACCGGGCACGAAGTCCGGTCGCTCGAACGCAATGCCGACAAGAGCTGGCGGGTCACCGCGCGCAACCGGAAGACCGATGACAAGCGCATCATCAACGCGCGCTTCGTCTTTGCGGGTGCCGGGGGCGGCGCGCTGCCGATCCTGCAGAAGTCGGGCATTCCCGAGGGCGACGACTATGCCGGCTTCCCAGTGGGCGGATCGTTCCTGGTCACCGAGACCCCCGCGGTTGCGCACCGGCATCTTGCCAAGGTGTACGGCAAGGCAGCGGTCGGATCGCCCCCGATGTCGGTCCCGCATCTTGATACGCGCTATCTCGATGGCAAGCAGGCGCTGCTGTTCGGCCCGTTCGCGACCTTCTCGACCAAGTTCCTCAAGCAAGGCTCGTATTTCGATCTGCCCGCGTCGGTGACCCTCGACAATTTCCGGCCGATGGTTGCCGTCGGCTGGGATGATTTCGACCTGGTTGAATATCTCGCTGGCCAGCTGATCATGTCGCAGGAAGACCGGATGAACGCGCTGCGCGAATATTTGCCCACCGCAAAGGACGGCGATTGGCGTCTGTGGCAGGCGGGGCAACGCGTCCAGATCATCAAGCGCGATCCCAAGAAGGGCGGCGTGCTGAAGCTCGGGACTGAAATCGTTTCCTCGAAGGACGGCTCGATCGCGGCGTTGCTGGGTGCATCGCCCGGCGCATCGACCGCGCCGTCGATCATGCTCGACCTGCTGAAGAAGGTCTTCCCGGCCAAGCTCGCCACGCCGGAATGGCAGGCGAAGATCCGCGACATCGTGCCGAGCTACGGTATCGCGCTCAACGACCAGACCGACCGGTTGGCGCAGCAATGGGAATCGACCGCCAACACCCTGCAACTCGCGATCGCCCCGCCTGCGGTCACCGTCCCGACCGTTCCGCGGCCCGCGGCCACGCGGGTCAAGGTCGACCGGCACCCGGACCTCGCGCTCTAGTCGCCATTCGGTCGTGTCTCGGCCTCTGACGCGACCGAACGTCGGCGGGGCTTGCCGGTCGCGTCCAACTGCCCGATGCTGACCGCGTCGCATCGCCAACGGGCGAGCGGCGGCGCGATCGGGGGGGAACGATGTCGGGCAAGAGGATAGCGGGGATATTGGCTGCGGCGTTGCTTGCCTGCGCTTCGGCTTCGGTTGCGGCGGGACCGTGGACGACCGAACAGGACCATGCCGACATGATGCGCCAGCTTGGCATCACCAAGCTCCGGCCCGGTGCAAACGGTGATCCGACCGCGCCGGATGCCGCCAATGACGATCAGGCAAAAGCCAACCCGTACCCGCTCTGGCCGGATCTGCTGACGATGGTGGACGGTCGACCGGTCAAGACCGCCGCAATGTGGCGGCAGGCGCGCCGCTCGGAGCTGATCGAGCTATTCGCGCGCGAAGTCTACGGACGTATTCCCGCGAACGTGCCCGGCGTGACGTGGCGGATCGACACGGTCGATCGCGAGTATTTCGGTGGCCGGCCGGTATTGGCGCAACAACTCGTCGGCCATGTCGATAGCCGTGCCACACCGGGGCACGCGGTCGACATCCGTGCGACGTTGGTGCTGCCTGCCAATGCCAAGGGTGCAGTTCCACTGCTCGTGATGTTCGGGCCTGCGCGCTATCCGTCTCCTAGCCAACCCGACGCCGCCGAAGCCGCTCGGCTCGACGCCGCAATGAAGGCGACGCTGGTTGCGCGCGACCCGTCATTTTTAACGATCTTCGCGAAGCATCCCGGGTTTGAACTCGTCAAACCCGGCGGGTTCTTCGCGCCACCCCCGACCGACGACCGCATCACCCAGCTGATAGCCGCCGGCTGGGGCGTCGCCTTGCTCGATACCGCCACCATCCAGACCGACACCGGCGCGGGGCTGCGCGAGGGGATCATCGGTCTCGTCAACACCGGTGCGCCGCGCACGCCCGAACAATGGGGCGCGTTGCGGGCATGGGGCTGGGGGGCAAGCCGCTTGCTCGATTATCTCGTCAAGCGTCCCGAAGTCGACGCCGGGCACGTCGGCATCGAAGGAGTATCGCGCTGGGGTAAGGCAGCGTTGGTCACCGCGGCGTTCGACGAGCGGTTCGCGATGGTGCTGATCGGCTCATCGGGGGAGGGCGGGGTCAAGCCGCACCGGCGCAACTTCGGCGAACAGGTCGAAAACCTCACGAGCGCCGGGGAGTATCACTGGATGGCGGGCAACTTCCTGAAATACGGGACTGAGAACGGTCGGCTCGGGCGGCGGACGGCGGGGGATCTGCCGGTGGATTCGCATCAACTGCTCGCGCTGGTGGCCCCGCGGCTTGCCTTCGTCAGCTACGGCGTACCCGAACAGGGCGACGCCAATTGGCTCGACCAGCAGGGCAGCTACATGGCAACGGTCGCCGCCGGACGTGCGTGGACGCTGCTCGGAAAGCGTGATCTGGGGCGGGGCGACGATTACCGTACGGCGCAGATGCCGCCGCAGGGCACCGACCTGCTCGATGGAGAACTGGCCTGGCGCCAGCATGACGGCGGGCACACCGATGCGCCCAACATGCGCCATTTCATCACATGGGCTAACGCCAAGATCGGCTACGCCCCGGCGCGATGAGCCGGGTCATCGGCCACCCCGTTCAGCCCCGTCGCGCGCGCGCTTCCTGGCCGCCGATCGTTTCGAGCAATTCGCGATTGGGCAGCAGTTCGTGTTTCGCCCGATCACCGAGCGACCGGATCCGCGCGAACTGTCGGTCCGCGATTTCCGTGTTCGCCAGCCGGTTGAGGCCGGACGGCAAGGCGGCATCCTCGTTCATGCCGTAAAGGACGTATTGATAGTTGAAATAGGCGAAGGTCTCGGTGTCGAGCGTAAGGTCGAACCGTCCCGGCGCACGATAGCGCCACTGGTCGATCAACTCCCCCAGCCGGACGGGCCAACTCGCGCGATCGGCATTGTCGCGCCAGAACGGTTCGCGGCGGCGGCTGAGACAATAATGCAGCTTCAGGAAGGTCACGACATTGTCGTAGCGCGCGCGCATCAATGCGTTGAAGCGCGCAGCAGGGGCGTCGATCGGCCCGCCGTGCGGCAGCATCTCGGCGATCATCGCCACCGCCGCCTCGATCATCACGATCCCGGTGGCCTCGAGCGGTTCGAGGAAACCGCCCGCCAGACCCACCGCAACGCAATTGCCGATCCACTGCCGTTCGCGATAGCCGGGCTCGAACTCGAGCATCCGCGTCGGCACACTTCCCGGCTCCATGCCGAGGTACGCGTGAAGGATCTCCGCGGCACGTGCATCGTCGATATGCGCGCTGGAATAGACGCAGCCGACGCCGTGCGCGTGGGCGAGCCCGATGTCCCAGAACCACCCCGCCTCATGTGCCGTAGCACCGGTGAAACTCGGGAGCGGGGACCGTGCCCGATCATAGGGCAGCTTGGCGGTGATCGCGCGATCGGTGAACAGGTGCGCGCGGACCGACCTGAGCGGCTCACCGAGCGCCCCGCCGATCAGTTCGGCACGGAACCCGCTGCAGTCGATGAACAGGTCGGCGTCGAGCACACCGTGATCGCGCGTCGCCACCCCCGCAATGCGCCCGTCGGGGCCGACATCGACACGTGTGACCAGATCACTGACGTGCGTCACGCCCCCTGCGGTCGCGTGGCGCGCCAGCAAAGCCGCGAATTTCACCGCATCGAAATGATAGGCATAGGCCAGCGGTCCATCGAACGGATCGTCCCGCGAGGCCTTGGGACCGCGCCCGGCGGCACCGACGCGGCTCTGGATCGTGACGGCTTCGGCGAACGTATCGCGCGTGCGGGGATCCCGTGCGAGCCAATAGGGCGCGAGGCTGCCGAGATCGCTATGGGTGGGGGCCTCGAACGGATGAAGATATTCGTGCCGCGTGTCGCCGTCGGGCGCGTGCAGCCAGTCGACGAACCGGATGCCCTGCTTGAACGTCGCCGACGTCTCGCGCAAAAACTCGCCTTCGTCGATGCCGAGGAATTTGAGCGTCGCGCGGATCGTGGGGAAGGTGCCTTCCCCGACGCCGACGATCCCGACCTCGGGTGATTCGAGCAAGGTGATCTGCGCCGCGCCCGCGGGAGAACAGGCAAGCGCCTTGGCAAGGTAGGCCGCCGCCAGCCAGCCGGCGGTCCCGCCACCAACGATCAAGATCCTCCGCGTGGCCGTCATGATGCGATCCTAGCCACGTCAGGCGCGCACGAACAGCGTCTTGAGCCAGTGCGGCTCGGTTCGGCTGGCGCGACGCCAGTCGAGATCGTCCTCCGCGGTCCACTGCCACGGGTCGAGCAGCTTGAGCTTCGGGGATTTGAACGCCGCAGTACGACGCGTGGCAAGCGTCATGCCGCGGTCGAGCGCGGTGGCGGCGACGAGCGCGTCGCGTGGATCGGACACCGCCACCGCACGCCTGCGGGCGATGATCGCCGCATCGAGCGGGACGATGCGCCCTGCAAAGGCGGTCAGCACCTGTTCGTCAATCCAGCGTTGCAACCGCGCGGTCTGAGCCTTCTCGCGCGGCGCCCGGCGTAAGGCGGCATTCTCGAGATCGATCAACGACACGGCCGAAAGGAAAAGCTGCTCGGGCGCGTGCGTGCCGGCCCATGCGGCCACCGCCGCGTCGGCCTGTGTCCCCCGTCGGAGTTCGGCCACCACATCGGTATCGAGCAGGAACATCAGCGCGGACCGGTCCATGCAGCACCGTCCGCCGACAGGTCGAGCGGCGCGGTATCATCCTCGCGCATGGCCAGCAGGTCGACGATCGTCTCGCGCGCACCCGACAGGCGCTGGAACGCGTCGATGCTCAGCAGCACGTGAGTCGGCGTGCCGCGGTCGGTGATCCACACCGGCGCGAGTCGCGCGGCGCGCTTCGCCATGCTCACATCCTGATTGAATTCCCTGCTGGTCATGACCTTCACGGTAGCGTTCCCACTGCTCTACAAACCTACGTTTCGCAGGCTCGACTGTAGGCATGTTACTACAACGTGGCACGGCTGCAACAGATTGGGTGAAGACCCCCGAAATCGATCGGCTACCCGCAATTTGCGATTGCGCGGGGTCCCGGATTTGCCGTTGGTCAACGTCTTCGAGCGTGACGCCGAACCAAGGCCGCGCCGATCCGGGGGGATGTATGACAGGGATATTGGACAGCTTCTGGTCTACGCTTGGCGGTGTATTGTCACCGCACGGGCCAGCCGCGGTCGCCGTGACGAAAAGCTACGCGCCGGGCGACTTCTCGATCCATTTCTTCCTCCAGCTTGCGATCATCCTGATCGCGTGTCGCGTCGTCGGGTGGCTGGGCCAGAAGTTTCTCGGCCAACCGCAGGTGGTCGGCGAGATGATCGCGGGCGTCGTGCTCGGGCCATCGTTGCTCGGGATGCTATGGCCTGATCTGCAGGGGGCGATCTTCGCCAAGGAGACGCGCAACGTGCTCTATGCCGGCGCGCAGCTTGGCGTCGGGCTGTACATGTTCCTTGTCGGAACGACCCTGCGGATCGACCATTTCAAGGCCAAGGCGCGGAGTGCCGCAGGCGTCTCGTTCGCCGGGATCGCTGCGCCATTCGCGGTGGCAATCCTGATCACGCCGTTCCTGCTGACCGTTCCCGGGCTGTTCGCGCCGGGCATATCGACGATCAACGCGACACTGTTCATAGGCGCGTGCATCGCGCTGACCGCCTTTCCGATGCTGGCGCGGATCATCAACGAGCGCGGGCTTGCCGACAGTTCGCTCGGCACCCTTTCGCTGACCGCAGGCGCGTTCGACGACGTGTGTTCGTGGTGCGTGCTGGCGATCGTGCTTGCCGCGTTCGGGGGCGGGGCGGGCGTCGCGATCCTTGCGATCGGCGGCGGACTGTTGTGGGCGGTCATCGTGCTGATCTTCGGACCACGCCTCTTCGCGCCGCTCGCGCGCCGGGTAGAGCGCGAGGGCGAGATGAATTATACGGTCCTTGCCCTCACGCTCGCCGCGTTCTGCACCTCTGCGTTCCTGATGGACATGGTCGGGATCCATGCGATCTTCGGCGGTTTCCTGCTCGGTGTGGTGATGCCGCGCGGGCTTTTCTCCGATGAGATCAAGCGCAAGATCGAGCCGCTCGCGGTGGTGCTGCTGCTGCCGATGTTCTTCACCTATTCGGGGCTCAATACCCGGCTCGACATGGTCAACTCGCCGTCGCTGCTGCTGATCGCGCTGGGCGTGCTGGTCGCATCGATCCTTGCCAAGGGCGGCGCCTGCTACCTTGCGGCACGGCTGGCCGGGGAGGACAATCGTACCGCGCTCGGCATCGGTGCGCTGATGAACTCGCGCGGGTTGATGGAGCTGATCATCATCAACATCGGGTTGCAGAAGGGCATCATCGGGCCGACGCTGTTCTCGATGCTGGTGTTGATGGCGATTGTCACGACGATGATGGCGGGGCCGCTGTTTGAGCTGGTGTATGGCCGGAAAGCGCGCGAAAGCGGCGAACTGCGCGCGATCGACGCGCGCGTCGCAGCGGAATAATTCAATGACTATCAAGCAAATGCGAGCCGCAGCGCTCGCCACGGTGGCGCTGTGCGCCGCGTCGGGGGCAAAGGCACAGGATGTCACGGTCAAGCCGCTGATCGATGCACGGCTGCGCTGGGAGGACGTCGATCAGGACGGGCTGCCCAAAACCGCAGACGCCGTCACGCTGCGCGTGCGCAGCGGTGTCGAGGCAAGCGTCGGTCCCTGGTCGGGGTTGGTCGAGAGCGAGGCAACGGTCGGTATCGTTCAGAATTACAACGACGGGCTGAACGCACGCGCGGGGTATCCCACCATCGCCGATCCGCAGAACATCGAGCTCAACCGCGCGCAACTGCAATATGCCGTACCGACGGCGAGCATCACCGTCGGACGCCAGGTGCTCGAGTTTGCGGATCAGCGGTTCGTTGGGTCGTCCTCGTTCCGCCAGAACCAGCAAACTTACGACGCCGTGCACATGACGTGGAGCCCGACGCCCAAGCTGGCGATCGACGCCGCCTATGCCTGGAGCGACCGTACCATCAACGGTATCGACGGTTTCGGCGCGCGTCCTCAGGCGATCAGCGGCAGCAACTGGTTCGGGACGATCGTCTACACCACGCCGGTCGGCACGATCGCGCCCTTCGCCTATCTGGTCGATCAGGATGACGTCGCCGTGCAGGGCTTCCGGCTGGCGAGCCAGACCTACGGCGCGCGCTTCACCGGCACGCGTCCGATCGGAGGCCTGTGGAAGCTCGGGTACACCGCGAGCTACGCGCGCCAGAGCGACTATCACCGCAACCCGAACGACTATGCGGCAAGCTATGCCCTCGGCGAGGTGACGGTTGCGCGCAAGCTGTTGCTGGCGACCGTCGGCTACGAAGTCCTCGGGGCCGACCGCGGCGCCGCGTTGACCAGCGTCCAGACGCCATTCTCCTCGCTGTTCAAGTTCCAGGGGTGGGCCGACAAGTTCACCACCACGCCGCCCGACGGTATCCGCGACCTGTACGGTTCGCTGGGTTATGGCTGGAAACAGGCGGGACCGCTTGCGAACGTGGCACTATCCGCCGTCTATCACCGCTTCGAGAGCGACCGGCTCGTGCGGCATTATGGCGACGAGATCGACCTGCTGGCCACCGCCAGGATTCATACCACGGGCGTGTCGCTGCGTTATGCGCACTATCAGGCGGATCGCCTGTTCACCGACACGTCGAAGCTCTGGGCGGCGGTCGAATGGGCAATTCACTGAGGATTTGGCGTCACCCGGTTCTGCGACCCATCAGGGAATAGGACAGGAAGCCACGCGCCTTGTGGAACAGGCGGAAGCAATAGAACCGGCGTACCCCCGCATGGGTCGTCACCGGACGGAGAAGGTCGAGCCGCACATCGCCGACGTCCGCGAGCAGCATTCGCCGCGCGCGCCGGTCGGTCCGCCAATGCTTGGCATATAACGCCCCGTCGCCGAAGCTGTAGCCCGCGAGCAGGCGGGTCTCGTCGGCGACGTCGCGCCTTCCGTGGTGATGATCGACGACGATCAACGGATCGTACAGCAACTGGATTCCCAGCCCGCTCGCGCGGAAGAGGAAGTCGGTGTCCTCCGCCGCGACGAACGGCGCGCCCGCGCCGAAGCGTTCGTCGAACGGCCCCACCGCGGCGAGCACGTCCGCCCCGAAGGCAAGGTTCGCGCCCATCACGAAGCCACCGGGGAACCCGCCGGGCGGCGCGACCATCGGGTGATCCTCGAGCTTGACGGTCACGGGGAGGTCGGCGGGATTGCCGAGCAGGATCCGCCCTCCGATGATTGCGGGGCCCTCGGCCTTGGCGAAGGCGGCGAGCAGACGGACGAAGTAATCGGCGTGGAGGATGCAGTCGTCATCCGTCATCGCAATGATCGGGCCGGTGCAATGCGCCAGACCGCTGTTGCGCGCGCGCGCGAGCCCGGGACGCGGTTCCTCGACCAAAGATACGCGAAACGGCTGGTCTTGCGACCACTGCGCGATCAGGTCCGGGGTGCCGTCGGTCGAGCCATTGTCGACCAACATGACCTCGATCCTTACGCCGGTTTCGCGAGCTGCCGCGGCAGCGAGAGTGACCGAGTCGAGCGTCGCGGCAAGCGAAGCACAGCGATTGCGCGTGCAGATCAGGAGGGTGAGGGCGACCTTGCGCATTACGGGCGTTCGGCCACCAGCAATGCCGCGGCTGGGGTCGTCGCGCGCGCGATCACGGTAGCGGGCGGCCAGGCGTCGAGATAAGCCGCCAGCTTGCCGTAATCATTGTCGAGCACGACATGCGGCACCCCGAGCAGGTCGGCTAGGATATGGCCGTGCAGCCGATCGGTCACGAGCACGCGCCCGCGCGACAGCAGGCGCAAACCGCGCGCGACGCGATTGGCGGCTTGCGCATGGCGGGCCGCAGGATCGCTGCCGGATGGAACGTCGGGGCCGTCATCCAGCCAGTCGACGATCGTCACCTGTTCGGGGGCGGGCAGGGCATAGCCCACGCTTTCATCGTCCGTGCGCAGCAGCATCAGCACCTCGCAATCCGCGGTACCGCGCGGTTGCGGCCCGAGCGCATAGGCAGAGTCCGGCGCAAGATGCGTCTCGCAGGCAAAGCGCTGTTTTGCGAACTGAAGACTGCGGGCGTCCCGAACGTAGAGCGTGAAATCAGGATGAGCGGCCGCCAGCATGGCAAACCGGTCGGCTTCGGCAGGTGAACGGAAATGGATCGACTGCGGCAATTGCACCACTGGCCGGTCGTCGATTGTCGTCAGGATGGTTTCGCGGAACCGCTGGTGGTGCGGCCAGATGTCGCCGAGGTTGCCACCACCGTGGAGGAACAGCGTCCCACCGGGGCAGGCACGGCGAAACGCCGCCTCGTCGAAATCATGCCAGGTAGAGACGTAATCCGGGTCGCGCCCGGTCAGCGCGCGCAACAGCGTCACCTCGCCCAGCCAGATCGCACTATCGCCGACATTGGCGTGATCGGGGAAATCGACCAGAGCATAGGCGTCGCCGGGGGCTACGTGCCTACGGTACAAGGCACGGAGCGCCGCCTGTTGCGCGGCGATGCGGTCGACGATCATGTGTCTGCATCCACCCGGTCGGCGATGACGTCGCGGTACAGCGCCTCGCACCCGTCGAGCCAGACGTCGTGCGTAAACAAGGCTTCAACGCGCGCGCGTTGCGCCTTGCGCGGAAGCATGGCGGCGGCAGTGATCGCTTCGGCGAGCGCAGCGACATCGCCCATCGGCGCGAAGCATCCGCCCGCGCCAATCACTTCGCGCGCCGCGCCCATGTCGAACGCCGCGACCGGAACCCCGCACGCCATCGCCTCGACCGCGACCAGCCCGAAGGGTTCGTCCCAGCACGGCGTGAAGACGAACACCGACGCGCGTCCGATTGCGGCCGGCAGCATCGTGCCGTCGATATGCCCGCCATAGCGGATCGTGTCGTCCAGCAGCGGCACGACCTCCGACGACCAATAGCCGGGGTCCTCGATCGCGCCGAACAGCATCAGCGGGATTCCCGCCAGACGTGCGGCCTGGGCGGCGAGATGCGGGCCCTTGTCGGGGGTCATCCGCCCACACCACACCGCCTGTCCATCACCCTGCGGAACGAAGGGCCACAGCGTGGGATCGATGCCGTTGTACAGCACCGTGGCTTGCGGCGGCGCGCCGTCCGGCCACCACGCGTTCAGCTGGCGCTGCGAGGTGACGGTCAGGCGGTGGCCCGGCACCGCGCTTGCGTGGACGAACCAGCGCAGCGCGTCATAGGGCGGGACGTGGAGCGACGTGACGGTCGGCACCCTCGCCGTACGGGCCGGTTCGATCGGGAAGCGGTGGAGGCTGTTGTTATGGACCACGTCGAACCCGCCGCCCGCGATCCGGTCGCACGCGGCTTCATAGCCTTCGTCGATATGCGCGATCAGCGGGGCGTAGCCGCGATGCTCGGCTCCCGGGAACGCCTTCTCGTAATGCACCGGCAGGACCGGATCGAGCGTCAGGCCGAGGTCGCTGTCGCCGGAGGCGAACAGCACGACGTCATGCCCGCGCGCCTGCAACCCGGTTGCGAGATGCCAGCAATGCGATTCCATCCCGCCCGCAAAGGGCTGTCCGATGCGTTGCCGGACATGCCCGAGGACCGCGATCCTCATCCGGTCGACCGCGCCTTTTCGGACGCCGCGAGGCGGTCCTCCAGCAAACGGATGACGGTGGTGGTATTGGCATAGGGCTGGTGGCTCTGCTGCCCGGTCAACGCTCGATCGGTGTCGTCGGGGCGGCGCAGGATACGGATCGGTTGCCCCGGCGCGAGATCGACCAGACCCATTAGCCGGAACGCCTGCAGCCAGTGGCCCATCGTGCGATAGCCCCATTTCGCTTCGAACACTTCGGCGTTGCGCACGACGCTGTCGAGATGGTGGACCGGCGGCATGTGGTGCGGATGATATTGATGATACGCGAGCCCGCCCTTGATCCACGCGATCGGGATGCCTGCGGTGTCGACCACCTTGCCGAAGTCGGTATCCTCGCCGCCATAGCCCGAATAGCGTTCGTCGAACCCGCCGAGCGACAGGAACGTCGCGCGCCGCATCGCGAAGTTGAGCGACCAGAAGCAGCGATAATCGTTGCAGATCTCGATGCCTTCGGGCGGGGGACCGCGCCGGTCGGAATGTTTGACCGCAACGTCGGCGAACGCGTCATACGACCAGTCGCCGTCGGTGGCCCCGCCCGGCAGGTACAGCACTTCGCCCATCAACAGGCCGTCGAGGTCCGCGATGAACCCGGCATAGTCGGCGAGCAGCGTCGGCGTCGGGATACAGTCCATGTCGAGGAAGACGAGCACGTCGCCGGTCGCCGCCCGCGCCGCGACATTGCGTGCTTCGGCCAGCGGAAGCGCGTCGGCGACGACCTTGATCTGCCGGATCGGAAAGGGGGTGTCGGGGAGGTCGTACAACTCGTCCTGCATCACCGCGACGATCAGCTCGGCGGGCGGCAGGGTCTGGCGCATCAAGCCGCGCACGACGTTGACGAGATGGTCCGGGCGCCCTTTTCCCAGCGTGACGACGGAAACTTCGGTCATGAAGAAAGCTCGGTTGGAGGAGGATCGAACGACAAGGATCCGACGCTGCATTTTGGCATCCGGGGGGCGGAGTCAATCGCGATGCCGTATCCGGCGACAATCAGCCGTCGAAAAGCCGTTCGGCCTCCACCGCACGAACCGCCGTCTCCATCGCTTGGAGCGAGCCGAACTGGAATCCGAGCTGCGAAGCGTAGGCCGCGCACATCGCGATCCGCGCGGCACGGTCGGCGTCATTGAGCGGATGGACGAGGGCGGGTCGGTCAGTCCTGCGATCTACGGCACGGGTCAGGTACGGCCAATCCTCCCACAACAATATCGACGCACCGCACGTTTCGAGTGCGTCGCGGACCAGCCAATGGTCTACATGATTGCCGATCGCGAGCGGCCCGAGCAGAAGGTCGGGGGATAGCAGGGTGATCTGATCGGCAAGCGCCTTGCTCAGCGGCGCGAGCATGGCGTCATCGTCCCGTCGCGCGGCGAACAATTCTCGCGCGCTCGCATAGCCGCGATGGGGTGCTTCGAGCAGTGGCAGATGGACCGCAGTCGCACCGATCACTGCGCATGCCGCATGATCCTCGGCGCGGCGCAGCGCCATGTAGTCGACTTCCGGTCCGAGCCCCTTGTCGAGCTGGCAGGCAAGCGCGAAGCCGGTCGGCTCGGCGACGTTGCCGGTAAAACAGGTGACGATCGTCACCCGGTCCCCCGCGCGCGCGCGGGACGCGAGCAAACCCCCGACCGAAAAGGCGGCATCGTCGAGATGCGGCGAGATCGCGACGATATGCGTCACAGCAGGTGCGGCTCGGCGCGGAAGCGACACGGGGCGATCGCGATGTGCGGATTGATCCCCTGCGCGGGACGAGTGCCGTGCAGATCCTGATAGATCTGCCGGATCTGCGCACCCACCGCGTCCCAGCTATAGACCCGGCGACATTCTTCCAGCGCCGCGTGCGACAGTCGCCGGCGCAGCGTGGCATCGGTGACGAGCCGCGACAGCGCGGCGGTCTGCGCGGGGATATCGCCTGCTTCGACCAGCAGCCCGTTCTCGCCATCGCGGATGCAATCCACCACCCCGACCGAGCGACACGACAGCACCGCGTGCCCGCATGCCATCGCCTCGAGGATCGTGTTCGAAAACCCCTCGGCATAGGTCGGCGACACGAACACGTCATGCGCGCGGTACAGCACGGGAACGGCGTCATATTCGGCATAGCCGGTGAAGGTCACACGGTCGCCGAGCCCAAGCTTTGCGGAGAGCGCGCGTGCAGGTTCGTAATCCGGGCCGATCCCCGACACCGTGCAGCGCCAGTCGCCTGCGACATCCGGCAGCGCATGCAGCATGTCGAGCACGCCTTTGCGCCGGTCGACCCGGCCATGATAAAACAGCCGCACGGGACCCATGGGATCGGGCTCGCCGGGAGTGAAGCGGTCGGTATCGACCGCGCCGGGAACGATCGTGAAGCGGTCGAGCGGGGTTCCAAGCCGGTCATGGACTTCTCCCGCAAAACTGTTGCCGCCGATCAGCAACGCGCCCGCATGATCGAGCACGCGCTCCATCGCGATGCGGTGGGTGTCGCAGCACGAGCCGACCCAATGCCCGTCGCCACCCTGGATCGAGACGACGCACGGGACACCCAGCCGCTCTGCCGCGAGCAGCGTCGCCCAGCCGGTCGGATAGCCATATTGCGCATGGAGCACATCGAACGGCGCGCGCCCGTGCTCGGCGGAGATCGCTTCGATCAGCGCGTCGACGTCGCGTTCGAAGTCGCCCCCGGCCTGCTCGCCGAGCGCTTCCATCCCGATCACGCGCACCCCCGGCACCGCGGGCGGCGGGCCGCCGCCATAGACCGACGCCCGCGCCGGATCGCCGTAATATTGGCTCACCATCGTCACGTCGTCGCCCGCCGCGACGAGTTGCCGCAGCAGGTTGATCGCATAGATCGACATGCCGGAAATTGCCGGGAAGAACCGGCGCGAGACGAAGCAGATCCTCATGCCGCGATGCTCCGCAGATAGGCGATCGATTCCGGAATGGCGGCATGCGCGCGCGGGCTTTCACGCGACAGTTCGACGCAGACCAGCCGGGTGAAGCCGATCGCCTCGAGCGCGGCAAGCACCGCTGGCATGTCCATGTCGCCTTCACCGAAGGGCAGGTGCGTATGGTCGCTGCGGCGCATGTCCTCGACCGCAACGGTGCCGATCCGGTCGGCATAACGCCGGATCGCATCGGCGGGGTCGATATCCTGCGTGACGAGGCAATGCCCCGTATCGAGTGCAAGCCTGAGCCGCGGATGGCGTGCGACCAGCGTGTCGTAGTCGCCGACGGTCTCGATCAGCATCCCCGGCTCGGGTTCGAAGCTTGCGTCGACGCCGACCCGCTCGGCATGGTCGAGCACCTGCTCCAGCCCCGCATCGAGCCACGACCGCGCCTCGGCGGGATCGACGCCCGTCTTCGGAACGCCCGCCCAGAACGACACGGTCTCGCTGCCGAGCCGTGCCGCCACGTCGAGCGCGCGGCACAGGAACGCGACACGCCGCGCCCGCCCGTCCGCGTCTGGAGTGACCAGCGTCGGTTCGTGCTTCTGGCGCGGATCGAGCAGATAGCGCGCGCCGGTCTCGATCACGCTGCCGAGCTTCAGGGTCTCCAGCAAGGCCGCGACGCGGTCAGCCTCCTGTTTCCAGCGCGGTGCGAACGGATCGAGGTGATGGTGATCGAGCGTGAGCGCGACCCCGGCATAGCCCGAATCCGCGATCAGCCGCAGCGCATCGTCGAGCCGGTGGTTCGCCGCGCCGTTGGTGTTGTAGGCATAGCGCAGGCTCATGCGACCCCCCGGTCGCCAGCGAACGCGACGTGATGCGCCTCGGGCTCGCGGTAGAGCGGGTAGAGCGGCCCGACGAGCGCATCGGCGGCGGCGGTATCGAACAGCGGGTGGCCAAGGCGCTCCGCATCCGTCGGAGTCAGCCGGATCCGACGCAGCGTCTCGCTATCGTTCGCACCAAAGCGGATCAGCCGGGAATCGAGCGCGAGTAGCTTTTCGGTGTTGCGCGCGCCGATCCGGTAATAGCTCATCGTCTCGACCTCCATGCCGGGGACGATGACCTTGACCACCGAGATCGCGCGGTCGGCGGGCGACATGTCGACATAGAGCACATCGAACCCCGCCGCCTCGACCGCGGCGCGCGCGGCGGCGGCGCGCGTATGGCCATCGGGTGCGGGGAGCGTGGGCAAGGCGTCGAAGCGGTGCGATCCGCGTTCTGACAGGACCGAGTCCGCGAGCCACCCCCGCAAGGTCGCGGCATCACGCGCGGTCCAGTCGCGCATCGCCTCGAACGCGCGGCTGTCACTCGATTTGGCGGCACCCCCGGCCTGCGCCATGAAGCGCGCGACATAGCCCGCGGGCGCGACCTGCGCGACGAGATCGGCGGGACCGTGCGCGAAGGCCTTGCGCGCGCGGCTCGCGGCGAATTCGGTCAGGCATTTGTCGAGCGCGGCGGTGCGGTCCGAATGGCACGCCTCGCCGCATGCGGTCACCATGATCGGCGCGGCGGGGGGCGTGCGTTCGTCGACCCCGACGCAATAGAGGTTGGGCATCCCGAACTGGTCGGTCGCGAACTTGGGCATCGCGCGGATCCCCGCCGCATCGAACCGCTCGAGGATCGCGGTGGTCGAAGGCGCGAGGCTGGTGTCGAGATCGAGCATCACCCCGCGGTCGAGCGCGCGGAACAGTAGCCCGTTGCCGTCGCGCTGAAGGATTTCGCACAGCCCGTGCCCGATCGCCCAGTCGAGGTCGGGGCCGGCGCCCATCCCGTTCGAGATGATCGTCGTGAACGGCTGGTAACCGGCGGTCAGCTCCTTCGACGAATAGGCCGCAAGGTCGATCGGCACGAGCACGCTGGAGCCATCCGCCCAGCGCTTGGCCTCGACCCATTCGAGCACCGTCGCATGATCGACCGGCGACCCCGCGGGCAGGCACAAGGTCAGCGGATCGGCGACCGCCCGCGCGCCTACGGTGCGGACCAGTTCGGCATAGCTCCCGCGCGTCTTGCCGCGTGCGCCGAGCGTCAGCGTCGGCCACACCATCTCGGCGATCTCGCCAAGCCCGCCGAGCACCGCAGCTTCGTCGGTCGCGCCATAGCCGACGCCGTAGGGCATGATCCCACCAAGCGCGGGATCTTCAGGGAACAGCGCGACGACCCAGACGGGAAGCCCGAGCCGGTCAAGCGGGTGGATCGGGAAGGCGACAACATCGCCCTTGGGGAACGCATCGAGATAGGCGTGCGCGGCGGGGCCGAGATCGGCGGGGAGCCCGGTCCTCACAGCGCGAGCTTCCGCACGCCGGGGGCCCGCGCGAGCCCATCGTCGAGCGCGGCAAGCGTCACCGCGCGATTGACCTCGGGGGCATATTCGAACGGGGTCAGCACCGCGTCGAAATCGAGCGGGGCGATGGCGTCGCGATAGCGGCGGAGTTCGGCGTGAGTCAGCGGGATATCCTTGTGAAACGCCTTGTGGCTCGAAATCGCGTGCGACCGGCCGGCGGGGTCCTGGTCGATCTTGAACATGTCGCCGCAGAACAGCCGGCGTCCCGGCGCATCGTGGAGCGCGGCCTGCCCCTCATAATGCCCGCCGACATGATGCAGCGTGTAGCCCGGTGCGAGTTCGAGCGTGTCGTCGAACGGCATGGTGACGCGGAACGCCTTGGTCAGCTGCAGATCGTCGCGCTGGATCGCGACCACCGCGGGGTCGAACCGGCGCTGGAGCTGGAACAGCGCGCCATAGCCGTGCGCATGGCTCGCCGCGAGAAACGCGATCCCGCCGAGCGCTTCGATCTGGTCGAGCATCGCGTCCGAATAATAGGGTGCTGCCTCGAACGCGATATTGCCGCCGTCGCGGACGATCAGCCAGCCGGTACCGGCGAGCCCGAGTGCGGGGGTGGTGGTGAACGCCCACAGGCCGGGCGCGACTTCCCGCGCGGCACCATCATGCGTCGCGGCGACGTCAGCCTCGGGGAGGAACCGCCAGCCGTCCTCGGGCAGATCGTTGCGGACATCGGTGCAGACCGGGCAATCGGGCGGCGCGAAATGGCGCTGCCAAAACCCGCAATTGGCGCAGGCGAACCAGCTCAAAGGCATGATCGTGCTTCCTGATAGGCCCGGTCGAACAGGCGCATCAGCGCCAGATCGCGGGGCATCGAAAAATCATGCGGCCCGCCGCGTGCCGCCGCCATGAAGGCAGCGGCCTGCGCGGCGAAGGGGGAGGTGGCAGTGTCGAACGCAAGCGGAGTCTGCGCGCCGGTGCTGCCGCATTGCTGGACCAGCATGCCGCCAGCGGTCTGCCCCATGGTGTCGGTCGCGATCAGCAATCCGCGCTCGCCCAGCACCTCGAGCCGACGGCGCGGCAGGTTCTCCGCGCAATTATAGGCGACGTGGCTCTGGAACAGCACACCCGAAGCGGAGCGGGCGCTCAGCATCCCGCCGTCGTCGACCGCATAGGCATGAATCCGGCGTTGCAGTGCGATCGACAGGTCGACCAGCGGTTCGCCGAGCAAGCGCTCGGCCAGATCGAGCCCGTGAAGCGCGAGATCGATCACCGCGCCGCCGCCTGCACGGACCGGATCGGCGCGCCAATTGTCGTGCGCGCCGCCGTCGGGGGTCCAGTCAGGGTCGACCCAGCAGGCGTAGAGGATACGGATCGCGACCGGGCGACCGATCGCATCATCCGCGACCGCCTCCGCGATCCGGCGATGCGCGGGGTGATGACGCTGGTCGAACGCGGTGCCGTACAGCGGGCCGTCCACGACCGCGGTTGCCATCGCCTCGCCCTGCTCGAGTGACGCGGCGATCGGTTTCTCGCACAGCATCGGGATCCCCGCCGCCGCACACGCGCGGACGGGCGCGAGATGCGCATCGTTGGGTGTCGCGATATAGACGAGGTCGCACAGCCCCGACGCCAGCATCGCCTCGGTCGTCTCGAATGCGGCGATCCCCAGTCGTTGCGCCCGAGCGCGCGATTCCGGGGAGGGATCGGCCACCGCCGTCACCGTCCCGCCCGCCGCGACGATACCGGGTGCCATGTAATCGCGTGCTACCCAGCCGAAGCCTACGATCCCCCACCGCATCACCATCGCTCCGGCAAATCGACAAGGCGCCGCAGGCGGATGTCGTCCGCCTTGAAGGGCAAGGCGTCGGCAGGGCGTGCCCAGAAGCAACCCGCAGCATATTCGTCCTGATAGCGCGTCGACGGCCAGCGGACCGATCCATCGTCGCCGAGCAGCGGATTGCGCCGCAGCACGGCTCCGGCGGGGGGCATCGCCAGCCCACGTGCGACCGGACGCGGCGGTCCCGCACCTTCGACCAGCGACCACGCTTCAACAGCGGGTTCCGGTGCCCAGCCACTCGCGGCGGCGACCGCGCCCTCCAGTAACGCGACGAGCAACGCGCGTTCGTCATAAACCTGCGCGTTGGGGAATAGCGCAGCCCAGCCCGAAGCGGACAGTGCCGGCCCCATTGCGCCTCCGGCGTGCCCCGCATTGTGCAGATGACTGATTGCGAGCGTGCCTCCTGCCGTGCGGGCGGCGCGCAGCCGGGCGGCGACCTCCGCCTGGTCGGGGAGGAAGTAGAAGGCGTCGTGGCACATCACCAGGTCGAACCGCGCGTCGGCAATCGGCCACGGCGCGGCGGCGTCGAACACGACGTAGTTCGCATCGGGCGCGACCCAGTGTTTGGCGAGCCAGCATTTGGCGAAAACCACGTCCGCACCGAGGCATTCGGTCCCGCGGCGCGTCAGTTCACGCAGGTAATGGCCAATCCCGCAGGCAAGTTCGAAGGCGCTGGCGGGGGTAGCGTCGTGCGTCTCGAGCAGCGCCAGTCCCGCGAGATACGTGGGATCGCTCCAACGATAGGCAAAGTAATCCGCCACCGGGCCAAGCCGCAGCAACCCCATCGCCGCGCGCAGCGACAGCGTGTCGCGCTCGCGCACCAGTTGCTTGAGCTCCGCGAGGTCGGTTGCCGGCCCGGTCCACCACGAATCCTGATCGGTCAGCAGCGCGACGAGCGCGTCGTCCGGGCACCCCGCATCGAGATGATCGAGCGCAACCGCGGCAAGACCTTCGCTGTCGACCCTGAGATAGGGGATGCCGTCGACCACCGGCCAGCGTTCGCCCGCCGCGGCGAGCGAATGTGGCGTATCATAGGCAAGCGGCAGCCCGGTGCGCGGCGAGCGCAACGGCATGTCGGGAAAGACCTTAGCCGGCATCAGGCCAGACCGGCGTCAGCGAGGATGCGGTCGTGGAATGCCTTGACCGGGCCGTCATGGACCAGGCCGTAAGCACCGAGCACGACGTCCATCGTTACCGCCGCGGCACGCAGATGCTGTTCGATTTCGAGGACTCGGTCGAGCACGTCGGCAACGTGGAAGGCGCGCGCTTCGGGGGTGGTGTCGCCCGCGATCGGAGCAAGCGCGTCGGCGATGGTCGTAGCCAACACGGGGTTTGCCGCCGCGAGTTCGTCCAGGCAGGCAGCGCGCGCGGTCTCGATCGCCGTATCGAGCCGGTCGCCGAGCAGCATCTCGCCCGAATAGCCGCTGTCGGGCATGTCGGCATTGTGGAAGTGGTGCGCCATGCCCGCAAGGAACACCGCAACCGGATCCGCGCCGTGCCATACGCTGGCGAGCACACCGTAGACCGCGACCATCAGGCAATGTTCGGCGTGGTTCTCGGCGGGCTGGAGCAGGATGCGCGGTTGCCCGGGGGAGGTCACGCCCGCGCGCGGCTGACGCGCGAGCTTGCCGACGAAACTGGGCACAGCACCCGGCGCGGGACGCCCGTGCACAAGTGCCTCGCGCAGTCGTTGCGCAAGTGCTGGATCGAGATCGCCGGTCACTTCATCGAATGCGCGTTGCAGCACCGGCACCGCATCCGGGCCGAGCCCGAGCCGGGTCAGCCTCGCCAGATCGAGATCGCCGAGACGCGCCGATACCAGCGCGGCGCCAACGATCTGTTTCATCACGGCAGCGGGTTGGTCGCCTCGCAGCAACGCCCCCCATCCAAGCGCGAACAGCCGTTCCGCGATCGACCCCGGGGCTTCCGCCGAATGAATACGCTTCAGGTCGCCCAATTCGCGCAGGAACGGCAATGCGGCGGGGGTCAACCCGACGGAAGGCACGAGGGCCTCCGCCGGGCTGGACAGGGGGGCTGGGCTCACGCGGTCTTGCCGTCGAGCCAGTGATCGAGGATCGCCTGCTGCTCGGGAACGGCATGGACCGGCTTGCGACCGCCGCTCGTCTGCGGCAGCTTGAAGAACAGCCCCATCTGGTCCTGCACGCCGCCTTCGCCACGCTGTTGTGCAAGGTCGAGGCAACGTGCGATCTCGATCGCGAGCGGCGCGGCGAGGATCGAGTCCTTGCACAGGAAGTTGAGCTTGAGCTGCATCTTCTGGCCCATGAAGCCGGTCAGATCGATGTTGTCCCACGCTTCCTTGTCATCGCCGCGCGGGCGATAATAATGGATCATGATGATATGATCCTCGACCGGATAGCCGAGGATGTCGTTGAGTACGCTGCCCTTGGTCCCGAGCTTCGACGCCAGCGACTTGGGATCGTCGAGCGCCAGGCCGTCCGAGTTGCCGAGGATGTTGGTCGAGAACCAGCCATCGACATGCAGCGCGCGATCGCGCAGCGCAGGCGCGATCACCGTCTTCATGAAGGTCTGGCCGGTCTTGCCGTCCTTGCCCGCGACGGGAACGTTGCGCTCCTCCGCGAACTCCGCGAGCGGCGCGATGTCGGCGGCGACCGACGGCGTGAAATTGGCGTAGGGCGTGCCCGAGTCGATCGCCGCGTACGCGTAGAGCATCGCCGGGCTGATCGCGGCGTCATCCTCGTCCAGCCCGCGCTCGAACGCTTCACGCGATTGCAGCGCGGCATCGTCGGCGTGCGGGACACGCTCGGTCGATGCGAGGTTGACGACGACGACCCGGTCGAGACCCTTCTCGGCGCAGAAACGACGCAAGTCGGACTGGATCTGCTGGATGGCGGCGCGGTGGCCGCTCTCGAGCTTGTTGCTCCCGTCGATATTGGCGCAATATCCCGTGCTGCCCGCGGCCTTCCACGGGCGCATCGTGTTCAGTGCGGCGGCACCGTCGGCCAGTTCCTTGTCGCCGATCACGCCGTGCCGCAGCGCGCACGCGCCGAGCGATTCCTCGGTCAGATCCCATCCGCCGAATTCCAGATCGCGGTATGCGACCATGCCGGCCACGTCGCGGTCGGCGAGGGGAAGCCCGTTGAGGCTGTTCGACCCTGCCTTGATCATCTCGATACCCGCGATCGCGGTGGTGGCGACGGCGCCACCCACACCTACAATCGCCACGCCAAGCCGTTCTGCCATGTCTCAATCCCTACATCCGCCCGCTACGGGCCAGGGGATCGTTAACCAGATGGCAGGGATGGACTTCGTAGAATCGAGCGCGCGGCGCGAAAAAGCCCGTTGGCAGTCACATATGTTCCCGCACGCGCGTTTCGGAGTGATCCATGTCACCCCGTGCGCCGACCGGGGGCAACCAGTCGGTCGCAACCTCGCCGTGGCGATCGTGGAAATCGACGAGTTCGGCGAGCCGATCGACATCGTTGATGCGGATCACGCGCGCGTTGCGCTCGACCAGCCCGGTTTCCTCCAGCGCCTTGAGCGAGCGACTGACATGCGTTTTGGTCAGCCCGACCGCGTCGCCAAGATCCTGCTGGGTCAGCGGAAGCTCGAAGGTCGATCCGGCAAGCCCGTCGACCACACGCAATCGCGACCGGATGTCGAGCAGCAGCGTGGCGATCCGCGTGAACCCGTCGGTCCGCCCGACCGACGTCAGCCGGTCCGCCATCGCGACCTGCTCCGACGCCGCCACCGCGAACAGCAGCGCGCCCAGCCGGGGATGATCGCGAAACAGCCGACCGAACGCAGCCTTGGGCATTTCATAGAGCGTCGTGTCGCTGACTGCACGCAACGTCGCCGCGCTATATCCCCAGGCGATCGAGAAGGTCGCGGTAATGTCGCCGACGAAATAGAAGCGCAGGATCTGCCGCCCGCCGTCCTTGAGCTTGACCGAGCCATGCAGCCAGCCGCTCGCTACGATATACAGGCTGTCACTCTCCTCGCCCTCATGGACCACGACATCGCCTGCGCGGAACGACCGCTCGCGCCGCTCGAGCCAGCGCAACGCATCGCGTTCCGAGAAGGTCAGCGTGAGATGCCGCGACAAGCGGGCTTCGAGAGGACTTTCAAGCATAAGGTGCCATCGACAAGCTGTTGAACGCCCCGCGTATCCCAGTTGCTCGCCGGTTAAAAGCGCGCAACCTGCGGTACCGTGGGGAGCCGGGGGTAGGGTGCGTCTGGTGGGAATGACGTATGCACACGGTCAGATGTCGCATCGTGCCTGTTCGCAAGCATCCGTCCGCGATCGACCACACTTGCACGGCGCGTAGCCGATGCGAAGACGGTTCACCTTTCGGTAAGCCAAGCGTGCGACTGTGTGGCTGGATATTCGGGAAGGATCATGATGCACCAGTTGATCGTCGCTGCTGCCGTCGCATTCCCGCTCATGGCCGGGGTGCTGGTAGCGTGGATCGCGCAGTTCGAGGGCCGGGGATAGACGAACCGACATCGAGGACGATGCTGGGATCACTGGGCTCTGCGGTTGTGAACCACCGAAAACCTGGGTGGCTAGCGCGAGTCAGACCCTACCAAACAGTTTGAGTTGAAAGAGACGGTGAAGCATTCTGGCCTGATGGAGAGCAGTGCACGCCGTCAAACTGTTGAGTGGCAAACGACATTTCACCGCCCAAATTCATTCGCTAGTGACCTCACCATTGTTCCGATCCACGGGCTGCAGTGCTGCGGCCTTCGCTGCAATACGCTCATCTCGTGTCGCTAACGCGGCATAAGCGTCGGCTGACCGCTGTTCCCGAATCCGAACGTTCTCCAGCGTTGCTGACGTTGCGGCCGCCTGGGCGATCTCCGCATTCTCTCGGTTCGTTTTAAACGCCATCACACGGTCCCCTTCAACACGACATCTAGGAGGTCACCCAAGGTTTTGCCATCCTGGGCAACGCCACGCGGCCACATTCAGGCGCCGCGCGTTGGGAATACCGGCCCGCGAACCTTCATACGTTCGGCTGCGTAGGGTTGCTGCAGGGCCACAACGTCATCGTAGCTTCCGCGCAACCAACGATCGTGGTCTTCCGGGTTCAGGACGGTAATCATCGCTTTCGGATGGATCGGCGCAACGAGGTCGTTTGGGTTACACGTCACCATGGTGAAGCCATTGCCCTTGGCGGTTGGCTGCCAGAAGCCGGCGACGGCGAACAGCGGCTGATCGATCACCTGGAACCACATCTCCCCCTTTAGCGGCTTCTTGCCGTCACCAAGATCGTGCGCCTCCGGCGTCCATTCGCAGAACTCGCTCAGTGGCACCAGACAGCGGTTTTCCGGCTTAGCGGCGAGGGCGCGCCACTGCGCTAGGCCAAGGTTGCGCACGTTTGTCATCGGCCACGCCGCACCACCGCCAAGAACGTCCCAACGCATCACATCCAGGTGTCGACCGCGATCCGTCTCGCGGATCACGTAAGCCCGGCTACGGGGCATGAGTTCGTGCGGATTGAAGCGATTGTCCATCGGGCGATCGACGGCGAAGATTGTCCCGAAGTGCGTATGGAGCGCCTCGGGCTCGTAGCTGTTGCGTGCACGGTTACACATCATCGCAGCCTGCAACAGTTGCATCACGGTGTCGATACGACCCGGCCTGAGTATGGATCGATCGCCGCCGATCGAACCCATCGCGGCAGTTGTGATGCTGGCGGCATTTTCGCGTGGTTAAACCAAACGTCGATTTCGAACTCAGTTGCTGCGGCCCACGAGTACGCCGGGCAGATCATTCCTGTCGGCGTCGATCAGATTGAAAATTAGTCCGACTTCAACCGCGGAAGGACCGTAGAGTCTGCCGTGGAAGACGCCGATGTATGCCCCATCTGATGTACGCGCGACACCGTCTAGCCGACCCGTTGATGCGTCTAACGTGCCTTGAAAAGTTACACTTACGTCAATCTGTTTGCCGGTCAGGGCAACAGAGACTGATCCTGTCACGCGTCGGTTCGTACCGTCGACGACTAGGGTCTGGCCTGTGGGCGATGTGCCTATCTGCGCGACAGTAACACGGTAGGTCGATGTAGCCGTTAGAGGCAAATTCGCTGCCAGCGTCGGCGCTCCAACCAAGGCATAGCGCGTAATCTGGACGGGCTTCACGAGCTCGTCCTGTCGTAGGTAGCTAACGTACATAGCATCTGACGATGCTCGATAGATACCAAGGGTCGCGCCGGATGTGGCGGTCATATAAGTGTAAATCAGATTTGCATCTGTCCTCGTCAGCGTTGCCCCCATCTGACCCGGTACGATCGTTGTTCCAAACGCAGATAAGGCTTGATTGGCGGCGGTGTAGGTAATCGTCCCAGAGTCCAGGCCGCCATACGCGAGGTGAGCAGGGACTGTCTGCGTCGTACTCGCAGTAATGAGCCCGTCGAAAACGCGATCGCCCTGGAAGTCGAACGAAGTCCGGTAAGATGTCGGGGTCGGGGTCGGGGTTGGGGTCGGCGCTGGTGCGGGGGGCGGTGTTGGTGTTGCGACCGGCGTGATCGGTGCTGTACCAGTTCCATCGGCGGCGCTGCCGTTATCCGACCCACACGAAGTCAGGGCCAACGCGACAACGGTGACGTAGAAACAACGCATAGCTACCCCTGGTAATCTAAGGAAAGTCCTTGGCCCTTTTGGGGGTACTAGCGCTCTCCTGCCAAACGTCCATAGCGCCATCTTCGACGTCGTCGGCCTGCCCAAAGATATGCCGGTCACCGGCTTCCGGCATGGCGGCATTGGCGACGTGGGCGAAGGCGAAGTGCGCCCGGTCTGCCGTCACAAGACGCTCGCTGTCACTCGAAGGCGAACGCCGAATAGGCGCGTCGGATCGCTGGCGGACGACGCAGCTATAACGCCGCGATCGGGTTTCTTGACGAAGCCAGAACGAAATGTGTGTGTCGGAAAGCGTGCCGGAGCGCTCGCGCGCTTCGACCAAAAACCTAACGATTTCAATATAAGGAGTGGTGGACGCACTTGGGCTCGAACCAAGGACCCGCTGATTAAGAGTCAGCTGATTTCCCTGATTTATCAATGCTTCTTCCGCGATTATCTCCATCTGTACTGGAATGACGGCCCAGCGCTACAGATAGTTTGTCGGAAAGCCAAAAGGTCAGCTGCGCAGGCTGGATCATAAAGCGCGAATCGACCGACCTGTTCCGCGAGCCTCTGCTCAGGCGGTCCGCTGACTTCCCCGCGCCGGGTATGAGCCGACACCTTTCTAGTGACTGGGGGCAGGGACGTCGCACGAGCACGCCGCCCTAATTCGGTTACGATCGACGAGACCCATGGCACCACGCAGCGCTTCTTCAATCCGCTCGCGCCTGCAGGTCAGCGATCGCGTCGAGAATTCGCTTGATAACCTGTGCGCCTTCGGGGGTTTGGTCCCATATTCGTCGCATGCTGGACATCGCCTGTGCCCATTCGGGCGCCATACCGCCCTGCTTCGGCTCTAGCCTTGGTACAGTCACGTCGAGCGCTTTACAGACTTGTACGACGTTGTGACTGAACGTCTTGAAGCCGCCCTCGCAGATGCGCGCTACCTGGCTGGGATGAACACACGACATCCTTCCCAGCTCAGCGTTGGTCAGCGTCTTCGCGGCTCGTGCCTTGACGATTTTAGTCTTCAGGTCATCAAGCTGCTTGATTGTCGGCTTCATGCAAATTAACATGCCAATCTTAGAGAGTATTTGCAAGGAGGGTTCGAATGGACGAGATCCGGTTCTATCGGGCCAGCGAAAAGCCCTACGGGGCGTTTAGCAACCTCTACCGGCGGCAAATAGAATTCGAGGGAGAGACCTTTGTGACGAGCGAGCACGCCTACCAGGCTGGCAAGGCGCGCAAGCCCGAAGTAAAGAAGTGGCTTATGTCTGCGCCGTCGCCCGCGCTACTCGCGATGGCGGCGCACGGCCTTTACTACTGGGACGTGGCCCCGGGCTGGTCGACTTCAAAGTTCGACCGCATGCGCGGCGTCCTCCGCGCTAAGTTTTCGCAGCATTCCGACCTGCGGACTCTGCTTCTGTCTACGGAAAATGCGCGGCTGGTGGAGTCGGCGACCGTCGACAACGAGGTCAATCGCTTGTGGGGCGAGGTGAACGGCACCGGTCGCAACATGCTTGGCGTTTTGCTGATGGGGGTGCGCGAAGAACTTCGTCAGGAGGCCGAGGGCTACCTCGTCGCGGCGGAGTAGCCGCGGGGCCCTTCGGCTAGTACCTCACGGGCATATCCAGGCCCGCATTTTTTGAAGAGTCCGCGGGCGCCTGCGAACGCACAGTTCTCGGCGGCCAGACGCTGGCCGGCAAACACCCCCTCCAACAATACGGTGGCGCTCAAGTCGTCAGCGCGCAGGCCCGACGACAGCATCCAGTCGATCATCCCGACGCTAACCATATCTCCCGATCCGCAGGTGTCCAGCACCGCTGGCGCGTCCACTGCCGAGCACCAGACCGCGTTGTGATTGTAGTGGACCTCAAGGCCGGCGGCGCCGTGGGTCACGACCCGGATGCAGTTGTTGTCGAGCTGGGCCAAGCGCTCGCCCAATCGGTCAATCGAATACTTGAGAATCGACACCAAGCCGAGCGCCTCGTTAAACAGCTCGTCTTGGTCGACGTCCGAAGGCTCAAAGAACACGATCGCGCCGGATAGCCGCGCCGCCTTCATGGCGTCGAGGATGCTGCGCGACAGCCGGTCGGCGTAAAACACACCGCATTGGGTCAGTACCTCCTGCGCTGCCGCGACCTCGCTTTCGCCGATCGGCTCGTATTGCGGGAGCGCCTCATCGGTGTCCGGACAGGTGAACCTGAAGCCATGCTCGCCGGACGCTGTGTCGAGTTCCTGCGCGATAACAGGCGAGCGGGTCCCGGCTTTGCGGTGGATGTGGTCGACGACCGCTCCGGCCTCGACGAACTCGGCGACGAGGCGGAGGCCTTCGTCGTCGTCGCCCAGCATGATCACCGGCACGACGTTGCGGTGGAGCATGGCGAGCGACAGCAGCACGTTGCCGCAGGACCCTCCCAGAGCCTCGTCGGCTAGATCGCCGTCGGTGTAGATACGATCTAGGACAGTCAGTCCCGTTCCCGCCACGTCGAAGCGATATTTGATGTGAGTCGAGGTGTTCATGTTCTTGTTTTGTACTTTGCTTAAATCATCGCGTCTAGCGTTAGAAGGGAGGCGTCGAGCCGTATCCCTCCGTTCGTTGATACTACCAGAGCCCTTAACGTCCTGAGAAGAGCTTCGGGACCGCTGAGCGCTCCACCGAACAGCGACCAGCAACCGTCCACCGCGTCGCATACTTCACCGACACTCACGCCGTAGGGGTGTGCGAGCAGCGAATGGTCGTTGCCGCAGGAGGAGCCGCTGTCTCCGAAGCAGAGAATTTCGGAGCCGGGTCGCGCCTGTTCGCGCACCGCGTCCACAACCGACATTTTGGTTGACGTTGAAGGGACGATGTCAAAGCTGTGACCAGAGGCGAGAATCCTGACTTTACCGCTTGCTACCTGCGGGCATTCCGAGAGGTCGAGGGCGAACCGGTAGGGGTGCCGGAGGCGATCCATGTCTAGACCAATCTGGATCGGCCGCGTCTTGAAAACCTTGTCTAGGAACAGGTCGTTGCGTCCATCAAGCCAGGTGGCTGTCGCGGCGATAGCCCCGTTCTGCGCGGGCGGATCGGTATCAATGTCGATGTCCGCGGTACGCAGATGCCCGCCGTTGTAGTAGCCGATCAGGATCGACGGCGGCACATCAGCCGGCAGAACTTTTCGCAGGTCCGCGCCGGCCGATCCGCCCCGCCCAGTCGCGACGCCCAGCCTGACGCCAGCGCGGTGCAGTCGCACGAGCTCGTCGACGATCTCCTGATTTGGGAGGTCGAACCTGCTGTCTGTCTGGACGATCGTGCCGTCATAGTCGAACACCAGCCCGCCCACGTCTGCCGACTGCAGGATCTCCAGCCGCTCACGCCCGATCAGCGCGAGGGTCGCGTCGGTTGAAAGCGCGCCGTCGGCCTTCGTAATTGCCGCGCGTTTATGGCGCACCCGCGCCGACAGTCCCTCGGCGACTACCTCCAGCGAGCGGTCATCGTACATCGCGCGGCCGAACTCGCCGATGCCAGGCTTGCCGGGATCAATACCCAGAACCTCACCGAACGCCTCGATCAGCGACAGGCCGTCGATGATGCCGAGCAGGTTGTCGAGCCGACCGCAGCCGCCATGGTCGGCGACCCTGCGGCGGATGTCTGTTGGAAGCACATTCTCGATTGCCGACCATGTCACTTGGGACGAGATCCCAGTGAGCGCCAGCACGACGGTGTCAGCGGCGCGGCGATTGAGCCAAGCGTGGCGCCCGTGCGCCAGGTTGCGGAAGTCGGTTGTTTGGACGGGGCAGAGCGATGCCTCCCAGAGCGACGTGTCAAGAAGCGAGGCAATCGGGCGTAGCAGCGGATCGGCGGCGATCACGATGGTGTCAGTGAGGCGCAGCCCGCTCCATTGTTGGACCAAGTAGGCCCGATACTTGGCAAGGCGCGACGCGGTGAGGCGGGTGACGAGCCGGTCGAGCATGTCCGACGCCGTCCTAGCCTGCCGTGACGCGATGCCGCTAGCGAGTAGGAGCGCCGTAGTCATTGCAAGCAGCGAGTGCGTTGCGAGATAACCGTCCTTCTCGTCCGCAACGGGGACGAGATGGACCCTTCCGCCGCTCCCGGCGACGATCGAGGCCGCTGCGCCCCTCGGGTTGCGGGTCACGAGGAGCAGAGCCGCGCATCCGCGGTCGATAGCGGCGCGCGCGGCAGCGCAGACGTCCGGGTTGTCGCCGCCGGCGCTGAATAGCCAGACCTCGCTCGCGTCCAGCCGGTGGTTGTCGAGCACACCTTGCATGGGGGTGACGACGGTCGTCGGGCCGAGGCCGAGCGTGTCGCGGCAGCGCGCGAGATACTCGGCGGCGATCATCGACCCCCCCGAGCCGATCGCGAGCACGTGGCGGCCTGTACCCAGCGCGAGCGATTCGGCCATCCCGGAGCAGTCGTAGGAATTGAACAGGTCGAGCGTGGCGGGCAGTCCATCAAGCTTCGAGCTCAGGCGCGGGGTTCTCATTCCGGCTGGATCCCGGCGGCGTAGCCTTCGTAGAGCGGGCCCGAAAGAACCATGTGCACCAGCATGTCAGGCGGATCACCCGCCACGGGTGCCGCGTCGGCAAACTCGTAGCTTTCGGTCTCGACATACTGGACCGACATACCGTGCTCGATCGCAGCCATCATCGCGCCAGCCGCAAGGACCTTGCTGCCGACGGGCGACAGGACCATTTGCGGCTGGTAGGTCTTTTCCATGGTCCGGTCAAACCGCTCCTTCAATGTGGAAAGTGTGCGGAAGCAGTCGAGCGGGTTCTTTTCTGACGCGTAAACGATGTCGCGCGGGTCGATCTCCCACTCGTTGACCAGCTCGTTTTGGTATTCAGTGAGCAAGTCGTCGGCGCGTCTAGGGTTGCGCGCGGGGAACGGCAGCACCGGGCAGACCTTATACCAGCGCTCGCTCGCCGCATCAATCTGCGTTAGCGTTGAGGCGCGGCCGCGCGCCAGCTGCGGGATCCAGATCTGCGCCACCTCAAGCGAACTGAGGCCGACGTCCGGGGCATAGCCCTTGACAGGGCTGATGCGGTTGGAGGGTACGCTCGTGATCCGGTCATCGAGCTCGGGGTTCGAGACGATCATAAGGTGGAAGGCCATGCCGTCCGTCGCTTCGCAATCCTCGAGCAGCAGCTTCGCGGCGGGGAAACCTATCCCGATGGAGAGTGCGCTAAGATCGAGGATCACGTCTGTGATCCCCTCGCCAATCGGATTGGCGGCCATCTTGGTGACAAGCCGCGCGCCGCCGACCGGCGCACCGTCGTCCGCGAACACTGGTAGGGTGAATACCTTCGAATTGGGCACGATCAGCTTGAGCGCAGCCTCGTTTTCGTCGGCGCGCTTCATGAGCTCGTCCGTCGCGCCCGGCCGGTCCTCGCGGATGTAGTAGGCGCTCAGCCGGTCGCCAAGCGCGTCTGCGAGCATCTTAGACACGCGTCTAGACCGCGGGTCAAACCCGGCGGCGGCTACTAGTAGCACCCTGCGTTCCGTGTTGGCGAAGTAGTCGGCGATGAACCCGGCGACGTCGTCGTCGAAGTTGGTTATGCAATTGGCCCAATGCTCACGCATCGGCGATCCCCGCCGCGTCGCGAAGGTAGCGGACCCGCTTGGGAAGGAACCCGCCGCGGTTGTAGGTTAGCCCGTGGACCAAACTGACGGTTCCGGTTAGCTCGATCAGGGCCCAAAGCTTACCACCCTGGCCGTAGTCGCGCTCGATAGTGAGGGCACCGTTCGCGATCGCGTGCTTGAGCACCGTTCCCAGCTCGTCGTCGAGCGGAAGCGCCTGCATATCATCCTCAAGGATTGCGACCGCGTTGGCACCCGCCCCGAGGGGGGCGTTCGGGAGAAGCGATTCTGCCTGACAGTCACGGCCGATCGCATCGACCAGACTGCGCACACGGGCGGCCTGTGGGAACGCCCAGCCGTCCATAATAGCCCGCGCCTTGTTAGACAGTACTTTCTGCTGTTCCTTGGGCGGGAGCCGCAGCTCTTCGTTGCGGATCGCACGCGTTTCAATGTTTGCGACTAGCGCGCCGGCGTACTGAAGGAATATTTCAGCGTTTTCGTTGCTGGCGTCGCATATGTCGTCGATGCCGTAGTGGAACGGCCGTTTGATTTCGTGGTGCAGGTGGAGGCGCGCGCCGTGGGCCACATCGGCGTCCGCCTTCAGCGGCGTCTTGGGATCGGGGTCGATGTCCTGAAATAGCGAGGGCGCCGCCCGCGTGATGCGGACAGCGTAGCGGTGGAGCAGGATGCGCACCATCGCAAGCGCGACTTCGGGGCCATCGTCGTAGGACTTCGATTTATCAAGGAAGCCGGCTACGAGCGCGTCGATCTCGGCGCGACGCGAGGCGCTGATACCGAGTTTTGCTTGGTCGCGGTCGACCTTCTCACGGACGGAGCGGAGCTGGGGCGCGGTGACACTCGGCGGCTCGGACGGGAGCAGGCGCTCGATGTCGGTTGCGCCCCGGTTCCTGAGCGCCTCGACGAGCGGCAGGTAGCGCTTCGCCATGTCCTTGGCCATGGTGCGGAACTGGACCCGAGCTGGTCCCTTCTTCCCATCCTCGACGACCTGCATCCGGATGTCGACAAAGTCCCGGCCCTGCGCGCGGCCGTGCGACGCCTGCGCTCCCGGGGAGCGCAGGACGGCGCCGGGGCTGAGCCCGTCGAGGCGCATCATCATCCAGCGCCCGAACTTCATCTCTCGGTGCGACAGCGTCTCGAACATCGCCTCGAGCTGGTCGTGATGCAGAGCATGCACGTCGTCGAGCATCACGAGGGGGGCGACTTCAATCGGCTCGCCCTGCCATTCGATGCGGATGCGCTGGATGGCGTCGAAGGGCGCATAGGGAGCGGTGGCATCCTCCGGCAAGTCGCCGAGCTTTGGCGGCCTGAGGCCCGCGCCGATGGAGTAGATGGCGCGCTGCACGGCGAGCGCCCGGTCGCGGACGCCCTCGGCGGTGAGTCCTCCGATCTGCTCCAAGTGCGCTTCGTAGGTCGCCCGGGGCACGAAGCGAATACCGTCGAGGCTGCGTGTCCGGTTCGCCGTCAGATTGCGGATTAGACCGAGCATCGCCCGCGCCTGCACAAGCCAGAACGCGAGCTTGGTCTTCACCGCGGGATCGTAGGGCAGCTCCCAGAATTCTCGGTACTCCGATTCCATTGGGACGCGGACTGCGGCGACGTGCGGGATCGCCGATTGGAGCAAGCCCGCCTCCGCAAGGGCGGCGGCGAGCGTACGGTTCGTTGGATTGGTCTGGTCCTTGAGGATCGCCTCGACCATCTTGAACTCGGCAAGCGTAGCCAGCATCGTTTTGCCGCTACCCGGTGACCCGATGATGCGCACGGGCACCTCGAACATGTCGTCTTTGTGCTTGTTCTTCGCCAGGAAGGTGGTGAGCGGTGTCGGGCTCACGATCGAAAGGAACGAAGCATCATCCCGGACGTACTCGGTCGCGCGGCGGAGGAAGGGGTTGGCCATGTCTTCTATCCGTGCCGGTCGCGCCGTAGAAATAGCGCTCGCATCGGGAGACCGAGCTTGCCCTTAGTCTCCGCCCAAAGGATGGGGATCGAGTTGTTTGGGGTGTTGTGTTCCAAGATCAGCGGAAGTGCGCAGTTTGCGTACCCATACCTCATATCGCTCTGGCCCGCTTCCTTGCAGTGGACTTCGAGCCGCTTGAAGAGCTCATCATCGTAGTATGTGCCGCACAGCGCAACGTAGGGCTCGTCCGCCGGCTTCGTCACCGTCATCGTGCCGCCAGCGTCGACCGACCCGATCCTCAGGTCTGGCGGCAGCAGCATGCCCTCGGTTACGTACGCGTCGCCATAACTGCGGCTAGCCAGCTTCCCGTTCGCTTCCTCGATCCTACCTTCCAGCGCTTCGCGCGCCTGCGCAGTCGAGAGGTAATGGTGGATGTGCAAGGTGTAGCCGTTGGCGAGCGGGAAGTCGTCACCGAGCGCTACGCTGGCATCCTGTACGATCTTCTCGAACTTCGCCAGCTTACCCTTCGGCTTGCCGCCTTCGGGGAAGCGGATGAACGTCGTGCCCGACGCGGTAAAGTCGTCGATTAGGTATACTTCTTGGAACTTGGCGTCGGGCCCAAGCTCCTTGCGCAGATCCTCCCCGAGCCCCTTCCACTTGTCGTTGTCGACGTTCATCATCGGCACGACCTGCTCTTGGGACAGTCGACCGGCGTTCGCGCGCCGCAGTACGTCGATGCGGCTGCCGTCGCTCAAACCGACGAACAGGCAGCGCCGGAGGTGGTCCGAGAAGGCCTTGGCGCCGGCATCCGTCCGCCAGACTTCGTAGGGCCTTACGCCCATAGCACTCGCGACGGCTTTTCTTAGGTAGGGAGTGACAATCTCGGGTATAAAGTTCTCGATCACTCGCTGCATCTCGGCTGACGAGATGTAGACCAAGCGGTTGCGTACTAGCGCATAGGCGGTCTCGCGGTCCTTTGGCTTAAAGTGCCTAAGCCAAGAGACGAGACTTTCGAGGAAGCGGACGCCGGCGCGGAAGTCGGAATAGCCGTCATATTTCATGGCAGACATCATACGCAACCAGGCATACTCGTTAGTGGCGCGCTCGTTGTCCCAATCCATTACGCTGGCAACAAGGTTCAAAGCAAGAACGTTGATCATGGCCTTGCTAACCCGTGGGGCTGTCCACATGGTCTAGTCCACGCTCTCGTCCGCCTCGAGTCTACTCCCGTCCTTGCACCATATTTCAATTGCGTCTCTCCCCCAAGGAAGGGTTCGGTCGATTCCGTTTGGGAATCAAGAACTTTTACGCGGTCAGTCCTGTGTGGACTTGATTAGCGATCAATGCGGATCGTTAAGTAGCGCCAATTGCTTCGGCTTGCCGGTAGTGTCCTAGTTTGAACTTGGCGGAGGAGATTTGAAAAGGCCTTGGGCTATGAAGCCCACCAGCCCGATTGCGGCCACTGCCGTGCTAACGACCAGTGTTGCCGCTATCTCCGGAGGTAAGTGAAACGTCGTTCGTGAAAACCCGGAGCCGACGCGGGCGTCTCACGTCACCCAACTCCGTACCTGTTGCATGACCAAAATTGAAGCAGTCACCAAAACACTATGCCGCCTGGACGGGTACAACATGGACATGCCAGATAAGGGGCTTCCGATGTGGATGAACTACCGGGATCACGCACGTCAGGTGATCTAGGCGGTCGAAGGTGTTGCAAAAAAGGGTGGTTGATGCCCCCAAGCCTTACCGGCAACCACCCCAATTTATTCGCTAGTGACCTTACCATCGGTCCGATCCGCAGGCTGCAGCGCTGCTGCCTTTGCTGCGATGCGTTCGTCTCGTGTCGCCAACGCAGCATAGGCGTCGGCTGACCGCTGTTCCCGGATGCGCACGTTCTCGAGCGTCGCTGAAGTCGCCGCCGCTTGAGCTATTTCCGAATTCTCTCGGTTCGTCTTGAACGCCATCTCATGATTCCCTTCAGCTCATCATCTAGGGGGGCGCCGAAGTTATTGCCATGGTGGGGCAGGGGTGCACGACCTACATTTCAGGCACGGCGCGTTGGGAATACCGGCCCCCGAACCGTCATTCGTTCGGCCGCGTAGGGCTGCTGCAGGGCCACAACGTCGTCGTAGCTGCCGTGCAACCAACGATCGTGGTCTTCCGGCTTCAAGACGGTGATCATTGCTTTCGGATGGATCGGCGCGACGAGTTCGTTGGGGTTACATGTCACCATCGTGAACCCATTGCCCTTCGCGGTTGGCTGCCAGAAGCCGGCAACCGCGAACAGAGGTTGATCGGTTACCTGGAACCACATCTCCCCCTTGAGCGGCTTCTTGCCGTCATTAAGGTCATGCGCCTCGGGCGTCCATTCGCAGAATTCGCTTAGTGGCACCAAACACCGATTTTCCGGCTTGGCGGCGAGAGCGCGCCATTGAGGTAAGCCAAGGTTGCGCACGTTCGTCATTGGCCATGCCGCACCGCCGCCAAGGACGTCCCAACTCATCACGTCTAGGTACCGACCGCGATCCATCTCGCGGATCACGTACGCCCGGCTACGCGGCATGAGCTCGCTTGGGTTGAACCGATTGTCCATTGGGCGATCGGCGGAAAACAAGGTGCCAAAGTGCGTGTGAAGCGCCTCGGGTTCGTAGCTATTGCGGGCACGGTTACACATCCCCTCAGCCTGCAGCAGTTGGCACATAGTGTCGAGGCCGTAGCGGCTGGTTTCCCGGGGAACACACGCGACGGCAATCATTTTCATGTGGCCACCCGCGGGGGGTCACCTCAAAGACCCTCATCATTCACGGCACATCAAGCTGCGACGTTACCAGGACCGGGCGTGTCTTGGTGAAGCTGATATTGATCAAGCAGATATGGTTGTTCGTCTGCGAGGCAATTGAACGTGCCGGACGTTCCACGATCAGGACAAAGCATAGACGCTTTTCCAGTAGGAGATCGAAGATGCGTACTACCAAAATAATCGCGTTGTTGGCCCTCGGCACGATCCCCGCAATCGCGGTCGCTGCTCCGGCGATGACGTCGGCGACCTATGTCATGAAGGCAGGAGCGGGAGATCTTTACGAAAAGCAATCGAGCACGCTTCTTATGCAATCGACCGCCAACCCCGCGCTCAAGACTTTCGCGAAGGAAATGATCACCGATCACACAAACAGCACCGCGGCGGTAAAAGCGGCCGCGATGAAGGCCGGCTTGCATCCCGCTCCCCCGAAGCTAAACGCGAAACAGTCGAGTGATCTCGCTGCGTTGCGTGCCGCGACGGGTACCGCGCGCGACACGCTGTACATTCAGCAACAGAAGGCGGCGCATCAAGAAGCACTGGCTCTTCATCAGGACGAGTCGTCAACCGGGACCGCGGCGCCGCTCAAAGCCGCCGCAGCCAAGATCGTCCCCGTTGTTCAGCATCATGTCGACATGCTCGCCGCAATGTAACTGAAGGCCAGCCTCGGCGACGTTACCGTTACCGTTGCCGGGGTTTTGGGATAAGCGCTCACAGCAGCCGATGGTTAGGCGAACGCGAAGCAGCTAACCCCGGATGATCAGCTCGGTCCCTCGTTTGCCGCCGCCGGAGGATGCAGTCGCAATTGTATAGGTCGTTTCTACCTCAACGAAGTCGAACCGGCCGAACACTTTGCGCGGGGTATCAGTCGCGTTGATCGTCAGAATGAAGCGTTTTGCGATCCACGCCAGCTGCTTGGCCAAGTGTTCAAAGTTCGCACGAGCGCTCCGGCGTCCGCCGATCGACGCTGAAGTTGCGGCCGTCGACCTTGCCGCCAAACGTCGGCGCGCTTTCAAATTAGTTGAGGAGCCTGCTACGGCCGTGACGTGGCGTCCCAATTTGACGTTAAGCCGCGCTGCAGACCGATCCAGATCCATATCAAGCAAACGCTTGCACATCACACTTCAGTAGTGCCTACATGCTTGCTCTCATGGTGAAGGCCGGTCGATGATACATTTGCATTACCCCGATGGACGGGGCGTCGATCTCGAGGAGGGTGCAGTCACCTTCTTCGAGCCGGCTCGCAACGGTGGCACATTGGTATGGACCGGGTCAGAGGAGGATAGCCTGGCGTTACATGTTCGCGAGGAATATGAAGAGGTGCGCAAGGCCGTCATGAAACCCTGACCTGCCAATGTACGCGTACTGGTATCGACAGTGTGCTTCAGATCACAAACTTGAACTCCCACATGCTCTTCTGCGCAATGGCGAGGGAGCGCCGTAGGTCATCAGCATAGGCTTGAAGCGCACTTTTGGACTGTTGATCCGTTACGAGATAGGTAGTGCGCTCGATGCGCTCCAACTCGATACGGATTTTAGCGTCGTCGGACATGATGTATCTCCAGCCCCGCTGTCGATTTGTGAATCCTGGACCACAATAGTTAACAACTAGTAAACTGCGTACTGGCATACGGCCATCAAGGTTAGAACCGGTACACGTGCGTATCGCGCTTAAGCCTTTGCGGTTGCGGCAGCAGGAGTGCTCTTGATCTCGTAGGTGGCTCGCCGATGGCAAACCGAGGATGCCCGAATGAATCCTGTCGCCGCCGCCACACCCGACAAGGTGCACGAAACGCTGCAAACGCATGCTGCCGGACATCGGGTAACCCTCGCGGTGTTGGCTCGACTATGGCGCCTGCCACTAGGCTATCTGGCGCGCTCCGCTGGCGGTGCCAGGCAGATCAATTGCCAGCGAACGAAAAGCCGTTGCTGGCGCAGTTCGCCCGGGTCGACCCGCGCCTGTGCGGCGAACGGGATGGGTGACAAGTGCTGATCACTCGCCTCCCTTCGAGAGGTGTTTACTAAATACTCCGGCTGCCCTGAAGTGAAGAGCTCGCTTTGCGTTAACTTGTACCGGTTCGCCAGTACGCGGGTTGCGGCCCACGCGTTCTTCGCGTGCGCGAGTGCTAAACGTGCCAAGGCCCCGTAACTCGACACGACCCCCTTCTACCAATCGGTTCTCAATTTCCTCGAACAAACAAGACACGGCAGCCTCGATGGTGGACAGTGGCAAATCCGGATTGTCAGCGGATACCGCTCGTACGAGTTCAGATCGAATCATGTCGCGCCCTCTGTATTGAGTGAAGCCATACCATTAGGGCACGTACGGAAGTCTCTTTACCCGATATAAATCGCGCCAGTTGCACAAAATGTATGTTCGACACTAACCGTAACGAACGTTCGACTAGGAGTCGGAAGCATGCACAATGAACTGCGGGTCGTAGAGGGCTCAGAGCGATGGGAGGGCCTTTGCGTTAGGGTCGATGTGCTGCTCGATGGCGAACTGAAGCGTCTGCGGCTATGCGCCAGCGCAATTGCCTCGTCGGCAAGGTCAGATCCGGCTGTGACCGTCAGCCGGAACTTTGACGCATTGGTCCCTGCAATCCTGAACGTGTGTCGAGGCGCGGGAGCTCACATCCGCGATATCTACTGATTATCCTGCGCGGATGTTCCCCACTCGTTGACGGAGTCGAGGAGCGGAAATCATACACGATCGACCCGGAAGCGATACGATGAAGGGTTCGTTTGCGGGGACGATCCGATCCGGACAGTAGCGTCCACCTCTTACCGCTAACGTACCTATCGGATGACCAAAATCGAAGCAGTCGCCCGGACGCTATGCCGCCTGGACGGATACGACATGGATACGCCCGACAAGGGCCGACCGATGTGGATGAACTACCGGGATCACGCGCGTCAGGTGATTGAAGCAATCGAAAGGGTTGAAAGAGAAGCGGCTCGTCGTCCGGTTTAAGAGCACTCTTTACGAGAGCGTAGCCTTCGATAGGGAGAACGGAAGATCGTGTAGGGGGCGTAAGATGCGTTGGTTCATTAGAGTGCTGGCCTGCAGCGTCGCGTGCGTCGCTTCGGCAGCGCAGGCTGAGGACAGCAACGCGGATCGGCTATGCAGTGAGCGGCCTGGGTTAACGACTACCGCCTGTATCACTGCGGCCGGCCGCCTTCAGACCGAAACAGGACTGGCCAGTTGGACGCTCGAGCAGGATGATGGCAAGCGCACCGATACCTTCCTCATCGGCGATACGCTTGTCCGTTACGGTGTTGGCGGCAAGACTGAACTCCGCTTGGGCTGGACTCCCTATGGGTTTGCCCGCGATCGCGATGCCGACGGTAGCGTTAAGCGCAACAGCCGCGTCGGCGACGCAACTGTTGGTGTCAAAACATCTGTTGTTGAACGCAAGGGTGATACCGGACTGGCGATGTCTATGCTTGTCGACGCAGTCCTTCCAATCGGGCGACGACCAATTGGCGCTGGGGACTGGGGTGTCACATTTCAGCTTCCCGTGACCTACCGCACGTCAGACAAAATCTCGCTACAGGCGACCCCGATCGTTGCCGCGGCGGTGAACGATGACGGTCGAGGCCGCCACTCCCTCTACGGCAGCGCGGTTGAGATCGAATATTCACTAAGTGACGCGGTAAAGGCAGACCTCAGTGCGCAGGTGACGCGCGACGACGATCCCGATCCGCAGGTACGCGGTACGCCAGCGCTTGGCAGTATCGCTCTCTCCTGGCAGCCAAGCAGCAACATGCAGCTAGACCTTGGTACTAACGTCGGTTTGAACAGAGCTGCACCGGATGTCGCGGTTTATGCTGGTGTCTCGCACCGCTTCTGACGCTCAGTTCCGAACAATCAGTTCCTTGACGCGCTTGCCGCCGCCGCTTGAGGCGGTTGCAATGGTGTAAGTGGTCTCCACCTCAATCAGTTGAAATCGGTCAAACACTTCCCTGGCGCCGTCTGTGGCGTTGATCGTCAGGATGAAGCGTCCGGCGATCCCCGCCAGCTGCTCGGCCAAGCGTTCAAAGTCCGCACGCTCGAACACCCCAGGACCATAGTCACCCTCGCAGCCCCAGTAGGGCGGGTCGAGGAAGAACAGCGTCCCGGGCGCGTCGTATCGCCGGATCAGGTCGGCATAGGGCAGGCGCTCGATCACGACGCCGGTCAGCCTCGTGTGGAGCTCTTCCAGCATTGGTGCGAGCTTGGTCACGTCGAACCGCGCCGGAGTCCGTCGGTCGACTCCAAAGTTGCGCCCATCGACCTTGCCGCCAAACGAAAGCCGCTGGAGGTAGAGGAACCGCGCAGCGCGCTCGAGGTCGGTCAGCGTTTCCGGCGCGGCCGCGCGCAGCCGATCAAACTCCGCCCGGCTGGTGATCTGCCATTTCAGCACGTCCATGAACTGGGGGTAGTGCCGCTGCAGGATCCGGAAGAGGGTGGTGACGTCGGCCGAGATATCGTTGATCACCTCGGCGCGGGGCTGGCGCGTCCGCTTCAGGAACACCCCTCCCATGCCGACGAACGGCTCGACATAGGTGTCGTGCGGGGTCGCATCGATTAGGGCGCACAGACGGCGCGATAGGTTGCGTTTGCCCCCAATGTACGGCGCAGGGGGAGACACCGGGCGGACTGACGTCGAGGGCAGTTCGGATAGTAGCGAGACTGGGCATTCTTGGCGCATCGATAAGCGTGGACCACAGAAGCAATCTTGTAGGAAAGCCCTCTTTAGGCATCTCCTAACAAACGACTGTGTCTGCGAAACTGACGGGAATGTCTGCAACTGGTGGAAAGCTGCCGTTCGATACGTGCTTCAGGCGCGAGCTTTCTTCGCAATCATCCATTCGACTGCCGTAAGCGCGAGCAGCGTCGTCACGAGGCAGATCATGACGCCTTTTTCGAGGGCCGGGCCAATATGAATGAGTTTCCAGTAGGATGCAGCAAATATCGCGGCAAAGATCAGCCCCGTCGCACCGACGATTTGCCGAACCGCTTGCATACCCAGTCTCCCCGTTGCGTTTTCCGCGAAGAGGTTGAGTGATTGCGCGAAGGTCTGCAAGTGGGCGTTTCCGGAACGTCCGCTCCGCCGCCCGAAAGCTGCCGGTCGGCTTCCGTTAACGGTGGTGGCGTTCGAAGCGGCTGAACGTCGCCATTTGGTGGAGGCTGTGTGAGAACGTCGATCTCTTATCGATGGCGTTAACGCGCGC
>JARUXA010000179.1 GCA_030433805.1 Sphingomonas sp. PsM26 | reverse complement strand
GTTTTAACATGTCTTGGTTGTAAGCGTAATACTTGATTGTCCTGAACAAGGGTAAAAGTACCATTCCGGCTTTGCACCAATACACCTTCTACAGCCTCTGGACCGCCGCCATTGATTGATACCCATTTGTGTGATAGATGAGTAAATAAATTATTAAAGGTTTTTGATTTCATATAAGTTGGTTCCTGATTTGTAGCAAATTGATTATTCATTTGATTGTTATTATTATTGTTATTATTGTTATTATTGTTATTATCATTTTGATATTCACTTATACTTTTCACATGTTCAACATTGATATAGACAACACCATCATCTTCCGACAGTAACACAAGGTAAGCAGACTCTGACGAACCTAATACGTCAAGTAGCTGACTTGCTTTTTTCTCAGGACCACCCTGATTTATTTGAACATATTTACTTTTCAGTAATGATAAAGTACTGGCAAATGTCTTGCCTCTATACAACTCTAAAGTACCCTCATTATCAAACCCGGTAAACGTCTGTGCTGAATTTGACATAGCATCTTCCGTAATACTCTTAACATGGGATAAATGATAATATACAACAGTATATTCTTGTTGATTATTTTGGTTATTTTGGTTATTTTGGTTGTTT
>JARUXA010000178.1 GCA_030433805.1 Sphingomonas sp. PsM26 | reverse complement strand
AAACATGGCTAGTCTAAAAGCTTTTTGTTTCCGGTAAAATTCATTATGTTAACTACCTTTGTATATCATATACAGTGTAAAAACAGAAAAAATTACTGTTGTAGCTCGAACAGTAATTTTTTCGCGAATTTGAAGGATTCTAAAATAAATATGGTCAATTTATAATATGCAAAACAAAGATCAAGGTGTGGAAAAGCGCTGATTCCATACAAGATTTTAATTATTTTTATGTCTACTTCCTAGAAAGTACATTATCGTAACTAGTTCTGAATAATTTATACATAAGTTATTATCCTCTCATTTCTTTTATTTCTTTGAATTTAGCAAGTGGTAATAGGGGGAATCAGATATGAATTTAAAAAAGAGCCAGTCTTATATTGAGTTGACAGTAATGAATTGGGATAAAACAGATTTTGGCAGTACATTGAGAGAAATGTGTGAAGCAGCTAAAGAATATGAAAATGATAATATTAAAGTCCATCAAGTAGTGGATTTAGGGAAACGTAAAGGAGAATCACATTATTTGATCATTTTAAATATAAGCCAAAATTTGGATAATTTGGGGGCACCAGTAGGAAATTAAAGATATATACGATATACATCTAAAAAAGCAGAAAAACTCCCCCAAAGCGTTAAGGGAGTTTT
>JARUXA010000177.1 GCA_030433805.1 Sphingomonas sp. PsM26 | reverse complement strand
TTCTTCTTGCACGCCGCCTGAATCCGTTAAAATGATATGAGCACGTGAAGCGAAATTATGGAAGTCTACTACTTCTAGAGGTTCAATTAATTGAATGCGAGGATCATTTCCTAACACTTCATCTGCTAATTCACGAACAACAGGATTTAAATGTACAGGGTATACTACTTGTACGTCATCATGTTCCTCTACAATTCGTTTGATCGCACGGAACATATTGCGCATTGGTTCACCAAGATTTTCACGGCGGTGAGCAGTTAACAGAATTAGACGGTCGTCGCCTACACGATCTAATACCGGATGAGAATATTCTTCTAATACAGTTGTTTTTAGTGCATCAATTGCTGTGTTTCCTGTAATAAATAACGTTTCTTCTTTTTTGTTTTCTTGCAGCAAGTTATGTGCAGATTTTGTAGTAGGAGCAAAATGAAGGTCCGCTAATACTCCTGTTAACTGGCGGTTCATTTCTTCCGGGTACGGAGATTATTTATTCCATGTACGAAGTCCCGCTTCTACATGGCCAACTTTTATTTGATTATAAAAAGCCGCAAGACCTGCGATGAAGGTCGTTGTTGTATCGCCGTGCACAAGTACGATATCAGGCTGAACTTCTTTCATGACTTGATCTAGTCCTTGAAGTCCGCGTGTTGTGACGTCCATAAG
>JARUXA010000176.1 GCA_030433805.1 Sphingomonas sp. PsM26 | reverse complement strand
GTTTAAAGCAATGAGTACGATATCATCCTCTGTATACTCTTGTGAAAAAGGTAGATGTCTTCTTTCTTTTTTTCTTAACAATTTTCTAATCTCATCACACAAGTGAACTTGAGAATCTAAAAGTTTTATTTCATTTATATCTTTCGTTTGTTTAGAGATAAAATCAGCCCCTTTATAATTCTTTAAAGAACTATTCTATTCTAAAAGTGAAAATCCTTTTGCTCTTATATCTGGTTACCATAATGTAGTTCTAATGTAGGAATAAAGATAACAATTTCAATAGAAAGGTATTTTTTTCTATATTAGTATGTTAGTGTGGGGGAAAGAACAAATAAATTATTTGGTCTCTTTGTACCTGAAGTTTCCTCATAATAGGAAGAGGTACATCTATTTATGAGTATAACCGAAATTAAAAAAATGCTTAGTACGCTAATTCAATATGAAGATAGCACGATTACCCATGTTATACCTGGATTAATTGAATTAGTTTATTCTAAAGGATCTCAAAGCTTTCAATTAACTACACTTGTTGATGGAAATGTCTCACCGTATGGCGATATCGATAGTGCTTCAGAAGCTTTATATACAACCTTAAATCCCATAAAAGAAGAAGGCCTTTAATAAGGTCTTCTTCTTTTATGGGATTTACAAACTTAATTAACAT
>JARUXA010000175.1 GCA_030433805.1 Sphingomonas sp. PsM26 | reverse complement strand
CAATAATATTAATAATCCATTTTAACTCATCCACAAAATTAAATAAAAAAGAGAAGGATAAAAGCCTTCTCTTAAACTACATAATTGTTTTTAAACTATCATTCAACCACTCTATTTATCCTGCAATTTGAGCCCTAGTAAAAGTCCCATTTATATTTCCTTCTACAACGATACTATGTCCTGCAAACATATCTCCATCAGAAAAATCAAAATCACCTTCTGGATAAACGGATATAGTGTCTAAACTCATAAAATCCATAAACATTTCTTCTGTAATTTCCTCTATTTCATCCTCTTCCTGTAGCCAATCGGGTGCTAAATCGACCAGTTCCGCTGCCGCATACATTCTAATTTTTTGAATCCATTTATCCTGCTCCTCAAAAAGTGTATGTGCTGTCTTCAGCGCTTTAAACAAACTTTATAACACATATTCCGATTTAGCAGTAACGCTATAAACGGGTTCAATCCAATATATTGAAAATCAAGTTCTGCTTGGACAAATTGATGTAGCTTATACGATTGGATCATTAAACAATAAAAAGATAATGTATAAAGAAGTAGGAGTAGAAGAAATGGTTGTAATTGGTCGAGGAATTGATCAACACACAACATTTGATGATTATGTAAGACAAAAAAATATACTTGTACTATCTGATAAGTGCTTGTAC
>JARUXA010000174.1 GCA_030433805.1 Sphingomonas sp. PsM26 | reverse complement strand
CTCTACTACTGTTCCTGCTTTCTGTAAAGGAATAGTAACACTGAATGCGCCTTTTACGTCAGCTTTTCCTGTGCCAATTACTTTTCCTGTAGCCTTTACATTGACAGTAGCGTTTCCTTCAGTTTTCCCTGTGACCTTTGTAGTTTTATCAGTAATTGAATTAACCATAGGTGCTGCAAGCAATTTACCACGTTTAACTGTTACCTCCGTGATATCACTAGCATTTCCACTTTCATCGGTGGCTGTTATTATTAATACAGTACCGGCCTTTTGTACAGGTATTGTCACTATAAATTTACCATCTGTATTTGCTTTTGCTTCACCTATAGAATTTGTATCCACTTTTACCGTAACTGTTGAGTCTGCTTCTGCTATTCCTGTGACACTCGTTGATTTTTCTGTGACTTCATTAATAGTCGGAATACTTGGAGCTGTCACATCTTTCACTAAAATTTCTGTAAATTCACTTGTATTTCCGGCATCATCTGTCGAGATTACGGTTAACTTTGAGCCTGCCTTTTGTAAATCAATACCTATAGAGAAAGTCCCGTCCTCTTTCGCTACTGTTGTACCTAACGATTGATCTTTTACTTTTACTGTAACCGTTGAACCTGCTTCTGCTATTCCTGTAACAACTGTATCACTATCTCCTACTTCGTTAACCTTCGGCA
>JARUXA010000173.1 GCA_030433805.1 Sphingomonas sp. PsM26 | reverse complement strand
GTAGTATATAGGTTAACAGCTATTTAATACTCATTTGTATATAGAACTTGACTATCTTTTATGACTGAGACCTGGACAGATTCTCTAGGTACTTCAGGAGTTGTTTTTTCTGAAAGAATATATCCTTTTTGATTTAATGATATGTTTTTTCTTACTTTTGTTCCGTCTTGAAATTCCATTTCTATATATTTTCCTTCTTGAATTAATTTATTATTTGTAATATATATACCGAGATATGGAACCCCTGATAAGGCACCTGTAACCTGTATTGGTAGAGTTTTATCTATGGGCACTTCCACTCCCTTGTATTCTTCAATTCCTTGTCTGTTTTTTGTAAGTATGTAAGTGCCCAATTTAGTGTCATTTTTATATAAGATAAGGGCATGAGGATCAGCCTTAGATTTAACATTCTCTTCTTTAAGAATAGATAAGTTAGACTTTCTTTTATCCTCTATGAAATCATTAATTTCTCTTTTAGATAGTACCTTATAATTGTTACTGCTATATAAAAAATAACTACTAATCCCTATTATGATTAATAAACTTAGTAAAACTAATTTCAGATTACGAGATAAAGTCATATTTGTTTCCCCCTTTACCATGCCATTAAGTTATAACCATATTTTAACATATAAAGATAAAATAAGTTCTTAGATATGTTAAGGAGGATAACAA
>JARUXA010000172.1 GCA_030433805.1 Sphingomonas sp. PsM26 | reverse complement strand
TTCCTACACTCTCTTTGACGTTATCCCGTACGACTTATGCAATATTGCGTGTTTCTGTTCGGTGTTGATGCGGCATTAGAATCTCTTCTGTAGAAGGAGGTACCGTGTCTTTTTCAATTGGTTGTTTTACTTGGGGAGGTTCCTGTGTAGCCACCAATTGTGCTTGATCCATCCCTGTCGGCATGGAAGCAGAAGGTTTTCTTGTTGGTGTAGGGTAACTTACACTTTACAGAAGAGCTACTTTCACTTGTACTCCCACCACATAACCGGAAGTTTGGATTTCCTCATGAAGAGGAGCACTTGCCTTTCCTACAGAAGAGCTGCCTCCATTTGTGCTTCCATTCTGACTAGAAGCTTGCATTTCACCACCATAAAGAGAAGCATTTGCCTTTCCTACAGAAGGGCTGCCTCCATTTGTGCTTCCACTTTGACCAAAAGCTTGTATTTCATCCTGGAGAGAAGCACTTTCACCTTCTACAGAAGAAGTTGATCCTTGGCTATCGGTAGAAACACCTGTTGCTTTCATTTCATCTTGTAAAGATGTGCCTTGACCTGATCCTTTTCCGTCTGAAGCATTACCTTCACTAATTTTATCTGCTTCTTGGTTTTCAGTAGAAGTTATATACAGAGATATTTCTTGTTCCCCAAAGGATTAAAATGCATAGGATTTAATACTTGGAGCAAACT
>JARUXA010000171.1 GCA_030433805.1 Sphingomonas sp. PsM26 | reverse complement strand
ATGTGGCGGTGCTTACATTAAAATAAGAAAATTGTTTGAAATACCACTATCATTAGGAATGGTAGTGGTATTTTATATTGGCTTTTATTTTTAATACAGTACGGAATATGCTAAAAAAATTTATAGAGAAACAAATAAAAGCAATTATAAATGGGAGTAAAAAGATTCCTAAATATACATAAGGCAAAATGGATGAAGCAAATTGATTACGTGGGAAACGGATGAAAAAAGAGGTAAGTTTAGAAACTATTTTAGATGTAGAAAAAGCATGGGATGTATTATTTCCAATCGACTTTATGGAATGTGTAACAAAGTATCATGGTGGAGAACCTTCAGCTGATGGATTTAATGTTGGAAAGAGAGAATGTTCTTTTTACCAATTACTAAGTTTTAATCAGGAGAAGAAGGATTACATTTTAAACGTGTACCATGATCTTAAATACCAGCTAGTTGATGGTATTTACCCATTTGGAGATGACATAGCGGATAATCATGTATGTTTTGACTACCGTTCTAACTCTCAGCGGCCTCTTATCGTTTTATAGATCATGAACTAGCATACGAGAATCCTGAAAGCGGTATTTTTTTCGTCGCCCATTCATTTGAAGAATTTATTAATGGTCTATATGAAGAAGAATAAAATTAAAATAACTTCCACCAAGAGACTGGGACAAAAGTATTTTAACCCAAGTAAAAAAC
>JARUXA010000170.1 GCA_030433805.1 Sphingomonas sp. PsM26 | reverse complement strand
TCGATCTGTTTGGAAAGCCGACCACCCCGTCTCTGGCGGGCGGCAACAATTATGCATTTGGTGGCGCTCGGATCGTTGATACCGGCGATAGCATCCCTGACCTGCAAGCGCAGATCAACGCTTTTAAGCTATCCCCACAAGGCATCGACGCAAACGGTCTGTATGTCCTGAACTTTGGCGGCAACGACGTCTTTGGCGCAAAAGGGGTGTTTGGTCCGGTAGGCGCGATTGGGTCATACCCTAATATCAGCAGCTATCTGCAGGCAGCTGCCCAGCAATATGTAAGCGGGATCCAAGAGCTCAACGACCTTGGCGCTCGAAACATCCTGTTCACCGATTTCCCTATGGCAGGCGATCCGCTGACGATCGAAGCTAATGGCTACCTCGCCACCGCACTCAAAGGCCTGACGCTGAGCGCGGGCACGGATCTGTTCCAATACAGTCTTAACGATCTCAACCAGCGCGCCCTCACCGATCCGGCTTCGCTCGATCTCCCTCCGCTACGCTTCGACACCAACTGTGTTGCAGCGGGCGCACAAGCGACCGGATGCGCAGGCTTCTTCTCGTTTGACGGAGTACATGTAACAGCCGCTGTGCAAGCCGCCGGCTACAAAGACATGGACCGCAAGTTTGGGCTGACGATGGCACAGGCGGTACCAGAACCGCAAAGCTGGGTAATTATGCTTATGGGCTTTGGGGT
>JARUXA010000016.1 GCA_030433805.1 Sphingomonas sp. PsM26 | reverse complement strand
CCACCGCCTTGCCGCGCCGAGCGGCCCAAACCCAGGGCGCAAGGCCGCATAGCCACCGGGGGGGGGGCACCCACGGCAGACGCCCGGGGGGACACGTCCGCGCGGCCTTTCGTGTTTATGCGGCGGTGTTGCCGGTTGCCGCGGGGGCGGCCGCAGGAGCCGCGACCGGCGCGCTGCCGGTGGGGGCAGCCGGTGCCGTCGTCCCGGCGGCGGCGGGCGGTGGCGGCGGGGGGGCCATGCCGGCGCCGTCCGGACCATCGGGGCCGTCAGGACCGCCAGGGCCACCGGGTCCGCCCGGACCGCCGGGTCCACCAGGGCCATGCGGACCACCACGCCCGCCACGCGGCGGCATCGGGCGGAGCGCGGTTACCTTACCGTCGGCGCCGACGAGGAACGACGCGTGGAGCATCCCGCGGCCGTACCGGCCTTGGATGCTCACCGTCTGCCCGACGCCGATCAGGCTGGTGCCGTCGGTCTGGCGTCCGCCCTCGACCAATGCGCGCCCGCTGCCGTCGGACAGGATGAACATCGGCCCGTAGATTTCGGCGACCTTGCCGCGCACGGTGACGACGTTGCCGGTGTCGCTGAGCGAGCGGATCGCGACGGGCTTGATCGGGGCCATTTCGACCGACGGTGCGGTCATCTGCGCGACAGTCGCGCCGCCGCCGACCCCAACCGCGAGCAAGGCTGCCGCGATCAGCGCGCCGCGGGTCGAAATCTTGCGGCGCGAGGGAGTGGTTGTGTCTTCGGTCATCGGTAAGCTCCTTGGTTGGTATGCAGCCTTTTACCGAGTCGTGCCCCCGGCCCACTGAACCTTGCGGTTCAGTTTGGGTTTAGACCGGCAAGTTAGCCGGATTATTGCCGCGGCATCCCGCCCCGCCGCCGCGAACGAAAGAGCCGCCTTATGCGTATCCTGCTGGTCGAGGACGACGCCGCACTGGCTGAGGCGACCGCCAAAGCGTTGCGTGCCGAACATTTCGCGGTGGATGTCGCCGCGAATGGCGAGGACGGCGCGCATCTCGGCGATACCGAAAGCTATGACGCGGCGGTGCTCGACCTCGGATTGCCGCGCAAATCGGGAATCACCGTGCTCGAGGAATGGCGCGCCGCCGGGCGGGCGTTGCCGGTGCTGATCCTTACCGCGCGCGATGGCTGGTCCGAAAAGGTCGCGGGGTTTCGCGCGGGCGCAGATGATTATCTGACCAAGCCGTTCCGGATCGAGGAGCTGGTGATGCGGCTGCGTGCGTTAGTAAGGCGCTCGGCTGGGCATGCGGCAGCACGAATCGTGTGTGGGCCGATCACGTTTGATGCGCAGACCGGGCAGGTCGAGCGCGACGGGCTTCCGCTGCGCCTCACCGCGCTCGAATGGCGCGTGCTGTCGACGCTGATGCTGCGCAAGGGTGTGGTGGTCGAGCGGCTCGACTTGATGGAGCATATCTACGAGGGCGATGCGGATCCCGATTCGAACTCGCTCGAGGTGATCGTCGGGCGGTTGCGCAAGAAGATCGGCGCGGACCTGATCGAAACGGTGCGCGGCCGCGGGTATCGGATCATCGCGGCATGAGGAGAGGTGGACCCCCTTCCTTCTCCCGTCATGCTGAACTCGTTTTAGCATCCACCGCGCCACAATGGCGGACAGCCGGTGTTGCACGGTGGACCCTGAAACGCGTTCAGTGTGGCGGAAACGCCGCCCCGCCCCCAAGACGCCGTCATGCTGAACTTGTTTCAGCATCCACCCCTCCACGACGGCGGACTGCCGGTGTTGCACGGTGGACCCTGAAACCAGTTCAGGGTGACGCCGGATATGGTGGAAACGCCGCCCCGCCCGCCCGCCTCGGCCGGGCAGCCGCATGACGCTCCTCCCCCGCTCGCTCTACGGCCGCCTGCTCGTGACCGCGCTGCTCACCACGCTTGCCGCGCTCGCGTTCGCCGCCTTCGCGATCGGCGCGGTGCTGGACCGGTTCGTGATGCATGGGCTGGACGAGCGGCTCGATGCGCAGATCGCGATCCTTGCGAAGGCGGTCCGTCCCGACGGCAGCGTGGATCGCAATCGCGTCATCCTCGCCGCACCTTATGACGACGCCGCGAACGGATGGGGATGGCGGATCGATGCGGGGGGCCGGACCATCGCATCCCCCGCCTCGCCCAACCTGGACGCTATGCGCACGCCGTGGACCGCGCTTCCTCCACCGCCGATCGAGGATCGGGCGCTGCGGCATGGCCCCGGGGACCGCACCCGCGCGCTTGACTGGCAGGACGCGCGCGGCGCACGCCACGCGCGCAGCCTGACGCTCGCCACCCCTGCGGGTCAGGTCCGCATCACCGCCGCCGCGCCGCGTGCGATCGTCGATCGCCCGTTGCGCGCGGCGATGGCACCACTGCTCGGCTCACTGCTGCTGCTGGGGCTTGCGCTGGGCATCGCGACGCTGGTGCAGTTGCGCGTGGGTCTCGCCCCGCTCAAGCGAATGCGCACGGCACTGGCGGCGGTGCGCGGTGGTCGCGCGACCGCCATCCCCGACGACCAGCCCCGCGAACTTGCCCCGCTGGCAACCGAAATCAACGCGCTGCTCGCCGAAAATGCCGCTGCACTCGCCAACGCGCGCGGGCATGTCGCGAATCTCGCGCACGGCCTCAAGACCCCGCTCGCGACACTCGCGCTGACGGTGCGTCCGCTCGACCCGGACGGCACGCTCGGCGTACAGATCTCACGGATCGACCAGGCGGTACGGCACCACCTCGGCCGTGCCCGCGCTGCCACCCCGGGCGTCGCCTCGCGCGTCGCGACTCCGCTCGCCCCGGTCGTGGAAGATCTGGCCGACGCACTTGCGCGGATCCACGCCGAACGGGGCATTGCCGCCGATATCGCGATCGACCCGGCGCTCGCGGTCGCGGTCGACCGGCAGGATCTCGACGAGCTGGTCGGCAATCTGCTCGACAATGCATGGCGCTGGGCCACCACCCGGATCGCGGTCAGCGCGACCCGCAGCGCGGACGACCGATTCGCCATGCTGACGATCGCGGACGACGGCCCCGGTATCCCCGAAGCGACTCGCGCCGCCGCGCTCTCCGCCGGGCAGCGGCTCGACGAACGCGGCGATGGGCACGGCTTTGGCCTGTCGATCGCGACCGAACTGGCGAATCTGTACGGCGGCACCCTGATGCTCGATACGGCATCGCTTGGGGGGCTGGCGGTCCATGTCACCTTGCCGGTCGGCTTTGCCGGCCCGACGTGAAATAAATGTCACGTTCCCGGTTCGGCCTCTTGCCTTTCCGCAACCCCAGCTTTGACCGCGCGTCGCGCGCGCTGCACCCGGCCGCCGCTCCGTCAGAAGGCGTGGAAGTGCGACGAACCGAGTCTTGTACCTGTCATTTATGATATTGCCTGTTGGCCGATATGGGCACAATCTGTAGGGGTCAGGTTCGGGAGCGAGCGCAACAACTGGTAGAGTGAACCGCACGACCCCATATCGTGCGGACGATGGATCAGCGGCTCGCAAGCGGTCGCGATTGCATTTTGGTCTCGCCGATCGCTTCCGAAATGCTAGCTAGGGAGCCTGTCTCCCGAATCGAACAAAGATTGAACGAGTCGGGAACATGATGGCGTGACTGCCGCGTGTTCGCGAACCGGACCGAGGGGCGAGACAATGGATTTTCGGGATACCGAGGAAGTGAAGACGGATATGGCAACCGACATGATCGAGGCGCTCGCGGCAAGCGTTCAGGCTCCCCAGGAAACGGATCGCAACGGCGCGGATCGCAAGCTGGCGGCGCGCGGGGATTCCAAGGAAGTCCACGTCCAGCTGTACCCGGTCGAAGTCGACCATTCGCGCGATGCGCTGCTGACCGACTTCGGCAAGGAAACGCTGCGCGACCGCTACCTGCTCCCGGGCGAGACGTTCCAGGACCTGTTCGTCCGCGTGGCGTCGGCCTACGCCGATAACGAAGCGCATGCGCAGCGGCTCTACGGCTATATCTCGCGCCTCTGGTTCATGCCCGCGACGCCGGTGCTGTCGAACGGCGGCACCGGGCGCGGCCTGCCGATCTCTTGCTTCCTCAACTCGGTCCCCGACAGCCTCGGCGGGATCGTCGATACGTGGAACGAGAACGTCTGGCTCGCGTCGCGCGGCGGCGGGATCGGCACCTATTGGGGCAACGTCCGCGGGATCGGCGAGCCGGTCGGCCTCAACGGCAAGACCTCGGGCATCATCCCGTTCGTCCGCGTGATGGATTCGCTGACGCTCGCGATCAGCCAAGGCTCGCTGCGGCGTGGCTCGGCTGCCTGCTATCTCGACGTGTCGCACCCCGAGATCGAGGAATTCCTCGAGATCCGTAAACCCTCGGGCGATTTCAACCGCAAGGCGCTCAACCTCCACCACGGCGTGCTGATCACCGACGCGTTCATGGAAGCGGTCCGCGAGGGCAGCGAATGGACTTTGGTCAGCCCCAAGGACGGTTCTGCCCGCGCCACGGTCGACGCGCGTTCGCTGTTCCAGAAGCTGGTCGAGACGCGGCTTGCCACCGGCGAACCGTACATCGTCTTTGCGGATCACGTGAACAAGGGCATGCCGCGCCACCACCGCGAGCTTGGGCTCAAGGTGTCAACGTCGAACCTGTGCAGCGAGATCACGCTGCCGACGGGCACCGACCATCTCGGCAACGAGCGCACCGCGGTGTGCTGCCTGTCCTCGCTCAACCTCGAGACGTGGGACCAGTGGAAGGACGAGAAGGGCTTCATCGAGGACGTTATGCGCTTCCTCGACAACGTCCTGCAGGACTTCATCGACCGCGCCGAACCCGGCATGGAGCGCGCCGCTTATTCCGCGATGCGCGAGCGGTCGGTCGGCTTGGGCGTGATGGGCTATCACTCGTTCCTCCAGGCACGCGGTCTGGCGTTCGAGGGCGCGATGGCGAAGTCGTGGAATCTGCGGATGTTCAAGCACATCAAGGCGCAGGTCGACGAAGCATCGATGCACCTTGCGGTCGAGCGGGGCCCGTGCCCCGACGCGGCGGACCGCGGCGTGATGGAGCGGTTCAGCTGCAAGATGGCGATCGCGCCGACCGCGTCGATCAGCATCATCTGCGGCGGCACCTCGGCGTGCATCGAGCCGATCCCGGCGAACATCTACACCCACAAGACGCTCAGCGGCTCGTTCTCGATCAAGAATCCGTATCTTGAGAAGCTGCTGATCGCCAAGTCCAAGAACAGCGACGCGATCTGGAACTCGATCCTCGAACAGGGCGGGTCGGTCCAGCATCTCGAGTTCCTCGATGTCGAGGAAAAGGACTGCTTCAAGACCAGCTTCGAGATCGACCAGCGCTGGTTGCTCGAGCTACAGGCGGACCGCACGCCCTATATCGACCAGTCGACCTCGCTCAACCTGTTCATCCCTGCTGACGTCGAGAAGTGGGACCTGTTGATGCTCCACTTCCGCGCATGGGAACTGGGCATCAAGTCGCTCTATTACCTCCGCTCCAAGTCGGTGCAGCGGGCAGGGTTCGCCGGCGGCGTTGAGAACGACAACACGATCGAGAAGCCGCAATACGAGTTCGAGACGACCGATTACGACGAGTGTCTTGCCTGCCAGTGATGCGCACCGCTTCCGACGCCGTCCTTTTGGCGGCGTCGGGAGTGTAATTCCCGCGGTGCCGCTTCAGGCCGCCCGCGCCAGACGCAGCACCATTTCGTCCTCGGACACGATCTCGATCGCGTAGCCGTCCCGGCGCAGCGCATCGGCGCGTTTGTGGTCGGCATGCGCGGTCACATAGCGTCCGAACGGCTGGTCGTTGCCGATGACCAGCTTCGTCGTGGTCACGCCGACCGACGCGACGATGCGCGCGCCTGCGGCGGCCAGGCTTTGTGCGAGTGCGCCATCGCGCGGCGCGCCGAGGATCGCCACCCGCTCCCCCTTCAACGGGCCCGCCGGCGCAGCCTTGGGTGCCGCTCCGCCGCGCGTCCGATAGGGGGCCAGCCAGCCGGCCAGATCGATCCCGGTATGCTCGATCGCGCGCACGATCACCATGCCCGCCGCGCGCGCATCGCTGAGCGCGTCGTGATGCTTGTGGCGAACCCCCAAAAACTTGCTCAGTACGTTGAGCCGATGGCTCGGCAATTCGGGCCACGCGCGTCTGGCGACGCGGACGCTGTCGAGCCACGTCGTCTCGATCGTCGTCCGGTCATGCACCCGGCACGCCGCGCCGAGCGCCCCCTTGTCGAAATTCGAGTGCGCGACGGTGATGCGTCCGGCGAGATGCGCGTCGACCGTAGCGTGGACCGCGGCGAACGTCGGCGCGCCGATGACGTGGTCGCTGGTGAGCCCGTGAATCCGCGTGTTGAACGACGAAAAACGATCGAGCGGATCGATCAGCGTCTCATATTCGAAGACCTCGACCCCGTCCCGGAACCCGACGATGCCGATCTGGCAGATGCTGCTGACGCTTGAGCACGCCGTCTCGACGTCGACGACGACGAAGTCGGGCGCAGCGACGACCGGGGGCGTCGACGGAAGTGGAACACGCGGCGGCAGGATCGAATGCATGGTACGGAACATAATGGGTCCCGCAAGCAAGCGCACCCTCGATTACGGGGCCGCGACCACGCCCGCGGTAGAATGCTGGCAGGTCTGCGCCGACCCGGCTAATGTCACGACATACGAAACCCGTTGGGAACCTACCATCGCTACCGAACACAGGCATGACGAACACTTCCTGGCGGGCGGCGGCGAGATGGGCGCGCTGATCCGGGCAAAGGACTGGTCGACGACATCGCTCGGTGCACCGGCGGGCTGGCCGCAACCACTCAAGACGCTGGTGGGGCTCCTGCTCGCCGCAGACCAGCCGATGTTCGTCGGCTGGGGCGCGGACCATATCCTGCTGTACAACGATCGCTACGCGCACATGCTCGCTAATCGTCATCCAACCGCGCTCGGCCGCGCATTCTTCGACGTCTGGCCGGAGGTGCGCGCCGAACTGACGCCGCTGGTCGAGCGGGTCAGGTCGGGCGAGCCAGTCCATATGGGCGACATCACGCTTATGCTCGATCGCCCCGGCCGGCCCCGGGAAGCGCACTTCGCCTTCTCCTATACCCCCGTCCGGGACAATGACGGCAGTGTCGTCGGGCTGTTCTGCCCCTGCACCGAAACAACCGAACAGGTTCTGGCCGAACGCGCGCGGCGCGCGGCGGAAGCGTCGGAACGCAACCGGCTGTGGGTGCTGTCGGAGGACATGCTGGCGCGCGCCGATTTCGAGGGGCGGATGTCCGCGGTCAATCCGGCCTGGACTGCGGTGCTCGGCTGGCCCGAGCAGCACCTGCTGGCGACGCCCTATTCGGAATTCATGCATCCCGATGACGCAGGCGTAACACTCGCCGCGATTGAGGAGATGGGGCGCACGGGACTCCCCACCCGCTTCCAGAACCGCATCGCGACGAGCACCGGCAGCTGGACGCCGATCGGATGGACCGTCTCGCCCGAGCCGGACGGAACCAACTTCATCGCCATCGGTCGCGATCTGACCGAGGACAAGGCGCGCGAAGCGGAACTCGTGCAGACGCAGGAGGCGCTGCGACAGTCGCAAAAACTCGAATCGATGGGCCAGCTGACCGGGGGCGTGGCACACGACTTCAACAACCTGCTCACGCCGATCATCGGCGCGCTGGACATGCTGCTGCGCCGCGGGATCGGCAACGATCGCGAGCGTCGCCTGATCGACGGTGCGCTCCAGTCCGCCGAACGCGCCAAGACGCTCGTCCAGCGGCTGCTCGCCTTCGCACGCCGGCAACCGCTGCAACCCACCGCAGTCGACGTGGCCGAACTGGTCAAGGGCATGACCGGGCTGATCGGCAGTACGCTTGGACCGAAGATCAGCATCCGTGTGCTGATGGCGGACGACTTGCCTCCCGCCAGAGCCGATCCGAACCAGCTCGAGATGGCGATCCTCAACCTCAGCGTGAACGCGCGCGATGCCATGCCCGACGGGGGAGACCTCACGATTACGGCATCGCGCGAGACTGTGCGGGCTCGGCACGACGCAGGGCTGCGGACCGGTCATTATGTCCGCCTGTCGGTCCGCGACACGGGCATGGGGATGGACGAGGCGACCCGGATACGTGCGATCGAGCCGTTCTTCTCGACCAAGGGGATCGGCAAGGGCACCGGGCTCGGCTTGTCGATGGCGCATGGTCTTGCGGCGCAGCTCGGCGGGGGTCTGTCGATCCACAGTGTTCCCGGCGCGGGGACGACGGTCGATCTGTGGCTCCCGATCAGTTTCGAGGCGATCGACGCCGACGCGCCGATGCCGGCGGCTGCGGGCCATGCGATGGCACGCGGGATCGCGCTGCTCGTCGATGACGAGGAACTCGTGCGGATGAGCACCGCCGACATGTTGAACGGTCTAGGCTATGAAGTAGTCGAGGCGGGATCGGCCGAGGAGGCATTGCAGCTGGTCGACGGCGGGATCACCCCCGATATCTTGGTGACCGACCATCTCATGCCCGGCATGAGCGGGGAAACGCTCGCCCGCAGCATGCGCGCGCGGCGCCCCAGGCTTCCGGTGCTGATCGTGTCGGGCTATGCCGAAGCCGAGGGCGTGAGCCCGGACATTCCCCGTCTCACCAAGCCGTTTCGCCATGCGGAACTGGCGGAACGTCTGGCCAGCCTGCACCCCGACGCGAGCGCAACGGCGACCGGCTGATTGGTGCTGCAATTGCCTGAGGCGGATCAAACCCCGCGCTGCGGCGTGTGGTGGACGTCATCGGATGCCGCATCGACGCCACCCATTCCGCCGCCGCCGCCCATCCCGCCGCCGCCGCCACCCTTGCCGCCCTCATCGCGTCCGCCTGCTCCCTTGCCCCCGCCGCCCGAGCCCGACGGACGGGCAGGTCCCTGCATCGGAAGCACAAGATCCGCGGGGATCGGATCGAGATCGAGCGCCGCGCGCACGAAGGCCCGCAGCGACACGACTAGGTCGTGGACATGGACCGGATGCCCCGCCACCAGTTCACGCACTGCGCGATCGGCAAGGCGGACGTGCTCTTCGGTTCCCAGCAGGATGATGTCGGAGAGCGCGGCTTCGACCGCATCGCGAATCCGCCGGGACCGGTCGGATCGAGCCACGGTCTCGGCGCTGAGATCCAGCGCCACATCCGGTTGCTGGCCCGCCGTCGCCTGATTCGGGCGGTGAAGATCGCGCTTGTGCGCAGGATCGACCATGAGATCGCCGGTGAACGAGCCCCCCAATGTCTTGTACGCCGCGATCAGCGTGCGCAGACGCTCGTTGATCTGGCGATTCATCCGCTCCCGGCGCTGCTGGAACACCATCATCGTGAGCAACCGGATACCGACGCCGAGCAGGGTTACCAGCGTCAGGCCTAACACCGTGGCGAGCAAACTCTGCCACGAGCTGAAATCGATGTTTCTCAATCGGGAATCCTTTAACCGTCCTGCTGCAACGCAGGCCGGGAAGATGCCGTTCCGGCGGGCGCGACACGCCTGTCTCGCCGGTGACAGGATGTCCGGGCAAGGGCCACATTGCAAACAAGATATAGCGCCGTTGCCGAGATCAAGACACCATCCCTTGCGCAAAATCCGTAAACGGCGCGGAGATTTCGATGGCAAAAACCCCTGCCGTCCGCTAATCGAATATCGAGCTAGGGGCCGCGGCGGACCCGTCCGAACGCCGCGTTCTGGTCGTCGGTATCTGTCTCTAATCTCGGCGTACTATTTGCATCAACCCGATAGGAAACGGTTACCGTGCTCGACGTTCAAATCCACAGGGCGAAGGACGAAGGGCACGATCGCAACCGGTCGCCTGCATCGTCACATCGACCTTGCGGGTCGACTCCGCCGGTGCGATCCTGGGCCCGCTGCCCGCGATCGGCACGGGTCGGGACCCGTCGAGCAAGCCTGCAACTGCACTGTACCGGCCCTTCCGCGCCGGATCTGCAACGACGCGCGTATCCTTGTGTCGGCACGACACAAACCCTGTGCACGTCGCCCGCTCCATCCACGGTGGTCGTCGCGCTTGCAAGACCGAGGAGCCGAGCGATGACCGATGCCACCGCCTATGACGGCTATGAGTCCTGGAAGGGTTGGAGCGAGACCAGTTTCATGGTCCCCACCCCGATGGACAACGCTTATTTTGATCTTGAGATGCGCGCTATTCCCGTGTCGGGAGAGCATGTCCTCGAAATCGGCTTCGGCAACGGGCGGTTTCTCGGCTGGGCCAAGGCACGCGGCGCGCAGGTGTACGGAACCGAACTGTCGGAACAAGGCAGGACGTTTGCCGCGGCGCACGACGTGGTCGTCCTGCCGATCGATCTCGCGCAATCGCTCGACACCCACCGCGCGCGTTTCGGCGTGATCGCGGCGTTCGACGTGCTCGAACATCTGTCGTTCGATGCGATTCGTACGATGCTGGATCACATCGCCACGCTGCTGCGCACGGGGGGCTATTGCGTCGTGCGTTTCCCCAACGGGCAGGGCCTGCTGTCCGGACTGCACCAGTCCGGGGATTATACGCATGTCTCCACATTGTCGGCATCGATCATGTCGCAATTCGTGTCCGGCACAGTGCTCGAGATCATCCGCGCGGACAGCAGTGCGATGCCAAACCATGGTATCGCCCGGAAAGTGCGCGGCGTCGCACGGCAGGGTTTCGAGACGATGCTGTGCCGGCTGTACGAGATCCGCGCCCCGCTAGGCCCCAACCTCACGGTCGTCCTGCGCAAAAAAGAGGGCGCCGCATGAGCGACGCCCTCTTTGCTACGGTCCACGGTGCGGATCGCACCGCGGAGTCGGTTTCAGGCTTCTTCCTCGAACGTCACTGCGACGTCGCCGTTCGCGCTGAGGCGGACCTTGCCGTCCTCGACATCGGCGACCAAGCCGAGCGAGATGTAGTGGTGATGCCCTTCATGACTCGTCGTGCCTTCGTTGACCTGCGCGCCCGAGTCCTTCTTGGTCAGCTTGATGCGGCCGCCCTCGACTCGGTCGACCGTGCCGACATGGACGCCGTCGGCGCCGATGACTTCGGCATGTTCCTGAATCTGCGATACGTCGACCATGGTGGTAGCTCCTTCGTTGCGATTACGGATGCCCAACGCACGCCCGCCCCAAACGATGCACGGAAGCCCCTCCAATGACCAGTTCGATCGCGATCATGTTTGCGGTGGCGGCGCTGTTCACGCTGATCGGTGCCGGTCTGCTCCTCGCGCTGCTGCGTCCTGCGAGCACGGGCAAGGTGTATGCGTTTCGGATGATCGGCATCATGGCGTTGTCGCTCGGAATCGTGCTGATCATGTCTGCCAGCGCGATGTGGCATTGGAGTGTCGCGTGACTGTTCTCGCGACCGACCCTGCCCGCAATACGACACACGCTGCTCCAGCAGAACGGCTGTCAGTGCTCGACGGATGGCGTGCAGTGAGTATCCTTCTGGTTCTGGCGGGGCATCTGCTACCGTTGGGTCCGTCACGCTGGGAAATGAACGAAGCCGTCGCTGCTATGGGAATGGTGATCTTCTTCACTCTTTCCGGCTTCCTGATCACCAGCTTCCTTTCACGCGGCGCGGATCTGCGCGTGTTCATCATTCGCCGCTTCTTTCGAATCGCGCCGCTGGCGTGGGTCGTAATGATTGTGCTGCTGATCATGAACCAGTCACCCGCGAAGGCTTGGGTCGCAAACCTGTTGTTCTACGCAAACCTCCCGCCCTACTATCTTGTGCCGGGCGGCGGACATTTGTGGAGCTTGTGCGTCGAGGTACAATTCTATCTCGGGATCACGCTGTTCGTCATGATCGCGCGCCATCGGGGTCTGATCCTGCTCCCGTTGATCACGCTGGGAATCACGCTGCTGCGGATCGTCGATCATCAATATATCAACATCATCACCTGGTTTCGTATCGATGAGATCCTCGCAGGCGGCATCCTCGCGCTGGTCCATGGGGGATGGTACGGTAGCAAACCGCAGTCCGTGCTCGCGTCCATCAGCCCCTATTGGCTACTGCCGCTGGTACTGCTGTCGGCGCATCCAGCCGCCGGAATGCTCAACTACGCGCGACCGTATCTTGCGGCAGCGCTGGTGGGGGCAACATTGTTCAACGGGCCGGTCCGCCTTGGGCACCTGCTCGAATCCCGACCGGCGCGCTACATTGCTGAAATCTCTTACGCACTCTACATTTTCCATGGGGCGCTAAACGCTGGATGGCTTGGCTCCGGATCAAAAGTCGTAAAATATGCCAAGAGACCGCTTTTGCTGGCGGTGACATTCGCCTTGGCGCATATTTCGACCTTCCGATTCGAACAGCCCTGCATCGCGCTGGCCAAGCGCCTTACGCGTGGCGTTGCCATCAGGGCCCCCGCCTAGTTTCTATCGCCAGTTTCTGATTCTTGTACTCAATGGAGTAACCCCATGTCCCTCACCGAAGCCCGCAAGCAGTATAAGCCGTTCGAATACCCCTGGGCGTTCGATTTCTGGAAGCGCCAGCAGCAGATCCACTGGATGCCCGAGGAAGTGCCGTTGGGCGAGGATTGCCGCGACTGGGCGCAGAAGCTCAGCGACCATGAGCGCAACCTGCTGACCCAGATCTTCCGCTTCTTCACCCAGGCGGACGTCGAGGTGCAGGATTGCTATCACGAGAAATACGGCCGCATCTTCAAGCCGACCGAGATCAAGATGATGCTGGCGGCGTTCAGCAACATGGAGACGGTGCACATCGCCGCCTACAGCCATCTGCTCGACACGATCGGCATGCCCGAGAGCGAGTACGGCGCCTTCCTCGAATATAGCGAGATGAAGGACAAGCACGACTACCTGCAGACGTTCGGCGTCGACAGCGACGAGGACATTGCCAAGACGCTCGCGATGTTCGGCGGCTTCACCGAAGGGCTGCAGCTGTTCGCGTCGTTCGCGATGCTGATGAACTTCCCGCGCTTCAACAAGATGAAGGGCATGGGGCAGATCGTCACCTGGTCGATCCGCGACGAATCGCTGCATTGCGAGGGCATCATCAAGCTGTTCCACGCCTTCTGCGCGGAGCGGAACTGCCTCACCAAGTCGGTGCGCGACGACATTGCCGACATGTGCCAGCACACCGTCCGGCTCGAGGACAATTTCATCGACCTCGCGTTCGAAATGGGCCCGGTCAACGGCATGACGCCCAAGGAAATCAAGAAGTACATCCGCTACATCGCCGACTGGCGGCTGGGGCAGCTCGGCATGAAGCCGATCTACATGATCGACGAACACCCGCTGCCGTGGCTCGCGCCGATGCTCAACGGCGTCGAGCACGCCAACTTCTTCGAACAGCGCGCGACGGAATATTCGAAGGCAGCGACGCGCGGCAACTGGAACGAAGTGTGGGACGGGTTCGACAAGCGCCAGAAGGCGAAGATCGGGCCTGCTGGCGTGGCGTTTGCGAACGAGGATTCGGACGCGGGGGATATGTTCTCGCGGGCTGGCGTGGCGGCGGAATAGGCATGTCAGCCTCAGAAATTTCTGGTTATATCCAAATTGTTTTGGGCTTAATCGGTATATTTCTTACGATCACGAATATTAGGAAGCTTGTTCCTGACATAAATTTATTTACCGGGGGGAACGGAGTTCCCCCCGGACTGGACAATACTTCCGGGTTTCTACGAATTGTGTTACTTCTTTGTCTGCTGAATATTACGGCATTTCTTATTTGCATGGGTCTAACGGTAACACTATCAACCTTGTATCAGAACCTTTTTGGCCAGTCATGCCGTTCTTGCGTCATCAATGACTATAGCTTCGATAATTGCAATGTCTGTGTCATCGGCGATGGCGATGTACCGAATAAGGTTTTGGATTCCGGGCTTCGTAGGCACAGTAGGGGCGGCGGCTTGCGCAATTGCTGCAGCTACAAGCGTTGAAATCGAACCTTTCTGGGTAGCAGCAGTATTAACCTTAGTACTATTAGCGTTTACCGGACTTGGTGTTTTGGTAAGCTTCATTGAATAGCATTGAATGATGCACCGGCACCCAGCCCCTCACCGCAACCACGACAAGACAAACGGCCGCCGCACCCCGCTCGTCCCGTTCGGCGTCGCCACGTCGATGTCCTGCCGGTGGAACTGCCGGTACAGCACCACGCTCAGCACCGCGGCATAGAAGCACCACACCGAGGCGAAGGCATAGCCCTTCACCAGATGCACGATCGTCAGCCCGACGACGTTGAGCACGCCATATCCCCGCACCACGCGGTGGGTCGACACCAGCAGCGCGCCGCAGGTCGCGAAAATGTAGAGCAGCGACACCCACAGGCGGCTGGTCACCGGGTTGCTATAGGCGATCGAATGCTGGTCGATCACCGCGCAGGTCGGCGCGATCACCAGCCCCGCCATGTCCCACGCGAATACCACCGCCCCCACGCCGGTCAGCACGAGGATCGCGCGCCGCCGCCACCCCGGCGGCTCCATCAGCGCGACAGCGGTCGGCATCAGCAGTGGGAGGATCCCGATCGCGTAGAGGCTGAACAGGAACACGCTGTGATCGACTGCATAGCGCCCGAGCCGCCCCTCAAGCGACAGCCACACCAGCCCTTCGGAAAACTGGTGGAACGCGAACAGCAAAGGCACGCTCGCGAACAAAAGCGCGCGCGGTTCGCAGACGTGGCGCAGCGTGGCGACGCCGATCGTGGCGAGCACGGCGGCGGCGGTGAAGCTGGCGGTGGCGGAGAAGCACATGGTCGGTCCCTCGGGCGCGGAACCGCCGGGGCCTGTGTGGGGGGATTTGGGTTGGGTGGGAAGCCGGGACTTCCTGAAGCCCCTCCCCTTTAGGGGAGGGGTTGGGGTGGGGCAGTCCAGCAGAACTACCGTCGCGGAACAGGCACGGCCCCACCCCCAACCCCTCCCCTGAAGGGGAGGGGCTTGAGTAAGAAGTTACGCCCGCGCGCCCTCGACGACGCCGCCCGAATTATGCCGCAGCGCCTTGAGCACCGTCTCGACGATCGCATCCGCATCCAAACCCGCCTCGGCATATTGCGCCTCAGGCTTGTCCTGGTCCTGGAACGTATCGGGCAGGCGCAGCGTGCGCAGCTTGAGGCCTGCGTCGATCAACCCGGTGTCGCTCGCAAAGGTCAGCACGTGCGCGCCCAAGCCCCCGACCGAGGATTCCTCGATCGTCACCGCGACCTCATGCGTGGTCAGCAACTTGCGGATCAGTTCCTCGTCGAGCGGCTTGGCGAAGCGCAGATCGGCGACCGTGGTCGACAACCCCTTGGCTTCCAAAGCATCCGCCGCCTTCAAGGCCTCGCCGAGACGAGTCCCCAAGGCCATGATCGCAACCTTGTGCCCCTGGCGGACGATCCGCCCCTTGCCGATCTCAAGCCGCTCGGGAACTTCGGGCATCGCCACGCCCGTGCCGTTGCCGCGCGGATAACGCACCGCGATCGGCCCGCTGTCGTGCAACGCGGCGGTGTGCGTCATGTGAACCAGCTCGGCTTCGTCCGACGGCGCCATCACCACCATGTTGGGGAGCGTCGCGAGATAGGTCACGTCGAACGACCCGGCATGCGTCGCGCCATCCGCGCCGACCAGCCCGGCGCGGTCGATCGCGAAGCGGACCGGCAGGTTCTGGATGCAGACGTCGTGGACGACCTGATCGTACGCGCGCTGGAGGAAGGTCGAATAGATCGCGCAGAACGGCCGCATCCCCTGCGCGGCGAGGCCCGCGGCGAAGGTGACGGCGTGCTGCTCGGCAATGCCGACGTCGAAGAAGCGGTCGGGATAGGCCTTGGAGAAGCCGTCGAGCCCGGTCCCCGACGGCATCGCCGCGGTGATCGCGCAAATCGTCGGGTCGCTCTCGGCTTCCTTTAGCAGCTGCGCGCCGAACACGTTCTGATACTGCGGCGGCCCTGGGGGTGCCTTGGTCTGGACGCCCGAGATGACGTCGAACTTCTGGACGCCGTGATACTTGTCCGCCGCGGCCTCGGCCGGGGCATAGCCCTTGCCCTTCTTGGTCACGACATGGACGAGGATCGGGCCCTCCTCCGCATCGCGCACATTCTCGAGCACCGGAATCAGCTGCTCGAGGTTGTGCCCGTCGATCGGGCCGACATAATAAAAGCCGAGTTCCTCGAAAAGCGTCCCGCCCATCGCGAGACCGCGCGCGAATTCGTCGGCCTTGCTCAGGCTCGACGCGAACGGCCGCGGGAGTTTCTTGGCGAGCTTCTTGGCGAGTTCGCGGAAACCGAGGAACTCGCGGCTTGACACGATCCGCGAGAGATAGGCCGACAGACCGCCGACCGGCGGCGCGATCGACATGTCATTGTCGTTGAGGATCACGACCAGCCGGTTGCCCGCCTGCGCCGCATTGTTCATCGCTTCATACGCCATGCCCGCGGACATCGCGCCGTCGCCGATCACCGCGATCGCCTTGCCCGGCTTGTCCGCGATCTTGTTGGCGATCGCGAAACCGAGCGACGCCGAGATCGACGTCGAGCTGTGCGCCGCGCCGAACGGGTCATATTCGCTCTCGGAGCGCTTGGTGAAGCCCGAGAGGCCGCCGCCCATGCGCAGCGTGCGGATCCGGTCGCGACGACCGGTGAGAATCTTGTGCGGGTAGCATTGATGCCCGACGTCCCACACGAGGCGGTCGCGCGGGGTATCGAACACGTAATGGATCGCGACCGTAAGCTCGACCACGCCGAGCCCCGAACCGAGGTGCCCCCCGGTCACGCCGACGGCGGCAATCGTTTCCTGTCGAAGCTCGTCGGCAAGCGCGCGCAACTCGGTGGCAGGGAGGGCCCGCAGGTCTGCGGGGACAGTGACCGTATCGAGTAACGGTGTCTTAAGAGCGTCAACCATCAGGCCTGTTTAGCGCCGCTACTGCACTGTGTCGATTGCTCCAGATCGCTTCTGCGCGTTGTGCGAATTTTCTTGCGAGCGGGACAGCGCGGCCCGACACTTCGGGCGATGCCCGCCTTCACCCATCGCCTCGCCACCGAAACCGACATTCCTGCGATCGCGGCGCTGATGGACCGTGCGATCGCGGCACTGCAGGCGGGATACCTCAGCCCGGACGAAATCGCGGCGAGTCGCCTTAGCATGGGACTCGACACGCAACTGATTGCCGATCGGACCTATTTCCTGATCGAACAGGCGGGCGTGCTGGCCGGCTGCGGCGGCTGGAGCTTCCGCGCGACGCTGTTCGGCGGGGATGCGAGCGCGGTCGCGCGTGATGTCCGGCCGCTCAACCCGGCCCACGATGCCGCGCGAATCCGCGCGATGTACACCAACCCCGATTTCACCCGCCGCGGGGTCGGGCGACAGATGCTGGCACTCTGCGAGGACGCCGCGCGCGCGGCGGGGTTCAAGCAGCTGGAGATGATGGCGACTCTGGCGGGCGAGCCACTGTACCGCGCGTGCGGTTATGAAGAGATCGAGCGGGTCGCGCGCATGGCACCAACCGGGCCGCCGGTGCCGGGAGTGCGGATGGGGAAGACACTGGGGTAGTTCGGGGCTGCGCTGTCACCACGGCTTCCCCGCTACTACTGCTTCCCCGGCGAAGGCCGGGGCCCAGCAGCGACCGGCCAATCATCTCGCGCTGCGCTCTCTAACAACGACCTTCGCTACTGGGCCCCGGCCTTCGCCGGGGAAGCAGCAATTGTAGCCGCAATTGTACAGGTCGCGAAAAACTCGCCCGCCGTTACGCCGCCTTCGCCAGGGCCACACACGCCGCACATTTACCGCGAACCTCGATCACCGGACGTTCCGGCGCAAAGCCCGCAGCCTCCGCCGCGCCGCGCACGCCCTTGGTCAGCCGGTCGTCATCCAGATGGACGATCTGCCCGCACCCGTCGCACACCAGGAAGATGCAATCATGCAAACAATCGGGATGCGCATTGGCGATATAGGCGTTCGAACTCTCGACTCGCCGCGCAAGGTTGGCGGTCACAAACAGGTCGAGGATGCGATACACGCTGTTGGCCGCGACGCGGCGTCCCTCGCTTTTCGACACCGCCTCGGCAATGTCATAGGCGGAGGCCGGCTTGTCGAACCCGGCGAGCGCGCGGAAGATATTGGCGCGCATCACGGTCCATTGCTCGCCCGATCGCTCGAGCGTCGCCTGGGCGGCCAACGCAAGATCGGCGTCCTGCGGTGCGTAATGTCGATGCGTTGCCATGGCGTAGAGATAGGCGTTGCCGGGGCCTGCTGCAACGTCGGCGAAGCGACCGTCAGGCGGCAGCGCGCCGGTTGAGGTCATGCCCGAGCGCGAGCGTGGCGACGCCGATCAGCGTCCACACCGTCTCCAGCCCATTGACGTCATGCGGTAGCGAGATCGCCCCCGCCATCATGCCCAGCCCGGCCGATCCGACCACCGCGGGCATCATATAGCCGTGCGTGAAGATGCCACGTCCCAACGCGATCACGCCGAAACCGATGGCGATCGTCAGGCCGATCTCGTGGAACAGCGGATTGAGCAACAGCCCCCCGGCGGATGCCGCCAGCGCAAGGAAGATCGAACTCGCGATGCAATGCACGACGCACAGCCCCGACAGGCCGATCGCCATATTGTCGAACCGCTGTTCGATCCACCGATAGGCAGGAGAGGAAACGAGCGCCGTCATGCTGAGCGGCATGTGGCATGGCGCACGCCAAGTTACAACATATCATGCCTATCTTTTTTGCAGGCCTGCCGCACCATTCAACAATCGACGCGCGCCCGGCCGAGGCGTAAGGCTTTACGATGCTTCAGGCCTCCTCGCTTCCCGCTCGCGTCCGGCCCGCCACGCTGTCGATCTGGCTGTTCGTGGCGGCGGCACTCGTCGTCGCAATGGTGATCATCGGCGGGATTACCCGTCTGACCGAATCGGGACTGTCGATCACCCAGTGGAAACCGCTCACCGGGATCATCCCGCCGCTCAATGCGGTGCAGTGGCAGGCCGAGTTCGACAATTACAAACGCATCCCGGAATATCAGCAGCTCAACCACGGGATGACGCTGGCCGGGTTCCAGGCGATCTTCTTCTGGGAATATGTCCACCGCCTGCTCGGGCGCGTGGTTGGCATGGTGTACCTGCTGCCGTTCCTTTATTTCTGGGTGCGCGGATGCTTGCCGCGCGGTTACGCGCCGCGGCTCGGCGCGCTGGTCGCGCTGATCGTACTGCAGGGCGCGATCGGCTGGTGGATGGTGTCTTCGGGGCTGACCAAGCGCACCGACGTCAGCCATATCCGGCTCGCGATCCATCTCGTCACCGCGCTGACGCTGCTCGCGGGAACGGTGTGGACCGCGCTCGACCTGCGTGATCTCGCCGCGACTCGCCTTGCCCGTCCCGCCCGGCTGCGCGCCTTCGCCGCGGCGGCGCTGGTGCTGTTGTTCACGCAGATCCTGTTCGGCGCGTTCACCGCGGGACTCGACGCGGGTTATGCCTTTTCCAGCTGGCCGTTGATGGGGGACGAGATATTCCCCGCCGCGACGCCGATGACGGATCCGATGTGGCGCAACGCGATCGACAATCCGATCGTCGTCCAGTTCATCCACCGCTGGCTCGCCTTCGTCGCGGCGGCGGGGATCGTCGCGCTCGGCTGGCGCGCGATCCGGGCGGGCGCACCGCGAATCGGCGGAATCGCGATCGCGCTGGTCGCGGGACAGATCCTGCTCGGGATCGCCACGCTGCTCACCGGCGTCGAGATCGTCGTCGCCGTCGCGCATCAGGCAAATGCCGCCCTGCTGCTGATCGCAGCGATCGCCGCGGCGCATGCGGTCGGACGCCGAACGATCTGACGTAGGATTGCGGGCGGTATCCCGATACCTGTCGGGAAACCCGCCGAAACCTTGACTTTCAGGCCCGCGCGCAGCAATAGCCGCTCCAACGATGCCGTCCCCCGGGGCGGCATCCGTCATTTTAGCTATGTAAGGTCACAAGCCCCATGAAGGCGCTGATGAAGACCACCAAGCCGGCATTGCCGTATGAGGTGGAGAAGAAATGGATCATCGTCGATGCCGATGGTCTGGTCGTTGGCCGCATGGCCTCGATCATCGCGAACATCCTGCGCGGCAAGCACAAGCCGAGCTTCACCCCCCACGTCGATTGCGGTGACAATGTCATCATCATCAACGCGGACAAGGTGCGGTTCACGGGCAACAAGCTCAAGGACAAGGTCTATTACAAGCACACCGGTTATGCCGGCGGCATCAAGGGAATCACCGCGGGCAAGGTGCTCGAAGGTCGTTTCCCCGAGCGCGTGATCGAAAAGGCCATCGAGCGGATGATTCCGCGCGGCCCGCTCGGCCGTCAGCAGATGCGCAACCTGCGTGTCTTCGCCGGCACGGAGCATCCGCATGAGGCGCAGAACCCCGAGGTTCTCGACATCGCCAGCATGAACCGCAAGAACAAGGTGGGCGCATAATGTCCGACAACCGCCAGTCGCTGGCTGATCTCGCCGCTCTGACCAACACCCCCGCGCCTGCTGCCGCTCCGGCTGCAGCAACCCAGTCCGACGCGCAGGCCGAGGATTACATGGCCGGCAAGATCGAGGAGCCCGCCGCTCCGACGATGCCGCTGCGTGAGCAGATCCTCGACCAATACGGCCGCGCCTATGCGACCGGTCGTCGTAAGGACGCGGTTGCACGCGTCTGGATCAAGCCCGGCTCGGGCAAGATCACGATCAACGGTCGTGATCAGGAAGTGTATTTCGCACGTCCGACGCTGCGTCTCGTCATCAACCAGGTGTTCGGCGTGACGGAGCGCGAGGGTGCGTATGACGTCGTCTGCACCGTCAAGGGCGGTGGCCTTTCGGGTCAGGCCGGCGCAGTCAAGCATGGCATCAGCCAGGCACTGACCAAGTTCGAGCCGATCCTGCGTGCGCCCGTCAAGGCAGCAGGCTTCCTGACGCGCGACAGCCGTACCGTCGAGCGTAAGAAGTACGGCCGTGCGAAGGCACGTCGTAGCTTCCAGTTCTCGAAGCGCTAAGCTTCCAGATCTTCGGTGCTTACGAAAGGGCGGTCCGGCGACGGGCCGCCTTTTTGGCGTTTGGCGGGAACGCGCGTACACCGTCATTCCTATTGATGACCGATGATGCTTGAAGCGCTCCGCTGCCGGGTGGAAAGCCGGACCGAACCTCAAGGCGCACGAACGACACGCCGACCGTTCGTTTCGAGCGGTCGGGAAGAGTGCCCCTTCCTTTCCTTCCACCACAGGACCCAGCCCAGTGACCGACGACCCCACCCCGAACGCCACGACGCAGACCGCCCTGATGGACGGGCCCTCCGACGACGTCGTCGAGGTGGCCGAGGGCACGTCGAACGAACCGACCTCCTTCACCGAGGCGATCGAGCAGGTCGGGGCGGGGTCGTTGCTCGGCTATCGGCTCCAACAGCAGGCGATCTTGTCGGACTTCGGGCTGTTCGCGCTCCAGTGCCGCGACAATGACGCATTGCTGACCAGGGCCGCCGAGATGGCGGCGGACGGAATGCGCACCGGCCTGTGCAAGGTGCTGGAGTATCGGCCGGAGCAGGACGACCTGCTGTTCCGCGCGGGCGTCGGGTGGAAAACCGGGGTGATCGGCAACGCCAGTCTGGCGGCGGACGAGAATTCCCCCGCCGGGTTCGCCTTCCGCAACGGCACCCCGGTCATCTCCAACCATCTCGAAGGCGAGGACCGCTTCCGTACCCCGCAGATCATGGTCGAACACGGCGTCCGGCGCGCGATCAACGTGGTGATCTCGACGACCGCGGGCGCATGGGGCGTGTTCGAGGTCGACAGCCCGAGCGCTGGCCAGTTCGAGGCGGCGGACATCGCGTTCCTGCAGGGGTTCGCCAATCTGCTCGGCGTCGCGATGGAGCGGCAGGAGAATGAACGACGCCTCGCCGAGGCGCTCGATTACCAGAAGGTGCTGGTCCAGGAGGCGAGCCACCGCGTCAAGAACAGCCTGACGATGCTGTCGAGCATCCTCCACCTGCAATCGCGCAGCAACCCGCTCCCCGAAGTGTCGAGTGCGCTCAACGAGGCGTCAGGCCACGTCATCGCGATCGCGCGAACGCATGACCAATTGTGGCGACAGGGCACCGGCCGGGTCGAGATGCCCGCGCTGCTCGATGATCTCTGTGCAAGCCTGTCGGGTCAATTGCCCGCGCTGACGCTGGATTGCATGTCGGACGCGATCTCGATCGACGCGGATCAGGCGGTCGCGGTCGGTCTGCTCATTACCGAGCTCGTCACCAATGCCGCCAAGCACGCTTATGGCGAGGATGGCGGCAAGGTCTCGGTCTCGGCGACCGTCAAGGAAGAGTCGGTGTGCCTGACGGTGCGCGACTACGGCGCGGGATTGCCGGACACGTTCGACGTGCGCGCAGGGTCATCGACCAGCCTCGGCCTGCAACTGATCCGCACGCTGGCCCGCAGCCTTCAGGGCAGCGTCGATGCCAAGTCCGACGGTGGCGCGCATTTCATCGTCACCTTCCCGGCGGAAGTGCGGAAGGCCTAACCCCCTGTCACCGCTTCCCCGGCGAAGGCCGCGGCCCAGGAGCGATGGCGGCAGTAACGGTGCGCAGTCGCCTGCAATCTTCCGCTCCTCGACTGGGCCCCGGCCTTCGCCGGGGAAGCGAAAGAGCGTTAGACCCGCTCGCGCGTCAGCACCGCGTCCGGCTGCGACGACATCGTCCGGCACACCACGTCGAAACGCCCGTCCGCAATGCGGATCTCGTTGAACGATGGCGGGGTCGTCCGCGTGCGTTCGGACAGAGTGCCCGCGCCGATCGTCCGGATCACGCGCCCCTCAACGTCCTGCGCGATGTCGAACGGATCATGGACATGCCCGGTCAGCACCGCATCCGCACCCGCTACGGCAAGCGTCGCCAGCGCCTCTGGCCCGCGCCGGGTCTGCGCCGACGCATGCGTCCCTGCCTCGACCAGCGGATGGTGCGCGGCGATGAAGATCAGCCGGTTCTCGGGCACCGCCGCGATCAGGTCGAGCGTCCGCCGCAAAGCCCCACGGCTGACATAGCCCTTCGACCAGTTGAGCCGCCACTGCGCGCGTGCGGTCGTCACCAGCGGCACGATCGCCACGCCGGGTAGATCGAGCGGACGCTCGACCAGCTTCTCGACCTTCCCCATCCGCCGATACGGGCGGAAGAACCGGTCGAACAGATTGAAATACGGCAAGTCGTGATTGCCGACTTCGACCGTCACCGGGACGGGCAACCGCTGCAACCACGCCAGCCCCGCGTCAAATTCGCTGCGCCGCGCGCGCATCGTCAGGTCGCCCGTCATGATCACCGCATCGGGCCGCTCGGCGTGGACCAGCGCGTCGAACCACGACACCGCCGCGCTATCCTCGCGCCCGAAATGGACGTCGCTCACATGAAATAGACGGATCATCGCGAAAGGCCCCCCTGGCGATCGAGCGTGGTAAGAAACAGGTCGCGGGTCCGGCTCAAGCCGACCTCGCTGCCGGGATCGAGCATGACCGGCTCCCCGTCGAACAAAGCGAGCGCGGGCTTGTGCCCGCCGGTGCGGAAGCTGGTGGCATGGCATTGCGTCACTTCGGACGCAGCGACCCAGTCGCCGGTCAGCCATTCCCAGCCAAGCGCCGTGATCCCGCGGAAATCGCGCGCATCGATCGCTGCGATGTCGAGCCGGTCGTCCTCGGCGCGCACCAGCACCGCCTGCGCGCCCTGCTTGAGCCCCGGCACACCGACCAGCCGTATCCCCTTGCCGAACGTCCTGCCCCACGCATGTTTGAGCGCCCGCACCAAGCCACGAAGGCTCCCGCTGCGGACAATCTCGCGCGCGCGCACCCACGTCGCCGCCGGCCCGAGGATCAACCCGACGAACGCACGATGCTCGCCCACGCGGATGAAGGGCAGCGCGGTCCGACGCGCCCGGTCGTGCGCGGCGTGGATGATTCTGGCGGGATCGGTCTCGCCGTGGAGTAGCTTGGCGAGCAGGTTCATCGTCCCCCCCGGCAGGATCAGGATCGAACCCTTCCACTCGAGCAGAGCGGTGACCGCCGCATTGATCGTCCCGTCGCCCGCGAACAGCACCACCGTATCGACCCCGGCGGCATCGAGCGCCCTGGGCGTCGGCAGCGACTGATTGGGGAACGCCGTCCGCCCCGCCAGATGCAGCCCGCGCTCGCTGCAGATCGCTTCGAGCGCCTCCGCCTTGGCAGGGGTCGCGGTCCCCGATTTGGGGTTGGTGATGAACCACAGTGTCTTCATGCCCCAGCCAACGCGCAACCGCGCGAAAAGTCACGTCGATCCGTGTCCGACATGAAATCCCAGAAAACCCTGTCCGGCCCCGCTCGCTTTGTGCAACGATACCGCATGGACGATCCCCGCCTTTCCACGCTAACCGCGGCACCGCTGACCGAACTCACGCTGCGCGGGATCCTGCTCGGTGGGCTCATCACGCTGCTGTTCACCGCGGCAAACGTCTATCTCGGGCTCAAGGTCGGGCTGACCTTCGCGACCTCGATCCCCGCGGCAGTGATCTCGATGGCGGTGCTGAGCGGCTTCAAGAACGCGTCGATCCTCGAGAACAACATTGTCCAGACGATCGCAAGCGCGGCGGGGACGCTCGCCGCGATCATCTTCGTGTTGCCGGGGCTGATCATGATCGGCTGGTGGCAGGGCTTCCCGTTCGTGACGACTGCGGCGATCACGATGACCGGGGGTATCCTCGGCGTGATGTTCTCGGTCCCGTTGCGGCGCGCGCTCGTCGTCGATACCGACCTGCCCTATCCTGAGGGCCGCGCCGCCGCCGAAGTGCTGCAAGTCGGGTCGGGCGTACGCGGGGATGGCGATGCCGCCGGTGCCGCCGAAAGCGCGACGGGGCTGCGCATCATCATCGTCAACGCGCTCGCCGCAGCCGGGTTCGCGCTGCTGACGCAGATGAAGCTCGCGCTTGCCGAAGCCTCGATGTGGTTTCGCGCGGGGGCTGGCGCGACGGGCATTTCGGGCGGGCTGTCCTTCGCGCTGCTCGGGGTCGGGCATCTCGTCGGCATCTCGGTCGGCATGGCGCAAGGGCTCGGCATGGTGATCGGCTGGTGGATCCTGCTGCCCTATCTCACCGCGATCCATCCGGTCGCGGGTGACGCGGAGACCTGGGCCAACACCGTCTTCCGTTCGGACGTCCGCTTCTTCGGCGCGGGCGTGATCGGCGTGGCGGCGGTGTGGACGCTGACCAGCATCGCGCGGCCGGTGATCGGCGGGGTTCGCTCGGCGCTCGCGGCATCGCGCGCACGCGGCGCTGGCGAGACGCTCGCGCTCGAGGAGCGCGACTTGCCGATCGGCATCGTGTTCGGCGGCTCGGTCGCGCTGCTCGCGCCGATCGCGTGGCTGTTGTGGAGCGTCATCGCGGACGGCCCGCTCGCTCCCGCCGCGCTGGCGTTGATCGGGGGGGCCTTGGTGTTCATCCTCGTCATCGGGCTGATGATCGCGGCGGTGTGCGGCTATATGGCGGGCCTGATCGGCGCGTCCAATTCGCCGGTGTCGGGGATCGGCATCCTCGCGGTGATCGCCTCGTCGCTGATGCTGGTCGGGCTGTTCGGGCGCGGCACCCCGCCCGAAACGACGCAGGCGCTGATCGCTTATGCGCTGATCGTCACCGGCATCGTGTTCGGCGTCGCGACGATCTCGAACGACAATCTGCAGGACCTCAAGACCGGCCAGCTGGTCGGCGCGACGCCGTGGAAGCAGCAGGTCGCGCTGATCATCGGCGTCGTGTTCGGCTCGCTCGTGGTCCCACCGGTGCTCAACGTACTCAACAGCGCGTTCGGCTTCGTCGGTGCGCCCGGCGCCGGGCCGAACGCGCTCGCCGCCCCGCAGGCGGGGCTGATCTCGACGCTTGCGCAGGGCGTACTCGGCGGCAACCTCAACTGGACGATGCTCGACTGGGGCATCGCTGCCGGGGTGGTCGCGATCGTGGTCGACATGCTGCTCGGGCGCGCGAAGCTGTTGCGGTTGCCGCCGCTCGCGATCGGGATCGGCATCTACCTGCCGATGAGCGTGATCCTGCCGACGGTGATCGGCGCGGTGGTCGGCTGGTTCTACGATCGCTGGGCCGACCGCACCGCCAACCCCGAACGCGCGCGCCGCTTCGGCGTGCTGACCGCGACCGGGCTGATCGTGGGGGAAAGCCTGTTCGGGGTGTTGTTCGCGTTCGTGGTCGCAGGGTCGGGGACCGATGCGCCGCTCGCGGTGGTGGGTGCCGGGTTCGCGACGCCCGCATTGATCGGGGGGACGGTGCTGTTCGCGGCAATGGTTGCGCTGCTGTACCGCGCGACGATGCGACGGGTGGTTGCGCAGGCGGCGTAGCGGTTCCTGCTACCAGACCGTTCACGGTCCCTGAAGTCCGGCCGCAAGTGTCGCTTGGCATCGTCATCCCGTAAGAGCGGACACCATCTGGACGCCCGACGATCCAGATGGCAGCATGTCGAAATCAGGGAGAATACTAGAGGGGGCCATCATGAGACATCTCGGGCGACTTGCCGTACTCTCGTTTTTACTCGCGACGGTCCCGGCGGTTGCGGAACCTGCCCAGGTTTCGGGCGCGGATAGCTGGATCGTCTATGGCGCACCTGTCTCGATGCAGCGCGACGAGGCCGTGCCGGGGGCGGGCAGCGTGACCGTCGCCCCGCTGGCCAAGCCCGCCGAGCCATGGACCAGCGGTGCGGTCGCCATCATCACCGACGCCATTCCGGCGCGCGGCAGCGTAACCGCCGTATTCTGGGCAAGGGCAACGGCCCCCGTCGATGTGGCCGTAACCATGCAGGATCGTACGGCTCCCTATACGCCCTTTCTTCAGGACAAAGTTCACCTGACGCCCCGATGGCAGCGTTTCGTGCGGACGGGGATGAGCAACGCCGCGGTCGCAGCGGGAACGCAGGCGCTCACAGTTCAGCTGGGCCAGTCGGCGGTAGCGGTCTCGCTTGGTCCGGTCGCGCTGAGCAACGGCCCGGCCAAGGCCTCGCATGCTGACACGATCTTCGCAGACTTCCACCCGGATCGCGTAGCGGAAACGGTCAGCATCGCGTCGGCACCCGGCGTGGTGCTCGCGGGCACGCTCAGGACGCCCGTCGGGCATGGCAAGGGCCCGTTTCCGCTCGCCATTTGCGTTCAGGGCAGCGGTCGCAATGGTCGGGGCGGCTTTCCGCTCGTCATGGACCGGCTGCTCGCCGACGGCATCGCGACGCTCGAATATGACAAGCGCGGCATCGGCGCATCGACCGGCACATATGAGGAAGATATCGAAAAACTGGCGAATGACACACGGGCGGCGGTCAGCGCGATGCGCGGGCGCAGCGATATCGACGGCGCACGAATCGCCATCGTCGGCCACAGCCAGGGCGGTGCAATCGCGCCGATGGTGGCCGCGCAGGATTCCCGCATCGCCGCGATCGTGTCCTTCGCCGGGCCGGTGGGTGACGGACCGCAACTGTTCACCCGATCGATGCACGACCAGTTGATCGCGGCAGGCCGAACCGAAGAGACGGTGGCACCGCTGGTCGCGGCAAGCCTGCATCTGCTCGAAGCGCGGCAGGCCAAGGCAGACGCTGCTACGCTCGCACCCCTGCGCGTGGCGGTACGACAGGGTCTGGTTGCAACCGGCTTCACGGCGGAACAGGCAGAGGGTGCGCTGACGTCGCTCGATACGGTCGAGGTCTCCCAGGTCCTCGATATGCATATCGCGTCCGACATGCGCGCGCTTCACATCCCGGTATTATCGCTGTTCGCCGCGCTCGATCCGCTCGTCCCCCCGACCGGCAATGCCGCGGCCGCGCGTCTTGCGCTCGCCGACAATCCGCGCGGGAAGGTGATGATCTTCGAGGGCCAGAGCCACTGGTTCAAGGATGGCGCAAAGACCGGGACCCAAGCCGAGAATGAGACCCTCGGCCCCAATTTGGGCTCTCCCCGGGTCATCGCGACGGCCGGCGATTTCCTCAGGACAGCGCTCACCCCAAAACCACGAGAGCCGTGAAATCGTCAGTATTTCCGCTCGGGCATCGTGTCGATCAGCTTGCGCATTTCTCGGCGCGAAGTCACCGTGTGCCACACATAACGACAAGGTTGGACATGCTCGATCCCGATATGCGCCTGCAAGCTGCTGCTGCTGGAGACACAGCCGTCGCCTTTGCCCTGTTTGAGCACATCGCCGCGAAAGACCCGGACGCTGTCGCCAAGAAGAGTGATGCGATTGCTGTCTTTCGCGAATGCATGGAGGCTGTCGCCTGCCGACAGGAAACGTTCTCGCATGAACCGCGACCGATCCGACTGGGCGCTGATTGATTAAGCCTACCATAGCAGACGACAGCTATCTTTCGAACCGACCGTTCAACTAACGTCCTCTTGCGGACATAGTCGATCGACGGCATCCTCGCGGTGAAACGGGGGGAGGCGTAAATTGACAGAGATGCCTGCTGTGGGCGCATTCGCGATCATCCCGAGTAACGACCTTATGGCCGCAATACCTTTTTGGGAGCGACTAGGGTTTGAGCGTGCCGGCGGCAGCGACGACTATGTAATTATGTCGGGTTGGAGTTGCGAATTGCATTTGACCCAGGCGGGCCAGGGGGAATGGCGGGTTCCCGAAGCCCACAATCCTTTCGGCGTCTTCATTCGAACACCCGACGTTGCGGCGATAGCGGCGCGGGTGGACGATCTCGTCATCCGGCCAGGCGGTGTCCTCCGGCATCGCGAATGGGGACTTTACGAAGTCGGTATTGCAGGCCCGGACGGCTTGCTCGTGCGAGTGGGATGGCCATCAGCCTTGATGGCGTGACCGTCCGCTCTCGACAATGATCACACCGGCGCCCCGAGGAAACCCTTACGCCATCGCCTCAAGCAACGACCCGATCGGAATAAACGCAAACGCCACCGAGCTGTCCGCCACGCCATACGGCACGAACAGCGTATCCCCATGCCGGATCGCGCCGCACGTATAGACCACGTTGGGGACATACCCCTCGCGGTCCTGGTTCGCCGCCGCGAGGATCGGCTCGCGCGTCCGCCCGATCACCTTCGACGGATCGACCTTGTCCAACAGCACCGCACCGATCGCGTACTTGCGCATCGCCCCCACGCCGTGTGTCAGCAGCAACCAGCCCTCGTCGAGCTCAATCGGCGGCCCGCAATTGCCGATCTGCACAAGCTCCCACGGGAACGCAGGGGTCAGTAGCTTCTGCCCCTCGTCCCAATGCGTCAGTGTGTCGGACTTGAGCAGGAACAGGTTCTCGCCGTCCTGTCGGCCGATCATCAGATACTTGCCGCCGACCTTGCGCGGGAATAGCGCCATGCCCTTGTTGCGCGCGGCCGGGCCGGTCATCGGCACCAGGTCGAACGCGCGGAAGTCACGGGTGCGCATCAGTTCGGATTGGATCACCGAGCCGTTATAGGCGGTGTAGGTGCCGAGCCATTCGACCGTGCCGTCGTCATGCGTAAAGTGGACGAGGCGGAGGTCCTCGAGCCCCTTCGACTGCGCCGCGGTAATCGGGAAGATCACCGTGCCCGACAGCGTGGAGTCGCGATGGCGGAACACCGTGATCGGGCCTTCGGGGAGCGTTTCCTCGTCGATCCCGACCGCATCGGTCGCGGTCGCGAACGGCGGCTCGGGTGCGAGCTTCAGCTGATTGCCGTCGGTGATGATGCCTTCGCGGAACGCGACCGAGGAGATGTGCCCCTCGCCCACGGCGCGCAGCGACATCAGGATGCGCTGCGATCCCGCAGGCATCCCCGACTGGTCGAAATGCGGCACCGCGCTGGGGTTCATCAGCGCGGCGGCGGCATAACTGTATTCGTGGCAGAAATAGGCGCCGATCAGCTGGCGCTTCTCATCGCCGATCTCGCTGCCGTCGATTCCGAGCATATCCTCGATCTCGTCGTAGCGCGTCATGAACACGCGACGCGTCTGCCAGTGCCGCGCCTCGAAGTCCTTGAGCACCAGTTCGAGCTCGGCGCGGGTCTGGGCCGCGTCGAGCGACATGACCGCCGCTACGATCCGCTCCGTCCGGCTTCCACCGTTGCGCGACCACGCAAGGTGGAATGGCCGGACGACCACTCGCGATGGATCTGCGTGCAACCGCAGGGCATGCTGGAAGAGCTCAATCACACGTAATAGCCTCGTTCAACGCCTTCGGCGGCGTCGCGAGCGAGGCTACGCGACGGCGCTATGGGGTCCTGCCACGCTTTCCGTACGCTTTGCCAGCCCCGAAATCGTGCAATTCGCCATTTGTAGCGCCAAGATCGACTCTGCCCCCTGATTTCGGTTCAATCCGGTCGGCATCAATCCGTCAAAACATCCGCCGTCCTGCGACGTCGCCAGCGGCAAGTCGAGATCGTTGCCACCAAGATACCAGCGATACGCCTTCCCGGCTTCTTCTACCCAGCGCAGATCGTCCGACGCGAGATACGCTGCATGACAGGCGTCGATCGTCGCCTGTGCTTCGAGCGGCTGCTGGTCGAACTGGAGCGGTTCGGCATAGACGCGACCGAAGCTCTCGCTGCCGACCGCGCGGAAGCGGCCCTCAGGCGAGGTCTGCTTGCCGACGATCCAATCGAGCGTGGTCAGGCCGCACTTGACGAACTCGGGCCGACCGAGCGCGATCCCGGCGCGGATCAACGCCTCGGGCAGACGCGCATTGTCATAAGCGAGGACGATCTCGAACCATTCCCACTCGGGCCGCCGCGCGACTTCGAGCAGCGCGCAAAGCTCGTCGCCATAACGCGCAAGGATCTGCCTGGACAAAGCATGGCCGGGATGCGCGTCGAGCATCGCCGCCGCCCCGAGCATCGCAAAGCCATGCGCCCGCGGGGAGCCAAGCTCCATCGTGATCGACGCGGTCATGTCGAACATGCGGACCGCCCAGTCGCGATGCTTGGACGACTGCGCATCGCGCGCAGTGACGCCGAGCGACCACAGGGCGCGACCGTTCGAATCTTCCGACCCCGTGTCTTCGCACCAGGTCCGGTCGAAGTTCATGAAATTGCGGAAGCGCCGCAGGTCGGGATTCCACGCGTACTGGACGAACGATGCGTAGATCGTCATCCACTTGTCGCGCTGGACCTCGTCCATCTCGGGCATGTGGCTGACGAGCATGAGCGCGCGCGCATTGTCATCGATGCAATAGCCGTGGCGACGATCGGGCACCGAATAGATCGAATGCTGGAGCATGCCGGTCGAATCGCTCATCCGCTCGACCGCCGCGAAATCCGGGGTCAACGGCGTGTAGGACATGCTGGAGCCATGTAACCGACGTGGCTTTGCAGCAACCATCGCCGAGATCTCGCGCATCGCGACTTCGGCGAGACGCGGCCAGATCATCGTGCGACCCCGAGCATAGGCGCGCTCCTGCAATTCGGTGCGGGCACGATCGTTACCGAGCAGCGCAATGATTTCGCGCGCGAAGGCGTCGGAATCGCTGAAGTCGACAATGACACCATGCCCGTCAGCGAGGATTTCGGTCGCATGGACATAAGGCGTTGAGACGACCGCCTTGCCGACCCCGACCGCGTAACTGAGCGTACCCGACGTGATCTGTGCCGGGTTCAGATATGGCGTCGCATAGATGTCGGCCGCCTGCAGATAGTCGATCAGCTCATCATGCTCGAGGAAGGCATCGATGAACTGGATATTGTCCGACACGCCGAGCTTCTCTGCGAGCGCCTTCAGGCCGTCGCGATACTTCTCGCCCTCATAGGCGACGAGGTTCGGATGGGTCGCGCCCAGCACCGTATACAGCGTCTCGGGATGCGCCGCGACGATCTTGGGCAGTGCCTCGATCATCACTTCGATGCCCTTGCCCGGCGCGAGCAACCCGAAGGTCAGCACGACCTTGCGGCCTTCCCAGCCAAAGCGCGGCTTGAGCGAATCGGGCTGGACGAAATCGCGATCCGGCACACCGTGCGGGATCATCACGATCGACCGGCCACTGGCACCATAAACGCGCTCGAGGATCTCGCGGCCACGTTCCGCCATCACGACGACGCGCGAGCAACGCTGCAGCAAACCTTCCATGACCCGGCGCTGATCCGCGTCGGGCTTCTCGAGAATCGTATGCAAGGTGACGATGACCGGGAGCGACACGCGGTCGAGCAGCGCGAGGATATGCTCGCCGGCGACGCCGCCGAAGATGCCATATTCATGCTGCAGCCAGATCGCCTGCGCACCGCTCGCCTCGATTGCACGCGCCGCATCGAGATACGCGCCACGCTCCTGGTCGGGAATGCTGCGCGTCACTTCGGGCGGATATTCGTACCGACCGGGATGATCGTCCATCGCGTAGATATCGATGTCGAGGTCGGGAAACCGACCCTTCAATGCGGTGAACGTGTCCGTCGTATATGTTGCAAGGCCGCATTTCCGAGGCAGGAAATTGCCGATCAGTGCAAGGTGATCGATCGGGGTCACGACATCTGCCAAGTGCACCATGTTCGTAATCCTAAGAGTGAAAGAGAGAATTTCCCTCAGCTGTCACGAAACGAACGGCCAAGTTAATAAATGGTTGCAGAAATGTTGCGTCGCAACAAAAGATTCGCGCCCGCCCTGTGGAATCTTGCGGTGAGCTGAACGCGATGATGCATGTCAGCCGCGCCCGCGATATCCCGGAACGTCCTGCGCCGGAAGCCAGAGGTGTTCGGGCGGCGGTCCCGACTGCCAGAACACGTCGATCGGGATTCCACCACGCGGGTACCAATAGCCTCCGATTCGCAGCCAGCGCGGCTGCATCTCGTCGAACAATCGCTGGCCGATGCCGACCGTGCAATCCTCGTGAAATCCCTGATGATTGCGGAAAGCCCCTAGGAACAATTTGAGCGATTTTGATTCAACGATCGTGTCGCCCGGCGCATAGTCGATCACCAGATGCGCGAAATCGGGCTGGCCGGTCACCGGGCACAGCGAGGTGAACTCGGGAACCGCAAACCGCACCAGATACAGCGATCCTGCGCGCGGGTTGGGAACGTAATCGAGCACCGCCGCTTCTGGGGATGCGGGGAGCGCACTCGTCTGGCCAAGATGTAATGGGGTCATGCGCCAGAGATAGGGGAGCACACGCCGAAATGGAACCGCCGCACCTGACGCTGATCCCGATCCTGGGCGACCAACTGTCGCTCGGCCTGTCGTCACTGCAGGGTGCCGATCCCGCCACGTCACGCCTGTTGCTGATGGAGGTAGCCGACGAGACCACTTACGTCCGGCACCACAAGCAGAAGATCGCCTTCATCCTGTCCGCAATGCGCCACCATGCCGCTCTGCTCCGCGAAGAGGGCTGGACCGTGGACTATATCACGCTCGACGATCCCGATTCGACCGGCAGCTTCACCGGCGAGGTCGCGCGCGCGGTCGGGCGGCATGACCCTGTGCGGATCGTCGTCACCGAGGCGGGCGAATGGCGCGTCCGCGCGATGCTCGACGCATGGGAAACGCTGTTCGGCATTCCCGTCGAGATCCGCGACGATGACCGCTTCCTCGCCACCCACGCCGAGTTCGGCACCTGGGCGGAGGAGCGCAAGCAGTTGCGCATGGAGTATTTCTACCGCGACATGCGTCGCAAGACCGGTTTGCTGATGGACGGCAAGGACCCCGTCGGCGGCCAGTGGAATTTCGACCACGACAATCGCAAGCCGGCAAAAGCCGACCTGCTGATGCCGCGTCCGTTACGCTTCGCGCCCGATGCGATCACGCAGGCGGTGATGGCGCTCGTCGCGGAGCGGTTCGCGGATCATCCCGGCAGCCTCGACAGCTTCGCCTGGGCGGTGACCGCGCACGATGCGGAACGCCAGCAAAAGCAGTTCCTCGATCACGCGCTCGCCGGGTTCGGCGATTATCAGGATGCGATGCTGACCGGCGAGCCCAGCCTGTGGCACTCGCTGCTCTCGCCCTATCTCAACGCGGGCCTGCTCGATCCGCTGGCGCTGTGCCGCACGGTCGAGAAACGCTTTCGCGCGGGCAAGGTGCCGATCAACGCGGCGGAAGGCTTCATCCGCCAGATCATCGGCTGGCGCGAATATGTCCGCGGGATCTATTGGCGCGAAGGCCCCGACTACGCGCACCGCAACGCGCTCGAAGCGACGCGTGCGCTCCCCGCCTTCTACTGGACCGCCGAGACCGACATGCACTGCCTCGCCGAATCGATCGGCCAGACGCTCGAGAACGCGCACGCGCATCACATCCAGCGGCTGATGGTCACGGGCACCTTCGCGCTGCTGATCGGCGCGGATCCGCACCTCGTCCATTTGTGGTATCTCGAAATCTATATCGATGCCTACGAATGGGTCGAATTGCCCAACACGCTCGGTATGAGCCAGTTCGCCGACGGCGGTCTGCTCGGGTCCAAACCCTATGCGGCGAGCGGCGCGTACATCAACAAGATGTCCGATTATTGCGGGCATTGCCGCTACGACGTCCGCCAGCGGACCGGGCCCGACGCCTGCCCGTTCAACGCGCTCTACTGGGATTTCGTCGTCCGCCACGAGGACAAGCTCGCGCGCAATCCGCGCATGGCGATGCCCTATCGCACCTGGGCCAAGATGGACGAAGCGACCCAAAGCGAGATCCGCGACTCTGCGAAAGCCTTTCTCGACCGTCTCGACGCCGCCCCGACGGCGTATTAGGCTCGCCAAAACGCGTAAAAGGAGACGGGACATGGACTCGCTGGTGACCACCGATTGGCTCGCGAACGAACTCGGCGCGAACGACCTCAGGATCGTCGACGCGACCTATTTCGCAGGCTTCGGCGACCGCAACGCCGCCGCCGAATATGATGCGGCGCATATCCCCGGCGCGGTGTTCATGGATCTGGGCGAGATCGCCGACACGTCGAGCGACCTCCCCTCGATGCTTCCCACCCCCGAGAAGTTCGCGAGCCGGATGCAGTCGCTCGGGCTCGGCGACGGCAGCCGGATCGTGCTCTACGACAATTCGCCTTTCCATACTGCGGCGCGCGCGTGGTTCATGCTCCGCACCTTCGGCGCGCATGACGTCGCGATCCTCGATGGTGGTCTCGCCAAATGGCAGGCCGAGGGTCGCGAGACCGCCAGCGGCAAGGAACAGCTTCGCCATCGCCACTTCACCGTCTGGGCCGACGACAAGGGCGTGCGCACGCTCGACCAGATGAAGACCAACGTCGACAGCGGCGCGGAACAGGTGCTCGACGCACGCTCGTCTGCGCGTTTCACCGGCGAGGAAGCCGATCCGCGCCCGGCGACGCATCCGGGGCATATTCCAGGCTCGCGGAACCTGCCGGTCGGGCAGATCTTCAACGAAGACGGCACGTGGAAGACGGGCGACGCCTTGCGCAGCGCGTTCGAGGGTGCGGGGATTGATCTGGCCAAGCCGTTGGTGACGACGTGCGGGTCGGGGATTACCGCTTCGGCGCTGGCGTTCGGCGCGCATCTTCTTGGGGTGGAAGCGGCGGTCTATGACGGCAGCTGGTCCGAATGGGGCGCGGATCGCACGACGCCCAAGGCGACGGGGGAAGCGTAACGCCTTCTATCTTTAAGCCCCTCCCCTTTAGGAGTGCCGGGTGAACAGCGCCCCGCGCTGTTCAGGTCATGCCGGGGGCATGACCGACCCGGCGCTGGGTGGGGGTGGGGCTGTGCCTCGCAGAGAGCGATGTTCTGCTGAACTGCCCCACCCCAACCCCTCCCCCGAGGGGGAGGGGCTAAAGATAACGCGTACGACGACAGTTTGTCCGAATGCACGCCGAGCACTCGACGCCAAAGGCCGCAACATAGCCCGTCCTCCTTCTCAAGCCCCTCCCCTTCAGGGGAGGGGTTGGGGTGGGGAAGTCCAGCAGAACGCACCTCTCTGCGAGGCACAGCCCCACCCCCTACCCCTCCCCTGAAGGGGAGGGGCTTCAAGGTCACCACTTGCCTTTTGAACTTCCTCCCGCTTTGCACAATCAGCACTGCCGGAGCACCGCCATGAAGAAAACCGACACCCCCAAAGGTGATTCCACCCGCGTCGTCGGCGCAGGCCGCCGCAAGGAATGGACCCAAGGCATCGTCAACACCCCCGTGTGGCGTGCCTCGACGATCCTCTACGACTCCGTCGCCGACCTCCGCGCAGCAGGCGCCCGCGACACCCACCACCGCCTGTTCTACGGTCGCCGCGGCACGCCCACCCAGTGGAGCCTCGCCGACGCGCTGACCGAACTCGAACCCGGCGCCGAAGGCACGTTCCTCTACCCGTCCGGCGTCGCCGCGATTGCCGCCGCGTTGCTGTCGGTCCTCTCCCCCGGCGACGAAGTGCTGATCCCCGACACCGCTTATGACCCGACCCGCTCGCTCGCGACCGGGCTGCTCGCGCGGATGGGGATCACGACGCGCTTCTACGATCCGTTGATCGGTGCGGGCATGGCGGACTTCATCGGCGACACGACGCGCGCCATCTTGCTCGAAAGCCCCGGCAGCCTGACCTTCGAGGTCCAGGACGTCCCCGCGATCGTCGCCGCCGCCAGGGCCCGCGGGGTCACCACCTTGCTCGACAACACCTGGGCGACGCCCTTGTTCTTCCCCGCGATCGCGCACGGGATCGACCTGACGATCCTCGCCTGCACCAAATATGTCGTCGGCCACAGCGACGTGATGCTCGGCTCGGTCACCGCCGCGCCGGGCCATTTCGCGCGGCTGCGTGACACCAGCTTCCAGCTCGGCCAGGTTGCCAGTCCGGATGACTGCTGGCTCGGCTCGCGCGGGCTTCGCACGATGGCGATCCGCCTGCGCCAGCACGAACAGAGCGCGCTCCAGATCGCGCGCTGGCTGCAGGACCAGCCCGAAGTCGCGACCGTGCTCCATCCGGCGCTCCCGAGTTGCCCGGGTCACGACATTTTCCAGCGCGACTTCAGCGGCTCGTCCGGCCTGTTCTCGTTCGTCCTCGACGGCGGCACCGAAGCCGCACGCGCCGCACTGATCGACGGGCTCGCGCATTTCGGGATCGGCTACAGCTGGGGTGGATACGAAAGCCTCGCGATCCCGGTCGATCCGCACCGCCATCGCTCGGTCACGCAGCGCACCGATGCCGGGCCGATGGTCCGGTTGCAGATCGGGCTGGAAGACCCCGCGGATCTCATCGCGGATCTCGCGGCGGGACTAGAACGCTTCGCCGCCACGCGCTGAACACCGGCGGCTGTGGCGGCACAGCAACATTTCCTTACGAATGCGCAACCATCCGGCAATCCTGCTTGTGCGCCGCAGCGGATCACGGCATTGTTACGGCCTCGTCGATCATCGGTGCGGGGCGGCTTTGCGGCCGCCGACAGATGCCGGATCGGGGGGAAGCAGGCGGGGACAGTCGCATTTTCGAAAGGGAAATGATGCGCTTCTCCACAACGACGCTCGGCGGGCTGTTGCTCGTCGTTTCCGCTACACCTGCGTTCGCGCAGGAAACCGCCCCGCCACCCGCGATCACGGTCAATGGGACGGCTGCACTCGTCAGCGACTACCGCTTCCGCGGTGTTTCCCAGACCGACCGCAACGCCGCGATCCAGGGGTCGATCACGGTCACGCATCAATCGGGGGTCTATGTCTCGGTATGGGGGTCCTCGGTCGACGATTACGTCACCGTCGCCGGGACCGGGCATCAGGAAATCGATCTGATCGGCGGCTACAAGAAAGTCGTCGGCGGGACGACCTTCGATATCGGTGCGCTCTATTACGTCTATCCCAAGACGCATCCGACGGGCGACATGAGCAGCTCGGACTTCCTCGAGCCCTATGCCGACATCTCGCACACCTTTGGTCCGCTGACATCGAAGGTGACGGTCAATTACGCGTTCAAGCAGAAGGCGTTGACCCTCGACCAGGGCGCTTCGGGCGTGCTGCGCAAACGCGACAACGTGTATCTCGCGGGGGACTTCTCGGCGGGCATTCCCAAGACCCCGATAGGCCTGATCGCGCACGTCGGGCACAGTTTCGGTCCGAGCTGGCTTGCGACCGATTCGACCGGGAAGAAGGGCTATACCGACTGGGCGCTGGGGGCGACGGCGACGTACAAAGTCCTGACGCTGGGCGTATCCTATGTCGATACCGATGCCCGGTTCGTGACCGGCGGCGGGCGCAACGTCAGCAAGGGAGGCGTGGTCGCGTCGCTTGGCGTAGCGTTCTGACCGGGGGGCAGCCGCGGCGGGACCGGGTTCCAGGTCTTGTCGCAGCTGCGGTCACCTTGGGCGAGTCCACCGGGCGGGATGCTGCCGCTGCGGGGCGCCGCCTGCAGACGTGAAAAAGGGGGCATAGCTGCCCCCTTTTCGATTCGTCCGGCAAGAACGCCCGGCTTACTTGGGCGTCGCGGCGCGTGCTGCCTGCCCGTCGCCTTCGGGGGCGGAGACGATGTCGCGCGTCGTCGTGCCCTTGTCGACCACGGTCGTGCCCGGATCGCCGACCGACGAGCGGATGCCGGGATCGTCATCGTCGATCCCCGCCTGGCTGATCGTCGCCGCCTCACCCGCGCTGCGCTGCGCCACGCCGCCGAACAGCGCGTCGAGCGCCTGTGCGTTCGCGCTGACGTCGTTCGCGCGCGCGGCGCCGGGCTTGGGCGGGGTCAGCGAGAAATCAGGCGGAATCACCAGCGGAGCCTGGCGCGCGACCGTGAATTCGTCGGGACCGCTGCGCCCGACCTTGTTATGCGCGCACCCGGCGAGCAGCACCAGCGCCAGCGCGGCGGGAATAATCGTCGACTTACGCATGAAACGTCTCCGTTGGGCCCTGATCTGCCCCTGAATTGGTCGCACCCGGTGGCGTTCCGGGCCCCTTCGCTGGTGCATCCGCTACCGGACTCCCCCGCACCGGCTTCTCTCGTACCAGAAGCGCGCGCGCGAACAAGATGACCACGCCGATCGAGATCGCGGCATCCGCGATGTTGAACACCAGGAACGGCTGCCAGCCACCGAAATGAAGATCCGCGAAATCCACGACATAGCCAAGCCGGATCCGGTCGAGGATATTCCCTGCCGCCCCGCCCAGCACGAGCCCGAGCGCCGCCTGTTCCGAGCGGTTGGTCTCGCGCCACATCCACACCAATACGCCGAGCGCGATCACCCCGGTCATCGCGACCAGCAGCCAGCGCATCGTATCGGTGTCTGCATGCAGCAACCCGAGCGAAACGCCCTGATTGGCGACGAAGCGCAGGTTGAAGAACGACGTGACATAATGCGCGTCGGTCATCGCGTTGAGCTTGAGCCCCTCAGTCACGCCTAGCTTCGCGGCCTGATCGACCACGAACAGCACGATGGCGGTCGTCAGCCCGGCAAGCGGGAGCCTCACGCCACCACCTCCGCGCACCGATCGCACAGCGCGCCGTCCTCGGTGACGTCTGGCAGCAGCCGCCAACAGCGCCCGCATTTGTCATAGTCGGTCCGGTTGACCGCCACGCCCGCGCCCGTCGTCACCTTGGCGACGATGAACAGCTCGGCCAGCGCCTCCACCGGCATCGGCGCCTCGGGCACGACGACTTCGGCCTCGAGGCTGGACCGCACGATCTTCTCGCGCCGCAGCGGTTCGATCGCCTCGGTCACTTGCGTCCGCAAAGCGCGGACCTGCGCCCAATGTGCGACATCGACGCCCTCGACCGCGGGCAGCTCGGGCCACTCCAGCAGATGCACCGACTCGTCCTCGCTGGGGAAGCGCGCCAGCCAGGTTTCCTCGGCGGTGAAGCACAGCACGGGGGCGGCATAGCGCACCAACGCGTGGAACAGCGTGTCGAACACCGTGCGGCACCCGCGCCGCTTGGGATCGTCGACCCCGTCGCAATAGAGCGAATCCTTGCGGATATCGAAGTAGAAGGCGGACAGGTCCTCCTGCGCGAACTCGGTCAGCAGCCGGACATAGCTGTTGAAGTCATACACCGCGACCGCCGCGCGCAGCTTGGCGTCAAGCTCGGCGAGCAGCTGGAGTACATAGCGCTCGAGCTCGGGCATCTCTGCGACTGGGAGCCGCTCGGCCTCGTCGAACCCTTCCAGCGCGCCGAGCAGATAGCGGAAGGTGTTGCGCAGCTTGCGATACTGGTCGGAGACGCCGTTCAGGATCTCCTTGCCGATCCGGTGATCCTCGGTGAAATCGACCGACAGCGCCCACAGCCGCAGGATATCCGCGCCCGATTCCTTCATCAGGTCGAGCGGATTGATCGTGTTGCCGAGGCTCTTGGACATTTTCATGCCCTTCGAATCCATCGTGAACCCGTGGGTCAGCACCGCCTTGTACGGCGCACGCCCACGCGTCCCGCAGCTTTCCATCAGCGACGACTGGAACCAGCCGCGATGCTGGTCCGAGCCTTCGAGATACAGGTCGGCGGGCCATTGCAGGTCGGGCCAGCGCCCACTGTCGAGCACGAACGCGTGCGTGCACCCGCTGTCGAACCACACGTCGAGAATGTCGGTGACACGCTCGTAATCGGCGACCGCATAGTCCGGGCCGAGCAGATCCTGCGCGGCATCCTCGCTCCACGCATCGACGCCCTCGGCGCTGACCGCCGCGACGATCCGCGCGTTGACTGCGGGGTCGACGAGATACTGGCCGGTCTTGCGATCGACGAACAAAGTAATCGGCACGCCCCACGCGCGCTGGCGGCTGATCACCCAGTCCGGGCGGCCCGCGACCATCGCGGTGATGCGGTTCTGGCCCTTGGGGGGATACCAGGTGGTCGCTTCGATGGCAGCGAGCGCGGTTTCGCGAAGAGTGTGCGGAGTTCGCCCCTCCCCTTCAGGGGAGGGGTTGGGGGTGGGGGGTGTCTCACCGAGACCAAGCTCTGCTGGACTGCCCCACCCCAACCCCTCCCCCGAGGGGGAGGGGCTAAGGAGGTCCATCGGGATAAACCATTGCGGCGTAGCGCGGAAAATCACCTTCGCCTTCGACCGCCACGAATGCGGATACGAGTGCGCAAAATCGTCGCTCGCCGCGATCAACGCCCCGACGCTGCGCAAGTCCGAACAGATCGGCCCCTCGGCGGAGACGAACTTCTTGTTGATCACCGAGCCCTGCCCGCCGAGCCACGCCCAGTCGTCGCGGTACATCCCCGCGCCATCGACCGCGAAGACCGGCTCGATCCCGTACTGCTTGCACAGCAGGAAATCGTCCTCGCCATGATCCGGCGACATATGGACGAGCCCGGTGCCCGCGTCGGTCGTGACGAAGTCGCCCGGCAGGAACGGCCGCGGCTTGGCGAAGAACCCGCCCAGTTCATGCATCGGATGCCGCGCGGTCGCGCCTTCGAGCTGCGAGCCCTTGATCGACTGGAGCGCGGTCACCGTGCCGGCGCTGTCGCCGATCTTGAGGATCACCGGATGCCCGATCCGCGCGCCGAAGCTTTCGAGCAGCTCATGCGCGATCAGCAACGTCCGCGGCCCCTCGACCATGTCGTCGAAGCGGACCAGCAGATATTCGATCTCCGGCCCATAGCTCAGCGCCTGGTTGACCGGGATCGTCCACGGCGTCGTCGTCCAGATCACCGCATGCGCGCCGACCAGCTCGGGCGCGTTCGGCGCATCGACGATCTCGAACGCGACGTCGATTTGGGTCGACACGACGTCCTCATATTCGACCTCGGCCTCGGCGAGCGCGGTCTTCTCGACCGGCGACCACATCACCGGCTTGGCGCCGCGATACAACTGGCCGCTCTCCGCGAACTTCATCAGCTCGGTGACGATCGTCGCCTCGGCGGCGAAGTCCATCGTCAGATAGGGGTGATCCCAATCCCCGTTGATCCCCAGCCGCTTCAACTGCTCGCGCTGGACGTTGACCCAATGCTGCGCATACGCCCGGCACTCGGCGCGGAATTCGCGCGGTGGGACTTCGTCCTTGTTGCGCTTCTTCGCGCGATACTGTTCCTCGACCTTCCACTCGATCGGCAGGCCGTGGCAGTCCCAGCCGGGCACATAGGGCGCGTCCTTGCCGAGCAAGGTCTGCGTCCGGCACACCGTATCCTTGAGGATGTGGTTGAGCGCATGGCCGATATGCATGTCGCCATTCGCGTACGGCGGGCCATCGTGCAGGATGAACTTCTCACGGCCAGCGCGCGCGGCCCGGACCTTCTCGTACAGCCCCATCGCCTGCCATTTCGCGAGAATCCCCGGCTCCTTGGCGGGAAGGCCCGCCTTCATCGGGAAATCGGTCTTCGGCAGGAAGACGGTATCGCGGTAATCGCGCGCGGGTGCGGGGGTGGGAGCGTCAGTCATTTGTCTGAGCGCTTAGCCTGAAGCGAAGCGTGTAGAAAGCCCCTCCCCTTGAAGAGCGCCGCTCACTTAATAGCCCCTCCCCTTCAGGGGAGGGGTTGGGGTGGGGCAGTGCGCTGCCACCGGTCGGGAAGCGTGGAAGCAGTGGCCGCGATCATCTCGGCAACGCCCGCGAGGTTCTTCATGACGTCGGGATTGCCAAAGCGGATAATAGTGAACCCCAGCGCCCTCAGGCGCCCATCGCGTTTGCCATCGGCAGGCCCATCATGCGTATCGCCATCGACTTCAATCCCCAGCCCGATCGCAGGGCAGAAGAAGTCCAGAATCGCCTGAGCCTCGAACACAACATGCTGACGACGAAACTTCAGGCCATGGAGCTGAGAATTAGAGAGCGCCCGCCAAAGCCTCACCTCAGGCTCGGTAGGATTTCGACGCATCTCATGCGCGCGAGCCAGCAACTCCGCCTCAGTGGCCATCACTTCCCCACCCCAACCCCTCCCCTGAAGGGGAGGGGCTTAGAATTAGCCGCCTACGCCCTCACCAACTCCACACCATCCCCGTCTCACTAAACGGCTTAGGCTCCAGCGGCGGGATCGTCGCCGGGTTGAGCTCGCACTGCCAGTATCCCACGTCGATCCAGCGCCCGTCCTTGTAGCCAGCCTCGCGGAAGAACCCCGCCCGCCTAAACCCGACCGATTCATGCAACCGGATCGAATGATCGTTGGGCAGCGCAATCACGCCGATCGCATGGGTAAACCCCTGCGCGCGCACCGTGTCGATCAGCGCGTCGTACAATTGCCGCCCGTTGCCGCGCCCCTGCGTGCCGATCTCGAGATAGACCGTCGTCTCGATCGTGTAGCGATACGCCGGCCGATCCCGGAACGCCGAGGCATAGGCGTACCCCCGCACCGGCCCGCCCTCGCCCTCGGTCACGACGAGCCACGGGTAGAGCCCGTTCGACTTGGCCATCCGCGCGCACATCGTCGCGGTGTCGGGCGCGTCGGTTTCGAACGAGACCGTCCCGCGCTCGACATACGGCCGGTAGATATCCGCGATCGCCGCCGCATCGTCGAGCGTCGCGGGGCGCACCGCGACGGGGGTGGGCCCGCCCGACGGAACCTCCCGCGGCGCGATCACAGCGCGAACCGTGCGAGCACCAGATCGAGCAGCTTGGCGTCGCCGGGGCGCGGTGCGGTCCCGCCGATGCCGTCGCATTCGAGGCAGCGTGCCTGGATCGCCGCGCCCGTGCCGATCCGCTTCACGTCGCCCAGCGCGCGTGCGAACACCGCGCGGCGATCCGCCGCCATCCGGGTGAACGCGTCGCCCGCCGAAGCATCGTCATCGTCGCGACCCGACGACAGGATCTGCTGGATCATCATCGCGAACGCGCCCGGCTTCCTCTCGAGATATTCGGCGTGCACGTCACCCGGCTTCAGCCCGGCGCGCTTGGCGGCTTCGTCGATCGCGTCCTGCAACCCGCCGAAGCGATCGACCAGACCGAGCTGCCGCGCGGTTCCGCCATCCCAGACACGTCCCTGCCCGATCTCGTTGACGCGCTCGGGCGTCATCTTCCGCGCATTCGCGACACGCGTGATGAACTGGCGATAGCCATTCTCGATTCCCGCCTGGAAGATCGTGTCGGTCTCGGGCGTGGTGCCGCCGTAAATGTCCGGCTGCCCCGACAGCGGCGTGGTGCGCACCCCGTCCGACGTCAGGCCGATCTTCTTAAGCGTATTCTCGAAGGTCGGGATGATCCCGAAGATGCCGATCGAACCAGTGATCGTCGTCGGCTCGGCGAAGATCACATCGCCTGCGGTTGCGACCCAATAGCCACCCGACGCCGCCATATTGCCCATCGACACGACGATCGGCAGCTTCTGCGCCTTCGCCTCGATAATCGCGCGGCGCATGTCCTCGGACGCGAGCGCCGAGCCGCCGGGCGAATCGACGCGGACGACGAGCGCCTTGAGGTCCTTCTTGGCGAGACCTTCGAGCACCAGCTTGGCGACCGTATCGCCACCGACCGAGCCCGCCTTGGACTTGCCGTCGATGATGTCACCCGCGATTGTCAGCACGCCGATCTTGGCACCTGCGGTCGGCAGCGGGTTCGCCGCGATGTAATTGGCGAGCTTGATCGTGTTGAACGTCCCCGGCGCCTTGCCACCCGGCGCGCCTGCGAGCTGCGCGACGCGCTTGCCGAAATCGAGCCGGGTGCCGAGCTTGTCGACGATCCCCGCCTGGAGGTTGGCCTCGGCGATATTTCCCTGCGCCGCGGTGATGACCGCGCCAGGCGTGGTCAAAAACGGCTGGAACTTGGCCTTGGGTCGCGCCTTTGCGACCACTTCCTGCCATTGCTGGAACAGAACCTGGTACAATTTGACCACTTCTTCCTTGGCCTCGGGCGAGGCTTCGGTGCGCGTGTACGGCTCGACGAACGACTTGTACTTGCCGACGCGGTAGACGTGCGCGTTGACCCCGAGCTTGTCGATCAGGCCCTTGTAATAGAGCTGGCTTCCGCCCGGCCCCATGAACAGCGTGCCCCCCATCGGGCTCATCCAGATCTCGCTGGCGTTCGCGGCGAGGCGATATCCGCCGTCGGTATAAGCGGTTGCGTAGGCGAGCACCGGCTTGCCCCCCTTCCCATCGGAACCGTCACGCACGCGGCGCAGCGCATCGCCGACTTCGGTCAGCGCGGCGGGATAGCCGCCCGCGAACGAGTCGAGATCGAGCACCACGGTCTTGACGCGGTCGTCCTTCGCCGCCTTGTCGAGCGCACGCACCACGTCACGCAGGCGATATTCAGGGGTCGACCCACCGCCGCCGAGGGTCGCGAACGGATCACCGGGCGACGGCTGCTCGACAATCGGGCCGTCGAGCTTGAGCACCAGCGCGCCGTCCTTGACCGCGCCCGTATTGGGTTTTGCCGCGAGCAGGCCGAATAACAGGCCGAAGAACAACAGCATGGCGACCAGCACCAGCGCGTCCTTGATACCGACCAGTAACTTCCAAGCGCCTCGAACGAGTTTCACCTGCGCCGCTCCCTGCAAATGCGGAAAAATCCTGCGTACAGCTAGAGCAGCCCCCGTGCGGAGTAAATGCGTGTTAGCGGCACAACACAGCTTTTGCGGGGCGGTTCGGCCTGCCCGTGAATAGGACCGGCTGACCAGAGAATCGCGGATCGCCCGTATTGACGATGCTGGGTGGCGTACGCATATGCGGTGTGCTGGCACTCACCGATGGCGAGTGCCAACAGCTGTTCACAAGATAAGGGACTCCGCGCATGAACTTTCGTCCGTTGCACGACCGCGTCCTCGTCCGCCGCGTAGAGGCAGAAGAGAAGACCGCAGGCGGGATCATCATCCCGGAAACCGCCAAGGAAAAGCCGCAGGAAGGCGAAGTCGTCGCCGCCGGCACTGGCGCGCGTAACGAAGCCGGTGAAATCCACCCGCTCGAAGTCAAGGCTGGCGACAAGGTGCTATTCGGCAAATGGTCCGGCACCGAAATCAAGATCGACGGCGAAGACCTTCTGATCATGAAGGAATCGGACATTCTCGGCATCGTTGCCTGAATTCTTCCGTAAACGACCTTCACTATCTTCAACTTCTGAAAGGGTAGCCCACCATGGCATCCAAGGACGTAAAATTCGGGCGTGACGCCCGTGAGCGCATTCTCCGCGGCGTTGATATTCTCGCCGACGCGGTCAAGGTCACGCTGGGGCCAAAGGGCCGCAACGTCGTGATCGACAAGAGCTTCGGTGCCCCGCGCATCACCAAGGACGGCGTCACCGTCGCCAAGGAAATCGAGCTCAAGGACAAGTTCGAGAACATGGGCGCGCAGATGCTGCGCGAAGTCGCGTCGAAGACCAACGACATCGCTGGCGACGGCACGACCACCGCAACGGTTCTTGCACAAGCAATCGTCCGCGAAGGCATGAAGTCGGTTGCGGCCGGCATGAACCCGATGGACCTCAAGCGCGGCATCGACCTCGCGGTCGTCGAAGTCGTCAAGGATCTCCAGGCGCGTTCGAAGCCGGTTTCGGGTTCGCATGAAGTCGCCCAGGTCGGCATCATCTCCGCCAACGGCGACAAGGAAGTCGGCGAGAAGATCGCGGAAGCGATGGAGAAGGTCGGCAAGGAAGGCGTGATCACCGTCGAGGAAGCCAAGGGTCTCGAGTTCGAGCTCGACGTCGTCGAAGGCATGCAGTTCGACCGTGGCTACCTCTCGCCCTACTTCATCACCAACCCCGAGAAGATGTCGGTCGAGCTTCAGGATCCCTACATCCTGATCCACGAGAAGAAGCTCAGCAACCTGCAGGCGATGCTTCCGATCCTGGAAGCCGTCGTTCAGTCGGGTCGTCCGCTTCTGATCATCGCAGAAGACATCGAGGGTGAGGCGCTCGCCACGCTCGTCGTCAACAAGCTGCGCGGCGGCCTCAAGGTTGCAGCGGTCAAGGCACCGGGCTTCGGCGATCGTCGCAAGGCGATGCTTGAGGACATCGCGATCCTGACCAAGGGCGAGATGATCTCGGAAGACCTCGGCATCAAGCTCGAGTCGGTCACGCTCGGCATGCTCGGCACCGCCAAGCGCGTCACGATCGACAAGGACAACACCGTCATCGTCGATGGCGCTGGTGACCATGAGTCGATCAAGGGCCGCACCGATGCGATCCGTCAGCAGATCGAGAACACGACGTCGGACTACGACAAGGAGAAGCTCCAGGAGCGTCTCGCGAAGCTTGCTGGCGGCGTTGCCGTGATCAAGGTCGGCGGGTCTTCGGAAGTCGAAGTCAAGGAGCGCAAGGACCGCGTCGACGACGCGCTGCACGCAACCCGCGCAGCCGTCGAAGAAGGCATCGTCCCCGGCGGCGGTACGGCTCTGCTGTACGCAACCAAGGCGATCGAGAACCTGACCGGCGCGAACGAAGACCAGACCCGCGGCATCGACATCGTCCGCAAGTCGCTGACCGCACTGGTTCGCCAGATCGCCAGCAACGCGGGCCATGACGGCGCCGTCGTCTCGGGCAAGCTGCTCGACGGCAACGACACCACGATGGGCTTCAACGCTGCGACCGACACGTACGAAAACCTCGTCGCTGCCGGCGTGATCGATCCGACCAAGGTCGTCCGCACCGCGCTGCAGAATGCAGCATCGGTCGCAGGCCTCCTCATCACGACCGAAGCGGCCGTGTCGGAAATGCCGGAAGACAAGCCCGCCATGCCCATGGGCGGCGGCGGCGGCATGGGCGGCATGGGCGGCATGGACTTCTGATCCGACAGGGCCTGCGCTGGCGAAAGCCACGCGGGCCCGACGGATCCGGAGAAACCGGACCTGCCCGGCCACCATCGGCTGGACCAACGCGAAGGGCCGGGGGAGCAATCCCCCGGCCCTTTTCGTATGGAACAGGAAAGGCGCACGATTCCCACGTGATCCGCCCGACCGTCACGCTGCCGTCATGAACATCGGGTAGCGCGCCAGGATCACGAAGGACCGGGAACCCCCGGCCTTTGTCAGGGGAAATCGCTAATGTTCGGAAACTTCCGGGCGCGCACGTGCGCGCCTCGGGCGGCGCTTTGTGCTGCCCTGCTTGCTTCGACCGCAACCACGGCCTTTGCCGCAGACGTCGCCGGGCGCGTCGTCGATCCCGCGACGGGCAACGCGCTTCCGGGCGCAACCGTCACGGCAGGCGACCGCAGCGCGGTCGCCGACGACGACGGCATGTTCGTCCTGCGCGATCTTCCCGCCGGCCCGGTCGAGCTGACCTTCCGCTACGTCGGTTACCCCCGCGCCACGCGCGCGGCGGTCTCGAGCGATGCCCCGACTGTCGTGGAATTCCGGCTCGACCCGCCGATCGCCGACCCCGCTGGCAACGACATCGTCGTCACCGGCCAGCGCGCCGCCGACCGCCGCGCGCTGCAAGCGAAGCGCACGTCGAATTTCATCCAGGATAGGCTCAACGCGAATGACGTCGGCAAGCTGCCCGACCAGAACGTCGCCGAAGCGGTCCGTCGCCTGCCCGGCATCTCGGTCGCCAACGATCAGGGCGAAGGCCGCTACGTCATCATTCGCGGCGCCAACCCGAACCTCGCCAACGTCACGATCAACGGCCAGACCGCCCCTGCCCCCGAGCCCGAGGGTCGCCAGGTCAAGCTCGACGATATCCCGTCGTCGCTGATCGGCTCGGTCACCGTCATCAAGTCGCTCACCCCCGATCGCGACGCCAACGCGATCGCGGGCCAGGTCGACATCGACACGCTGACCGCATTCGACCGGACCAAGGCGTTCGCCAACGCGCGGCTCGTCAACGGCTACAACAATCTCAACAGCCGCAGCCCTTATGAGGGCGACATCACCGCTGGCTCGCGCTTCGGTGCGGACAAGACCTTCGGGATCGTGTTGTCAGCCAACTATTCGCGCCGCCCGATCGAGTCCGAGAATTTCCAGGGATCGTCCAACTGGAAGACGGTCAACGGCGTCGACGTGCCCGACGATTTCCGCGTCCGCGATTACAACCTCACGCGCACCCGCTACGGCGCGGTCGGCAATTTCGACTGGCGCCCGAACGCGACCACCAGCGTCTATCTCCGCACACTCTATTCGGCGTTCAAGGATCACGAAACGCGCGACCAGTTCCGCATCGAGATCCCGCAGACCGCGACGGTCGCGGCGGGGGGCACGTTCAGTTCGCGTGGGACGCGCTTCCTGCGGCTGCGCAACGAGGACGATTCGACCTTTACCGGCCAGTTGGGCGGCAAGGTCGGGTTCGGCGGATCCCAGGTCGAAGTCAGCGGCACCTACAGCAAGGCGCTCAAGAAGGACCCGCTCCGCTCGGAATATTCGTTCCGCACCGGCAGCACCGCGCTTACCGGCCTGTCGCTCGATCGCAGCGATCCTTTGTTCACCGTCAACACCGCCAATGCGACGCCGACCAACCCCGCCCTCTTCAGCGGCTACCGCGTCAATTACGACCGGCGTCGCGCTGCGGAGGATCTGTACCAGGGCCGCGCCGATTTGACCGTCCCGATCGGGCTCGGCAGCGACAGCACGATCAAGCTCGGCGGCAAGTTCCAGCAGACCGACAAGACCAACAACCGCGATTTCCAGCAGTATAATCTGACCGCGGGCAATCTTTCGACGACCGGCGCGTCTAGCAACGACGGTAGCACGATCTACGACGGTCGCTATGCGGTCGGTCCGCGGATCGATTACGATCGCGCGCAGACCTATTACACCGTCACCAACCCCGGCGCACGCACGCTCGACGCGGCGGGCAGCCTCGCCAACTCGCTGGTCAACGATTACGATTTGAGCGAGAAGGTCTTCGCCGGATACGTGATGGGCACGTTCAAGTTCGATGCGCTCACGATCATTCCGGGCGTCCGGGTCGAGCACACCGACGGCACGTACAAGGGCAAGTCCTTCACCACCGCCTCGACCGCGAGCCAGGGCTTCAACGTCGTCAATACGCGGCGCTACACCGACGCCTTCCCCGACCTGAACGTCCGCTTCGACGCGACCGACAGGCTGGTGCTGCGTGCGGCAGCGACCACCGCGATCGGCCGGCCCAATTATGCCGATCTCGCGCCTTATACGAGCGTATCGGACACGACGAACAACAAGGGCGTGGTCGCGCTCGGCAACCCCGCGCTCAAGCCGTACAAGGCGGTCGCGGGGGATCTGTCGGCGGAATATTACCTGCCGGGCCAGGGCATTCTGTCGGTCGCCGCCTTCTACAAGCATCTCGACGATCCGATCTTTACCGCAGGGGTCAACCGCGCGGGGACGTTCGGCGGCGTCACCTTCAGCAACGCGCTGGTGACGCAGCCGATCAACGCGCAGAGCGCCGAGCTCTACGGGGTCGAGGCGAACCTGCAGACCCAGCTGCACTTCCTGCCCTCGCCGCTCGATGGCCTCGGCGTGTCGGGCAACTTCACTTACACCGACGGGTCCGCGCGCGGCGTCCCCAATCGCGCGGACAAGGTGCCCAACTTCCTCCAATCGAAATACATCGGCACCGCGCAGATCTTCTACGAGAAATACGGCCTGACCGCGCGGCTCGCCTACACCTATCGCTCGGCCTATCTCGACACGCTGGGGGATTCGACCGCGACCGACCAATATACGGGTGAGAACAATTCGCTCGACGCGCGGATCGGTTTCTCGCCGGTCAAGGCGTACACGCTGTTCGTCGAGGCGAGCAATCTGCTCGATTCCCCGTGGCGCCGCTATCAGGCGGTCAAGACGCAAGTGATCGAGAACGAACGCTATCGCCAGAGCTTCCGCGTCGGCGTCCAGCTGGCCTTCTGACGCTACTCCCCCCGCCGCACCAGGCGGCGGGGGGATCGTTCCTCCATCAGCGCTTCATCGCCTCGATCAGTGCCTTGACCTCCTGGCTCCGCCCGCGCGGGAGGATCAGGATGTCCTTGCCGCTGGCCACGACGATCAGATCCTCGACCCCGACCAACGCGACCCGCGCGCCGTCGCTACGAACCAGGCAGTTCTTGGTGTCGATCGCGATGACTTCGCCGTCGCCCTGCCCACCGTGCGCGTTGCCGTCGGCATCGCGCTCGCTGATTTCGTGGAGCGCATCCCAGCTGCCGAGATCGCTCCACCCCATGCTGACGGGGACGACCGCGACGCGCTCGGCCTTTTCCATCACGGCATAATCGATCGAATCGGACGGTGCCGCCGCAAACGCCGCTGCATCCGGAAACACGCGCGTTCCCTCGCGGCGCGCGCTCGTCATCGCCTTCTCGCAGGCGGCGAGCATCTCGGGCGCGTGGGTCGCGAGTGCGGCAAGATACGCATCGGCGCGGAACAGGAAGATCCCGCCGTTCCAGGCGTGATCGCCCGCCGCCAGCATTGCCTCGGCGGCATCGCGCGGCGGCTTCTCGACGAAATTGGCGACGCGGTGGACGCCCCCCGAAATCTCCTCGCCGATACGAATCCAGCCATAGCCCGTCTCCGGCGCTTGCGGATCGATACCGAAGGTCACCAGCCACCCCTGCTCGACCAGCGGCAACGCCGCTTGGATCGCCGCATGAAAGGCGGGCACGTCGAGGATCACGTGGTCCGACGGCGTCACCAGCAGCGGCGCATCGCCTGCCGCCACCAATGCCGCCAGCGCGATCGCAGGTGCCGTGTTGCGCCCGGCTGGTTCGAGAATAAGCGCCTGCGGTGCAGCGGAAATCGCCTCCAGCTGTGCTTCCACCATGTCCACATGGCGAGCATTCGCCACGACGATCGGCGCGGCGAACGTCTCCCCCTGTGCGCGCAGCGCAGTCAGCTGGAGCATCGTTTCGTCCGCCGTCAGTGCCAGCATCTGCTTGGGCATCTCGGGCGTCGACATCGGCCACAGTCTAGTCCCCGATCCGCCCGACAGGATAACCGGAACGATCGACGTGGACTGCGACATACAAAATTCCTCTTCTCCGCTCGCTATAACGCGCGCTTACACCTGATAACCCGCGATGCCCGCGCGGGCTCCCGCCTTCAACCCTTCTTTGTCGATTTCCGCCAGATCGGCCTCCATCGCCGACAGAGTCCCTGTCGGGCTTCCGTCGAGGCAAGCAGGGTATCCGCAAGATCGTCAGACTGTTCGGGCATTACAATCCCCAATGCCGCGCTCCTGCTGGCGATACCCCGCCGCGGCGTGTAGCACTCCGGCGATGACCAAACCGCTCGCCCGTATCGCCGCCGCGCTCGAACGCCTGTCCCCGCCCCAGGCAGAGTCGGCCGATCCCTCCGCGCACCAGGCCTATGTCTGGCGCGGCGTGGCGCTCGAACCGGTGCGTGCGTTTCGCCCGCTGCCACTCGACCGGCTGCATGGCATCGATGCCCAGAAAGCCGCGCTACTCGCGACCGCGGAGCGTCTGGCGGACGGTGCCGCCGCCCACGACGTCCTGCTGTGGGGCGCGCGCGGGTCGGGCAAGTCCGCGCTGGTCAAGAGCGTGACTGGCGCAGTGCAGGCGGCCGACGGAAACCTTGCGCTGATTGAGATCGTCACGCCGCAGCTCGATACCTTGCCCGCGCTGTTCCGCCTGATCGCGGACGTTCCGCGGGCATTCCTACTGTTCCTCGACGATCTCGGGTTCGATGCGGCCGCCGACGGGCGCGCGCTGCGCTCGATGCTGGATGGGGGCGCGGAGGCGCGGCCGGCCAATGCGCGGCTCGTGGTCACGTCGAACCGCCGCCATCTCGTCCCGCGCGACCTGATCGACCAGCCGAACGCGGTCAATCCGCGCGACGCCGCCGATGACGGCCTTGCGCTGGCGGACCGATTCGGACTGAGCCTCGGGTTCCATGTCGTCGATCAGGACGGCTATCTGGCGATCGTCCGCGCTTATGCGACCGCGCACGACCTGCCGTTCGACCCCACGGATGCAGTCGGCTGGGCGACTCGCCGCGGCAGTCGTTCTGGACGCGTCGCATGGCATTACATCGTCGACCTCGCCGGTCGCCACGGCCGCACGCTTGAGGTCTGACGCGCAGCGAAATCGCCTGAAGCATGACGAGGAAAGCCCCTCGTGCGGAATGCGCACAGCGACCGCAGATCCAAAATATTGCCTACCTAACCGCCACTTAACCGCCGTGTTAACCGATTGGAGACGCCCGCCTGCGATGACGCTGATCGTCGTGTAGGGGGTAGCGTGTTCAAATCCTGGTCATCCATGTGCGCCGTTATGGTGCTGGTCGTGGCCGCGCCGTCGAGCGCGGAACTCAACGTGCCGATCGCGGCGCGAGTCGTTTCCTTCCTTCAGCCGCCGCCCAGCGGAACGGTCGCGGCGGCGATCCTGTTCGACCCCGACAATGCGGCCTCGGAAGCGGAAGCCAATGCGATCGAACGCTCGATCGGATCGGGTCTCGCCGCCGGTCGCAGTGCGATTCGTGCCCGCCGTCTGCCGATCGGCACGATGGGTTCGTTGAGCGGCTTCGACATCGCCTTCGTCACCACAGGGTTGCGCGCCGAACAGGGCGGAATCGCCGCCGCGGCTGCCAGATCGTCGGTCCTGACGATCTCGTCCGATACGGCCTGTGTCCAGGCGAGCCGGTGCGTGGTCGGCATCACCTCGGCGCCCAAGACCCAGATCATCGTCAACCGCGCCGCCGCGCGCGCCTCCAAAATCCGCTTCGGCTCGGCATTCCTGATGCTGGTCAAGGAAATCTGAGATGTTTGCTCCTTTGCGTATCCATAGCTTGCGCACGGTCCTCACGATCGGCGCCGCGCTGAGCCCGGCTGCTGCCTTTGCCCAGGCGGTCGATTACCAGGCGTTGCAGGCAACCGTCGGCGAGCCGGTCACGACCAGCGTTACGGGCACGCCGCAACGCGCGTCCGAGCTGCCCGCCTCCGCGACGATCATCACGCGCGACGACATCGCGCGCTCGCCGGCGCGCGACGTGCCCGGACTGCTCAAGACGCTCGCGGGAATCGACGTCAACCGCTGGACGGCGGGGCAGACTGACGTCGCGGTGCGCGGTGGGGTTCAGACCTACAATGCCAAGCTGCTTGTCCTGGTCGACGGCCGGCAGGTCTATCTCGACCATTACGGCATGACCGACTGGAACCTGCTCGGCGTCCAGCTCGAGGAAATCCAGCAGATCGAGCTGGTCCGCGGCCCGGCGAACGCGCTGTACGGCTTCAACGCCGCGAGCGGCGTCGTCAACATCATCACACGACGGGGGACGTCCGCCCCCTCGGCGACCGCGACCGCCGAGCTTGGCAACCACGACATCAGCAAGCTGGCGGCGTCGGTGCTGCTGCCGGTCACGCCTTCCATCGGGATCAAGCTCGCCGCCGCCCGCGCGCGCGAGGACGAACGCCGCATCCCGTCGACGCTGCTCCGCCCCGACATGGTCTTCGATGTCGCGAGCGATCAGCTGTCCGCTGATGTCGACGGCACGTTCGGCGCGCTGCAGGTTGCGCTTGGCGGCGGCCATTCGACCAATCGCCAGGTCGAATATCTGCCGAGCCAGCTGCTGTCGAACCAGGACTATACCAGCGACACGATTCACGGATCGGCGACCCGCGACACCAGCTGGGGCGGCGTGACCGTCAACGGCTACGTCAACTGGCTGGATGCGCAGTATGGCGTTGGTGCCGGGCCGGGTGCCACCGATCCGATCGAGTACAAGAACCGCATCATCGTCGGCCAAGCGTCGTCGCTGATCCGGCTCGACATGGCGAATACGCTGCGGCTCGGGGCCGAATATCGCAACAACCGGCTCGAGTCCGAATATCAGTTCGCACAGCGCATCTCCTATGATGTCGCCTCGGCCAATGCCATGCTCGACCTGCACCCGCTGGAGCAGGTGTCGTTCACGGTTGCCGGGCGGCTGGACCGGCTCTGGCTCCACCAGTCGGGTGCGATGCCGCAGCCGGTCTATGACGATCCCGCCGCGTTCGACCGCGCCTTCACGCGGTTCAGCTTCAACGCGGCATTGCTGGTCCACACCGGCGCCGACGGTTTGCTGCGGATCAACGGCGGTCGCGGGTATCAGCTGCCGTCGCTGGTCAACTTCGGCATTCGCCTGCCGATCATCACCCCCTCCCCTGTCCCGATCTTCGTCGCGGGGTCGCCGCAGATCGATCCCGTCACGGTATGGAGCGGCGAGATCGGCTACACCCACCCGCTCGGTGGCGTGAAACTGGAGGCGACCGGGTTCGCGACCTGGACCCGCGACGCGATCGCGTCGCCGGGTGACGGTCTGCAGACCGAGCTGTTCCTGTCACCGCTGCCCTCCCTCGTCGCACGGTTCCGCGCGGTCGGCGACTATACCACCTACGGCGTCGAACTAGCGGCGTCGGGGTCGCTCGCGAAGCTTACGTGGCGCGCGAACTATACCTGGACGCACACCGATGACCGATTGCCCCCGGTAACGTTGCCGATTCCCTATGCGCTCGCGCCGCGGTCGGCCACGCCGCTGCACAAGGCCAATGTCGTGCTCGGGTATGACATCGGCCCGGTGACGCTCAGCGGAGTGGCGCGCTACACCTCCGCGACGCGCCAGCTTGCCTTCTCGCCCACGCCACAGTTGCTGCTGTATCCGGTCAGCGACGCGGTGACGCTCGACGCCCGCGTCGGGTACCGGGTCACGCGCGCGGTCGAGCTGTTCGCCGCGGGCGAGAATCTGTCGCTGGCGGGCGGTGCTGCGGTCTCGCCGATCCCGGCGGATCGGCGTGTCCGGGCGGGGGTACGCCTTGCGCTTTGACGCAATCCCACGGCTGGTCCAGCGGCTTGAGGAGCGGTTGAGACTACCCAACCGTTCGATCAGGACGAAGGTCGCGGCGACACCCGCGATCATGCTGGTGCTGTTCATGGCAATGGCGATCGCGAGCACCACCGCGCTGTTGCTGACCGGTCGCAGCGTCGACCACATCGTCAATCACGACATGCAGGACATCAATCGCCTCAACGCGATCACCCAGCGGTTCGATACCGCCAACCTCGACGTCTATCACCTGCTCGTGCTCAAGGCGGCAAACCCGACCGTGACGATCGATCCGCAGGTCGGCGTGATCCGCGCCGAGTTGCGCGATGTCCGGTTGCGGCTGGTTCAGTTCCGCCAGACGCATCCGAACCAGGCGGATGCGTTGAAGCCCGTCGTCGGGGAACTCGACCAGTATATCGCGACCGTCGACGTGCTGACCTCGATGCTCGCGATCGACTTCGCCAGCACGTCCGCGATGATCGAGCCGTTCCGTACCAACGCGCAGCGCATCAACGTGCAGATCCGGCAAGTCACTGCCGCGGGTATCCGGCGCGCGGATCGCGGGGCCGGCGGTGCGCTGATGATCACCCGGATCACGATTCTCATCCTGCTGCTGGCGCTCGTCGTCAGCACCGCGATCAGCCTGATCATGGCCTATCTCGTCGGTCGGTCGATCGTCACCTCGATCACCGGGATCGCGGCGGCGACCGAAGCGGTGATGAACGAGCGCGAGATCGATTTCACCACGCTGAAACGGCGCGACGAACTCGGGCTGGTGGTGACCGCGCTTGAATCCTTCCAAGACCACCGTGCGGAGGCAAAGACGCTGGCGGTGCGCGCGGAAACACTGCGACTGCGCGCGCAGGAGGAAAAGCAACGCCAGTCCGACGCGATCGCTGCCCTCGAAGCGCAGACCCGGCAGGAGCGCGAACGCACGCTGCAGCAGCTGGCGGTAGCATTCGACCGCCAGGTCACCGGAATCATCCGCAAGGCGCAAGGCGCGATGATCCAGCTCGAGGCCAATGCCGCCAGCCTGCAGGGTGCGATCAACGGCAATCGCCGGCTGGCGCACGACCTGGACGTCATTGCGGACATGTTCGCGACCGAGATGTTCGAAGCGGGGAAGGAAACGCAGTCGCTCGCGCGCGCCTTCGACGATATCGACCGTGAAGTCGCCGGTACCAGCCTCGCCGCCAAGTCGATCACCGAACACGCCCGCAGCGCGAACGAGACGGTCGCGCTGTCGCAGCAGCAGGCCGCGAGCATCGAGCAGATCGTCGACGTCATCACCGCGATTTCCAAGCAGACCAATTTGCTCGCGCTCAACGCCTCGATCGAGGCGGCACGCGCGGGTCCGGCGGGTGCCGGATTCGCGGTGGTGGCGGGCGAAGTCAAAATGCTCGCGTCGCGCACCGGTGCGAGCGCCCGCGACGTCCGCTCGAAGATCGAGGCGGTGCAGGGGCAGATCCAGTCGGTGGTGAAGACGACCGAGAGCCTCGGTGCCCTGATCCACAGCCTCGACGACGGGGCCGGCCGCGTCGCCACCATGTCACGCGGCCAGACTCGCGCGATCGAGCAATTGAACGGCCGCATCACCGCGGTCGAGGACCGCAGCCAGACGCTCGCCGAAGCCAGCCGTCAGATCTCCTCGTCGGTCGACCAGAATCTCGCGTCGATCAACGAAGTGCAGCAAACCGGTGCGATGCTGAAGCTGACATTGCAGTCGCTGGCCAACGATGCACAGCGCTTCACCGCGCATTTCGTCGTCAATGGCGACGCCGGACAGGCCGACGCGCAGCAGGCTGCCTGAGCCCCCGGTCTGCGCGCAGCAACAAAAGTTTTCGACCGACATCTTGATCCGCTGCGGCCGAACGCACACCGTGGACTCTACACAGACTGGAGTGAATGCATGGCTGCCGACAAGATGGATATCTCTCAATCGTCCGTCATGGACAATGAGGACGAGAAACTGGTCGAGTTCATCGGCGAGGTCGATGGCGACGAATATCAGTTCGCGGTGCAATATGCCGTGCTTGAGGCACTGAGCGGCGATGCGCCGGACGGCGATGCGGTCGAGCAGTTCAACCGCTTCGAGGATACCGTCGCCGAGGCGGGCCTCGTCGCGCTGGCGCGGAACAGCGATCAGGCGACGATCGTCATCAGCGAAAACGACCTCGAATAGTCGGCCCGCACGGCCCCTGCGCCATGAATGACGCGGGGGCCGTGCGCGATGCTCTGGCATTCGGCGCGCAGATGCGCCAAGTCGTTGAGCAACGGTAGCGATGATGCCATGCGAAGACCCGAGGTCTTCGCTGCATCGTCGACGACGCCGGAACGATGAGAGGAAGGGCGTACGATGTCCAAGATGCTGGCGATAGTTGCGCTGCTCACGATGGGTCAGGCTGTGCCCAATCCGCATTTGCCGACCAAGACGTACGATACGGTGGCACCCGTCCTGCCCGAGAATCTCAACCGAGCGGTCCTGATCGTTTCCAAGACCAACGGCTGGCGGCACCTCGAACATATCCCGCATTCCAACGTCGTCCTCGCCGACATCGCCCGTGGCCTCGACCGCAAGAGCTATGTCACCGAGAATGCGGCCGTCTTCAACGACGATCAGCTCCGCCATTTCTCGGTCGTCGTGCTCAACAGTGCGAGCGGCGACTTCATGACGCCCGACCAGAGCGCCGCCCTGGAACGCTTCGTCGCCCGCGGTGGCGGGATTGTGGCGTTGCATGCCGCAGGCGACAACAGCCATACCGAACCTTGGTACACCAAGACGATCATCGGCACGAAGTTCGTCGGCCATCCCGGCGGCCCGGACCAGTTCCAGCCTGCGCGGATCGTCGTGGATCAGCCGCGCCATCCGGTCATGGCCGGCGTCAAGCTGCCCTGGTCACCCGTCGACGAATGGTATTCGTTCGACGCCAACCCTGCGGCGGCGGGCATGACCGTGCTCGCGCGGATCGACGAGGCGTCGTATCGCCCTGGTGCCAAGCTGATGATGGGGGCGCACCCGGTCGTGTGGATCAACCCCACGACGAAAGGCCGCGTCGTCTATTCCGCGCTCGGCCATTCGCCTGAGAGCTACGACGATCCCAACTATCACCGGATGCTCACCAACGCGATCCGCTGGGCGGCACAGTAACGGCCCGGGGTATTGGGTAACGCTCGGCGGCATGCGCCGCGTAAGCCCGGCGTTCCCGCCGGGCTACGATCCGCGGTCGCTGGCTATTTCTGCCCGCGCCCCGTCAACGTGCGGAGCTGTGTGGCCTCCGCCGCACGATAGGGCGTCCCATCGCTGCGCAACACCTCGTGGAACCACACCGGCGGCTCGTCGAAGGTGTAGGGCTTCTTCCAGCTGTCCCACGGCAGCCGCGTCTGGCTTTTCCCGTCGACAAAGCCCCAGTTGATCATCGCGATCTTGCCTTGCTTGCCGATCGGCAGCGAACCGTCGAACGTTGAGCCTGCCCCTCGCGCCATATATTCGGTGCAGAAGACAGGACGGCCATAGCTCTGCATCTGCCGTGCGCGCGCCGCGAACTTCTCGGGCCAGCTATAGTCGTGAAAGCTCATCACGTCCGAATTCTCGACCTGAATGCGTTCGACCGGATCGAGCGTCGCGGCCTCGTCCCAATGCTCGCCCGTCCATAGCCCGCTGGTCAGCGGCTGCACCGGATCGGCCGCACGCGCCGCCTGGAAAACCTGCGCGATCAATTCGGCCACGAGCGCCTTCTTGTCGGGTGTCGGCACGTAGTTGCCGCCGCCCTCGTTATTGGGTTCGTTCCACACGTCCCACGCCAGCACGCGGTCGTCCTTCGCGAACCGGCCCACGATATCCTTCACATAAGCGATGAGTTTCGGATGCCCCTGCCGGTCGGCGAGCCTAGCCGCGCCCGGACCTTGTACCCAGCCGGAATTGTGGACGCCCGGGATCGGGGGATGTTGCGGCCCGGCGACCGGGTTGGGATCCCAGCAGCTGTCGAACAGGACGAAGACCGGCCGGATGTGATGCCGCGCGGCAATCTTCAGGAACGCGTCCATCCGGCGCTTCAGACCCTCGGGATCCGCCTCCCACAGCAGATTGTGGACGAACACGCGCATCGTGTTCATGCCGAGGCCTTCGGCCCAGCCCAGTTCCTTGTCGATGACGGCGGGATCGAACGTCTCGGCCTGCCACATCTCGAGCTGGTTGATCGCGTTTGCCGGCACGTAATTCGCCCCGACGGGCCAGGCCTGACGGGCATACCAGGTGTTGGCCGCCTGTTTCGTCCAGAGGTCGCGGGCATCGGCCGCCGCCGGCACGGCCAGCGTACCCGCGATAGCCAAAAACGTCATGACGAAGCGCATCGTTGGACTCCCCTTCCGAACCGACCGGCAAATCGCGGCGGAGGATCCACGCCCCTCCGCCGCATCAGGCATGCTTAGAAGCGGAACCGCGCGCCCAGGCCGTAATAGCGTCCCTCGTCACGCACGTCGCGCGGGTAGGATCGGTTCGCGCCATATTGCGCGTAGTTGCGGAATGGTCTCGCCAGCAAGTTGGACGCGTCGAACGTCAACGTGATCGCTTTGACCGGCGTATAGTTGAACGAGAAGTCGATGCGCGTGATGCTTTCGGTTCCTTCGCCGAAATAGGCGCCGTCGACGACCTGGTTTCCGTTCAGGAACCGCGACCGCCCGTTATACGACAGGCGAGTCGAGATCTCGTCCTTCTCGTAGAACAGCGCCGCATTGTAGCTCCACTTGGACAGACCCGGGATCCCCACGAGCGGTGGCGTCGTGTTGGCGGGGCTCAAATCCACCGGGAAGCGCTGTTTCCCATCGAGATAGGTGATGTTCCCCTGGACGCCGAACCCGCCGAAGATGCCGGGCAGGAAATCGAGGAACGTCTGGCCGCCGACCTCGATGCCCTTGATCTTGCCAGCGCCGGCATTCGCCTGCGCGTTGACTTCGATCAGGCCATACAGCGGATCCTGGAAACGCTGCGTGTACCCCGACAGGAAGCCGAACAGATCGCGATAGAAGAACGATGCGGTCAGCGATGCGTTCTTGGTGAAATAATATTCGATCGTCGCGTCATAGTTCTTCGACGTGAGCGGAACGAGGTTCGGGTTGCCGCCATTGCCGTAATAGTTCGGACGGCCCTGCAGATTGGCAGGGAAACGCGGATCATTCAGGATCGTGACCGGTGTACCATCGGCATTCACGGTTGGCGATACGTTGGGGGTCAAGGTCACTGCAGGATTGAGCGCACCAAAGTCAGGCTTGGTGCGCGTCTCGGTGAAGGCGAACCGGATCTGCAGCTTGTCGTCCGGTCGGAACCGCAAGCTCACATTGGGCAGAATGTCGACATAATTGGCCTTGGTCGAGATCGCTTGTGCCGCGGTGACGACGTTGCCGCTGGCGTCGCGCTGAATGACGCCGTTGACCACGACCGGCACGGTTCCCTGACCGCTATACCGCCCGACCGTGTTGACGACGCGCGCGCCGATCAGGCCGTCCACCCGGACCGAACCGAGGTTGAACTCATATTTGGTCTGACCATAAAACGCGTAGGTCCGCTCCTTCGCGAGGAAGGCCTGCAACGGATCGAGCTGCACCTCCGGCGTGGAAAACAGGCGGAGCGCATCACGATATCCGACGTCATTCGGATTGGCCGCGACGAGGGTCTGGAGCTGTTGCTGCGAAAACTGCCGGAGCGCCACGGCATTGCCTTCGATCCCGGAACGGGTCGGCATCAGCCAGCTGGTCCAGCCCTGTGTCTGCCCGCGGAACGCGTTTGCGGTGAGTTCAGGCTCGCCAGCGGGCGTGTCGGCCAGCGGAATGCGCAAATTCTCGGTATAGGCGTAGCGGCTGCCACGGCGCAGCGACGCATCGCGATCCGTGTAGCGCACGCCGAACTGCAGCTTCGGCAACAGCGAGATATTGGTGTCGAGATCGATGTCGCCACGCCACTGCCAGCCGGATCCCTTCACCCGGTAGACGCTCTCGTAATAGCCGCGCCAAAGGTAGTTGGCAGGGTTGTCGGCGGCGTAGCCCGGCAGGCTGAAGGCGCTGCCGCCGTTGACGAAGAAATTCACGTCCATCGTCGGCGCGGTGGTTTGCGCCATGTCGAAACTATATTCGTTCGAATCGTAATGGCTGGTCGTATAGGCAAGATCGCTCGAAATACGCGCGCGGCCGGTGTTCCACTTGAAGCCGCCGGCCCCCTGATAGGTATCGGTGTTGTTGACGTTGGTGCTGCGATACGCCTGCCCGCGTTCGCCCCCCGTCTTGGTCAGCGACTGGACCTGATCGGGATTGCCCTCGCGCAGGACGACGTTGGACAGCGCAGCGCTGCTGTTGAGCAGCGATGATTCGTACAGGTCGTTGGCACCACGGCCGCGATACCCCTGGTACAGGAAGTCGGAGTAGAATTCGAGGTTAGCCGCCGGCTTCCACTGCGCAGCGGCGTTGAACGCGGGGCGCCAGCGCTTGCCGCTGTCGTTGAACACGCCGACGCGTTCCGGAATACGGAAGGCGCGTCCGACCGAGTTGGGGCTCACCGTCACATTGTCGGGGATTGTGGTCGGAACGTTGCCGCTCGCGAAGCGCACGGCGTTTCGATATTGCGACTGAGCGTAGGATGCGTTGACCAACAGGCCGATCTCACCGATCGCCGTGTCGGTCCGCGCGCTGACCAGGATATTGCCCAGCGGGTCGTATTTCTTGCTCTGGTCGTTGTACGTGCCACGGATCCCGCCGGCGACGACGAACTTCTCGGTGAAATCGAACGGCCGCCGCGAGCGGACGTTGATCAGACCGGCAAGACCCGGCTCGAGCAGATCCGCCGTTCCCGACTTGTAGACTTCGAGGCCAGCGAGCGCGCCAGCCGGGAAATCCTGCAGCTGCGACCGGCGGAGTTCGGCGGTGAAGATATCGCGACCGTTGAACGTCGTGGCAACGTCGGGAAGACCGCGCACGATCACCTGGCTGACTTCGTCGCTGTACCGGTTGACCTGCACGCCGGTAACGCGCGCAATCGATTCAGCGGCGGTATTGTCGGGGAGTTTGCCGATATCCTGCGCCACGACGGCGTCGAGAATGGCATCGGAGTTCCGCTTGATCGCCTGTGCGCTGCCGAGGCTGCCGCGATAGCCGGTGACGACGATATCGCCCGCCGGGACAGCCGGCGTCGGCGGGCCCGCGACCGGAGCCTGGGTGTCTGCCGATTGCGCACCGGCGTCCTCGGGCGACAGATTTTCGGTGGCTTCGGTACCGGGGCTCTTGCCTTCCGCCGCCTGCGTAGCCTCCGTCTGTGCGACCGATGGCACGCCGGGCTGCGCGTTCGGAGCCGGTGTCTGTTGCTGCTCCGCAACCGGTGCGGTTTGCCCCCAGGCCGCCCCCGCGATCAATGCGAACGGTGCTGCGGAAACGAACAGTGCGAAGCGCTTCATGATTTCCCCTCTCCTCATCAAGCGATCCGGCTGTTGCCGTCGGACTCACTCTCCCAGCCTATTTGTCCGACTAACTGATCGTGGTCAAGCCGTTCCTGTCAGAATGGATTACTGCATCCTGAACAGATCAATATTTTGCTAGACTTCAATTGTGGGGCAAATAGGATTTGCGCGAGCCAGCGTTGCGGTTCTGTTCGGGCTTACCACGGTTTTTGAAGGGATCACCGCGCGTGCCTTCCACATCGAACAGCCTCTGCCTTGTGATGCTGCTTGCGGTTTCCGCATCGGCTTCGGCATCTGCGCCACGCACGAGTTGGGGACGCGCCAGCGTTTCCCTCACCCAATATCGCGCAGACGCGGTTCAGTGCGGCAGGCTCGGCGCGAATGCGGACATTGCCGGCGAACCCGCGACCAAAGCCTTCGCCGCCGCCGAACGGTTCGCCGAGCGTAACCTCACGATGCAGCTTTCCGACACCGAACTCGCGACAGAACAGGCGCTGATGGTCCGGCGGTTACGCCCCGAAAAGCGGCTGTCCGAGGTTCAGGTCGTGATGCTCAACACGACCGAGCAGTGCCTGACGCGGTTGGGCTATCGCCAGTTCACCCTCACCCGCGACCAAAACCGCAGACTTGGCCGCCTGCGCGTCGGCACGCCCGAGCGCCACGCCTTTCTCCACGCCTTGGCGAGCGATCCTGCCGTGCTGGAGGCGCAGTCCATCCGCCCCGGCATCGCCCCGGCGGCAAGATCAGATCGATAGCGGCCCATTGGCTGCCGGCATTCCGAAGTCGGGGGTGCCGTCCGCGCGATAGTCGAACGTCTGGACGCGCGTATGCCGGTTGGGGTCGTACAGCGGATCGCCGGTGATCTTGTCGTAATCGCGCGCATGATAAACCAGCACGTCGCGCCCGCGCCCGTCGACGGTGAAGCTGTTGTGGCCGGGGCCGTAGATGCGGCGTTCGGGCGCGGTCTTGAACACCGGTTCAGGCGATTTCGTCCACGCCGCCGGATCCATCAGATCGGCGTCGTCGCGCGCGGTCAGCATACCGAGGCAGTAGCGCGAGTCGGTCGCGCTCGCCGAATAGGTCACGAACACGCGTCCGTTGCGGATCAGCGGCGCGGGCCCCTCGGCGACCTTGAACCCCCGGACCTCCCACGGAAGCGTCGGGACGGTCAGCCGGGTCGGTTTGGCCCCCAGCGTCGTCGGCGTCGCGAGCGGTGCAAGATACAGGTTGGAGTTGGTCTCGATCCCCGGCTCCTGCTGCGCCCAGCAAAGATAGCGCGTCCCGCGGTGGACAAAGGTCGTCGAATCGAGCGTGAACGTATCCCACGGTGTCTCGAGCTGCCCCAGCACCGACCATTTGCCCGTCACCGGATCCTTGCCGTCGCACTGCAGGACGTAGGTGCGGATGTGAAAGACGTCCCCGCCATTCCCCGCCGCGACATAGACATACCAGCGGCCGTCGATCTGGTGGATCTCGGGTGCCCAGATGTGACCCGCCATCTTGCCGGATGCGGGGCGACGCCACAGCACCGTCTCCGGCGCGGTGGCCAGCCCGGCGATGGTTGTCGCCCGCCGCAGGATCACGCGGTCATATTCGGGAACCGACGCCGTGAAGGTGTAGAAGCCGTCGGCCTGCAGCGCGATCTGCGCATCGGCGCGCTGGCGGACCAGCGGGTTGATGATCGTCTCGCCGCGCGACTGCCGCGCCAGCAACGGCTGGGCGAGCCCGACCGTGGCGGCACCGGCGACGAAACTGCGGCGTGTTAAAATGGTCATCGGCATCGTCCTTCAGCTGTCGAGCACCGGCCACCCGTCGCGCGCCCAGCGCATGCGCGCCAGACGCAGCGTCGGGACACCGCGGCGGTCGCGGTCATAGGCGTGGTAGATCAGGTAATCGCGACCATCGCGGTCGTGCAGGAAACCGGCATGGCCGGGGCCGCGGAAGCGGTCCTTCCCGGCGGCATCGGCCTGCGGCAGAACCGTCCCGCCGCCATCGCGCATCGGGGTTCCGGCGCGGTCGACATACGGCCCCGTGATCGCGCGCGATCGTCCGATGACGAGGTGATAGTCGCTTTTGGCCCCCTGGCAGCATCGGTCGAACGAGGCGATCAACCAATACCAGCCGCCATGATCGATGATGAACGCCGCCTCGATCGCCGTATTGGGCCCGGGCGCGCGGCGCGCGATCGGGGTCAGCGGCACGGCAGGGTCGGCGAGCTTGCCCGTCGCGGGATCGAGCCGCGCGAGCTTGAGGCCGGTCCAATAGCTGCCCAGCGCCAGCCACGCCCCGCCCTGCCGGTCGCGTACGAAATTGGGATCGATCGCATTGTAATCGTCGCCGGGCTTCGACGCGATCACCAGCCCTTCGTCGCGCCAGCCATAGCCGGGCTTGGCCGGATCGAGCGTCGGGCTGGTCAGCAACCCGATCACCGACCTCTGCTTGCCGAAGGTCGAGACCGAATAATACAGCCGGTACCGCCCGTTCGCGTAGGAGATGTCGGGTGCCCAGATATCTTTCGCGCCCGGCACCGCCGCGAGCGCCCAGGCCGGGATCGCCGCAATCGGCCCCGGCAAGGCGCGCCAAGTGACGAGATCGCGCGAGGTCCGCGCAAGGATCGGCAACCGATCGCGCTGCCCCGTCGAATAGGAGTAATAGGCGTCACCCTCACGGATCAGCACGGGATCGTGCCCGGGTACGATGTCGCCCGACAGCCGTTGGTTGAGCGACGGCGGGGCCGCGCTCGTGCACAGAACGGCCGCGAGGATGAGACCCAGCGTCGAGGCCGCCGCTCGACCGAGCCGAGTCACCGGGGTACCCCGAAATAGCGTTCGAGCCGCGCCGCTTCCTCGGGCGTGACCGCCATAACGGTGCCATGCTTGGGCTGGACGAAGTTCGTCGCCTTCATCGGCGAACCCGGATCGTTGAACCGGCCGATATTCCGGAAGCTGACGAAATCGGTTGTCTCGGCAAACCCCATGTTGTTGGGCGTCACGCCGAACACGTCGTACATCAGCACCCATGTGTTGGTGCCGTGCCTGCGCCACAGATTGGGGGCTTCGGCCGCCACCGTCTCCGGGTCGATCTTGCGCGCATCGTAGACGTACCCGCGATCGATCTGGTTCGACACCGCCTGACGAATGCTGCCGGGCTTCTCATGCGCGACGTAGAACATCCGGTATTTGCCGCCGACCAGCGTGATGTCCGCGTCGATCGTGTTCACCTGTGGCCGGGGATAGTCGAGGATCTTGCGCGGCACGGTGGTCAGCGTGGTGAAAGCGGGGTTCGCCTCCGACGAAACCATGAAGTTGGGCCCGTTGCGGATTCGCGTGGTGAAATAGACCATCATCCGCCGGGTCTTGGGGTTGTAGATCGTCTCCGGCGCCCAGGCGTTGCCCGCCTGGCTGTACGCCGGGAACAGCCGCGACACGTCAACCTTGGCCAGCGTCCAGTGGAGCAGGTCGACGCTCTTCATCAGCAGCATGTTGCGATTGTTGCCCCAGCCATAGTCCTGCTCCGGGCGTTCCCACTGCGTCGTCCGCACGCAGTCGCGTTGCCCGAACACGTGGAGGTCGGTCATCGCCATGTAAAAGGCACCATCGGGGCCGCGCATGATGTGCGGATCGCGAACGCCCTTCTGATCCGCGATCGACCGGCCCGACAGGATCGGTCGCCCCGCGTTTACATCGGTGAACGCGTGCCCGTCCCGCGACGTCGCGAAGTACAGCGAATGCGTATCGTCCTTGAAATAGACCATCAGATAGGCGGATTGTTTGCTGGCGGGCGTGACGTGCGCGCGTCCCAGTCGGGGAACGATCGCCAGTTGCCGTTCGCCGTCAGCGACCACGGGGTTCCGCGCGGCAGAACAGGCGGGCGCATCCTCCGCGTCCTCAACCCGCGGTGGAAGCTGCTGGGCGACAGCCGTGCCCACGAGCGCGGAACCGATTAGGCCAATCACGATAAATGCTCGGCCCAACGCCACGTTCAGTCTCCCCACCCACGGCATTATTCCGTTTCTTGTCTGACAATATCAGCCAATTTTGATTGCGCAACAGCGGGGTGAGACTTTCCGCGTGCCCCCAGACCATTGTCATCTCCGCGATGATCGGGACGCGCAATGAACCGCATCCCCCGGTAAATCGGTTCCAAGTCTACATTGCCGATCCAATAGACGTCTCTGCGCGACCGCTAGGCCGCCGACGAAAGGCTACGACATGCCCTTACCTCGCCAATGGGAAACCTGCTTGACGGGTCATTAGTCGGGGTTATTGTCAAACAAATAAGAGGAGCGGAGCCGCGGTGCAGTCAGCCGGATACATCCCCCGCAGGGCTTGCTGCCTGGCACCGGGTACGGAACAAGGGGATGTCGGCATGAACGGCTACAACCCAGCTTTCATCGTCGACACCCGGGGCACGCGTGCTGCCGACACGGCCCGTGGTTCCGCGCACTTTCAATTCAGCGTCAAGGATTTCGCATGACCGCAACCAGAGAACGCCTGCACCGCGACAGGCAGCGCAACGTGATTACGGGGCGTTCGCTGTGAGCGCGCCGATCCGCATCGCCGTCGTCGGCATGGGCAAGATCGCCAAGGATCAGCATCTGCCCGCAATCGCCGGGATCCCCGATTTCGATCTCGTCGCCACCGTCAGCCGCAGTGGCGACAGCACCGACGGCAAACCGCATTTCCACGATATCGAAGCTTTGGCCGCCAGCGGCATGGCGATCGACGCGGTCGCCCTGTGCACCCCGCCGCAAGTCCGCCGCCGCATCGCGCAATTCGCGATCGACCAGGGCTGGCACGTCTTCCTCGAAAAGCCCCCCGGCGCGACACTGTCCGAAGTGGAAGCGTTGCGTGAAGCCGCCGATGCACGTGGCATCAGCCTGTTCGCGAGCTGGCATTCGCGCTTCGCCGATGGGGTCGAACCCGCGCGCGCGTGGCTCGCCGACCGCACGATCCGCGCTGCCACGATCACGTGGCGCGAGGACGTCCGCGTCTGGCATCCCGGACAGGACTGGATCTGGGAGCCGGGCGGGTTCGGTGTGTTTGATCCGGGCATCAACGCGCTGTCGATCGCGACGCGCATCCTGCCCAACCCGATGTTCGTCGAACAGGCCGATCTCGATGTTCCCGCCAATCGTGCCGCGCCGATCGCGGCGCGCGTCGGGTTCCGCGACACCGCGGGCACGGCGATCGCGATGGACCTCGATTTCCGCCAGGAGGGCCCGCAAAGCTGGGACATCGTCGTCGAGACCGACGCGGGCACGCTGACGCTCGCCAAGGGCGGGGGTGAGCTCTCGATCGACGGCGGTGCGGCGCCGACCGCTGCGGTCGATCTGCACGGCGAATATCCCGGCCTTTACCGCCGTTTCGCCGAGATCGTCCATGCGGGTGTCTCCGATGTCGATGTCAGCCCGCTCCGGCTGGTCGCCGACATCTTCCTGTGCGGGCGGACGACGATCGTCGAACCCTTCGTGGAATGAAGCGGCCACGCTCCAGCCGTTTCGCCGCCTGCGTTGCCGCCTTATGCCTCGCCACTTCGGCGGTAGCGCAGGAACCGACGGTATCGGTCACGATCCGTCCGGCGGTCGAGCGTCCGTCCACGATGTTCGAAGGCTGGGGCACCGCGCTCGCCTGGTTCGCGCACGTCACCGGCGGCTGGCCCGAAGCCGATCGCGCGCGTCTCGCCGACCTGTTCTACGGTACGGACGGGCTCGGCTGGACGATCGCACGCTATAATATCGGCGGCGGCAATGCGGCGGATACACCGGCCTATCTGCGGCCGGGTGCCGCGATTCCCGGCTTCTGGCGGCAACCGGCAGGTGCCACCGGTCGGGACTGGTGGCGCGCGGATGACGCGGCGATGTGGGACTGGTCGCAGGACACGAGCCAGCGGTGGTGGCTGGATGCAATCCGTGTCCGCGTGCGCGAACCGATCTTCGAGGCTTTCTCGAACTCGCCCCCGTGGTTCATGACCGTATCGGGTCGGGTGTCGGGTGCCGAGAAGGGCACGGACGACAATCTCCGCCCCGGATTCGAACGCCCCTTCGCCGACTATATGGCGCGCGTCGTGGACGAGCTGCAGCATCGCCACGGAATCACCTTCCGCACGCTCTCCCCCGTCAATGAGCCCAACACCGATTATTGGTTCGCCAAGAACACGCAGGAAGGCGCGCATTGGTCGCCCGCGCGCCAGGCGATGATGATCGACGCGACGGACGCGGCCTTGAAGGCGCGCGGTCTTGCGACCGTCATCGCAGCACCCGACGAAACGAATTCGCATCTGTTCCTGCAGGACTGGGCCGCCTACCCAAAGGCAACGCGCGCGCGGGTCGGGCAGCTCAACGTCCACAGCTACGGCACGGTCAACCAGACCGGGGTGCGCGACGTCGCGCGCGCTTCGGGAATCAAGCTCTGGATGAGCGAGAACGATACGCCGCTCGACAAGGACCCGCAGGACTTCGAGGGCATGCCCTCCGCGCTCGCCTTTGCCGAGCATGTCGTGCTCGACCTGAAGCGGCTCGAACCCGCCGCCTGGGTCTTCTGGCAGGCGACCGAGAATACCGCATTGTCCGGGCCGGGTTCGAACTGGGGACTGGTGAAGGCCGATCTCCGCGTGCCCGCCGCCGGGCCGCACGCAATTCACGTGACGCGCAAATATTGGGCGATGGCGCAATTCAGCCGGTACATCAGGCCCGGTTACCGCCTCGTGCCGGTCGACGATCTCGATACCGCAGGCGCATTATCCCCCGATGGGCGGACGCTGGTGCTCGTCCATGTCAACGGCGGGATCAACCCGCGCGCGCTGAGCCTCCCGCGTGGCTGGCATGCGCAGATGGTGCTGACCGACCGGAGCCACACGGGCTCCTGCGTTTCGGGGACCACCGTCCCGGCCCGCGCGATTGCGACGCTGCTGCTCACACGAACCATCGGGAAAACGCCATGCGCCACCGGACGCTGACCGCTCTCGCGGCCCTGCTCGCGATCGCGCCTGCGGTCGCCGGGCCGCCCGCCCCGGCCCGTCCCGCAGCCACGCTGCGCATGCCCGACATGCCGCTGCACGATCCCTGGATCGTCGCCGACCGTAAGAGCGGCACCTATTATCTCTACACCAAGAACGATCGCCGCATGACCGGCGACGCTGGCATCGGAATCATGGCGTACACCAGCCGCGACCTGAAGAGCTGGACCAGACCGCGCGTCGTGTTCACGCTGCCCAAGGGCCTTTGGGCGAACGACGGTGCCTGGGCACCCGAGGTCCACCGCTGGCGTGGACGCTGGTATCTCTTCGCCACTTTCTACAACGATTCCGCGCCGATCCCCGCGACGGACCAGCGCCGCCCGATCCGACGCAGCACGCTGCTGGCGGTGAGCAATGCGCTGACCGGTCCGTTCACGCTCGTGCGGAACGGCGAACCGCTGGTCGACAAGAGCCGGATGTCGCTCGACGGGACGCTCTATGTCGATCCCGCGGGCAAGCCCTGGCTCGTCTACGCGCACGAATGGGTGCAGGTCGGTGACGGCACGATCGAGGCGATTCCGCTCGACGACACCCTGCGCGCCGCCGGACCGCCGCGGCTGCTGTTCAAGGCGTCCGACGCGCCATGGGTCCCGCGCAAGGCCGAGACGAATTACGTGACCGACGGCCCCGAGCTGATCCGCACCCGCACCGGCACGCTGCTGATGCTGTGGTCGAGCTATGACGCCAACGGCTACGTCCAGAGCGTCGCGCGCTCGCGCACCGGTTCGATCGAAGGACCATGGGACCAATTGCCGCCGCTGGTCCGCGCCGATAGCGGGCACGGCATGGTCTTCCGCCGTTTCGACGGCACGCTGATGATGGTGCTGCACCGCCCGTTCCAGAACGCCCGCGGCAAGCTGTATGAAATGCGCGACACCGGCGACAACATCGCGGTCGTGCGGGAAGCAACCGAGCTCGACGGCGAACTGCATCCGACCGATTAGTCGCGAAGGGCGGGATGCGTCTTGATCGACGCATCCTGCCCATTCGCTATTCGCTTAAACGTCGAGGTTGGCGACGCTCAGCGCATTCTCCTGGATGAACTCGCGGCGCGGTTCGACCACGTCGCCCATCAGGCGCGTGAAGATCTCGTCCGCGACATCCGCCTGGTCGACCTCGACGCGGAGCATCGAGCGATTCTGCGGATCGAGCGTGGTTTCCCACAATTGCTCCGCATTCATCTCGCCCAGCCCCTTGTACCGCTGGATCGCGAGACCCTTCCGCCCGGCAGCGAGGATCGCGTCGAGCAACTGCGACGGGCGCGCGACCATCGTCGAGCCCTTGCTCACCGTCGCGGGCGCGCCGGCACGGCCACCCTCGGGCGCGGTCGCCTCGGCTTCGTCCGCCGCCGCATCGGCTTCGGCCTGGGCTGCTGCAGCTGCCTTGTTCGACACGAGACGGGCGGTATCGACGAACGCCTCGGCCTGTTCCGCCGCGAGCGTGTGGAGCTTGCGCGCCTCCGCCGAACCGAGGAACGCCGCCTCGATGATGTGGTGATCGGTCACGCCGCGCCACACCCGCTCGACATGGAAGCCGCCGTCCTCGGCGAGCGTCGCCGACCAGCGTGCGTCCTGATCCGCCGCGTCGAGCCCACGGACGACCTGCACCACGCGCTCGCGCCGTGCGTCCATGTCGAGCGCCGGATCGAGCGCACCACCCATCGCGAGCGCCTCGACGATCGTCGGGTCATACCGCCTGGGCACGAAGCGCATCAGCGTCCGCATCCGGCGCGCATGATCGACCAGCGTCCGCAGGTCAGCGCCCGACCGCGACCCCTGCGCACCTTCGAGCACGACGCTCGCGACGCCATTCTCGACCAGATATTCGTCGAGCGCGCTGTCGTCCTTGAGATACACTTCGGACCGCCCGCGCGTCGCTTTGTAGAGCGGCGGCTGCGCGATGTAGAGGTGCCCCTTGGTGATGATCTCGGGCATCTGACGGTAGAAGAACGTCAGCAAGAGCGTGCGGATATGCGCGCCATCGACGTCTGCGTCGGTCATGATGACGATCTTGTGGTAGCGCAGCTTCTCGACGTTGAAGTCGTCGCGCCCGATGCCCGTGCCCATGGCCTGGATCAGCGTGCCGATTTCCTTCGAGGACAGCATCCGGTCGAACCGCGCGCGCTCGACGTTGAGGATCTTGCCGCGCAAGGGGAGGATCGCCTGGAAGTGGCGGTCACGCCCCTGCTTGGCCGATCCGCCAGCCGAGTCGCCCTCGACCAGGAACAGCTCCGACTTCGCCGGATCGCGCTCCTGGCAATCCGCGAGCTTGCCCGGGAGCGAGGCGATATCCATCACGCCTTTGCGCCGGGTCAGTTCGCGCGCCTTCTTCGCGGCTTCGCGCGCGGCGGCGGCGTCGATGATCTTGAGGACGATCGCCTTGCCGTGCGCCGGGTTTTCCTCGAGCCATTCGGCAAGCTTGTCCGCCATCAGCGATTCGAGCGGCTGGCGCACCTCGGACGAGACGAGCTTGTCCTTGGTCTGGCTGCTGAACTTGGGGTCGGGCAGCTTGACCGAGACGATCGCGGTGAGCCCCTCGCGCATGTCGTCGCCGGTGAGGCTGACCTTCTCCTTCTTCAACATGCCGGATTTCTCGGCATAATTATTGAGGGTCCGCGTCATCGCCGCGCGGAACGCGGCCATGTGGGTGCCGCCGTCGCGCTGTGGGATGTTGTTGGTGAAGGCGAGGACGTTCTCGTAATAAGAGTCGTTCCACTCGAGCGCTACGTCGATCGTGACGTCGTCGCGCGTGCCCGAAATCGCAACCGGCTCGGGCATCAGCGCGGCCTTGTTGCGATCGAGATATTTCACGAACGCGGCGATCCCGCCCTCGTAATAGAGCTCGACCGTCTTCACGTCCTCGTGCCGCGCGTCGTTGAGGAACAACCGAACGCCCGAATTGAGGAAGGCGAGCTCGCGGTAGCGATGCTCGAGCTTGTCGAAATCGAACTCGGTAATCTTGAACGTCGCAGGGCTGGGGAAGAAGGTGACGCGCGTCCCCTTCTTGCCCGGCGCGGGGCCGACGATCTTGAGCGGAGCGACCGCATCGCCGAACGCGAAGCGCATGTAATGCTCCTGCTCGTCGCGGAAGATCGTCAGATCGAGCCATTCGCTCAGCGCGTTGACGACCGAGACGCCGACGCCGTGAAGCCCGCCCGAGACCTTGTACGCATTGTCGTTCGACGTGTTCTCGAACTTACCGCCTGCGTGGAGCTGGGTCATGATCACTTCGGCGGCGCTGACGCCTTCCTCGGTGTGAATGCCGGTCGGGATCCCGCGACCGTTATCCTCGACCGTGACCGATCCGTCGGCGTTGAGCGTGATGTCGATCCGGTCACAGTGCCCGGCGAGCGCCTCGTCGATCGCGTTGTCGGAAACCTCGAACACCATGTGGTGGAGGCCCGAACCGTCGTCGGTATCGCCGATGTACATGCCGGGCCGCTTGCGCACTGCGTCGAGGCCCTTGAGCACCTTGATCGAGTCTGCGCCATAGTCGTTGGTATTGGGGTCTTCTGCCATGCCAAGCGTATAGGGATTCAGGGCTGGAAACGGAAGCGAAATGGCATGCGCGTCCTGCGCCGCCCCGGCGGGATCCGGAGCGACGCAGACGGGTGTCAGCGCGCGAAGCGGTCGGCGCGCTGTCCGAGCAGCGTGACCTCGACGCGGCGGTTCTGGCGCATGCCCTGGGGCGTCGTGTTGGGCGCGACCGGGCTCGCCTCGCCATGCCCGACGACCGAGAAGCGCGCGCGCGTGACACCCATCTGGTCGAACGCGGTCCGCACCGCATCCGCGCGGCGCTCGGACAGCGCCTGGTTGTGCGCATCGGTCCCGCGCGAATCGGTGTAGCCGTCGATCGCGACGCGCACGCCCGAATCCGAGCGGAGATAGTCGGCAAGGCCCTTGAGCTTGTCGATCGCGCCCGGGCGCAGCACTGCGCTGTCGGTCGCGAACAGCACGTCCTCGTCGAGCCGCATCATTGCGCCGCGCGCGGTCTGGCGGAAGCCGTAGCCGCGCATCGCGCCTTGGTCCCAGCCGCCGCGCGGCGGTCCGCGGCGGTCCTCGACCACGACGACGCGGTCGCGCGCGGCCCAGTCGAACCGGTCACGGCGCGGCCCGGCGACCTGCGCGAACGCGCGGTTGGCGGCATCCGCTTCGCGCTGGTTGATCCGGCCATCACGATTGAGGTCGAAGTTTCGCAGCACGAATGCGCGGCCGCGATTGGTCTGGCGCAGTTCGGGGAAGAGGATCGGCACGCCTGCGCCGCTCAATCGGTAATCGCGATCACCCGCACGTCCGCCACCCCAGTCCCAGCGGTCCTGTGCAGCCGCGGGAAGCGCACCCCCCGCCAGCGCGATCGCTGCAAAGGCGGCGGCAAGAACGGATTTGCGGTCGAAGCTCATCGGTGGTCTCCAGGCCCCCGCCCGTTCCCGCTCGCCTAGCCCCCGACCCTTTAACAACGCGTGAGCCTCATCGACAGTCGCGGTTCAGCCGGCTCCCGCCCCGAGCGTGAGCCGTAGCGCATCGCGCCCGAGATCGGCGAACAACGCATCTTCAGTGCCCGTCATCCATACTTGCCCGATCCCGCCGAGCCGCGCGAACAGCGCCGCCCGCCGCACCGGATCGAGATGCGCAGCGACTTCGTCGAGCAACAGCACCGGCGTCATCCCGGTCCGCTCCGCGACCAGTTCGGCATGCGCGAGGATCACGCCGAGCAGCAGCGCCTTCTGCTCGCCGGTCGAACACAGCGACGCGGCCTGCCCCTTGCCGAGATGCGTCACCGCCAGATCGCAGCGATGCGGCCCGACCAGCGCACGTCCCGCGGCGGCATCGCGCGCCCGGCTCTGTGCGAGATCGGCGGCGAGCGTTTCCCCCGCACCCGTCCAGCCGATGAGGTCGAGCCCGGCGCGCGCGAACGGCCCGTCGGGTTGCTCGATCAGCCGCAGCCCGAGCGCCGCGACCGTATCGCGCCGCGCGAGATCAATCGCTATGCCGTGTTCCGCCATCTGCGCTTCCAATGCGCGCAGCCATTCGGGGTCGGGGCGTCCCTCCTCCCCCAGCAGGCGATTGCGGGCGCGCATCGCTGCCTCGTAGCGATTGGCGTGGACCGCATGGCCGGGGCTGAGCGCGAGCGTGAGCCGGTCGAGAAACCGCCGCCGCTCACCCGCGGGTTCGACGAACAGCCGGTCCATCGCCGGGGTCAGCCATAGAACGGTCAGCCATTCCGCCAATTGCGTCGCCGCCACCGCGCTCCCCTGCACGCGGACGATCCGCCGCTCGGGCGCATTCGGCTGCGCGCCGGTCGCGATCGCGACATCGCCGCCGAGGTCGCTGGCGATCCCGAACCCGCCCGGCCCGTCCTGCCGCGCCATCTCGCCAAGCCCCGCGCGCCGCAACCCGCGTCCCGGCGCCAGCAGCGACACCGCCTCGAGCACATTGGTCTTGCCCGCGCCATTCTCCCCCGTCAGCACGACGAACCCCGGACCGGGCGCGATCGCCAGCGTGGCGTGATTCCGGAAATCGGTGAGGACAAGACGCGTCAGCATTGCGCCCGCTCTACCCGCTTGGTCACGTTTCGCAATTTGCGTGATGCATCCCCGCCGCGAAGACGGGTTCGGCGGATGCAACTGGCTTGCTCAGTTGGCGAGTTCGGGGGTTGCCGCAAGATCGCGACGCGCGCTGAGATACGACGCCAGCTCCGCGCCCAGCACATGCTGCGCCTTCAGATAGGCGGTCGGGGTAACGATCCCGAGCCGGGCACGCGCGGACTCGATCGGCTCGGCGAGCAAGGCCAGATAGTCCTCGCCCGAAATCCAGCGCGCACGCCGGCCGTTGCGATAGCCTTCCCATACGGCGCGCGCGAACAATGTGTTGCGCGTGACCGAAAGGCTCTTGAGCGCCGCCGCCCCGCCGATGAACGCCCAGCCGAGCCCGCCGACCTGCGCATAACTGAACGCGACCAGACAGGCCTCGCCCAGCGATTCGTCCGCCTTGTAGCCGGTCAGCACATGCCAGATGTCATGCGTGTCGCGAACGCGCCGCCCGAACCACGCATAGGGATGCGCGACCTGATCGTCGCTGTCGATCTTGCTGACCTGCACCAACCCATCTGCGGAATAGCCGGTCGTCTCCAGAAACGCGCGATATGCCGCGCCGACCGTGCCGGGGGCAAACTGCCGGACGAAGGCGCGATCCGAAAATCGTTCGGCCAGTTCGACGTGTTCCGAGGCGAGGCGTCCCCCCTCCACCGTCGCGATCAAACGTGCGTAATTTTTGGGGCCGTTACCGACGTTGAGCGCGCGCATGATGCGGAACACTTGCGTCGTGTCGTCGCCATTCGCCATCAGTTTGCGGATCGCGTCGAAGGCGGTGCGCCAATCGCGGCGACCGCTCGTGCCCGGAAACGCTGGAAGCTTGGCCATCGACTCGGCTCCTTACTGACACCTGTGTTAGTGCGAGTGGAACAGGCAAAGGTCAAGCGTGGTCGACGGACGTATGCGGAGAGGATTGGTCGAAAATGGTGCACCCGACTGGATTCGAACCAGTGGCCTCTGCCTTCGGAGGGCAGCGCTCTATCCAGCTGAGCTACGGGTGCCTGAGCCCTCGCCTAGCAAAGCACGCGGTGCGACGCCAGCCCCGATCGACGATTCCCGATCGCCATCGGCGATTCACCGCGCGGCCAATGTCACCGGCTGGAATTGGCCCAGTCCGCAACTCGCACCGGGCGTCAGATACGGCGCCTGGTACAGCACGGTGATGATGTCGGTCGAACACAATCGGCTGAGGCTCGTCGCATAGCTGAAACGCTGTTCGAACCCGAGGCTGGGACAGGCGTTGGGCAAGGTGTTGCGATAGACCTTGCGGCCGGTCATCATGAAATCGATCGTGCGGTCGTCGCGGACGCGTGTCTCGCGGATCTGGACGAGCGGGATGCAGCTGACCGCTGCCCCATTGGGTGTCGCATCCGGGGTCTTCTCGCGCGCGACCGCGGCGGTTGTCACGGACAGCAGGGCGGTGGCGATCAGGGTAAGGCGCATGGACTATTCCTCGGCTCGACGCGGCTCCCCCGGCGTTTGCGCTGCGCGCGATTTCGGCGGGGGCGTCTTGGGCTTGAACGCGCAGAGATCCGCAACGACGCAGCGCCAGCATTCCGGCGTTCGCGCCTTGCAGACATAACGCCCGTGGAGGATCAGCCAATGGTGCGCGTGCAACCGGAACGGCTGCGGCGTCGCCTTGTCGAGCTTGAGTTCGACCGCGAGCGGGGTCTTGCCGCGCGCCAGGCCGGTGCGATTTCCCACGCGGAAGATATGCGTGTCGACTGCGAAGGTCTCTGCGCCGAACGCGACGTTGAGCACGACATTGGCGGTCTTGCGGCCGACGCCCGGAAGCTGTTCGAGCGCGGCACGATCATTCGGGACGACACCGCCATGCTCCGCGATCAGTCGCTCCGACAGGGCGATGACGTTCTTCGCCTTGGTGTTGAACAGCCCGATCGACTTGATGTGCGTCTTGAGCCCGTCCTCGCCCAGCGCGACCATCTGCTCGGGCGTGGTCACTTCGGCGAACAGGCGGCGCGTGGCCTTGTTGACACCCACGTCGGTCGCTTGCGCCGACAAGGCGACCGCGACGACCAGCTGGAACGGGTTGCCCGCCTCGAGCTCGGTCTCGGGATGCGGGTTGTCCGCCGCGAGCCGCGCGTAGAAATCGACGACGTCGGCCTTCTTCACACCCCGACCACCTCTTCCATCGCGTAGCGGCCCGCCGGTTTGCCCGCGAGCCACAGCGCCGCGGTGATCGCGCCGCGCGCGAAGATTGCGCGATTCTCCGCACGATGGCCGAGCTCGATCCGCTCGCCCTCCCCTGCGAACACGACAAGATGGTCGCCCGCGACCGATCCGCCACGGAGCGATGCGAAGCCGATCGTCCCTTCCGAGCGCGCACCGACCAGACCCGCGCGGTCCGACACGCGCAGCTCGGCGAGCGGCGCGCCCCGCCCCGCCGCCGCCGCCTCGCCGAGCAGCAACGCGGTCCCCGACGGCGCGTCGACCTTGTGGCGGTGATGCATCTCGACGATCTCGATGTCCCAGTCCGGCCCGAGCCGCGCCGCTGCCTCGCGCACCAGCTTGGCGAGCAATGTCACGCCGAGCGAGACGTTGCCGGTCTGCAGCACCGCGATCTCGCTCGCGGCGGCGTCGACCAGCGCGTGATGCGTCGGGCTGAGCCCGGTCGTCCCGATCAGGATCGGCGTCCCGGTCAGGCGCGCGGCGGCGAGATTGCGCTCGAGTGCCGACGGCGCGGAGAAATCGATCAGCACGTCGGCCTCGTGCGCGAGCGTCGCCGGATCGCCGCCTGCATCGATCCCGCCCGCGAGCGTCGCGCCCAGATCGGGCACCGCCGCGGCAAGCGCCTGCCCCATGCGCCCCGCGCTCCCGATAATGCCGATCGCGGTCATCACACTTGCTCCGTAAATTCCTCTCCCGGGCCTCTAGAGCCTCGCGTACAGAGATACCATGCGAGGAACGGAAAACATCGTGGTTCTGACAGGAGCCGGTATTTCAGCCGAAAGCGGGATCGCGACCTTCCGCGGGCCCGGCGGATTGTGGGAGGGGCACCGCGTCGAGGATGTCTGCACGCCCGAGGCGCTCGCGGCGGACTCGCAACTGGTCCACCGCTTCTACGACGCACGCCGCGCGGCGCTGGCGGGGGTCGCGCCCAATGCGGCGCACGCGGCGCTCGCCCGGCTGGATGCGGCGTGGCAGGGCGACTTGCTGATCGTCACGCAGAACGTCGATGACCTGCACGAACGCGCCGGCGCGAAACGGCTGCTCCACATGCATGGCGAACTCCGCTCGGCCTTGTGCGCGGCGTGCGACGCGCGGGTGGCGTGGGACGCGGCGCTGCCGCCGGGGTCGGTCTGCACGACGTGCGGCGCACCCGACCTGCGGCCCGACATCGTGTTCTTCGGGGAGATGCCGTACCAGATGGAGCGGATCGAACATGCGCTCGCGGACGCCGACCTGTTCGTCTCGATCGGGACGTCGGGCGCGGTCTATCCCGCCGCAGGGTTCGTCCAGGGCGCGCGTTATGCCGGCGCGCGGACGCTGGAACTCAATCTGGAGCGGTCGGCGGGGAGCGGGTATTTCCACGAGACGCGGCTCGGCGCGGCGGGGGTGCTTGTGCCGGAATGGGTGGAGCAGATGCTCGCCTAACCCCCTCCAGCGCTTCCCCGGCGAAGGCCGGGGCCCAGGAGAGGAACGCTAGAGGCTAGGCGGTGCGCTGCGTTACCCCGGACATCACGACTGGGCCCCGGCCTTCGCCGGGGAAGCGTCACAGTGGAGGGTCGGCGTTCACTCCACCCAATCAAGCCCCATGTCGCGGTACACGTCGCGCTCGTCATCCCAGCCGGGCCGGACCTTGACGTGCAGGTACAGATGCACCGGCCGCCCCATGATGTGGCTGAGTTCGGTCCGCGCGCGCGCGCCGATTTCCTTGATTCGCGTGCCGCCCTTGCCGAGCACGATCGCGCGCTGGGTCGGGCGTTCGACCAGGATCTGCTGGTGGATCTCGACCGATCCGTCCTCGCGCTCGAGATATTGTTCGGTCTCGACCGCCGAGGCGTAGGGCAGTTCGGCGTGGAGCTGGAGGAAGATCTGCTCGCGTGTCACTTCCGACGCAAGGCTGCGCTCGGTCGCGTCGGAGACCTGGTCCTCGGGGAAATGCCACGGCTCGGCGGGCATCCGCGCCGCGAGATGCGCCTTCAACTCGGGCAGCCCGTCCCCGGTCGAGGCGCTGACGAAGAACGTCTCGTCGAACGTGACCAAGCCATTGAGCCGCTCGGCATGCAGCAAGAGCTTCGCCTTGTCGGCCAGATCGACCTTGTTGAGGATCAGGTACTTGGGTTCGGGCCGATCCTTGATCGCGGTCGCGATGTCGGTGACCTTGGTCGGCAACCCGCCCTTGGCGTCGACCACCAAAGCGAGCACGTCGGCACCTTCCGCCCCGCCCCACGCCGCCTGCACCATCGCGCGGTCGAACCGGCGCTTGGGCTCGAAGATGCCGGGCGTGTCGACCAGCAGCAACTGCGTGTCACCCTCGATCGCGACGCCCATCAGCCGCACGCGCGTGGTCTGCGCCTTGGGGCTGACGATCGCGACCTTCTGCCCGACCAGCGCGTTGACGAGCGTCGACTTGCCCGCGTTAGGGGCGCCGAGGACGGCGACGAGTCCGCATTTCTGGCTGTCGCTTTTCTGGTCGGTCATGGGTATCCTTGGAACAACGCGGCATCACGCCGATAAAATGCATATAGTCCTGATGCGCTTCCCCGGCGAAGGCCGGAGCCCAGCAGCGGGCCGGACATTGCCGCGGGCTGTGCTCCGTTACATCCGCCATCGCGACTGGACCCAGGCCTTCGCCGGGGAAGCGCTCATGGTTTCAAGGCGCGTGTACCCAAAGCCGCGCCATTGCACCAGCCGCGCTATTGCTCGTCCTCATACCCCTCGGGCGGCGGGGCACGATCCTCGTCCTCATTGCGGCGACGGCGACCGCGGTCGTCCTCGCGTCCCCCTTCGCGGTTGGGCTCGAAATCGAACTGCCCGTTGCGCAGCCGCACCCGCCCGATCCCGGGGATCTCCCCCTCGACCGGCGGGATGTTCTGCGGATCGAGGAAGTTCTCGATCGTCTCCTCATAGCCATTGGCATCGGGGTCGATCACCTCGGGCACAGCCTCGGGCACGAACGCCGCGCCGACGCCGAGCGCCTGCTGCATGAAATCACGCCACACCCGCGCGGGCACGCCGCCGCCCGACAGCCCCGCGTTGGGGGTGTTGTCGTCATTGCCGACCCACACGCCGACGACCAGCCCGTTGGCGAAGCCGACGAACAGCGCATCGCGGCTGTCCTGCGTCGTACCCGTCTTGCCGTAGGTCTTGACCGACAACGCCGCCGCACGCCCCGTCCCCGCTTCCGCCGAGGCGGACAACAGGTCGAGCATCTCGTCGCGGATCGTCCCCGACAATGCCTTGGGGCGATTGGTCAGGCTCGCGAGCATCCCGCGCTCGGGCGGATCCTCCAGCCCGCGCGCGCGGACCGGATATTGCTCGGCGGCGATCGCGGCATAGGCCTGCGTCAGTTCGAGCAGCGACATGCTCGCCGTCCCCAGCGCGATCGTCGCCTCGTTCGGGATCGGCGTCGTCACGCCTAGGTCGCGCGCTGCCTTGATGACGTTGGCAACGCCCACTTCCTGCGTGATCCGCGCCGCCGCCACGTTGGACGAGCGTGCGAACGCCTGGCGCAGCGTGATCGGGCCAAGATAGCGCCCGTCCGAATTGCGCGGGCTCCAGTTGGCGATCGTGATCGGCTTGTCGTCGACGATCGAATCCGGCGTCATCCCGTGCCGCATCGCCGCCAGATAGACGAACAGCTTGAACGCCGATCCGGGCTGCCGCATCGCCTGCGTCGCGCGGTTGAACGGGCTGTCGGCATAGGATTTGCCCCCGACCATCGCGACCACGCGGCCATCGGGGCGCATCGCGACCAGCGCGACCTGCGCCTGCCGCAATCCCGCGCGCTTGACCGAGCGTTCCGCCGCACTTTGCAGCCGGCGGTCGAGCGTCGTGCGGACCTTGCTCTCGCGCGCCAGGTCGCCCGCCTGGTCGCGTGCAGCCGGGAGCACCCAATCCGCGAAATAGGTCCCGTTGGGGAGCGGCGCGACGCGGTCGGTCGCGAGCCGTGCGGGGCGCACCGAAGCCGCAGTTTCCTTGTCGAGGAACCCGCCCTCGACCATCGCGCGCAACACCAGTGCGCCACGCGCCCGTGCGCCGGACAGGTTGACCGTCGGTGCCAGCCGCGACGGCGCCTTGACCAGCCCGGCGAGCATCGCGCCTTGCGCGATCGACAGATTCTCCGGCGTCCGCCCGAAATAATGCTTCGCGGCGGCGCGCAGGCCGTAGGTGTTGTCGCCGAAATAGACCGTCGACAGATAGCGCGACAGGATCTGGTCCTTGGTGAGCCACGCTTCCAGCCAGAAGGCGATCAGCACTTCGCGGATTTTCCGCGCGGCGGTCCGGTCCGAATCGAGGAACGCGTTCTTCGCCAGCTGCTGCGTGATCGTGCTCCCGCCCTGGTCGCGCCCGGTCGAGCGGACATTGTGGACGAACGCGCGCGCGATTCCCTGCGGGTCGATCCCCCAATGCGAGCGGAACCGGCGGTCCTCGATCGCGAGGAACGCGTTGGTGACATTCTTCGGCAGCTTCGCCGCATCGACCGACGAGCCCACGATCGCCCCACGCCGCGCGATCGGCGTGCCGTCGTCCGCCAGCAGCGTGACACTCGGCGGCGTCGGCGGCTGGAGCGACTTGGACAAAGGCGCGGTCACCGCAAGCCACGCGACCGCAAGCACGAACAGCACGATCCCCGCCGCAAGACCGCGCATGATCCAGCGTGTCCAGTTGATCCGCTGCCGCGTCCCGCGCGGACGCCCATTCGGACGGTCATCGTCCTCGGGCTCGTACGGGGCTTCGCGCAAATAGCGCTCGGGCGGGGGCACGCCGTTCGTCAGGTCCAGCGGGTTGCGCGGATCGTCACGATCGGATGCGTCAAAAGGGTAACGGCGCATGCTCACCAGATCCCGAAAGCCGGACGGATTAGTGTGTTATCTGTATAGGACAGACCGCGCAAGCAGGGAACAGGCATTTCAGGGCATCTAGCAGCGCAGGGCGCGCGGAGCGAGCGATGTTGCACAGCCGTCCAAAAGCATCTGCCGCGGCGCAGCGCAAAGCATTGAGGCAAAGCGCGGGTCGGGCTATTGAACCCGCTCCCGGTCGCCTGGCGGCCCAGCCGAAAGCCCCAACCGATGGCCGAAACCCAGCCCGATCAGCCCCTCGTCGTCGGTATCGGCGGGACGATCGGTGGCGTTTCCTCCACCGAACGCGCGCTGCGGATCGCGCTCGACGCCGCGGGGCGCGAAGGCTTCCGCACGCGGATGTTCGGCGGCGCGGACATGGCGCGGCTCCCGCTCTACGACCCGCGGGCGACGACGCGCACGCCCGAGGAAAACGAATTCGTCGAGACGATGCGGCAGGCGTCCGCGGTCATCATCGCCTCGCCCGGCTATCACGGCAGCATCTCGGGCGTTGTCAAGAATGCGCTCGACCTGCTCGAGGAAACCGCGCGCGATCCGCACCGCCCGTATCTTGCGGACATGCCGGTCGGGCTGATCGCGACCGCTTATGGCTGGCAGGCGACGGGCAGCACGATCGCGGCGCTGCGCTCGATCGTCCATGCGCTGCGCGGCTGGCCGACGCCGTTCGCCGCGGCGGTCAACACGCAGCTGACCAAGTTCGACGAAGACGGCGGGGCGAGCGACGCCGCGGTGATCGAGCAGCTCTCGCTCGTCGGCAAGCAGGTCGCGCGATTCGTGCCGGTGGCGATCCAGCATGGCTGACTCCGTGGATCGTCGCGCCGCGCTCGCGCTCGGGGGCCTCGGCGTCGGCGCCCTCGCCAGCGCGCCGCTTTGGGCAAAGGGGATGGGGGCGCAGGCGATGGGCGCGCAGCCAACGATCGATCTCGGCCTGTCCGAGGGCACCGGGCAACGCCCGCTGACCGATGCCTTCCCCGGCAAGAAGGGGATGATCCTCCAGCGCAGCCGCGCGCCGCTGCTTGAAACCCCGATGGCGGCGTTCGACGGCGCGCTTCAGGACGATCCCGTCACCCCCAACTACCGGTTCTTCGTGCGCTGGCATTATGCCGACATTCCGCTGTCGGTGGACGCCGCCGCGTTCCGGCTCCGCATCGGTGGTGCGGTCAAACGCGCGGTGTCGCTCTCGCTAGCCGAGATCCAGGCGATGCCGCAAGTCACGGTCACTGCGGTCAACCAATGCTCGGGCAATTCGCGTGGATTGTTCGGCCCGCGCGTCCCCGGCGCGCAATGGGGGAATGGCGCGATGGGCAATGCGCGCTGGACCGGCGTCCGGCTGCGCGACCTGATCGCGCGCGCCGGCACCGCGCCGGGCGTGGTGCAGGTCAAATGCGCCGGGCTCGACCAGCCCCCCGGCGATGCCCCGCATTTCGCCAAGTCGCTCGCGCTCGATCATGCGGAGGACGACGACGTGATCGTCGCCTATGGGATGAACGGCGCGGCGCTTCCGCTGCTCAACGGCTTCCCGCTCCGGCTGATTGTGCCGGGCTGGTATTCGACCTATTGGGTCAAGGCGCTCGATTCGATCGAATTGCTGACCGGCCCCGACACCGGCTTCTGGATGGCGAAGGCGTATCAGATCCCCGAGACCGAGGATGCCGGGGTCAAGCCCGGCGCGACCGGTTTCCCGACCGTGCCGATCAGCCGGATGCCGCCGCGCGCCTTCTTCACCCGCACCACCCCGCAGGAAGCGCGCGGGATCGCAATGGGCGGGGATGCGGGCGTCGCCAAGGTCGAGGTCTCGCTCGACGGCGGCGCGCAGTGGCAACAGGCGCAACTCGGCCCCGACCACGGGCCATACAGCTTCCGTCGCTGGGCGATGCCGCTGACGGGTCTGGCGCGGGGGCCGCACGAGCTTGCCGTGCGCACCACCAACACGCGCGGCGAAGGGCAGAAGCCCGCGCCGATCTGGAACCCCGGAGGCTATATGCGCAGCAGCATCGAAACCGCACGCGTGGTGGTGGCATGAGCCGCGCATCGCTCGCCGCGCTGCTGCTGCTCGGCGCGTGCAGCCGCACCGCGGCATCGTCGGACACCGCCCCCGCCGGTCAGGCCGCCCCGATCGCGCTGACGTCGCAGACGATCGCGCTTCCCGACGAGACGACGATGCTCCCGGCGAGCGCCGAGATCCTCACGACGAACTGCACCGCCTGCCATTCGCCCGAGATGCTGCTAACCCAGCCCAAACTCGACGCGAAGACTTGGACCGCCGAAGTCGCCAAGATGCGGTCCGTCTACAAGGCAGCGATCGACCCCAAGGACGACCCGAAGCTTGTCGCCGCACTCCTCACGCTTCCCAATCAGAAATAGGCGCGGACGAAGAACACGATCGTGGTCGCGGCGGTGACGAACAGCGTCCAGCCGCGCACCACCCCGGGCGACAGGCGCTTGCCGATCACCGCGCCGATCCACCCGCCGACGATCGCGCCGAACAGCATCGGCACCGCCGCCGCCCAAGCGACCAGTCCGGTCGAGATGAACACCACCGCGGCCGCGGCATTGGCGACCCCGAGCATCAACGTGCGCGGCGCGAACAGCGCGCGGGGGGATACGCTCGCAAGCAACCCGTAGACCGCGGTCATCATCAACCCGACCCCGCCCCCGAAATAGCCGCCGTAGATCCCCAGGAGCGTCTGTGCGGCGATCAACGCGCGCGGCCCGATCGTGACGCGGGCGTGGAGCGCCTCCGCCGCGCGGCTGCCGAACGCGATCACGACCAGCGCCATCAGCAACAGCCACGGGATCAGCAGGTCGAACACCCGCGTCGGCGTGACCACCAGCAGCGCACTCCCGGCCAGCCCGCCGACGAAGGTGATCCCCGCGAGCAACCCCACGTTGACGCCCCCGACGGGTGCCAGTTCGCGGCGGAATGCCCAACTGCTCGTTGCGGCACCGGGTAGCAGCGCGACGTTCGAGGTCGCATTGGCGGTATTCGCGGGCAGCCCGAGCGCGATCAGCGCGGGCAGCGTCGCGAACGTCCCGCCGCCGGCCAGCGCATTCATCGCGCCGCCCAAGATCCCCGCGCCGCCGGACAGCGCGATTGTCGTCAAAGTCACGCGGGATTCCATCAGCTTGGCCATCGATCCGGCATCCACTGCGCCGTCCCTTCCGCCACCGCTGGTGCTTTGGCGGAAGCTGCCGCGGGCGGCAAGCGCACGCACGATCGCCCGAAAGGTTGCGCACGCCGCCTGAACCCTCCGCCGCTTGGTGCGTTCGCCTTGGGTGGTGGTCACAGGAACCACCAAAAAACGGGGACGTATCATCGATTGGCAGCAACGTTATTGCGGGCCGGCCCCCGTGCCGGCGACCTGGGCAGACCAGTGGAACGGTGATCCCGTGCTGATCGCGGCGATGCTCGGCGCGGGCGCGCTGATGATGTGGCGCCTGTCCGGGTCCCGCCGCCAGGCAGGTTTGCTCGCGCTGGCGGTGCTTGCGCTCGCCTTTGTGTCGCCGCTCTGTGCGCTGACGATCGCGCTGTTCGCGGCGCGCGCGGTGCACCATTTGCTGCTGTTCACGCTGGCCGCCCCGTTGCTCGCAATCGCCTTTCCCGCGCCGTGGCTGGGCAAGCGCGTTCCCGCCGTGCTGTTCGGGTCGACCGTGATGCTGTGGGCGTGGCACTGGCCGGTCGCCTATGACGCCGCGCTCGGCAATGTCGCGCTCTACTGGGTCATGCAGCTCGCGTTGCTGTCGGCGGGGTGGGCGTTCTGGACTGCGGTCGGTACGGCCTCACCTGCGCAGGCGGTGACTGGGATCGTCGGCGGTGCGGTCCAGATGGGCTTTCTCGGCGCGTTGCTCACCTTCGCCACGCGACCGCTCTATGCCGTCCATGCGACCAGCACGGTGCCGTTCGGGATCGGGCCGATCGCGGACCAGCAACTCGCCGGGCTGATCATGTGGGTGCCAGGGATGCTCCCATATGCGGCAACAATCGGCTGGATTGCGCACCGTAGCTGGCGACAAATGACACAAACCGGTGCCGCAACATGATCCTGACGGTGGTAAAAGCGCTGCATATTGCCGCGCTGATCCTGTGGAGCGCAGGCCTGATCGCCTTGCCGCTGGTACTCGGCAAGCATGAAGCGGGCGAGGAACAGGCGGATTATGCGCGGCTCCGGCGCATCACCAACTACGGCTATACGCGCATCGTAACGCCCGCCGCCGTGATTGCGGTTTCCGCGGGTACGGCGTTGATATTCCTGCGAGAAGTCTTCGTCCCCTGGATGTTCGCCAAGCTCGTCGCGGTCGGCCTGCTGGTCGCGCTCCACGCGCTGATCGGCCACACCGTCGTCCAGATGAGCGAACGCCGCGGCGACTACATCCCGCCGTCCCCGCTCCCGCTCGTCTGTGCGATGATCGCCACGATGACCGGCGTGCTGCTGCTCGTACTGGCCAAGCCCGCGATGCCGGATCTCACCCCCGACTGGCTCGAAACGCCGCAAAACAATCATTTGCCGTTGGAAGCGACCCCGACTTGATACTCGAACACCAACTTGCCGCCATGCCAGCCCGTGAAGCCCGTAAACGCGACCGCGAACGTCGACAGCAGCAGGCCGTAGGGCAGGATCGCCTGTTCGTAGCCGGTCAGCCGGTACCCCCAGTTCGCGCCGAGGATCGACAGCAGCATCACCGCGATGATGAAGTGCGTCCAGCTTGCCGCGCGCGCGCGGATGCCCGGGACCATCAGCAGTTCGACCGTCCCCGCGATCCCCGCGAGCACGCCGAGCAGGAACCCCGCGCCCGACGCCCACAACCCGGCACGCGCCCAGAACGCATCGCCCGTCCACCAGTAGAGCACATCGGCGGCGAAGGTGCAGGTCGTCAGCGCGATCGGAAACGCGACCAGCACCGCATGGATCGGATGCCCGGCCAGCGCGACCTTGGACTCGGTGCGTGCGAACGCCGGGCTGTCGGCGATCGGGTCGCGCAGGCGCGTGTCCGTGGTGCCGCTGGAATCTGTCATCGGTCGGTGGTTTCCCGGGTGATACTCCTGGTCGTAACGGTCATGACGACCACAGGTTGCGCCGGGTCGCTGTCCACGCTCGATCCCGCTGGCCCGCACGCCGCCGACGTGGCGACCCTGTGGTGGGTGATGCTTGGCGGCGCGGCGGTGCTGGCGGCGCTGGTTTTCGGTCTGCTGGCGATCGCGATGCTCCGGCGGGATCGAGATGATTCCGCCCCGCGCGCGACCGTCTGGATCGGATGGCTCGGGCTCGCGATGCCGGTCGTGGTGCTGTCGGCGCTGCTTACCTATGCGCTGATCCTCGGCGCGCGCACCCTGCCCAACCCCGCCCCCGATACGGTCACGGTGGGGGTCGAGGCGCGGCGCTATGCCTGGGTGTTCCGCCACCCCGGCGGACGCGAAACGCAAGGCGTCCTGCATATTCCGGCGGGTCGCCCGGTCGATGCGTCGATCACCGCGACTGACGTGATCCACAGCTTCTGGGTGCCGCGCCTCGCGGGAAAGATGGATGCGATCCCGGGGCATACCAACGTGCTGCGGATCGTCGCCGCGCGGCCTGGAGTCTTTCGCGGCGAATGCGCCGAATATTGCGGCACCGGCCACAAGGACCACGGCTTCACCGTCGTCGCGCATGATGCGGCGGGCTGGGCCGCCTTCGTTGGAGGAACACGATGAACGCGCTCAAGCGGCATCGCGCGATGGATGCGATCTGGCGGACCGAGCCCGGCTGGCGCGGAATGCTGCGATCGGTCAACCATAGCGACATCGGCAAGCGCTTCATCATCGCCGCCTTCGTGTTCTTCGCGATCGGCGGCGTGCTCGCGATGCTGATCCGCGCGCAACTGGCGACGCCCAACAGCGCGTTCGTCGGTCCCGAAGTCTATAACCAGCTGTTCACGATGCACGGCAGCATCATGATGTTCCTGTTCGCGATCCCGATGTTCGAGGGGTTGGCGATGTACCTCCTGCCCAAGATGCTCGGCGCGCGCGACATGGCGTTCCCGCGGCTCTCCGCGCTCGGCTGGTGGTGTTACCTGTTCGGCGGCAGCATCCTGATCGTCGCGATGCTCGCGGGCGTCGCGCCCGATGCGGGCTGGTTCTTGTATCCGCCGCTGTCGGGCAAGGCGTGGACGCCGGGGATCAACAGCGACGTCTGGCTGCTTGGCATTACCTTCGTCGAAATCTCCGCGATGTGCGCGGCGATCGAGATCGCGGTGTCGATCCTCAAACTGCGCGCGGCGCACATGCGGCTCGATCGGATGCCGCTGTTCGCCTGGTATCTGCTCGCGACCGCCGCGATGATGCTTTTCGGCTTCCCGCCGCTGATCCTGGGATCAATCCTGCTCGAGGTCGAACGCGCATTCGGCTGGCCGTTCTACACCCCCGCGCTCGGCGGATCGCCGTTGTTGTGGCAGCATCTGTTCTGGCTGTTCGGCCATCCCGAGGTGTACATCATCTTCCTCCCCGCGGCGGGCGCGGTATCGACGATCCTCCCGGTCATGGCGCGGACACGGATCCTCGGAAATGGCGCGATCGTCGCGGCGGTGATGGCGCTCGCGTTCCTCAGCTTCGGGCTGTGGGTCCATCACATGTTCACGACCGGCATCCCGCACATGGCGCTTGGCTTCTTCTCCGCGGCATCCACGCTGGTGGCGATCCCGACCGCGGTCCAGATCTTCGCCTGGCTCGGCACGCTGTGGAGCGGACGCCCGCAGATGAAGCTCCCTATGCTGTATCTGATCGGCTTCTTCATCGTGTTCGTGCTCGGCGGCCTGACGGGCGTGATGCTCGCGGTGGTGCCGTTCGACGCGCAGGCGCACGACACCGCGTTCGTCACCGCGCATCTGCACTACGTCCTGGTAGGCGGGTTCGTCTTCCCGATGCTCGCCGCGGCCTATTACTGGTTGCCGCATTTCACCGGGCGGGGCCGTGTGCTGCAATTGGGCGAGGCGGCCTTCTGGCTGATTTTCGTCGGGTTCAACGTCACCTTCTTCGCAATGCATCTGACCGGGCTGTTGGGCATGCCACGGCGGGTCGACACCTATCCCGAGGGGATGGGCTGGACCTCGCTCAACCTGACATCCTCGGTCGGCAGCTTCGTCATGGCGTTCGGCTTCGCGCTGTTCGCGATCGATGTCGGGCTGCAGATCTGGCTCGGCCGCCACCGCCGCCGCAATCCGTGGAATGCAGGCACGCTCGAATGGGCGATGATGATGCCAGCGCCGTCGTATAACTTCGCAAGCCTCCCGACCGTCTCGGGGCAGGACCCGCTCGAAGGCGAACCCGACATGGCGCTGGTGCTGGCGCGCGGCGAGGGCTGGCTCGGCGAAGCGCGGCATGGTTGGCGCGAGACGCTTGCGGTGGACATGGTGACCGGCGCGCCCGAGCATGTCGTGATCCTCCCGCAGAACAGCTGGTATCCGATCGGCATGGCCGCGACGCTCGGCGGGTTCTTCCTGTCGATGCTCGCAGGGCTGTATCCGGTCGCGCCGCTGTTCCTCGTCGGCGTGATTGTCTTGGGATGGCGCTGGGGCTGGACGCACGGGCGGCGCGACGATGTCGGGCCGGTCACGGCCGGGCACGACCGCGCGCTGCCGACCGCGTTCGAGGTCGAGGGGACGGTCGGTTATTGGGGAAGCGTCTTCGCACTGGCGGCGAGCGCGACGCTCTTTGCTTCGCTGCTGTTCGGTTACGCCTTCTTGTGGACCGTCGCGCCCAACTGGCCACCTCCAGTGCTGGTCGCGCCGATGCTGTGGCAACCGTTGCTTGCGATCGGCGGCGCTGTCGTCGCACTGATTGCGGCACGGCGTGATGCGGTCACGCTGGCGCTCGTCGGGCAAGCCGCGATCATCTTCGCGCTGATCGGGGTCATCGCGTTCGCGCTGCCCGCGCCCGCCAGCCATGCCTATGCCGCGACGAGCGTGACGGTGGCGGGCTATGCGCTGTTCCATGCTGGCATCGCGGTGATAATCCTGGCGTTCCTGCGCGCGCGGATCGGCGCAGGGTTCGTCGCTGGCGCGCGGCAGGGCGAACGGCGGATCGCACGGTTGTGGAGCGACCATGCCGCAGGGTCGGGCGTGGTGACGATGCTGGTGCTAGCGATCCCGGGATGGCTAGCATGATCGCGCTGTTGCGGATGACCGCGGGGCTGATCGTCTGGGCGATCGCCTTTTGCACGCTGTACGGCCTGCACGGTGTCGGCTGCGCGGCGGGATGGGCGTCGGCGCGTACGATCGGGGGCCTCAGCGTCCACCACGCAGCGATGCTCGCGGCATGGCTCGCCTGCATTGCCGCGGCGAGTGGGGTTTGCGTCGCGCTGCGGCGACACGGCGACAGCATGATCGACAAGACGTCCTGGACGCTCGCGGTCGTCGGGCTGTTGGCGACGATCGTGACGGGCCTGCCGATCGTGCTCGTCCCGGCCTGCCTCTAGCGAAACTGGCGGGAGCAACGCTCCCGCCAAAGGTTCAGACGCGCATCGGCATGAGCACGTACAGCGCCGCGGACTTGTCATTCTCGCGGATCAGCGTCGGGGCGGCGGCATCAGCCAAGTGAACCTCGATCGTGTCGCCATCGAGCTGCCCTAGGATGTCGAGCAGATAGCGGCTGTTGAACCCGATCTCGAAGCCGAGCGCGGTGTAATCGCCGGGGACTTCTTCCGCCGCGGTGCCGTTTTCGGGCGAGCTCACCGACAGGATGATCTTGTCACGGTCGAGCGCCATCTTGACCGCACGGGTCTTCTCGGTCGCGATCGTCGAGACACGGTCGACGCCCTCCTCGAAGCTGCGCGGGTCGATCTTGAGGATCTTGTCGTTGCCCGTCGGGATGACGCGACTGTAATCCGGGAAGGTGCCGTCGATCAGCTTGGAGGTCAGCAGCGCCTGCCCCAGATCAAAGCGGATCTTGGTCGGCGACATCGACACGCCGACCGAGCCGTCGATCTCGTCGAGCAGCTTGCGCAGTTCGGCGATGCATTTGCGCGGGATGATGATGTCGGGCATCGATTCGGCACCGTCGGGCCGCGGCATGGTCACGCGCGCGAGGCGGTGGCCGTCGGTCGCGGCTGCCTTGAGCACGGGGAGCGGATCCTCCGACACGTGCCAGAAGATGCCGTTCAGATAATAACGCGTTTCCTCGGTCGAGATCGCGAAGCGCGTCTTATCGATGATCTGCTTGAGCGTCTCGGCGGGCAGCTCGAAGCTGACCGGGAGCTCGCCCTCGGCGATCACCGGGAAATCGTCGCGCGGCAGCGTGCCGAGCTGGAACTTGGCGCGCCCCGCCATGATCGTCATCTTGCCCTCGGCCGCGCTGAGCGAGACCTGGCTGCCCTCGGGCAGCTTGCGCGCGATGTCGAACAGCGTGTGCGCCGACACCGTGGTCGAGCCGGGCTGGTCGACCGCGGCTGCGATCGTCTCGTTGATCTGGAGATCCAGATCGGTCGCCATCAGCTTGAGACCGCCCTCGGCGGTCGCCTCGATCAGGACGTTGGACAGGATTGGAATGGTATTGCGCCGCTCGACCACCGACTGGACGTGGCTAAGCCCCTTCAACAAGGTTGCGCGTTCGATCGTCGCCTTCATGCCGTTCCCCCGGGCCGCTGCCCCATTTTCAGCCCGTTCCGGTGCGCACCGGGGGCAATTCGCCGTGTGCCTTTCCTTAAACATAAAAGGGGCCGGAGCAAGCGCCCCGACCCCTCTTTCCCGTACCTAAATCAGGCGCGGGCCGTCTCTTTCCCGGTCGTAACCGACCGGATCAGAAGCGGAAGCCGACTCCGGCCAGGACCTGGTGACGGTCCGTATCGACGCCGAAGTTGTTGGTGTTCGCGCCATTCGCGAACTCGAGACGCGCATTGCCGTAGTTCGAATAGCGATACTCGACCTTGGCATAGGTGCGCGGCGTGATCGCCTGCTCGAGGCCCGCACCGACGCGGTAGCCGTCGAGCGTGTAATGCTCGCCGGTGGTGACCGTGCCGTTGTTCGCGGTCAGGTCGAGGCGGGCGTTGGTGTAGCCACCCTTTGCGTACAGCAGCGTCGCCGGGGTCAGCTTGTAGCCGACGCGACCACCGACGTAGAAGTCGCGACCGGCCTTGACGCGGCCATAGCCGAGCGCCGCGGCGTCGACCGGATTGTTGGTGACCTTGCTGGTCGACCCGGTGACTTCGCCTTCGATGCCGTAGACGATCCGGCTGCCGTTATCGAAATCATAGCCGATGTCGCCGCCGTAGGTCAGGCCGTCGGCACCGCGGTCGCCGCGGATGCTCGAATCCTCGGTGCTGCCGGGCTTGAGATTGTCGTAGCCGAGCAGGACGCCGGCACGGGGGCCGTTGAACGCGCGGTCGGAAGGGGGCGGGCCGTCCTGGGCCAGTGCGGGGGCTGCCATGCCGAGACCGAAAGCGGCTGCGGCGGCGGTGAGGACGATCTTGCGCATAGGGGGTACTCCAATGGTGTTCGCCCGCCGCTGTGTGAGCCTGTGTGCGGCGGGGAAGGCTCAGATAGGCGCTCCGCCGGGGGCTTGCATGAACCTCAGATAAACGCGGAAATCCGTTGCTTTTGGGCCACACGGGGTTGAAGACGCGGCCATGGATTCCAACGCCCAGAAGCTGTCGCAAACCGCCAACATCTCGCCACGGAGCGGCCGCGATTACATCGCGCGGCACGGCGAAACGGTCTTCAATGCGGCCGGACGGTTACAGGGCGAGCACCCGCACACCCCGCTCACCCGCGCAGGTTTCGCGCAGGCCGAGGAGATGGGACGTGCGCTTCGGACAAAATTAGGCGCGAAACCTGCGCTGACGCTATGGGCATCGCCGACCGGACGCGCGTTGCAGACGCTCGCGGTGATCGCGGAACACCTCGAACTCGACTGGCACGGCGCGAAAACCGACTCGCGACTGGTCGAAATCGGGACCGGCGACTGGGCCGGGCGCTATTATGCGGATCTCGCCGCAGAAGGGCTGAAAGTGGTCGACCGCACCACCGGTCTGCTTCACCCCGCCCCGAACGGCGAACATTATCCCGCGATCGCGGCGCGCGTGTCGGGATGGCTTGCCGACACGCAGGACGATCCCGGTGACCGGCTTGTCATCATGCACGGCATCTCCAGCCGGGTGTTGCGCGGGGTGATGACCGGCGCACCCGAGCTGCCCGGCTATGGGGCACCCGCCGCCCCGGGCCTTCCGCAGGGGTCGCTCGTGCTGATCGAGCGCGGGCAGGAGACGCTGGTCCACCGCGGCGCGGGGCATGCCCCGGCGTGAGCCGCCGGGCGCTGACGGCGCTCGCGCTGGTCGCAGCGCCTGCCGTTATCATCACCGCCGCTACCACCGTTGCCGCCGCCCCGATGGCGAACGGTGGCGCGCGCGAGACGATCGGCATCTTCGATCGCTGGGGCGCATTCGCGGATGCCAGCCCGCCACGCTGCTATGCGATCGCCCAGCCGGTCACCGCCGGCGGTGCGGAACGCTGGCGCCCGTTCGCGAGCATCGCCACCTTCCCGGATCAGCAATCGGGGGGCGGTGCGCGCAATCAGATCCACCTCCGGCTCAGCCGCGCGCGCAATCCGCAGGCGCGCGTCACGCTGTCGGTCGGGGAACGCCGCTTCGACCTCGTCGCCTCCGCAGCCGACGCATGGGCCCCCGACACGCGCACCGACGCCGCGATCGTCTCGGCGATCCGCGCCAGCCGCAGCATGAGCGTGGAGGCGCTCGGCCGCAGCGGCACGCCGTTCGCCGACGTCTATGCCTTGCGTGGAGCCGCGACGGCAATCGACGCGGCGGCGCTGGCCTGCCTCGGGCGGTAGCGCGAAGGGCGGGTCAAACGTCGCTATGGTTGCACAGACGCACGACGGGAGCGTCAGGCGGATATTTATGACAAGCTATTGATAAACATGCGATAATGCCTGATCGCCTGGTCAGCGGCCCGGGCGGCGCACGGTTCGCGCGATCAGCCCGAGATGGAGGAGCTGGATCGCGACCGACAGCGCGCCACTCCCGAGCATCACCGGCCACACGAGCGCCTCCTGCCCGGCGCGTGGCGGAAGCGTCTGCGACAGGACCGCCACAATCCCCAGCATGCCCGTCGCGAGGACCGGAATGAACGCCAGCGCCACAAGCCGCGGCGCGGTCCAGCTGACCTTGCCGTCCAGCCACCATTGCATCGGCAGCCGCGATTCGTGCCGGAAGCGCCTGTTTGCGAGGATTGCCAACGCGATCATCGTCACGCCGACCAGAACTACGACACCAAGGTAAGCCATAGTGCTGATCTCCAAGCGGATCATACCAGAGCCACGGGAGCGCTCAAAGCAGATCGGGAGACGCATCCGACATGGCTAACGCGGAGTTTACCAAATTCCGTCTCAATTCAGGATCCTGTTAACTAAGCTGTCAAGTTGATCGGCACCTTTTTTTGGAGAAATACGGTCCCAGCCAAACCGCCGACGAAAGATAGTGTAATGCGTAAACAGATCGCCTTCGCCTTTGCCGCTGCAATGCTTGCCGCTGGCCCCGCCCATGCCACCAGCTTCCTGGTATCGACCACCACCGCCGGCAATACCGGCAGCAGCGACGCGGGACGCATCTATACCGCGACCAACGGCAGCGGGAAGCTGAACGTCAAGGTCACCGGTTGGTCCAGCATTAACGGCGTGATCGACAATAGCGCGGTCGGCTCCTACGGCACTGCGGGCCTCGGGATCATCAACCGGAACGAGACCGGCGCGAACGGCACCCACCAGGCGGACAGCTCCGGTGGCACCGATTTCTTCCTGCTGCAGTTCGACCAGGCCGTGAAGCTGACCTCGGCGGTCTTCAACAGCTATGCGTTCAACGGCTATGCGCCCGACAATAACGCGCTGCTCGGCTGGGGATCGACCACCGCCGCCTGGAACAGCACGCTGCCGATCGACGGATACAGCTATGCCAGCCTCGCGAGCGCGTTCAAGGGAACCGCGCTGTCCACCGGCACCGGCGCGAGCGGATCGCGCGGGATCGCGCTGGGCGACCAGGCGTTCGGCAACGTCTGGATGATCAGCGCAACCACGCCCGACGGCGGCAAGGCGTATGATGCCTTCAAGCTCGGCGGTTTCAGCGTGAGCACCATGGCCGCCGTCCCCGAGCCCGCGACCTGGGCGATGATGCTGATCGGCTTCGGCTTCGCGGGGGCTGGCCTGCGCTATCGCCGTCGCCAGACGGCGGTTTCCTTCGCCGCGGCCTGATTGGTCCGTCGCTTCGGCGCATGAGAAGGCCGCCAATGTTCCGGGAGGGGCGTTGGCGGCCCCTTCTGTGTTTGTCATGCGGCGCTCGTCACAAACGCCGATGACATGCTTGAACCATTGAGCCTCGCTTACGGACGTTTTCGTGCGTCCGCTTACGTGACCAAAGGCTGCCGGTGACTTTTCCTGCACGGCGATCACGTTCCTATCGTCTGAACGTCGCACCGTGATGCAAAGCCGACGTCAACTGCGCCGCTTTGGTGCATTACACGTATCGAGATCGGACAGCCTAGTAGCACAGGGCCGCTGTCGGATTGCTTGAACGCACTTCGTGGTTCGGAGCAAGCCGACCACCCCGGAGAACCCCGTAGCCTCGACGGGTCCAAACTCCATCCTTCCAAATCGCCCTGACCAAACGGGCATCGTGGCGGCAGGAAGATCAAGAAGGCCTACCACGCTGGCAAGGCACTGCGGAGAGCCAGTCACCTCGATATTCACGCGCTGAGGTGGTTCAGCCTCCCCTGCATGGCAAGCAGCGCAAGTAAACACCGCAACGATCGCAAGCTTGATCGTCATTGCTGAACGCTCCTCATCGTGGTGAACGTCTGCAACAGTCCCACGACTGCGTCGACCGAGCTTGCGTTCGCAACGTTAACCATATTGACCCGGCCATCGCATGCTGCCACCAACGTCTTCAAACAAACATCTGATCCGGAAGTGTTTTTTGCATGGCGCGTGATAGTAGGATCGATACGATACGCGGCTTTGCAATGGTTACCATCATTATCAACCATTTTTCGTTTCTGTCGGCAGAGCTTGGAATGACGGGCCCTCAAATACCGACTGCGACGACCGTTTCACTTTCGTCCGCGGCGGAAATATTTGTAGCGTTGTCGGGCTACATGGTTGGAATGGTCTATGTAAATAAACCTAATGCGACGGCGCTGTTGTTTGTCCGAGCTACAAAACTTTACGCATGGAACTTCGCACTTTTCATAGCGGCGGTACTATCTACATTTGCGACAAATCAACAGTTTAATGCAGCAACCAACTTTACACCGTTGACGACAGCTCCATTACAAGCGGCGGCTTATTTTTCGGTCCTGACCTACGGTCCTTTTATACTCAATGTTCTGCATTTGTACGTTACGTTGCTTTTGATAAGTCCAGTAGCAGTGTGGCTTATTCGTCGCTCACCACTGATTTTGGTAGCGACATCAATGACGGTATACCTTGCATTCCAGGTTTTTGTGCGGATTTACCCTGAACTGGGCGGATCGCCTAACCCCCTTGAGAAAAGCGCTTGGTCACTCCACCCGTTGGCATGGCAGGTGATATTCTTCGTCGCCATGGCGGGTGGCAGCGTCCGGCTGCATGATCGCGTCTTTGCCTTACTCGAAAAACAGCGCTGGATATTCTGGGCATCACTGGCTCTGTTTGCGTTGATAGGAACACTGAAGATCGTACTGGATCTCCCGCGCATTCCGCTAGCTGATCACGGGACTCTTGGGCCGGCAAGAGCAGCGCATGCCATATTGGTCGTTTTACTTTATGCCGGGGTGGTTACGGTTCTGAGAAACCACCTAGATAGCCTGATACTTCGATCGGCCGCTCTGATCGGTCGGCACAGTCTAAACGCATTTTTATTTAGCACTGTGGCGACATTCATCGGTCTCTATATATGGCAACAGCTCGGGTTGGGTTGGCTTGGTTATATAGCCATCACGATAACTTCGGTTCTAGCGACGTGGGCAGCGGCAAAATATTGGGACAAACGCAAGTTTGCCAAAACCTCAAGATCGGGATCCATAAACGGGATTCCCTTGGGGGCTCGAGTCTGAGTTCCGGCTCGGATCTAGTCGATCTGCCCACCCAAGCGTTTGGTCCCGGAGTGTAGAGATACGGTCGATCTCAATTCGGCTGGAATCGTTTGTCCAAAAGCGTGCAAGATATTCGTAGGACGGGAGGCCGCGCATCTCGAGACGACGCGATTAATTCCGACATGGAGGTGGAAATTGGCCTCCAACGCATGCAGGCCGTCATCGACGCGCCAGCGTGTGGCGGCGGAACGCTGCAACCATCGCTTTCCCCGCATTGCTTCCCCGGCGAAGGCCGGGGCCCAGTAGCGGAGGTGAGGTAACGAAGCGCTATCGCTCGCACTCTTCTGCCTTTCTCCTGGGCCCCGGCCTTCGCCGGGGAAGCGCTACACCGAATGCCTGGTGCAAGCATCAGCCGCCGCAACGCTGTCGCAAAGTGCCATATTTCGACTGTGTCGAACCTCGACACTTTAGCGAACGTTGTGTTTTCTTTCGAAATAGCGGGCAACCAGCGTCGCCACGGCACCCTCTGGACCAATGCCATCCGAAGACCGTCACATCCTGCAAGCCCCCCCGCAACGCCCAGATCACCCTCCCCCCGCACAGGGAGTAGAAAATCCCGCCATTTTCCCCTATGTGCAGCCCCATGCAGACAGCACCAGCCTACGCCATGCCCATTCCGGGGCATATCGACCCCGTACCCGTGCCGCGTGCGCTGGTGCCGCGCAGCGATGGGCGGATCGATCTGCTCGGGCTGTCCAAGCCCGATCTGCGGATGGCGCTCGAGACCTCGCAGCTCGACCCCAAGCAGGCGAAGCTGCGCGCCAAGCAATTGTGGCACTGGATCTACAATCGCGGCGTCACCGACTTTTCGCTGATGACCGACATCTCAAAGACGATGCAGCCGTGGCTCGAGCAGCGCTTCACGATCAGCCGCCCGCAAGTGGTCGAGGCGCAGGTTTCGACTGACGGGACGCGCAAGTGGCTGCTGCGCACCGACGACGGCAATGATTACGAGATGGTGTTCATCCCCGATGCGGACCGCGGCACCTTGTGCGTGTCGAGCCAGGTCGGCTGCACGCTCAATTGCCGCTTCTGCCATACCGGCACGATGCGGCTGGTGCGCAACCTCAGCCCGAGCGAAATCGTCGGGCAGGTGATGCTCGCGCGCGATGCTTTGGGCGAATGGCCGAGCCAGCCCGAGGGGCGGATGCTCACCAACATCGTGATGATGGGGATGGGCGAGCCGCTCTATAATTTCGACAATGTCCGCGACGGGTTGAAGATCGTGATGGACGGCGACGGGATCGGCCTGTCGCGGCGGCGGATCACGCTGTCGACCTCGGGCGTGGTGCCGCTGATGGCGCGCGCGGGGGAGGAGATTTCGGTCAACCTCGCGGTGTCGCTCCATGCCGTCACCAACGAGATCCGCGACGAAATCGTGCCGATCAACCGCAAGTATAAGCTCGAGGAAGTGCTGCAGGCGTGCGCGGACTATCCGGGCGCGAACAATGCGCGGCGGATCACGTTCGAATATGTGATGCTTAAAGACAAGAACGACAGCGACGCGGATGCGCGCGAGCTGGTGCGGTTGCTCAAATTCTACGACCTGCCGGCGAAGGTCAATCTGATCCCGTTCAACCCGTGGCCGGGCGCGCCCTATGAATGCTCGACCCCGGAGCGGATCAAGGCGTTCTCGAACATCGTGTTCGACGCCGGGATCAGCGCCCCGGTCCGCACCCCGCGCGGCCGCGACATCGATGCTGCGTGCGGGCAGCTCAAGACCGCGAGCGAGAAGAAGACCCGCGCCGAGCTCGACCGGCTGGCGGAAGAGAAGCAGGCGGCGCTGGGCTAGGGTTGCTCCCCCCTCCCCGTTCGGGCTGAGCGAAGTCGAAGCCCCCGTCTCTCCACAAGCCCTCAGCTAGTGTGGCGGTGCCCTTCGACTGCGCTCAGGGCGAACGGAGGGGGAGTTAGGCGAGGCCCTCCCCCTCCAGCCCGTAGAAGTCGACCGCCGCACCGTGGAACAGCCGGTCGATGTCCGCGCCTACCGTGCGCGCCATCCGCAGTGCATCGTCGTGCCAGCGCCGCCAGTCGTCCCCCGACAGCCGCACGACCGGCCAGTCGCTCCCCCACATCAGCCGCGGCCCGAACGCCTCGACGAGGTGCGCGACATAAGGCGCGAGCGCGTCCGCGGGCTGGCCGGGAACCTGTTCAGTCCGCAACCCGGACAATTTGCAATGCACCCCAAGCCCGGCGAGCGTCGCGATGTCGCCGCGCCACGGGTCGAGCGTGCCGGTCGCGGCGAACGGCTTGGCGGCATGGTCGATCACGATCGGCAGATCGGGCCAACACTCGACGAAGCGTGCGAGCATCGGCAGATGACGCGGCTGGACCAGCGCATCGAGCCGCAATCCCGCCGCCTGCATCGCCGCGATCGCAGGGGTAAGCGCCGCGCCGAGCAGCCAGTCACTATCCTCGATCGCCTGCAGCATCGGGCGCAGGCCGCGCAACAGCGGGTTCGCCGCCAGCGCAGCGATGCGGTCGGGCGCGGCGGGATCGGCAAGATCGACCCAGCCGACCACCGCGCGCACCAGCGGCGTCCGCTCTGCCAGCGCGAGCATCCAGTCGGTATCGGCGTCGGTCGGCTGCGACTGGACCAGCACGCTTCCCGCAAAGTCGAGGCCGTCGAGCGACGACAGCAGGTCGTCCGGGCCGAAGTCGCGGTGGATCGGCGCTTCCGCGGCGGTCGGCCATTCATGCCCGGGCGTCGTCAGCGACCAGAAATGCTGGTGCGCATCGATCCATCGCGTCATCGTCGTGTTCCCGTGCAAGTCCTTGCGCCGGGATGCCCTTTGCGAAGCTCGGAGGCCAGTGTCCGCATTACAAATAGCGCATCCATGCCTGTCCGCTCCGCCGCTTGACCTGCGTGAACGCGCGGCACGCGAACCACCCCGGCACCGCGAGCGCCGCCGCGATCAGCCACAGGCTCGCGACGTTGCCGACGCTGACCAGCGGTGCGTCGTGCGGCACGATCAGCCCGATCGCGCGATTGAGACCGTGCAGAACGTAAAGATGCACCACGTAGAAGAACAAGGGCACGCCACCGAACACCGCGAGCCCCTTGCCCAAACCCCCGCCCCACCGCTCGAACCCCGCGAGCAACGGCAAGCCCAGCCCCAGCGTCACCAGCAGGAAATCGGCGGACGGCGGATATTTGGTGAGGTTGAGCACGCTCATCGTCGTCGACAGCGCATCCTGCCCACTCACCCACGGGGTCGGATCGCCATAGACGTTGGTGGCGCGCAGCAGCGCGAACAAGGCGAGCGCCACCACCCCCACGCCGACCAGCCGCCGCCCCCGCACCGCGGGCGTCACCGCTCGCGCAAACCACGGCCCGATCGCATAGCCGAGCATGATCACGCCGATCCACGGCAGCACCGGATAGGACGTCCGCGCCTGCGCGCCCCACGGCAGATCGATAAGGCCGCGGTCGTGCAGGATCGCCCAGGGGACGTGCCACGCCGATCCGACCGGCGCTTCGATCCCGTCGAACAGATTGTGCCCGAGCACGATCGCCAGCCCGAGCGCGATCAGCCCCCACCGTGGCAAATGTAGCAACCCCGAAAGCGCGATCATCGCCACGCCAATCGCCCAGATGACCTGGAGGTAGATTAGCTTGGGGGTCGGATCGAAGCTCCACGCGAAGCTGACCACGGTCAGTTCGAGCGCGATCAGGAACAACCCGCGCTTGAACAGAAACGCCGATGCCGCGCCCGCCCCGCCTTTCGCGGCCCCGTACAGATACGCCGCGAGCCCGGTCAGCAGCAGGAACACGGGTGCGCAGAAATGCGCGGCAACGCGCGTGAAGAACAGGTCGGGCGGCGTCGTTGCGAGGGTCATCGGGTCGCTGACCTGCGCGTGGAAATAAAAGAACTCGCGGGTGTGATCGACCAGCATCAGCAGCATCACCAGCCCGCGCAACGCATCGATCGAGCCGATACGATGCGACGATAGCGCCTGGGTTACCGGGACTTGCGCGATCGGTGCGGGATCGCGCGATGCGCTTGACAGGGTCGGGTTCATACGAAAGGGGATGGTACAACATATCCCGAAAGGCAAGCCTTGCGCTATCATCTTCTGGCGGCAGCGATGTCGTCGCTTACGCTCGCGCCCGCCGAGGCCGAACCGCGCGAGGCACTTGCGGCCGAGACGCCAGCCCCCGAAACCAAAGACGGTCCGGGAGCGGATGGCAGCGCCGACATCGTCGTTCTTGGCACGCGCCGGACCAACGTCGACCGGGCGGTGTCGTCGGACGCGATCACCGAACGCATGTCGCCATCGAGCCGGTCGATCGAACGCGACTTGCTGAGCGCGGCGGGCGCCTATCGGCTGGCGGACGCGCTGGAGCTCGTCAGCGGGGTCAGCAACCAGAACAATCGCGGGGGTTTCCTCGACAATTTTGCGATCCGCGGGTTTCTCGGCACGCCTGATGGCGGGGCGGAATATTATGTCGACGGCTTCCTCGCCAACCGGGGCCTCGCGCCACCGCGCGATCCTGCGACGGCCGAGCGAATCGAGCTGCTCAAGGGCCCGTCGGGCGCGATCTTCGGCGACATCGATCCGGGCGGGCGCGTCAACATCGTCAGCAAGACGCCGCAATCCAAAGCCGACGCGTCGGCGACCTTCACCTACGGGTCGTTCGACACGCGGCGAGTCGAGCTCGACGCGACCGGGCCGCTCACCGACACGCTTTCGGCGCGGCTGGTGGTCGCGGGCGAGGATAGCGACGGCTGGCGCGATTTCGTGACGCTCAGCCGCCGCGTGATCGCACCGTCGCTGCGCTGGTCGCCATCTGCCGACGTGCAGCTGACCTATGTCGGCGAGATCACCCGGTTCGACGCGCCGTTCGACCGCGGGATCCCCGCGATCCGCGGCGACGCCAATGCCGTGCCGCGCACCCGTTTCTATGGCGAGCCCGGCGACGGACTGACGCGCTTCCGCAACCAGCGGCATCAAGTGACCGGCGTGTTCGGGCTGGGCGATGGCTGGTCGTTGAACGGCGGAGTCGCCTATCGCACGGGAACGCTGACGGGGTTTTCGTCGGATCACGTCCAGCTCCGCCCCGACGATCGCACGCTGTGGCGCCAGCGCCGCCAGCGCGATTACGCGGTGGATGACCTGTCCGCGCGCGCCGAACTGTCCGGGCGGATCGGCGCGCATCGCGTCGCGGTCGGCGTGAAGGGCTATTATCTCGACTATCAGGACCGCTACCTCCGTCGCAGCCCCACCGCCGCCGCGCCTTATGCGATCGACGTCTATGCGCCGGTCTACGGCACGCCGGGGCCGACCCCGATCCCGTTCGTCGACAATCGCGAGAAGCGCTGGGCGGGCACGGTCTATGTGCAGGACATGTGGGAAGCGACCGAGCGGCTGACGCTGTCGGGTGGGCTTCGCGTCGATCCGTACCGCCAGCGGCTCGCCAATCTGCGCACCGGGCTCACCGTGCGGCGCGTCGATGCGCCTGTGAACGGCCGCGTCGGGGCGCGCTATCAGGTCGCGGAGCATGTCGCGCTCCACGCCAATTGGGGGGAGAGCTTCCTGCTCAACTCGGGCACCGACCGGTTCGGCACCGGCTTCGGGCCGGAGACGGGCAAGGGCTATGAGGTCGGGGTCTCCGGGGCCTGGCGCGGGATCGACGTCGCGGCGACGTGGTTCGACATCACCAAACGCGGCATCCTCACCAACGACCCGACCGACCCCGGCTATCTCGCGCCGGTCGGGCAATTGTCGAGCAAGGGCATCGAGCTCGACGGATCGGTCAAGCTGGGGCCGCGCTGGCAGATCGTCGCCAATTACGCCCGGACCCGCGCGCGCACCGACGACGCCACCTTCGCGACCGACCGCGTGCTCAACGTGCCCGAGCATAGCGGCGGGGTGTTCGTGCTCGGGCGGTTCGGTCCCACGCCCGGGCTCGGCCTGTCGGGGAGCGCGGGGGTGGCCTATGTCGGCGATCGCGCGGGCGCGATCGATGCGAGCGAGCTGGTGCTGCCGGGTTACGTGAAGGCCAAGGCGTCCGTTGAATATGGCGTGTCGCGGCATGTCTCGCTTCGGCTCGAAGCGGACAATCTGTTCGATGCGCGTTATGCGCAGAGTTCGTACAGCCCGGTGTGGGTGTTTCCCGGTTCGCCGCGGACGGTGCGGTTCAGCGTGCAGGTCCACGGCTAGGCCAGGGTGTTTCCTTGGCGATCGCTAGCCTGTTCGGTCGCCTGAAGCTGTTGGGGCGCTTGTTCCTGCTCGCCCCCCTAATCCGTTCGGGCTGAGCGAAGTCGAGGCCCTCTCCCCCGCAAGCGTCCGTCGGCGTGGCGAGCGGCCCTTCGACTGCGCTCAGGGCGAACGGTAGTGGGAGAGGCCGAACTCCCAAAGTGGTCTTTTCAGCCGGGAAACCGCTGCAACGGAAGCACCAGCCCCGCCGCGACGAAATAGCTCGCATTGACCTGCCCCGCCACCGCCTGGTTGAGCCGCCCCGCCGCATCGCGAAATGTGCGGCCGAGCGGATGATCGGGGACGATCCCCATTCCCACCTCGTTGCTCACGATCACGATTGGCAACGGACTCCCGGCGATGGCATCCAGCAGATCCTCCGTAGCCCCCGCAATGTCATGCTCGCCGAGCATCAGGTTGGACAGCCACAGCGTCAGGCAATCGACCAGCACCGCGCCCGTCTCGACCGAAGCGATCGCCGCGGGCAGCGCGAGCGGGCACTCCACCGTGCGCCAGCGTTCGCCACGGTCCGCGCGATGCCGCGCGATCCGGTCCTCCATCTCGCCGTCGCGGCCCTCGGCGGTTGCGAGATAGGCGAGCGGGCCCGCGCAGGCCTCGGCAGTTTGCTGCGCGAGGCGGCTCTTGCCCGAGCGGGCACCGCCCAGGAATAGTGTCGTCCGTGTCACATCTTGCCCTTGCCCAAAGCGCGCTCTAGACGCGCCGATGCGACAGGTTCCCAGAGATGGGATGAAAAGGGAACCCGGAAGCGCGCGGGCACGCGCGTCATCCGGGGCTGTCCCCGCAACTGTGACCGGCGAGTCTTGCTCCATTCGTGTGCCACTGGATCCCCGGATCCGGGAAGGCCGAGCCAGACGACGACCCGGGAGCCAGGAGACCTGCCTGTCGCGGTTGTCCTTCGTCCGGCCGGGGTGTGCCGCGCGATCGGGGTTTTCCTCGTGAGACGACGTGGTTGGGGTCGTGCGCGGGGCGGAAAGCGGAATTCCGAGTCAGCGTCGTGCGTGCCCCCGTAGCTGTTGCGAAGGGGAATTCCGTGAAGACCTGTGCCTATTTGATCCTGTTGCCGTGCATCGCCGCCGCCGCGCCCGCGTTTGCCGAGAGCGCGCAATCCACCGCCACGCTGGAGCAAGCCGCCGCTGCATCGCAGGACATCGTCGTCACCGCCAACCGCGCGGCGCGCCCGGCGGAGACCGTCGGCCAGTCGGTCACGGTGCTCGACACCGCGACGATCACCGAGCGCCAGGCGGTCGTCGTGTCCGACCTGCTGCGCCAGACGCCCGGCGTCACCGTGGTGCGCAACGGCGGGATCGGCACCACCACCTCGGTCAGCATCCGCGGCGCGGACAGCGACCAGACCGTCGCGCTGATCGACGGGATCAAGCTCAACGATCCCTCGGCCCCCGGCGGCGGGTTCAACTTCGGCAATCTGCTGATCGGCAACATCCAGCGGATCGAAGTTCTGCGCGGCGCGCAATCGGTGCTGTGGGGCAGCCAGGCGATCGGCGGCGTCGTCAATCTCATCACCCGCCAGCCGACCGAGCAGATCGCGATCAACGCGCGCGCCGAGGGCGGCGGCTATGGCACCGCGCAGGGGTTCGCCAACGTCTCGGGCAAGGTCGGGCCGGTCTCGGCAAGCCTCGGCGGCGGCTATTACAGCACCGACGGGATCTCGGCCTATGCCCCGGGCACCGAGCGGGACGGGTACCGCAACTATGCCGCAAACGGCAGCCTGGGGATCGCGCTGGCACGCGACGTCTCGGTCGACCTGCGCGGTTTCTATACCAACAGCCGGACCGACATCGACGGTTTCCCGCCGCCCAACTTCACCTTCGGCGACACGCGCGAATATGGCGATGTGGAGCAATGGCTGGGCTATGCCGGGCTCAACGCCGCCTTGTTCGACGGGCGTCTGCGCAACCGCTTCGGTTATGCGCATACCGACACCGACCGGCGCAACATCGACCCCGATGGCGACCCGACCGAGACGTTCCGCGGGATCGGCCGCAACGACCGGCTGGAATATCAGGGGACCGCGAACGTCACCTCGGCGGTGTTCGCGACCTTCGGCGCGGAGCGGGAAGTGTCGCGCTTTTCCTCGTCGAGCTACGGCGGGCCGGTCACGCGCGGCCGGGCGCGGCTGTTCAGCGTTTACGGCCAGCTTGCCGTCACCCCGATCACCGGGCTGACCACGACCGGCGGCGTGCGGCATGACGACCACAATGTGTTCGGCGGCGCGACGACTTTTTCGGGCAGCGGCGTCTATTCGCCCAATGGCGGCGCGACCACGCTGCGCGCGAGCTATTCGGAAGGGTTCAAGGCACCGACGCTATACCAGTTGCAGAGCGAATACGGGAACACGGCGCTGCGCCCGGAACGCTCGCACGGCTGGGATGCGGGGGTCACGCAAAAGGCGCTGAACGGTGCTGTCGAGGCGAGCGCGACCTACTTCCATCGCAACTCGTCCGATCTCATCACCTTCGTGTCGTGCGATGCAGCCCTGACCGGGATTTGCGCCGACCGCCCGTTCGGCACCTATGACAATATTGCGCGGACTCGCGCGCAGGGGGTGGAGCTTACGCTGCTGCTGCGTCCGGTCGAGCCGCTGACGGTGAGCGCGAGCTACACCTATCTCGATGCGGTCGACCGTTCCGCCGGCACCGCCAATTTCGGGCGCAAGCTGGCGCGGCGGCCAGACCAGAGCATCACGGTCAACGCCGATTACCGCTGGAGCTTCGGGCTGACGACCGGCGCGACGCTGACGTCGGTCGGGGATAGTTTCGACAACGCGTCGAACGCGCGGCGGCTCGATGGTTATGTGCTGGGTGACGTGCGCGCGTCCTTCCCGGTCACGAAGAAGGTCGAGATATTCGGGCGGGTCGAGAACGTGTTCGATACGAAATACCAGACGATCTACCAATATGGTCAGCCCGGCCGCGCTGCCTTTGGCGGCGTCCGCCTGACGTATTGAGCGTTGCGCACGCACGATCTTGCCCTGTTCCACGCGCATGGCGGGCGCGTGGACGCCGCGCGTGCGACGTTCGGCGGGGATGACTGGATCGACCTGTCGACCGGGATCGCGCCGTGGGCGTGGCCGGTCGCGGACGTGCCGCTCGGGTGGGAGCAGCTCCCCGAACCGGGCGCGATCGTGGCGCTAGAGGCCGCGGCGGCGGAGGCGTTCGGGGTGGCGGATCCGGCGCGGGTCGTCGCGGTGCCGGGGAGCGACCTTGCGATGCGGCTGCTCGCGCTGGTGATCGCTGCGCGGCGACCGTGCGTGGTGCGGCCGGGCTATGCGGGGCATCTTGCGGCATGGCCTGACGCGGTTGCCGTGGCACCGAATGCGGTGCGTGGTTTTGCGAGCGGTTCCCCCGCGCGGGAGCATGGCGGCGTGGCGGATGCCGACCTGCTCGTCCTCGCCAGCCCGGCCAACCCGGATGGGCACGTCACCGATCCCGCGCTGCTCCGCACCCTGGCGCAGAGGATGACCGTGGTGGTCGACGAAGCCTATGCCGACCCCGCGCCGGGACTGTGCCCGGATGCCGACGACCGCCTCGTCGTGTTGCGCTCGTTCGGAAAATTCTACGGCCTGCCTGGGGTCCGCCTCGGGTTCGTGATTGCGCGGAGCGATCTGGCGGGGCGTCTGCGGGCGTTACTCGGCGACTGGCCGGTGTCGTCCGCCGCGATCGCGATCGGCACCGCGGCGTATCGCGACCAGCACTGGCACCGCGCACAACAAGCGCGCATCACCGAGACGGGCACCTTGCTCGACGAAGTTTTGCGCGACGCGGGCCTCGACATCATCGGCCACGCGCCGCTGTTCCGCCTCGTCGCGTGCACGCAAGCGACAAAGCTGTTCGAAACGCTCGCGCATCATGCCATCCTGACCCGTCCCTTCGCCGACCAGCCCGACCGGCTGCGCATCGGCCTGCCGCGCGGTGCGGCAGGTCTCGTCCGTCTCGCCACCGCGCTCGAGGAGTTCCCCCGATGACGACCGAAACCCCCGAAGATTTCGCCCGCCACAACGCCCGCAGCAAGCGCATCGCCGCCGCGCGCGAGCGGATGCAGGCGCGCCGCACGCTGGAACGCGGGCTGCTGATCGTCCACACCGGCAACGGCAAGGGCAAGTCGTCCTCCGCGTTCGGGATGGCGATCCGCAGCATCGGCTGGGGGATGAAGGTCGCGATCCTGCAATATGTGAAGGGCAAGTGGGAGACGGGCGAACGCAATTTCTTTGAGGCCTATCCCGATCTCGCGACGTTCGAAGTGATGGGCGAAGGCTTCACCTGGGACACGCAGGACCGTGAACTCGACATCGCCGCCGCGCGCGCCGCATGGGAGCGGTCCAAGGCAATGATCCTCGATCCGGGAATCGAGTTCGTGATCCTCGACGAACTCAACATCGTGCTGCGCGACGATACGTTGCCGATCGCCGAGATCGTCGCCTTCCTCAAGGACCGCCCGCTGACCAAGCACATCTGCATCACCGGGCGCGGCGCAAAACCCGAATTGCTCGAGATCGCCGACCTCGTCACCGATTTCACCGAAGTGAAGCACCCGTACAATGCCGGGTTCAAGGCGCAGAAGGGCGTCGAGTTTTGATCCGTCTGCTCGCTCTGCCTATTGCGGCGGCGCTGCTGACCTCCGCCGCGCCGGTGCGCCCGCCGCGGATCGTGTCGATCAACCCGTGTATCGATGCGGTAGTCGTGCGCGTCGCCGATCCGGCGCAGATCGCCGGGATCAGCCATTATTCGCAGGACCCGCGCGCGACCTCGATTCCGCTCGGCATCGCCAATCGCTTCCACGCGACTTCGGGAACCGCGGAAGAGGTCGTCGCGCTGCGCCCCGACATGGTGCTGACCGGCCCGCATACCGAACCCGCGACCGTCGCCGCGCTCAAGCGGCTGCACATCACGCTGGTGCAATATACGGTGCCCGAGAGCGTGGCGGAGAGCATCACGCAGGTGCGCGACATCGCCGCCGCCGTGCGACATCCCGAGCGCGGCGCGGCGCTGGCGGCGCGGATCGCGGCGGCGGCGACGCCATCGCGCGCTACGCCGGTCTCGGCGTTGATCTGGCAGTCGGGTGGCCTCGTCCCCGGCAGCGGAACGCTCCCCGACGAATTGCTCCGGCGCGGTGGGTTCCGCAATATGAGTGCTGCCTATGGCCTCAAGAAATGGGACGTGCTGCCACTCGAATATCTCATCGCAAAGCCACCGCGGGTGCTGCTGTCGACCGCTGCCGCCGAGACCGGCGAGGACCGGGTGACGTCGCATCCGGCGGTGCGGCGGCTGGCGCAGCATATCGCGGTCGCGCCGTACCCGACCCGGCTGATGAACTGCGGCGGGCCTACGATCATCGATGCGATGGCGCGGTTGCGGCAAGTCCGCAGCGGGTTCGCGGCATGAACCGGCTCAATCTCTGGCTGGTGATCGCGCTGGTGCTGGCGGCGGCCCTGTCGGTTGCCTCGGGCAAGATCTGGGTCCCACTCGACGCCTGGACCGCTGCTGATCCACGTTCGATCATCATCGTCGAACTGCGGCTGCCACGCACCTTGCTCGCCTTGCTGGTGGGGGGTGCGCTCGGGCTGTCGGGGGCGGTGATGCAGGGGTATCTGCGCAATCCGCTCGCCGATCCCGGACTGTTCGGCGTGTCGTCGGGCGCGGCGTTCGGCGCGGTGGTGTCGCTCTATTTCGGCTATGCCGTGCAATTGTGGTTGCTGCCCGCCTTCGCGCTCGCCGGGGCCGGGGTGACGATGGCGCTGCTCGCGTTGATCGCGGGGCGATCGGGGAGTTTGATCCTGTTCACGCTCGCGGGGATGATCCTGACGAGCATCACCGGATCGCTCACCGCGCTCGCGATCAGCCTTGCGCCGACGCCGTTCGTCTCGTCGCAGATCGTGACGTGGCTGATGGGCGCGCTGACCGATCGCAGCTGGGACGACATCACGGTCGCGCTGCCGCTGATCGCGGTCGGCGCGGCGTTGCTCGCGACCACCGCGCGGTCGCTCGATGCGCTGACGCTAGGGGAGCAGGCGGCGCGCTCGGTCGGGGTTGATCCGGGGCGTTTGCAGCTTGTCGTGATTGCGGGGACTGCGTTGTGCGTCGGCGCGGCGGTGGCGTCGGCGGGGATCATCGGGTTCGTCGGGCTGATCGTCCCGCATATGGTGCGCCCGTTCGCGGGCAACCGGCCGTCCGCGATCCTGCTCCCCTCCGCGCTCGGCGGAGCAGTGCTGCTGACGGTGGCGGACAGCCTCGTCCGGCTCGCGCCGACGGTGAGCGAGTTGCGGCTGGGGATCGCGATGTCGATGCTGGGCGGGCCGTTCTTCTTGTATCTGCTGATCCGCATGCGCCGGAGGCTTGCATGAGCGTGCTCACGGCCGAGGGGATCGGCCTGTCGCTGGACGGGAAGCGCATCCTCGATTCCGTCAGCCACACCTTCCGCCGCGGCCGCGTGACCGCGCTGCTCGGGCCGAACGGCGCGGGCAAGAGCACGCTGCTCGATTGCCTTGCGGCGTTGCGCAAGCCCGACGACGGCGCGGCGACGCTCGACGGGCAGGACGTCCAGCAGATCGACCGGCGGGTGCGCGCGCGCGCGATCGGGCTGTTGCCGCAAGCCGCCGACGTGCACTGGAACATCGACGTCGCGACCCTGGTGGGCCTGGGCCGCTTGCCGCATCGCGGGCGCTGGGGCGAGACTGCCGCCGACCGCGACGCGGTCGCGCGCGCGCTGGCGGCGACCGACATGACCGGGCTCGCCGACCAGGGGGTCGAGCATCTCTCGGGCGGCGAGCGCGGTCGCGCCTTGCTCGCGCGCGTGCTGGCGGGGGAGCCGGAATGGCTGCTCGCCGACGAACCGCTCGCGAGCCTCGATCCCGGGCACCAGCTCGACGTGCTCGCGCGGTTGCGGAGTATTGCCGATGCGGGGAGCGGAGTCGTGCTGGTGCTGCACGACCTGCATCTCGCCGCGCGCGTCGCCGACGATGCGGTGTTGCTGCGGGGCGGCAGGGTCGTCGCCGCGGGGCCTGCCGAGGACGTGCTGACCGCGCCGCTGATCGCCGAGGCGTATGGCGTCGACGTCGAGATCGGGCTGACGCCCGCGGGCCACCGTTTCATCCTGCCGATCGCGCGGTGAACCATGCCGCGCTGCTGCTCCCGATGCTGATCGCGGAAGCCGCGCTCGGCTATCCGAGAGGCTGGTGGCACCCGGTGATGGCGGTGGGGTCGCTGATCGACACGGTCGAACGGCGCTGGAACCGTGGCGACGCGGTGCGGCAGCGGCTCGGCGGGGTTGCGTTGCTCGGCGTATTGATCGGGGCTTCGGCAATCCTCGGCGGCGCGATCGAGCGGATCGCGGGCGATGGCTGGGGGCTGGCAATCGTCGTGCTCGTCGGCACGACGGGCCTCGCGCAGCGCAGTCTCGACGATCACGTCCGTGCCGTGCTGCGCCCGTTGGCAGCGGGGGATCTGCCGGGAGCTCGGAGTGCGGTCGCGATGATCGTGGGGCGCGACACCGACACACTGGATGAAGCCGGGGTCGCCACCGCCGCGATCGAAAGCCTTGCTGAGAGTTTCTGCGACGGCGTCGTCGCGCCCGCCTTCTGGTTCCTGCTCCTGGGCTTGCCGGGCCTGTTCGCGGCGAAGGCGATCAACACTGCGGATTCGATGATCGGCCACCGCACGCCGCGATATGTCTGGTTCGGCTGGGCGGCGGCGCGGGCGGACGATGGCGTCAACTGGCTCCCCGCCCGCCTGTCGGGCGTGCTGCTTTGCCTGGCGGGGCGCGGCGGCTGGCGGACGATGCTGCGCGATGCGCGACACCATGCCTCGCCCAACGGCGGCTGGCCCGAAGCCGCGATGGCAGGCGCGCTCGGGCGTACGCTGGGCGGCCCGGTGAGCTATGATCGCGAACCCGCGATGCGTGCGATCCTTGGCCAAGGCCCCCGCCCCGGCGCGCACGATCTCGCGCGCGCGCTGCGGATCTACCGGGCCGCGGGCGTGCTTTTATGGCTGATCGTCGGGGGGATCGCATGGCTGGCGTGATGTTGCAGGGGACCGGGTCGGACGTCGGCAAGTCGGTGCTGGTCGCGGGGTTGTGTCGCGTGTTCGCCAATCGCGGGCTGCGGGTCGCGCCGTTCAAGCCGCAGAACATGTCGAACAACGCTGCCGTTACCGCCGATGGCGGCGAGATCGGCCGCGCGCAGGCGTTGCAGGCGATCGCCGCACGGATACCGGCGAGCGTCGATATGAACCCGGTCCTGCTCAAGCCGCAAAGCGACCGCACCTCGCAACTGGTGGTGCGCGGCAAGGCACAGGGCACGATGCGCGCAGGCGATTACTGGCGGCGAAAGCCCGAGCTGCTACCCGAAGTGCTCGCCGCCTATCACCGACTGCACGCCGAGGCGGACATCGTCGTGGTCGAGGGCGCAGGGTCGCCTGCGGAGATCAACCTGCGCCACGGTGACATCGCCAACATGGGGTTCGCGCGCGCGGCGAACGTGCCGGTCGTGCTGGTCGGCGACATCGATCGCGGCGGGGTGATCGCGGCGCTGGTCGGCACGCAGGCGGTGATCGACCCCGCCGATGCCGCGATGATCCGCGGGTTCCTGATCAACAAGTTCCGCGGCGACGTGACGCTGTTCGACGACGGCCTCGCCGCGATCGTGGAGCGCACTGGCTGGCGCAGCCTCGGCGTCGTGCCCTGGCTCTCGGACGCGGCGCGGCTTCCGGCGGAGGATGCGGTCGCGCTCGGGCGCGATACCGGGGAGGGCGCGGGTCCGCTGATCGCGGTGCCGATGCTGTCGCGGATCGCGAATTTCGACGATTTCGACGCGCTGGCGCACGAGCCGGGGGTGCGCCTTGCGATGATCGCGCCGGGGCAACCGCTGCCCGGCGATGCCGCGCTCGTCATCCTGCCCGGCACCAAGGCTACGATCCCCGACCTCGCCTTTCTGCGCGCGCAGGGGTGGGACGTGGATCTCGCCGCGCATGTCCGCCGCGGCGGGCGCGTGCTCGGGATTTGCGGCGGGTATCAGATGTTAGGGATCACGATCGCCGACCCGCACGGGATCGAGGGTGAACCCGGATCGGTCGCGGGATTGGGCCTGTTGCCCATCGACACCGTGATCCAAGCCGACAAGCGCACCCGCCCGATCAGCGGTCGGTTCGCGGACGCGGATGCGCGCTTTACCGGCTACGAAATCCACGCAGGCGTCACGACCGTGGAGTCGTCGGCACCGCCCTTGCTGCGCTTCGACGACGGGACGCACGACGGGACGACCGCGCGCGACGGGCAGATCGGCGGCTGCTACGTCCACGGCCTGTTTGATCAGCCGGAAGCCCGCGCGTGGCTCGTCGCGAGCCTCGGCGCGGTATCGGACGGACTCGACCGGCGCGAGACGATCGACGCCGCGCTCGACGTGATCGCCGTGGAGCTCGAACGGGTGGTCGACGTGGACGCGCTGCTCACCATCGCAAAGGACGCCGGATGATCGACGAACACACCGTCTGGGCGCATCTCGACGCGCTTGCCAAGCCGCGTCGCAGCCTCGGGCGGCTCGAGGAGATCGCAGTCGCGCTCGCGCTGACGCAAGGGCGGATCGATCCGCGCACCCGGCCCCGCCGCGTCGTGCTGTTTGCGGGCGACCACGGCTGCGTCGCGGACGGTGTTTCCGCGTGGCCGTCCGCGGTGACGGGGATGATGGTGGGCACGATCCTCGCGGGCGCAGCGACGAGCAACGCGCTCGCCGCCGCGAACGATTGCCCGCTGCGGCTGGTCGATGTCGGCGTCGCGGGGCCGCGCCCGGTCGATCCCCCCGCCTTCTTCCGCGATGCCCGGATCGGTGACGGCAGCGCGAGCCTCGCGCACGGCCCCGCCCTTACGCGCGCGCAGTTCGACGCCGCGTGGCAGGTCGGTGTGGACGAAGCGGACCGTGCGGTCGCGGAGGGCGCTGCGCTGTTGATCGCGGGCGAGATGGGGATCGGCAACACCACGCCCGCCGCCTGCCTCACTGCGCTGCTGACCGGGCTTGGCGGCGATGCCGCGGTCGGGCGTGGCGCGGGGGCGGATGATGCGACGCGCGCGACCAAGGCGCGGGTCGTGACGGCGGCGGTCGCGCGGGCGGCACCGCTGCTTGCCGAAGACCCTACCACTGCGATCGCATCGGTCTGCGGGTATGAGATCGCCGCGATGGCTGGGTTTTACGCGCGCGGCGGCGCACTCGGGTGCACGCTGCTGCTCGACGGCTATGTCGCGACCGCCGCCGCGCTGATCGCCGAGCGGCTTGCGACGGGCACGGTCCGCAGCATGATCGCGGGGCATCGCTCGGCCGAACCGGGCCACGCCGCCGCCCTCGCCGCGCTCGGACTGGAGCCGATCCTCGCATGGGAAATGCGGCTGGGCGAGGCGAGCGGCGCGCTGGTCGCGCTGCCGTTGCTCGATGCCGCCGCCGCGCTGCTCACCGACGTCGCACAGCTCGACGCGATCGGCGCGGACCGGGCGGACTGAGATGGCGCGCGCACCCCTTTGGGCACCCCCGCTGCTCGCGCTGCAATTCCTGACGCGGCTGCCGGTGCCGGTGCTCGCGCGGCTGTCGGCGGAGCAGGCGGCGGATGGGCTCGCGCGCGCGATGGCGTGGTTGCCGATCGTCGGCTCGCTGATCGGCCTGGTGACGGCGGGGCTGTTCGCAGGCGCGGGGGCGGTGTGGCCGCCGCTGGTCGCGGCGATCCTCGCGCTGATGGTCGAGGCGCTGCTGACCGGCGCGTTCCACGAGGATGCGGTCGCCGATTTCTGCGATGCGTTCGGCGGGACCGCGCAGGGCGAGACCGCGCTCAGGATCATGAAGGACAGCCGGATCGGCACCTATGGCACGCTCGGACTCGGGTTGTCGCTGGGGTTGCGGCTGGCGGCGATGGTCGCACTGCCCGCGCCGGTCGCGGTCGCGGCGATCGTGGCGGCGGCGACGATGGGGCGGCTGTGGGCGGTGTCGCTCGCAGGAGTCGTCGCGCCGGTGCGCAGCGACGGCATGGCGGTCCGCGCCGGGCTGGTGCCCCCGCGCCGGGTGGCGCTCGCCATCGTGCTGGCGCTGCCGGGGATCGTGCCGCTGGCGGTGTCGCACCTCGTTCCGGTCACGGCGAGCCTGTTCGTCGGCCAAGTATTCCTGTGGTGGCTGGCGCGGTTCCTGCGGCGGCGGATCGGCGGGAGTACCGGGGATTGCCTCGGGTTCGCGGCCTATGTCGGGCAGCTCGTCGTCCTGCTCGCGGTGGTGGCGTGAGCGCAGCGGTGCTGCTGCTGCGGCACCCGCCCGTCACGCTCGCGTGGCGCAAGCGCTGCTATGGCCGATCCGACATGGGGTGGAGCCGCGCGGGCACCGCGATGGCGCAAGCGCTGGTTAGGGAACTGGGGGGGCACCCGATCGACGCGATCGTCCATTCGGGCGCGCTGCGCACGCGGCGGCTGGCGGAGATGATTGGGCAGGGTCGTGATATTCCCGTGTCTGAGGATAGCGGATGGCTGGAACGCGATTTCGGCACCTGGGAGGGGCGGACGTGGCACGCGATCTGGCGCGAAACCGGGGATTTGATGGACCGGATGGTCACCGATCCGACAGGGTTTCGCCCCGGCGGCGGCGAGACCGGGCAGGACTTGTCTGAGCGGGCGCGGGCGGCATGGGGGCGGTTGCCTGCGTCGGGCACGACCCTGGTGATCGCGCACGGCGGCCCGATCGCGGCGCTGCGGACGTGGCAGGCTGGGGAGCCGCTCGAGGCGATGGTGCGGTTTATTCCGGCGTGCGGGGAAGTGATCGCGGTGTCGCGGGACGCGACTTAGCCCCTCCCCTTCAGGGGAGGGGTTGGGGTGGGGAAGTCCAGCAGAACTCACCTCTCTGCGAGGCACCGCCCCACCCCCAACCCCTCCCCTGAAGGGGAGGGGCTTTAGGCGATCACCTCTTCGTCGGAGCACTCCCCCCGCGCACGACCACGCCGCCCTTCATCACGAACGCCACGCGCTCGAGCGTCCGGATATCCGCCAGCGGGTCGCCGTCCACCGCGACCAGATCGCCGTAGCGCCCCACCGCGATCGCGCCGACGTCGGCGGTGCGGTCAAGTGCTTGCGCGGCGCTGCTCGTGGCGGACTGGATCGCTTCCATCGGGGTCATCCCCCATTCAACCATCTTGGCGAATTGCAGCGCGTTGTTGCCGTTGGGATAGACCCCCGCATCGGTCCCGAACAGCATCTTGACCCCCGCCGCATGCGCCGCGCGGAAGGTCTGGCGCTGCTTGAGGCCGACCGCGCGCTCCTTGTCGAGGCTCTCCTGGAACACGCCGTTCTTCGCCCCTTCGGCGAGGATATAGTCGTCGTCATAGATATCCATGTCGAACCACGCCCCGTGCTCCTTGGCGAGCTTGAACGAGGTGGCATCGGCGAGGCTCGCGTGCTCGACCGTGTCGACCCCGGCGCGCAAGGCGACGTTGATCCCCTCGGTGCCGTGCGCATGGACCGCGACGCGCATCCCGAGCATGTGCGCCTCGTCGACGATCGCCTTGATCTCTTCATAGCTCAACTGCTGCGCGCCGACCGAATCGCCCTTGGAGAGCACGCCGCCGGTCATGCAGACCTTGACCACTTGCGCGCCATATTTGCGGATCGTGCGGACCGCGGCGCGGAAGCCCTCGGGTGAATTGGCGATCTGCGGCGCGGCGGTGGTGATCGACGGCGGGAATTCGGTCGCGTCGCAATGCCCGCCGGTCACGCCGAGCGCATAGGTCGCGGGCACGATCCGCGGCCCGGGGATCTCACCGCGCTCGATCCCTTGCTTGAGCCCGACGTCGGCATAATCGCTCGATCCGACGTTGCGCACCGTGGTGAAGCCCGCGTCCAGCGTCTTGCGCGCATTGGCGACGCCGAGCACGGTCCAGTAACTGTCGGTGAATTCGAGCCCGCGATAGCCGCTGAGCGTCGGGTCGCTGGTCAGATGGACGTGCATGTCGATCAGCCCGGGCAGCACCGTGCGATTGCCGAGGTCGACCCGCTCCGCGCCCGCCGGAATCGCATCCCCACGCCGCCCGATCGCGGTGATCCGCCCGTCGACCACCGTGATCTGCGCATCGTCCACGCGCTTTCCGCCGAGTACGTCGAGCATGTGTGCCGCGGTGACGACGACCGTCTTGGCGGAGACCGGCGCGGCAGCGAATCCTGCAACCGAAGCGAGCGCGACGAACAGGCAGGACTTTGAACGCATCGGGCATCCTTTTGCAGACGGGAGACGGGAATGGATCGGCGGAGAGCACCGCTCGGACGCATCACAGACCATGATGCGCCGCAGCGATCAAGGGGGCCAAATCATCAAAGCTTAGCCATTGATCGCGCAGGACGTTGCCATCCGCGGCATCCTCCCCGATGATGCCGCCATGCCAGCCCCCACCCAAACCACCAGCGCGCTCGAAGCGCGGATCGCCGCGGACCCCCGCTACGTCGCGCTGGTGCGCGACCGGCAGCGGTTCTCGTGGATCCTCACCGCGATCACCGTGATCGTCTACAGCAGCTTCATTTCGCTGATCGCGTTCGACAAGCCGCTGATGGCGCAGCCGGTCGGCGGCGGGACGATCAGCCTCGCGGTGGTGCTCGGCGCGGCGATGCTGATCGGCACGGTGGCGATCTGCGCGGTCTATGTGTGGCGCGCGAACGGCAGTTACGACGCCCGCCTCGCCGAACTGCTCGCGGACGCAGGCGCATGACGCGCAAACCGTCCCGGAGCTTGTTCGTCAGTGCGGCGATGATCGCGCTGCTCGGCTGGGCGACCGGCGCGAATGCGGCGATCGCGGGTGCGGTCGCACGGCAGCCGACCAACTGGACCGCGATCTTGATGTTCGGCGGGTTCGTTGCGATCACCTTGTGGATCACCGGCGCGGCGGCGCGGCGGACGCGGACCGTGTCGGATTTCTACACCGGCGGCGGGATCACGGGTTTTCAGAACGGCCTCGCGATGGCGGGCGATTATTGTTCGGCGGCGTCGTTCCTCGGCATCACCTCGCAGATCTTCAACGATGGCTATGACGGGCTGATCTACGCGATCGGCTTTCTCGTCGGCTGGCCGATCGTGCTGTTCCTCGTCGCGGAAAAGCTCCGCAACCTCGGGCGCTTCACCTTCGCCGACGTCGCCTCCTATCGCTTCATGCAGGGGCCGGTGCGCAGTTTCTCGGCGGTCAGCACGCTGCTCGTCGTGTCCTTCTACCTGATCGCGCAGATGGTCGGCGCGGGGCAGCTGATCCAATTGCTGTTCGGCCTGCCCTATCTCATCGCGATCATCGTCGTCGGCGGGTTGATGATGGTCTATGTCCTGTTCGGGGGCATGCGCGCGACTTCCTGGGTGCAGATCATCAAGGCGGTGATGCTGCTCTGCGGCGCGACCTTCCTGGTGCTCGGCGTGATGTCCAGCGTCGGCTTCTCGCTCGAGGCGCTGTTCGCCAAGGCGGTCGCGGTCAAGACGAGGCTGGCGCTCGAAAGCGGGCTTTCCCCTGCGGACGCCGCCGCCAAGGGCCGCGCGATCATGGGGCCGGGCGGGTTCATCAAGGATCCCATCTCCGCTTTGTCGTTCGGCTTCGCGCTGATGCTCGGCACCGCGGGGCTGCCGCATATCCTGATGCGCTTCTTCACCGTTCCCGACGCGCGCGAGGCGCGCAAGTCGATCCTGTGGGCGACGGTGTGGATCGGCTATTTCTACGCGCTGACCTTCATCCTCGGCTTCGGCGCGATCGTGATGATCTCGTTCAACCCAGAATATGTCGACGCCGCAGGCGCCTTGCGCGGCGGCAACAACATGGCGGTGATGCATCTCGCGCATGCGATCGGCGGAAACCTGTTCCTCGGCTTCATCTCGGCGGTCGCCTTCGCGACGATCCTCGCGGTGGTCGCGGGGCTGACGCTGTCGGCGGCGTCCGCGATTTCGCACGATGTCTATGCGAGCGTGATCCGCAAAGGCGACGCCGATCCGGTCAAGGAACTGCGCGTGTCGCGGATCACGACGATCCTGCTCGGGATCGCCGCGATCATCCTCGGCGTGGTGTTCCAGAAGCAGAATGTCGCCTTCATGGTCAGCCTCGCCTTCGCGCTGGCGGCTTCGGGCAATTTCCCGGTGCTGGTGATGTCGCTGCTGTGGAAGGGCTGCACCACCAAGGGGGCTGCCTGGGGCGGCGCGATCGGACTGCTCAGCGCGTTCGTGCTGACCGTGCTGTCGCCCGTCATCTGGGTCGCGGTGTTCCACTTCGAGTCCGCGATCTTCCCGTACAGCTCGCCCGCCTTGTTCTCGGTTCCGGCCGCATTCCTCGCGATCTGGCTGATCTCCACGCTCGACCGTAGCCCCCGTTCGGCAATCGACCGCGCGGCCTATCCCGAGCAGAGGTTGCGTTCGGAGACAGGGATCGGCGTCCACGCCGCCGCGGACCACTAAGGTCGGTTGCATGCTGTCGAATACGTGCTGTTAGCGGTGGCAAAGCAACGGCCGTTCGGCGGGTCGTCGAGGACGGCTGGCGGCGTGACAGCCTAGTCGGCCATGACGCGACCCGTCCGAACGGAAAACGCAAAGTTCGGGAATCCAAACGCTTCCGCCTGGCGCGCCGCGATTTCATAATCGTACGGCACGCCGTGCAACGCCGCAGACCAACCCGACGCGCGACGCTCCACGATGGCGTAGCGCGCCAACGGGCTCCCCGCTTCCATGACATGCGGAACGCCACCGCGCTCGCGGTAGCTCGGCATCCCGACGCTCCCCGGATTGACCACCAGCACGTCGCCCACCGTGACCATGCGCGGCATATGCGTATGCCCGCACAGCACAAGGCGTGCGCCGCCGATGCCATCGAGGCGCGGCAGAATGGCAGCTTCCTCGGCTATCGAGGCGCGACCGGAGCTGACATCTTCGAGTAGATATTCCAGATCCCCGCCGGCAGGACTTCCGTGGCAAGCGAAGACATCGCCCCCATCGAGCGTCAGGGTCGCCGGCAGGCTCCTGATCCACGCCCAATGCTGCGCCGACAGCAGCGGTCGCGACAGCACGTCCAGGGCGCCGGTGCTGTCATCCAGAAGCTGGCGTTCATGGTTTCCGGCGATCGTGGCGTAGCCGGACAGCATTTGCGCTTCGGCACTACCGGCGGGATCGAAAGGCCCTGAGACAAGGTCGCCAAGATTGACGATGATGTCGGGCGCAGCGTCGCGTAACCCGGCCATCACCGCTTCAAGCGCAGCTAGATTGCCGTGCGCGTCGGCTATAATTCCAATTCTCACGGTCGCCCCCAACCTCAAAGACGGGGACTAGCATAGTCTGGTGCAGGTCCACCATCCGGACTCCGGCTTAGCGCACCGCACCCGGGGGGGAGAGCCCTCCGCCCCCCGGGTGGCACACCTGCGCCGTGCCTTACGGCGCCCCCGTCGCCCCCAGTTGATCCAGCACGAACGCCTGCCACTCCGCATTCTGGCGGAAGCGTTCGAAGCGGCCCGACTTGCCGCCATGCCCCGCCTCCATGTTGACGCGGAACAGCAGCGGATTACCGTCGGTCTTGAGCTCGCGCAGCCGGGCGACCCATTTGGTCGGTTCGTAATATTGCACCTGGCTGTCCCACAGCCCGGTCCCGACATAGAGCGCCGGATAGGCCTTCGCCGCGACGTTGTCGTAGGGCGAGTAGCTCAGCATATAGTCGTAGAACGGCTTTTGTGCGGGGTTGCCCCATTCGTCATATTCGAAGGTGGTCAGCGGGATTGACGCATCGAGCATCGTCGTGACGACATCGACGAACGGCACCTGCGCGACGATCGCCTTGTAATCGGCCGGTGCCATGTTCGCCACCGCCCCCATCAGCAACCCGCCTGCGCTGCCCCCCATCGCGGCGATACGGTCGCGCGCGGCATATTTCTGCGCGACGAGGAAGCGGGTTACGTCGATGAAGTCGGTGAAGCTGTTCTTCTTGTTGAGCAGATGCCCGTCGTCATACCAGCCGCGCCCCATTTCCTGCCCGCCGCGGATATGCGCGATCGCGTAGACGACCCCGCGGTCGAGCATCCCGATCCGCCCCGGGTCGACCGCCGGGTCCATCGAAATCCCGTAGCTGCCATAGGCATATTGGAACAACGGCGCGGTGCCGTCGCGCTTGACGCCCTTGCGATAGACCAAGGACACCGGGATCCGCGCCCCGTCCCGCGCGCTCGCCCAGACGCGTTCGGTGACGTAATTGGCGGGATCGTAGCCCGGCACGGGTGCCACTTTGAGGACGCGCCGCGCGCCGGTCTTCGCGTTGACTTCATAGGTCGTCGTCGGCGTGACCAGCGACCCGTAAGTATAGCGCACCCACGGCGTGCCCGGCTCCTCATTGACGTCGAGCGCCATCCGGTAGGCGGGTTCGTCGGCCTTGACCGGCACCGACTTGCCCGCGTCGGTCAGCAGCCGGATCATCCGGTTGCCGCCTTCGCGCTGGTCGATCGCGACGAAGCCCGCGAACGGCTTGAAGCCTTCGATGAACACGCTGTCGCTCGCCGGGGTCAGGTCGCGCCACGCAGCGACCCCCTTGGCAAGATCGGCATCGGCGAGCGTGACGAGCTTGTAGTTCTTCGCCGCACGATTGGTCCGGATGATCCAGCGATTGCCCTGGTGGTCCGCGCCATAGCGGAAGTCGCGCACCCGCGGCGCGAGCACAGTGAAGCTGGTCGGTGCGGCAGCGGGGGCGCAGCGTTGCTCGTCGCTGACCGTGCTCTCGACCCGGATGCAGACGAAGCGATCGTCGGTGGTCCGCGCGATGCTCATCTGGAAGGTCTCGTCCTTCTCCTCGTACAGCATCGTGTCCGCCGTCGCCGGGGTTCCGAGCACATGCGCCATCACCTTGACACCGCGCAGCGTCACCGGGTCCTTGGCAACATACAGGATCGTGCGATTGTCATCCGCCCAGACGACATTGGGTTCGATGTTGGCGATCGTGTCGGGCAGCGCCGCGCCGCTCGCCAGATCCTTGACCTTCAGCACATATTGCCGCCGCCCGACGGTATCCTCGGCCCAGGCGACCCGCGCATTGTCCGGGCTGACCGCCCAGTCGGACAGCGCGAAATAGCTGTGCCCCTCCGCCATCGCGGGCTCGTCGAACAGCATCGTCGCGGGTACGGTCGGGGTGCCCTTGCGGCGCTCGATCACGGGATAGTTCGCGCCGGTCGCGAAGCGCGAACCGTAATAATAGCCGTTCCTGGCATAGGGGACCGAACTGTCGTCCTGTTTGATGTGCGACACGGTCTCGGCATAGAGTTTCGCCTCGAGCGGCTTGAGCGGCGCGAGTTGCGCATCGGCATAGCCGTTCTCGGCGGCGAGATAGGCGAGCATCTCGGGGTTCTTGCGCGCGTCGTCGCGCAGCCAGTAATAAGCGTCGTCGCGCGCGCCATTGGGCGAGACGACCTGAAACGGTTTCTTCGCCGCGCGCGGCGGGGCAGCGGCCTGCTGCGCGTGCGCGGCCCCTGCGATCAACAGCGCGGCGCTCGCCAGCATCGTCGCCCGTTTCGTGAAACGCCTCGTGAAACGCGTCATTATACCCCCCTGTCGCCGTGATCTTGCCAGACAGGATGGCCGCGCCGCGCCATGCGCACAAGCCTCGACGCGATGGGATTTTACGCCAGAACGTGCCCGCTGCGTCAGGTCAGGAGGTAGAGTGTCACAGCAGAATGAAGGCGAGTTTGTCTACCCGGGCAGTATGTCGACACCGTTTTATTTGATCCGACGGGCGACTTGGCAGGGAGCAGTCCGACTGCTTTTCAGAGCCTCGCAACTAGAAAGCCGACGCTTGACGCCCGCGTGAAATGCATCAGATTTTTGCGTCGGCAGGTTGCGCGGGTTACTACTGTACTTGCTTGATACAATGCTTGCACGCTTCGCATTGAGAGGCCGATGATATGGATCGGTTTACCATCAGTGGTCCGGACGAAGATAGCCTGACTGCACGAGAAAAGCGCGTAGGGATTCGGGGAAATCGCGAAAATGGGTGCCATGCCCTTCCGGGCAGCGGTGGTTTACCCAAGCCGAAACGGGCACGCTGCAAGGCTCCCATAAGTCCCCGCCCGGCTCATAATGTTGCAGCATACTAGCCCATGCGGTCTCGAACTGTCCCGCCCGCACTGCGTCTGCGATGTACGCCGCACAGGCGCCATTGCGGTAGCGCTTGTTGGACAGACATGTCGGTGCCAGTCTCGCCATATCGGTAGCGAATACGCCCCGCAGCGCCGGATCGCGACTTTCATCCACAACTTTGCCCGCCTTGACCGCAAACAAGACGGGGGGACGCGGGGTGCAGGCATTACAGCCAAATGCAGATTCAAACGCGCCATCTTCAAATTTCAGGTCGATCCGACCGTCCGCAGACAGATCCTGGGGTGAGTCTGCCAACTGTCCTTGCAGATCCGCCCCGTTGTAATCCTCCAGCGATAACGATTGGTAGCTGTTGCTTCTGGGAACAAGCAGCTGCAGCGTCAGTTTGCCGCCGGAACCGCCATATTGGCTTTCGACGATCACCCCAGGTCGCGGATCGTGCTGGTCAAATCGCACGACGGCAATTCGCGCATAAGCGCTTTGCTTATCGGTCAGCACCGTCATTGGTGCGACTCCCCGCCCGCCGACGGTTACAAACGCCTGATTATTGAATTGATCGTAGTGGCAGGATTCATTTTCGATAGCTGGCGGATTGGAACACGGCATCGCCTCCACATGCACACTGACGCCACCTGAGGTGAAGTCTAGCGGCAGCTTCTTGTACGATGCCCATGTCTGGAACGTGCCAATCGGAACATCGGCTGACGCAGCGCCAGTCAGGAACCAAGCCAAGGCAAGAAGGATGATGCGCATTGCGATAGTTTAAACTGTCTACTGCTCTGCTGCCAGCGCCGCCCCGTGATTTAACGCACCTACTCTCGCCTTCCTCAATCTTGACCACATGATGTGCAATTTTTAGCTCTGCATCACAGTAATGCCAGATTTCGGGACTGCAGCGATCGGTCTAGAATGACCGGCTTTGGGCCTTTCCCGACCGGCAGCTTCGACAGCCAGTGTCCGGGAGGCCGGGTTTCCCGTCAAATACTAGGGATCAGCAGCGCCGTTCGCGCGTATTCGATGCCGGCAGCACGCGAAGACGGCGCTTTCCCCAATAGCTCAGGTCCATCGACATACGGACCGGGACGCCCGCGTGCGAATAGACGATCTGGTCGCCGCGCTCGCCGTCGCCGGTGCTGCAATTCTTCCAGCCCTGCCGGTCGAGCACGTCGGTGATCTTGTAGACCGCATATTGGTCCTGCCCATGCCACAGGATCAACTGGTCGAACCCGCCGCCGCCATCATGGCCGACCAGATCGACCGCGGCTTCATACGGCCCCGCCCCCTGGAACACGACCTTGTGCCGACGACAGCGCAGGCTGTCCCAGTCGGGCTGGACGCAATCGGTGAAGCCCGCCGCGCGGGCGTCCGCGATGCTCCCGCGCACCGGCAGTCCGCCGAACATCAGCCGCGCGGGGGGATGACGCTCCGGACCGCACGCAGCGAGGAGCAACAGAGCCAGCCATGATCCCCAGCGTATCAAGAAGCGCGTACCTTCTACCGTCGATCGGTTCTCGATACGGGGTAAGATAAGGCTTGGCCACTGCGTCTCGAGCGCCACGACCGACGGTATCGACACGCAACAGTGGAACGGCACCCGGATCGAGGGGTTCACCTTACAGTGTCCAAGGATCGGCACGGCGATCAGTGGGGCGTTAGTGGATAAGTACGGACATACAGCGGAAAGCCCGTGGCAGATGCCGCGCGCGGCGTGGTTTGCGGTGCTCAAGCGGGCTTGGGCGGAAACTGGCAACGACAATATCGGGCTGATCGCGGCGGGCGTCGCCTTCTACGGCTTTCTCGCGCTGGTGCCGCTGCTGGGTGCGACCGTGCTGGTCTACGGGCTCGCGGCGGATCCCGCGACCGTCATTCGCGACATGACGCAACTGACCTCGGTCATGCCCGCCGATGTCGCGCGCCTGATCGGCGAACAGTTGATGGGCGTGGTCCAGGCATCGGACGGCAAGAAGGGGCTGGGCCTGGCGCTTGCGCTCGCCCTCGCGATCTTCGGTGCGCGCAACGGGGCGGGGGCGATCATCACCGCGCTCAACGTCGCCTACGAGGAACAGGAGAAGCGCGGGTTCATCCACGTCAATTTGCTCGCGATCGGGATCACGGCGTCCGCGGTGATTGCGGCGATGCTCGCGCTCGTGGCGATCGCCGCGCTCGGCTATCTGCAGGCGCTGTTTCCGGGGGCACCAGAAGCCGCCGTCATCGCGGGCAAGATCGCAGTCTACGCGCTCGTCCTGTTCGCGGGTGCGACCGCGGCCGGGGCGCTGTACCGCTACGGCCCGTCGCGTCGCCACGCGCGCTGGATGTGGCTGACGCCGGGGTCGCTGTTTGCCGCGCTGATGTGGCTGCTCCTGACGATCGGTTTTGGCATCTACGTCGCGCAGTTCGGCAATTACAACGCGACCTACGGGTCGCTCGGTGCGGTGGTGGTGACGCTGACGTGGCTGTATCTGTCGAGCTACATCCTGTTGTTCGGTGCCGAACTCAACGCCGAGCTCGAGCATCAGACCGCCAAGGACACCACCCACGCCGACGCCCCGATGGGGGAACGCGGTGCCTGGGCAGCGGACAACGTCGCGGGCGACGGGCACGATGCGCCCGCCTCGACCGGTCTCGTGGAACCTGCCGCGCGGCTCGATGCGCAACCACGCCAGACGTCCACCACCGCGATCGGCGTTGCCAGCGGGCAGGTTGCGGGGCTGGTCGGCGCGCAGAAGGTCGGATGGAAGACATCGGTCGCCGCAACGCTCGGCCTGTCGCTGCTGCGCCGCGGGCGGGGGCTGGAGGGCGCGTTGCTGGTCGGCGGGACCGCGGCGCTGGCGTGGCTCGGCCGCGACCGCGCCGATCCGGACGAAGTGTCGCAAGACGTTGTAAACGGGTCTTGAATGCCGAAACGCCCGCACCCACATGCTGGTTAACGTCAACAACTGAAAGGAGGTGGTCGAATGTCTCATTGTCCAACGCCGCTCGCGGCACGTCTCATGGGTCTGGCTTCCACCACGGAGGCCGCGCTCGTCTGAGCTGCGCCGCTTTGGCAAGACAATGGAAAGGCCGTCCCGCAAGGGGCGGCCTTTCGCTTTTCCGGGCCTGCGCCGATGGGCCGTTTGGCCCTCGTCCTGCGTTCGGGCTTGATGCTGGTCTTTCTCGATTTCGAAGCCTCGTCGCTCGCCAAGAAAAGTTACCCGATCGAGGTGGCGTGGGTGTTCGAGGACGGGCGTTCCGAAGCGCACCTCATTCGTCCCGCGCCCGAATGGACCGACTGGGACCCCGCCGCCGAAGCGATCCACCACATCCCGCACGCAACGCTGCTGACCGACGGCACGCCGCACGACGTCGTCGCCGCGCGGATGGTCGAGCAACTCGCCGGCCATGATTTGCTCGCGAGCGCGCCGTCGTGGGACGGCAAGTGGCTCAGCGCGTTGCTGCGCGCGGCGGGTGTGGACCGGCGAACGCTCCGCCTGCGCGACAGCGACGATGCGCACCGCGAAATCGCGACCGCCATCCTCGCTCCGCTGGTGCCGGAAGCCGACCTCGCCAACAGGGTCGGGGATCTGCTCACGCTGACCGACGTCCGCGCGCCCGATCACACACCGGAACACCGCGCGCTCGCGGATGCCGTCGAGGAACACGAACGCTGGTGCGCGGTGCGCGCCGCGGCGCTGCACCTGGCGGCAGAGCTCCGCCGTGGCAAATGAGTATCCGACCACCCCCGACGGCCGCTATTTCGTCGTGCGCGGCCGGTTATGGCGCAAGAGTAACCCCGCCTTGTCGGACACCGAACGCCAGAGCCACGTCAACGCACTGATGGACGCCCGCCGCGCAGTCGGCGTAGCCCTGCGCGCGCACGACAAGGACGCAGAAGCCGCCGCCCGCGCGCACGTCGATCGCGCGAAACACGCACTGGGCGAACGCGGCGACGTCTGGTGGGACGACGGCGCCCCCGATCTCAACCGGCATATGGCGCGCAATACGCCCTATGCCGACTGGTTCGCGGCGCTCGACCGCCCCCAGGACGGACCCGCTACGCCCGCGTGATCACCCCAAGCTCCGCGATCGCCACACGTGTCTCGCCCCCCGCCGTGCGGGGGAAATCGATCCGCAGATACCGCCCCGACCGCGGCCGCGCGAACGAAAGCCGCTGCGGTGCCTGATTGGCGGCGATGTTCGAGAACTCGCCCGTCTCGACCGCAGCGCCCGCAAGATCCGCTGCATCCCCGACGCGGACCGACCAGCGCGACGGATCCCCCGCCCCTTGTGGCGCGTGCCACGCCGGTTTCAGGACGAAGCCGCGCAACGTGACGCTCCGCCCGAAGTCGATCGTGACATGCGCCGGCGCATCCTCGGTGACCGGCGAAATCCAGTCCGTCCGGTTGTTCTCGTCGATCAGACGCTCCGCCTCCGATGCGCTCGCATCGACGATCCGCCAGTCATTCTTGCGCAGGTCGAAGCTGCGGCTACCCGCTTCGCTGGCGCGCCCGCTGGCTGCGTCGATCGCGATCGCCCGCACCGTGCCGCCATCCGGCAACGCGAACGGCGCGGTGTAGCGCGCAGCCCGTGCCGTCGGCACCGCGCCGTCCAGCGTATAGGCGAGCGATTGCCCCGGCGTGTCCGCGACCAGCGTCACCATCCCCTGCGCGTCGCGCAGGATCGCGGGCGGATCGAGCAACACCGGCTGGCGGTACAAGGCCACCTGCGTAATCGCTGGCGCCGCCGCCGCCGCGACGATCCGCAAGCGGACCTGCGCTGCGGTGACGGGCGCGGGCAGCCGGATCAGCCGTTGCGCGCCGATCCCGCGCTTTTCGATAATCGTCCGCCATGCGCCGTCCGCTTGCGCGATATCGATCGCGAACCGGTCGACCCGCAATCCGAGCGGCAGATGCTCGGCCAGTCGAACCACGTCGAACGTCTTCGCCCCCGCCAGCGCAAGCGTCAGCGTCGGCGTCTGCGCGGTCTCGTCCGCCATCCAGAAGCTGTCGGCGCGACCATCGAGCACGTTCGCGCCTGCATAGCGCGCGCCATCACGCGCGACGCTGCTCGCGGTCACACGCGCCGCTGCGGCATGATCGACCCGGTACATCGTGCGCACCGCGTCGCCGAAGCGGCGCGCCTTGTCCGCATCCTCATCGGTGATCCGGCCACGCGTGTCGGGCGAGAAGTTGAGCAGCAACACCGTGCTGCGCCCGACGGTGTCGAAATAGATCTTCATCAAATTCGCCGCGGTCCGGCTCTCACCATCCTCGTGCGGATGCCAGAACCAGCCGTGCCGCGTCGAGACATCCGCTTCGGCAGGCCACCACACTGCGCCGCCGCGCACGCCGCTATTGCCCTTTTCGGGCGTGAACGCCCCGTCGTCCATCGTCGCCCAGCACGGATCGCCCGCCTCGCCTTCCTCATTCCCGACCCAGCGCAGATCCGCGCCCTTGGGGTCGAAGGTACACGCCTCGGGCTGGAGCGCGTGGACATAAGAGATGATCGAGGGCCAGTCGTAATACGGCACCGCATCGATCTTGCGGACTTCGCGCGCGCCGCCGTAATAGCCGTCGCCGCCATTCGCCCCGTCGAACCACACTTCGAAAATTGGCCCGTAGCGCGTCAGCAGTTCGCGGAGCTGGTTGCGGAAATAGACGAGATAGGCCGGACGCCCGTAATCGGGATGATTGCGGTCCCACGGCGACAGATACACCCCGAACTTGAGCCCCGCGCGCTTGCACGCCGCCGCTAGCTCGCCGACGATGTCGCCCTTGCCGTCCTTGTACGGGCTGTTCTTGACGCTGTGTTCGGTGAACGCGCTCGGCCACAGGCAGAAGCCGTCGTGGTGCTTGGCGGTGACGATCAACCCGCGCAGATTGGCCGACTTGGCGACCGCGACGATCTGGTCGGCGTCGAAGTCAGTCGGGTTGAAAAGCTTGGGATCCTCGTCGCCATAGCCCCATTCGCGATCGGTGAAGGTGTTGATCGTGAAGTGGACGAAGGCGTTCTGCTCCATCCGGTGCCACGCAAGTTGCCGCGGCGACGGCGTCGCGCCGTAGGCCTCGGGGCCCGACGGACGCGTCGTGCAGCCGGACAAGGCCATCCCCCCGGCGGTCCCGGCGGCGAGCATCAGCGTCTCGCGGCGATTGGCGATCGGGTGGCGGTTGGGCCGGTCCATCAGTTTCTCCCGGGTCATCGGCGGATCAGCCGGACGGATTCAAGGGCGTAGATCGGGCCACCTTCCGGCGGGATCGTGATGAGGCACAGGTCGGCGGTCATCGGTGCGCCCGGCGGCAGCAGCATCGCCGCCGTCACGCTGGGTCGGTTGTCGCTCGCGGCGGGGTCCGGCATCGCGGCGCTCGCGACCACGGGCCCTTCGCACGTCCCCATCCGCGCGATCAGCGTGCCGAACCGCGCCGGGCTCAACCGCTTGACGACGCGGACTTGCTGGTCGGCGCGGAGCGCGAAGATCGGCGGCAGCCGCCCGAGCCGCACGGTCATCGCCTTGGCAACCCCGACCGGCGCGGCGTCATAGCGCCAGCACGTATCGAACAGATTGACGTTATAGGCGGGTGCTGCGGCTTCCTGATCGGGCATCCCGGCGAGCCGCAAGCGGATCCCCGCGGTCTGCAGGCACAACGGCAACCGGCTGTTGTCGCGCGTCAACAAGCCGGCTTCGCTCAGGTCGAAGCTCCGGATCGCAGACAGGGGCTGGCCGTCCGCCGCGAAGGTCCGCGCCTGCACGGTCGCCCCGACCCGCAACGCCAGAGGCTTGCGGTAGATCGGCGAACGGACCGTCGGCGCGCGGCCATCCGCACTGTAATGGATCACCCCGGCGTCGACCTGATTGGCAAGCGCAACGCGCGCCTTGCCGGTCTGCAACATGGTCGCGACGGGATCGGCCAGCGCGAAGGTGACCGCATAGGCGCTGTCCGCCGCCGCGATCCCCTGCTGCGCATAGCGCCAGCGTTGCGCGGGCAAACGGTCGAGAAACCCCGGCCAGTCGCGCGCCGCCTTGGGCGACCAGCCGATCTCCGCCAGCGCGGACAGGCGCGGAAACAACGCCGCCTCGGTCCGCGCGGGTCCGACGATATGCTCGCTCCACAGATTGGCCTGCACCCCCAGCACATGCTGCGCGCGGTCCGCCGCAATCCCCGCGGGCATCGGATCGTAGCGATAGATCGCGGACAACGGCTGCACCTCGAGCCGCCCCGGCGGTTCGTCGCCCGACGCGCTTTCGAGGTTGTTGAGGTACATCGTCGGCGACGGGGACAGCACGACGTCATGCCCTTGCGCCGCCGCGGCCACCGCCCCCGCCTCGCCGCGCCACGACATCACCGATGCCGACGGCGGCAATCCGCCTTCGAGGATCTCGTCCCAGCCGATCAGCCGCCGCTGATGCTCTGCCAGATATCGGCCGAGCGTATCGATGAACCAGCTTTGCAGCGCATCCTCGTCCTTCAGCCCCAGTTCGCGAATGCGCGCCTGGATCACGGGGGACGCCTGCCACTGCTGCTTGATCGCCTCGTCCCCGCCGACATGGATGTAGGTCGACGGGAAGATCGCCATCACCTCATCCAGCACCGCCTTGACGACGTCGATCGTGCGGTCGCTCGCATCGAACAGATAGGGGTTCACCCCCCAGTTGATCGACACCGGCGGGCGATCCCCCAGCACGCCGAGCGCGGGATAGGCGGCGACGGCGGCCTGGCCGTGCCCAGGCAAGTCGATCTCGGGCACGATAGTGACCCCGCGATCCGCGGCATAAGCGACGAGGCCGCGCAAATCGGCCTGCGTGTAGAAGCCGCCATAGCGCTGCGCATCCGCGGCGCTCCCGGTCGAGGGCCCGGTGCGCCACGCGCCGATCCGGGTGAGCTCGGGGTAGCGCTTGATTTCGATCCGCCAGCCCTGATCGTCGGTCAGGTGCAATTGCAGCACGTTCAACTTGTGCTGTGCCATCTGGTCGACGATCCGCTCGATCTCGGCGATCGACAGCATGTGCCGCGCGACGTCGAGCATCACCCCGCGCCAGCCGAACCGCGGCCGATCCGCGATGTCGAGCAGCGGAACCGCAACCATGTCGGTTTCCCGCGCATCGCTCGTCAGGACTTGCGCGAGCGTCATCGCGCCGTTGCGCAATCCTGCGTCGCTCGCAGCGGAAACGACGATCCCGTCGCGTTTGATCGAGAGTCGGTACGCTTCCCCGTCGCCGGTCCCCGATCGCTCGAACCGGATTGCCGCTGGACGACCCGCGTCCCCTTGCGCTGGCTGCATCGTCAACCGCAAGTGACGGACCTCGGCGACGATCGCGATCGCCCGCCGCGCGGCGCGATCGGCGACCGTGTCGCCGGTCGGTACCGAAACCTCCATCCAGGAAGCGACGCGGAACTGCCCTTTGGTAACGGTCATCGCGGCGGGCATCGGCACCAGCTTGACCGACGGTTTGCCCGAAGCCGCAATAGCGCAATCACTCGCCTGGACGAGCGCAACCGCGACCGCAGCGCGCAACAGGATGCGCCGGATCATCCTAACGGCCTCCACAATGATGGCATCGGCAACGGTCCCCTCGCCCGCCCGCGCGGCGGCATGTACAAAACGGTCCGGCACCCCGCCGTTTCGGGCGGAATGCCGGACGTGGATCAGAAGTTGGTCGTCACCCCGATCGAGATCTGCCGCCCGAGCGAATCGTAGCGCGCCGGGATCGTGTTGCCGCGTGACAGCGCGAAGGCGTAGCTGTTGGCGATCACCGGCGACATCCGGTCGAAAATGTTGTTCGCCGACAACGTCAGCACCATCTGCTTCTTGATAGAGAAGGTCAGCGCCAGATCGATGTAATTGTAATCCGGGATGCTCGTATATTGCGTCACGCGGTCCGCCGCAGTCGAGCCGATCGCGGGCTCCGTGCTGTTGAGCGTAGTCTCGGTACCCCCGATGAAGCGCCACGCCACCGACGCACCGAACGTACCGCCCTCGCTGGTATAGGTCGTGCGCGCGATATGCGTCCATGCCGGGACCGGCTGACCGCAGCGTGGCCCGAAATAGCCGACGCAGTTGCGCGCCGGGGTGATCACCGAATCCTGCCCGCCCGACTGGGTCGTCAGCGATCCCGTGAACAGCATGTCGACCTTGCCCTTGATCGCCCCGATCGGCACCGAATATTGGCCCGAGAAGTCGATCCCCTCGGCGGTCAAGCGGTATTGGTTGGTGGTACCACCTTGGATATACCCCGTCGCGGTACTGGTATCTGCGCCGTACAGCGTGCCGTCCGCATTGCGCACGATCCGCGAGCAATAATAGGGGTCCGAGGTGGCGACGCAGCCATCGACCGCGAAGTTGGCGTAGTTGAAACCGATCACTTGGTTGACGCGAATGCGGTAATAATCGACCGAAAGCGACAGCCGCGGGACAAAACTCGGCGTCAAAACGACCCCCGCCGTGACCGTTCGTGCATCTTCCGGCTGCAATTCGAACCCGCCGGTCCGCTGGCGACACATCTGGTCGGGGCACAATAGGGTCGCGCTGTTGTACAGATTGTCGGGCAGCCCGCTCGCACGGCATGCCTGGATGCTGCCGCGCGGCGCGCCTTGCGTGCCGTCCGCGTTGAGCGTCGGCGCGCAGAAATCGTTGACGTTGTAGTTGGTGAACCCAACCGTCTGGTTTCCCTCATAAATGCTCGGCGCGCGCTGCGCACGATTGAGCCCGGCGCGCAGCGTGATGTCGCGCACCGGCGAATAGACGCCCTCGATCTTCCAGGTCGGGAAGGTCTGGCTGTTGGTGTTGTACTTGGACACGCGGTAGCCGGCGTTGACCTGTAACAGCTCGAAAAACGGCTTCTTTTCGATCAGCGGCAACTGCGCCTCGACGTTCGCCTCACGGACGTCCTGGCTCCCGCGATAGTTCTGCCCGCCATAGACGTCGATATACCGGTCGTTGATCGTGTTGTTCTGGTTGGTCCGGCGATATTCTCCCCCGAAAGCAAGCGCCAAGCCCTGCTTGGCAAGCGGCGAGGCGATGCCGAACCGGGTGAGGTCGACCGTCAGGTTCGCGGTGGCATCGATGAACTCGGTCCGATTGTCACTGATCGCGCGCCGCTCGTCGAACAGATAGTCGCGCAATTCCGCGCTCCCGGTCCCCGCCGCGAAGATGTTGAGCGGAACGCAGTTCGGATCGGTGCCGTTGACGACCGACCGGCACGTCGCGACGCCGCCGACCGACACCACGTCGAGCGCACGATTGATCTTGCTGAACAGCGGCTTGCCGTCGGTGATCCACAAGGCGCGGTTCTTGGCGTAGACGCCGCCGACGTCATATTTGATCCCTTCCGCAATCTCCCCGCGGACGCCGCCCGCGATGCGCAAGTTGCGGTTGTCGAACGTGTCCGACGAGCGATTGCCGCCAAGCCCCGGGAAGCCATATTGCACGTTGACCGGCGCCAGCGCCCCGCTCCCCGCCGCCGACCCGCAGACGATTTGCGCCTGCTGCGCCGACATCAGCGGGTTGTCGCAATTGACCTGATAGGGTGCCGATCCATAAGCGTTCGAGCTCTGGACGTACGGACCGTAAAAGCTGTTCTGCGATTTATCGCGCGAATAGAGCACGTTCGCGTAGAGCTCGACCGCGTCGGACACCTTGAAATTGACGAACCCGCCAAGGTTCAGGCGATCGTAGCCGCGCTGCGCCTCACGGTCCGCGCTGTTGCTATAGCCGGGAACGGTTGCCGCATCGACGAACGTGCCCTCGGTCCCCGTGGGGTTGGAAAAGTTCTTCCCCGCATTCGCACCGCTGAGCGGCGTGATCGTCCCGTTGGGCGATGCCGCGGTCAGCAGGCAGTTATAGCCGCTCCCCGCGCGCTGGATCTGGCATCCCGACGTGTCGCGGTCGCGGAAGAAGATCGGGTCGCCGTGACGATAGCCGACGAAGCCGGTGAGATTGAGCCGACCGTCGAGGAAATTGTGCCCGGCGGTCGCGTTGACATCGACTCGCCCGCCATCGGTGGCGAGCCCGGCGGGGGTGGCGATCCCGTTGGCCGCCGCGATCGGGGTCGAGGCGTTGGCGCGGTTGTCATGCTGGAAGAAGCTGTAGTTGCTCGATAAGCGCAGGCCTTCGAAGTCTTTCTTGAGGACGAAGTTGACCACCCCCGCGACCGCATCCGATCCATAGACCGACGATGCGCCGCCGGTCAGCACGTCGACGCGATTGATCAGCGAGACGGGGATCAGGTTGATGTCAACCGCTTCGGAATCGGTGATCCGCTGGCCGTCGATCAGCGTCAGCGTGCGGTTGAAATCGAGCCCGCGCAGTTTCACCCGCTGCTTGCCGTTGCTGTTCTGATAGGCTTGCTGTGAATCCGGCGTCACCTGCGGAAGGCGGTTGAGCACTTCCTCGACGTTGATCGCGCCCTGCTGGCGGATCTCGTTGGAATCGACGCTCGTGATCGGGCTCGCGCTTTTCAGGTTCGGACGAACGATCCGGGTCCCCGTCACGACGATGTCGACCGGCGGGGTGGCAGGTGCAGCCGCCGCTGGTGCAGGCGCCGCCTCGGGCGCGGCAACCGGCGCTGGCGTCGACTGCAGGCTGGCGGGCATCATCGATGCGGTGGGTTCGCCGATCACATAAACGCCCTGCGCGGTCGTCGAGACCGTCAGCCCGGACCCAGCCAGCATTCGGCCGAGCGCCATACCGGGCGTCATCTGCCCCCTGACCGCCGGGGAGGTGCGATTGCCGATCCGGCCCTCGTCGAACACCACCTGGACACGCGCTTCGCGACCCAGCGTGCGGATCGCCTGACCGAGCGGTTGCGGCGGAATATCGACCGACACCAGCGCCTGCTGCGCGAATACAGGAGGGGCCACTGCGACGCTGATCGCTGCGATGCTGCCCCGTGCAAGCAGTGCTGCCAAACCGACTTTGTACGCCATACGCCCCTCTTGTTTTGTTACAGAGGTATGACGCAGGACTGGATATAATGCTCAGGCAGGTATTATATTTTAATTTACTTTTCTCGAATTGGTTCCATTTTGGCCGGCATTGGCATCGATTTTTCTCGGGGCACTGAGGAGTAGGCGCTCCCCGTCGTTGCGGACGCGGACCGGAAAGACGGTCGCGACGGCACGCGCGAAAGCATCCACGTCGCCTGCGTTGAACACCCCGCTCACGCGAATGCCGGTAACGTCCGACGCGACGTCGATCCGCTTGCCGACGCTGTAGCGGTTCACCCGCTCCGCGGCGATACCGAGCGGTTCGTTCGCGAAGAACAATTGCCCGGCTTCCCATCCGACATCGGCGGCACTCGCCCGCAACGCCCCCAGCGCGCGCCCATTCGTCAGGATCAGTTCGTGCCCCGGTGTAAGCGCCTGCTCGGCTGGCTCCGTCGTCTTGCCGACGTGCGCCAGCTGAACCGCATGTCCGTGCGGCACCGTCCGCAAGATCGCGACCCGCCCCTCCACCAAGGCGACACGCACTTCGTTCGCGAGTTTCTCGACCGTGAATTCCGTCCCGGTCGCGACCACGACGTGCGTGCCACTGGTCACCGCGAACGGCCGCAGCGGATCCTTGGCGACCTTGAAGGCAGCGCGCCCCCGATCGAGCGTCAGATCGCGGCGATTGCGATGGAAACGAACCGACACCGCACTGTCCGCATCCAGCGACAGGGTCGACCCATCGGCCAGCGCCACCACCCGACGTTCGCCGATCCCGGTCGTGTAATAGGTCATCGGGTCCCGCAGCAAGAACACCACGTTGATCGCGAGAACCAGCATCGCCGCCACCGCTATCCCGACCCAGGGCATACGACGCGGCCAAGTCCAGCCGCGCCGACCCGCCTGTTCCATCGCCGTCAGCGCCGCATGCCGCAGCGAAAGCATCTCGGGGGCATGGGCATCGTCCTCGATCCCGTCCCACAAGGCCGTGATCGCATCGAGCCGGTGCCGCCGCGCGGGATCGGCCGCAAGCCACGCGCGCAGGTCCTCCTGCTCGCGTTCGTTGGCCAGGCCTTCGTTGAGGCGCAGGCACCACAGCACCGCGTCATCGTCGAGGGTCGAGCGCTCCCGCTTCCAGTCGAGCGTCATTGCGGCATACCCAGTTCCTCGAGCAACAGTCGCATCGCGCTGGCGATATGCTTTTCCACTGCACTGACCGATATCCCGAACGCGTCCGCGATCGGTTTGCGCTGCATGCCTTCGAGCCGGTAGAGAATGAAGATATTCCGGGTCCGTTCTGGCAAGGTATTGAGGACAGCAGCAACCCGACCGACGTTTTCGCGACCGGATAATGTGCGTTCCGCGTCGATCCGATCGATCTCCCGGTCATCCGCGAGTTCGGCGATCCGTCGATAGCGACCACGAACGGTCTCGCGGCGATAATGATCCCGGACAAGATTCGCCGCGATCTGAAAGACATACGCTTCCGGATTGGCGCTATCCCGCGCGGGATTTGCCGCCAGGCGACAGAACAGATCCTGCGTGAGATCCTCCGCCAGCGCAGGGTCACGCAGCCGCCGCGTAAAGAACGCGATCAATGCCGGACGCAACCGCCGGGACAGTGCCCGCAGGTCTTCAGACATCGCATTGGATCGCATACGTTCCATCGCCATCTACCCAAGACGCGCGGGCGGTCGAAAGCCTCAGCCGCGGCGGATCGATCTGTTCGGGGTTCGCGTCGTGGGACGCCATGATCAATCCGCTCCGTCGCTGACCGCGACCCTGCCGGACGGAACCTGCCAGTTCAACCGCCCGCGCCCATGTCCGGGTTTCATGCTGTCGCAAAACGCGTATAACATCAATTGCATGCGGCGCTTTGTCTACACGATCCTCCTCCTGCTCACAGGCGTGTCGACGTCGCTGGCGGCCAGCGCACGGGTGGCACAACCGGCGGAAAGTCGGGCACCCCCGGCTGCTACGCCCTCCCCTGCAGACTTGTTCGGCGAGCTGTTCGTCCGGGTTCAGACGCTGCGACTGTTCCCCGATGGCAAGACCTTCGCCGATGCGGTACCACGCCGCGCCCCTGCCGCGATCATGGCCGCCTATCGCCGCGAACGGCCCCTGGACGCAGCTGCCCTGCGTCGCTTCGTGCTGCGGGAATTCGCGCTGCCCAAGTCACGCGCCACCGTGACGATCCCGCCGCTGCCGGTGCGCGAGCATATTGCGGCACTGTGGCCGCAGCTGACGCGTCCGCCGCTGGCACCGCCGCCTTATGCATCCGCGCTGGCGTTACCGCACGGCTATGTCGTCCCCGGCGGACGGTTTCGCGAGATCTATTATTGGGACAGCTATTTCACGATGCTCGGGCTCGTCCGCGATGGGCACACCGCCGACGCGACCGCGATGGTCGACAATTTCGCGGACATGCTGCGGCGCTACGGCCATGTCCCCAACGGCAGCCGCAGCTATTATCTGTCGCGCTCGCAACCGCCGTTCCTGTATTTGATGGTCGGGCTGCTGTCCGAGGACAAGCCGACTGCCTATGCGCGCTATCTCGACGCTTTGCGGACCGAACACCGTTTCTGGATGCAGGGCGCCGCGACGCTCCGGCCCGGTTCGGCAACCGCGCATGTCGTGCGGCTTGCCGACGGTGCGGTGCTCAATCGCTATTGGGACGCGCGCGATACGCCGCGCGAGGAATCCTATGCTGAGGATGTCGCGCTTGCGGCAAGGACCGGGCGATCCCCGCGGACGGTATACCGCGACATCCGCGCCGCCGCCGAAAGCGGATGGGATTTCAGCTCGCGCTGGTTCGCCGACGGCAGGACCTTCGCCACGATCCGGACGACAGCGCTTGCCCCGGTGGATCTCAACAGCCTGTTATTCGGGCTGGAACAGGCGATCGCGCAGGGCTGTGCGCGGCGGCGCGACGCCGTCTGCGCACGGGATTTCGACCGACAGGCCAAGGCACGCGCCGCCGCCATCGCAACGCATCTGTGGGACCCCGCAGCGAGCGCCTATGAGGACCTGGACTGGCGCACTGGACGGCGCACCGGGCAGCTGACCGCCGCCACGCTGATGCCGTTGTTCGTCGGCACGGCCAGTCGCGATCAGGCGAAAGCCGTCGCGAAGACGGTTTCCACGCGCTTGCTTCGGCGCGGTGGGATCGCGACCACGACCGTTGCGACCCCGCAGCAATGGGACGAACCCAACGGCTGGGCACCGCTCCAATGGATCGCGGTGGCGGGGCTGGATCGCTACGACGAGCGTGCGCTGGCGGATACGATCGCGGCACGATGGGTCGCGACCGTATCGGGGGTGTTCGCCTGTACCGGTCGGCTGGTCGAGAAATATGACGTTGATACCGGCGGCGCGGGCGGCGGCGGCGAATATCCGGTGCAGGACGGGTTCGGCTGGACCAATGGCGTCACCCGTGCGCTGCTCGACCGCGCGCCACCCGTCGCTACGCGCTGCATCAGCGGTGCGGATCGCGCAGGCCCCAGATCATGAGGGGGACCCTCAAGACGGTGGGGGCGTGCACAAGCTCCTGACGAGACTGCGCAAGTCGACGATCGAACAGGCTCCCTCCGGCGTGCGGATCGTCGCGGCGACGCGGCCCACGGCCTTGGCCGACCCGGCATCGCGCAACCGTTGCACCGCCGATCGCTCGACCGCGCACAGTTCGTCGACCATGAACCCCGCTTGATTGCCATCCGCCGAAGCCAGCACGGTGAAGGCCCCGATGGCCGCTTCGTCTGAAAATCCGAGCGCCAGGTTCAGGTCGATCAACGGCACCGCACGACCGCGGTGGACGATGAAGTCGGCGATCGCCTGCTGGTGATCGACTAGCCCGGTGCCGGTCGGCTTGGTTGCGATGATCTCCTCGACCTGCTCCATCGGCAACGCCAGGCGCTGCTGGCCGAGCCGCACCAGCAGGAACGCCTCGAGCGTCGCGCGGCGTTCGCCCGTCGCCGCGGACTGGACGTCGTCCCGGCCACACAGCCGACCGATCATGCCGAGGCGCACGTCCGCCCGCACTGCTTGCGGATCGAGCAGCAAGGTCGGCGCGGCCACGCCGTATAACCCCGCGAACAGGCCGTAATTTCCGACCATGAACTGTTGCAGCGGCTTGATCTCGTCGGGCCGGACCCGGAGCATGTCGTCGACCGCTTCGATCTGCAGTCCCACCCGGTGCCCGCACGACAACCGCACGATCACCGCGGCAACGCGTTCGGTGCGGCGCCCCGCCCCCAGTCCCAGGAAACGCAAGGTATCGATCACCGGAACGCGGTGCCCGTTGTGCATCAGCGACCCGAGCCACAATTCGTCCTCGATCGGACTGGGCACGATGCGTTGTTCGGGTACCGACGCCTCAATGGCATGTGCCGCCAGCCCGAGCCGTACGCCGCCCGCCGTAAACAGCAGCGTCGGCAAGCCGCTCGTCACGCCCGCCTGCCGCGTTGCCACCAGCGATCGTTCCACCGCGAACGGGATCGCCTCCAGCGCGGCCAGCGCCTCAACGTCGAGCACCATGCCGCGCATGTCCCCCTGGACGAACGCCGCCTGGAGCAGTTTCGGCGAACCGCCGTCCCCGCCGATATCGAGATAGGTCAGATCCGCGGGGTCGAGCGACAGGACGCCGACGATCGATTCAATGATCATGCCGATCACGCGACCGGCATGACGCAACACCAGGATGACGGGGCAGGCCGCGGTGTCGCCGGTGCGGAACAGACCGGCCGGATCGAGCACGGGCACGAGCGCCCCGCGCAAGTCGATCGCGCCGACGATATCGTCGCGCCTCCCGGGGAATGGCAACAGTGCCGCCGGGCGCGGGACGACCTCGCGGATCGCCGCGATCGGAACCGCGACGGTCAGCGCACGAACGACCACCGCGCCGTACAGACCAGCCTGCGCGGTCCGCCGTTCGGCCGCTTCGGACTGCGCGAGCGCGAGCGCTATAGGGGCGTCCGCCAGCGTATCGGCCTCATGCAGCACGCTCGGTCGCCTTCGACAGCGTCTGGATCAGATCGACGACCTTCGCAGACGCATTGTCCTGGACAGTGGTCGATTTGGCGATCGCGTCGATCGCGTCGCCGGTTTTGTGGACCGAACCGACGATTCCCGCGAACGCGCTGGTCGCTTCCTTGGAGCGTTCGGTGCCCTTGAGGATCCGCTCGAGCGATTCATCGACGAGGCGGTTGATCTCTCGCGCCGCGGTCGAGCTGCGTTCGGCAAGCTTGCGGACCTCGCCGGCGACGACTGAGAAGCCCACGCCATGGTCTCCTGCGCGTGCAGCCTCGATTTCGGCGTTGAAAGCGAGCAGATTGGTCTGCCCCGCGATCTCACCAATCACCGACACGATCTCCGCGATACCAGAGGCCGATTTCTGAATCAGGTCGATCGCTTCGATCGCACCCATCAGTGCGGTATGCCCCACCTCGGCATCGTGGCGGGTATTGTCGGCAAGTTCGGTTGCAGTCTCGGTCGCCTGGGTGATCGCGTTGATCGATTGCATCAGCGCGCCGACATGCCCCGTCATCCCCTTGGAACACGACTCGATCTGCTGCTCGAGCTGGACCTGATCGGTCACGTCCGTCGCATATTTGATGACGCGGATCGGATTGCCGCGCAGATCGAACACCGGGTTGTACGTCGCCTGAATCCAAACATCGCGGCCGTACTTGCCGATGCGGTGGAACCGCCCCGAATGAACCTCGCCCTTGTTAAGCTTGAGCCAGAAGTCGCGATATTCGAGGCTGCGGATATAGTCGGGCGAACAGAACATCGAATGATGCTGCCCGGTAATCTCGCGCAGCGAATATCCCGTGGTGCGCAGGAAATTCTCGTTGGCGCAGAGCACGTTTCCATCGAGGTCGAATTCGATCACCGCCTGCGCGCGATTGATTGCGTCGACCTTTGCCTGATGATCGTTGGCGGCGAGTTTCTGCTGGGTCACGTCGACCGCGAACTTGACGACCTTGATCGGCTTGCCGTTGAGATCGAAGATCGGATTATACGTCGCCTGGATCCAGATGTCGGAGCCCGTCTTGGTCAGCCGCTTGTATTCGCCGGCATCATATTCGCCCCGACCGAGCTTTTCCCAGAAATTGGCATAGGCTTCCGACTGGGTGGTGGCGGTGTCGCAGAACACCCGATGGTGCCGCCCGCGGATTTCATCAAGGGTATAGCCGGTCAGCGCCAGGAAGTTGGCATTGGCATCGAGGATCGTCCCGTCCATCGCGAATTCGATGATGCCCTGCGCGCGGTCGATCGCGCGCGCGCGGCCTTCGAATTCGACATCCCGGCGCTTCTGGTCGGTGATGTCATAAGCGAACTTGACGATCTTGCGCGGATTGCCCTCGATATCGAGAATTGGATTATAGGTTGCCCGGATCCACACCTCGCGCCCGCCACTGGCAATGCGCTTGAACACGTTGCTGACGAATTCACCGTTCCGCAGACGCGCCCAGAGATCGGCATATTCGGGGGATGCGGCGTAGCCCGCATCGCAGAACATCCGGTGCGGCTGGCCGATCACTGCCTCACGGTCATACCCCATCACCGCCAGGAAATTGGCGTTGGCATCGATCACCTTGCCCGACAGGTCGAATTCGACGACCGCCTGCGCGCGATCGATCGCCGCGGCCCGCCCCGCCGCCTCGACCATCGCAAGCCGCTGTTCGGTCACGTCCGTCGCGACCTTTACGACGCCGATCGGATGGCCTTCGGCTGCAAGGATCGGGTTGTACGACGCCTGGATCCAGACTTCGCTGCCGTCCTTGCAGATCCGCTTATATTCCCCCTGGTCGATTTCCCCGTTGCCGAGCTTTTGCCAGAACTGTCGGTACGCCGGGCTCTGCGCATAGTCGCGCTCGCAGAAGATGCGGTGATGTTCCCCCAGGATCTCGTCGATCGTATAACCCATTAGCGACAGGAAATTGTCGTTGGCGGAGACGACGCGGCCGGACAGATCGAACTCGATCAACGCGAAGGCGCGGTTGATCGCGGTCATCCGCCCCTGATTATCGACCGCCACCTGATGATCCGCGGTGATGTCATAGGCGTAGCTCAGCACTGAAAGCAGATGCCCGGCTTCATCGAAGGTCGGCACGAAGATTTCGCGGACCCACACCGGATGCGTGACATCGGCGGTATAGCGACGAATAACAGTATCGGGTTCACCCCGCGCGAACCGGTTCCAATAGGTCGCGGGATCACGCTGTCCGCGTTCCTCCACGGTCCACAGCGCATCGAAGGGACGTCCGACCAGCGTATCGCGCGCAAGTCCGGTCAGCGCAAAGAAGCGCGCATTGCCATCGAGCAGAATACCTTCGGGCGAGTATTGGCAGATCGCCAGCGCCCCGTTGATCGCGTCGAAGCGATGTCGCAGCAACGCGATTTCGGGGGAGTCGTCGCCGCGAACGAACCCCATGAAGACGCGCTTGCCCGTCGCCTCGGACAGTGTGCCGATGCTGCCCTGGATGTGGAGATGACGCCCGTGTTCGTCGGCGACCACGCCTTCGATCGCAACCGCCACCTTGGTCTCGGCATCGCTTGCGACGGTGTCGACATGGTGCGGGAAGACCGTGGCGAAGGTGATCGGCCGCTCGAACGATGCGAGCACGGTGTTGGCCGTTGCGTTCGCTTCGATCAGCACACCGTCGCTGTCGAAACTGATCACGACCATGTCTTCGGCCAGCACGGCTGCCGCCCGTGCACTCAATTCGACCACCACCCCTTCGACCGACATTCGACCCTCCGCAAAGCTTCGCTGCCATTATAGCAGCGGCGGAGCGGTGCCCGGTCGCAGGGTCCCGTCGGAATTTATGCGGAGGCGGGTTGGGTCGGCGTAGCGTCGGCTATGCCTGGAACAACCACGCCTCTGCTGCGGCGGCATCGGGAAAATACGCTGCGTCGTCGCGCGCGGTCAGCCGCTTGATCTGCATCCGCGCGAGCGTGGCGTCGACGACATACGCCAGGCGACGCGATCGCGCTGCCGGATGTGCGAGCATATCGGCAAACGCCGCGACCGCCTCCTGCGACTGGATCTGGACGCCGCGTGTGTCGCACAGCGTGACATGCGCTTCACCGCGCAAGAATGGCCGTAACCTGCCAATCTCGCTCGCAACGGCGCTTTGGAAACCAGCGACGTCATCGGGGGTAAAGAACCCTGCGATCGTCATATGCAGGAGCTTCCGAGCGGGGTCGGACGTGACGGACCATGTTGCCTTTCGCATACCGCCGTATCGCCGATTTTCTATTAAAATGCCGTATCCTTGACCTGCGCGAAGCTCCACGGAATGCACCGGCATCGTGCCGTAGTGGGACTGCGACGGTGGTTTTCGCTTGAGGCGAGTGATAAAGGTCGTTGCAGTGCATCTTCGCCGAGCGTCGTTGGTTGAGGGAGCCCAATTCAACCTTCAATCATATGCGGAGCCTTCGAGAATGCACGGCGTGCCGGGATTCCTCCATAGTGGAGATCGCATGGCGGCGTTGATCGCAGCGCATGACTGGGCCGAGACGCCGCTCGGCCCGCTGGAGAGCTGGCCCCCACATCTCCAGGTCGCTACAGGGATCCTTCTCCAGTCTCCGCTACCGCTTGCGTTGATGTGGGGCGAAGACGGTATCCTGTTGTATAACGCGCGATACGCATCGATTGCGGGACGCAGCCATCCCGCAATCCTGGGCCGGGGGGTCAGGGACGCATGGCCGGAAGCCGCCGCGTTCAACGGCAATGTGCTGGAGCAATGTCTGGCGGGTCGCGCCCTGACCTTTTCGCGGCAGGAAATCACGTTGTTTCGGAACGACGCGCCCGAGCAGGTCTTCTTCGACCTGAGCTACGCCCCCGTGATGGCCCCCGACGGACATCCCGCGGGCGTGCTCGCCACGGTGATCGAAGTGACGTCCGCCGTAGCGATGGAACAGAGCCTGATTGCGGAAACGCAGACGCTCGAAACCCTCAACCGTACAGGTGCTGCGCTGGCGGCCGAACTCGACCAGGAACCGCTGGTACAGATGGTCACGGACGCGGGGGTCGAACTGACCGGCGCGCGTTTCGGTGCCTATTTCCACAACCTGATGGATGAGACCGGCGAACGTCTGCATCTCTACACGTTGTCGGGCGCGTCCCGCGGGGACTTTGAGAAACTGGGTCGTCCGCGGTCGACCGCGGTGTTCGGACCGACGTTCCGTAACGAAGGGGTGTTCCGCTCGGACGATATTCTCGCCGACCCGCGCTACGGTCGCAACGCGCCGCACAACGGGATGCCGCTTGGTCACCTTCCGGTGCGAAGCTACCTTGCAGCACCGGTCGTCTCGCGATCGGGCGAAGTGCTTGGCGGGTTGCTGTTCGGGCATCCCGCCCCCGGTCGCTTTACCGAACGGCACGAGCGGCTGCTGAGCGGAATTGCGGCGCAGGCAGCCATCGCGATCGACAATGCACGGCTGTTCGCGGCGGTGCAGGACGTCAACAGCACGCTCGAACGCCGCGTCGCCGAGCGCACCGAGGAATTAACCCGCGCGCACGACGCCTTGCGGCAGGCACAGAAGATGGAAACGCTCGGACAGCTGACCGGGGGAATCGCGCACGACTTCAACAATCTGCTGACCGTCATCCGTGGATCGACCGAATTGCTACGCCGACCCGGGCTCAACGAGACCCGCCGCGACCGCTATATCGACGCGATCGCCGAGACATCGGACCGTGCGGCGAACCTGACCAGCCAGTTGCTCGCTTTTGCGCGGCGGTCGTCGCTGACGCCCGAGATCTTCGACGTCGGCGCGACGATCCGCGGGCTCAACGACATGATGGAAATGCTGGCGGGGGCGCTGATCGCGGTCGACCTGCACTCGCCGTCCGTGCCGTGCTTCACCAACGCCGATGTCAGCCAGTTCGAAACCGCGATCGTCAACATGGCGGTCAATGCACGCGATGCGATGCAGCAGGAAGGCCGGCTGACGATCACGGTGGAGCCTAGCGACCGTATTCCTGCGATCCGCGGTCATGAGGAACGGATTGGCGATTGGGTCGCGATCGCGATCACCGATACCGGTACCGGGATCGCCCCCGATCTGCTCGACCGAATTTTCGAGCCTTTCTATACGTCCAAGGGTGTTGGGCACGGAACGGGCTTGGGGCTTTCGCAGGTGTTCGGGTTCGCCAAGCAATCGGGCGGCGAGGTGGTGGTGACAAGCGAACTGGGCCGGGGGGCGGCGTTTACGCTGTTCCTGCCGCGCGAACATGACGTGGCCCCGGTGGAAGCTGCCGAGGTCTTGATCCAGCGCGAGGCCGCGATATCGCTGAGTATTCTGGTCGTCGAGGACAACCCCGAAGTCGGCGACTTTGCGGTCGCGGCGTTGCGGGATCTTGGCCATCGAATCGTGCTGGCGCGCAATGCCCGCGATGCGCTCGATCGCCTGGCGCAACCGATCGAACGGTTCGATGTCGTTTTCTCGGACGTGATGATGCCCGGCATGAACGGCATAGAGCTCGCGCACGAGATTCGGCGACACGACCCGGCGATGCCGATCATCCTGACCAGCGGTTATAGCGAGATCCTGTCGAAGGAGGGTGCCGGCGAGTTCGAGTTGTTGCGCAAACCCTATTCGATCGACGCGCTCAGCAAAGCGTTTCGCCGCGTGACGACATCCGGTGGCGCGGTAGCGAGCGTCTGACCGGCGTACGGCGACCGGGGTTGGAGCTACGCCGTTCACAGGCCGAACCCCGCATCGCCACGGGATCAAGCTTGCGGGGACGACGACCGAAGGGCGTTACGGTGCGGCGATCATCCCCGGTGCTAGGCATACGCATCCTGGCGGCATAAGCTTGCATCATGCTTTTGCTCCGCCTTGTGCTCGCCCTCTGTGCCTGTTTCAGTGCCAGTGCCGCCTTCGCCCAGTGTCGCATCAATGCTCTCGATGCCCTGCCTGAGCGCGGGGTGATCCACTTGGGCAGCAAAGTCGGCCCGATGCCGCTCGTTATTCTGCTGCATGGCAGCACGGGCACCGGCGCGGAGATGCTGCGCGAAAGCGGTCTTGCCGCAACTGCCGATGCGCATGGTTTTGTCATCGTCTCTCCCGATGGCGGGATCACCGCGGGGCAAGGCTATGTATGGAACATCCCAGGCGTGCCGACCGTCACCGGTGCACTGCCAGGCAAGGACGCGCGCGATGATGTGGCCTATCTCACCGGACTGATCGACCGGCTGGCGGCGACCGGCTGCGTCGATGTCAAACGTGTCTACGCAACTGGATTGTCTGGCGGGGGGCGGATGACGTCGTTACTCGGTTGCGTTGTCCCACGCCGCTTCGCCGCAATCGCCCCGGTCGTCGGATTGCGCGCCGGACGCCCGCTCGCGGCAGATCGTTCGCGGGCCGATCCTGCGAGCTGCCGCCCCACCAAGCCGCTACCCGTGCTGGCGTTTTCGGGCGATGCCGACACGACCAACCCGATTACCGGAGGCGGTGCGCCCTATTGGCAATATCCGCAAACCGTCGCCTTGCAGCGGTGGGCGGCGTTGAACCACTGTAGCGAACCGTATGCGCGCAATCTCGGGGCCGCGGTGTATGAACAGGGTTATGCCCGCTGCGACGGTGATGTGACCGTCGCCGCGCGCGTAATGCGCGGCGGCAAGCACAGCTGGTCGGTCGTCGACAACGAAGCGATGTGGGGGTTCCTGTCCCGGCATACACGCTGATTTCAAACGTTGAATAATGGCTTGGCAGTGCAACCCTGCGTCACCATCTTTGGTTGATGGGTGGACGTGTAAAGCGGATGATTGGGCTGAAACAGGCCGAAGCTTTAGCGATTTCCGCCACTGACCCCGAACGCTGCGCGCTCTGCGACCGCGCGCTGGGTCGAAAAGTCGAATGGCATCACCGTATCCCCAAAAGCCGCGGCGGTACCGAGGTCGTGCCGGTGCATCCGATTTGCCATCGGATCATCCACGCCTGTGTGTCGAACCGCGACCTCGCTACGGATTTCGCGGATCTGGACGTCTTGAAGACGCGCCCGGACATCGGGCGTTTCCTGCGCTGGATCGCTGACAAGCCGCCGGATTTCCATGCCCCCACGCGGCGACCGGATCTTCGGTAGGCACGCGCGGGGGTGAGAACGGCAGGCCCAGCCTTACGGGATCAGACGATCGGCGCGCAGCCGCTCGAACAGCGCGAGGAACGCGTCGTCGGTAGGTTGATAGGCGGTGAAGCCCAGGCGGCGGCTCTTGCCCATGTCCGTCACTACCTCGATCGGTCGGCCAAGGTCCGCATCGGTGTGCCAGGGCGACGCGAGACGCTCTAGGTTGGACTCGACCAGCCCCTCGCGCGCTGCGATCTCCCGCCACAAGCCCGCATCGTCCGCCATCTGCTGTTCGAGCGGTCGCACGAAGCCGTCGAACGGCGCTGCCTCGATACCGAACCAGTCGGCGATCCGCGCCCACATCCACTGCCACCGGAAGACGTCGCCGTTGACGATGTTAAACGCCTCGTCATGCGCCGCCTCGGTTTCGGTCGCCCACAGCAACTGCCGGGCAAGCTGCCCTGCGTCGGTCATGTCGGTCAGCCCGGACCATTGCGCCGCCGAACCGGGGAAGGTGAACGGACGCCCCGTCTCGCGACACAGGGTCGCATAGACCGCGAGCGTCGTCCCCATGTTCATCGCATTGCCAACCGCTAGCCCGATCACCGTATGCGGGCGATGCACGCTCCAGGTGAAACCGTCGCGCGCGGCGGCGGCGAACACTTCGTCCTCCTGCGCATAATAGAAGTTCTCGACGTCTAGCCGCCCCTGCTCCTCGCGGAACGGCGTTTGCGGCAACGTGCCCTTGCCATACGCTTCGAACGGCCCGAGGTAATGCTTGAGACCCGTGACGAGCGCGACGTGGCGTGGCCCCTTGGTTTTGGGCAGGCCGTCGAGCAGGTTTCGCACCATTGCCGCATTGACGCGGATGTTCTCCGCCTCGCTATCCTGCCGCAGCCATGTGGTGATGAACACCGCATCCGGATCGAGATCGCGCAGCGCCGTCGCTGTTGCATCCGCATCAAGCAAATCCGCAGGGACCGGTTGCACGCCCGCCTGATTCACCGGGCGTCTCGCCAGCCCGTGTACGGTCCAGCCTTGTTCGACCAGCAAGCGCGCCGTGGCGCTGCCAACGATCCCGCTCGCGCCCACTACCAATGCCGTCTTCGCCATACATATCTCCTTTGTTCGGACAGAACTAGGCAGCGATGGCCTGAGCTTCTAGACGGCACCATTCACGTCCCCAGGCACCAGGAGGTAACCACATGCAACCGGGAACGCCCGACGCGGATTGGCGCGAGGATTGTGCGCCGCGGCGCGTGCTGGAACTCTTCGCGACCAAGTGGACCAGCATGGTGCTTCACACGCTCCACGCGCGGCACGGCGGTGTGGCACGCACCGGAGTGTTGCAGCGCAGCCTGCCGGGGATTTCAAAGAAGATGCTGACGCAGACCGTTCGTGACCTCGAAGCCAGCGGTTTGCTAAGCCGACACGTGCAAAGCACGTTACCACCAATGGTCGAATACCGTCTGACCGATCTGGGGCAGCGTTTCTTAGAGCCGATTGAACTGCTTTACGGCTGGGGTCGCGATAATGCCGACGCACTCGACCAATTGCAGCCCCGCGCAACCTCGCGGCGTGTTTAGCGCAGTGTGATAACCAATAATACTGTGGATTTCTCGGCATCCAGCACAAACGACAACGCCGCCCGTGAGGGCGGCGTTTGTCGTTTAGCGTTTGGTTGC
>JARUXA010000168.1 GCA_030433805.1 Sphingomonas sp. PsM26 | reverse complement strand
ATATTCTCCTCTGAGGTTATCCAGTTAATCAAAGTCACTTTCAAAGTCACTTTCGAAGTCACTTTCATCAGAATCACGATAAGGTCTTCCAGGGAAGATAGCTTCACACTGAGGTGGATATTCAATCGGTGAGAAACCGCTTGTAGAAATAACTTCGGGGCGAGGATAACAGAAGCTTCCTTCTACTTCAATCTTAACATCTTTTTCAATTTGCACACTTAGACCTAACACAAGATCGAAGCTTAGCTGCTGTAAGTGAATGTCTGATAATCTAATAGAACCATCAGTTCCTTCAAAAGAATCAAGGTGTACCACAGGTTCTGTTCCTTCAGGTGCGCAAAGATAGAATGTTTGATGAATTTTCCAAGGAATAACACTAGATTCGACATCGCTGTATTTATGATGTCCACCTAAATTAATTAACCTAATTTTATAAAAACCGCTAATTGATAATTTTACTTCATGAAGAATAACAATTTCTCCGTCTGGTAAAACGACCTTCTTAGGTTTGCGACCACCTTGTGGTACAAGCTCAATTACATGATCGAGCGCCTCTTCATCAGAAACGTCTACCGAGTGTCCTTTACTATCAGTTAAAATAACTTCTACTTCTACATCATGGCCTAAATCTTCAAGCGCCTCTTCATCAAATAGTGAAGCGTCATTAGTAAAGATTTGTGGCAAAACCACTTGACGTCTGACCCAATCGTACACTTTAGGTA
>JARUXA010000167.1 GCA_030433805.1 Sphingomonas sp. PsM26 | reverse complement strand
AGAAATAGGAAGCGTACTAGCCTTTCTTTATATCTTTTATTTTATCTATGATGTAGCAAGAGTTCTACGTGATATCGGAGAGATGTTGTTAACCTTTGCCTATCCCGATACCCCTTTATTTATTGCGAGTGGTTTATTGATTCTTGTTATTATTTATACGGTCCGCAAAGGAATTGAAGTAATAGCCCGATCTGGAGAAATCTTTTTTGTATTCATGTATATCCTAGCTGTCACTGGTTTTATTCTGATTGTGTGTTCTGGGCTAATCAACTTTAAGAACTTACAGCCAGTACTTGAAGAAGGAATTTTCCCTGTCCTAAAAGTCACATTTAATCAGATCCTGTATTTTCCTTTTGGAGAAGCCATTGTGTTTACAATGATTTTACCTTATTTGAAAAATCCTAAAAAGGCCAAAATGACGATGTTATGTGCGACGGGATTAACAGGCATCAACTTGACCATTACCATGATTATAAATCTTAGTGTACTTGGTGTCGATTTGACTGCACGCTCACAGTTCCCTCTTCTTAGTACGGTTCAGACCATCCAGGTAGCTGACTTTTTGGAGCGTCTGGATGTGTTCTTTATGCTTGCTTTAGTTATCGGTGGTTTTTTTAAGATAAGCGTGCTGTTTTATTCGGCTGTCATAGGTACTGCCAATTTATTTAAGATTAAATCACCTTCCCGACTGTCTTACCCTTTGGGACTCATCATTCTATTTATGTCTC
>JARUXA010000166.1 GCA_030433805.1 Sphingomonas sp. PsM26 | reverse complement strand
AATATGCACAAATTAATCAATGAAACTAATATAAAGTTTACTATAAGTGCCTATTAGTTCGTTATTGTTTTAATCGCACCGTCCTATGCATTTATTCCATTTTGTAAGGTAGCAGGTGCTGGATCAGTTTGTTTTTATTTATCAAAAAAACTCAATAAAAAAACTAAAGTTAATTAGCTTTAACCTTTATATAATATACATCCGTAGAATAGACAAGAAGGATGTGTTTACTCATTGACATTTAAAGAGCTTTTACCATATCATGCGTTAACAGTTATTAGCTCTAGCGTCTCTTATTCCATATTTCTTATCATCATTGAGCCTAGTTATAGAGCTGTTATTGCATTTTTTATGATCTCACTTATTACAATCATTCCTTATTCTGTTGCAGCCGTACCACTGCAGCTATTTCTAAATAAATGGCCTAAGAAGTTCAGTATTCTCTACTTATTTACCTATTGTGTCGTAGCAACCCTATTCCTTTATACCTCTTATAAGCTTCAAGGAAATTGGTCTGATCCAATATGGAATTATTGTAAGGTGCTTATATTTGCAGTAGGGGTAGCCATCATATACTGGTTTTGGGATTCCATCATCATGAACAAGTAGGCGTTTTTTCTGAACGTAAACATAATGTAAAAAAGTTTAATTTTATACATATGTTGTAACTTGTCTGACATAGTCCTGTCATAAAGATATGTTATGATTTAAGGGCATTATACAACTAAATAAAAAATATAAGTAACTT
>JARUXA010000165.1 GCA_030433805.1 Sphingomonas sp. PsM26 | reverse complement strand
ATCTATATAAGGTATATATTAAAAAGACAAAAAGCTATTAAAAAATGAACTACACCCCAATTGTTAGATAAGAACTAATAATCGGGGTTGGAGATTATCCTTTTTCTTAGCGAGTTGTTCTTTGTCTTGTGTTCGAGGTGGTTGTTTAAGCCATTTATGATGGATCATAATATCAGCTCCATCTTTCGCATATCGACCGATCTCAATTGATCGCCTTTCATGATTGACAACGAGATCACTTCGTTAACTTGTAGCTGCTGCGGTTGCGTAGTTACCTGTTCCTGCTGCGCTCAAAAAATTCATTTGAAACATCACTAGTCGATCCGAGAAGATAGATGTCGTTAAGTCACTAATCGCAATATCATGGGGAACCGGTAGCCGAATATGATTTTCTAGAAGTGCTTCTCCAAATATCTGCGCATGTTTTTCCGAGATTTCAGTCTCCCTTAACATCCAATTTTGAATCTTTTCTCTTTGAGATGTTTGAGCAAAACTAAGAGCTAGCTTACTGCCACTGATATGGGTTTGGATGTTCATATATAAATGCGATATTTCAATGGCATCCAAAGAAGGCTCTTTACTAAAAAATGAAAAGCCACTAAGATAGCTTTTGCTGTCTACAGTATTCGGTTGGGTGGGGTAAGAAATATAAGAGGCTCGAACAAAGAACCCTTTGCCTATATAGGTAAAGGGTTTTTTAAATTTATCGAAATAGGGGGAATAAGTTATTAGTCTGGACAGATTTGTAG
>JARUXA010000164.1 GCA_030433805.1 Sphingomonas sp. PsM26 | reverse complement strand
CTCCAGAATACGCCTAGTCTTGAACAGCCGTCAATGATAGCTGCTTCTTCAAGTTCCACTGGAATTCCCTTGATAAAACCGTGGTATAAGAAGATTGTCATGCCTGACCCAAATCCTAAATACATGATGACCAAGCCCCAGACACTATTTAACATCCCTAGACTCCCTGTCACTTTAACCAAAGGGATCATAATAGATTGAAAGGGAATAACCATCGCTGCGACAAACATCATAAAAATGATATTGCTAATTTTCTTTTTAGTTCGAACAAGCATGTATGCAGCCATAGAACAAAAGAAAACAAGAACGATATTACTAACTACAGTAATAAGTAATGAATTTGAGAATACTTTTAAGAAATTCATCTGATGATAGGCATTGACATAGTTTTGAAATTGTAATACTGATGGTAAAGCTGATGTATTCGATAGTATCTCTGCGAATGGCTTCAATGAGTTTGAGACTAAATAATAAAACGGAACTAAAAAGACAAGACCAAGCACAATGGCCATTATTTCAACAATAAACGTTCTTCCTGTATATCGATTTCCCATTATGATTCGACCTCCTTCTTCTTTGTGTAAGTTACTTGGATGATGGTAATAGCTGCTACTACGAGGAAGAAGATTAATGCTTTTGCCTCTCCAAGACCGTATCGGTTATTCACGAATGCTTCTGTATAAATATTAAGCGCTATCATTTCTGTTGTTTTAAATGGACCACCTTTTGTGAGTGAAAGGTTGACATCAAAGACTTTAAATG
>JARUXA010000163.1 GCA_030433805.1 Sphingomonas sp. PsM26 | reverse complement strand
ATAGAGTAGAGAGCCGTATAGATAATCATAACGATAATCATTGGTGTCCAAAGCTCTGTTCCAAATAAGAACCACCCGGATTGTACGGCAAAATAACTGTGTAGTAAACCTACGACTAACGGAATGCCGAAGTTAAAAAGCTGCTTAATTATTATGCCGGTTAATAAGTCTTTTTCGGTAAAGCCTAATTTTCTAAGAATCGTATAGTTTGGTTTTTCATCTTCACTTTCATCCATTTGCTTAAAGTAAAGAATGCACCCTGATGTGATTAAAAATGCCAGTCCAAGGAAAGCGACAATGAACATAATTAGACCCATAGTCTGCTTTTGGCTTTTTACCGTTTCGATACGCGAATCATTGAAGTTATGATTGTTCAACTTCATTTCTTTGAAAATCTCGTTTGCTTTTGGTAAGTCATTTTCTCGTGATATATCTACCCCTGTGTACACAGAAGATTCTTTTTGAATAGAAGGATCCACGTCTTTTTTCAGCTCATTAAACACGGAATCGTCTACAATCATAGTAGGCATACCGCTCGTAAAATAAGTAGATAAGAGAAATTTTCGATTTAAGCCTATATACTTTTGCGGAATGACTTCTTTCTTTCCTTTTAGCTCAATTTCTCCGGAATCTTTAAATGAATTTACTCGTTGAAGCATATCATTATAGCCGGTAAACAAAGTTTCATTTTGAGCTACATTTACACCACTAACAGATTTTTCACTAACAACCGAAAAAACCATAGCCGACGAGTCTACCATCGGGGCTTCCAAATTATTTTCTAAGATGCTTTTTACAC
>JARUXA010000162.1 GCA_030433805.1 Sphingomonas sp. PsM26 | reverse complement strand
GACTTAAAAAGATAAATTCCTTCTACGCCAAAGGGTTTCCTTTTTCATGTGTTCCGGAAAGCGTGATTATGGTAACTAACAGTGTACGGGAGATACACTGTGCGTTGATTATCAAAAAGAGATAACAATTTAAATAAAAGGTTATCGACGATTATAGAGAAAACCTTAATATGAAAAAGAATAGATATAGAAATTATTTTTATATAAGGAGGATTTATCATGAAACAAGCTTTACTTATTATTGATGCTCAACAAGAATTAATTGATGGTAACAAAGAAGAGGATAATGTTTTTGATAAAAAAACATTGTTGAACAACATTAACTTAACTATTGAAAAAGCACTAATCTCAAATTCAATGATCATTTTTATTCGGGATAAAGATGTTGCTTCTGGTCGAGGTGATGGATTTCAAATACACCAGGATATTAAGATACCTAATGAATCAAAAATATTTGATAAGGAAGCAACAAATTCGTTCTATGGAACTCCATTGTTGAGCTATTTAACAGAAAATGAGATAGAACATCTAGTTATTATGGGATGTCAAACGGAACATTGTATCGACACAGCTGTAAGAACTGCCACAATCAATGGTTTTGATGTCACTTTAGTTCGAGACGGACACTCCACAAAAGATTCCTCAACTTTATCTGCCCAACAGATCATTATGCATCATAATGAAATACTTGATGGTCATTATAATGTTGAACATTTTTCTGATGTTAGGAGTGCTCAAGAGGACTTATGTGCGTCCATAAGGGCATGATTAAGATTGTACCTTTAGCAAGGTACTAGGCTA
>JARUXA010000161.1 GCA_030433805.1 Sphingomonas sp. PsM26 | reverse complement strand
ATTAAATGTAGGGATTATCTTTTTTGCCGACAAAATGATGGCTAGTGATCAAATAGATTCTATGTCTGTAGCTGTTACAAAGAATTCTGATGCCAGTGTGATCGATTGGTTAAAAAACGATGACAACATTAAAGTAATTGAAAGTAAAAATCCACTCAGCGCTGTAGAACAAGGGAAAGCGTTAGCGGCGTTAAAGATACCAGGTAATTTTTCTTCAGAAATGCGTAACATGAAATCGCCAGAAGTTACTGTTTATATTGATTCATCCAGTATGAACTCAGGCGCTACGGCGGATTATATACAAAATATATTAAATAAACATCGAGAAGCTATAGTTACCGAACGCTTAGGTCAATTAAATGTCAATAGTCAAACGATTGCTCCGTTTAATGTGGTTGAAAAAGGAGTGTCTAAGGAAGATGACGGCTCTTTAACTATGATTGCGATGTTTGCCCCAATGATTATCATTATGGGCGTTTTAGGTGGTATTCTTCCTTCTGCAAATGATATCTTTGCCGGGGAAAAAGAACGAAAGACGATGGAAGCTTTATTGATGTCTCCTGTCAAAAGAACTCAATTATTGGTTGGGAAATGGCTGACTATCTCTACATTCGGTATCATAAGCGGCCTTTTGTCGACATTGGCCTTTGTTTTGTCTGTACGTTATTTAACAACGGTATTAAATAATGCACTGCAGCTTAAGGGGCATTTTACAACCTTTATTTTCTCATTTTTAGTTAGTCTTACTTTACTAGCGCTTCTAGGAGCTATGGTATTATGTATTCTTAGCCTTTTAGCAAG
>JARUXA010000160.1 GCA_030433805.1 Sphingomonas sp. PsM26 | reverse complement strand
GCATAATTGTTGCCGCCCGCCAGAGACGGGGTGGTCGGCTTTCCAAACAGATCGATCGACAGCAGGTCGGGGTAGTCATAGCCGTTGGTGAAGCGGTGCTTGAAGTACCCAAGAGCTGGATCAGGGCGGGTACCGCCGTTCGCGATAAACAGGTTTCCGGCGTCTACCAGGCTGTCGCCGAACACCGTCAGCGACGTGAAGTGCTCGGTTGTTCGACCGGCAGCGGCGGGGCTGGCTGCGAGGATACCCAGGATACCAATTGCGAACGCCCACTTGATTGCCATCTGCCTATCTCCTGATCTTTAACCGGTTGACCTTATGGTTAACGCGATGGTTGAAAATCGAGGGTTTGCATAGCGTGCAGAGGCAGTGCTGCATCGATCTCGTCGGGACTGTCGGTAATTTGTCACGCTCGACGTTGAGCGCTGGCGTTGGACGCGACGCCCTTGTTATTGGACAGCAGCAGTGGGAACCCTAGGGCGGCTTCTAAAGCAGCAGTAGCATCTGCCGGAGCTTTCTCTTGTCAGCGCTATTTGTGAATGTACTATCTTCCCAACCGTCCAAGTCACCCACCCCGGCGATCAGGGCGGCCAGGGCTGTTGCTACGGTAGTATTCCGAACGGCAGCCCGATCTCTTCTTGCTCGCCTTGCTGATAAAAACAGGGCCCGAGGTTTTTCGTTTCGGAGAGCGCATATGGGGATGATCGAACGCGTTGCTCGTACTTTGTGTAAGGCGGCAGGCCAATCAGAGAACGCGGTTTGTCAGGGCAAGCCGATGTGGCGGGCATATGTAAACACGGCGCGGCTTGTCCTTGAGGCCATGCGCGAAC
>JARUXA010000015.1 GCA_030433805.1 Sphingomonas sp. PsM26 | reverse complement strand
AGCGCCGGCCTGTCACGCCGGAGGTCGCGGGTTCGAGCCCCGTCACTCGCGCCATCCTTCCGAAATTTTCGGTGCAGGGTGGTGTGGAACGTGTCATATTCCGTATCTCGGGCCCTAACCGGTCCGATCTGCGCGGGTGTAGCTCAGTTGGTTAGAGCGCCGGCCTGTCACGCCGGAGGTCGCGGGTTCGAGCCCCGTCACTCGCGCCATTCCTTGCCCCTTGGGCGGCAGGAATGGCGGTATGAGCTTCGGCTCGTTCAGCCCCAGCGCCCGGTTTCCATCCAGACCAGCATGCGCCTGAGCGGCAGCACCCAGATCCAGGCAATCCCGGCAACCAGATAATAGATCGCCTGCACCAGCGGGTGCCATCCACCCACAACGGTGGACAGGCTTGCGGCGAGTACGCACCAGATCGTCACCGCAGCGAGAATCACGAGCATCCCCACCGGTTTGCGCCAACTCGGGGTCATTGTGCTGCGTCCATCGGTCGGGCGATCCATCCGCATTCGGTGATGATCGCGTGGAGCGGCATGTCCCACGCGTCGGTCGGCAGGGTGTCGACCTGTTGCACGCTCCACGCAACCCCGATCCTGAGCGCATCCGGGAATTGCGCGAACGCCCGATCGTAATAGCCCGCGCCCTGACCGAGCCGGTCGAGCTTCTCGTCGAATGCGAGGAGCGGGGTGAGGATGATGTCGGGCGCGAGGGCGAGTGATTCGGCATGGGGCTGGCTGAGGCCGAACGGGCCGGGGTGGAGATCCTCCGCCGGATCCCAGGCAAGGAAGCGCATCGGCGCGGCGCGCGTGGTGACGTGCGGCAGCGCGATGCGGCATCCCGCGGCCAGGGCGGCGCGGACGAGCGGGGCGGGGTCTGCCTCGCTGCCGACGGGGATGTAAGTGGTGACGGTGAGGGCCGGCCTCAGCAACGCTAGAAACGGGGCAGGCGAGTTGAGTTCGGGTGCGGCGGCGGCGTGGAACGCGTCGCGCGTGGCGCGGACCCGAGCGCGGAGCGCGGGTTTGTCGATTGCGGGGGTGGCGGGGGGCGTCATCCGTCCAGTGATAGGCGCAGGCTGCGGCGGGCGTCGATAGCGTCGCGGCCACCCACCGCACCCCGTCACCCTGAACTTGTTTCAGGGTCCACCGTGGTGCGCGCTCTCCGGCCGCAGGATTGGCGGCACGGTGGATCCTGAAACGAGTTCAGGATGACGGTTGTGGTGGCGTGGGCGCTGTCATTGCGACGGCGTGGGCGCTGTCATTGCGACGGCGTGGTCGCGGCTCGCGCTCACCTGCCTCGAAGCCCTCATCGACGCGGACGGACGCAATTACAATAAGCGGGTGGCGGGACCGCCGTGGCCGTGTGCCGGGTTATCCTCTGACGCACGGTACGTCAGGTGGGGATCATGTGCGTCGGGCCAGGGCCCGGGCAGGGACAACCCCCTTGGATGAAGAATAGCCTCAGGGATAATAAAGGCTCGTACCGGGCAGTGCCCGCCACCGATGGATATAGGCGCTCGCGTCCTATTGCTCAAGCCGGTGCGCGAGCAATTCGAGTTGCTCGGCCACCAGCCCGAGCAGGACTTCGTCGGTATTGATCGCCGGGGCGACCGCGGGGCGGCGATCGGCCTCGTCGAGCGCATCGGCGAGCATCAGCGCGATGAACAGCATCGTGCGCTCCCCGCTCAGTCCGGCCGAGGCGCGTTCCGCGACCTCATATTTGCTGGCGAGCATCGCACCGAGGCGGCGGAGGTGTTCTTCCTGCCCGTCGGGGCAGGCGACGGTATGACGGCGCGTGCCGATCGTGAGCGTAACCTCGGCCATCAGGCGTCTCCCCCCTTGTCGACAGTCCTGTCGTCATCGCTTTCGGCGTCGCCATCAGCCCCAGCCTCGGCCTCGGCCTCGGCTTCAGCCGCGTTGGCGGCATCCGCTGCGGCAAGGACCGTGTCGAGCGTCGTGATCGCCTGGGTCATCCTGTCGCGCAACACGTCGTGACGCTGCTCCATTCGGGTCATGTCGTCCACGCGCTTGCGCGTTGCGACGTCGATCCGCGTGAGCGCATCCTCGATGCGATCGATCAAGATCCTTTGCGCGTCTTCGGGGGATAGTGCTGGGGGTGCCTGGGTGGCGGTGGGGTCTGCCATCGTCGCGAGATAGCATGGCGCAGCGCCGCGACAAGGCGCATTTGTGACGTGTTTGCGTCATGCCGGGCGGTTGACGCGCCCGCTTGCGCCCCGCAAAGACGCGCACGTCCAATAAGAGTCGGCGCTGGCCCGTGGCCGCGCCCGGCACAAGCTTGAGGAGCGCATCACGATGACGGTCAAGGTAGCGATCAACGGTTTCGGGCGCATCGGTCGCCTCGTCGCCCGCGCCATTCTCGAACGCGCCGACTGCGGGCTCGAGCTCGTCACGATCAACGATCTCGCCGACGCCAAGTCGAACGCGTGGCTGTTCAGCCGCGATTCGGTCCACGGCCGCTATCCGGGCGAAGTCTCGGCCGAGGGCAACGACCTGGTCGTCGACGGCAAGCGCATCCGCGTCACCGCCGAGCGTGACCCCGCCAATTTGCCGCACGCCGAGCAGGGCATCGACATCGTGCTCGAATGCACCGGCTTCTTCACCGATCGCGAGAGCTGCCAGAAGCATATCGACGCGGGCGCCAAGCGCGTGCTGATCTCGGCACCGGGCAAGGGCGTCGACCTGACGGTCGTCTACGGCGTCAACCACGACAAGCTCGAAGCCGGGCACACGATCGTCTCGAACGCTTCGTGCACGACCAACTGCCTCGCGCCGGTCGCCAAGGTGCTCAACGATTCGATCGGGATCGAGCGCGGCCTGATGACGACGGTCCACGCCTATACCAACGACCAGAAGATCCTCGACCAGATCCACCCCGATCTGCGCCGCGCGCGTGCCGCCGCCATGTCGATGATCCCGACCACCACCGGTGCTGCCCGCGCGGTCGGCGAGGTTCTGCCCGAGCTCAAGGGCCGGCTCGACGGGTCGGCGATCCGCGTTCCGGTGCCGGACGGCAGCTTGGTCGACCTGACCTTCATGCCGAAGCGCGACACGACCAAGGAAGAGGTCAACGCGATCCTCAAGGCAGCATCCGAAAGCGGTCCGCTCAAGGGTGTGCTGGTGTATTCGGACGAGCCTTTGGTTTCGATCGACATCGTCCACACGCCGGCGTCGTCGACGATCGACAGCCTTGAGACCAGCGTGCTCGACGGCAAGCTCGTTCGCGTCGTCAGCTGGTACGACAATGAGTGGGGCTTCTCGAACCGCATGATCGACACCGCGGGGGCAATGGGCAAGTTCCTCTGATGGGAACGCTGGCGGGGATCGCTCGCCACGGTCGCCCCAAGGGACCGATGGAGACCGTCGACCACGTCGAAGTGACGCTGGAAGGCGGTCTCCACGGAGACTTTCGGGGGGCGATCAAGCCCGGCGGCAGAGGGCGGCGTCAGGTGACGCTGCTCGAGCGCGGCGACTGGGAGGCCGCGCTGGCCGAGGTCGGGCATAGCCTGCCGTGGCAGGAGCGGCGCGCCAATCTGCTGGTCGACGGGCTCGACCTGCCGCAGGTGGCGGGCGCGCGGGTACGGATCGGCGATACGGTCGAGCTGATGATCACGCGCGAGACCGATCCGTGCGAGCGGATGGACGCGCTCGCGCCGGGCCTGCGCGCGGCGCTGACGCCCGACTGGCGCGGCGGCGCGTGCTCGCGCGTGGTGGTCGGCGGGACGATCCGCGTCGGCGATACGATTATAGTTCTCGAGGAGTGACGACATGACACGGGCCTTCAAGACGCTGGACGATATCGGCGACGTTCGGGGCAAGCGCGTGCTGGTGCGCGAGGATCTCAACGTGCCGATGCAGGACGGCGCGGTCAGCGACGACACGCGGCTGCGCTCCACGCTGCCGACCGTCACCGAATTAGCCGACAAGGGCGCGATCGTCCTAATTCTTGCGCATTTCGGGCGGCCCAAGGGTAATCCTTCGGCCGAGCTGTCACTCAAGCAGCTGGTCGAGCCTTATGCCAATGTGCTCGGGCGGCCGGTTACCTATGTCGACTGGGAAGGCGATGCGGCGGCGGTTGCCGCGCTTGCACCGGGCGATGTCGCGATCCTCGAGAATACGCGCTTTTTCGGTGGCGAGGAGAAGAACGATCCGGCGGTGGTCGATCGGTTCGCAGCGCTGGGCGACTTCTATGTCAACGACGCCTTCTCTGCCGCACACCGCGCGCACGCCTCGACCGAGGGGCTGGCGCACAAGCTTCCCGCATTTGCAGGCCGTGCCATGGAGGCCGAACTCGACGCGCTCGACAAGGCGCTCGGCAACCCCGAACATCCGGTCGCCGCGGTCGTCGGCGGGGCGAAGGTCTCGACCAAGCTCGACGTGCTCAAGCATCTCGTGACCCGCGTCGATCATCTCATCATCGGCGGCGGGATGGCGAACACCTTCCTTGCGGCACGCGGTGTCAACGTCGGCAAGTCGCTGTGCGAGCATGAACTGACCGGCACTGCGGACGAGATCTTCGCGGCGGCGGACGGCGCCAACTGCACGATCCATCTGCCTTATGACGTGGTCGTCGCGAAGGAATTCCGCGCCAACCCGCCGATCCGCACGGTCAACGTGCATGAGGTCGCGGCGGACGAGATGATCCTCGACGTCGGACCCGCCGCGACCGAGGCGCTGGCCGACGTGCTCAAGAATTGCCGGACCTTGGTGTGGAACGGCCCGCTCGGCGCGTTCGAGACGCCGCCATTCGATACCGCGACGGTTGCCCTGGCGAAAACCGCGGCGGCGCTGACCAAGAGCGGGTCGCTCGTGTCGGTTGCCGGGGGCGGGGATACCGTTGCCGCGCTCAATCAGGCGGGCGTGGCAGACGACTTCACCTTCGTCTCGACCGCTGGCGGCGCGTTCCTGGAATGGATGGAAGGCAAGGACCTTCCCGGCGTCGCGGCACTGGCGCGCGGCTAACCTCCCGGTATCCGTGAACGCCCCTCTGTTCTCCCGCGAAGGCGGGAGTCCAGGAGTCACAAGCGCTATAAGCCGTTGTTCTGCCTGGCTCTGGATTCCCGCTTTCGCGGGAAAACAGCCATTGGCGGGTCCTTAACCCAACTTCCGCAGAGGTCTGCGTCAGGCGGGCTTCAACCGCGCCTGGATCGCCTGAATGCGCGCTGCCTGCGCCTGCAGTGCGGCCTGCGCCTTTTTTCGCAATGTCGCGATCGCGGGATAATCCGGCTTGCCGGCCGCGGCCCGGGTCAGCGCCAACTCATCCAGATCGGTAATCGCGGACGACGTCGCGGCGCGCAGCCCGTCGAGCTGCCCCAGCGCAGTCTGCGCGGTGATCCAGCGCTCGCTGCCCACCGCATCCCCCTGCGCAGCCTTGGCGAGGCGGTCCGCGCCGTCCGCAGCGGCTTCGAACGTCTTGCTTGCGGCATCGATCGCCTTCTCCAGATCGACCAGCGTCGCATCGGTGGCGGGTTCGGCCTCGACGATCGTGACCGGCGCGACCGGCTCGGCATCGCTGCGCGATTCGATCGGGCGGGGCAGCAGCGATGGGAAGCTGGCAGCGCGCGGTGCGGCGCATCCGCCGGTCAACAGGAGCAGTGCCACGACAATGCGGCGCGGATGTGGACGGTTGGTCATCTGCAATCGCTCTATGCGGATGCTTCCGCGTTCGCAACGTTCGAGGATCACCACAAAAAAATGCGGCAATGCGGAAAAGTTCTTGCGCCCCCCGAACGGCCCGGCTAACAGCGCGTCTCCAGGCACCCATAGCTCAGCTGGATAGAGCATCAGACTACGAATCTGAGGGTCGGGCGTTCGAATCGCTCTGGGTGCACCATCTATTTCCGCGGGAGCGGGCAGGGGCCGGAACAGCAATGTTCCGGCCCTTTTTGCGTCCAGGCACAATGGTTTGCCGTGTTCCTGCGCAGGCAGGAACCCAGAGTAGCATACGCTATCAGGCGTTGTTCGGTTGAACCCTGGGCTCCTGCCTTCGCAGGAGCACCGCACCGCGCCAGTGATCCGCAGACGGCTGCTTACGCGCTCGCCTTTGCAACCTCGGCCAACACGCGCTCGGCATATTCAGGACGGCAGATCAGCACGTCGGGCAGCAACGGGTCGCGGCAATTGTAGACGAGGTCGCTCCCGTCGATCCGCGACGTATGCAGCCCCGCGGCGCGCGCGACCGCGACGGGGGCGCAATTGTCCCATTCATACTGTCCGCCCGCGTGGAGATAGATTTCCGCGCGGCCGTCGACCACCGCCATCGCCTTCGCCCCGGCCGACCCCATCGGGATTAGCTCCGCCCCGATCGCGGCGGCGACTGCGGTGACGATCGGATGCGCGCGCGTGCGGCTGACGACCATCCGCGGCCGCGCCGGGGCAACGTCCCATTGCGGCGGAGCATCATCCGAGGCGAAGACCCGCTCTGCTGCGGGGAGTGCGACCGCACCGACCGCGGGCACGCTGTCGATCGAGAGCCCGATATGCACCGCCCAATCGTCGCGCCGCTCGCGGAACTCGCGCGTGCCGTCGAGTGGATCGACGACCCAGACCCGCCGTTCCGCACAGCGAAGCCCGTCATCGGCGGACTCTTCGGACAGGATGAAGTCGTCTGGCCGTGCCTGTCGTAACAGGTCGAGGATTAGGACATTCGCCTCGGCATCGCCGCGCGGGCCGAGATCGGCATCCGCGCAAACGCCGGTGACGCAAAGGTCGCGCAACAACGCCGCCGCCGCCAGCGCGACGCTCCGCGCGACCTGTGCATCCGTCTGCTCGGGAATACTCAAAGGTCGGGGCTCCAGACACCAAGGATATGTTCGACGATGCGCTCGGCCGCAGCCTCGGGGCTTTCGCGGGTGGTGTCGATCCGGATGTCGGGGCGCTCTGGCGCCTCATATGGGCTACTGATGCCGGTGAAGTTGGCGATCTCGCCGCTGCGCGCCTTGGCGTACAGCCCCTTCACGTCGCGCGCCTCGGCTTCCGCCAGCGGGGTATCGACGAAGATCTCGACGAACTCCGCCGGCAGCATCGCCCGCACCATGTCGCGCTCCGCGCGGAACGGCGAGATGAACGCGGTCAGCACGATCAGCCCGGCGTCGGTCATCAACCGCGCGACCTCGCCGATCCGCCGGATATTCTCGACCCGGTCGGCATCGGTGAAGCCCAGGTCCTTGTTGAGCCCGTGACGCACATTGTCGCCGTCGAGCAGGAAGCTGTGGCGGCCGAGCGCGAACAGCTTCTTCTCGACCAGATTGGCGATCGTCGACTTGCCCGACCCCGACAGGCCAGTGAACCACAGCAGGCGAGGGGTCTGCCCCTTTTGCTGCGCATGTGCCTCGCGCGTGATGTCGATCGCCTGCCAGTGAACGTTCTGCGCGCGGCGCAGCGAGAAGCTCAGCAGCCCGGCAGCGACGGTCGCGTTGGTGGTGCGGTCGATCAGGATGAACCCGCCCAGGTCCGCGCCGTCCTCGAACGGCTCGAACACCAGCGGGCGATCGGTATAGACTTCCGCTACCCCGATGTCGTTGAGGCCGAGCGTTTTGACCGAGAGTTCGGCCATCGTGTTGACGTCGATCGCGTGGCGCGGCTCCTGCACCGTCGCGCCGACGGTCTGCGTGCCGAGCTTGAGCCAGTAGCTACGTCCGGGCAGCAGCGCGGTTTCGCCGAGCCACACGATCGTCGCCTGGAACTGGTCGGCGACTTGCGGCGGCGAATCGGCGGTGGCGAGAACGTCGCCGCGCGAACAGTCGATCTCGTCTTCGAGCGTCAGCGTGACCGACTGGCCCGCGACCGCCTGGGGCAGGTCGCCGTCCATCGTCACGATCCGCGCGACCCGCGAGGTGCGACCGCTGGGTAGGACGCGGACGGGATCGCCGGGGCGGACGGTCCCGCTCGCGATCAGCCCGGAGAAGCCACGGAAGTCGAGGCTCGGGCGGTTGACCCATTGCACTGGCAACCGGAACGCGCGCTGCTGCGCGGCGTCGGTGCCGATATCGACGGTCTCGAGATGCTCGATCAGCGTCGGCCCGGCGTACCACGGCATCGTGTCCGATCCCGCGGCGATATTGTCGCCCCCGAGACCCGAGATCGGAATGGCGGTGAAGTCCGCGATGCCGATCGAGTCCGCAAAAGCGCGATAGTCGGCGACGATCCGGTCGAACACCGCCTGGTCATAGCCGACGAGGTCCATCTTGTTCACCGCGAGCACGACGTGGCGCAGCTTGAGCAGGTGGACGAGGAAGCTGTGTCGGCGGGTCTGGGTCAGCACGCCCTTGCGCGCATCGATCAGGATCACCGCGGCGTCCGCGGTCGAGGCGCCCGTCACCATGTTGCGGGTATATTGTTCGTGGCCGGGCGTGTCCGCCACGATGAACTTGCGCTGCGCGGTCGAGAAGAAGCGGTACGCGACGTCGATCGTGATGCCCTGCTCGCGTTCGGCCGCAAGGCCGTCGACCAGCAGCGCGAAATCGATGTTCTGCCCCTGCGTGCCGACGCGCTTGCTGTCCGCCTCGAGCGCGGTGAGCTGATCCGCAAAGATCGCGCGGGTATCGTAGAGCAGGCGGCCGATCAGCGTCGACTTGCCGTCATCGACCGACCCGCAGGTGATGAAGCGGAGCAGCGACTTGTTCTGATGCTGGAGGAGATAGGCATCGATATCCTCCGCGATGAGGGCGTCGGGCCGATACTCCCTCTCCCCGCTTGCGGGGAGAGGGGCAGTATCAGGCGATGCCGATTGTGGCTGCCCCTCTCCCCGACCCTCTCCCCGGAGGGGAGAGGGAGAAGCCATGATCGCACTCATCAGAAATACCCCTCCGCCTTCTTCTTTTCCATGCTCGCGCTCTGGTCGTGGTCGATCGCGCGGCCCTGGCGTTCGCTCGTCGTGGTCAGCAGCATTTCCTGGATCACCTGCGACAGGTCGGTCGCCTCGCTCTCCACCGCGCCGGTCAGCGGATAACAGCCGAGCGTGCGAAAGCGGATCGAGCGGTCGACCGGGACTTCGCCGGGAGCAAGCCGGAAGCGGTCGTCATCGACCATCAACAGCATTCCGTCGCGCTCCACGGTCGGGCGCGGCGCGGCGAGATACAAGGGCACGATCTCGATCTGCTCGGCCAGAATATATTGCCAGATGTCAAGCTCGGTCCAGTTCGACAGCGGGAAGACGCGCATGCTCTCGCCCCGCGCCTTGCGCGCATTGTAGAGCCGCCACAGTTCGGGCCGCTGCGCCTTCGGGTCCCAGCGTTGATTGGCGTTGCGGAAACTGAAGATCCGCTCCTTCGCGCGGCTCTTCTCCTCATCGCGCCGCGCGCCGCCGAACGCCGCATCATAGCCGCCCGCGGTGAGCGCCTGCTTGAGCCCCTCGGTCTTCCACAGATCGGTGTGGAGGCTGCCATGATCGAACGGATTGATCCCCTGCGCCTCGGCGTCGGGGTTCTTGTGGACGATCAGCTCCATTCCGGCGTCGGCGGCGGCACGGTCGCGCAGGTCGTACATCGCGCGGAATTTCCACGTCGTGTCGACATGGAGCAGCGGGAAGGGCGGCGTGCCGGGAAAGAACGCCTTCTTGGCGAGGTGCAGCATCACCGCCGAATCCTTGCCTACCGAATAGAGCATCACCGGCCGTTCGGTCTCGGCGACGACTTCGCGCAGGATGTGGATGCTTTCGGCCTCAAGGCGCTGCAAGTGAGTAAGCGAGACGGTCATGGTTGGCCTGAATAAGGCACATTCGGGACAAGGCGACCAACTTCTACTGTTGGCTAAGAAAGCTGACGGCACCTTGGCCTGCCGTTGTGGGACACCGCCGTGCCGCGAGTCGCTTGCGCCGTACGCGCCCGACAGGTAGCGATGATCCGTCGTGTTCCCAGTAGCGTAGCGTAGAGTATTGATGGATATTATTCCAAGTATCGCGCCACGCGCAGGGCGCAGTGCGTCCAATCGCATCGGTTTCGTGATCCTGTCGCATGGGGATCAGGCGTTGCTGGCGCGGCTCGTCGCGCGGCTCGACGACCTGTACGGCAAGCCGCCGATCGCCTGCCACCACGACTTTTCGCAATCCCGCATCGACACAGCGGCGTTCGCGGACAACGTCCGTTTCGTGAAGCCGTCGGTCGCGACAGGCTGGGGAAAGCTGTCGGTGGTCACGGCGGGGCTGGCAGCGCTGCGGCTGCTGGTCGAGACCGCTGACCCAGACTGGTTCGTGTTGCTGAGCGCAACCGACTATCCGGTGCGCTCCGCCGAGGCGGTGCTCGCCGAACTCGAATCGGCGCCGTTCGACGCCTATCTCGATGCGCGCCCTGTGCGCGGGCAGGCACCCGGCGCCGCGACCTTCGGCGGTGCGCCCAATCCCAAGCTCGATCACTTCGTCCTGCCGAGCAATATCCAGCTCAAATGGCGGTTCTACGTCGGGGCACAATTATGGGTGCCGGTCGTCAAGAACAAACCGCACTGGCGGCTTGGACGCGTGACTTTCCCGCTGCCGTTCGCCGCGCCGGGGCCATTCGGGCCAGGCTTTTCAGCCTATTATGGAGACCATTGGTTCACCGCCAATCGTCGCGCGGCGGCCGCGTTGCTGAAGGACGATGACCGGGCGCAGGCGCTGCGCAAGCATCTGGTCCGCCGCGCGCAGGCGGACGAATGCTATTACCAGACGATCCTCGCCAACACGCCCGGCTTACGGATCTGCCTCGACAACAAGCGCTATGCCGAATGGAATGGCGGCGGCGCGCATCCGGTGGCGGTGGAGGTCGACCACGTGCCCGCGATCCTTGCCTCGGGCCAGCATTTCGCGCGCAAGTTCGCGCTCAAGTCGCCCGCGATCGCCGAGATCGACCGTGCGGTCGATGCCGGCGTGGCGGATGTCAGCCGTGATCGAGCTCGACCGAGTCCAATATCCGCGCGCCGGCCATGAAGACCGCGATCGGGCAGACCGCAAACAGAAGCCAGCCGCCGAAACCGGGATATTGCTCGAGATAATGCGCCCCGCGCTCGACGGCGCCGACCGCCAGAGCGTAGATCACCCCAAAGGCTTCGAATTTGTTCTTGATGACGAACAGGCTGGCGAATTTGCTCCACATGCAACCATAGCAGCAACAACCGAGCCAACCCCGGATTGCGGTCGGTTCACCTTAACGGCCGTGGTTAATCGTAAGCTAACGCGACGATAGTACGCCGATCCGTCAGGCGAGGACGCTCAGATCCAGGGATGCCAGCAAGGCGTTCCGTGCCGCACGGATCGTGCTCACCAGTGCGAGATCGGGTGCCTCGCCGAGGATCTGCGACGGCACGATCGTTTCGGGCCAATAGTCTGCGATGATCGCGGAGATGCGGTCGAGCTTTGCCGCATCGACGAGAAAACGCGGATCGATCGTGGCCGGATCCGCAACGACGCGGAGCCGTAGACAGGCTGGCCCGCCGCCGTTCGCCATCGATTGCCGCACGTCGACCGTCCTGAATGCGCGGACCGGGCCGTTGCTCTCGGTCATCCCGGTCAGGTACGCCGCGACCGCCGGATCACCGGATGCTTCGGCGGGGACGATCAGGGTCATCCGTCCATCCGCTGGCGTGACGAGCTGCGCATTGAACAGATAGGACTTCACCGCCTGTGCCAGCGATACCCGGTTCGCGGGAACCTCGACGATCTCGACGAACGGCGCCGCTGCTCTGATCGCGGCATAGGCGGTGGCGGGATCGGCGAACGCCTGTTCGTGGACGAACAGTACGTGTTCGTTGGCGACCGCGACGACATCGTTGTGGAATGCGCCCGCCGCGATCGCCTCGGGCGATTGTTCGATGAACACCGTCCGCGCAGGGTCGAGGCGGTGCGCGCGCGCGATCGCCACGCTGGCGTCGCGCGACTGGCGCGCGGGGAAGGCGCCACCCGTGACGCCATAGACGAACAGTTCGACACCCGCTTCGCCATGCGCAGGCGCCAGACGCATATGGTTCGCAGCACCCTCATCGCCGAACGGCGCAGGGATCGGCGCATGATGTACGAAGCACGCAGGGTCCGCAAACGCGAGCGCGAGCTGGCGCGCGGTCTGCGCGGCTTCGTGGCTGCGATGCGGCATGGTGACGAGATTGGCGGGGGTAAAGTGGCACCGCCCATCCGCGCTATCCGTGGCGGGGGAGACCGTTGCGGCATTGGCCGCCCACATCGCCGAGGCGGACATCGCCTGGGCGCGAAGGATCGGTGGCGCATCGGCATAGGTCGTGGCCAAAGACGCGAGCCAGCGATCGTCGGGGCGGTCGTGCGGCAACAGGATTCCTTGCACCAGCCCCAGCGCCAAAGCGGTGCGCATCTTGTCGATCCCCTCCAGCGCGGCGCGGCGCGGGTAGGAGGGCGTGCCCGCATTCTGGGTCGCCGCGAGATTGCCGTGGCTCAGCCCCGCATAATTATGGCTCGGGCCGATGATCCCGTCGAAGTTGATTTCGGTCGTCATCACACTCTCGCGACATGGCAGACATTGGTATCCTCGGCGATCTCGAGCGCGCGCGCGGATTTGGGGGATATCACCACGCCACCGGTACACGGCCGGACATCCCCATAGACGCACCGAAACTCCGACAGCCGACCGCTGGCGATCAGCGACGGATCGCCGCCATCGAAATCCAGCGCGACGACGTTGGCGGACCGGACGTCTCGGATCGTGCGGACCGAATCCGTCCGCGCAATCATGGTCGGGCCGCCATCGAAGATGTCGACGTAATTCTCATACGCAAACCCTTCGTTTTCCAGCATTCTCATTGCCGCGCGGCCGGAAGGATGCGGCAATCCGATCACCGCGCGCGCTGTCTCGGGCAGCATCGCGGTGTAGATCGGATGCTTGGGAAACAGGTCCGCGATGAACTGATGCCCCTGGACCGCATTGAACTGGTCGGCATCCTGGAAGTTCATCCCGAAGAACCGCCCCGCGAGCCCGTCCCAGAACGGCGATCCGCCTGCCTCGTCGATGATCCCGCGGAGTTCGGCGAGCACCCGGTCGGCGAACCGCTGGCGGTGCTTGGCGATGAACAGATAGCGGCTCCGCGCGAGCAGCAGCCCGAGGCCCCCCGCACGTTCGCCGGGATGAAGGAACAACCCGCCGACTTCGCTGCAGCCCTCGAGGTCGGTGGTCAGCCCGAGCATATCCGCCCGGAAGGTGCGGTTGAGTTCCTTGGAATGCTGGGTCAGCGTGCCCAGGCGGTAGCTGTAGAAGGGGTAGCTCTGCCCGACATGCGTGAAGATCTGGCAAGTGCCCCGCACCTCGCCGGTCTCGGTATTCTCCAGCACCAGCACAAAGAGGTCGTCTGCCTTAGCATTGTCATCCCGTGCGAACGCCGCAGCGCTGCGCTCGAGCTTGGTGGCAAGCGCGGTGTGATCCGGCGGGAGGTTGGTGAAACCGCCACCTGTGAGCTTTGCCATTTCGTACAAGGGCTTGAGGTCGGCGTCGCACGCGGCGCGGATACGGTAGGTCACAACTGGCCCTTTTCGGCGATACGCAAGATGGTGAGCGCGGACAGCGCCGCACGTTCGGGAAGGGAGTCGACGATCAGATACTCGTCGGGCGAATGGATCGCGCCGCCGCGCGCACCCATCGTGTCCACGACGGGAATGCCACAGGCAGCGATCGTGTTGCCGTCGCACACGCCCCCGGTGGCGCGCCAGCCAATGTCGAGGCCGAGGTCGGCGCCGCAGGCCTTGACCAGATCGAACAGCTTTGCGGCACCTTCGTCGATCGGTTTTGGCGGGCGGTTGAAGCTGCCGTGGAGCGCGATCGTGACGTCGTGATGCGCCGCGACCGCGGTGATCGTGGTGTCGAGCAACGCTCGCGCGCGCGCGATCGCGGCGTGATCGGCGGGGCGGAAGTTGAGCCGCAGCACGGCGTGGTCGGGAATGACGTTGTTCGGGCCACCGCCTTCGATCCGCGCCGGGTTGACCGCGAGGCCATCCCCACGCGCGGCATGCAGCCGCACAGAAAGGTCCGCCGCCGCGACGATCGCGTTGCGCCCCTCCTCGGGATTGCGCCCGGCATGCGCGCTGCGCCCGGTGACGACGATCGAGAAATTGCCCGTCCCCCCGCGCGCGCCAGCGAGAGTTCCGTCGGGCAGCGCGGGTTCGTAGGTCAGCGCGGCGAGCTTGCCTTGTGCGCAGTGCCGGATCAGCGCGGTGGACGAAAAAGAGCCGGTCTCCTCATCGGAATTGATGACGACGTCATAGCCGATCCGTGACGCAAGCGGGCTTGTTTCGACCGCGGTCAGCGCGGCGAGCATCACCGCAAGCCCGCCTTTCATGTCCGCGACGCCGGGCCCGTTGAGGCTCCCGTCGTCCCGCATCGTCAGCGACTGGAACGCGTGATCGACCGGATAGACCGTGTCCATATGCCCCGTCAGCAATAGCTGGACGGGCGCGTCAGGCCGGACACGAAGATGCAGGTGCCGGCCATGATCGAGCACTGCGACACTTCCATCTGAGCCTACGTTCTCGGCAGTATCTCCTTCAACCAGCGTGACATTTCCGGGAAGCTTACCGAATGCCGCAATGAGCATTTCCGCAACCTCCGCCAGCCCGCCAAGATTGCGCGTTCCGGAATTGACCGCCGACCATTGCTCGACCTGGTGCAGCATCGGCTGCGCGCGCGCGACCGCGATCGCCGCGATTTCGTGTTCGTTTAATCCCCTCATCCGAGCAGCCTAGCGTTTCATCTCGCTCGGCTCCAGCCCGTTGCAAACGAAACGATCTGCGGCCCCGGCAAGACGGTGGTCGTGGTCGAGCTTCCGCAACGCATCACCCCGGGGCCATCCCGGAGTGATGCATCCTTGCGAGGAAGACTGCTTTCAGCCGAGATGGTCGGCAAACGCCTCAAGGACTTGCCGATACAGCGGTGCCTTGAATGCGACGATGATCTCGGGAAGCGTCGCCGGGTCCACCCACATCCATTCCTTAAATTCCTCATGCTCGGTCGCGATGTCGATGTCGCTGTCCAAGCCCTTGAAGCGATACAGAAACCACGTCTGTCGCTGGCCGCGCCACTTGCCCTTCCACACGCGCCCAACCAGCTCGTCCGGCAGGTCGTAGAACAGCTCTTCGGGCGACACCGCGATCAGGTCGACCTTGTCCGCGGTGATCCCGGTCTCCTCGCGCAACTCGCGCAGGGCCGCCGTTTCCGGATCCTCGCCGTCGTCGATCCCACCCTGCGGCATCTGCCACGCCTCGACCTCGGTATCGATCCGCTGGCCGACGAACACCTTGCCCTCCGCATTGAGGATCATCAGCCCGGCACACGGGCGATAGGGAAGTGTCCTCGGGTCGGTCATGCGGCTTGCTCCATCACGCGCTGGGCTTCGGCCTCGGCGATGATCGCCTTTGCGGCGGTCAACGCGCCTGCAACGTCACCGACCGACGACGGGATCGCCTTTCGCAGCGTTATGAAGCCGTGGATGTTCCCGACGGCCTCGCGGAACACCACCGCAACGCCGGCCTGCGCCAGAGCCGCGGCATAGGCGCGACCCTGGTCGCGGATCGGATCGAGGCTGGCGGTGACGATGACGGCGGGGGGCATGCCGCGCAGATCGCCTTTGAGCGGGGAGGCGCGGACATGCTCCGCCTCGGCCTGATAGGCGGCGTTGAACCAGTCCATGCTCGCCCGCGTCAGCAGATACCCCTCGGCAAACGCCGAATAAGACGGATATTCCCGCGTCGTGTCGGTCGCAGGATAAAAGGGCAGGTGCGCGATCACCGGCACGGCGGCAGGCGCGTCGCGCAGGGCGGCGGTCACCACGATCGCCAGGTTACCGCCCGCGCTGTCGCCACAGGGGACCAGTGCGGTCACGCTACGTCCGAGCTCTGCGGGCGATCCCGCCGCCCAGCGGGCTGCGGCCTCGCAATCGTCCGGCGCGGCGGGCCACGGTGCCTCGGGTGCCAGCCGATAATCGACTGCGAGCACGGGCAGATCGAGCGCGCGCGACACTTCGGCGCAGAAGCTGGCGTGGGTGTCGAGATCGCCGATCACGAACCCGCCGCCGTGGTAGAACATTACGAGCGGGCCGGGCAAGCGACTCTCCTGCACGTCGAACAGCCGCGCCGGGATCGTCCCGGCGGGACCGGGGATCGCGATATCCCGGATCGTCCCCAGTTCGCCGACCGGCGGGTCCGCGACGTCCTTCATCGCCTTGTAGGTCGCACGTGCCGCTGGCGGCTCCATCTCGTGCGTGCGCGGGCCGGGGAGATTGTTTAGGAACGCCAGGAAGCCCGCGACATCGGCGCGAACATAAGGGGAAGGGGTTTGGGGCGGGGTGCTGCTGTCGGCCATTCGGCGCTCTCCATTGGTCTCTGCCAGTCTCAGGCCTACCTAGGCAGGATGATCCCGGTCGTCCATCACCCCGCCTATGTCGCTACGGGCCAGGCAAACAATCCCAGCCAGCTCAGCAAGAACGCGGCGATCCGCAATCGGCTCGAGGTGGAAGGCGCAGGGGTCGCGTGGCATGTGCCCGACGCGATGCCGCTATATTGGCTCGAGGCGGTGCATGACGCCGACTATGTCGCCGAGGTGCTCGGTGCCCGCGTCCCCCGCGAGAAGGAGCGAAGGATCGGCTTCGCGGTGACCGAGTCGGTTGCGGCGCGCGCGGCGGTGGTGCCCGGCGGCACGTGGCTTGCCGGAAAGATTGCGCTGGAACGCGGGTTTGCCGCCAATACCGCGGGCGGCAGCCATCATGCGCTGGCGGCGACAGGGGCCGGCTATTGCGTCTTCAACGATCTCGCGATCGCGGCCGTGCGGCTCGCGGAGGAGGACGGCTTGCGCGTGCTGGTGGTCGATTGCGACGTCCATCAGGGCGACGGTACCGCTGCACTGACCGCCGGCTATCCCCAGATCGCGACCTATTCGATCCACGCCGAGAAGAACTTCCCGGTCCGCAAGGCGCGCTCGACGCTCGACGTCGGGCTGCCCGATGCGACCGGCGACGCGGCCTATCTCGCGACCCTCGAGTCGACGCTGGTGCCGATGCTCGACGAGCTTCGACCGCAGATCATTCTCTACCAAGCCGGGATCGATCCGCTCGCGAACGACCGGCTGGGGCGGCTCGCGCTGACCGATGAGGGGCTGGTCGCGCGCGAGAATCTCGTCGCGCGGCTTGCGATCGATCGGGGCATTCCGCTGGCGAGTACGGTTGGTGGCGGCTATGGCGAAGACACGGTCGCGCTTGCCGAACGGCATGTGCGGGCGATCCTGACGCTCGGCACGGCCTTCGCCGGAGCCGGGTGACCGGAAAGCAGCGGTTGCACCGCCCTTTACTGAAACTACCTTGGCCCTGCGCCGTTCGAGGCATAAGGGCATGACAACGATTACCCGTAGGACAAGACGCTGATGGCGACCGCCGCGCACGAAGTTACCCCCCAAGAAGCCTCCGCCCACCCCACCGCAGAGTCCGTCGTCGTCCGGTTCGCCGGCGACTCGGGTGACGGTATGCAGTTGACCGGGGGGCAGTTCACGCTGTCGACCGCGCTGTCGGGCAATGATCTGGCGACCTTCCCGGATTTCCCCGCCGAAATCCGCGCGCCGCAAGGCACGCTGTTCGGTGTGTCCGCGTTCCAGATCAACTTCGGCTCGACCGCGATCGAGACCGCGGGCGACGCGCCCGACGTGCTGATCGCGATGAACCCGGCGGCGCTCAAGGTGAATGCGCCTGCGCTGAAGGCCGGCGGCCTGATCATCGCGGACGAGGGCGAGTTCGGTGAACGCAACCTCGCCAAGGCGAAATACGCCGCCAACCCGCTGACCGACGGCAGCCTCGCCAAGTGGCAGCTGCTGAGCTTCAACATTTCTCAGCTGACGCTGGATGCGGTAAAGCCGTTCGGCCTTGGCAACAAGGAAGCGCTGCGCTGCAAGAACATGTGGACGCTGGGGCTCGCGCTCTGGATGTTCGATCGTGACCGTGCGCCAATCGTCGACTGGCTCAAGACCAAGTTCGCCAAGGCCCCCGTGCTCGCGGAGGCGAACATCGCCGCTTTGAACGCAGGCCACGCCTACGGCGAGACCGCCGAGCTCGCAGGCCCGATGAAGCAGCATCACATCGGCGTCGCCCCGACCGCACCCGGTCTGTACCGCACGGTCACCGGCGCCGAGTCGATCTCGCTCGGGCTGGTCGCGGGCGTCCAGCTTGCTGACGTTCCGATGTTCTTCGGCGGCTATCCGATCACGCCCGCGTCGGCGATCCTGCACTTCCTGTCGCGCCTCAAGGAATATGGCGTCACCACCTTCCAGGCGGAGGACGAGATCGCCGCAATCGCGTCTGCGATCGGCGCATCCTACGCCGGGCAGCTTGGCGTCACCTCGTCGTCAGGCCCGGGCATTGCGCTTAAGGGCGAGGCGATGGGGCTGGCGATCATGACCGAGCTGCCGCTCGTGATCGTCAATTCGCAGCGCGGCGGCCCGTCGACCGGCCTGCCGACCAAAACCGAGCAGTCGGATCTGTACCAGGCGGTCTATGGCCGCAACGGCGATGCGCCGATGCCCGTTCTCGCCGCGCGCTCGCCGTCGGATTGCTTCGATGTCGCGATCGAGGCGGTGCGGATCGCGGTTCAGTATATGACCCCGGTGATGCTGCTGACCGACGGCTATATCGCCAATGCGGCCGAGCCGTGGCTCGTCCCCGACATGTCGACCTATGCGCCGTTCCCGGTCGAGTATCTCGAAGAAGTCCCCGAGGGTGGCTTCCTGCCCTATGCGCGCGACGAGAACCTCAAGCGCCCATGGGTCAAGCCCGGCACGCCCGGCCTGCTCCACCGCATCGGCGGGATCGAAAAGGCGATCGGCACCGGCAACATCGATTATGGTGCCGAAAACCACCAGAAGATGACCGAAATCCGCCGCGACAAGGTCGCGAACATCGCGGTGCCCGATCAGACTGTCGAACTCGGCGAAACCTCGGGGAAGCTCGCGATCGTCGGCTGGGGTTCCACCTTCGGGCCGATCCACCAGGCGGTCCGCCGCGCGCGTGCCAAGGGCCGTGACGTCGCGCACATCCACATCCGCCACATCTGGCCGATGCCGGCAAATCTTGGTGATCTGCTCAAGGGTTACGACACCATCCTCGTGCCGGAAATGAACACCGGGCAGCTCAAGACGGTGCTCCGCGACCAGTTCCTGGTCGACGCCAAGCCGCTCAACAAGGTGTCGGGCCAGCCGTTCCTCATCTCCGAGATCGAGGACGCGATCGACGGCCATCTCCCCGCCGAGGGCGACTTCGTGCCCCCCAGCGAAACTCAACTGCCCAGCCCGGAGGCTGTGAACCCATGAACGACATGACCCCCATCGCCAAGACGACGCCGAAGGACTGGGAAACCGATCAGGAAGTCCGCTGGTGCCCGGGCTGCGGCGACTATGCCGTGCTCAAGGCGGTTCAGCGCACCATGCCAGAGATTGGTGCGCGTCCGGAAAACACCGTGTTCGTCAGCGGCATCGGCTGCTCGTCGCGCTTTCCTTATTACATGGAAACCTACGGCTTCCACACGATCCACGGTCGTGCACCGGCGGTGGCGACGGGCGTCAAGCTCGCCAACCCCGATCTCGACGTGTGGATCATCACCGGTGATGGCGACGCGCTGTCGATCGGCGGCAACCACACGATGCACCTGATCCGCCGCAATCTCGATTGCCAGGTGCTGCTGTTCAACAACGAGATCTACGGCCTGACCAAGGGGCAATACTCCCCGACGTCGCGCGTCGGCACGCGTACGCCGTCGACTCCGTTCGGCTCGGTCGACACCCCCGCCAACCCGTGCGCGTTTGCGCTCGGCGCAGGCGGTCGCTTCATCGCGCGCGCGATCGACATCCACAAGAACCTCGTCGGCGTCCTCAAGGCCGCGCATGCGCACAAGGGCACCGGGTTCGTCGAGATCTTCCAGAACTGCATCGTCTATAACGACGACGTCTTCGCGCCGTTCACCGAGAAGAAGAACGCGGGCGCTAACCAGCTCTGGGTCGAGCATGGCAAGCCGTTGCTGTTCGAGGCCGGCACCAAGGGGCTGGCAATGGACATGGAGCGGCTGGTGCTCAAGGTCGTTGACGTGGTCGATGGCGATTGGGCGGCGGCGGGCGTGATCGTGCACGACCAGACCAACCGTGGGTTGGCGCACATGCTGGTCGAGATGCCCTTCGGGATGTTCCCGATGGCGCTTGGCGTGCTGTTCGACGATCCGCGCCCGACGTTCGAAAGTGCTGTCGTGACGCAGAATGCGGAAGCGGCGAAGGGCAAGACGCCCGACCTGCAGAAGCTGCTGTCGCAGGGGCAGACGTGGCAGGTGGAGAAAGAGCCGCATTCGATGTAATCGTTCTGCCTTCCAAGGCAGAAGGGTTTGATCACGCAAAGGCGCAAAGACGCTAAAAGAGAAGAGGCGGTTGAGCGAAGCTCTGGAATCCTTGGCGCGGCATGCAGTGGACTGTGGGTTCAAGCTGCATGCTGCGCTTGGGCCTGGATTGCTTGAATCCGTCTATGAAGTCTGCCTCTTCGAAAGCCTCGCCAAGCGAGGCTTTTTTGTTGAGCGACAGAAGCCGATCCCGATCCGGTTCGACGGACTGGTTATCACCGAGGGGTTCCGGGCCGATCTGTTGATCGAACGGCAACTGCTTGTGGAACTGAAATCGACCGAGCGCTTTGCGCCTGTGCATGCCAAGCAGGTGCTGACCTACCTGCGCCTGATGGACTTACCGCTTGGTTTGCTGATCAATTTTGGTGCCAGCACCTTCAAAGAAGGCGTTCGGCGCGTTGTAAACAACTATGCCGGTTGATCCGGTGCCTTCGCGCCTTTGCGCCTTTGCGTGAGTAAAGCTTCTTGACCACCCCCACCATCCTCTGGCTCCGCCGAGACCTCCGCCTGGCCGACCAGCCCGCCCTCCTCGCCGCGATCAACGCAGGCGCGGTCATCCCCGTTTACATCCTCGACGACGACACCCCCGACAAATACCATATGGGCGGTGCCTCGCGCTGGTGGCTCCACCACAGCCTCGAGAGCCTCGATGCAGACCTGCGCGAGAAGGGCTCGCGGCTGATTCTGCGGCGCGGGAAATGCGTGGACGTGCTGGCGCAGCTCGCTGAGGAAACTGGTGCGACGCAGGTCCATTGCATCCGCCATTTCGAACCGTGGTGGCGCAAGGCCGAGGAAGCGATCGCCGAGACGCTCGACCTCGTCTGCCACGACGGCAATTACCTCGCGCCGCCGGGGTCGATCACGACCGGCAGCGGCGGGCAGTACAAGATCTACACCCCGTTCTGGCGCGCGCTCAAGCAGCACATGCCGCCCCCCGCGCCGATCCACAAACCCGGCAAGATCCCGTCGCCGTCCAAATGGCCCAAGAGCGACAAACTTGCCGACTGGACGCTGCTGCCGACCAAGCCCGACTGGTCGACCGGCTTCTCGGACGACTGGACGCCCGGCGAGGGCGCCGCGCACGATCGCCTGAACGCCTTCAAGAAGCAGGCGGATGACTATGACGACACGCGCAACTTCCCCTCGCAGGAGGGCAGCTCGCGCTTGTCGCCGCATCTCCACTTCGGGGAGCTGTCGGCGGCGCAGGTGTGGCACGCGGTTGCCGATGTCGGCGGATCGGTCGATGTCTTCCTGAGCGAGATCGGCTGGCGCGACTATGCGCAGACCGTCATCCTGCAATATCCGGAATACGGCACGAAGAACGCCCGCGAGAAGTATGATGCAATGCCGTGGCGCAGCGGGAAGGACGCCGATGCCGATCTCAAGGCGTGGCAGCAGGGCCGCACCGGCTATCCGATCGTCGACGCTGGGATGCGCCAGCTTTGGAAGACCGGCTGGATGCACAACCGCGTCCGCATGATCACCGCGAGCTTCCTCATCAAGCATCTCCTGATCGACTGGCGCGAGGGCGAGCGGTGGTTCTGGGATTGCCTGGTCGATGGCGACTATGGGTCCAACTCGGTCAACTGGCAGTGGACCGCGGGCACGGGAATCGATTCGAACATGTTCGTCCGGATCATGGCGCCGCTTACGCAGTCGCCGAAATTCGATGCGGCGGACTATATCCGCCAGTGGGTGCCCGAACTCGCCGACGTGGAGGGCGACGCGATCCACGACCCTGAGGAAGCCGGGTGCCTCCCGAAAGATTATCCCGCCAAGATCATCGGCCACCGCGAGGCGCGCGAGCGCGCATTGCAGGCGGTAAAACAGGTGCGCTGAGCGGCTTGGCAACCACGCCCCGGAATGCGAGGGGGGCGCGATGTTTGGGGTATTTGCAAAACCGTTCAACGCCGTGCTCGACCGGATCGATTCCGGTCTGGTCGAGGGATCGCTCGCGGCGACCTTGCCGGGGGGACGCAAGCGGCTGCTCGGCGGACGTGCGCCCGGGCCGGCGGCAGTGGTCGATCTGGTCAGCTGGCGCGCGCTGCTGCGGTTGGTGACGGGGGGCTCGGCGGGTTGGTATGTCGGCTGGTCGAAGGGGGAGTGGACCAGTCCAGATCCGACCGTGCTGTTCGAGCTGTTCATGCGCAACCGCGTCAGTCTGGGTGGGACGGCGCGGTCCGGCGGGATGATCCGGATGCTGCGCGGATGGCGCAACGGCCTACGTCGTAATTCGCGCGCGGGATCGCGGCGCAACATCCATTTCCATTACGATCTGGGCAACGATTTTTACAGCCTGTGGCTCGATCCGAGCATGATGTATTCGGCCGCTTTGTTCGACGAAGCGACGATGACGACCGAGAATCTGACTGCGGCACAGGGGCGCAAGAACGCTGCGATCCTCGATCGGCTGGACCTGACGCCCGGGCGGACCGTGCTCGAGATCGGCTGCGGATGGGGTGGCTTTGCCGAGGCGGCGGCGCGGCGTGGGTTGCAGGTCGATGCGATCACACTGTCGAGCGAACAGGAACGTGCGGTCAATGACCGGATCGCGGATGCCGGCCTGTCGGGCGTCACCGTCTCGCGGACCGATTACCGCGATGTCACGGGCCAGTATGACGGGATCGCAAGCATCGAGATGGTCGAGGCGGTCGGACAGGACTATTGGGGCACGTATCTCGCGGCGGTGGCCCGCGCGCTCAAGCCCGGCGGGCGAGCGGCGATCCAGTATATCACGATCGATGACGCGATCTTCGAGGCCTATGCCGCGAACGTCGATTTCATCCAGCGGTTCGTCTTTCCGGGCGGGATGCTGCTGTCGGAAAGCCGCTTCCGCGCGCTGGCGGCGGAGCATGGGCTCGAATGGCGCGACAATCACAGCTTCGGATTGCATTATGCCGAGACGCTGCGGCGCTGGCGTGTTGCGTTCGATGCGGCGGTTTCGGCGGGTCGGTTGCCTACGAAGTTCGACCGCAAGTTCATCGACTTGTGGCGCTATTATCTGATGTACTGCGAAGGCGGATTCCGCGGGCAGGGGATCGATGTGGCGCAAGTGACGCTGGTGAAGGCGGGGGGCTGAGGACCGTCGACCGTGCCGCCACCTACCGTCATCGCCGCGAAGGCAAGACGTCTGCAAGCCCGCCCGTCATCCTGAACTTGTTTCAGGATCCAGCCCTAAACGATTCCGGACTATGCCTGTTGCGCGGTGGATGCTGAAACGAGTTCAGCATGACGGCAGCTTTTCGGGGTGGGCGACGCGTAAACCTCCGATGCCCTTAGGCAGAGGTCTCGCCTTCGTGGGAATTATGGGGTGGGGTCACGGAGCTGCCCACTACCAACCGATTTCACCCGACCCGTTCGAAATGCCCCGTAACGAAATCCTCGGTCAGCAGCGCGACGATCCGGTTCGCAACCACGCTTGGTTCCTTGACCGACTTGGGATCTTCCCCAGGATAGGCACGACGGCGCATGTCGGTCCGCGTCGCCCCGGGGTCAAGGATCGCGGTGCGGATCTGGCTGACATGCTCCATCTCGTCGCCATACGCCGAGACGATCGTCTCGAACGCTGCCTTCGAGGCTCCGTACAGCCCCCAATACGCCCGCGGCTTGCGCCCGACGCTGGAGGTCATGCCGATTACGCGAGCGCGCTTCGACTTGCGCAGCATCGGGTCGAACGCCGCGATCAGCGCGGCTTGCGCGCTGATGTTGAGCGTCAGGACCGCCGCCATTTCCTTGGGGTCGATCGCCGGTACCGGGGCAAGCGTCCCCAGCATCGCGGCGTTGAGCACCAAGATATCGAGCGCCGGCCAGCGTTCACCGATCGCCGTGCCGAGCCGTGCGATGGCGTCGGCCTGGGTCAGGTCGAGCGGCGCGATCGTCGCCGAGCCGCCCGCGTCGAATATCGCATTCTCGACCGCTTCGAGCGATGCCGCGGTACGCGCGGTCAGTACGACATGCGCACCCGCCGCCGCCAGCGCGATCGCGGTGGCCGCACCGATCCCCTTGCTAGCACCAGTGACGAGGGCGACCTGGCCAGCCAGCGGACGGTCGCCCGCAGCAGCGGCAGCGTTGATATCAGTCATCGCAGGAGTCCTTAGCTGACGCGTTCGGCCAATAGCGCGAACTGGTCGACCGACGAGACATCGTCCTGATCGGTCAGCGTCGTCGGATAATCCCCGGTGAAGCAGGCATCGCAATGGCTCGGCCGGATCGCGTTGCGCTGCGGCTCGCCGAGCGCCTTGTACAGGCCGTCGATCGAGACGAACGCGAGGCTGTCGGCCTTGATATACTCGGCCATCTGCTCGAGGTTCTTGGTTGCCGCCAGCAGCTTGGCGCGCTCGGGCGTATCGACGCCGTAGAAGCACGAATGCCGCGTCGGCGGGCTAGCGATCCGCATGTGGACTTCGGCCGCACCCGCTTCGCGCATCATCTCGACGATCTTGAGGCTGGTCGTCCCGCGCACGATCGAATCATCGATCAGCACGATCTTCTTGCCCGCGATCAGCGCGCGGTTGGCGTTGTGCTTCAATTTCACACCAAGGTGACGAACCTTGTCGCCCGGCTGAATGAAGGTGCGCCCGACATAATGCGAGCGGATGATCCCGAGTTCGAACGGAATGCCCGACTCTTGCGCATAACCCAGCGCCGCCGGGGTGCCCGAATCGGGAACCGGGATGACGAGGTCGGCATCGACCGGGCTTTCGATGGCGAGCTGCGCGCCGATCGCCTTGCGCACGGTATAGACGCTGCGGTCCTCCGAGATCGAATCGGGGCGTGAGAAATAGACGAATTCGAAGATGCACGGACGCGCCGACACGGGCGCGAACGGGCGATGCGAGGTGATCTCGCTGCCCTTGACCATGACGAGCTCGCCCGGATCAATCGAGCGGACAAAGGTCGCACCGACCACGTCAAGCGCGACCGTCTCGGAGGCGAAGATCACCGCCTGGCTACCGTCCGACTGTTCGATCCGGCCCATTACGAGCGGACGAATGCCGAGAGGATCGCGGCAGGCGATCATGCCCTCGGGCGTCATCACGATCAGCGAATACGCGCCTTCGACGCGCTTCAACGCATCGATGAACTTGTCGACGACGGTGCGATAATTGGACGTCGCGACGAGATGGATGATCGTCTCGGTATCGCTGGTCGACTGGAAGATCGAACCGCGCCGGACAAGATCACGACGGAGCCGCATCGCGTTGGAAATATTGCCGTTATGCGCAATCGCGAACCCGCCCGAGGCGAGGTCCGCATAGAGCGGCTGGACGTTGCGCAGCGCGGTCTCGCCGGTGGTCGAGTAGCGCACATGGCCGCAGGCGACGGTGCCGCGCAGCGGGACCATGATCTCCTCGCGGTCGAAATTGCCCGCGACGTGACCCATCGCACGGTGAGTGTGGAATTCGGCTCCGTCGAAGCTGGTGATGCCAGCCGCTTCCTGGCCGCGATGCTGGAGCGCGTGGAGCCCCAGCGCGACCAGCCGGGCGGCGTCGGCCGCGCCGGAGATACCAAAGACACCGCATTCTTCATGCAGTTTGTCCCCGTTTTCGGGGGCTTCGAACGGATTGGTTGTGAGCATTGGCGCCCTTCGGGGGAGGGTAGAGCTTCGAGGCGGCATATAGGGGCGGACTTCGCGTTTGTCGCGCTTTTGTCACATCGTCAGGAGCGATTGGTCGCATTGGTCGTTTCCCGGGCTGCGCAGGACGCAATATTGCTCGCTAGGGGAGAAGGAGCATGGCGAAGGATCACGGCCCGAGCATCAAGGACGACAAACTCTACGAAGATCTGCGCAAGGATGGTGCATCGCCCGAGAAGGCCGCGCGAATCGCCAACGCCAAAGCTGCCGGGACAATCGATCATCGCGGCGGGGGCAAGCTGGAGGATCGCACCAAGGACGATCTGCTCGAGGAAGCGCGCAAGATCGGGATCGAGGGCCGTTCGACGATGACCAAGGACGAACTGGTCGAGGCGATCCGCAAGGGGTGACGGACGGGAGCGACCACTGTAGGTCGTCGGCATGGCAGACCTTCGCGAAACCGGGCTCGTGCTCGACCCTAAATATGACGCCGCCGGCCTCATCACCGCGGTGGCGACCGACCGCACGACCGGCGAAATGCTGATGCTCGCGCATATGAACGCCGAGGCGCTGCGGCTGACGGTCGAAACCGGCGACGCGCATTTCTGGTCGCGCAGCCGCGGCAAGCTGTGGCGCAAGGGCGAAAGCTCGGGCCATGTCCTGCGCGTCCACGACATTCGGATCGACTGCGACCAAGACGCGGTGTGGCTGATCGTCGATCCGGCGGGCCCCGCGTGCCACACCGGCGCGCGCAGCTGCTTCTATCGCCGGATCGAGGGCGATCGGCTCGTGCGGGTCGTTTGAAACCCGCGCTGCTCGCGGCGCTGGCGGCGCTTGCAGGGTGTCAGGGATCGCAATCGCCGCAGCAGCAGGCGACGCCGACCGGGCTCGAGGCCGCGGCGATCCAGGCGGGGATCATTCCCGATCCCGCCAGCACCGACATCACGGGGCTTTATGCCCGTGAGGCCGACCGGGTCTGCATCGTGCCCAGCGCAACCGCTTACCGCATCGGCGTCACGATCGATTACGACGACAGCGAGCGGTGCAGCGGCAGCGGCGTCGTCACGCGCGATGGCGAGACGCTCCATGTCCGTTTCGACGCACCACGATCGTCCAGCGGGTGCCGTTTCGACGCACGCTTCGAGGGCGACCGGATCGTCTTCCCCGGACGCTTGCCGGGGGGATGTCAAACCTTGTGCCAGGATCGCGCCTCGATCGCAGGGCTAGCGCTCGACCGACTGAGCGACTCCGTGTCCGAGGCCGCCACGCTGCGTGGCCCGCGCGGCAAGCTGCTGTGCGGACCCTGAAGGTCATCCAACACACGCATCGCATATTGACGTTCACGTAAAGGGCAACTACCTTACCCTGCATGAGCACCGGTGCCGCCTACGCCCTCATCGATCGCCATCCGACGCGCGATCATTTCTCCATCTCCGACCTGTCGGCGGAATTCGACGTCACCGCGCGTGCGTTGCGCTTCTACGAGGATGAAGGCCTGATCGCGCCCGAGCGGCGCGGGACGACTCGCATCTACTCACAGCGCGACCGCGCCCGGCTCGCCTGGATCCTGCGCGGCAAGCGCGTCGGCTTTTCGCTCGGCGAGATCCGCGAGATGATCGACCTGTACGACATTGGCGACGGTCGGAAGATCCAGCGCCAGACGACGATCGAGCGCTGCCGCGACCGGATCGCGCTGCTCACCGCGCAGAAACGCGACATCGATGCGGCGATCCACGAACTCGACGACTTCGTCACCCTGCTCGAAACCCATGGCTCATCCGGCCAGATGAAGGACTGAACCCATGCCCCAGTATACGCCCCCCGTCCGCGACACGCGTTTCATCCTCGATCACGTGATCGGCCTGCAGAGCCACGCCAATCTCCCCGGTTTCCAGAACGCGACCCCCGACGTGGTCGACGCGGTGCTCGAAGAGGGCGGCAAGTTCGTCGCCGAAGTGCTGTTCCCGCTCAATTATTCCGGTGACCAGGAAGGCTGCGTCCGGCATGAGGACGGTTCGGTCACGACGCCCAAGGGCTTCAAGGAAGCCTATCAGGCGTTCGTCGAATCGGGCTGGGGGACGCTGAGTGCGCCCGAGGAATTCGGCGGGCAGGGGATGCCGCACGTCGTCTCGACCGCGTTTCAGGAATATATGATCTCCGCCAACATGGCGTTCGCCATGTATCCCGGCCTGTCGCACGGCGCGATCGCCGCGCTGCTGGTCAAGGGCTCGGACGAGCAGAAGGCCAAGTACGTCCCCAAGATGGTCAGCGGCGAATGGGGCGGGACGATGAACCTGACCGAGCCGCAGTGCGGCACCGACCTCGGCCTGATCCGCACCCGCGCCGAGCCGCAGGCCGACGGCTCTTATGCGATCACCGGCACCAAGATCTTCATCTCGTCGGGCGAGCATGACCTGACCAGCAACATCATCCACCTCGTGCTGGCGAAGACGCCGGGTGCGCCGGAAAGCTCGAAGGGCATTTCGCTGTTCGTGGTCCCGAAGTTCATGGTCGGCGACGACGGCGCGATCGGGGAGCGCAACGCGGTCACCTGTGGCTCGATCGAGCACAAGATGGGGATCCACGCCAATTCGACCTGCGTGATGAACTATGACGGCGCGATCGGCTGGCTCGTCGGCGAGGAGATGAAGGGGCTCGCCGCGATGTTCATCATGATGAACGCCGCGCGTCTGGGCGTGGGCTTGCAGGGCCTCGGCGTCGCCGAAGTCGCCTATCAGAATGCGGTGCAATATGCGCAGGACCGTCGCCAGGGCCGCTCGCTGACCGGTGCCAAGGAGCCGGGCGAGAAGGCGGACACGTTGTTCGTCCACCCCGACGTCCGCCGGATGCTGATGGAATCCAAGGCGCTGACCGAAGGGCTTCGTGCGCTCTGCCTGTGGGGCGCGCTCCAGGCCGATCTCGAACATGCCGCGGTCAGCGACGAAGAGAAGCAGCTCGCGGGCGATCTGCTCGGGCTGCTGACGCCGGTGATCAAGGGCTATGGCACCGACAAGGGCTATGACATCGCGACCAACGCGCAGCAGGTCTATGGCGGCCACGGCTACATCGCCGAATGGGGGATGGAGCAATACGTCCGCGATGCGCGGATCGCGATGATCTACGAAGGCACCAACGGCGTGCAGGCGATGGATCTGGTCGGCCGGAAGCTCGCGCAGAACGGCGGACGCGCGGTGCAGGCCTTGTTCAAGGTGGTGGCCGAGGAAATCGCCGCCGCCAAGGCCGATCCCGCGACCGCCGTGTTCGCGGGCGCGCTGGAGAAGGCGAATGGCGAGCTTCAGCAGGCGACCGTGTGGTTCATGCAGAACGGCATGCAGAACCCCGACAATGTCGGCGCGGGCGCGCACAGTTACATGCACCTGATGGGGATCGTCGCGGTCGGGCTGATGTGGCTGCGGATGGCGGTCGCCGCGACCAGGCTGAAGGCAGCGGGCGAGGGGGACGTGAAGTTCCTCGACGCCAAGCTGGTCACCGCACGCTACTTCGCGGAGCGCGTGATGCCCGAGGCTGGCGCTTTGCGGCGCAAGATCGAGGGCGGGTCCGAGGCGCTGATGGCGCTTTCGCCGGAGATGTTCGAGGCGGCTTGAGGGCCGCGCTCCCCCGCAACCATGCGTCACCCCGGGCTTGGCCCGGGGTCCACCGCGGTCGTGTCCAACCATGTGCGGATGTGCTCCACGGTGGATTCCGGGACGAGCCCGGCATGACGGTGGGAGGGGCTGCGTTATGCCCCCACCACCCGTGATAACATCCGGCCAGCTTGGATCTGCCATGCAGACGTCAATGCCAGCCACCTCTGACGCATGCTAAGTCCGCGCGAACGTCGCGAAGCGGTGGTAGCTAGGGTCCGGTTCGAGTATCATTTCCAGCGTAGCCGACGCGTGATGGAAGTTCAGATCGCCCTTTCAGGTTCAGCGCGACCAGCGTAGAATGCCTCTACGGCCCTCACGAAATCTTCGGTCATTTGCCTGAGAAGGTCGTAGTAACCGAGGCAAAGGCCGATCGATCCACTCAGACGACCGAGAATGGTCCCTCGCTGGCTGTCTGCGGCGCTTCCTCCTTGTGAAAACGAAATCCTCGCCTCGCCTTCATAGGTGCTTCCGTATGCCCCAAAAGCGCCAAGCCAGTTGGGGTGTGCATATTCGCTCAATGATGCGTAGTGTTCGTCGAAATAGCCTGGGATAACTTTCTGTACTTCTCGCAGTAAATCGTTGACGTGGATTGCATCGTCCAGTTCTTCCCAAACATTAGAACCTAAAATGAGCCGGTTGATCTTTTGGTCGAATCCTAGAAACACGCCGTCCTTGATAAACTTATCAACAAGATTGTGGATCAGTACCACGCCACCTGTCGTTTCCATCAATGCCCTGGTAAGCACAGCCGAGGTGAAAAAATCTTGTCGGTTTAACGCTTCAAATGCGTTTCGGGCCAGTTCTTCTGCGCGCCAGAGTAGGCCTCCAACTGCCATTATTACTTTCCCTGGCAATTTATAGCGAGAAAGAGCCCTTAGATCTGCCTCGTGTGGCCGACAGTCAGCTAAAAGGGACAGTTCAGCGCGCACCTCGTCCAATTTCTCTTCCATGCTGCTGAACGTATCCCCACCTCTTTGTCGCTCTACAGTCTTCCGGCTTTCTAGGGAGCATGGCAAGCACTTGGGCGTCTGCTATCGGGCTTGACCCGCGGGTCGCGGAATCGCGGAGGTTGGGCGGAACCGAAACTGCTGCATTTTTGGCGGCAAGTGGCTATCGCGCGATCGCTCCCAAGAAAGGTTATTAATGCCCGCCACCCTCTACGGTATCCCCGCCTGCGACACCGTCAAGAAAGCCCGCACTTGGCTCGACACCAACGGCGTCCCCTACACCTTCCACAACTACAAGACCTCCGGCGTAGACCCCGCGCTCCTGCGCGAATGGATCGATCAGCTCGGCTGGGAAACCGTCCTAAACCGCGCCGGCACCACCTTCCGCAAACTCCCCGAAGCCGACAAGACCGACCTGAACGCCGACAAAGCGCTCGCGATCTTGCTCGCCAACCCCTCCGCCATCAAACGCCCGATCCTCGTCATAGACGACGTCCTGCTGGCAGGCTTCAAGCCCGATACCTATGTTGAGGCCCTCAAGCCCTGACCTGAAGGACCAAGCCCATGCCGACCGCACGCTGGAACGGAGCCGTGATCGCCCAGTCGGACGAGACCGTGATCGTCGAGGGCAACCATTATTTCCCCGCCGACAGCATCGTCGCCGACCTGTTCGAACCGAGCGCGACGCATTCGCATTGCCCGTGGAAGGGCGACGCGAGCTACAAGACGCTCGTCGTCGACGGAAAGCGCAACGTCGATGCGGCGTGGTATTACCCCGACCCCAAGCCCAAGGCCGCCGAGATCAAGGATCGCTTCGCCTTCTGGAAGGGCGTCACAGTCGACTGAGCTACGAAGCGTCCCACTGGAAGACCGCATCGAGCGGTTTGCCGAACACGTGGGCGATCCGGAACGCAGCCTCGAGTGTCGGGGAATATTTCCCCGCCTCGATCGCTGCGACGGTCTGGCGCGTCATGCCGATGCGCGCCCCGAGATCTGCCTGTGTCATCTCGCCCGCCATGAAGCGCAGCAGCCGGATCTGGTTGGTGATGGGCATCCGCGCCATGCTCAGCCGCGCGTCCGATAGCCCACGATCTCGGCGACGCAGCGCGTCATCTCCCCGAGGACGATCGCGCCGAGGACCGCGTTGACCAGCATAGCCTGGTTCGCGCCGAAGAACAGCGTCCCCAATGCCAGGAACACCGCCGCGAGCAATACGGGATAGGCAAACGCCACCGCGCGGCGCGAGATGGTCTGGTCGCGCTCATCGCTCGGGGCCTGTGCGTCGCGCACGTTGCTCAGCGCGACGATGATCGTCGCCACGGTCATGATGCATGCCAGGACGGTCACCGCGACCAGCAGCAACGCCGCATCGACTGGCAACAGCGATGTCGGCACGTCGTTCCGCGCCAGCACCATGTAAAAATACGGCCCGAAAGCGACCGCGATTCCGCCCAGCGAAAGCCACGAGATCTTTTCACGAAACGGCATGACGAACTCCGCGCTCTGAACACCGATCGCAATGTCAAACAAACCGAACATAGAGTCAAGAACGCTTCCCACCGCTGCGACACGCTGGCGCGTCCAAAAGCAATCGGCTAGGTCTCACGCCCATGTCCACGACCTTCACGATCGACACCGCGACCAGTCGCGCCAACCCCACGCCAGCGCCGATGAAGCGCCTCACCGTCCCCGCGATCCGCGCGAGCAAGGGGAAGGGCGGCGACCCGCTGGTGATGCTCACCGCTTATACCGTCCGCACCGCGCAGCTGCTCGATCCGCATTGCGACATGCTGCTGGTCGGCGACAGTCTGGGGCAGGTGGTCTACGGCCTGCCGTCGACCATTCCCGTCACGCTCGAAATGATGGCGGCGCACGGCGCAGCAGTGGTGCGCGGCAGCTATCATGCGGTCGTCGTCATCGACATGCCGTTCGGCAGCTATGAGGCATCGCCTGAGAAAGCGTTCGAAAGCGCCGCCTATCTGCTCAAGCAGACCGGCGCGGCGGCGGTGAAGCTCGAAGGCGGCACCGCGATGGCGCCGACCGTCCGCTTCCTGAGCGAACGCGGGATCCCCGTCGTCGGGCACGTCGGGCTCACCCCGCAGGCGGTCAACGCGCTCGGCGGGTACGGCGCACGCGGACGCAGCGCGGCGGAGTCCGAGAAGATTGTCGCGGACGGCGTCGCGATCGCCGAGGCCGGCGCCTTCGCCTTGGTGATCGAGGGCGTGGTCGAACCGATCGCAATCGAACTGACCCGGAAAGTCGGCTGCCCGACGATCGGGATCGGCGCTTCCGTGCAGTGCGACGGACAGGTGCTCGTCACCGAGGACATGCTCGGCCTTTTCGAGCGCACCGCGCGCTTCGTGAAGAAATACGATGATCTCGGTGGCCGTATTTCCGCCGCAGCCGCGAACTATGCGGCAGAGGTTCGCTCGCGCGCCTTTCCGGGGGCCGAACAGATTTACGCACCGAAGGATTAAGTCCGATCCGTTTCCGCACCGTACCATAGCGTAACGTTTGCCCGCTTTTGTTTAGGCGGTCGCGCCGCTAAGGTCCGCACCTTCCCGCCCCGATCCGATGGAGTTTCCCCAAGTGGCCGTGCCACCCAACACCGATGCCGCATTCCTCCGGGAAGTCGACGAGGAACTCCGCCGCGAGCAGATGGCGACCGCCTGGCGCCGTTATGGCATCGCCGCGATCGCGATCGTCGTCCTGATCGTCCTCGGCTTCGGCGGATGGCAGATCTACCGCGCGCATCAGCAATCGGTCGCCGGCGACGAGGGCGAGGCGCTGAGCAAGGCGTATGAGGACGCCGGCGCACGCCGTCCGGCCGCCGCCACCGAACTCGGGTCGCTCGCGGATTCGAACGTGAAGGGCTATCGCGCGCTTGCGTTGATGAGCCAGGCCGACCTGCTGCTCCAGAAGAACGACTTGCGCGGTGCCGCCGCCAAGTTCGCGGAAGTCGCCAACGACGGGTCGATCGGCCAGCCGTTCCGCGATTTGGCGCTGATCCGCCAGACCAGCGCCGAGCTCGACACGATCAAGCCCGACGTCGTCGTCGCACGGCTGCGCGGCCTCGCGGTCAAGGGCAATCCGTGGTTCGGCAGCGCAGGCGAGATGGTCGCCGTGTCCTATCTCAAGATGGGCCGTCGCGATCTTGCAGGCACCCTCTACGGCCAGATCGCACGCGAGCCCGATGTGGCCGAATCGGTTCGGCAACGTGCTGTTCAGATGGCGGGCGTATTGGGGGTTGATGCTGTGAATCAGCCGAAGGAACAGAAATCGCAATGAAGATGACCAATCGAGTCCTGCTGGTCGCGGTCTCCGCCATCGCGCTCAGCAGCTGCGCGACCTTCAAGGGGAAGAAGAAGACCCCGGTCCTCGGCAACCGCATCGCGATTCTCCAGGGCGAGAATAGCGTCGTCGCGGACAAGACGATCGGTGAGGTCCAGGTCGCCGTACCCCCGGCAACGACCAACGACAGCTGGGCACAGCCTGGCGGCAGTTCGTCCAAGTCGATGGGCCAGCTGACGCTCGGCACCTCGCTCAACCGCGCCTGGAGCGTCGAGATTGACGGCGGCAGCAATCGCCAGCGGCTCGGGGCTGCGCCGGTCATCGGCGGCGGCAAGCTGTTCGCGATCGACGTCAACGCGGTCGTCCACGCCTATTCCGCCAGCACCGGCGCATCCGCCTGGGAAGCAAGCATCGCGACCACCGACAAGAAGGCGCGCAGCGCGCGCTTCGGCGGCGGCGTCAGCTTCGACGACGGCAAGGTCTTCGCGACCGACGGTCTCGGCGACGTCGTCGCGCTCGATGCGACGAGCGGCAAGGAATTGTGGCGCGCCAAGCCCGGTGCGCCGCTTCGCGGTGCGCCCTCGGTCGCCAACGGCCAGGTCTATGTGCTGAGCCAGGACAACCAGCTCTACGTGCTGTCGCAGACCGACGGAACGGTGGTGTGGACCGCTTCGGGTTCGATCGAGACGCAGGGCGTGTTCGGCGTCGCGGCCCCCGCGGTCAGCCAGGGCACCGTCGTCGCGGGCTTCTCCTCGGGCGAGCTCAACGCCTATCGCTACGAGAACGGCCGCACCTTGTGGCAGGACGCGCTGTCGCGCTCGTCGATCTCGACCTCGGTGTCGTCGCTCGCCGATATCGACGCGGATCCGGTAATCGACCGCGGCATCGTCTTCGCGGTCGGGCAGGGCGGTCGCATGGTCGCGCTCGAGATCGTTTCGGGTCAGCGGCTGTGGGAGCAGAATTTCGCGGGCATCTCGACCCCGTGGGTCGCGGGCGAGTGGGTTTTCCTCGTCACCGACGACGCTCGCCTGGTTTGCCTCGCCCGCGCGACCGGCAAGGTGCGGTGGATCAGCCAGCTCCGGCACTTCGAGAGCGAGAAGATCCAGAAGGACGGCACGATCAAGGACAAGAAGAAGGCCAATGCGATCACCTGGTACGGCCCGGTGCTCGCAGGCGGTCGTCTGGTCCTGACCAACTCGCTTGGCGAGATCGTCTCCGCCTCGGTCGAGGACGGCAAGCTCGGCAGGGTGATCGAATCGAAGGCCCCGTTCACGCTGCCGCCGGTCGTCGCCAATTCGACGCTCTATGTGCTCGACCAGAAGGGCCGTTTGGCCGCGTACAAGTAACCTTGTTACGGCGGGGTGACGAAGACGTGCGCTTGCCCTAAGGGGAGCGCATGTCCAGTCTCCCTGTGGTCGCTATTATCGGCCGGCCGAACGTCGGCAAGTCGACGCTCTTCAATCGTCTCGTCGGAAAGAAACTCGCGCTCGTCGACGATCGCCCCGGCGTGACCCGCGATCGGCGCGAGGGTGCGGCGACGCTCGTCGGGCTCGATTTCCGTGTCATCGACACCGCCGGTTACGAGGACAAGGACGCTGCGTCCTTGCCCGGGCGGATGCGCGCCCAGACCGAGGCCGCGGTCGCGCAGGCCGACGTCGCCTTGTTCCTGTTCGATTCGCGCGCGGGCATCGTCCCGCTCGACGAGGAAATCGCGCGCTGGCTGCGCGGGTCGACCACGCCGGTCATCCTCGTCGCCAACAAGGCCGAGGGCAAGGCAGGGGCCGACGGTATCCTCGAGTCGCTCTCGCTCGGTTTCGGCGATCCGGTCGAACTGTCGGCGGAACATGGCGAGGGCCTCGTCGAACTGTTCGACGCACTGCTCCCCTTCATCGAACCCGAGAAGGATGCGGCTGGCGACGACATTCCCAATGCCGACGTCGATGAAGAATATGCCCCCGACGCGCCGCTCAAGCTCGCGATCATCGGGCGTCCGAACGCAGGCAAATCAACGCTGATCAACCGTATTCTTGGCGAAGACCGCCTGATTACCGGCCCGGAAGCGGGCATCACGCGCGATTCGATCGCGGTCGACTGGATCTGGCACGACCCCGAGCGCGAGCCCGGCGAGGATGCGCGCAAAGTCCGGCTGATCGACACCGCCGGTATGCGCAAGCGCGCCAACGTGCAGGACAAGCTCGAGAAGCTGTCGGTAGCCGATGCGCTCCACGCGATCGATTTCGCCGAAGTCGTCGTGCTGTTGCTCGATGCGACGCGCGGGCTCGAATCACAGGACCTCCGCATCGCCGACGCGGCGCTGCAGGAAGGCCGCGCGCTGATCGTCGCGATCAACAAATGGGACGTGGCGGAGAATGCCTCCAGCCTGTTCAACGGCATCCGCACCGCGCTCGAGGACGGCCTCAGCCAGATCAAGGGCATGCCGGTGCTGACCGTCTCGGCGGCGACCGGCAAGGGGCTCGATACTCTGCTCAAGGTCGCGTTCGACACGCGCGATGCGTGGTCGCGCCGCGTCGGCACGGGCGAACTCAACCGCTGGTTCGAACGCGCGGTCGAAGCAAACCCGCCGCCCGCGCCCGGGGGCAAGCGGATCAAGCTGCGCTATCTGACGCAGGCCAAGACGCGCCCGCCGGGTTTCGTGCTGTTCGGCACGCGAGTCGACCAGTTGCCGACGAGCTATCAACGCTATCTGATCAACGGCATTCGGCGGGATCTCGGGTTCGGTGCGGTACCGGTGCGCCTCACGCTCCGCGCGCCGAAGAACCCGTTCGACCGGTAGGCGGAATTAAAGGCGGAAAACGGGCAAGGGTTTATCCTCGCCCGTTCCCCTTCAAACGAACGCATCCATCGCGACGCGGCGGACCCTGACACGGGTTTAGGGTGACACCGCGTGGGGGCACGCCGGAGTTCTCATCTCAGCCGTCATGCTGAACTTGTTTCAGCATCCACCGTGCAACGTGCCCGGACTGTCTTCGTGGCGCGGTGGACCCTGAAACGAGTTCAGGGTGACGCCGGTGTGGAATCGCCGGAGCGTGTAGACGTCACCCCTCCGGCTGCGCGCCCAGCACCTGATACGCCATCACCGCAGTCGCCACCGCCGCGTTGAGGCTGTCCGCCTTGCCAAGCATCGGGATCTTCACCAGCGTGTCGCACTTGGCGGCGTAAGCGTCCGGCATCCCTTGCGCTTCGTTGCCGGTCAGCAGGAAGGTCGGTGCCCGATACGCCGCCGCGCGGTAATCCGTCGTGGTGTCGAGGCTCAGCCCGACCAACTGACCCGCACCGCCGCGCAGCCACGGCACGAACGCCTCCCATTCGCACTGCACGACCGGCACCGTGAACAACGCCCCCATGCTCGCACGCACCGCCTCGACCGAAAACGGGTCGACGCACTCCCCGATCAGGATCAGCCCGCCCGCACCGACCGCGTCGCCGGTGCGCAAAATCGTCCCCAGATTGCCCGGGTCGCGCATCCGCTCGGCGACCAGCCAGATCGCCGCGGAATCGCGGTCGAGGCTGTCGAGCGTGCGGGTAAACTCCGCGAACACCCCGACCACCGCTTGCGGATTGTCCTTGCCCGACAGTTTGGACAGGATGTCGGGTACGGTCTCGATCGCTTCGCCCCCGGCCGCCTCGACCGCGTCGACCAGCGCCAGCACCAGCGGATGCGCCGCGCTGTCGCGTGCGAAGAACAGGAATTCGGGAATACGCCCGGCTTCACGCGCTTCGGTCAGGATGCGCAGGCCTTCAGCAAGGAACAGACCCTCTTCACGCCGATGCCGCTTTTCGCGCAGCGATCGCATCCGCTTGATCAGCGGGTTGGAATAAGCGGTAATTTCACGGGGCATTGCGGCGTTCAATCCTCGCCGAACTTGGCCTCGACCAGTTCGCAAAGCGCACTGACGGCAGTTTCGGCATGCTCGCCTTCGGCCGAGATGACGATCGTGTCGCCCATCGCCGCGCCCAGCATCATCAGGCCCATGATCGACGTTCCCGTCACCGATCCCGCACCGTCCTTCTCGACGTGCAACTCGCACGGCTGCGTGGCGGCAAGCGTGACGAACTTGGCACTGGCGCGCGCGTGGAGGCCACGACGGTTGGTGATGAGGACGCTGCGGGTGACCGACATCAGGCGGCTGCCTCGCCCAGAACCTCGGACGCGACCGAGATATACTTCCGCCCCGCCTCGCGCGCGGCGGCGACTGCGTCGACCACCTTCATCGCCTTGCGCGCGGATTCGAGCCGGATCAGCATCGGCAGGTTGATCCCCGCGATCACTTCGATCCGCCCGCGTTCCAGCAGGGAGATGGCCAGGTTGGACGGCGTACCCCCGAACAGGTCGGTCAGCAGGATCACGCCCCGCCCGGCATCGACCGCAGCGATCGCGCTGGCGATGTCGTTGCGGCGTTCCTCCATGTCATCCTCGGGACCGATGCAGACCGTCGCGACGCGCTCCTGCTTGCCGACGACATGCTCCATCGCCGTCACGAATTCCTCGGCCAGCCGGCCATGCGTCACGAGAACCAGCCCGATCATCGTACCGCCCCAATCATGCAACCGCCCATTTCACGCTACTGCCGTTCCGTCTTGCTGGCGATCATCGGGCACCCCTTCGAGCGAGTCCTGGGGGGCGGCGGCGAGATCGCGGTGGGTAACCGTGGGCGAAAATCCGGCGTTGCGCAACCGCGCCGCGACGCGTTCGGTGACATGGACCGAGCGGTGTCTCCCCCCGGTACATCCGAAGGCGACGGTCAAATAGGATTTGCCTTCAGCACGGTACCGCGGAAGCAACAATTCGAGCAGCTCCTCGATCCGCCCGACCGCCGCCTCACAGGCGGGGTCCTCGGCGACATAGGCCGAGACGTCGGCATCGAGCCCCGTACCGGGGCGCAGCGCGGGAACCCAGTGCGGATTGCGCAGGAAGCGCATGTCGAACACCAGATCCGCACCGCGCGGCACACCGCGCGCGAACCCGAACGACATGATCGCCAGCGTCGGCCCGTCCTGATGCTCGCGCGAGAAGGTGTCGCGGACCTGTTGCGCAAGCTGATTGGCGGTCAGGTCGGTCGTATCGATCAGCCGGTTCGCCCAACGCCTGAGCGGCGCGAGCAAGTCGCGCTCGCGCGCGATCCCGTCGGCGGCGGGGCGATCGAGCGCAAGCGGATGGCGCCGTCGCGTCTCCGAATAGCGCCGCTCGAGTTCACCGCCCGCACAATCGAGAAACAGCGTGCCGACGTCATGGCCATAGGCTTCGCGCAAATGCTTGATGCGATCGACGATCCGGTCCGAGTCGAAATCGCGAGTCCGTGCGCCGATGCCGATCGCGAGCGGCTGGCGGGATTGCTCCGCCCCCATCGGCAGCGGCGAACTGAGCAACCGGTCGAGCAGCGGCAAGGGCAGGTTGTCGACCACTTCCCAACCGAGATCCTCGAGCGTGCGGAGCACGGTCGACTTGCCCGCACCGGACAGGCCGGTGACGAGCAGGATTTCCTTGGGGTCAAGCGTCATGCCGTCTCTCTAGCGTGCCGCAGCGCCAATTCCACCTTGATCGGTGCCGAAAGCTCGAATGGGTCGATTGCGACCTCGTAAATCGGAATACCATGATAGTCGGCGCGCGTCTGTGACGGCATCCGTTCGACCGGTCGGTCGAGCCGAACCGCAAGCATGACCGGCACGTTACCGATCCGGTCGAGCGCGACGATCCCGAGCCCGCGCACCTCGATCTTGCCTGAAATTGTCGGCGGCGCATTTGCGATGAGTTGTCCGTCCAATGGCGTCAGCAGCGTATAGTCATCGCTTACCAACGTCGCCCCGCGGTCGATCAGCCGCAGCGCCAGGTCCGATTTGCCCGACCCGGACGGACCGAGCAGCAATACTGCCGCGCCGTCGATCGCCACCGTGGTGGCATGAATCGGCGGTGTACTCACCGCGCTTCGCCGACGGGCAGGCACACCACGAACCGCGCGCCGGTCACGCCGCCACGTCGTGCTTCGGCGGTGATCTGCCCCTGATGTGCCTCGACGATCGTCCGCGCGATCGCGAGGCCCAGCCCCGAATGCTTGCCGAACGCCTCGTCGGCGGGGCGCAGCGACTGGAAGCGCTGGAACACCTTCTCGCGGGCGTCCGGTGGAACGCCGGGGCCCTCATCCTCCACCTCGATCACGATGGTATCGGTCTCGCGCGACATGGTAATGCCGATCGTGCCCCCTTCGGGCGAGAAGGACACGGCATTGTCGATCAGATTGTCGATCACGCGTTCGAGCCGCCCGCCTTCGCCCATCACGACGAACCCTGTGCCGCTTTCGTCGTGCAAGTCGAGCCGCAGCCGGATCGCGCGGTCGACGCCGCGTTCCTCGCGCCCGGCGATCAGCGCGGCGATCATCGTGCGCAGATCGACTGGCTCGAACTTGGCGCGGCTGAGCTGCGCGTCGAGCCGCGACGCTTCGGCAATGTCGGTGATGAGCCGGTCGAGCCGGTGGACGTCGTCGCGCACGATCGCAAGCAGGCGTTCCTGCAGTTCGGGGTCCTTGACCAGCGCGAGGCCCTCAACCGCCGAGCGGAGCGATGCGAGCGGGTTCTTCATCTCGTGCGTCACGTCCGCCGCGAAGGCCTCGATCGCGTCGATCCGCGCGCGCAGCGCAAGGCTCATGTCGGACAGCGCCCGCGCGAGCATCCCGATCTCGTCGCGGCGATAGGGCAGGCGGGGCACGACCACTTCGCGCGCCCGGCCCATCCGCACCCGCACTGCGGCATAGGCCAGCCGGCGCAGCGGTCGCACGATCGTCCGCGCGAGGAACAGCGACAGCAGGACCGAGACGATCGATACGATCATCAGCACGATGCCGAGCCGGAAGCGTTCGACCCGCACGGTCTGGGTGATGTCGCGAACATTGTTGGTGGTCATCACCACCCCGCCGTGCGGCAACTGTGCCGCGGCGGTGATGACGGGCGTACGGTCGGGCGCGCGCCACACCGTCGCGGCCCCCGTGGTGGTCGCGCGGACGGTGCGCACGTCGGGCCAGTTGAGGCCCGAGCGATGCTCTCGGTACAGCGGCGCGCGCGGCGTGCCGACGACCGTGTCGATGATCGCGTCGAGGATGCGCGCGGACTCCTGGCCGCCGTCCTGCTTGTCGGGGTCCTGCAGCACGAAATTGCGCAAGCCCAGCGTGCGCGTATCGATCACGGGCAAGTCGCGATCGTCGTAGATCCGCAACCGCGCACCGGTCGCGCGCGCGAGCCGCAGCGCCAGATCGGTGCGCTGGTCATCGGGCACCGAGACCAGCGCCTCGGCGACCAGCCGGGCTTCGCGGATGGATTGCCGCACGCGGTCGTCGACGATCCGGCTCCGGTAGGAATCGAGGTAGAAGAATCCGCCAGCGAGCATCGCCAGCGCGAAGACGTTGACGAACAGGATCCGCGGGGTGAGCGAGACCCGTGCAGACCAGCGGAGCGACAGCGCGCGGGCATCCTCCTCGCGCGCGGGCTCGTCATTCCTCGGAGAATCGATAGCCCGCTCCATAGAGTGTCTCGATCGCGTCAAAGCTGGCGTCAACTTGCCGGAACTTGCGCCGAACGCGCTTGATATGGCTGTCGATCGTGCGGTCATCGACGTAAATGTCGTCATGATACGCCGCATCCATCAGCTGGTTGCGGGTCTTCACGATCCCCGGGCGCTGCGCAAGCGTCTCCAGGATCAGGAATTCGGTGACCGTCAGCGTGACTGGCGCACCGTCCCAGGTCACGCGGTGACGCGCGGTATCCATCGCGAGCCGCCCGCGCGTCAGGCTGGTTTCCGCTGCCGCTTCCTCGGTCCCCGCGCCGCCTTGCGACACTTCGGCACGCCGCAAAATCGCACGAATCCGCGCAATCAGAAGACGTTGCGAGAAGGGCTTCGCGATATAATCGTCCGCCCCCATCGCCAGCCCAAGCGCCTCGTCGAGCTCGTCGTCCTTGGATGTCAGGAAGATTACCGGCACCATGCTCTTCTCGCGCAGGCGGCGGAGCAGTTCGAGCCCGTCCATTCGCGGCATCTTGATGTCGAGGATCGCAATGTCGGGCGGATTGTCGATCAGTGCCTTGAGCGCGGTTTCGCCATCCGAATATAGCCGGGTGACGAAACCCTCGGCCTGCAGCGTGATCGACACCGATGTCAGGATGTTACGGTCGTCATCGACCAGGGCAATCGTTGCCGTCATCGGCGGAGGGGCCTCGTGTCGTTGGGGATCCGGCCTAATCCATTACGCTGCCAGCCTCAATCCACGCTGAACAAAGCTGTCCCACATTGCGCGCCGTCGTCGATCGTGCCCGTTTGACCGCAGAACGGCCCGGCGATATGCGGCGAGGAACCGATGCCGCCCCCATGATGGTCGGCACAGTAGGAGAGAATGTTGTGAGTGACCGCATCCCCGTTGCGGGGCTTGACGCGCAGGGTATCGAGACCCGCGCGAGCCTGCACTGGAACCTCGTTACCGCGCGCCTGATCCAGGCCGCCATCTCGCGCGGCGAGGGAAAATTGTCCGCCGACGGCCCGCTGGTCGTCGAAACCGGCGCGCATACCGGGCGTTCGGCGCAGGACAAGTTCATCGTCCGCGATGCCGAAACCGAATCGACCGTGTGGTGGGGCAAAAGCAACAAGGCAATGTCGCCTGAGCATTTCGCCGCGCTGAAGGCCGATTTCCTCGCAGCGCTCCGCCACAAGGAAGACCTGTTCGTCCAGGACCTGTTCGGTGGATCGCAGCCCGAGCACCGCGTGAAGGTCCGCGTCGTCAACGAACTCGCGTGGCACAACAGCTTCATCCGCACGATGCTGGTCCGCCCGGAGGAATCGGAGCTGCGCGATTTCGTGCCCGATTACACGATCCTCGACTTGCCGAGCTTCCGCGCTTCGCCCGAGCGCCACGGTTGCCGCAGCGAGACCGTGATCGCGGTCAACTTCACCGAGAGGCTGATCCTCATCGGCGGGACGCGCTATGCTGGCGAGATGAAGAAGTCGGTGTTCAGCCTGCTCAACTATCTCCTCCCGCCGACCGGCGTGATGCCGATGCATTGCTCGGCCAACATGGGGCCGGACGGCGACACCGCGGTGTTCTTCGGCCTGTCGGGCACCGGCAAGACGACGTTGAGCGCGGACGCGAGCCGCACGCTGATCGGCGATGACGAGCATGGCTGGTCGGACACTGCGGTCTTCAATTTCGAGGGCGGCTGTTACGCCAAGATGATCCGCCTGTCGGCTGACGCGGAACCCGAGATTTTTGCGACGACCAAGCGGTTCGGGACGATCCTAGAGAATGTCGTGATGGACCCGGTGACGCGCCAGCTTGACCTCGACGACGCGAGCCTCGCCGAGAACAGCCGCGGGGCCTATCCGATCGACTTCATCCCCAATGCGTCCGAAAAGAACATGGGGCCGGTGCCGCGCAACATCGTGATGCTGACCGCGGACGCCTATGGGATCCTGCCGCCGATCGCGAAGCTAACACCGGAACAGGCGATGTACCACTTCCTCTCGGGGTATACGGCACGCGTGGCTGGCACCGAAATCGGCGTGACTGAGCCGGACGCGACCTTCTCGACGTGCTTCGGCGCGCCGTTCATGGCGCGGCATCCCTCGGTTTACGGCAATCTGCTCAAGGAGCGGATCGCCAAAGGCGGGGTCGATTGCTGGCTGGTCAACACCGGCTGGACTGGCGGCAAGTACGGCGTAGGCAGTCGCATGCCCATCAAGGCGACGCGCGCGCTGCTGAATGCGGCGCTGGACGGCAGCCTCAACGATGCCGAGTTCCGGACCGACCCGAACTTCGGGTTCAAGGTGCCGGTCGCGGTGCCGGGGGTCGACAGCGCGATCCTCGAGCCGCGCGCGACCTGGGCGGACAAGGAGGCGTATGACGCCACCGCGGCGAAGCTGGTCGATCTGTTCGTCGAGAACTTCGCGCAGTTCGCGGAGCATGTCGACGAAGGCGTGCGTCAATCGGCGCCAAAGGTCCACGCGCCGGCCTGATCCGCTCAGGAACCGGCATCGGGCCCTTCACGGAGGTTCCGATGCCGAATGCCGACCCAGAACCGAGACTGTTCCCCGATGACGCCGCGATCCGGCGCATCGGGGAGGGGTTGCTGGCTTGCACGCTGCCCAAGGCCGACTGGACGCACGAGGCGCATATCGCCGCGACGTGCTGGCTGCTGCGCGATCGGCCCGACGTGGACGTCGATGCGGAGATCGCGACCATCATCTGCCGCTACAACGAGTCGGTCGGCGGGGTGAATGACGATACCAGCGGGTTTCACGCGACGATCACCCGGACGTTCGTCGCCGGGGTCCGCGGCTATCTCGCAACGCCGGCGGCGTCGGGATCGCTCGTCGCGACCGTCAACGCCCTGTTGCGGCGGCCCGAAGGGCAGCGCGACTGGCCGCTGCGCTTTTACAGCCGGGAGCGTCTGTTCTCGGTTGCGGCACGACGCGCGTTCGTAGAACCCGATCTCGCGCCGTTGCCGGACCAGTGATAGCATCGTCGCCCATAGTGTTAGCGTAAGAGAGTAGATCGATGGGAATGTTCGACGGCGTGCTGGGACAGGTGCTGCAAAATGTCGACGTGGCGACGCTCGCCACCAAGGTCGGGCTGACCCCGCAACAAGTCGAGCTCGCGTTGCAGGCGCTGGGGCAGGCGCACGCCGCGCCGGGCGACACGGTCGGCACCGCGGCGGCAAACACCGGACTTTCGCCCGCGACGCTGCAACAGCTGCTCCAGATGATCGGTGGCGAGGAGACGCTCGCCAAGGTCGCGGCGATGCTTGGCGCGCAGGGCGGGGTGCTCGGGCAGCTCGGCACGCTCGCTTCGGGGTTCTTCGCCAAGCGCTGACGCAAATCCCGGCGCTGCACTGGCGCTTTGCGGGGTCGGCGGTTACATGGACCGCCACGACTCGCTTTTCTCTACCCGCGCAGGACCGGCACCCATGGACATTCGCCTCGGACTCACTTTCGACGATGTCCTCTTGGTGCCCGCTGAATCGGACATCGTCCCGAGCCAGACCAACACCGCGACGCGCGTGACGCGCGGCATCTCGCTCGACATTCCGATCCTCTCGTCCGCGATGGACACCGTGACCGAAGCCGACATGGCGATCGTCATGGCGCAGCTGGGCGGGATCGGCGTGCTGCATCGCAACATGGAAGTCGACGAACAGGTCGCCGCCGTCCGCGCGGTCAAGCGGTTCGAAAGCGGCATGGTCGTCAACCCGATCACGATCGAGCCGCATGCGACGCTGGCGGACGCGCAGGCGTTGATGAAGCATCACCGGATCAGCGGCATCCCCGTCGTCCGCGCGGACGGCGTGCTCGTCGGCATCCTCACCAACCGCGACGTCCGCTTCGCCGAAAACCCGCGCCAGCCCGTCTCCGAGCTGATGACGCATGAAAATCTCGCGACGGTTTCGCCGGGCGTGACGCAGGAGGAGGCACGCCGCCTGCTCCATCAGCGCCGGATCGAGAAGCTGCTCGTCGTCGATGAGGCGTATCGCTGCATCGGCCTGATCACCGTCAAGGACATCGAAAAGGCCGTCACCTACCCGAACGCGACCAAGGACGCCGCCGGGCGGCTCCGCGTCGCGGCGGCGACGACGGTCGGCGACAAGGGGTTCGATCGCACCGCCGCACTGGTCGATGCCGAGCTCGATCTCGTCGTCATTGACACCGCGCACGGCCACAACCGCGACGTCGCGCGCGCGGTCGAGCGGGTCAAGAAACTCAGCAATTCGGTCCAGGTGATCGCGGGCAACGTCGCGACCGCGGAAGCGACGCGCGCGCTGATCGATGCGGGTGCGGACGGGATCAAGGTCGGGATCGGCCCGGGCTCGATCTGCACCACGCGCGTCGTCGCGGGGGTCGGCGTGCCGCAGCTCACCGCCGTCATGGATTGCGCCGAAGTCGGCCAGAAGATGGGCGTGCCGGTGATTGCGGACGGTGGCCTGCGCACCTCGGGCGATCTCGCCAAGGCACTAGCGGCGGGCGCGTCGGCGTGCATGATCGGCTCGCTGCTCGCGGGCACCGAGGAAGCCCCGGGCGACACCTTCCTGTTCCAGGGCCGCGCATACAAATCGTATCGCGGCATGGGCTCGGTCGGCGCGATGGGCCGCGGCTCGGCGGATCGCTATTTCCAGGGCGATATCAAGGATCAGATGAAGCTCGTTCCCGAAGGGATCGAAGGCCAGGTCGCGTTCAAGGGCCCGGCGCGCGACGTGATCCACCAGCTCGTCGGCGGCATTCGCGCGGCGATGGGCTATACCGGTTCGTCAAGCATCACCGCGCTGCAGGAGCGCGCGCGCTTCGTCCAGATCACCGGCGCTGGCCTCAAGGAAAGCCACGTCCACGACGTCGACATCACGCGCGAGGCCCCCAACTACCCGACGCGGTAAGGGGAGTCCTCGAACGGCCAGGGGCTTCGGCGTCCACTGACAGACGCCTGATTTGACGGTAAGCATGGGCAAAGAGAAACGCCCATGTCTCGCGCCGATCGCCTCCTCGACCTGATCCAAGTGCTCCGGCAGCATCGGCGGCCGGTCGCGGGTGCGGTGCTCGCCGAGGAGCTCGGCGTTTCCTTGCGCACCGTCTACCGTGACATCGAGAGCCTGCGGGCGCAGGGCGCGGATATCGCGGGGGAAGCAGGCCTCGGATATATGCTCAGGCCGGGGTTTCTGCTGCCGCCGCTGATGTTCTCCGAGGAGGAAATCGACGCTTTGGTGCTCGGGTCGCGGTGGGTTTCGGAACGCGCGGACGGGATGCTCGGCGTGGCCGCCCGCAACGTGCTCGCAAAGATCGGCGCGGTCCTGCCCGACGGCCTCAAGGCGAACGTCGACGCATCGGGCTTGCTGATCGGTCCTGGAGAACCGATCGCCGCGCGCGACGGCGATCTTGTGGCGATCCGGCAAGCGATCCGGTCCGAACACAAGCTGCTGATCGGCTATGCCGACGAACACGATAGGCTGACCGATCGCATGATCTGGCCGATCGCGCTCGCTTTCTATGATCGGGTGCGCGTGCTCGTCGCCTGGTGCGAGTTGCGCGACGGCTACCGGCACTTCCGGATCGACCGCATTCGCACGATCCGATCCGACGCCGCGCGCTATCCGGATCGTCGCGCGCGGCTTCTCAAGGCGTGGCACGCGCTCCAGGGGGTTCCCGAACAGTGACTGCTGACAGAGGCTGACAGCAGCGCGTCGTAGCTTTTCCGCACCGGCACCCATCCCGAGTGCCGCTACGCTGGGGGACTTTCCATGCCCGACTTCACATTCCTTTTGCTGTACGTCCGCGACCATGTCGCGAGCGCAGCTTTCTATCGCGACATGCTTGACCTGCCCATCGTCGAGCAAAAGGCGGACGTCGCGATCCTGCCATTGCGGGAAGGGGTCATGCTCGGCCTGTGGTTGCAGGAGACCGTCGAACCCGCGAGCACCGGGCAGGCCGGTGGCAGCGAGATCGCCTTCGCCGTCGCCGACGCAGCCGCGGTGGAGGCGACTCATGCCGATTGGTCCCAACGCGGCATTGTCGTCCTCCAAGCCCCGACCCTCATGCGCTTCAGCATGACCTTCGTCGCACTCGACCCTGACGGTCACCGGCTGCGCGTGTTCGCACCCCCCGCCTGACGCATCGCCCGGATGGCCACCGTCTGGGCGGCCATCCGTGGCTCCCCGGGAGCGCCTTGCCCGGGGAAAGTTTCCCGAAGCCGTCAAATTGATCTACGGGCGTCTGTTCACACCGAACCACCCCGGAAAGACTGCCAATGACCCCCGCCGCAAGAACCCAGGCCGCAATCGAGTTGCTCGACGAGATTATCGTCGCCGCGCGCGATTCCGGCGCAGCGGCGGATACGCTGGTCGCACGCTATTTCGCCAACCGCCGTTATGCCGGGAGCAAGGATCGCCGCGCGGTGCGCGAGCTGGTCTATGCCGCGATCCGCACGATCGGCGAACGCCCGCGCTCGGGCCGCGCCGCGATGCTCGCGCTCGCCGCCGAGAATGCGGAGCTTGCCGCGACCTTCGACGGCGTCGGCCACGGCCCCGCGAAGATCGGGGACAGCGAGAGCAAGGCATTCCCCGGCGTCGCGCCCAACTGGCTGCTCGAACGCCTCCGCGCGTCGGGGCTCGACGATGCCGAATTCCCCGCGCTGATCGATCGCGCTCCGCTCGACGTCCGCGTCAACCGCGCCAAGGCGGGCGATCTGGTCATCGAAGGATCGGAGCCGATCGCGGGCTTGCCCGATGCGCTGCGGCTTACCGCCGGGACGGATGTCGACAAGATGGAAGGTGTGCCGGACGGCGCGCTGGAAGTGCAGGACGCGGGCAGCCAGATGGTCACGCTCGCGGCAAAGGCCAAGACGGGCCAGCGGATCGTCGACCTGTGCGCCGGCGCGGGCGGCAAGACGCTCGCGCTGGCGGCGGCGATGGGCGGGGAGGGCGTGATCCTCGCGACCGATACCGATCGCAACCGCCTGTCACGGCTCGCGCCCCGCGCGGAGCGCGCCGACGCGGCGATCATCGAGACGCGGCTGCTCAACCCGGGACGCGAGGCCGAGATGCTCGAAGACTGGGGCGGCAGCGCGGATTGCGTGCTGATCGATGCGCCCTGTTCGGGGACCGGCACGTGGCGCCGCAACCCGGAGGCGCGCTGGCGGCTGAGCCCCGAACGGCTCGACCGGCTGGTGGCGACGCAGCAGCACGTCCTGGCGATCGGCGCGGATCTGGTCCGGCCCGGCGGCGCGCTGGTCTATATCGTCTGTTCGCTGCTCGACGAGGAGGGGGCCGGGCAGGTCGCTGCGTTCCTAGCGGATCACGCCGGCTGGCATGCCGAGCCGCTCGCCTTACCCGCAGGTCGCGTGCACGGTGCCGGTGTACGGCTCACGCCCGCGCACGACGCGACCGACGGGTTTTTTGTCGCGCGATTAACTCGCGGGTGATACCGCTGTGCGCGTGACGAAGCTGGAGTATCTCATGCGCTACACCCCCGTTGCGATCGCGGCTGCGATGACGCTGCTGACGATCGGAACCGCAGTTCAGGGCCAGCGCGCCGAGGATGCGATCGACGCGCGCTCGCTGGCGTTGCTGGCGAAGGGCCGGGCGTTGCAGGCCTCGGGTAATCTCGATGGCGCAACCGACATGCTGGAAAGCGCTGTTGCGGTCGATCCCCGCAACCGCGATGCGTTCACGGCGCTCGGGCAGGTCGCGCATTCCCGCGCGCTTCCGGGCAAGGCGATCCGGCTGTACCGTGAGGCTTTGTCGCTCGACCCCAACGATATCGCGGCCTTACGCGGGCAGGGCGAGGCGCTCGTCGCACGCGGCGCGGTGCAGCGCGCGCGCGAGAACCTCGCCAAGATTCGCACCGTCTGCGCCAAGCGCGCCTGTCCCGAAATCGCCGCGTTGACCGCGACGATCGCCAAGGGGCCGCCTATCGTGACGGCGGCTGCCGCAACGGTCGTGCCCCCGCCCGCAGGGACACCGACCGCAAAGGACTAAGGCGGTGGCATAGCCGCAACCGCGGCAGACAATGTACGAGTTCGCGTAAGGCGTCGATTGCACTCAACGGAGTGGTCATGCGCGCGGATACAGCAGCTCGATCCATCGTGTTCGTTTTGAAGATCGGCCCTTTGCTGCTGATCGAAGTCATGTATCTCGCATTGATTCTGACGGCCGACCTGATCGACGCCGAGCAATATCTGAGCGGCGCTCGTACGGGTTTGGTCGATTGGCCAGCACTCGGTCAACCGGCAATGGTGCTGCGGGCCTGCGCGCTGATCGCATGTTCCAGCCTGTTCGCCGTGGCATTCATGCATGTCGGAGGCGACCGCCTGGCGAACGTCCGTCGGCCAGTTTTCGTGGTACCAGCAATGATCTTCTGGGTTGTCCTGTTACTCGTCTGACTCGGGCTATCCGAGCGCGCGGGCAACAGCGACGAACTCTGCGACGCTGACCGTTTCCGCACGGCGTGTCGGGTCGATGCCCACCGTCTCCAGCGCGTTGAGCGCGCCGGGCACCCCTTTCAGGCTCTGCCGCAACATCTTGCGCCTCTGCCCGAACGCCGCACCGGTCAGCCGTTCCAGTGTGGCGAAGTGGACATCCTGGGGCGCCGTCTCGGGTACGATATGCACCACCGCCGACATTACCTTGGGTGGCGGCGTGAAGGCGGAGCGGTGCACCGGCATCGCCAGCGTCGCCTTGCTCCGCCACTGCGCCAGTACCGCGAGCCGCCCATACGCGTCGTCATCGGTCTTGGCGACGATCCGGTCGGCGACTTCGCGCTGAAACATCAGCGTCAGGCTTTGCCACCACGGCGCCCAGTCCGCCGACAGCCAGCGCACCAGCAGCGCCGTGCCGATGTTATAAGGGAGGTTGGAGGCGATGTGCGGCTTGCCCTCGAACAGCGGCACTGCGTCGATCTCAAGCGCGTCGCCTTCGATCACGCGCAACTGGCCCGGAAAGGCTTCGCTTAGCTCGGCGAGCGCCGGGATGCAGCGCCTGTCGCGCTCAATTGCGGTGACCCGCGCCCCTGCGGCGAGTAGCGCACGCGTCAGGCCACCCGGACCCGGTCCGATCTCCAGCACTTCTGCGTCGGTCAGGTCCCCCGGGATCCGCGCGATCCGCGCAAGCAGTTGTGCGTCGAGCAGGAAGTTCTGCCCAAGCGCCTTGCTCGCGGCCAGCCCGTGACGCGCGATGACGTCGCGCAGCGGGGGAAGGTCGGGGCGCACCGGGCGCGCGTCGCTAGTCGTCACGCGCCGATCGCGGCACGCCGGTCGGCAGCGTCGCCCGCTAGGCGGATCGCCGCGATCATCGCGCCGGGTTCGGCGATGTTCTCGCCCGCAATGTTGAAGGCCGTTCCGTGATCGGGCGAGGTCCGCACGATCGGGAGGCCGAGCGTGATGTTGACGCCCTCGTCGAAATACAGCGTCTTGATCGGGATCAGCGCCTGATCGTGATAGCAGCACATTACCGCGTCATAGGTCAGCCGCGCACGTGGGTGGAACAGCGTATCGGCGGCGAACGGCCCGGTTGCGGCGATCCCCTCGGCGCACAGCTGTGCGACCGCCGGCGCGATGATCTCGATTTCCTCGCGCCCGATTGCGCCGCCTTCACCCGCATGCGGGTTGAGCCCCGCGAACGCGATCCGCGGTGCCGCGATCCCGAAATTGCGCGTCAGGCCACGTGCGGTCGCGCGCCCCTTGGCGACCAGCAGATCAATCGAGAGCAGCGCGCCGACATCCGCCAAGGCCACGTGCGTGGTGATCGGCACGACGCGCAGGTCTGGCCCGGCGAGCATCATCACCGCATTCTCGCCAGCAATGCCGCAGCGTTCGGCGACGAATTCGGTCTGTCCCGGATAATTGAAGCCGATGTGATAGAGTTGCGCCTTGGACACTGGTGCTGTCACCAGCGCACGCGCCGCGCCGGAGCGAACCAGGCCCGCCGCCAGTTCCAGCGCACGCAACGCGCACCGTGCCCCCGCCACGTCGGGACGCCCGGGAATGATCTCGCCGCCGTCCTCGACCGTTAAGACAGGCAGAGCATGATCGAAAACGCCGTTCGCAGCCGCCGGATGCAGGATCGTTTCGACCGGGCCATCCCATACCGCCGCAATCGCGCGCGCGTCACCGGTGGCGAAGAACGCCGGAAGTCTGGCGTCCTTCCGCTTCATCCACGCCTTGGCGAGGATCTCGGGACCGATTCCGGCGGGATCACCCATCGAGACGACGAGCGGTGCCGAAGGCGTCGAGGCGAGCAGATCAACGATATTCGATGATCGCGTCGCGCCGCAGATCGCGCAGCAGCTGGTTTGCGCGCAAATTGGTGCGGGCATTTTCCATCTGGCCGCGAACCTGTTCCACGCCGGGGACGGTGCTGCCCGACGCTTCGTCGCGACCGCACAGGACGAGCGATCGGATACCGTCCTTGGCCGAGCCGAATGGCGGGGTGGACTCGCCGACGCTCAGCTTCGCCATGATGTCGCGGAGCGCCGGCGGAAGATCACGAATGCGAACCGAATCGTTGTCGACCACTTCGGCCCCCAGCGCCGATGCAACCTTGGCGACTTCACCGCACCCACGGATCGTCTTCGACAGCTTGGCGAATTCGGTCACCCGCGCATCGGCCTGCGCCTGCGAGATGCCATCGGGGAAACGGACGCTCAGCTGCTTCAACGTCAGACGCGAGTCGAGCGGATCGGCGACGCCGACCTTGCGCGTGTCGACCAGGTAGATGATCGAGAAACCGCCCGGTACCTCGATCGGTCCGGCAAGATGCTCGGGCTGCATGTTCCGGATCGCCTCGACCAGCGCGGGCGGAAGCTGCGCAAGCTGGTTCTCGTTGAGCCAGCCCAGATCGCCGCCGGTCGATCGCGTCGATGCTTCCGACATCGCGCCGGCGTAATAGCCGAAGCTGTCCTCGCCCTTTTCGCGCTTCTGGATCGACGCCATGATTTGCTGTTCCTGCGCGAACACTTCCTGCGACCGGTCACCGCCCGCCGACAAATAGATCTCGCGCACGTGATATTCGGTCGTGCCCTGCTGCTTCTTCAGCTTGTCGATGATCGCTTGGACTTCCTCGTCGCCCACACTGATATCGACCTTGCGGCGGAGATAGCGGTTCCACGAAAGTTCGGCCTCGACCTGCCGCTTGAACGAGCGTTCGGACGAGCCGACGCTCCGCAGATAGGTGCGCATGTCCGCGGTGGATTTGCCGAAATTGCTGCGGACGATCGAATCGTAGCTCTTGTTGACCTCCTCGAGCGAGATCTTGACGTCGGCCGTCTTCGCTTCCTGGATCTGGAGCGTCTCGTCGATCAGCTGACGGATCACGAGCAGGCGGTATTGCGCCATCTCCTGCTCGGACAGCTTCATGTCGCGCGCGGCAAGCAGGAAGGCGAGGCGCTGGTCGACGTCGGTCCCGGTGATCACCGTTCCGTTGACGATCGCGGTCGGCTTGCGGACGTTGGGATCGACCTTGCCGAAAATCTCCGGGTTGCTCGGCAGGTTGAGATTGCCGCCCCGGTCCACCGAGGAGGGCTGCGGGCCGCTGTCCTGCGGCGCGGCGTCGGGCGCAGTCTGCGCGATCGATCCCCCCGCCATAGCAAGAGACGCCGCGAGCATCGTGCCGAACCCGAAACGACGCATCGTCCGCGCCGTCTTGCGTGTAGTCGTCGTCACCAAATCCCAATCCCATCCCGCATGACCGAACCCTGGCCATGCCCCTAGTGCAGCCTTGTGGCTGAACCGTGGCTTAGCGGCCACAGTCTTTCGCCTGTCAGCGTTAGCGCCCCAAATTCTTGAACGCCAGCGTCAACAGATAGCTGTTGCCGCTGCGCGCATCACCGGTGTTCCGGTAATCGCGCCGCCAGGTGACCCCGAGGCGAAGGCAATCGTCCTCATATTGGACGCCCAACCGATGACGAACCGGGTCGAACCCGTCCGCCAGCGACAGCGGATCCTCGCTGCGATTGGTCAGGTCGACCACGGTCGAGCCGAACGCTGACCAGAAGCGCTTGAACTGGATCCGGCCGCCAAGCCGGACCTCCTCGCGGTCGCGCAGATCCTCGATCGTCGGATCGATATTCCGGTTGAGCCGCAGATAGCCGACGAGAAAATACGTGCCGCGCGAGCCGACGGTCGCGTCAAACTCGTTGCGGCGTACCGCGAACCCATCCTTGTCGAGCCGATAGCGGTGGATCACCGAGACGAAGTCACGGAAGCGCAATTCGGTGCGTCCAACCACATCGGACAGGCGACGCGACAATCCGGTGCCGTCGGGAAACAACGTCGGGCGACTGTTGAGACGGTAGCTTTGGCCGACATTGGTGCTGAACGAGAGGCCAGGGAGATCGACCTGCCAGTCGGCCCCGTAGGTGAACCGGGTGGAATCCTCGAACCGATCGTAACCGGGGAAACGGTTGAGTGCGAAGAGGTTCGAGTCCTCGAGATCGACCGAGCGTGCGTCCTCGTTGGGGATCGCCATCGTCCCCGTCTGGGGGGACGTCACGATCTGGAAGCGCGGGATCAGGCGCTGTGTCCCGCTCAAAAAAGTGCCGATCAGCGGATATTTGATGTCGACTGCGAACGCGCCGATCAGGCGACCGTGGAAACCATCTACGCCGCGATAGCTCGCGACCGATGTCGAGAGCGCGTCGTTGGTGTTGTAGACATCGCCACGACCGAATGCGGTGAACGTGACTTCCTGACCCCACGGGGTGATCTTGCGTAGATCCCAGCGCGCGCTGGTGAAGGCGCGTTGCGTATCCTGGCCATCGGTTCGCGAAATGGCGAGGCTGTTCACCTGGAACTCGAACGTGCCCCCGAGGAAGCTGTTGGGGATGCGGCGTCGGTAATCGATCTCGGGAAGCGCAAAGGGTTGGCTGCCCTGCGGGTCCGCCGCACGCAGCGTCTGCACATACCATCCGGCAATCGAAAAATAGCTGTTCTCGTCGATCCGCTCGACATTGATCGTCGTGCGCAAGCGATCGTCGCGCGAAATGTCGTAGCGACGCAGGAACGTACGGTCGCTCGCGAGGCGAAGCGATCCGGAAACGCTCCAGTTGGGATCGAGCTGGAAACGCCCCGACCCATCGAGATACCCGCGGAACGAGTTGGGCGTGTTGGGTGGCGTCGGCAGCAGCAGGTTGTTGCTGCGCGGGCTTGCCGTGACATAGCCCGCAATCCGGTACGCGCCGAGAGTATTGAGTGCCTGATAGTCGGCTTGCAGCATCGGCAACACGCGGCTGAACACGCGCGGTGTCAGCGTCAGGCCGCGGTTGGGCGAAAGCGCGATGTGATAGGGTTGCGCGAATTCCAGCCCGTTGACGCGGCCATAGCGGAAGTCGGGGCTGAGCAGGCCGCTGTCGTTCCCCCCGCCGATCGGGTTGGAAAACGCCGGCAGCGGGATCGACGGCAGGCCGAACAGGTCGATTCGCGCGCCCTTGTAGTAGATTCGGCCACGTTCCGGGCGATAGATCACGCGGACCGCAGTAATCTTCCACGACGGTTCCTTCGGGCAATTCTCTGACGTCGTGACGGCGCAGGGCGTATACGCCGCATCCTCCAGCGTGACGGTCTCGTTGAGCGAGCGCGTGCCCTTGCGGGCTGCCAGTCGACCACCCTTCTCGAGAACGAGCAGCATGTTGTCGACCATGCCGTCTTTCAACGCATCGGTCAGTTCGATCGAATCGCCATAAGCGGTGTCGCCGCCCGGATTGACGATCGCGATGTTCCCCGTCGCGATGACCTTGCCGGTCTGGCGGTTCCACACGACCTTGTCGGCACGCAGGCGATCACCCGCCCGGTACATGCGGACGTCACCGGTCGCGGTGACGATCTCTTCGTTGATGTCATATTGCAGCGTCGCGGCGTTGAACTGGACCTGGTCCTCATTGGCGGGGGCGGCGGCCGCTGCTGCGGGGGGCGGCGGCGGGACGGTGCGCGTCTGAAGATCCTGCGCGACCGCGGGGAGGGCGGTCAGCGCGAACGGCGCGGCACAACTGGCGAGGAAAACGGCACGCTTCACGTCGGTAGAACATCCAAATGCGATGAGGCCGGCGGCCGATGGTCGATCAAGCCCTATCGCATCGACATGCACCCGCTGCAATCGCACAAAGCGCGCTTTGCCAGCGACCGCGCACTGGCCTAGAGACTGACGACTCATTGTGATTGATCGATCGAGGCTTGTTTTCCATGCATATCGAGTTTTCCAGCGCGGCTCCGGCATCCGATGCGACGCTTGCCTTCACCGTCGAAAAGGACGGAATGGCTCGGCTTACGAGCTCTCTGGTCGAGGGAAACGCGCTCGATCTGCTCAAGTCCGCGGCCAAGGCAAGCCGGTTCGAAGGCGAGACCGGCGCGATCGTGGAGACGTTCGTCGATCAGGGCGGCACCGCGCGTCGATTGCTGCTGATCGGCGCAGGCGCCGGCAGCGAAATGGACTATGAAAAGGCTGGCGGGGCGCTGACCGGGCGCTTGCTCTCGTCCGGCGTGACGCAAGTCAGCGTTGATTTCGACAGCGCGGGCGCGTCCGCCAAGGCAGTGGCGCGGTTTGCTGGCGCGGCGGCACAGCGGAGCTGGCGGCATGACATCTATCGAACCAAGCTGCCCGAGAAGTCCAAGCCGACGCTGACCAGCATCGTACTGCACAACACTCCCGATAATACCGACGCCGCCTGGGCACCGCAGAAGGCGCTGACCGAAGGGCTCGAACTGACCCGCACGCTCGTCGCCGAGCCGCCAAACGTGATCTACCCGGAAAGCTTCGTTGCCAAGGTGCTGGCCGAAGTCGAGGGCCTCGGCCTCGAAGTGACTGTCCTCGGCGAAGAGGAAATGCACGCGCTCGGGATGGGCGCGTTGCTCGGTGTCAGCCAGGGGTCGGTCAAGAACGCGCAGCTGCTCGCGCTCAAGTGGAGCGGGAAGGGCGCGGGCGATCCCGATCTGGCGCTGGTCGGCAAGGGCGTGACCTTCGACACCGGCGGCATTTCGCTCAAGCCCGGTGCCGGCATGGAAGACATGAAGTGGGACATGGGCGGCGCAGGCGCGGTCGTCGGTGCGATGAAGGCGATCGCCGGGCGCAAGGCCAAGGCGAACGTCATTGGGGTGTGCGGCCTCGTCGAGAACATGCCCGACGGTAACGCGATTCGCCCCGGCGACGTGCTGACCTCGATGTCGGGGCAGACGATCGAAGTGCTCAACACCGATGCCGAGGGGCGCCTGGTGCTGTGCGACGCGCTGACCTGGGTCCAGCGGACGCATCGTCCCAAGACGATCGTCGATCTGGCGACGCTGACCGGTGCGATGATCGTCAGCCTCGGCCACGAGCATGGCGGCTGCTTCGCGAACGATGATTCGCTTGCTGACCAGTTGCTCGCTGCAGGTAAGGCGTCGGGCGACCTGTTGTGGCGCTTCCCGATGGGCGATGCGTACAACAAGCTGATCGACTCGCCGATCGCCGACATGAAGAACGTCGGCCCGCGCGGCGCAGGGTCGATCACCGCAGCGCAGTTCCTGCTGCGCTACATCGAGACTGGCGTGAAGTGGGCGCATCTCGACATCGCGGGGATGGTCTGGTCGGATAAGGCCGGCCCGAATTACGAGAAGGGCGCGACCGGTTATGGCGTGCGCCTGCTCGACCGGTTCGTGGCGGATAACTTCGAAGGCTGATGTGCCAACCGCTTCTGTTCTCCTGCGAAAGCAGGAGTCCAGGAGTCTGACAAGCCGCAGGCGTTATGTAGCGTGACCCTGGGTTCTTGCCTTCGCAGGAACACGGCGAAGGAAAGCAATGCAGGTCGACTTCTACCACCTGACGCTCCAACCACTCGATCGCGTGCTTCCCCGGATCGCGGAGCGCGTGGTCGGGGGGGGCGGGCGGTTACTCGTTGTTGCCGAGACCAGCGACCAGCGCGTCGCGCTCGACCGATTGCTGTGGACCTATGCGTCGGAAAGCTTCCTCCCGCACGCACAGGTCGCGGGGGATGACAGCGATGCGCTGCAACCGATCTTGATCTCAGCCGAACCGAACTCCGCCAACGCCGCGCGCAACGTCGCGCTCGCCGATGGGGTGTGGCGCGAGGACGCGCTCGGCTTCGATCGGGCGTTCCATTTCTTCGACGACGAACGCATCGTCGAGGCCCGCGGCGCGTGGCGCGCGCTGGGCGACCGGGACGGCGTCGACCGGCGCTACTGGAAGCAGAATGACGAAGGGCGGTGGGAACAGGCTGCCTGACCTACAGGGCGCGGCTTGCATCGCTCAAGCGCCCCGACTAGGGGTCGCGCACTTTCAACAGTTCACTATCAAGGAGCTTCACGGTCATGGCCGCGAACCGCACGTTTTCGATCATCAAGCCCGACGCAACGCGTCGCAACCTGACGGGCGCCGTCACCAAGATGCTCGAGGAAGCCGGCCTGCGTGTCGTCGCGTCCAAGCGCATCCAAATGACCCGCGAGCAGGCTGAAGGCTTCTATGCCGTTCACAAAGAACGCCCGTTCTTCGGCGAACTGGTCTCGTTCATGATCTCGGGCCCGGTCGTCGTTCAGGTTCTCGAAGGCGAGAACGCGATGCAGCGTAACCGCGACATCATGGGCGCGACCAACCCCGCCAACGCCGAGCCGGGCACGATTCGCAAGGAACTCGCCGAGTCGATCGAAGCCAATTCGGTCCACGGTTCGGACAGCGACGAGAATGCCGAGATCGAGATCGCCTATTTCTTCAAGCCCGAAGAAATCGTTGGCTGATCCCAACTGGCGCGTGCGAGCGGCGGGGCCGGCGGATGCCGACGCCCTGTCGCTCGTCGCGTCGGCGACCTTTCTCGATACCTACGCCGGGTCGCTCGACGGCAGCGACATGGTCGCGCATTGCGCCGCCAACAACCGGCCGGAGAAGTTCCGCGCCTGGATCGACGAAGTACGCGATGCGGTGACGATCGGGGAGATCCTGCCCGGCTTCGCGCCCGTCGGATACGCCGTGCTGACCAGCGGGATTGACCTGCCGATAGCGCTTGAGGCCGGTGACATCGAATTGCGTCGAATCTACACCCTCTCCCGAATGCGCGGTACGGGGCTAGGTCCTGCCCTGATGCAGCAGGCAATCGAAGATGCCGCCCGTTTGTCGTGCCGCCGGATCCTGCTCGGGGTCTGGGGTGAGAATCACCGCGCCCATCGCTTCTACGAGCGGTACGGCTTCACGGTCGTGGGAACACGGCAGTTCAAGGTAGGCAACGTAGTCCACGACGACTTGGTTTACGCTCGACCCGTCTGACGCAATCAGGCGGCGAACTGCTCCATCGTGATCCGGTCGTCGAGCGCGTGCTCCGGATCGAACAGCAGCGTCAGTTCGCGCGTCCGATCGATCACGATTTCCACCAGCGCGACATCACGGATTTCCCGCTGATCAGCGACCGCGCTTACGGGGCGCTTGCCCGGTTCCAGCACGCGCAACCGGATCCGCGCCTTGTCCGGCAGGATCGCCCCGCGCCAGCGCCTAGGGCGGAACGGGCTGATCGGCGTAAGCGCAAGCATGTTCGACCCGAGGGGCAGGATTGGCCCCTGCGCCGACAAATTGTATGCGGTAGAACCGGCAGGGGTCGCTACGAGAATACCGTCACACGCCAGTTCGGGCAGGACGACCCGGTCGTTGACCGTCACTTCCAACTTCGCGGTCTGCCGGGTCTCGCGCAGCAGCGAGACTTCGTTGATCGCCGGAAGCGCGTGGACTTCGCCACTGATCGTCGTCGCAGTCATCGACAGGGGAACGACCTTGAACGCCTTGGTGCGCTCCAGCCGCCCGTCCAGCCCGTGCGATCGCCATTCGTTCATGAGGAACCCGACCGTACCGAGGTTCATCCCGAACACCGGCACCACCGGTTTGCGCCGTTCGAGCATCGCGTGGAGCGTCTGCAACATGAACCCATCGCCGCCCAGTGCAACGATGAGTTCCGCGTCCTCCGGGGGGACCCAGTCGTGACTTTCGGTCAGCGCCTGGAATGCGGCCTGCGCAGACGGCGTCGGCGACGCGACGAGCGCCCGTCGCTGAGGGTCGCTCATCCGCCGGTAACGCTCATGTGCCGCGCGACCGCAGGCGCGGCCGCGTCGATGTCGAAATCGTGCCGTGCCGGCTTGGTCAACATTGCGCCATCAAGTGCTGCATCCAGTCCAGCGACGCCCTGTTCCCGCAACACGGCCTTGAGGTCCACCTTATCGTCATGGCCGAGGCACGTGTACAGTACGCCCTCGGTCGTCAGGCGAACACGGTTGCACGTATCGCAGAAATTGCCGGTGAGTGGTGAGATCAGGCCGAGCTTGGTCTTTGTCCCCTCGACGCGCCAATAACGGGCGGGCCCGCCGCTGCGATGCGAATCGCGTGCCAGCGAGAATTGCGTGGAAAGCCGGTCGAGGACCGCCGTCAGTGGAACGAACCGGTCGGCGCGGTCCTCATCGATCTGGCCAAGTGGCATGGTTTCGATCAGCGTCAGATCCAGCCCCTCCGCCATGCACCACTCCAACATCGGCGCTATGTGGTCCTCGTTCAGACCCTTCAGCGCGACCATGTTGATCTTGACCGCAAGCCCTGCATCGCGCGCCGCAAGGATGCCTGCCGTCACGCGCGCAACGTCGCCGTGCCGCGTGATGTAGCGGAAGGTGTCCGCGTCCAGGCTGTCGAGGCTGACGTTGATCCGCCGCATGCCCGCAGCGACCATAGCGGCACTATGCTCGACGAGCGCATTGCCGTTGGTCGTCATCGTCAATTCGTCGAGACCATGGCCGACATGCCGACCGAGCCGCCGGACAAGCTCGCCCACGTCGCGCCGCACGAGCGGCTCGCCGCCACTGAGACGGATCTTGTTGATCCCCCGTTCGACGAAGCGCTCGGCGATGATCGCAATCTCTTCGAGGCTCAGCAGGGCACTGCGCGGCAGAAACGTCATTTTCTCGGACATGCAGTAGCGGCACCGCAAGTCGCACCGGTCGGTGACGGAAATCCGCAGATAGCTTATCGTCCGTCCGTGGCTATCCTGCAGCGGACGGTTGGGGGAAGGGTAATTGATCTGCATTGTCCTTGAGCTAAGCGTTCGGATGGCGCGGAACAAGCCTGCCACACACCCTAGGCCATCGTGTTGTTATCTTCTAAACCCCGCACGGGCACATCTGCTCCCGCCGATCGAAGAAAGACGTCTCCCATCGCTCCGTCGTCCGCCCCGTTGTTCCTGCTTTCGTTCCGTCACCGCGACGAACTCGCCTCCATTGCCGCAGGGGCAGGGTGGCAGGTCGTCGCCGCGCGCCGTGCCGGTGGCGGGGAGCGGCGCTTCCTTTCGTGTGGCGCGGCGGTCGCCGTCGTCGACGCGCGCGGTGCCACTGCCGAGGGCATTGCCGCGACCGCGGCGCTGGGCGGCGCTGTCGAGGCGAACGGCGGCGCGCTGCTGACGCTTGTCTCGCGCGGGGAGAACGCCTCGATTACAGCGCTGTACGATGCAGGTGCGACCCATTTTCTGGCCAGTCCGTTCAGTGATGCGGAATTCCTGCAGGCGTTGCGATTTGCGGCACGGCATGCGGAACGCATGGCGCGCGAATGGCATACCGGCGCGGTTTTCGAGCCGCTAGGGTGGCGGTACACGATCGCGGATCGCGCCCTCGTCCTGACCCCCGGACTCGCCGCCTTGCTCGCTTGTCCGGAACGGCCGACCGTCCGTGGCATCCTTGGGTTGCTGGACCGTGACGACCGGGTCGCTGCGATGGCGGCGTTCCGCCGTATGACGCAAGCGCGGTCCGCGACCGCTTTCGCGCATGATTTCGATGGCGTAGGCCGGATCGTCCAGCATTTGCAGTTTGATCCTGTCGCCGGCAAGATCGATGGCGTGGTGGAACCGCTCGGCAGTACGCCCGAGCCTGCCGCCGAGGTGCGGGAGGCATTGTCGGGCGCGCGTGATGCCGGCAGCGCGCGTCGCTGGATCACGCGGCATCTCGGCGAGGACGCCAGCGCGCCGCTGCACTTGTTGCTGATTGCGCTCAATCGGTTCGAGACGGTCAACACCGCTTACGGGCGCGTGGCGGGGGATGCGTTGCTGCGGTCCGCGCAGACCCGCGTCAACGATGCGGTCGTCGAGATGCTCGGGCGCGACGCGCTGGTCGCGCGAATGGGTGGCTCGACGTTCATGGTCGCAACCCAGGCTCCGCGGCTGCGGGTGGACCTGGCCGCGGAGCGAATCGCCGCCGCGCTCACCCGCCCGTTCGTCAGCGGCGATACGATCGCCGTGCTCGGTTGTCGGATCGGTCTTGCGGAAGCGGGACCGCAGGATGACGCCGCACGGCTCCTGCGCCGTGCCAGCGAGGCGCTGGCCGAAGCCCGCGAATCGGACAGCGCGACGCTGCGTGTCGCCGAGGCTTATGGTGGCGGGGCAACGATCGACCGGTTGGCAGTCGAACTGCATCACGCGATCGAACGCGGCGACATCGGTATCCTGTTCCAGCCGCAAGTTGCGGTCACGACCGGACAGATCGTCGGCGTGGAGGCGCTTGCCCGATGGCAGCATGCGACGCTCGGTACGATCGGGGCAGAAATGCTGTTTGCCGCCGCGCAGCGCGCCGACCTCGAGATCGGCCTGTCGGATCATATCCAGCAACTGGCGCTTTCGCTGGCAGCGAACTGGCCCGAAACGCTCGGCGAATTGCGGCTCTCGCTCAACCTGACCGCCGCAGACATTGCCCGCCCGGGGTTCGCCGACGTCTTTCTGGACCGCGTCGATGCGAGCGGTTTCCCCCGAACCCGCCTGACCCTGGAAATCACCGAGAGCGGATTGATCGAGGACCTTGGCATCGCGGCAGCGTTGTTATCGCTGTTCCGTGGTGCCGGGTGCCGTACCGCGATCGACGATTTCGGAACGGGCTATTCGAGCCTTGCCTATCTGAAGGCGTTGCCGCTCGATTACCTCAAGATCGACAAGAAACTCGCGCAGGACATCACCGGCTCTCCGCGCGACCGGATTGTCGTGCGCGGCGTCATCGACATGGCACGGTCGCTCGGGCTGACGGTCATCGCGGAAGGGGTCGAGACCCCCGAACAGCTGGAGGGGCTGGCGAAGGAAGGCTGCCAGATCTACCAGGGCTTCCTCTGTGCCGAGCCACTGACGGAGGAAGCGCTGGTCGCCTTGCTCGCCCGATCCTAGCGGGAGCGGGGATCAGCCCGCAGCGCGCGCCAGTCCCTTCGACAATTGCAACGCCCCGTGCAGGCGGGCCTTGGGGTCGCCCCAACTGCGCGTCACGACCAGCTTCGAATCGGGACGAAGTCGCGCCACCCCGTCGAGCTTTGCAACCCACGCCAGCAGCCCCTGAATGTTCGGCGGCGAATCGTTGAAGAACGACACCAGCGCACCCTTTGGCCCGACGTCGATCTTCGACACACACGCCTTCTTGGCGTTGAGCTTGATTTCGATGAGGCGGACGAGGTTCTCGGTCGGCCCCGGCAGCGCGCCGAAACGATCGATCAGTTCGGCAGCGAAGCCCTCCAGCGCATTCTGGTCCTCGACATCGTTGAGGCGACGATACAGCCCCATCCGCAAGTCGAGATCCGGGACATAGGTCTCGGGGATAAGAATCGGCGCGTCGACCGTAATCTGCGGCGAGAAGTCCTTCGGGCGAAGCCGCTGGCCGCCGGCTTTGGCGTCCATGATCGCCTCTTCCAGCATCGACTGGTAGAGTTCGTAGCCAACCTCCTTGATATGCCCCGATTGTTCGTCGCCAAGCAGATTGCCTGCGCCGCGCTGGTCGAGATCATGGCTGGCAAGCTGGAACCCGCCGCCGAGGCTGTCGAGGTCGGACAGGATCTTGAGCCGCTTCTCGGCGGTCTCGGTCAGGATCCGGTCGGCGGGCGTGGTGAGATAGGCATAGGCGCGCGTCTTGGCGCGCCCGACGCGACCACGAAGCTGGTACAGCTGCGCGAGCCCGAAGCGATCGGCGCGGTGGATGATCATCGTGTTCGCGCTCGGGATATCGAGCCCGCTTTCGACGATCGTGGTGGAAACGAGCACCTCGAATTTCTTGTCGTAAAAGGCGGACATGCGCTCCTCGACCTCGGTCGGCGACATCTGCCCATGTGCCACGACGAAGCGCACCTCAGGGACGGATTCGCGAAGGAATTCCTCGATATCCGGAAGATCCTTGATCCGTGGCGTCACGAAGAAGCTTTGCCCGCCGCGATAATGCTCCCGCAGCAACGCCTCGCGCAGCACGATCGGGTCCCACGGCATGACGTAGGTTCGGACCGCGAGGCGATCGACCGGCGGGGTCTGGATCACCGACAGTTCGCGCAGGCCCGACATCGCCATCTGAAGCGTGCGCGGGATCGGCGTGGCGGTCAGCGTCAGGACGTGGACGTTGGCCTTGAGCGACTTGAGGCGTTCCTTGTGCGTCACCCCGAAACGCTGTTCCTCATCGACAATGACGAGGCCCAGGCGTTTGAAATCGATACCCTTCGCCAGGATCGCATGGGTTCCGACGACGACGTCGATCGTGCCGTCTGCAAGGCCTTCCTTGGTCGTCTTGGCTTCACCCGCTGGCACCAGCCGCGACAGCCGCCCGACGTTGAGCGGGAATCCTTCGAGCCGTGCCTTGAAGTTGTTGAAATGCTGACGCGCCAGCAGCGTCGTTGGGCAGACCACCGCGACCTGCAACCCCGCCATTGCAGCGGCAAAGGCAGCACGCAGCGCGACCTCGGTCTTGCCGAAGCCGACGTCGCCGACGACGAGGCGGTCCATCGGCGTGCCCTTTTCAAGATCGCCCATCACGTCCTCGATCGCGCGATCCTGGTCCTCGGTTTCCTCATAGGGGAAGCGATCGACGAAGGCGGCGTAGCCACTGTCGCGCTCGATCGTATCCGCCGGTCGCAGCGCGCGCTCGGCAGCGGTCGCGATGAGTTCGCCCGCAATCTCGCGGATTCGCTCCTTCATCCGGCTCTTGCGGCGCTGCCATGCCTCGCCACCGAGCTTGTCGAGGCTCGCGCCGTCGGCGTCGGAACCGTAGCGCGTCAGAACCTCGAGGTTCTCGACCGGCACGAACAATTTGTCGCCACCCGCGTAGGTCAAGGCGACGCAATCATGCGGCGCCTGGCCAACCGGGATCGAGGTCAGGCCTTCATAGCGGCCGATGCCGTGGTCTGCGTGGACGACCAGATCGCCCGGCGTCAGCATCGCCAGTTCGGCGAGGAACGCATCCGCCGATTTCTTGCGCTTGTTCCGGCGAACGAGCCGGTCACCGAGCATGTCCTGCTCGGTCAGCAGTGCAACTTCGGGTCCGGAGAAGCCATGGTCGAGCGGGAGGACCAGCAAGGCAACCGACTTGGCACCGACACCGAGCGCCTGCTGCCAGCTGTCGACCTTGATTGTATTGGTCAGTTCGTGATCGGCAAGCAGCCCGGCCAAGCGGTCACGCGAGCCGGTCGAGTAGCTGGCTAAGATCGCTTTCTTGCCGCCTTTCCGCAGCTTGCCGAGATGCTCTACGACCGCTTCGTAGATGTTGACGCCACTCGCACGCTCCGCGCCGAAGTCGCGCGGGCCATCGACGCCGAAGTCGAGCACGCTCGTGCTTTCGGGTTCGTCGAACGCGGTGATGCGATGCGCCGGGGCAGCATCGAGCTGTTGCGCGAAATCCTTGGCGGTCAGGTATAAGGCGTCTGGCGGAAGTGGCCGGTAACTGCCCGGGTCGCTCGACTGCGCCTTGACGCGATTGCCGTGGTAATCGGTGATCGCCTCGAACCGTGCCTCGGCTGCTGCGACCGCGCCCGCATCGCGGACCATGACGGCGTCGTCGCCGAGATGGTCGAACAGCGTCGCCATCTTTTCCTCGAACAGCGGGAGCCAATGCTCCATCCCCGCAAGACGCCGCCCGTCGCTGATCGCCTGATACAGCGGGTCGCCGGTCGCGGTCGCGCCGAAGCGCTCGCGATAGCGCGCGCGGAACCGCTTGATGCTGTCCTCGTCGAGCAGGGTTTCGGAGGCGGGGAGCAGGACGAAGCCGTCGATCCGCCCGGTCGTGCGCTGGTTGGCGGGGTCGAAGGTGCGGACGCTTTCGATCTCGTCGCCGAAGAAATCGAGCCGAAGCGCCTGCGTTTCGCCCGACGGATACAGATCGACCAGACCGCCGCGTACGGCGAATTCGCCAGCATCGGCAACGGTTTCCACGCGGACATAGCCATTTGCTTGCAACAAGGTGGCAAGCCGGTCGCGCCCGATCCGTTCCTTCGGCGCGAGCCTGGCGACAAGCTGGCGGATGCGGAACGGGGTGAGCGTTCGCTGTGCGACCGCGTTGACGGTCGTCACTAGCAATTGCGGGCCATCGGGCTTCTGCTGGAGCCGGTGGAGCGTCGCCATTCGCTCCGCCATCACGCGGAGCGTGGGGGAGGCGCGGTCGTAAGGCAGGCAGTCCCATGCCGGGAAGGTCAGCACCTCGAGTTCGGGCGCGAACGTCTGGGCGGTCGAGGCGATCGCGCGCATCGCGGCTTCGTCCGGCGCGACGAACACCACACGCGCCTTCGCGGCGCGCGACAGGTCGGCGAGCAGCCACGGCTCGAAGCCGGTCGGCACGCCTGCGAGCGTCAGCGGGGTCTTGGCAGTGAGGATCGTCTGAAGGTTGGGCATTCTTTTCTTTCTCCCTCTCCCCGTTGCGGGGAGAGGGGGTTACTTCGCGATCGGAACGTAATTGAGCTGCTTCAGCGCCTCGACGATCGACCCGGCATAGCGTTCCGGAGCGGGCTCCATGCCGATCGCCCAGGCCATGATGTCGACGTCCTGTTCCTCGATCAGCTCCTCGAACAGCGCGATCTCGGCATCGTCCCAGCGAGCGTGCGCGGAATCGAAGAAGCCGCCGATCAGCAGGTCGGCTTCCTTGGTGCCACGATGATGGCTGCGGAAATGCAGGCGCTTGAGGCGGATATCTCGGTCCATGCGGATCCCAACGACAATTGCCCGACACCCGCGCGCAGGTGCTGGCGGCGGGGATCGGGGAGGGGTAAGAGCGCTTCAGATAGACATGCGACCCGACATCCTCAATCCATTGTTCGCCGAAGTTACGGCATTGAAGGGCATCGGCCCCGCGCTGGCGAAGCCGCTCGACCGCCTGGGACTCGCGCGCGTGGTCGACGTGGCGTTTCATTTGCCGACCGGCTGGGTCGATCGCTTGCCCCGCGACGAGCTCGACATGGCCGATTCGGGGCGGATCATCGTCATCACGCTGACCGCGGTCTCCTATCGCTCGAGCAACGGGCGCGGTCCGACGCGGGTGCAGGCGACCGACGCAAAGGGCAATTACGTCAGCCTCGTGTATTTTGGCGGGCATCCGGGCTGGGCGAAGAAGCTTGCCCCGCTGGGCGAGCCGCGGCGCGTGTCGGGGCGGCTCGAGCATTACGGGCAGGACCTGCAGATGGTCCACCCCGACTATGTCCTGCCGCTCGACGAAGCTGGCGACATGGCCGACCGCGAGGCGATCTATCCGCTGTCGGAGGGGATCTCGTCGCGGCGGATGAGCCAGTTGGCCGCGCAATCGGTCGAGCGCGCGCCGGATCTGGCCGAGTGGATCGAGCCGGGGCTGCTCGCGAAGAACGAATGGCCTGCGTGGCGCGATGCTCTGGCGCGGATCCATGCCGACCCCGCTGATGCCAAAGCGCGCGAGCGGCTCGCCTATGACGAACTGTTCGCCAACCAGCTTGCGCTGATGCTCGTCCGCCAATCATCGCGTGCGCGCAAAGGGCGTGCGCTGACGGGGGACGGGCGGCTGCGCGACGCGCTGAAATTGCCGTATGAATTGACCGGCGCGCAGGCGCGCACGGTCCGCGAGATCGAGGGCGACCTTGCCCAACCCCAACCGATGTTGCGGCTGCTGCAAGGCGATGTCGGGTCGGGCAAGACGCTGGTCGCGGCGCTGGCGATGCTCGTCGCGGTCGAGGGCGGGGCGCAGGCGGCGTTGCTCGCGCCGACCGAAATTCTCGCGCGACAGCATTACGAATCGCTGCGACGCTTGCTGGGTGGCCTTCCGATCGAGATCGCGGTGCTGACCGGGCGCGACAAGGGACGCGTGCGCGAGGGCGTGCTGATGGGGCTTGCCGAGGGGCAGATCCATATCCTGATCGGCACGCATGCGATCTTCCAGGAAACCGTCGCTTACAAGGACTTGGGTCTGGTTGTTGTGGACGAACAGCATCGCTTCGGCGTCGCGCAGCGGATGCTGCTGCAGGCCAAGGGGCGCAGCCCACACTTGCTCGCGATGACCGCAACGCCGATCCCGCGGACGCTCACCCTCGCGAATTATGGCGAGATGGACGTCAGCCAGCTCGACGAGATGCCGCCGGGGCGGCAGCCGATCGAGACTCGCGTCATGTCGGAGGATCGCCTGCCTGACATCGTCGAGGCGCTCGGACGTCATCTTGCGGACGGCGGCCAGGCCTATTGGGTGTGCCCGTTGGTCGAGGAAAGCGAGAAGAGCGACATGGCGGCGGCGGAAGCCCGCGCCGAGATGTTGCGCGCGCGGTTCGGCGATGCCGTGGGACTGGTACACGGTCGAATGAAGCCTGCCGACAAGGACGCGACGATGCAGGCGTTTTCCGAGGCGCGCCACGGCGTGCTCGTCGCGACGACCGTGATCGAAGTCGGGGTGGACGTTCCGAACGCCACGCTGATCGTGATCGAACACGCGGATCGCTTCGGCCTGGCACAATTGCACCAGTTGCGCGGCCGTGTCGGCCGCGGCGGCGGCAAGTCGAATTGCCTGCTGATCCGCGGCGGGAGCCTCAGCGAGACGTCGCGCGCACGGCTGGCGCTGATGCGCGAGACGACCGATGGCTTCCGGATTGCCGAGGAAGATCTGCGGCTGCGCGGCGCGGGCGAATTGCTTGGGACGCGGCAATCGGGGGAGGCGGGGTTCCGGCTCGCGACGCCCGACATGCTGGCGACGTTGCTGCCGGTCGCAACCGACGACGCGCGGTTGCTGATCGATCGGGATGGGGGGCTGGACGGCACGCGCGGGCAGGCGGCCCGCACCGCCTTGTACCTGTTCGAACGGGATGCCGGGGTGGCGCTGCTCCGATCTGGGTAATACCCCGCCGCCGCTATCCCCGGGCGCGCCTAGGCGCGCACGAGGACACCGTGGTTCTTCTTGCCCGCAGAGACCCGCACCGGATCTGCCCCGACGGTGACGATCATCGCCTCGTCGCTGACCTTGTCCGCGCCGATCCGGGCACCGCCGCCCTTGATCAGGCGGCGCGCTTCCCCCTTCGATGCGGCGAAGCCGAGGCCGATGAGCGCATCGACGATGCCGATGTCGCCGGTCACGGCAAACGTCGGCAGCGAGCCCCCGGCGCTGCCTTCCTCGAAGGTCTTGCGCGCGGTTTCGGCGGCTTCGGTTGCCGCTTCCACGCCTCGACACATCGCCGTCGCGGCATCAGCGAGGATCTTCTTCGCCTCATTGATCTCTGCCCCTTGCAGCGCCTCCAGCCGCGCGATCGCGTCCAGCGGCAAATCGGTGAACAGGCGGAGGAACCGCCCGACATCGCGGTCGTCGGTGTTGCGCCAGAATTGCCAGTAATCGAAGTGCGGCAGCTGGTCCTCGTGCAGCCACACCGCGCCTGCCATCGTCTTGCCCATCTTGGCGCCGTCGGCGGTGGTGATCAGCGGCGTGGTGATGCCGTACACCTCAGTCGAGTCCATCCGGCGCGCGAGTTCGATGCCGTTGACGATATTGCCCCACTGGTCCGATCCGCCCATCTGCAACCGGCACTTGGCGCGGCGCGACAGTTCGAGGAAATCGTACGCCTGCAGGATCATGTAGTTGAATTCGAGGAAGCTCAGCGACTGTTCGCGGTCGAGCCGGAGCTTTACCGAATCGAATGACAGCATCCGGTTGACCGAGAAGTGCTGCCCCACGTCGCGCAGGAACGGGATGTATTCGAGCGCGTCCAGCCACTCCGCATTGTCGAGCATCACCGCATCGGTCGGCCCGTCGCCGAACCTCAGGAAGCGTTCAAAGATGCGGCGGATCGAGGCGACGTTTGCCTTGATCCCGTCCTCGCCGAGCAGTTTGCGCGCTTCGTCCTTGAAGCTCGGATCACCGATCTTGCCGGTCCCGCCGCCCATCAGCACGATCGGCTTGTGCCCACTCTGCTGGAGACGGCGAAGCAGCATGATCTGCACCAGGCTGCCGACGTGCAGCGACGGTGCGGTCGGATCGAAACCGATATAGCCCGGCACAACCTGCTTGCTCGCCAACGCGTCGAGCGCAACGGCGTCCGTCAGTTGGTGGATATAGCCGCGCGTCGACAGCAGGCGGAGCAGATCGGAGGAAAAGTCGGTCATGCGCGCTGCTCTACAAAAGTCCGATCGTTGCGTCACCCTGCCACGAGCAGGGATCAGATCGCGGGCAATTGTCGCTGCGGGTCGATCGGCGTGCGGCCTTTGCGCATCTCGAAATGAACCTCCGGGCGGGGCGCTCCGCCCGAATCGCCCGACATTGCGATCGTCTGGCCACGGCGGACCGCTTGCCCGCGCTGGACGAGCAATTTGCTGGCGTGGCCATAGACGGTCGCCCATCCGTCGCCATGCCGGATGATGATGACGTCGCCGAGTTGCGGAATGCCGCCGCCGGCGTAGGCGACGACTCCGTCTGCCGCCGCGAGTACGGGCGTTCCGCGCGGCACCGCGATCTTGACGCCGTTGTAGCGTTCCCCGCTCGCGCCCGGTCCGAACCGCGTGACGATCCGGCCGTGCACCGGCCAGTCGAACCCGCTGGTCAGCCGGGCGGGTGGGGCGAGTGCCTGGGTTGGTGCCAGGATGCGGGCAGACGAGGTCGAGGGCCGGGCAGGGCGTTGGTTCGCGGCAAGCGCGGGCTCGCTGCCGGTCACGAGATCGTCGATATCGAGCGTGAAGGCTGCGGCGCGTTCGGCGGCGGTACTGCGGGACGACGTTCCCGGGATCAGCACGCGCATGCCGACGCGAAGCGTATAGGGCTCACGCAGGTCGTTCGCGGCAATGATCCGCGACCAATCGACCCCATAGGCGCGTGAAATCGCGATGCCGGTCTGGCCAGCGGCGACCCGGTGATATCGTCCGCCGGGAATGCTCAGCCGCTGCCCCGTTCGCACGATGAACGGCGCAGCAAGACCGTTGGCCCTTGCGATCGCTTCCGATCCGGCCCCGGTGCGATCGCCGATCACGCCAAGGGTATCGCCGGGGCGGACAACGTACGTCGACGGGTCGACCTGCTCCGCCGAAGGGGCGACGGGGCGGGCTTGCCATGCTGCCAGCGCAGGGGTGCCGCTGCGATCTTCTGCACTTGGACGACCCTGCTGCTCGGATCGGTACCCCCCTTGGGGTTCATACGGTCGCTGATCGTCGCGCGGCACGTACCGGCGCGGCTGGGGCTGTCGCGTGGTACGGGTTGATGGTCTACGCGCTGACGGGGGGTGACGAACGGGTGCCTGGCGATAGCTTTCGTCTTGCTGCTCGCGCGGGAAATCCTGTTCGACCGGCTGCTGCCGTTGTGTCTGGTGCGGCGAAGACGCTGAACGGGGATATCCGACTGCGGGTGGATCCTGCGGCGGGATGCAGCCCGGCAGTGCGAGGGCGATCATCGCAACGGGAAAGACCATCATGCCGAAGGGTCCTTGCCGCATCAGCTCAGCCGTACCGTTCCGCCAGCATGGCAAGCGACGGGCGGTGCGTCATGTCGAGATGGAGCGGGGTGACGGCCACGTACCCGTCGGCAATCGCTTCCAGATCGGTCGCGTGTGCGGGCGTTTGGACCGTCTGGCCAAGCGCGAACCAGTGATATTCGTGCCCGCGTGGATCGCGATTGGTGACGATCTGCAACCGACCGTAATCGCGTAGCCCCTGCTGAACGATCTTGATGCCCTTGACCGCGTCGGCCCCAAGCGGCGGGAAGTTGATGTTGACGAGGCTGCGGGGCTCTAGCGGTGCCTCCAGCAGCGGACGCAGCGCGCGCTCGCCCCATGCCGCCGCCGCCTCGAACGACATGGCATCCCCCGCACCGCCGCGGCTGTACACCTGACTGAGAGCGATCGAGCGAACACCCGCAAGCGCACCTTCCATCGCAGCTGATACCGTTCCCGAATAGGTTACGTCCTCGCCCAGGTTGGCGCCGCGATTGACCCCGGAAAGGATCAGATCGGGCTTGTGATCCTGCATGATCCGCGCGAGCGCCATCATCACCGCATCGGTCGGGGTTCCCGCCACCGCAAACCGCTTGTCGCCATGTTTACGCACGCGGATCGGGCGGGTGAGCGTCAGCGAATGCCCCGCGCCCGACTGCTCGTCCGCTGGCGCCACGACCCAAATGTCATCCGACAAACGCGCGGCGATCTCCTCCAGAACCTGCAGTCCGGGGGCGTGATAGCCGTCGTCGTTGGTCAGCAGAATCCGCATCAGCGGGCCGGTTCCAGCAGTGTCATCCCGCCGAGATAGGGCACGAGCACGTCCGGCACGGAAACCGTGCCATTCTCCTGCTGGTAATTCTCCAGAACCGCGACCAGCGTCCGACCGACCGCTAGCCCCGAACCGTTAAGTGTATGGACGAAGCGCGTCCCTTTCTCTCCCTCGGGCCGGTAACGCGCGTTCATGCGGCGCGCCTGGAAATCGGTGCAGGTCGAACAGCTCGATATCTCGCGGTAGCGATCCTGCCCGGGCAGCCACACTTCGAGGTCATAGGTGCGTGCGCCCGTGAACCCCATGTCGCCGGTGCACAGTTTCATCCGGCGGAAGGGAAGATCGAGCGCGATCAGGATCGACTCGGCGCAGGCGGTCATGCGCTCGTGCTCGGCTTCAGAGGCGTGCGGCGGGACGATCGAGACCATCTCGACCTTCTCGAACTGGTGTTGCCGGATGAAACCGCGCGTATCGCGGCCAGCCGCGCCTGCTTCGGACCGGAAACAGGCGGTGAGCGCTGCAAAACGAAGCGGAAGTTCGGCTTCGCTGAGGATGCTGTTCGCGATGATATTGGTCAGGCTGACCTCCGCGGTCGGGATCAGCCAACGACCGTCAGTGGTGTGGAACAGGTCCTCTGCAAACTTCGGCAACTGTCCGGTGCCGAACAGCGCTTCGTCACGCACGAGCAAGGGCGGGACGACCTGTTCATACCCATGCCGATCCGACAGCGTATCGAGCATAAACTGCCCAAGCGCCCGGTGCAGCTTCGCCGCAGCCCCGCGCACCAGCGTGAACCGCGCGCCGGACATCGCCGCACCGGTCTCGAAATCGAGCCCGAGGGGTGGCCCCAGAACGTTATGTTCGACGGGTGCGAACGGGAACGATGGGGGCGTTCCATGCTCAGCGACGATCACATTATCGTTTTCGTCGGTACCCTCGGGCACGTCGGGCAGGGGTACGTTGGGCAGGATGGCAAGACGCTCTTGCAAGGCATCCCCAAGAGACTTTGCCTCCGCCTCGATCGCCGGGAGGCGTTGTTTCAACGCGGCGACCTCCTGCATTAACGCAGCCGACGTCGCTTCGTCCTTGGCGGCTTTCGCCGCGCCGATCGCCTTCGATGCCTCGTTGCGCCGCGCCAGCGCCACCTGCGCTTCGGTGGTCAGCGAGCGATGGCGTTCGTCCAGGGCGACCAGTTCGGCGGCAATGGGGGCTACGCCGCGGCGTGCGAGGGCGGCGTCGAACGCGGCGGGATCGTCGCGGATCAGGCGGATATCGTGCATCGCGTGGCTATGACGCCACCCCTGCAGCGAAGCAAGACGCCGCGCAGCGAAGGCGTGCGTCATACGTCAACGACAGTCCGCTGCATCAGAAGGCGGTGCGCTGGATATTGAGTTGCAAATGGTATTCCACGGTGTCGATACCATCGCCGAATGGACGGTGACGGTTGTCCTGCAATGACACGGCGGTTCGCGCAATAAACACCGTGGAACGGGCGAGGCGGTCTTATCGCATACGATTTGCAGGCGAATTCGCAATCTTTCGCTAAGAAACCGTCAACGCTTTGCAACAGTGCTGCTTGTGGAGTGGCGGCGTCATGCTATAGGCGCGCTGACTAGGGAGTTGGCCCGGGGGGGTCCGGAGGTGCACAACGCACCCGGTGACCGAGCGGAGAGAGTGGGATGGCGACGGTCTTGAATCGATTGGACGAATCCGAACAGTTCGCAGTGCCGAAGAGCGCTGACGATGGCTACCGACCGAGCGCCGATGAGGCGTTCATGAATCCGCGACAGCAAGCGTATTTCCGGACAAAATTACAGGCCTGGAAAGATGCGATCCTGCGCGAGGCGGCGGGAACGCTGTCACAATTGCAGGTCGATACGTTGCGCGAAGCCGACCTGACCGATCGCGCGTCGAGCGAGACGGACTGGTCGATCGAGCTGCGCACGCGCGATCGTCAGCGTAAACTGATCTCGAAGATCGAAGCAGCGTTGCGGCGAATCGACGAGGGCGAATATGGCTATTGCGAAGTGACCGGCGAACCGATCTCGCTCGCTCGGCTGGAGGCGCGTCCGATCGCGACTATGACGGTCGAAGCGCAGGAGCGTCACGAACGACATGAGAAGGTATCGCGCGAGGAATAGGCGCAAAATGGCCCGATCCGGTGACGTTAATCCGATCTAAACCAATTATTGCGTAGATAGTTTTCGCGTAATCATTAGCTTCGAACGAGATCGGTACGACCTTCAGCGATGGACCAATATTCGCCAGATCATTCCTCTGTTCCTGCCGATGACGCGACCTCCAATCGGCAGGATCCGCGCGACAGTCTGTTCCTGATGGCAATGCTGCGACTTGCGGGGTCCGCGGACGCTACACCGGTCCGCGTCCGCAATTTGTCAGCCGGGGGCATGATGGCCGACTATCCTGAGGGTGCCGATCGCGACGTAAAGGTTCAAGTCGAGATCCGCGGTATCGGCTGGGTGCCGGGACAGGTCGCTTGGTCGACCTCGGGACGAATCGGCATCGCTTTCGATCGTCACATCGATCCGATGTTGGCGCGCAAACCAGTGGGGCAGGGCGCACATACGCCTGTTTACGTGAAGCCGATCTTGCCACGAGGCAATCTGCGCTGACCGGTGGGAATAGTCCGGGCGCAATGCGCCCGGACCAAGCACGCTATTGAAGCTGTTCGATTTCCTGTTTGATCTGCAACTTCTGCTTCTTCAACGCGGCAATCGCGGTCGCATCGGGCAGGGGGCGCTGCGCTTCTGCGGCGATTTGTCGGTCGAGCACTGCATGTTTGGCTGCCAGGGCCGAATGATGTGCGGTCTGCATACTCTGCGTACCTCCTTCATGTGCTGCTTGGGGGACAGATTAAACCACTCCCGATCGCAATTGTCTCCCCGCCATTTGGTGGTCGCGAGATACATTCACCGATTTGTGCGGTCAGCCGCATTTTATCCGGACCCCGCGGCGGCAATTTGCTAGGGTCGCGCGATCGAATGGGGACCCGATGGACGACAGCCTGATCGCAAAGCGCCTGGAAGTATTACGCGTCGAACATCGCGACCTCGATTCTGCGATCGCGGCGTTGCTGGACGGTTCTTCCACCGACCAGCTTCAGCTTGCGCGGTTCAAGAAGCGCAAGCTGCGACTGCGCGACGAAATTGCACTCCTTGAGGATCAACTGGTGCCGGATATCATCGCCTGAACGCCGGACTAGCCGTTTCGTTACGGGATTGATGCCGGTTCGTCGCGTCAGTTCGGGGAAACCGTACCGCGCGCGCGGCATTTGTGCGACATGGGCGATATGACCGTATCTTCGCACGACTCGCGGATGCACCGCCGCGTGATCGACACGCTGTATACCGACGCAATGATCCTGGCGGATGAGGCTCGAAGCTATTTCGACGAAGGCGGGCGTGACGATCGCGACGCGCTCGAGCCGATGGTCCGCGTGGCGTTCAGTTGCGAATCGCTCAAGGTGACGACGCGCCTGATGCACGTAATCGCGTGGCTGCTGACGCAGCGCGCGGTCGATGCGGGGGAGATGGAATTGCGCGAGGCCCTGGATCCAGCCCGACAGCTGGGCGATGCGCCGCCAAGTGAGGGTGTTGCATTGAGCGCCTTGCCGCCGGCGGCACGACGCCTGATCGACGCAAGCTGCGACCTGCACAGGCGCGTCGCCCGCCTTGAAGCGGCCCAGGGTACGGCACCGGTCGGAATGTCCAGCCCGGTGCATTCGTTACAAAGGCGGTTGGCGCTCGCTTTCTGACGGTCGCGCGTCAGACTTTCAGCCGTGCCCGCGCGGCGAGATACTGACGCTCGAACCGATCGACCATCGCCGCCACCGGCTCGACCCGATCGATCACGCCGATCCCTTGCCCTGATCCCCAGATGTCCTTCCAGGCCTTCGGCTTGGACCCGTTCCCGGTTCCAAAATCCATCGTCTTGAGGTCACCCTCGGGAAGATTGTCCGGGTCCATCCCGGCGCGCTCGATCGACCCGCGCAAATAGTTGCCGTGGACTCCGGTGAACAGGTTGGAATAGATGATGTCCGACGCCTTGCCGTCGACGATCCCCTGTTTGTACGCCGTGTCGGCATTGGCTTCGGCACTCGCGATGAACGGTGATCCGATATAGCCGAAGTCCGCGCCCATTGCCTGCGCCGCCAGCACCGCGTCGCCGGTCGCGATCGACCCCGACAGCGCGAGCGGTCCATCGAACCATTGGCGGATCTCCTGGATGATCGCGAACGGCGATAGGCGCCCGGCATGGCCGCCTGCCCCTGCGGCAACCGCAATCAGCCCGTCGGCCCCTTTCTCGATCGCCTTGTGCGCAAAACGGTCGTCGATCACGTCGTGTAGCGTTATCCCGCCCCAGCTATGAACCGCCGTGTTCAGATCCTCGCGCGCCCCGAGCGACGTGATGACGATCGGGACCTGCCATTTGGCGCACGTGGCAAGATCCGCCTCGAGCCGTTCGTTCGAACGATGAACGATCTGGTTGACCGCAAACGGCGCTGCCGGGCGATCCGGGTGATCGCGGTTATGCGCGGCAAGTTCCTCGGTAATGCGATGGAGCCATTCGTCGAGCAACGCCTGCGGTCGCGCGTTCAGGGCGGGGAAGGATCCGACGATCCCAGCCTTGCACTGTGCGATGACCAGCTCTGGCCCCGAGATGATGAACAGCGGCGAGCCAATGATGGGAAGCCGCAGGCGATCGAACAGCGGAGGAATGCTCATATGCGTTTCATAGCGCAACCGAAACGCCTGTCCAGCAAGCCTATAGTTGCAGCGGAAACCGAAACGCTTAAGGACCGACATCATCCTGCAATCCCGGAGCTTTCGCGTGAAGATGTCCCTTGCCGCTGCCTTGCTGTCTGCCGTCGCGACTCCGGCGTTCGCCGTCGGGCAATTGCCGCCGGGGGTGACTCCGCTGACCTACGACATCACCGTCCGCCCCGACGCCAAGGCGATGACCTTCTCGGGCGAAGAAACCGTCGCCATCGCGGTCACCAAGCCCACGTCCACGATCGTTCTCAACGCCGCCGATCTCAAGATTTCGCGCGCGACGCTGGACGGCAAGGCAGTGTCGTTTCGTATCGACGAGGCCAAACAGCAGTTGATCCTGTCGCCGGGGTCAGCGGTGAGCGCGGGCAAGCATTCGCTCGCCTTCGCCTGGACCGGGACGATCAACACGTCCGCAGCCGGTCTGTTCGCGATCGACTATAGCAACACCGACGGCTCCCCCGCGCGGATGTTGGTGACGCAGTTCGAAGCCCCTGACGCGCGCCGCTTCGCGCCGCTATGGGACGAGCCCGCGTTCAAGGCGCGCTTCACGATCAGCACGGTCGCCCCCGCCGGCCAGACCGCCTTCTCCAACATGCCTGCAAGCAGCGTGACCAAGCAGGCCGACGGCACCAGCCTGTACCGCTTCGCCGAAACCCCCAAGATGTCGAGCTACCTGATGTTCCTCGGCATGGAGGATGTTGAGCGCAAGACCGTGATGGCGGGCAAGACCGAGATCGGCGTCATCACGCGCCGCGGCGTCGTCGACCAGGGCGACTATTCGCTTGCACAGGCGAAGCGGCTGCTCACCTATTACAACGACTATTTCGGCCAGCCCTATCCGTTGCCCAAGCTCGACATGATCGCCGGACCAGGCTCCAGCCAGTTCTTCGGCGCGATGGAGAATTGGGGCGCGATCTTCTACTTCGAGCCCGAATTGCTGTACGACGCCAAGCGCGCGACGCAGAGCGGCAAGCAGCGCATCTTCACCGTGGTTTCGCATGAAATGGCGCACCAGTGGTTCGGCGATCTGGTCACGATGAATTGGTGGGACGACCTGTGGCTCAACGAAGGGTTCGCTTCGTGGATGGAGAACAAGTCGAGCGTCGATCTCAACCCCGAATGGTATGCAGCCGCCACCGCCGTCGCGCAGGATCGCGAGGGCGCGCTGCAGGTCGATTCGACCAGCGGCACGCATCCGATCATCCGCCACGTCGAGACCGTCGACCAGATCGGCCAGGCGTTCGACGGGATCACCTACATGAAGGGGCAGGCCGTCATCGGGATGCTCGAGTCGACGTTGGGGGCGGAGACGTTCCGCGCCGGGATCCGCGGGTACATGGCCAAGTACAAGTACGGCAATACCGCGACCGACCAGCTTTGGCAGGAATTGTCCGCCGCCGCCAAGATGCCGGTAGCGCCGATCGCGCATGATTTCACGCTCCAGCCCGGCGTGCCGTTGGTGACGATGACGGATGCTCGCTGCGTCGGCGGAAACACGCAGGTCAGCCTGACGCAGGGACGGTTCGCCTACGACGATTCCGCCAAGCAGGCACAGACGTGGCGCGTGCCGATGACGCTCGGCGTGCTGGGGCAACCGGACGTGCGCGCGACCGTGCGCGGTGCGGCGGTGCAGCCGGTGACCGCCAAGGGCTGCGGAACGGTCGTCCTGAACCGCGAAAAGGCGAGCTACGCCCGCGTGCAGTATAGCGCTCCCGGCCACGCGGCGATCGTGCGCGATTTCGCAAAGCTCAAGCTGACCGACCAGCTCGGGACCCTGGGGGATGATTTTGCGCTGGCCAAGGGCGGCAATCAGCGACTCGATCGGTACTTCGCCGATGTCGGCGCGATCGGTATCGAAGCGAACCCGCTGCTATGGCAGACGGTCGCAAGCCAGATGTCGGACCTGGACGGTCGGGTAGCGAAGGGGCCGGCGCGTGACGCGGTCGGTGCCAAGATCGTCCGGACGCTCCAACCCGTGATGACGCGAGTCGGCTTCACCGCCGGCAGCGACGAGGGCGCGCTGACGGCGACGCTGCGCGAGACTCTGATCTCGGTATTAGGCGATCATGGCGATGCTGCGGTCATCGCGAAATCGCGCGAACTGTTCGCGGCGTTGCAGAAGAACCCTGACGCGATCCCCGCGCCGATCCGAGCGCCGATCCTCGGCGTGTTCGCGCACAATGCGACGTCGGCGGATTGGGATGCGCTCCTCGCGCTGACCGTTGCGGAAAAGAACCCCGTGACCAAGAACAGCTACGTCCGTTTGCTGGGCGCGGCGAAGGACGATGCGCTCGCACGGCGCGCGCTGGCGCTGCTCGAAACCGACCGGTTCACCGCGCCCCAGAAGGCGAGTCTGTTGCGCGCGGTCGCGAATGAACATCCCGACATGGCGTTCGACTATGCGGTCGCCCATATCGCCTTGGTCAACACGCTGGTCGAGACGAGCACCCGCGCTGGTTTTGTGGCCGGGCTGGGGGCAGGATCCGACGATCCGGCGATGCCCGCCAAGATCAACGCGTTCGCCACCGCCAACCTGCCGGCCGAAGCCCGCGGCGCGGCAACGCGGATCGTGTCGACGATGGCAGCGCGTCGTCAGGTCGACGCCCGCATCCGCGACGACGTCGCGGCATGGGGACGCTCGACCTCGTGATTAGTAACGCCCGGCCCCGATATCGCCGCCTTGGCGATTCGGGGTCGGGGTGACACGATCATCAGCGTCTATCGCGACGACCTACTTGTAACCAAACCAACGCCCGACACGAACACCGCCGCAGGTCCAAGCGCGCCTTGAAGTCCACTCAGCAGACACCAGCGTTTGCTTCCCAGATTGGGCACGCCGTCAGGCGCGGTCTGCCATGTTGCTCCAGGCGGTCCGCATTGCACGGTGCAGCATGCGCCCGCGTGCCATCGACACGTCGCGGAACCGCCCGCTGGCCGCGGCGAAATCGAGCCCCGGCGATGACTGGTCGAGCCCCTCCACCTGCAGCAGCCACAACTGGCGGAATGCCCCATCCTTCTGCCGCAGAAGCTGTTGCGGCGGGCCATCCTCGATGACGCGCCCGCGTTCGACCACGATGACGCGGTCGAACCCGACAATGGTCGACAGCCGGTGCGCGACGGCAATGACGGTGCGGTTGCGGACCAGCGCATCGAGCCCGTTCTGCACTTCCAGCTCGCTTTCCGAATCGAGCGCGCTTGTCGCCTCGTCGAGCAGCACGATCCGGGCGTTCTTAAGGAAAGCGCGCGCGATCCCGATACGCTGTCGTTGCCCGCCTGACAGATTGGAGCCGCGTTCACCGACCACGCTGTCGTACCCGTGCGGCAATCGTCGGATGAAGTCGTCGCACCCGGCGGCTTCGGCGGCGGCGTGAACGTCCTCGTCGCTGGCGTCCGGTCGCGCGATCCTGATGTTGTCGATCACCGAGCGGTGGAACAACAGCACTTCCTGCGGCACGACCGCGATCGCGTCGCGCAACGACTCCTGCGTCACCTGGTCGATCCGCTGGCCGTCGATCGCGATGTGACCGATTTGCGGGTCGTGAAAGCGCTGGATCAATTGGAGCAGCGACGATTTGCCGCCGCCGGACGCACCGACGATCCCGACCTTCTGTCCGGCCGGAACGTTGAGCGTCAGGTCGTGAATAATTGGATCGCTGGCATCGTAGCCGAAGGTGACGTTGGCCATCTCGACATGGCCTTCGCCGACGCGGAGACGCGGCGCATGGGGAACGTCGCTCAACGTCTGCGGTACGCCGATGATGTCGAGCGTCTCGCGCAAGTAGCTGAACTGCTGACTGGTATCGATCACCGCCATGGCGAGGTCGCGTGATCCGTGGAGGATGCGGAACGTCATCGTGCTGATGATGACCACGTCCCCGGTCGAGATCGCGCCGGTCGACCAGCGCCCGATCGCCCAGATCAGCGTGCCGCCGACGAGCACGGCAAGCGCGAGATCATGCAGCCCGCGCATCTGTTCGACGAAGAACCATCCGCGGCGTTGGGCACTGGCCTCTTCGTCGAGAAAGCCTTCTAATCGCGTGAGTTCCCGGTCACGTGCTGCGAATGCCTTCACGACCCAGATGTTGCCGATCAGGTCGATCAGTTCGCCCCCAGCGGTGCCGGCGTGCTGCGCGAAGGCGGTATGATGGACGTGACCACGCAGGCCGAGCAGGATAAGCGCCGCGGTAACGGCGAGGAACACCGCGCCGAGGATCGCCGCCATCGCGGCATCGATCGTGACGAAGATCAGCATCGCGCCTGCAAAGGTGATCAACGGCGGTGTAACTTCGCGGAGCAGGCGATGGACGATCGCCCCGAAAATGCCGGCAAGCCCCGAGATGCGATGTCCGAGCGAGCCCGCGCGCTGGTTCTGGAAGAACGGCATCTGGTGCCCGGTCAGATAGTTGACCATGTCGAGCCGGATCCCGACGCCGGAACTGACGGTCGCTTGCCCGAGCGTCAGTGCTGCGGCGCGTTGGAGCACGCTTTCGAGGATGACGAGACCGAGAAAACCGCCAAGTGCCGCATAAACAGTGCTTCTTGCGCGGACGCCGCCGGTCATGGCGTCGATGAGGAGCTTCATGGCATATTGCACGCCGATCGAGCTGATCGATGCGGCGGCAACCAAGAGCCCCAGCGTCACGAAGATACCCGGGCGGGCAGCGACGTAATGTGCGAGGAATCGCGTCGGACTATGCAGAAAAGGCAAGGAAACGGCTCTGTCCATGATTCGCATTTGCTGCATCGCAGCACCGTTCGATGCAAGCCGAACTTGGCGAATCATTCGATTTGCGCGCCAGTTGGTGCGACAGACCGCTCGAAGCGAGCGCCGCGATTCAAGCACGATCTGTACCGCCGCGATCCGGATTCCAGTCAGGCGTCAGTCGATACGCCGCAGTCCAGCAGCGTATTTCAGCGCGTTTGACACATAATGCTGCGCCGATACGAGCAACATCGCCTTGGCCGAAGCATCGAGCTCGCGCACTGCGCGAGCCGGGCTGCCGACGATCAGGCTGCCGGGCGGGAACACCTTGCCCTCGGTGACGAGCGCACCGGCACCGACCAACGAATCCTCCCCGATCACGGCATGATTAAGGATCGTCGCGCCCATGCCGATCAGAACCCGGTCGCCGATGGTGCAGCCGTGCAGGATCGCATGATGCCCGATCGTGCAATCCTGACCGATCGTGAGCGGCGCGCCCGGATCGGAATGCCCCATCGCACCTTCCTGCACGTTGCTGCGCGCGCCGACGGTGATCCGGGTGTTGTCCGCACGGATCACGCTGCCGAACCAGACGCTCGCGTCCTCCCCGAGCACGACGTCGCCGATCAGTTCGGCGCTTGGTGCAACCCAGCTGCCGGTGCCGAGCGTGGGGGCTTTTCCGTCGATTTCGTACAGCGGCATGGGGCGTGCTCCTTCGTGACCGCACCCCGTGGCGCCGAACCGATATGGAATGTCCGCCGCGCTTTCGCTAGAGGGCACAAACCATGACGTCGCCGCTGCACATCTATGTCGATGCCGACGCCTGCCCGGTCAAGGACGAGATCTACAAGGTCGCCTTGCGCCGCTCGGTCGCGGTCACCGTCGTCAGCAACAGCCCGATCCGGATCCCGATCCATCCGCTGCTCGCGCGGATCGTGGTCGGTGCGGGGTTCGACGAGGCCGACGACTGGATCGCGGAGCGCGCTGACGCCGCGAGCGTGGTCGTCACCGGCGATATCCTGCTCGCCGATCGCTGCCTCAAGGCGGGCGCAAGCGTGCTGGCCCCCAATGGCAAGCCGTTCACCAGCGCATCGATCGGCAATGCGATCGCGGTCCGCGCGATCATGGCGGACTTGCGCGCGGGCGGCGATGCGATCGGCGGACCGGCGCCGTTTGCGAAGACCGACCGATCGCGGTTCCTGTCGGCGCTGGACGAAGTGCTGGGCCGGCTCGCGCGGCGCTGATCTCGCGCCACGGGGTGAAATTTTCGTCATGTTTCCAAGTGTGTCCGGTTATGCCGAGACGACGTCGTCATGGCAGCAAGGAGACTTGCCTTGCTCACCGCGACGCTTTGCTTTGACCGCCTGCATGCCGTTCCGATCGATCCTCCGCCCGTACAGCACGCCAGCCGCTGGACGGTCGTCGTCCCGTTCTTCAACGAATGCGCGCTCATCGGGAGCACGCTCGCCAGCCTCGCCGCGCAGGACGTGCCGTTCCACTTGATACTCGTCGACAATGGCTCGACCGATGGCGGCGGGGCGGTCGCGGCTGCGGTCTGCCGCCAGCTTGGCATGGCGTTCACGCTACTCGTCGAGCCGCGACCGGGGAAGATCAACGCGCTCGCCGCGGGTGTCGCGCAGGTGCGGTCCGGCTATGTCGCGACCTGTGATGCCGACACACTGTATCCCCCCGACTATCTGCGGCAGGCCGGATATCTGCTGGATGGTGGTGCCGTGGCGGCAGGCGCATGTTTCGTCCCGGCGGACGCGACCGCGAGGGACCATCGACGCGCGTCGCGGCGGATCGCATGCGCCGCGGCGGTGTTCCCGCGACAGTGCCACACCGGCGGTGCGGGGCAGGTGTTCCGCGCGGACGCACTCCATCAGGTAGGCCAGTTCGACCCGCAGCGTTGGGGCTATGTGCTGGAAGACCATGAGATCATGCACCGCGTCGCACGCGTGGGGCGGATCGCCTATGCGGGGGCATTCCGCTGCACCCCGTCGTCGCGCGATCGCGACCGGGCATCGATCCGCTGGACGCTGATCGAGCGGCTCGCCTACCATTTCGCGATGGGCAGCGGTCGGGACTGGTTCTTCTACACGTTTCTCGCGCGCCGGCTGGCCGCCCGCCAACTGACCAGTGACCGGATCCGCGAACGTCCGTTTCAGGGGCCTAGCGACGCTTCTTTACAGCCCCGCAGTACTGTAGCGACAAGCGAGCGGCTGGCCGCCTGATTCTCCCCCTTTGGCTGCATCGCGCCTTGCGAAGCGCCGAAATCGGGGCTTTAGCATGGCAGTGATGGAATGTGATTCATCTCCCTCTGGTAGCCAGGCCGGACTGAAGGCGGTGTTCCTCCAGGAACGATCGCTGCTGCTGCGCTTGCTGACGGCACGGCTTGGCACCGCCGACGACGCCGAAGACGCGCTGCAGGACATCTGGGTAAAGCTCGACACACACGACGTGCAGGAACCCGTCGCGCAACCGACGGCCTATCTGTGCCGGATGGCGTCCAACCTCGCCGCCGACCGACGGCTGGCGACGGCGCGGTCGGGCGCACGGGACACCGCATGGCAGGACGCGCAGCCGACCGCGGATGAACAGCCCGATGCGGAACGCGCGCTGCTCGGGCGTGAACGGTTGCGCCAGATCGAAGCCGAAGTCGCGACGATGCCTGAACGGATGCGGGTGGCTCTCCGTTTGTATCGAATCGAGGATCAACCGCAGAAGGAGATTGCGGAACGTCTGGGGATGACGGTGAGCGGCGTCGAGAAGCTGTTGCGCCGGGCCGTACGGCAGATTTGCGCCGGCCGCACCGACGAGCCGGTGGATGAAGACACCAACCCGAAGATGTCGGGCCCCAAAAACTCGGGCGCCAACGAGTCGCGTGAGGCGGAAACGGCCAAGCCGCATCGTCTTGAAGACGAAGGGAATCGCCATGAGCGCTGATGGCTCGAACAGGACGGATCAGGCGATCGAATGGCATTTGCGCCAGAACGACATGGACGAAGCCGCCTGGCGCAGCTTCGTCGACTGGCTCGAGGCGGATGCCGAGAACGCTGCGGCGTATGATGCCGTTGCGCTCGATCTGGAACATATGGCGGATCACCCGGAACTGTTCCCGGTCGATGCCGCCGAAGCCGTGCCGCCGGCCGAGCGCAACCGGGCACGCTCGTGGCTGCGCTGGGGGGTCGGGGCAGGGGCACTTGCGCTGGCGGCGAGCTTGTCGCTGGTCGTCATGCCGTCGCTGCCCAACACGACCGCAGACCCTTATGTCGTCACGACCAAGCCCGGCGAGCAGCGAACGATCGCGTTGGCCGATGGAACGCGCGTCGACCTGAATGGCGCAACGCGGCTCGAACTTGACCGGTCCAACCCGCGAACCGCAACGCTCGCGGCGGGGGAGGCTACGTTTCACGTCCGCCACGATGCCGACAAGCCGTTCCTGCTCAGGTCGGGTATGTTGAGCGTCAAGGACATGGGAACCGTGTTCAATGCCGAACGCGAGGGCTACCGGCTCGATGTGCAGGTTGCGGAGGGGGCCGTGCTGTTCCAGCCCCGCAAGGACAAGCTGACGCTTCAGGCGGGCGCGGCGGTGACCGCGCGCGACGATACCGGGCATGTCGCGGTGTCGCGCGTCAATCCGTCCCATGTCGGTGGCTGGCGGACGGGCGCCGTGACGTTTGCAGGGGAGCCTTTTGCCCGAGTGGTCAGCGTCCTGCGGCGGCTTGACGGCGTGCACGTGGCGATCGAACCGGTTCTGGCGCAGCGCCCCGTTACGGGTACGATCCACCTGACGGGCGAAGCATCGGATGACGTACCCCGGCTTGCCGCGCGCGTCGGTGCGATCGCGCGGCGCAAGGGCGCAGAATGGGAAATCGCGCCTCGCTGATCCGCCTGCGTTCGCGCAGTGCGGATCATCTGGTCAGGGTTTAGCCGCTTCGCCTGGTTTCATTACCGGTACGAGCAGCGTGCCACGTCCGGGTGCCGCAGCTTTGTCGGCTGCTGGTTCCTTTCGACGAATACCGGTCAGTCCATCGGACAGCAGCGGGACATGCGGCGGAAGCGCGGCCGCCGGGGCTGGCTCTTCGTCGAGCTTGAGCGTCTCGCTGACCAATTGCGCGGTGGACAGGAAGGTCTGGGCCTTCATACACTGGTTCGCGGCTGGGCGGCGAAACTCGCGGCAATTCCACAAAGCCTTGTCATATCCCCGCGACCGGTCGCGCAGATAGCTGAAGGACATCGCGGCGATCTGCGATGGTTGCAATGGCAGCGCGGTCGGCGTCTTGCTCGGGTCGGTCCAGCCCATAACTTTGCAATAGGCGCGATCCCCGCAAGCCCGCGCCGCGTACGCAGCGAAGCCGTCTGGGGACATGGTGTCCGCATCCAGCGTCACCAGGAAGCTCCCCGACGCGCCGCTGAGCGCGGACGGCAGCGGTGCCTCTGCCGCTGCCCGATCGAACAGCGGGTTTGCCGTCATCGGTAAGCCGGTCATGCTGTCGACCGCACTACGGTGCGCCTCCGAATAAGGCGCCAGCGCCGCAACGACCGGTTCGTCGCTCGAGACATGGCGGTTGAATGCAGCCGCGGTGCCCCACCAGCCGGTCCAGCGGAAGAACAGGTGCGTATCGACTGCGGCGATCTTGTCGAGGCTGGCCTGCCAGTAGGGGACGACCCAATTGGTGTGATAATGCGTCGCGTAGCCGACCTTGCCGAACACGTTTCCGCTGAGCGCAGCGGCGGCGATGCCGCGCGCGCGGTTCCATTGCGCCTCGCTCCAGCGGTTGCGAGTCAGTGCGCCATCGCAGGTGAAGGTGAACTGGCACCCGGTGCTGCGATCCGCGCCCTGGAACACCACGCCGCAGATCGTCTTGGGGAAGGCGGGGTGGCGGACGCGGTTGAGAACGACCTGCGCGACGGCGCGCTGACCGGTCGAGTCGTCGCCCGCTTCATACAGGACCGCGGCCGCCATGCAGTCGGTCGCGCGGGCGCGGGCGGAAGGATCGCCGATCAGGCGGAATGGCCGGGCGGCGGGGTTGGGACCGTCGACGAACGGAACGTCGGCATTGTAGGACCGCGCATCCTGCGGATCGAGGTTCTGGAACGCCACGGGTTCGACGGGCGGGAGTTCGGCCTGGGGGACGACGCGCTGCGGTAGCGTCCGGACGCGGTGGTGCGACACGGTGCGTGGCGCAGTGCGCACGAGCAGCACCGGGATCAGCACGGCCAACACGGCGATCACGATCAGGATCGCGCGCAGCGTGGTGCTTACTTGCGGGGAAGGACGCACGGGGGTCAGCGGATCGACGAGAGGCACGAGGAAGGGGGCACGAAAGGCTCCTGACCGGGAATGGTCGGCGCCCTTAGCGCATTTTTGGCGGGAAGCGAAATATCCCGCGGTTGCGGCGTGGACCCAAGAACTTAGCCCCTCCCCTTCAGGGGAGGGGCTTTCTGTGGATCAGCTTTCCGGCAGGAAGTCCGGAACCGACAGATACCGTTCGCCGGTATCATAGTTGAACCCGAGCACGCGAACGTCGTCCGGCAAGTCGGGGAGCTTCTGCAGGATCGCGGCCAGCGTCGCGCCCGAGCTGATCCCGACGAGCATCCCTTCCTCGGCAGCCGAGCGCCGTGCCATGTCCTTGGCCACAGCGGCATCGACCTTGATCGCGCCGTCGATCGCCTGGGTGTGGAGATTGGCGGGGACGAACCCGGCACCAATTCCCTGGATCGGATGCGGGCCGGGCGTGCCGCCCGAGATGACCGGCGATGCTTCCGGCTCGACCGCATAGACCTTGAGGTTGGGCCATTCCTTCTTGAGCGCCTCGGCAACGCCGGTGATGTGGCCGCCGGTGCCGACGCCGGTGATGATCACGTCGATCGGCGAATCGCGGAAATCGTTCAGGATCTCGATCGCAGTCGTGCGAACGTGGACGTCGATGTTGGCGGCGTTCTCGAACTGCTGTGGCATCCACGCGCCCGGGGTCTGCTCGACCAGTTCGAGCGCGCGTTCGATCGCGCCCTTCATGCCCTTTTCGCGCGGGGTGAGATCGAACGTTGCGCCGTAAGCGAGCATCAAGCGGCGGCGTTCGAGCGACATGCTTTCGGGCATGACGAGGACGAGCTTGTAGCCCTTGACCGCGGCGACCATCGCGAGGCCGACGCCGGTGTTGCCGCTGGTCGGCTCGATGATCGTCCCGCCGGGCTGGAGGTGCCCGTCGCGCTCCGCCGCCTCGATCATCGCGAGCGCGATGCGGTCCTTGATCGACCCCCCGGGGTTGGAGCGTTCCGACTTGATCCAGACTTCGGCGCCGGGGAAGAGCTTCTGGATACGGACGTGCGGCGTGTTGCCGATCGTATCCAGGATGGTGTTCGCCTTCATGATTGCGCAACTCCTGCTGGGGTCTTTGTTAGGGCTATGTCGGGCTGGTCGAAGGTCTTGGCAAGCCTGAGCTCGGGAAACAGGCGGACCCACAGGATCGTCACGACGATCGCACCGATGCCGCCGAACAGCACCGCGCCGACCGGGCCGAGCAGTGCAGCAAGCAATCCGCTCTCCGCTTCACCGAGCTCGTTCGAGGCAGAAATCGTCAGCTGCGACACCGCGCTGACGCGGCCGCGCATCGAGTCCGGGGTGTGCAGCTGGATCAGCGACTGGCGGACATAGACCGACACCATGTCGCCACAGCCGGCGACCGCGAGCGCTGCCGAACTGAGCCAGAGATTGCGCGACAGGCCAAACACGATGACCGCGGCACCGAACACCATGACCGCGATCAGCATCTTGACCCCGACGTTGGTCTTCATCGGGCGGACCGAGAAGAACAGGGCGGTAACGGTTGCGCCCGCACCCATGCTTGCCGCGAGCAGGCCGAGCCCTTGCGGGCCGACGTGGAGGATATCGCGCGCGAACACCGGCAACAGCGCGGTTGACCCCGCGAGCAGCACCGCGAACAGGTCGAGCGTGATCGTCGCCAGCACCAGCCGGTTGTTGCGGACATAAGCGAACCCCTGTGCGATCCGCGCGAGCGGGCGCTGGTCGGGCTGGGCGGGGGGCTGCGGCACCGGGCCGATCAGGAACATCGTCGCCAGCGCAAGCGTCAGCAATCCGACCACGACTGCGTAGGCGACGTCGGGATGGACCGCGAACAGCAGCCCGCCGAGGCTGGGCCCCGCGATCGAACCGACCTGCCATGCGATCGAACTGACCGCGATCGCGGTCGGCAGGCTTTCCCGCTGAACGAGGTTGGGCGCGAGCGCTGAATAGGCGGGGCCCGAGAAGGCGCGGACGATGCCGAACACCACGGCGGCGGTGAACAGCGCGGTCAGCGTCAGCGTGTGCGTCGCGGTCAGCACGCCGAGCGTCGCTGCGGTAAGCAACATGATCGTCGTCGTCACGCGCACGATCCAGCGGCGATCGACCGAATCGGCGACGAGACCGACCACCGGCGTCAGCACGAACAGCGGAATGAACTGCGCCGCGCCAATCATGCCGAGCAGGAACGCTGCCTCGCGAATCCCCATGGTGGCGCGGGCGAGGCTGTAGACCTGCCAGCCGACGATCAGCGCCATCGCGGTGATCGCAACCGTCCCCGACAGACGCGATGCCCAATAGGCGCGGAAGTTGGGAATACGAAAGGGATGCGGTGCCTCTGCCATCGCCTCATCCCTTAGGCGCAGCCGCGCGCGCGCCGCAATCATCGTCTTGCTTGGCCCGTGGAAACTTCTGTTCGTCCCGGCGACGCCAGGGATTTGATGCGGGACATTGATATACGCGCAACAACGGGCCTATAGGCTCGCGACATTATCCCAGGATACGAGGTTGATCGTCCGTGGCCAAAGCCCCCGCCCTTCGTAAAGCTGAACCTCCGGTCCCGAACCGCGAGCGTCCCGATGAACCGACGCCTTACCAGGCTTCGAAGGACGAGCTGATCGAGTTCTACAAGCAGATGTTGCTGATCCGTCGTTTCGAGGAAAAGGCGGGCCAGTTGTACGGCCTCGGCCTGATCGGCGGCTTTTGCCATCTCTACATCGGCCAGGAAGCCGTCGCCGTCGGGCTGCAGTCCGCGCTGACCCCGGTGGACAGCGTCATCACCGGGTATCGCGACCACGGCCACATGCTGCTCTGCGGCATCCCGCCGCAGGACGTGATGGCCGAGCTTACGGGGCGTGCCGCCGGCATCTCCAAGGGCAAAGGCGGCTCGATGCATATGTTCTCCGTCGAACATAAGTTCTACGGCGGGCACGGTATCGTCGGCGCGCAGGTGTCGCTCGGCACCGGACTCGGCTTCAGCCACAAGTATAAGGGCGACGGCGGCGTTTGCCTCGCTTACTTCGGCGATGGCGCGGCCAACCAGGGCCAGGTGTACGAGAGCTTCAACATGGCCGAGCTGTGGAAGCTCCCGGTCATCTACGTCATCGAAAACAACCAGTACGCGATGGGCACGAGCGTCAATCGCGCGTCGGCCGAGGACCAGCTGTACCGCCGCGGCGAGAGCTTCCGCATCCCGGGCATCCAGGTCGACGGCATGGACGTGCTCGCGTGCCGTGGCGCAGCCGAAGAAGCACTCGCCTGGGTTCGCGCGGCCAAGGGGCCGATCATCCTCGAGATGAAGACCTACCGCTACCGTGGCCACTCGATGTCCGACCCCGCGAAATATCGCAGCCGCGAGGAAGTCCAGGCGGTTCGCGACAAGTCCGATCCGATCGAGCACGTCAAGAAGCTGCTCGAAGAGCAGGGCGTCACCGAGGGCGATCTCAAGGGGGTCGAACAGGAGATCCGCAAGATCGTCAACGAAGCTGCCGATTTCGCTGAACAGACGCCCGAGCCCGATGCGGCCGAGCTCTATACCGACGTTCTGGTGGAAAAATACTGATGCCGATTGAGATCAAGATGCCCGCGCTTTCCCCCACGATGGAGGAAGGCACGCTCGCCAAGTGGCTGGTCAAGGAAGGCGACGTCGTCAAGTCGGGCGACATCATGGCCGAGATCGAGACCGACAAGGCGACGATGGAATTCGAAGCGGTCGACGAAGGCACGATCGGCAAGATCCTCGTCGCGGAGGGGACCGACAACGTGAAGGTCGGCACCGTCATCGCGACGCTCGACGCCGAGGGCGAAGAGCCGTCGTCGGGCGAGCGTGCGGGCGATTCCGCCAACGCACAGCCCAAGGAAGCGCAGCCAGCCGACAAGGCGCCGCCTGCGCCCGAGAGCAACGTGCCGATGGCCGCCGAGAGCGGTACGCAGCAGCTTCACGCCGCGGCCGAGCAGAAGGCCAAGGTCAGCGACCCCGCGATCCCCGAGGGGACCGAGATGGTCAAGATCACGCTGCGCGAAGCCCTTCGCGACGCGATGGCCGAGGAAATGCGCGCCGACGAGCGCGTCTTCGTGATCGGCGAGGAAGTCGCGCAGTACCAGGGCGCGTACAAGGTCACGCAGGGCTTGCTCGCCGAGTTCGGCGACAAGCGCGTGATCGATACGCCGATCACCGAATATGGCTTTGCCGGCGTCGGGGCTGGTGCGGCGATGGGCGGGCTTCGCCCGATCGTCGAGTTCATGACCTTCAACTTCGCGTTGCAGGCGATCGACCACATCATCAACTCCGCCGCCAAGACCAATTACATGTCGGGTGGCCAGATGCGCTGCCCAATCGTGTTCCGTGGCCCGAACGGCGCGGCGTCGCGCGTCGGCGCACAGCATTCGCACAACTTCGCAGCATGGTATGCGAGCGTCCCGGGCCTGATCGTGATCGCGCCGTATGACGCGGCGGATGCCAAGGGCCTGATGAAGGCCGCGATCCGCACCGAGGATCCGGTCGTGTTCCTCGAGAACGAACTGCTCTATGGCCGCACGTTCGAAGTCCCCAAGCTCGACGATTACGTCCTGCCGATCGGCAAGGCGCGGATCATGCGCGAGGGCAAGGACGTCACGATCGTCAGCTATTCGATCGGCGTGGGCCTTTCGCTCGAAGCGGCCGAGAAGCTGGCGGAAGAGGGGATCGACGCCGAGGTGATCGATCTGCGCACGCTGCGTCCGCTCGACACCGAGACGGTGCTGGCGAGCCTCAAGAAGACCAATCGCCTCGTCATTGCCGAAGAGAATTGGGCAACCTGCTCGATCGCTTCGGAAATCCAGGCGGTCTGCATGGAGCAGGGTTTCGACGACCTCGATGCGCCGGTGCTGCGCGTCACCAACGAGGACGTGCCGATGCCCTATGCTGCAAACCTCGAGAAGCTGATGCTCGTCACCAGCGACAAGATCGTGGCAGCCGTGAAGAAGGTTACCTATCGGGGCTGAGGCCTCGTCCGGATCGGCAAGCCATGACGGCGCGGGAAGGCAGCTTCCCGCGCCGTCATGCGTTCGGCACGGGCTTGCAGATCAACTGGTGTACAGATCGCAGGTCGACCGCTTTGCGGTCGGCGAAGGGTTCGAGACCAGCGCGAACGTACGCCGATCGCGGACGATGAACGACGCGACCGACCGAAGCTGCTGCGATCCGAGCAACCATGTCCCTGTCACCGGTACATATCTGTAGTTGATCTCCACAAACATCACGCCCGAGTTCTTGGGCGCGAGGACCTTCTGGTCCGGATCACCCATCCCGCCGGTAATGACGCTCCCCGGATGGCTCGCCGAATCGTCGGTTCCGTCGGTCCTGGTATTGATGCCGGCGGTCGGATCGTAGCTGGCGGCGGTATCTTCCGCAGTCGACGGCGTGCTCCCTTTGATCGTCGTGCGGCCGTAGCTCGAATCGTAACCGGCGCCCTTTTGCAACCCGATGCACCGCTGCCAGTGGATGCGCTGAACGCCCCCGGATTCCTCGAGGCTGGACAGGATGACCCGCCCGTTTGTGGTCAGCTTGATATCGGCGCCCTGCAGCCGCGTGGCCTGGAGCACATCATTGATATCGTATTCGCGCAACTGCTGCTGCGCGAGTTGGTTCGCCACGCCGACCCGCGATGCGTTGTCGGCAAGCGCGAGCGCGATCTGGCTGACCTTGAGGTTGGTCAAGGCGAGGTTCGAAACCTCGATCCCGTACAAACCCACTGCGAGCACGATCGGCAGCGACAGCGCGAATTCGAGCATGGCGACACCGCGGCGATCCGCCCCGAGACGCCGCAACCGGATCGATGGCGCGCTCATGTGCAGATCGTCTTTGGTGCGACGGCAGTCCCACTCTGCGTCTGGTATGGCTGGTTTTTCAACAGCGTGCTGCCGATGATCGTCTGGGTCGTGGGCCACCCGAACAGCGATGCCACCGGGAAGATGCGCGCGTAGGTGATCTTCATCGTATAGACCGTCACGTCGCTTGCGCCGCCCTGGCCGCTGTTGCCGGGACCTGCGCTGGCATCCCATTTCGAATTGCCGTTGATGTCGGAATAGCATTCCGTCGTCTGACGGATGCCGTCATTGTTATCGTCGTTGAACGGTTCGGGGCCCGCCTGTGCGAAGCTGGTGAAGTTCGTGCGGGTCGCACACCAGGTCGCGGCGGCAGGCGTCGTGGCGCACGACGGTGTGATGGTGCCGACCAGCCCCCCCATGATGTTGATCACGCGCTGATCGATCGCGCCGGTCTGATCGGCAGCCCCCTGAATGGTGCTGTCGCGCGCCGCCTTCTGCACCGCGCCGTTGAGGATCGAGCGGGCGTAGATCTGGTACGTGAGATCACACAGCCCCATCATCACCATGATCATGACGGGTGCGACGAAGGTGAACTCGACCAGCGTCGCGCCGCGCCGGTCCCCGATCAGGCGCTTCACTTCGATACCCGCAGCATCGCCACCTGCTTGGCGATCGTTTGGAAAGCAGCATCCAACGACTTGTTGTCACTGGCGTAATAGGCTTGCCCTTCAGACGCGCAGGCGGTCAGCTGCGGGGTCAGCGTCTGGCCGAACCCGATCACGAACACCTTGATGTTGCGCGCCTTGGCGGCAGTGCATTCAGCGAGGAAGCGCTGGTTGTGATAGTTTGTGTAGGTCGTCAGGTTGGCCGAATTGCCCGCCGCGACCTGTTTGCGATACGATTCGATCCCGTACATGCCGTAGAGGTCATCATTGGGCGACATATCGCCGTCGGTCATGAAGACGATGTAGCGGTTGGGCGGGTTGCGGCCCGGCCAGGTCGACGTATCGTCCGCGAAGATCCCGTTGGGCGAGATCATGCGCGTGCCCCAGATCATGCCGGTGTCATGATAGGTACCGCCCTGCGGCACGAAGTCGGACGCGTTGACGTAATTGCTGACCTGGCTCCGCGTGAGCGTGTCGAGGCGCTGCACCGGCTTGCCGCACGATACGTAGCCGGACGCGATGTTGCCGTACATCGTCAGCGCGGTCCAGGTGCCGAGCGTCGTCGTACTGGCTGAGTCGCCATAGGGGTTAGCGCTGTTGGAACCGGTACCTGACCAGTTGTTGTTGATGTTCGAGTTGGACGCCGAGTCCAGCTGCGAAGCCGTGCCACGATAATAGACGACGTCGGGCCACATCGGACGCCACTTGGTCGCCGGGTCGCTGTTCGGAATAAGATCGGGATCGAGGTCGCCGGGAAGATTGTCCTGATCGAAGCTCGTCACGCCGGGCGTCGTGGTGCGTTCTTCGAGGCACCCCTGCCACCTGCTCGTCGCGCCGGTGAATTTGGTCGGATCGGGCACGGTCTGGCCCATCACGAAGTTACCGACGTCGAGCTTCGAATAGTCGTAGATCCAGCGCGGCTTCAACGGTTGGGTCGTCAGCGTGCACGTGCCGCCGTTGGCGGTTGAATAGGTGCGGGTATATTGCGTCGCCTGAGCGTTGGTGGTGTAGCCCGTGGCGGGAACCCGCCATGTCGTTACGAAGCAATCCGCCGCCTTGACGTTGGTGGCCGAACTGGCGGTTGCGTTCGCCTGGTACATGTCCCCATTCCAGCGGCGCGTGTCATAGCTCCAGTTGTTCACCAGATAGAGCGGAAACCCGGAGATATTGACGGTCGGGTCGGTCGGCGACACCGCCGCCACCGCGAAGCCTGCGTTGACCGTCGAGGTGTAGGTGACGAACCCGTAGCGGATATGCGTGGACGGATCGGCGCTGGCGGCGACCGTATCGTAGAAGTTGAGCACCGCGGTCCGCACGCCCGACAGTTTCGAGCCCGAGACTTCCTGCGCATAATAGCCGGTCGTACCGTCGGGGCGCGTGTAGGTCTTTACCGTCGGGCTGCACCCGGACGTCTGAGAGGCGAGGCAAGCCATCGACCCGGTCGTGTCGAGCACGAACATCACGTCGGTATCGGCAACGTCGTAGCGCGCTTCGCACGTCACGTTGAGCGTGACCGAGCTGGTGCCGAGGATCTTGGAGACCGTCATCGGGACAGTCGCGGTTGCTTTCGCTTCGACCTGGTTGTCGGCGGTCTTGCTCGGCGTGAAACCGACCTTGGTCGTGCCGAGATACCCCGCTGTCGCTGGCGACGCGGTGTCCTTCTTGAAATTGTTGGCAAAGAACGCCTGCGCCTGCGCCACCGCGTCAGCATCGAGCGTCGTGTTGTTGCTGTCGGTCATTCCCTTGCGCCCAGCCAGCGCGCCTGCGTCGCAGGCTTGCTGCAACCGCGTCTTGACGACATAGAGACGGCTCATGTCGACGGCGGATCCCACCAGCCCGGTCAACGGGATCAAGAACATCGCCATCATGGCCAGCGTATTGCCGCGGACGTCGCGTGCCAATGTCAACAGCAGCCCGCGCGGGGGCGCTTTTTTCCTGGGTGCTTGCCCCGTCATGCTGCCTTCGTCCCTTGTTACGCATTCGCACGCTTCAGCCTGCGCTATGCCGCAGAAGGGGATAATCGCGCGTGATCGATCATGGTTAAGGCGCGCTAACCATCTGCATTCCGGGGGAACTCTGTGAACGGCGCGCAACATCCCGAACAGGCGCTCGCGCTGTCCTATGCACCCGTGGATTTGCGGGCCGGGGTGGAGGCATTGTTCACGCTCGACGAGACGCTTGGCCAGATCCTGCGGACCACGCGGGAACCGATGGTGGGGCAGATGCGGCTGACCTGGTGGCATGAAGCGCTCACCGCGTTCGACACCGCACCGCCGCCCGCGCAACCGGTGCTGCGCGCGCTGGCAGCGGAAGTGGTGGCGCGTGGTGTCAGCGGGGCGGATCTGGCCGGGATGATCGACGGCTGGGAGGTTCTGCTGGAACCCGATCCGCTCGATGCCGCGATGCTCGATCTCTATGCGGCACAGCGGGGCGGGAGGCTGTTCGTGCTGGCAGGCAGAATCCTGGGGGCAGGCCCGCGTGATCCGCTCGACCGCGCCGGGGCGGGGTGGGCGCTTGCCGATCTTGCCCGGCATTCGCGCGATGCCGGCGCGGCGGCGTTGCCGCGCGAACTGGCCGGGGCCGCGCTGCACGATGCGATGCGTGTCCGCTGGAGCGGCTCGGTCCGGTCGCTCGGTGCGATGACGCTGAGCGCCCGTATGGATTTGGCCACACCCGCCGGTGCGGCAGCGCCGACCACCTCGCCGGCGCGGGTTGCGCGGCTCGCCTGGCATCGGCTTTCGGGGCGATAGGCTTTCCCGGCGCCTGCAAACCCGATAGCTTTAGGGCGGGGACAGGGGGGATAGCAGATGTGGCGGTATATCGTGGGGTGCCTGGCGACGCTTGCGTTGGTCACGGCAGGGGTGTTGCTGCTCAATCGCAATGCGCGCTCGGTCGCTGCACTACCGCAGGCGGCGCTGGTGCAAGGCGGGGAGGGACCGGGACTGCCCGACGTGGCGCCTGCCGCGAGCGAACAGACCCGCGCGGCGAGGCGGTTCGATCGCTACGATCAGGACAGCAACGGATCGGTCGCGCGCGAGGAGTATCTGGCACCGCGGCGCAAGGCGTTCGTGCGGCTCGACGCCAACCATGATGGCGCGCTGTCGTTCGACGAATGGGCGGTCAAGACCGAGGCCCGGTTCGCCGAAGCGGACAAGGACAAGTCGGGGAGCATGACGCCCACCGAATTCGCGGCGACCGCACCGAAGCGCAAGCCGCCCCGGATCCGGCGCGACTGTCCGCCATCTGCCGCCGCCGCCTCCGGCGACGACGGCTGAGCGGTCACGCCACCGCGAGCCAGTCGCCAAGCGCGGTGCGCGCACGGTCGGTGTACATCTTCTTGCGATCGGCCTTCTTGGTCCGCCCGGGGATCGGCGGGAACAGCCCGAAGTTGACGTTCATCGGCTGATAGGTATCCGCGACGGCCGCACCGGTGATGTGATGCAGCAGCGCGCCGAGCGCGGTCGTCACGGGGGGCGGCGTCATTGCGCGACCGCCCAGTTCGGCGACTGCAAACCGCCCCGCCATCAGCCCGACCGCAGCACTTTCGACATAGCCTTCGCAGCCGGTGATCTGTCCGGCGAAGCGGACGTTCGGGCGCGACTTCAGCCGCAGCGTCGGGTCGAGCAATTCGGGCGAGCGAATGAAGGTGTTGCGGTGCAGACCACCCAGCCGCGCGAACTCGGCATTCTCGAGGCCCGGGATCGTACGGAACAGGCGGACCTGTTCGGAATGCTTGAGCTTGGTCTGGAAGCCGACGATGTTCCACAGCGTTCCGCTGGCATTGTCCTGCCGCAACTGCACGACCGCATAGGGCCAGCGCCCGGTGCGCGGATCATCGAGGCCAACCGGCTTCATCGGCCCGTAGCGCAGCGTATCGACCCCGCGCGAGGCCGCGACTTCGATGGGCATGCAGCCTTCGAAATAGGGGGTGTTCTGCTCCCATTCTTTGAACTCGGTCTTCTCGCCCTCGATCAGCCCGGTGTGGAAGGCGATATACTGCTCCTGGTTAAGCGCGCAGTTGATGTAGTCCTTGCCTTCGCCCTTGTTCCAGCGCGACTGGAACCACGCGGTCTCCATGTTGATGCTGTCGAAATGGACGATCGGCGCGATCGCATCGAAGAACGCGAGCGAATCGGCACCCGTCGCGGATCCGATGCTCGACGCGAGCCCGGCCGCGGTCAGTGGGCCGGTCGCGACGATCACGGGCGTGTCCGGCAGCGTGTCCACGCGTTCCCGCACGACCGTGATGTTGGGATGCCCCTCCAGCGCCGCGGTCACGCCAGCCGAGAAACCGTCGCGATCGACCGCGAGCGCGGATCCGGCGGGGACCTTGTGGATGTCAGCCTCGCGCAGGATCAGCGATCCCAGCGTCCGCATCTCCTGGTGGATCAGGCCGACCGCATTGCTGTCCGCATCGTCCGATCGAAAGCTGTTCGAGCAGACCAGTTCGGCCAGCCCGTCGGTCTGATGCGCGGGCGTCATTTCGCCGCCACGGTCCGCGGGCGCGCCGCGCATTTCCGAAAGCCGGACCTTGAAGCCCGCCTCGGCGAGCTGCCATGCGGCCTCAGACCCGGCGAGGCCGCCGCCGATGATATGAATGTCCTGTGTCATGCCGGTCTCTTTGGCGATCACGGCACACCGGTCAACCATTCCTCCGCAGGTCGGGGTGCTTGCGACCGGGTAACCCACGATACCATATGGCTATTGGCGGCACGGTTCGTCGCTCGATCAGGAACGCCTTGCATGAAAATCTTCACGATCGGCTATGAGGCCGCGACGATGGACGGGTTCCTGTCCGCGCTCACCAAGGCGGGAGTCGTCCGCATCATCGACGTTCGCGCTCTACCCTTGTCGCGGCGGCCGGGGTTCTCCAAGACGTCGCTGGCTGCGTCGCTTGCAACCGTCGGGATCGACTATGTCCACCTGAAGGCGCTGGGCACGCCCAAGGCGGGGCGCGATGCGGCCAAGAAGGGCGACGTGGCAACGCTCGAGGCGGTCTACGCCGACCAGCTCGAGCTTCCCGAGGCGCAGGTGCAGGCGGCACGGATGCTCGAACTCGCGGCGGAACGGCCTAGCGCGTTGCTATGCTACGAACGCGACCCCCGCCATTGCCACCGTACGCTGTTGCTGGAGGCGGAGGCACAGGGGGCCGAGGTCGTCGACCTGTATGTGGATTAGGGTGACGGTTGGCGGCCCTCAGCCCGCGACGGGCAGGGCCACCTTGCCATTCTCGTCACGCGTCAACGGACCGTAGGCAATCACCGTCTCGAGCAGTAGCGGCCCGCCGTAAAGATGCGGGAACAGCTGCCCGCCGCGCGACTCTTCCCACTTCAGGCTTGTGCCGAACGATCCGAGATCGACCGCTGCGACATGCAAACCGCCTTGCCCGGCGAAATGCTTGTCGACGGTTTCGGTGAGTTGATCCGCCGTCGAGAGATGGATGTAGCCATCGGAAAGGTCGACCGGCGCACCGGCGAACGACCCGTCCGTTTCCAGCGTCGTCATCTGCTCGGCGGTCAGCACCTTGTACGCGGTAAGGGGCAGGTCACTCATTCGCCATCCTCCGGACCAGCTGCGCTGTCGTCGCTCGTGTCCGCGCCGTCGTCCGGCGCAAGCTCGATCTTGGTCAGGTCGCGGACGTCCGCCTCGGCATCGCCTTCGGCTTCCTCGATCCGGGCCGCCGAGACGACATGCTCGTTCTTTCCGACATCGAACAGCCGCACGCCCGCCGAGTTCCGCCCGATCACGCGCATCGAGCCGAGCGTGGTGCGGATCACCTTCGCCTGATCGGTAACGAGCATCAGCTGGTGCCCCTTGGTCGCGGCGAAGCTCGCGACGACCGGACCGTTGCGCGGGATGTTGTCGATGTTGGTGATGCCCTGGCCACCGCGACCGCTGCGGCGATAGTCATAGGCCGAAGACAGCTTGCCATAGCCGTTGGCGCAGACCGTCAGGATGAACTGCTCGCGCTCCATCAGCTCCTGATAGCGCCCGGTGTCCATCGTCGGCTCGCCGTCGCGCTCGCCCTTCCACGGCGCGAAGCGGAGGTAATCCTCGCGTTCCTCCGGCGAAGCGCCGACGCGGTGGAGGATCGACAGCGATATGACCTTGTCGTCGCCCTTGAGCAACATGCCGCGCACGCCGGTCGAGTTGCGACTCTGGAACTCGCGCACTTCGTCGGCGGCGAAGCGGATCGCCTTGCCCGCGCGCGTGGCGAGCAGGACGTCGTCATGCTCGCTGAGCAAAGCAACGCCGATCAGCCGGTCGTCGGCGTCGATGCCTTCGAACTTCATCGCGATCTTGCCCGCGGTGGGCACGTTGGTGAACGCATCCATCGAGTTGCGGCGCACGCTGCCGCCCGCAGTCGCGAACATCACGTGGAGCTTGGCCCATTCGGCCTCGTCCTCGGGCAGCGCCAGCACGGTCGAGATCGTCTCGCCCTCGGCGAGCGGGAGCAGGTTGATCATCGGACGTCCGCGGGTCGCGGCGCCGCCTTCCGGCAGCTTCCAGACCTTCATCCGGTAGACCTTGCCGAGCGTCGAGAAGAACAGGACCGGGGTGTGGGTGCTCGTCACGAACAGGTTCGTGATCGCGTCCTCATCCTTGGTCGCCATGCCCGCACGGCCCTTGCCGCCGCGGGCTTGCGCACGGAACGTGTCGAGCGTGGTGCGCTTGATATAGCCCTGCATCGTGACGGTGACGACCATGTCCTCGCGCTCGATCAGATCCTCGTCGTCGATGCCATCGGCGGCAGCGGCGATTTCGGTCTTGCGTGGCGTCGCGAATTCGGCGCGCACCGCGACGAGTTCCTCGCGCATCACCGCGTACAGCTTCGCGCGGTTACCGAGGATCTCGAGTAACTCGGAAATCGAATCGGCGAGGCCCTGGAGCTCGTTGCCGATCTCGTCGCGGCCCAGCGCGGTGAGGCGGTGAAGACGCAAATCGAGGATCGCGCGGACCTGCGCTTCGGACAGGCGATAGGTGTCGCCGGTGACCTCGGCTTCGACCGCCTCGACCAGCTTGATATAGGGCGCGATCTCGGCGACCGGCCAGTCACGGCTGAGCAACGCTTCGCGCGCGGCGGCAGGGCTGGACGACCCGCGGATGATCTTGACGACTTCGTCGAGGTTGGTGACCGCGATGACGAGGCCGAGCAACAGATGCGCACGCTCGCGTGCCTTCGCAAGCTCGAACTTCGAGCGCCGCGTGATCACTTCCTCGCGGAAAGTGATGAACGACGTCAGGATGTCGCGCAGGTTGAGCAGCTCGGGCCGACCGCCACGAATCGCGAGCATGTTGGCGGGGAAGCTCGATTGCGCGGGGGTGTGCCGCCACAATTGGTTGAGCACAACGTCCGGGGTCGCATCGCGCTTCAGGTCGATGACGATGCGGACGCCTTCGCGGTTCGATTCGTCGCGAATGTCGCTGACGCCTTCGATCCGCTTTTCCTTGGCGGCGTCGGCGATCTTCTCGACTAGGCCGTTCTTGCCGGTCTGGAACGGGATTGCGGTCAGGACGATCGAACGACGGTCGCCGCGGCCTTCCTCGATGACGTAGCGCGAGCGCACGATCACCGAGCCACGCCCGGTCTCATAGGCAGAACGCGCGCCTGCGCGGCCGAGAATGATCGCGCCGGTCGGGAAATCGGGGCCGGGGACGATCTCGATCAGTTCGTCGGTGGTCACTTCATCGCGCGCGCCGGTCGCGGCGTCGATCAGCGCGAGCGTCGCGTCGACGACTTCGCCGAGATTGTGCGGCGGGATGTTGGTCGCCATGCCGACCGCGATGCCGCCTGCGCCGTTGACGAGCAGGTTGGGGAAGCGCGCCGGGAGCACCGCAGGCTCGCGCTCCGAGCCGTCATAGTTGGGGACGAAGTCGACAGTGTCCTTGTCGATATCCTCGAGCAGCGAATTCGCGACCTTGGCGAGACGCGCCTCGGTATAGCGCATTGCCGCGGGCGGATCGGGATCCATCGAGCCGAAGTTGCCCTGACCGTCCATCAACGGCACGCGCATCGACCAGTCCTGCGTCATGCGCGCGAGGGCGTCGTAGATCGAGCTGTCGCCGTGCGGGTGATATTTACCCATGGCGTCACCGACGATGCGCGCGCACTTGCGATACGGCCGGTTGTAGACGAACCCGCTTTCGGACGCGGACCAGAGAATGCGGCGGTGGACCGGCTTCAGGCCGTCCCGAACGTCGGGCAATGCGCGCGCGACGATCACGCTCATCGCATAGTCGAGGTAGCTCGACTTCATCTCGTCGACGATCGAGATCGGGGCAATATCGGAAGGGTCGGCGAGTAGCGTCTCGTCGGTCAATTTGCGGCGCCTTAGGCTGTGTTACGGGATTGCGACAACCCTAGCGGGTCGTGCGGGTGAATGCCACCCCCGAGCGGCATCCGAAACGATCAGAAGGGGACTTCTCCGCCCTCATAATCGAACAGCTTGCCGCTATCGGGAACCTTCAATCCTTCGATCGTATCGAGCAATTGCAACGCGGCACGCTCGGTATCGAACAAGCGTCCCGGCTGGACATTGCCCTGAAACGGCTTGGACAGCGCGGTGTTCACGGTGCCGGGGTGCAGGCCGACGACGATCGCGCGGTCGTTGCGGCGCTTTTCCTCGATCGCGGCGGTCCGGATCAGCTGGTTGAGCGCAGCCTTGGCGGCGCGATACCCGTACCAGCCGCCCAGCTTGTTGTCGGAGATACTCCCCACGCGCGCCGAGAGTGCGGCGAAGACGCAGCGTCCGGTCCTGGGCATGACCGGGAGGAAATGCTTGGCGACGATCGCCGGGCCGATCGCGTTGATCGCGAAGGCACGCGCGAGCCAGGCGGGATCGAGCTCGCGCAGCGCCTTCTCGGGGCCGCGTTCGCCTTCGTGCAACAGGCCGGTCGCAACGATGAGCAGGGTAGGGGCAGGGCCCTTGGCGACATGGGCCGCGGCTGCAGCGATCGTGGCTTCGTTCTCCAGGTCGAGATGGAGATCGCCCTCGCGCGACCGTGCGAAGCCATAGACGTGGTCGAAAGCGCCTTCGTCGAGAAGCGCTGCTTCCAGCGCCGCGCCGATCCCGCCGGATGCGCCGATGATGACAGCCGATGTCATGCGCGGGTGAACCTCCAGCGATCCGCGGTGCTTTCGTCCGCGTCGTAGCGATAGCCGTCGCTGTCGAACCCCTTCATAGCCTCGATATCGGTGATCCGGTGTTCGCACAGCCAGCGCGCGACCATGCCGCGCGCCTTCTTGGCGTGGAAACTGACGAAGCGGGGGCCATCGGGGCCGGGTTCGCGGAAATCGACATCGATCACGCGCACATCCTCCAGCTTGTCGGCGACGGCATGGAAATACTCCTGGCTGGCGAGGTTGAGGACGACGCCCGATCCTTCCTCGGCGACGGTATCGCGCACCGCAGCCGCGATCCGGTCGCCCCACCAGTCATACAGCGACTTGCGCCGCGGCGCCCAGCGCGTGCCCATTTCGAGGCGATACGGACGCATCGCGTCGAACGGGCGGAGCAAGCCGTAGAGCCCGGACAACAGGCGGACATGATCCTGCGCGAAGTCGAGCGCGGGGGCATCGAGGGTGGCGGCCTCGAGGCCGGTATAGACGTCACCTGCGAACGCGAACAGTGCGGGCCGCTCGGGCGAATCGGCGAAGGTGGCGAAGCGGTCGGCGTTGAGTTTGGCCAGTTTCGGTGAAATGCTCATCAATTCGGACAAGCGTTTTTGCGACAGATGCGCGGCCGCTTTTGCGAGCGTTTGCGCCTCGCTTTCGAACTGTGGGCGGGTCGGTTCGATCGGCGGCAGCGCACTGTCGTAATCGAGCGTTTTGGCGGGGGAGAGCAGGGCAATCATCGTTTGCGGCGGTAGCCCCGCGTCCTTCGCGCGTCAAAGTGTTGCGCACCGTTTCGGAAGGGAACCTCAGCGAGTTCAAGCGTTGTTCAGCCCGGTGGCCGCAATCGGCGTCGCTTGACGGTGGTACCCGTGGCGCTAGAGCGGCTTGGCATTTCCCCCGCAAGGTTGCCCTTTCGAGGCATGAGGAGAGTTCGGCGATGAAGAAGGTTTCGAAGATTGCACTGGCCGGGGCGCTTGTCGTCTCGATCAACGGTGCTGCGCTGATTGCGCCCGCGTTTGCGAAGAAGAAGGAAGAAGCAGCGGCCGGGCCGACGATTTCCAAGGAAGTTCGCGATGGTTTCGTGACGGCGAAGGCCGCGCTGGAAGCAACGCCGAAGGATCTCCCGAAGGCTGAGGCGAGCATCGCCGCGATGGATGCGGCCGCCAAGTCGGATTACGAGAAGTACATCGCGAGCAGCCTGCGTCTCGCGCTCGTCAACGCACAGAGCACGGGCCAGACCGACGCCCAGCGTGCAGCCGCGCTTGCGCCGATGCTCGACGCGCTGATCGCCAACCCGGCGACGCCGAAGAACGAAGTCGCGATCCGCACCAACGAGCGCGCCGGCCTGTCCTTCACGCAGAAGAAGTATGCCGAAGCGGCTGCTGGCTATCAGAAGGCGAAGGACCTTGGATACACCGACGCCGATCTGCTGCTCAACATGGCGCGGTCGAAGGTCGAGGCGGGTGACGTCGACGGTGGCGTCGCAGCACTCGACCAGGCGGTCAAGGCAGAGGAAGCCGCTGGTCGCGTGCCGCCGGAAGCTTGGTACAAATATGCGTTCACGCGTCTGTACAAGGCCGGCAAGGACGAAGCGGGCGATGCGTGGACCGCAGGCTGGCTCTCGCATTACGGCACCAAGCAGAACTGGCGCGCGGCGATCTACACGTTCGGCTTCCAGGGTCCGAACGCCGCCAAGTATAGCAAGAACCGCGTCGACCTGTTCCGCCTGATGTGGGCGACCAAGAGCCAGGCTGGCCAGACCGAATATCTGCAGTACGCTGATTCGGCGCTGAAGGTCGGTCTGCCGAACGAAGCGAAGGTCGTGCTCGACGAGGGCGCTGCCGCGAACGTCGTTCCGGCGACCAACGTCCTCGGCAAGGAACTGTCCGGTCTCGCCAAGACCGGCATCGCGGGCAGCACGCCAGCGGCGACCAAGGAAAAGAACGCCCAGGCAGCTGCCAAGGGTGATCTCGCCGGGCAAGCGGGCGACGCGTATTTCGGGTCGCGCAACTACACCAAGGCGGTCGAAATGTACCGTCTGGCCGAGAGCAAGGGCCCGACCGACGCGGATCGCAACAGCCTGCACCTCGGCATGGCGCTCGCGCTGTCGGGTGACAAGGAAGGGGCCAAGGCGGCACTCGCCAAGGTCGCCAGCGAGCCCAACAAGTCGATCGCACGGCTGTGGCAGACTTATGTCGCGGCACCGCCTGCGGCGTAACGCTTCAACGGCGAACAATAAAAAAGGGCGGTCCGTTCGGGCCGCCCTTTTTCGTGTTCGTTGCGGGTTCAGGAGCTACGGATCGGGATCCCCGGAAGCGACTTGGCGGTCCGGATCGTGAGCGAGGTCTTGACGCTCGCGACGTTCGGCGCAGGCGTCAGCTGGGTCATCAGGATCTCCTGGAAGCCCTTCAGATCACTCGCAACAATCTTCAAGATGAAGTCGATCTCGCCGTTCAGCATATGGCATTCGCGGACTTCCGGGATCGTCGCGACATGCTGTTCGAACGCTGCCAGATCCTGCTCGGCCTGACTGCGCAGGCTGACCATTGCGAACACGGTGATCGGATATCCGAGAGTTGCCGGGTCGATTTCGGCATGGTAGCCGCGGATCGCACCGGCTTCCTCCAGCGCGCGTACACGGCGCAAACACGGCGGCGCGGTGAGGCCTACGCGCTCGGCGAGATCGACGTTGGTCATCCGCCCGTCGTCCTGCAGCAATTCCAGGATGCGTCGGTCGATCGAATCAAAGGACATTACGTAAAGCTCCTTGGCAAAGCGCGTTTGCCATCGTGTCGTTGGCGGGCGATATAATATAATTACCGCGTAACGCAATTGTCCCACATTGCTCCGTCGTAAAATCTTCGGTTACGAAAGCAGTTGCGTGCGCGTAGAACCGGTGCAACGCTCGACCGTAACGATACCCCCCCGAGGATTGCCGCTTTGCGTTTCGACGACAGCCTTGAAACCGTCCTGTCCGGCGACATGACCTCCCCGATCGGTGCGCAACTCGCCTGGCGGCAGCTGGTCGATCTGATCGGGCGCGGACGTGCGCCTGCCAATGACGACGTCATCGCGCGGTTGCGGATGATCCGCGGATCGGTGCCGCCGCCGGTGCGCACTGCGAGTGCACGCGCGATCGCTGACGAGGCGCCACCGCTGGCGTTGGTGATGGTGTTCGCGGAAGACGAGATCGCGGTCGCGGCTCCGGTCCTGCGGGGGGCGCAACTCGCGCCGGCGGACTGGGCGGAGTTGCTGCCGCTTCTGTCCCCGACAGGGCGCTCGATCCTGCGCCATCGACGCGATCTTGCGGGGGAAGTGGTGGCCATGCTGGCAAGCTTCGGCAGTGTGGATTTCGTCCTCGCTCCTCCGGAAACGGTCGACCGTGCGGAGGAAGGCGCGGCGCCGGACGAACGCACGATGCGTTGCCCCGCCTCCGACGACGCGGGGACGGTGGCCGGTGCGATCTTTGGTGTTGCAGAGACGCCGGCCCAAGCGGGCGAAAATCCGCCCGGCGGATCGTCTGACATCGCCGAGATGCTCAAGCGGATCGCCGCCTATCAGCGTACGCGCGCCGCCACGCTTGCGGAACGCAGCGCGCGGCCCGCTGCACCGGAGCAAAGTGTGCCAAGTGATCAATTTGATTTCGAAGCGGACGCCTCGGGCACGATCCGCTGGGTCGACGGGATAGCGCGGGCGGCGCTCGTCGGAATCTCGCTGGCGCAGGCATCCAGCGAGGAGGGGGTGTCCGGGGTCGATGGCGCAGTCGCGGAGGCATTCCGCGCAAGGGCGGATTTCCAGGATTTGCGCCTGTTTGTCGCCGGACGGTCGGAGGCGGCAGGAACCTGGCAGATCAGCGCTGGGCCGGTGTTCGACGGTTCTACCGGCGGCTTCAACGGTTTTCGCGGAACGGCGAGCCGCGCCGACGCCGACGACCTTGCCGCACCGCCCGTGCCCAACGCGTCCGCAGTGGCCGATGCGTTGCGCCAACTCGTCCACGAACTGCGCACGCCGACCAACGCGATCGCCGGCTTTGCCGAGATGATCGAAACCGAGATGCTCGGTCCGGTCGCCGAGACCTACCGCGAACACGCGACCGATATTCGCCATCAGACGGCAGACTTGCTGGGCGCGATCGAGGACATGGACACGGCCGCGCGGGAGGAGACGGTTGCTGGCCAGCCGCTTGGTGAACGAGTCTCGGTTACCGACATGCTCGATCGGATCGCGACCGATCTTGCCCCGCTTGCAACGCTGCGCGGGGCCACTATTGCGCTGCACGGGCTCGACGAGACGCTGTGTATTGCAGGCGACGGCCGCGTGGTCGAGCGGTTGATCGGCAGGTTGCTGGCAACGCTGGTCGCCGCCGCCCGAGCCCGTGACCAGATCGGCGTGGTCGTATCCGCAATCGGGCCCGACCGGATCCGTCTGGTGTTCGACCGGCCTCGGGGGCTGGCGAGCGATACCGATGAAGACCTGGCGACGACCTCCGCGGACGCACCGGACGATGCAGATAGTGCACCAACGCTCGGCACCGGCTTTGCGCTGCGGCTGATCGCAAACCTTGCCTCCGAACTGGGCGGTGGGCTCGATATCGGGCGAGAAGCGCTGACCTTGCAGCTGCCGACCAGAACCACACGTCCGCGCGAGCAGACTTCGCGCCGCTGATCGTGGCCCTGAGCAGCTTCCGCACGATTGCAGTCTGTCTTTGCTGATGGGTTCGCCCCCGCGAGTCGCATTGACGCCGAACACCATGCGCGGGGCGGACACGCTGAAGGCAATTGCGGTCGCATATATCGGCTGCATTCGCTTGCTCGGCTAAGCGTTCCCTCGCTGCCTTCAGGGCAGGCCCATACGCTCCACGGGAACCATGTTGAGGGTTCGCCGCAAATCCAGTGTTGTGACAGCCTGTTCTTACGGATTTCGCACGACGCGAGGCCAGGGCGGCATCGCCGCGCGAGGTGATTTTGTCTGCAGGCTTGCCAGCGGCGGGCGGTGGACGCTAACGGAGAGGGGGGGCCTGTAGCTCAACTGGTTAGAGCTGGCCGCTCATAACGGCTAGGTTGCGGGTTCAAGTCCTGCCGGGCCCACCATTCTTCGCTTGCCTTCCGCAACCGCGCACGGCAAAGCCGCGCGGAGCGGCGCTGATGCGCCGCAGACCGGAGATCCGGGCAGGGCGGAACGATCCGCCTCGTCCAAACGGGATCGGGGAGTGGCGCAGTCCGGTAGCGCGCCTGCTTTGGGAGCAGGATGTCGCAGGTTCGAATCCTGTCTCCCCGACCATTCTTTTCACAACCCACGTACCGCAGATCTCCGCGCCGACCGTGCGAGGCTGTACTCAAGTCATAATCCCACCGTCCGCCGGCAAGCGGTTACGGTCGGAATCCCCATGTCGCTTCCGCTATCGGTTTCATAAGCAACGCAAAAGGTTCGGCACATAGAACGGACGTAGATGTACGCTAAGTGCCGGCGCAGGCGACGCATAGCGCCTGGTTGTCGAATATTGGTGATCGGAGCGGCAGCTTCCAAGTAGGATATCGACGAAGTCGAGGTAGACCTATGCACAGTGTCGGCTTAGGTTCGACCCCTCACAATGAGGAACCGATTGATGTTTCCGACTTGGGTTTATTTCTCTGTCGCTTTTGCGATTGCGTTGGTTGCCTTCGGCATTGGACAGATCATGCCCGGACTTGGGATGCCGTTTATGGCCTTGGCGTCGACCATGTGGACAGCTTACTCCGTCTGCCGGCAGAAATTTCCGAAGCAGAACTGCTGATCGGCGGATGATGGCGGAAAGCGGACTTAACCGGAGCAGCTGCGAATGTCCGCTTGGCCATCAGCGGACCGGTTCTTCTGCACCTACGGTGGCAGAACGGACCCGAAAGCCGAAGCCATTCTCGCTGGTCCAGACCATCGTCACCGGTGCTTGAGTGCTGCGATTGCCAGTAAACCGGACGATCACCCCCTCTATTTTCACCCGGTCGGCCGTTTCGCCGATGATGTGTCGGGGAAAGACAGACGCGTTCTCCAGCTGGCTCGATCAAATTTTCACGACCGCTGCCGAACCCTCGGCGGTCGTACCGGCCCAATCGATTCGAGCTTGATCGAAGAACAGATGGCGGATTGCGTATTCTGTACGGTCGCCGCGGGTGCTCGCGAACCAATCGCTTCCATACGCATTGCGCGCGAGCGCGGCGGCGGCGCGGTCGCCTTCCAGCAGGGTGCACCCGGCAAGTCGGGCAATATCGTTGCGGTACTGTCGGGCATCGAGCAGCGCACAGGCCGGCAACGCCGCTACTGCCTCGCGGGCTAGGTTGAACGCGAGCGGCACTGCCAGCCCGGTATCGCAAGTGGACTGGACGGCCTTGCGGATGGCAGTGGGACGGCCTGAGCGGGCAGGGTCGACCGCTTCGACGGACACCGACCAAGGATGGAGGCAGATTGACGGGCCGTCCGCACTGGGCACCGGCGCAAGCGTACGGTCGAAAAGCGCGGCTGCGGAGCGCACGCGTTCCCAAGTGTCTAGCGGCACGGCCGTCGCCAGCGTGCCGCCGGCGGCAGTCCGGACCTCTACACGAGGTTCCTCGCCGGGACGGCGCATGAAAGCAACCACGCCTGCCGGTTTGCCATAGCCGTCGATGAAAGACGCGCGGACAATTTCGCCGCCGCTACTGGCGACGCTCTGTACCGTAGGCAGAGGGTAAGGCCCCGGCTTCGGCCCTGCCGTATTTGCCTGAGGGGCGAGGGCAGACGCAATGGCGATAACGATAGTAGGCGCTTGCATCATCGGGTGTTCTCCGGGCTGTTGCTGCCTTCTGCCTTCTTCGGAAGGCCTGTCGTAAACACGTGCTTTCCGATGCCACCGCCAAAGCCACGTACGCCGCCGTTCATCAAAGATAAGCGCGCGTGGCCAACCCTGTCGCTATACCCGCGTAACCGAAAATCCGATGATAGAGGTTTGCCGTCACTGGCGATCGTTACCGTATAACCAGGTCCGTTCCGTGTACTGACCTCGTAAAGCAACAGCGGGGCCGATCAGGTCGCGACGCGAGCACGACTGACCACGCGCAACGGCGGCGTCCGGGTGTCTCCCCCGCTCAAACCTTCATGCGCGGCATACCGAGAAAATCGCGTTTGCCGAGTTTCATTCCTTGAGCGCGAAGGATCGCATAGGCCGTCGTCGCGTGAAAATAGAAGTTCGGCTGTGAGAACGACAACAGAAAGTTCGCGCCCGTGAACGGCATCCTCATCTCGCCAAACGCGAATTGCGTGTCTGCGTCAGCCAGCGCGTCGATGGTATCGCGATCGAGCGCCGAGAGCTCTGCTGCGGTGCGCTGCAAGATATCGCGGAGACCCGCGAGATCTGTCGGCCAGGCGCTCATGTCAGGCGAGAAGCTACCGGTACGCGCCCCCTGGATGCCGCCGATCGAGTGCACCGCACAGGATTTGATCTGGTAGCCGAGCGGCAGCATGTCGGGCGCAAGCCGAGCGTCGACGAGGTCGGCCTGCGTCATGTCGCGTTCCACGCAGAACGCCTCGGCCTTGCCGATGATGCCGTCGAGCGCACCGAGGATCTGAATGTTGGAGGGGATCACGGCATCGTAAAGGGAGAAGGACATGTCACGCTCCGGCTGTTTACGCGAGCATGGCGGTTCCCGCGGCGATATGCCAGCGACGACGCTTCGAATACCGATCGATGCATTGCCGGGCGGCTGGGCCCGTACTTCCAACCGGACGACCTTTGCGCCGAGACGACGCACGAACCCTTATGATGACCCGGTCGATCGAAACGATCTGTACGGCGCGGACTGCTGGGGAATTGGGGGGCTGCGACGCATTGAGCCTTACGAACGGGGTTTTGCCATGGCGCGAAAGGAACGTCAGCGAAGGGTGACGGCAGGCTTCGCATGCTTGCCGATCCAGTCCGCCATAGTGTTGAGCGCGAGGGGAGCGATCGTCTCCTCGATGTCGTTATATTCCCCGACGGTCCCGGTCTTAGCCGTCTGGAACAGGTGGTTGAGGCCGGGCAGTTCGACGATGGTGACATCGGGATTGGCTTTGGTCGCCAGGCGGATCGCTGGCAGGTTCTGCTCGGGGAGCACTTGCCCGTCCCGCGCGCCGTTCAGGGCGAGGATCGGGCATGTCACCGCCGCCAGCGTCGGGCGGGGATCATATTCGAGCAGATCGCGCATCCATCCCGAGCTGAGCGCCGTCGCCATCATCTCGGCCTGACCGTTCGCACGGACCATGGCGCTGCCCTCCGCCGCGATGACCTTCATTGCGCGCGCTTTCGCTTCCGCCGCGTCCTTCGACCCGCGCATTGCCGCCATGACGTGATCGATCAGGCGTTGATCGCGGCGGATCTGCGCGGGCGTCTGGCCCATCGCGGGCGATAGCCTGGCGCGCTGCGCGGCCAGCACTTGCGACAGGGGTACGCCGGGACCGGCCAGCAGGACGATGAACGCGATCCGCGGATCCCTGGCGGCAACCTTCGGAGCGACCACGCCGCCCTCGCTATGCCCGATCAGGCCGATCCGCTTTGGATCGATGTCGCTGCGGTCGCGCAGGAAGGTGACGTCGGCGGCGACATCGCGCGCGAAATCGTCGTCGGTCGCGGCGGCAAAGTCCCCGGTCGATAGTGCGACACCGCGGTCATCCATGCGCAGCACCGCGATCCCGTCGCGCGTCAGCCGGTCGGCGATCACCGCGAACGGCTTGTGCCCGAGGATCGTCTCGTCGCGGTCCTGCGCCCCCGACCCCGTGATCAGCACCACCGCCGGAAACGGGCCCTTGCCCGCGGGCAAAGTCAGCGTGCCCGCCAGGCGCACGCCGGGGGCGCTTTCCACCGTCACTGTTTCGGCGCGGTAGGGAAAGGGGGGCAGCGGCGTCTGCGGGCGTCTGGGCGCCGCTGCCTGCGTCGCGCGCCGGGTGAGGACCAGCGCACCCTTATAGTCGGGGCCGCTCCATGTGCCGTCGATCACCTGGCCGTCGGCGGCGAGTGTTCCGGTGAAGCTGCTGCCGTTGAGGCTGAATCGAACGGTCTGGCCGGTGCGCGCGAGTGTGGAGAGCGGCACGCCGTAGGCAAGCTGGTCGGGCGAATCGAGCGTGACGATCGTCCCGCGGGCATCGGTCGTGACGTGGAGGATCAGGCGGATGGTGGCACCCGCGGGCGTGATCGCGCCCGTCCAGTCGCCGTCGAGGCCGGTGATCACCCGCGTGTCCGGCTTGCCCGCGGTCAGGACGAGCGGAAGCGCCGCGCCCTGCCGCCATTCGCCGACCCAGGCCTTGCGCGCTTCGTCCCAACGCCCGGCATAGCTGCCGTGGATCGCGGCGGCCGCGAAGCCGAGCGTGCCGCCGTCCACCGTCACGCTGTCGAGCGGGATCGGGGCAGGGGTCTGGTCGGGGCTCTGCATCACGCCGCTGTAGCCGCCACCGGGCGCGGCGGTGATCGTCACGCCGATCCGCAGCGCGACTCCGGGCGGAACGCTGAGCGTGCCGTGCCAATCCCCCGCCACCTGCTGCGCCCGCGCCGCACCGGGCGCGATCGCTGCGATCGCGAGCAGTGCGTGCCAACCAAAGATCCTGGCCATCCCCTGTTTCCTCTTTTGCGTCCCGGTCGAACGAGACCGATCCCGGCCTGATTGGTAGCGAAGGGCAATCCCCAGGCGTCACCGCGTTTCGGACGATACGATATGGTACAAGAGATACAGTCTTCATGCCTGAAGAGGGGTACTATTGCGAAGTACTGCAAGACTGGCGGGAAGGTAACGATAGGTTTATTTGCTCAAAACGGCGCAAACTAAACATAGCCGGATCCGTTGGTCAGGCAAGTGGTCTGTCCGGTTACAGGCTGGACCCCGAGCGCGTCGGGGCTTGCTGCCCGTTGCTCTGCTCGCGCCGGTGGCAGACGACGACGGCGGCAACCCCGTGGCCAGACCGTCGGCGGACGCGATCGGTGCAGGCGCGGTGCAGGCGATCCCTTCTCAGCCAGCCGTCTTTCCCCCAAGGACGCTCTCTCCCCGGCTGCGACGACCGGAGGATTCGGGCGGGGTATCGGGGGGGGGCGACGTTTGAGCAGTCATCGGAAGCCGGTTCAGGCGCGGGCGCAGCGGACCTATGACGCGTTGCTCGATGCGGCGGGGCATCTGCTCGGCGAAGTCGGGGTCGAACGCATTTCGAGCAACATGATCTGCGAGCGGGCGGGCACCACGCCGCCCGCTTTCTATCGCTATTTCGACGACAAATATGCAATCATCGCGGCGCTCGCCGAGCGGCTGTTGAAGCGGCAGAACGTCGCGCTGGAGACATGGGTCGCGCGCTACGCGGATGCCGAGCTCGACGTGCTGGCCGACAAGACGGTCGAATTGCTACGTATGATGCATGCGATCACGAGCAGCGAACCCGGTGCCTTGTGGATCATGCGGTCGCTGCACGCCGTACCGAGCCTTACGCACATCCGGTTGCAATCGCACAATTTCGTCGCGGACATGCTGACCGATCTCTACGCGCCGCATCTGCCCCACGTCGACCGCGCGCTGTTGCGGCGGCGGACCCGGCTTTCGGTCGAACTGGCCTATTCGATCGACGAGATGCTGAAAGAAGAGGACGTCGACCCCGAAGCGGTGTTTGCGGATGCGGGTTTCGTGTTCAAGGCGATGTTCGATTATCCCGAATACCGGCGGCCTTGAAGCGTTCGTGACAATCGCAAGTCGCTGGTGTCATTAAAATGATACCTTAAACTACCATATGCCGCCCCGACTCGATAAAGGGTGGGGCTTGCGATGACTTATTCGGTAGTATCCCGCACGGCTGTGGCCGTTGCGATCGCTGGCGCTGCACTTTCGAGCGGGACCGCCGTCGCGCAGACCGATCCGACCGCGGTGTCTGACCCGACGCAGACCGCGACCAGCGGCGACGATATCGTCGTCACCGGCCGCGCGGGTGTGAAGGGGCAGCGCAAGGTCGATACCAGCTATGCGATCTCGACCATCTCGGACCAGGACCTGCGGGTCCGCGCACCGATTGGCGTGGCCGAGGCGCTCAAGCAGGTGCCGGGCTTCTACACCACGCCGACCGGGGGCGAAGTCAGCAGCGGGGTGCGCGTCCGCGGCATTCCGAGCGACGGTTTCCAGACGGTCGCGCTGCTTGAGGACGGCATTCCGATCCAGGGCGATCCAGGGCTCGGCTGGCTCAACGGCGACCAGTCGCTGCGGATCGACCAGACGGTCGAGCGGATCGAAGTCGTGCGCGGCGGGCCCTCGGCGATCTTCTATTCGAACGCACCGGGCGCCGCGATCAACTTAATCACGCGGCGCGGCGGCGACCATCTCGAGGGCCTGGTCCGCTACGAAGCGTCGAGCTACAATTCGCACCGCGTCGACGGCTGGATCGGCGGACCGATCGGCAGAAGCGGCTGGCGCTTCTTCACCGGCGGTTATTACCGGCTGTCGGACGGCCCGCACAATTCGGGTTTCACGCAGGACAAGGGCGGGCAGATCCGCCTCAACGTCTCGCGCGATTTCGATCGCGGGTCGGTGACGCTGGGTGTCAAGCGGATCGACGAGCGCGTCGGCTATTGGGGCGGCGGGATCTACACGACCGATCGCGCCGGCGACATCGTCAGCGTCCCCGGGCTCAACAACCGCAAGGAGAATATCGCGGGGCCGGACACGCGCTATTTCACCTTCCTGACGCCGGGCGGCGACGTGAAGTTCGACAATGCGCTCGGCAGCACGGTGAAGCTCACGCAGCTCAGCCTGCATGCGGATTATGCGCTGAGCGACACGTTCAAGATCCAGGAAAATCTGCGCTATCGCGACAGCTTCACCCAGCGCAACAGCATCACGCCGTACTCGGTCGCCCCCGCCGGCAGCTTCCTGAGCGCCAATTACGGGAAGGCGGTCAACGCCGCCGCGCGCCAGAGCCTCGGCCTGTTCTACCGCGATTCCGGCGCGGCGTTCGACCTGAAGAACCAGAATGGCAACGGCCTCGCGCTGGTCGATCTTGCGCGCACCCATACCGTGCCGCTCGAGGAGGTCATCAACGACACGCGCGTCGTCGGCGCGGTCGATCTGCTGGGGCATCACAATCTCGCGCTCGGCTTCTATTTCGCGCATGAGAACGAGCAATATGGCGCGCTCAGCGCATCGGTGCTGACCGACGTCACCAACCATGCCGACGTGCTCGACGTCTATCTGCTCTCCAACACCGGCGCGAAGCTCGCGCCGCTCACCAATGGCGGCGTGGTCGGCTACGGCGCGGAATATGCCAATGGCAGCGGCAAATCGGACAATATCGCGGTCTATGCCAGCGACGAGTGGCAGATTACCCCGCGCTTCCGGCTCGACGGCGGCGTGCGCTACGAACAGATCCAGACATCGGGCCGGGTCGAGGGGACCAAGAAGATCAACCTTGGCCAGAGCGCCACTCCGGCGGACGATTCGGTCGGCGTCGGCACCGGCGTGTTCACGCCTTTTTCGCGCAAATATGACGGCTTCGCCTATACCGCCGGGGCCAATTACCAGCTTCGCCCGTATGTCGGCGCGTTCGTCCGCTACACCAACACCTTCCGCCTGCCCGCGATCTCGAACTTCATCACCAACGCGGGCGCGACCCCGGTGGTGCAGAAGCTCAACATGCTCGAAGCCGGGCTGAAGTATTCGCGCGGGCCGGTCGATTTCTACGCGACCGGGTTCCGCACGATCTACAACAGCTATCAGATCAGCGACTATCGGACGCTCGCGAACGGGTTGCTGTCGCCGTTCACGGTCTACGGCGACACCAACACCAAGGGGATCGAGCTCGAGGCGACGATCCGCCCGGTCAAGTGGTTCGATCTCCACGCGTCGTGGACGTATCAGGACTCTCGCTTTTCCGACTTCGTCTACACCAACAGTGCGGGCCAGCTGACCGACTATTCGCACCACCGGCTCAACGGCATTCCCGAGAACACCTTCCGCATCACCCCCGGCGTCACGCTGTTCGGCGACAGGCTGCGGGTGCAGGCGGACGTCAACTATAACGGCCAGCTCTATACCGACGTCGCCAACCAGATCAGCCTGCCGTCCTATGCCAGCGTTGACCTGCAGGCGCAGGTCAATGTGACGCCCAGGCTGCAGCTCCAGCTGATCGCGCAGAACCTTACCAACTCGCTCGGGCTCGCCAACGGCAACCCGCGGGCGGGCACGATCGACAATAGCGAGGCGGGGCAGGCGGTGTTCATCGGCAGCTCGATGTATCAACGCAACGTCCGCGCCGCGGTCACCTACCGCTTCTGAAACACCGGCACTGGCCCGCTTTGGCGGTCCGGTGCCGGCCCCGTGTTCCCCGGTCCGAAGGATACCGCCTGTGCTCGCAACCCTCTTGTCCGCTGCCGCCCTGCTCGCCGCCACGCCCCCCGTCGCGCCCGAACCAAAGATCCCGCCGGTCGCTAGCAACGACGACGGCGTCTGGCTGAAGGGCGATCTCCACCTTCACTCGCGCCACAGCAAGGATTCGAGCAACAATCCCGAGGCGAAGATCATCCGCTTCGCCGAGACGACCGGCTTCGATTACATCGCGATCACCGATCACGACAATCACGTCGCGGGCGACATCGCGCACAACACGTGGAGCGACCCCGAATTCAAATCAAAGTCGGTGATCCTGCTGTACGGTGCGGAATGGACGACCGATCGCGGCCACGGCAACGTCTTCTCCGCCAAACCCTATGACCATCAACGGCTGTACGACGTGCGCGATGCGCGCGATGCCAAGATCCTCGCGGTCAAGAAAGCGCTCGGGATCCATCTCTCGGCGAACCATCCGAGCGGCAAGGACCATTTCGGTTTCTCCTACGACATGGTCGATTCGATCGAAGTGTGGAACTCGGCGATCTGGAGCCGCAACGCCGCCGCGATGATGATCTGGGACGACATGCTCCGTTCGGGCCGCAAGCTGACCGGGCGGGGCGGCAGCGATTCGCATCACGGCGTCCCCGACACGCCCGCGCAGGCGGTGCCGAACAGCAATCAGGCTACCGCCAATTACGTCGGCACGCCGACGACCTGGGTGTTCGCCAAGAACCGCTCCGCGCAGGCGGTGGTCGATGCGCTGACCAACGGGCGCGTATCGGTCAGCGCGAACCCGAACGATCCGCGGGTCGAGTTGCGCGCCGATCTCGATGGCGACGGCAAGCCCGACATGATGATGGGCGACAACACACGTGCGACGGGCAAGCCGGTGACGTTCGAGGTGAAGCTCACCGGCGGAGCCGCGAAAACGGCGGCCTACCGCGTCAAGGTTGTCCGGAACGGCGAGGATTTCGGCGCGTACACCACCGATCCGGCGACCGGGACGGCGCATTTCACCGATACGCCGGCGCAGGGCGTGCGGAGCTACTACCGCGTCACGGTCGAGGGCGCGCAGACACCCTATCCGCAAATCCCGAATTCGATGGCGCTGAGCGGGACCATGATCGCGCTGTCCAACCCGGTGTTCTTCAACTTCGATCCGAACTTCTAGGGTCGAATTGCGCAACTCCCGTTTGGCGAACACGCATCCTCAAGCCGAAGACCCCCACGGGGTCTTCGGTACCGCGTCGCCGTATTGGCTCGTTCAGTCGGGGGCGGAGCCGGTTTCGGGATTGAAGTTCGGATTGTTGAAATCGATCGGCGAGGGATCGACCTTCGCCGGCGGCTGCGCGCTTTCCTCCCAGGCGCGGCACAGCATGTCCCGCAGCATCGCGGCCCCCGCGGCAGTCTGGGTGTAGATCATCTCGCGGACGGCCGTGTCCGCCGGATTGGCGAAACCGTCCCGCTTCTCCAGCTTGTAGACCGTCTCCATCTTGTCCCCGGCGGCATCCAGGAAAGCGAGGACGCTGTTGAACATGTCGCCGTCGCGGTGCCCGGGTGCGCCGATGCGCGGGGCGATATCCGCGACCGACAGCTTCATCCCATCGACAAAGGCGCTCTCGAACCGTCCGTGGATCGAACGGTCGGTGGTGTACCCTTTGGGATTGGGGCCGCGCCAGCCGTCGCTGTTGACGGAATCGTGCAGCGGCTGCGCGCCGTCGCCGATATAATGACCGAGCCGGATCGCATCGAACGCGCAGTGCTGCTCGGGGACGGATGCGTCGCGGTGTTCTGCCTGTGCTTTTCGGACCTGGCGCATGCACACGACGATCCGGTCATAGGCCTCGATCGCGGCATAGGGCAGGGTGCCGGTCCAGCGGACATTGGTGCGCGCGGCGGTCGCGGGATCGCTGGCCTTGATCGTCTCATAGTGTTTGTAGAGCGCGATCACGAACTCATAGCGCGATCGCGGGATCGGCTTGACGAAGGTGAACTGCTCGCGGAACCAGCCGTGGTTGGGATCTTCCTCGATCTTCGCGAAATTCTCCGCATTGCCGCGCCAGCTGTCGGGGAGCGCGGCGGACTGGCCGATATAATCCTCGTACTTGCGCAGGAACGTCGGGCCGTCTGCGGGGATCGCCTCGATCGCGGTGCGGTCGATGACGGTATGGGCGGTGCCGCCCCAGGCGTGTGCCATCGAGGGGAGGGCGATGGCCACGATCGCGGCGTAGCAGGCAAGGCGCATGGTGGTCTCCGGATCAGGGATCGAGCGGGTCGCGCGGATCGACGCGCCCGGATTGCGGCGCGGGACGAAATTCGAGCGCGGTCGGGGATAGGCGGCGTCCGACCGTCCCCGGACGATACCCCAGTTCGGAACGGTTGCGCTCCTGGAAAGCGGGGCTTTCGATCGTGGCACTCTGGACCGGGTTGCAGACGATCAGCGTGTCCATCGCCAAGGGGGCGTGCATTGCCAGCAGCAGCCGCGTGGCGTTGCGCAGGTTGGTCGTGGTGTGGCGGGCATATGGCTCGATCACGATCGCATCGGGCGGCACGCCGTAGCGCTCGATCAGCGCACGGCGCATTTCTTCTGCTTCGGTGAAGCGCGTGGCGCGGGGATGGGCGCGTCCGCCGGTTACGATGATGAACGGAATATCGCCCTCGGCAAAGCGGGTCGCAGCCAGGCGGAGGTGATATTTGCCGAACGGACTGAGCGGCATGTCCGGTGTTTCCGGCCCGACCCCGGTGACGATCATCGCACTGTAGCGATAGCGTTTCCAGTCGAGGCCATGCGCGCGCTTCATCGGGGTGGCATTCAAGCCACCTGTCATTGGCTCAAAGCCGATCGCGTCGGTGCGGTCGCTGGCATCCAGCAGTGCCAGCGCGAAGTCCGCGCTTGGGTCGAGCGTTTGCGCCGAGCCTTCCCGCGGGGCCTGCGAGAGCCAGGAGGCCGCCGCCAGGCGGGCGCGGGTCTCCTCCGGCGCGATCGTTCCCGGCCCGTCGATAGCGGAATAGCGCGGGACCTGACCCAAGCCGTACGTACGGACGATCACGTTGATGCCCTCGATCTCGCGTGCCGCTTGTGCCGCCGGACCGTCGTCCGCCGACGGGACCGTAGCTTGGGGAATTGCGACAGCCAGGCTGGCGGCCAGAACGGCGGCTTCGCTCTGCGTCCAGATCATCGCCTGCGCAATGCAGGTCACGTCCTGCGCACAGGCTTCGCGCCGAACCGAACGCGCGTGAAGAACGTCCGTAACGTCTGGCCGTGCAGCAAGCGCCGTCATTGCCGCAGGGTTGTGCCCGAGCTTGTCCAGCAAAGGGAACAGGCGCTGCGATAGCCCGTCGGTCACCGCGTCACGGACTGCCCCAGCTGCGGCTACCCCCGGCGCAGCCGCCAGAGCGAGCGCGACGATCGTCATCGCCATCCGCGCTGGCCGACCCGCCGTCACCAGGATTTGCCGATCACAAGGCGGAAGTTGCGACCGAAGATCGGCCGTCCGTAGATCGCCTCCGCATTGCCCTGGCCACTCAGCGAATCGGTGCGGGTATTGCCCTCGGTCAGACCGTGCGCGTTGAAGAGATTGTCCCCGACCACTTGCACCTGCCACAAACCGTGGCGAAGCGTCACGCCTGCCCCGGTCGTGCCATAGGCTGGCAGCGCCGTGTTGTTGTACAGGTCGACGTAGCGCTTACCCATATAGGTGAAGCGACCATAGACCGAGATCTTCGTGCCGTTCGTGTCGAAGTCGAAGCTCGGGCGGATGTTGCCATAGACCTTCGGCTGGCGAACGATCTGGTTGCCCTCGGCCTGCGTCGGATCGGCCCCCGTCGAGCTTTCGAAATTCTTGTATTTCGGATCGCTGATCGTCAGCGCGCCGTTGAGCGAGAACCAGGGTTTGACCTGCCAGGCGCCGTCGAATTCGATCCCCTTGACCTTCGCCTTGCCGATGAAGGGGACGTTCACGTCGTTGCGGCCGGTGGTCGGGTCGAACGCCAAAAACGAGGCATTGAGCGGGTCGAAGTTGGTGTAGAAACCCGTGATGTAGAGGTAGGAGCGTCCCGAGGCGAGCTTTAACCCCGCCTCATACTGGTCGGCGACGGTGGTCAGGATCGTCGGGTTGATGCTCATCACCGTCTGCACGTTGGGCGGCGTTTCCAGATGCGAGGCGCGGCCATACACGCCGATGTGATTGCTGAAATCGTAGTTCGCCCCGACCGTCCAGTTGGTCGCATTCGGGGAGAGTTTCTGGTTCAGGATCGCGCCGGTGAACGCGCGGGTGGTATCATCGGCCAGCGTCGTGGCGTCGCCGAGATTTGCCTGCGCCGTCAGCGCAGCATAGCCGGTGTATTTATAGCGTTCGTGGCGGATGCCGGCGTCGATCCGCAGCCCCTTGACGATCTCCCAAGTGTCGTTGGCGTAAAGCGCGAACATCTTCGCGTCGGAATCACCCTGGCTCAGCGTTGCGGCGTAATTCAGCACGCCATTATCGGTAACGCGACCGCGCACGGCGCCAGTGGCGGAATAGGCGACCAGATCCAGCGTGCGTGGCTGGCCGCGGACTTCGATCAGGTAGTTCTGATACTGCGTCTTGCTGTCCTCGCCATACAGGCTGCCGTAAAAGCCGACCTTCAGATCATGGCTGCCAAAGCCGGTGTCGAAGCGCTTGGCGACCGACAGGTTGGTTTGTGCCGAGTAAAAGCTGGAATGGATGTCGCGGTACTGGCCCTGCATCACGAGGCCCGACGCGGCATTGGGGTCATAGACGGTGTTCGTACCCGCCAGCACATACCCCAACCGCGACACCGCACCGAACGCGGCGGTGGTCCGCGCCAGATAGCTGTTCGCGAACGCATTGCCGTCCACCGGGTTGGTGGTCGAATAGAACGCTGCGAAGTCCAGCTTGCCCTTGGTGAACCCGCCCTTTGCGGAAACCAGCCAGCCGTCGAAATCCGCATCATATTGCGCACCGACATTGACCATCTGCATATGTCGCCCATCGGACAGGTCGCTGTTGCGGTTCTGAATCACGCCCGCGCCGTCACGGTATTTCAGATTGACGTTGCGCAACGCCGGCGAGTTCATCGTGCCGTTGAAATAGTCGATGTAGGGGTCGAGCGACACGCTTGGGTTGCGGGGGTCGGCGGTCGGGATTGGCAAATAGAAGGTATTGTGATCGTTGACGTAATTGACGTTCAACTTGATCGAACCATTGTCCAGCTCGTGCAAAATGTTGGCCCGGATCTGTCCGCCCTTGTCGTTCGGAAAGCCATTGTCGCGGTAGCCGTCGTGATAGCGCAGGAAGCCGCCGACCGTATAATAGGTTTTCTCGGAGATCGGCCCAGCCTGATATGCGTCGAGCCGGTAGAGGCCGGTATCGCCGAGCGTCAGCTGCGCCTTGCCGCGGGTCACGTCCTTGCCCGTCACGGTGATCGCGTTGACGATTGCGCCTGAATAGCTGGCATAGACGGGAGCCGGGCCGCCGCGGACGACCTCGACATGGTCGGTCATCAGATCCTGTTTCAGGATCGCGTCGCCACGGAAGAACACGCCGTCATTCTCGTGGAACAGCGGCAGGCCGTCCTGCTGGAAGCTGACAAAGCCGCCGTCGTTCGGCAGGCCGCGGATACGGTAGATGTTCTGGACCTCGCCGCCGGTGATCTCGGTTTGGAAGCCGGGGAGCTGACCGATCAGATCGGCGAAATTGACCGGGGCGATCTTCTCGACGTCTTCTTTCGAGATGGTGTTGATCGCGTAGGATACGTCGAAGCGGCGCTGCGCGCGCGTCGACCCGGTGACGATGATATCGGTCCCCTCCTGATCAGCCTTTTCCACGGCGGCCTTGTCGACTGGTGCCGAGTCGACTGATGTCGTCGTCGCTGGGGTAGTGTCGGGTGTGCCGACAGCCTGTGCACCAGCCGGCGCGGAGAGAGCGGTGGACAGCGCTACAAGGGCGGTGCCCGTGGCGAACAGAGTTTTGAGCATGGACCCCCCAGGATGATTTGGGTCGCCGAACCGGCGACGTGGTCCCCATGGATGCTCAATATGACAGTATTAATTATTTCAATTATATAAATTCGGATCGCTTACCTTCCGGGTCTGCGTCGCGATGGATTACCGGTTTCCCGGCTGCGCCATTCGCCCCGCGGTGACCGTGCCGATGGCACGCCACGGAAGCGGTCGTCCGAAGCGATACCCCTGAACATAGCGACACCCGAGTTCGAGCAGGATGCGCATCTGCGCCTCATTCTCGACCCCCTCGGCGACGACCGTCTTGCCCAGGCCGTGCGCCAGCCCGATGATCGCACGGACGATCTCCTCGGCACTGTCGGACGCGTGTTCCAGGGCCGAGATGAACGAGCGGTCGATCTTGAGCGTATCGACGCGCACTTGCCGCAAATGACTGAGCGATGCGTAACCCGTGCCGAAATCGTCCAGCGCGATCCGGACCCCGGCGTCGTGCAGCGCGTGAAGCGTACCGATCACGCCGTCCGCGGCGCGACCTAGCATGACACCCTCGGTCACCTCGATACACAGTGCGTGTGGCGGCACACCGAAATGCGCAAGCCGCGCGAGGACGCGCTTGGCGGCGACCGGGCCGGACAGCTGCGCCGACGTGAAATTGACGCACAGGCACGGGATTTCGCTGGCATTGTCGCGCAACAGACCCAGCGCGATGTCGAGGACGTGATCCTGGACGCGCGGGCCGATGCGTTCCTCGACCAGAATGTCGCCGAACTGACTGGGGATCAGCAGGCCGTGCTTGGGATGTTGCCAGCGCAGCAGTCCTTCGTAGGCAACGACGCGGTCTTCCTCGAGATCGACGATCGGCTGCAGGAACAGCTCGAATTCCCCGCGCTGCATCGCGGTTTCTGCGTCGCTCGCGAAGGTCGTGCTGACCTCGAGCAATGTCCGCAACATCGCGTCGTACCGATGGTGCAGGCTGCGCCCGAGACGTTTTGCCTGATAAAGCGCGAGGTCGGCGTTACGGTATAGCAGGTCCGGCTCGTGTCCGTCGCGCGGGCAGCGGGCGGACCCAATACTCAGTGAAAGCGCCCTGCGGTCATCGACATGATGCCAGATTGCACCCTGGATCCGGGCCAGTTCCGTCTCGATCCGGGCGGACCGGTCCTCGGCATCGGCCGCGACGATGGCGAATTCGTCCCCGCCCAGACGCACCGCGGTGGCGTCGTTCGCCCCGGCCAGTTCGGCGAGGCGGTTCGCGATGTGACATAGCATCGCGTCGCCCGCCGCATGACCAAGCCGGTCGTTGACGTCCTTGAGGTGATCGATGTCGATCAGGAAAAGGGTGAAGGGTGCCGCGCGTCCCGTCGTGATCCGCGTCTGGAGTGCCGTCTGAAATGCGGCGCGGTTGCCAAGCCCGGTGAGCGGGTCGGTCAAGGCCGCGTGACGCAGCTTCTCCGCTTCGATCAACCCCCATTCACGGCTCCGCCGTTCATGGTCGAGTTCGTTGCGCAGCGTGCTGAAGCGATGCGACGTGGCGAGCGACAGGATGACGGCTTCGAACGCCAGAGCGGCGAACATTGCGACGTCGAGCATGTCGCCCTGCGGGAAGATTCCGAAATTGCGCAGGACGCGCAACGCGAAGATCGCGATGACCGGCCCCCACCCGATCACGTAGAACCAGACCACCCGGCTGCCGCGGCGGATCGCATAGCCGATACCAAAGAAGGCCATGATCGCACTCGCCATCACCGCCAGGTTGAGCAGGCGATCCATCAGGATCGGCGGAAACAGGACCTCGTTGGTCGCGGCCAGCAGCCCGGCGAGCAGACCGGTCAGCGCCAGTCCACGCCCGCTGCGCTGCAACCAGGGGGGCAGCAATTGATCCTCGACCAGCGACAGGAAGAACATGCTTCCCGCGGCGACCAGCAACCCGACCAGGATGTAGTCGATCGACACGACAACGGGACCGACAAATCCCGGGATGAGCATCCCGGCAACGTTCGACCAGGCCAGACCATAAGACAGCGCGATCGTGATCCAGGCGAGGTACCAGCGTTGGAACGGGAAACGGCTCCCGCGATCTATCAGCACGTTATAGGTGAACGCAGACAATAGTGTGCCGGCGAACAGGCCCATCAGAATCAGCCATCGATCGCGCGACCTAGCGGCCTCTGCCTCGGTCGCGACCGCAACGGAACGGACGAGCGCGAGATCATCGAGCTTGTCGAAGCCCAGGTACAGCGCACGAAGGTCCGCGCCATGGTCGCTAAACGAGAAATCGAGAACGCCGCCCGGTGCCCCGACGTCTTGAAGCTCGGCCGAAGTCCGGACGACGCGACGAACCGTCCCGTCACGCCGGACGATGATCACCATCATGCGCTTGAAGCGGGACTGATCGATCAGGAGATGCCATTCGGATCGGATATCGCCCAACCGGGCCGTATCGAGCCGTAGCCACGTCCAGCGCGTACCTGCGGGACGTGAACCGCGTTGACAGGCATAGGGAAGGTTGGCGACCGAAGCGGTCTTCGGGATTGCGGCCGACTCGACATAGGCGACGCAAGCCGAATGCAACAGCGGGACCTCGGCGTTCGCCGATCCGGTCGCTACCGCAAGCAACCCGAACAGCGCCAGAATGCGAAGAACGGTAGTGATCACTTCGCCCCCCCGTGCGAACAATTCGAACCTGCGCTGCCACGTTGTTATGTGTGATTGATTAACGTGACTTCGGTGCCGCGCGGCGTGCGATGGTAGCCCCTCTACCACTGTACACCGAGGATGGTCGCGTCTGCGTCGGAAGACAAGCTTTGTTGATCAATGGGATACCTTGCCGATCACCAGCAGTTGAGCAGGCTGTCGGCAACGGTAGCGGACGTATGCACGCGGGGGCGCTTCGGTCGGCATGCCGTGCACGACAACAATAGTTAGCGGTTTGGTCGTGCCAAACCCGGGGTTTGCGGCAGACGGAGGATGGCCCAGCCTTCCGGGAGATAATCGACGGCCATGTAGAAATAGAAGGCACAGCTCCCGTCACGGCGGTAACTGGCGCCTTTCACGATCCCGAGCGCGGTGGTTCCGGTGAACACCGGGGACCCACTGTCGCCACCCTTGCACGTCGGACCAGCAACCGCGACCCATGTCGGCAGGCAGGCACCCCCACACAAGTCACCCGCAGGCGCGAAATCAGTGAGTTGAACGACGGCACAGCTATACCCTGTGCGTTCGCCGCGATGACATACGAAATCCCCCGCGCGCGTGCTGGCGCGACTGCGCGTGCCGGTGACGCTGCGAACGCGGGTCTTGGCGGTATCGGCGAAGAAAGTTGGCTCCAGCCGTTCCGGCGAGGCATTGATCTGGACGTCGCGGTAACCCCAACCCCATTGCGCCACGAACGGCAATGCCACCAGCGTGCCCGTCCGGTCACGGTAGCTCAGTTCGTCGACGCAATGCGCCGCGGTCGTGATCGCGTCGCGCGTGCCGTCGGTCACGGCAAATCCCGACGTGCAAAGGTATCGCTTGCCGTCGCCCGGATCGACGCCCTCGACCCGTGCACCACCCTCGACCGCCAGATTGACGTCGACATGATCGACCGCGCGGACCTGAACCGGAACCCCGGCGATCCCCTCAATCCGTTGGCGGATCACGTCGATCCCGTCGCGCGCGTCGAGGCTTCCGATCGTGATGACCAGTTCGCCGGTGCGGGGATCCAGCCCCATTCCGGGGGGGCTGCGCAGGGCGGCGCGGATCGCAGCCTGCCGATTGGTCATCGCCCAGATTACCCGGTCGCGAGTCACGCGTGCGCCGGTACGGAACTGGACCGGCACCGAGAAACGACCGACCACGACACGCTGGTCGGCAACCGGCTCGGTACCGGTAAGGTAGACCTGTATGCGATACGTCGGTCGATGTTCGATCGCTATGCCGGCAAGCCTGTCGCGATAGGCATCGGCGATGGCATCGGTCGTGGTGACGCTGGCTTCCTGCGCGACGAGGCGACTGCGCGCTTCCGCGATCGGCACGGAAAACTGGCGCGCATATTCCTGCGCATCTTCGGTCAGCGCATCGGCGGCGGTCTCGTGCAACGGCGCTGGCTTGGTCGAAGCGATGGGAGGGGGCGTGGCAACCGGCGCGATCGGCAGGATCTGAACGATCGGCGCCGGTAACGGTGGGGGAATGACTTGCGCCGCTGCGGGTGCCCCCAAGAGGCAGAGCAGGGCTCCGACGAACTGAACGATACGCACGGATGCATCGTATCAGCTTCGCCGGAGCGGTGCGAGGTGTCTTAGCGGGTCCAGGCGTCGAACGGCAGGTCGAGCGCTTCTGCCACTGCTTCGTGCCGGATCTTGCCGCCCGATACGTTGAGGCCGTTGGCGAGATGCGGATCGGCTGCCATGGCCGCTTCCGCGCCGAGTCCTGCCAGCTTGAGCACGAACGGCAGCGTCGCGTTGTTGAGCGCGAACGCCGACGTGCGCGCGACCGCGCCCGGCATGTTGGCGACGCAGTAATGGATCACGCCGTCGACCTCGAACACAGGGTCCTCGTGCGTGGTCGCGTGGCTCGTCTCGAAGCAACCGCCCTGATCGATCGCGATATCGACGAGTACCGAGCCGCGCTTCATCGTCTTGAGCATGTCGCGGGTGACGAGCTTGGGGGCCGCCGCGCCGGGGACGAGCACCGCGCCGATCACCAGATGTGCATTCTTCACCGCCGCCGCGATCGCCGCCTTGCTGGCATAAGCGGTCTTGATCTGGCTGCCGAAGAACATGTCCAACTCGGCAAGCCGTGCGTTCGAAATGTCGTAGATCGTGACGTCGGCGCGCATGCCGACCGCCATTTGCGCCGCATTGACGCCGGAAACACCGCCGCCGAGAATGGCCACGCGGGCGGGTGCAACGCCCGGAACGCCGCCGAGCAATACGCCGCGACCGCCCTGTTCCTTCTCGAGATAATGCGCACCGACCTGGATCGACATCCGGCCCGCGACTTCGCTCATCGGCTTGAGCAAGGGGAGCGAGCGGTCATGCGCGGTCACCGTCTCATAAGCGATGCAGGTGGCACCCGACTTCATCAGGCCCTCGGCCTGCGGCTTGTCCGCCGCAAGGTGGAGATAGGTGAAGAGCAGGTGGCGGCTTTCCAGCAGCGCGATCTCGCTCGCCTGCGGCTCCTTTACCTTCACGATCATGTCGCTTTGCGCGAACACGCTGGCGGCATCCGGAAGGATCGTCGCGCCGGCCGCGACATAGTCCGCGTCCTCGAAGTCGATCCCGAGGCCAGCACCGGTCTGAACCGCGACGGTATGGCCAGCGGCAACCAGTTCGGCGACCGACGGGGGCGTCAGGCCGACGCGATATTCGTGGTTCTTGATTTCCTTAGGAACGCCAACGCGCATGTCACTCTCCGTTTTGGTTTGGCGCAGAATACACCAGTCCGGGCGGAATGTGCTTGCAAAGTCGCCCATCGGCGTCCGCGCTTTCAGGATGATATTGTGCGGTAAGGCCGATAAGCGCAAAGCGCTCGCAGATGGACAGTATAGACAGCAAGATCATCGCGCAGCTCGGCGCGGACTCGGGGATGACCAGCGAGGACCTCGGCGCGCGGGTCGGGCTTTCCCCATCGGCGGCGCACCGGCGCGTCAAGGCGCTCGAACAGCAAGGGATGATCCTGGGCTATCGTGCCCGCCTGTCGGCGGCGGCGCGCGGCAATCCGTCGACCATGTTCGTCTCGGTGACGCTGACCGACCAGCGGCAGGCGACGATGATGGCGTTCGAACTGGCGCTGGCGCGGACGGCACAGGTCAGCGAGGCGCATCTGATGAGCGGGGAATCCGATTACCTGCTCAAGGTCCTGGTCCGCGAGGACGACAGCTACGAACGCATCCATCGCGAAGTGCTCTCGGCACTCCCGGGCGTACACCGCCTGATCACGCAATTCACCATCCGCACGCTTGCGACCGAGGCTTGACCCGGATGGCACGCGTGCGTTTGGGACGCGTTGCCCGGGCTTTGGGCGCGTGCTATTGCGCTGCACCATCGAGGCCTTGGCATCATGCGGTCATTCCCGACCTATCTGTTTGAAATCGGCTTGAGATTCAGCACATTGTGAGCACCGTCAACGCATCCGCAACGGACCTGACGACCGTAGGCGACTCCGCCACGATCGAGCCGCAACATCGCAAGAACGGGCTTCTCCGGCTCGCGGTCGGTGCGGTCGGCGTGGTGTTCGGCGATATCGGGACCAGCCCGATCTACGCCTTCCGCGAAACCTTCGCGGGGCACCACCGGCTCGCGGTCGACGCGTTGCACATCATGGGCGTCGTCAGCCTGATCTTCTGGTCGATGATGATCGTCGTGACGTTCAAATATGTCGCGATCCTGATGCGCGCGGACAACAAGGGCGAGGGCGGTAGCCTAGCCCTGCTGGCGCTGGTCAACGGAAAGACGACGACGCGGCGCTGGTCGCGCGGGATCGTCCTGCTGGGCGTATTCGCGACAGCTCTATTCTATGGCGACAGCATGATCACCCCGGCGGTGTCGGTGCTGTCGGCGGTCGAGGGGCTCAAGGTCGCGGCACCGGGGCTGTCGCAATTCGTTCTGCCGATCGCGATGGCGATCGTGATCGGGCTGTTCTCGATCCAGCGCAGCGGGACCGCGCGCGTCAGCCTGTTCTTCGGGCCGGTGATGATGGTCTATTTCGCGGTGATCGCGGCACTGGGGCTGTTGAGCATCATCGAGACGCCGCAGATCCTGTGGGCGCTGTCGCCGCATTACGCGTTCGAGTTCTTCGCGTCGGACCCGCTCCCGGCGTTCCTCGCGCTGGGGTCGGTCGTGCTGGCCGTGACGGGGGCCGAGGCGCTCTATTCGGATATGGGGCATTTCGGCCGCAATCCGATCCGCGTGTCGTGGCTGTGCGTCGTGCTGCCCGCCCTGATGCTCAATTACATGGGGCAGGGGGCGTTGCTGTCGCGGATCGGGATGCCCGCGCTCGAAAGCCCGTTCTACATGCTCGCGACCGAGCATCTGCGCCTGCCGCTGGTACTGTTGTCGATCGCGGCGGCGGTGATCGCGTCGCAGGCGGTGATCTCGGGCGCGTTCTCGGTGACGCACCAGGCGATCCAGCTGGGGTTCATTCCACGGCTTCGGATCGAGCACACCAGCGCCGCGACGGTCGGGCAGATCTATCTCCCGCTGATCAACTGGATCCTTGGCACGATGGTGCTGCTGCTGCTGATCTTCTTCCGCACCTCGTCCAACCTCACCTCGGCCTACGGGATCGCGGTGACGGGGGCGATGCTGATCGATACGTGCCTGCTGACGATCGTGCTGTTCCGCTTGTGGAACTGGTCGAAGTTCCTCGCCATTCCGCTGCTCGGGATCTTCTTCCTGGTCGACGGTGCCTATTTCACCGCCAACTTGACCAAGATTTCCTCAGGCGGGTGGTTCCCGCTGCTCGTCGGGTTCTTCATCTTCGTCGTGCTGACGACCTGGTCGAAGGGGCGGCAATTGATGATCGACCGGATGCGCGAATCGGCCATGCCGATCAAGGTGTTCATCCAGTCCGCAGCGACGTCGGCGACACGCGTGCCGGGGACTGCGGTGTTCATGACGTCGTCGCCCGAGGGCGTCCCCCACGCGCTGCTGCACAACCTCAAGCACAACAAGGTGCTCCATGAGCGAATCATCCTACTGACGGTCAAGATCGCGGACGAGCCGTATATCCCGGAAGGGCAGCGTTGCTCGCTCGACGACCTCGGGTCGGGGTTCCACCGGATGATCCTGCGCTACGGCTTCGTCGAGGAGCCTGACGTGCCGCACGCGCTGGCGAACGTGCATCGCTGTGGGGCGGAGTTCCGGATGATCGATACCAGCTTCTTCCTGGCGCGGCAGACCTTGTTGCCGTCGTCGCGGCCGGGGATGATGATCTGGCGCGAGAAGCTGTTCGCCTGGATGCTGCGCAACGCCGAGAGCGCGATGGAATTCTTCCGCCTGCCGACCAACCGCGTGGTCGAACTTGGCAGCCAGCTCGAGATTTGACCTTGGACACTTCCACCCCCGCGCCGATCATCGTGACGGCGCTGTTCGGCCCGGCGGATACCGCGTTCTTCGACGATCTGCGCCGGACGCACTTTCCGCCCGAACGCAACCAGCTCGCGGCGCATCTGACGATGTTTCACCACCTCGCGCCGAGCCTGGAGCGCGAGCTGAAGCAACGCCTGACCGCCGAGACGCGCGGTGTGCCTGCGCCCGAGGCCCGAATCGCAGGCGTCATGTCGCTCGGCCGCGGCGTTGCGTTCCGAATCGATTGCCCGGAGCTCGAGGAGATTCGCGCCGGACTGGCGGATGCGTTCGAAACCGTGCTGACGCCGCAGGACCGCTCCGGCTGGCGTCCGCACGTGACCGTACAGAACAAGGTCGATCCAGCGGTCGCCAAGGCCCTCAAGGCGTCGCTGGAGGCGGATTTCCGCCCGCGAAGCGCCCGGATCGTGGGTCTGGCAAGCTGGTGGTATCGTGGCGGACCGTGGGAACCGCTGTCGCGTCACATATTTGCGTGAAAAGGCGGTTGACCGCGCGCCGGTCCCGCACCTATAGCGCCGCTTCTTCGATACGGCTTGGCGGAGTAGCTCAGCTGGTTAGAGCACGGGAATCATAATCCTGGGGTCGGGGGTTCAAGTCCCTCCTCCGCTACCAAATCGGTAGCGTCGCCGTATCGAAGTGCTAATCCTGTCGGTCCCAACATACAGTTCCATGGAGCAGGATTCGTGTTCAGTCATATCATGGTCGGATCGAACGACATCGAGGCCTCGCGCACGTTTTACGATGCGACGCTCGCCGCGCTCGGCGGTAGTGCGGGCAAGCTCGATCCGTCGGGACGCCTTTTCTATATGAACAACGGCGGGCGGTTCATCGTGACCAAGCCGATCGACGGTGCGCCCGCGTGCCACGCCAACGGCGGGACGATCGGGTTCGCAGCCGAATCCCCCGAGGCGGCGGACGCCTGGCATGCCGCCGGGCTCGCAAGCGGTGGTACGGCCTGCGAAAACCCCCCTGGTGTCCGCGAAGGCTCGTTCGGCAATCTTTACCTCGCCTATCTCCGCGATCCGGCCGGCAACAAGCTCTGTGCCATGTACCGGATGCCCGCCTGAGCTCTGGTGCGCCGGGCAAGCTCTTGCTTGACGCGGCGCGCCCCCCATGTTGTCAGCCGGCCCGTCGCGACCCTAGACGCGGCGGGCCGACAGGACGAAAGCCATCATGACCACCTATACCACGCGAATGTTGATCCTCGGTTCGGGGCCCGCCGGGCTGTCCGCCGCCATTTACGGCGCGCGCGCCGGCATGAAGCCGATCCTCGTCCAGGGCATCCAGCCCGGCGGCCAGCTGATGACGACGACCGACGTCGAGAATTATCCGGGCTTCGCAGACGTCATCCAGGGCCCGTGGCTGATGGAGCAGATGCAGAAGCAGGCTGAACACGTCGGCACGCAGTTGATGTACGACACGGTCGTCGAGGTCGACCTGTCACGGCGCCCGTTCCGGCTGATCGGCGACGGCGGGGACGTCTATGAAGGCGACGTGCTCGTCATCGCGACGGGCGCGCAGGCCAAGTGGCTCGGGCTCGACAGTGAGGATGCGCTGAAGGGCAAGGGCGTCAGCGCCTGTGCCACCTGCGACGGGTTCTTCTATCGCGGCAAGAAAGTCGCGGTCATCGGCGGCGGCAATACCGCGGTCGAGGAAGCGTTGTACCTCACCAACCATTCGCCCGACGTGACGCTGATCCATCGTCGCGATTCACTGCGTGCGGAACGCATCCTCCAGGAACGCCTGTTCGCGCATAAGGGCGTGACGGTGTTGTGGAACAAGGAAGTCGACAGCTTCGTCGATGGCGGCGGCAATGCCGGTCTCGTCGGGATCGATCTGATTGATACGGTGACGGGTGAGAAGTCACGTCTCGATACCGAGGGCGGCTTCGTCGCGATCGGGCATCATCCGGCGACCGAATTGTTCCGCGGACATCTCGACCTCGATGAGGATCATTATATCTGGACCGAGACGGGCTCCACGCGGACGAGCGTCCCCGGCGTGTTCGCGTGCGGCGACGTGATGGACAAGGTTTACCGCCAGGCCGTGACCGCAGCAGGCACCGGCTGCATGGCCGCGCTCGATGCCGAGCGGTTCCTTGCGGAGATGGAATTCGAGATGGCCGAGGCTGCGGAATAGCAGGCGTCGTCAAGCGCGGCGTTGCCGTCTGGCCGCCGCGCTGGACTTAGGTCTCGATCAGCCCGCCATCATCGTGGCGTGTGTGCTGCCGCGAAGCGAACAAGCGCGCCGAAGCTTTCAAGCATCTCCCCATCGACTTCGTCATCCTCGATCAGGATGCCGAGGCGTTCCTCGATCTCGGTCAGCAACCCGGCGACTGCCATCGAGTCGAGCTCCGGAAGTGCGCCGAACAACGGTGTCTCTTCGTGAAAGCCGGCGACCCTTTCCTCGCTCAGCCCGAGCACGTCGCGAAGGCATGCGCGGATGGTGGTGTCGATCTCGGCGTAATTGTCAGGCAGCACTGAAAGCCCCGGTTTCATCTGATGATGGACGGGTGCGATAGAGAATGCACGGCGCGCTGCCAAGGGCGGCCACGCGCAACCCCTTCACACCCGGGCGAAGCGCGGTATCAGGAACCATGATCCCGCCCGATCCCACGCCCTTTCCGATTGATACCGTCCTGTCGCGCGGCGCGGCGTCCGACGTCGCGCTGATCGATCAGCACGGGTCGCTCGACTTTGCCGGTCTCGAACGGATGACCGGCGCGGTTGCCGGTTGGCTGGCGGGGTTGGGACTGGTGCCAGGAGCGCGGGTTGCAAGCTGGCTGCCCAAGACACGGATCGCGTGCGTTCTGCCGCTTGCGGCGCCGCGGGCGGGACTAGTGCACGTACCGATCAACCCGATGCTCAAGCGCGCGCAGGTGGCGCATATCGTTTCGGACAGTGGCGCGGAACTGCTGGTGACGCAGGCAGCGCGCCGGGATACGCTGGCAGTCGGCGATATCCCAGAGGGATGCGCGATACATCTCGAAACGGATGTTCGGCTCGACGCTACCGTTCTTCCTCCCTCTGCCGCGAATACGGATGCCCTGGCGGCGATCCTGTACACGTCGGGATCGACCGGCCGCCCCAAGGGCGTGATGCTCAGCCATGCGAACCTCTGGCTTGGCGCGATCAGCGTGGCGGCGTATCTCGACCTGAAGCCGCATGACCGGGTGCTCGGCGTATTGCCGCTCAGCTTCGATTACGGGCAAAACCAGTTGTTCTCGACCTGGGCGGCGGGTGCGCGTTATGCGCCGCTCGATTATCTTACTGCGCGCGACGTGGTGAAGGCGGTCGACCGGGTCGGCGCGACCACGCTCGCAGGGGTGCCGCCCTTATGGGTTCAACTGCTTGAGACAAACTGGCCAGATACGACGGCAAGCTTCTTGAAACGTTTGACGAATTCTGGCGGGGCATTGACCGCCCCGCTGATTGCAGGTCTTCGGGATCGGTTTCCGCAGGCTCGCATCTATCCGATGTACGGGCTGACCGAGGCGTTTCGCTCGACCTATCTCCCGCCCGAACTCGTCGCGGAACACCCGGACTCGATCGGCCGCGCGATCCCGTTCGCGGAAGTGTTGGTGGTCAGGCCGGACGGGTCACCCGCTGACATCGACGAACCCGGCGAACTGGTCCACGCCGGGTCGTTGGTGGCGCACGGATATTGGAACGACCCCGAGCGTACGGCGCAACGCTTTCGCCCGGCACCGGGATGGGCGGCAAGCACGGGGATGGCGGTGTGGTCGGGCGACACCGTGGTTGCCGATGCGGCCGGACTGCTGCGGTTTGTCGGGCGGGACGACGAGATGATCAAGAGCGCGGGAAACCGCATCAGCCCGACCGAGATCGAGGATGCGGTCGTCGCGGGCGGCGAGACCGTGGAAGCGGTCGCGATCGGCGTGCCCGATCCGCGCTTGGGCCAGGCGATCGTCGTCGTCGCCCGCGGTGACGGAGCCCGTGAGGACGACCTGCGAGCGCGATTACGGCGGGAACTGCCGAGCTTCCAGCAACCGCAGCGCTATGTCTGGCGCGTCGAATTGCCGCGCAACGCCAACGGCAAGCTCGATCGCGCCACCTTGAAAGCGGAGATGACTGCATGAAGCCGATGGGCTCCATTCCTGCGGACTTCGGTGCATGGCCGTCGCTGCGCATAGCAGGGGAAACGGCCGAAACGTGGGTGGCACGTGCCGGTGACACGCCGGTGTTCGTGTATGACCTGAGCATCGTTGCCGCACGGATCGCCCGCTTCCGCGCAGCGATGCCGCCCGGGATCGATTTGCATTATGCGATCAAGGCGAACCCGTTCGCGCCCTTGTTGGCGGCGATGGCGCCACTGGTCGACGGTTTCGATATCGCCTCGATTGGCGAGCTGGCGATGGCCCTGCCGCACAAGCCCGCCCCCACGATCAGTTTCGCCGGCCCCGGCAAACGCGACGACGCGCTCGCAGCCGCAATCTCCGCCGGGATAACGATCAACATCGAATCGGCTGGCGAGGCCACGCGCGCGCTCGACATCGCCGAGCGTGCGGGGGTGACGCCGCGGCTTGCGATCCGGGTGAACCCCGACATTGAACTGCGGGGCTCCGGGATGCGGATGGGGGGCCGTGCCTCGCCGTTCGGGATCGATGCCGACGCTGCGGCGGCGGTTGCGAAGACGGTCGTTGCCGCCGGGGCGGACTGGCGCGGATGGCATATCTTTGCGGGATCGCAGGCGCTGGATGCGGGTGCGATCATCGAGACCCAGGCCGCCACACTCGAACTGGCGGATCGCCTGAGCGATACCGTCGGCGTGCAGCCACCGCTGGTCAATCTGGGGGGCGGGTTCGGCATCCCCTATTTCCCGGGCGAGCAGACGGTCGATATCGAGGCGATCGGCGCGACACTTGGCGAACGGCTCAGCGAGCGCGACCGCAGCGGCACGCGCCATGCGATCGAACTGGGTCGTTGGCTGGTCGGTGAGGCGGGGGTGTATCTGACCCGGATCGTTGATCGCAAGCAGAGCCGCGGGGAAACGTTCCTTGTGGTCGACGGGGGCCTGCATCACCAGCTCGCCGCCACCGGCAATCTCGGAACGGTGGTCCGCCGGAATTATCCGGTGTCGATCGCTACGGGGGCGGGGGGCGACACCGAGACCGTCAGCATCGTCGGGCCATTGTGCACCCCGCTCGATCGGCTGGCGGACCGGGTTTCGCTCCCAGTCACACTGGTAGGGGATCTGGTCGCGGTGTTCATGGCGGGAGCTTACGGGCTGACCGCCAGCCCGACCGCGTTTCTCGGCCATCCGCCCGCCCGCGAACTGCTCGTCGGTGCGGACACGGTGCGCTGACGCCTCCGCGTTCCGGCGATCACCAGAGGTACCGCACGCTGGACAGCTTTCTTCGTTCAACGCCGGATGCAGTATCCTTTCCGAAACGATCGGGCGCGTAGGGGGGCGGCGAGGACGATGACATGTACCACGATCATTATGGCCTGACCGGACGACCGTTTCAGTTGACCCCCGACCCGCAGTTCTGGTTCGAGACCGCGACGCAGCGCAAGGCGATGGCGTACCTCGGCTACGGTCTGGCGCAGGGGGAGGGCTTCATCGTCATCACCGGCGAGATCGGCGCGGGCAAGACGACGCTGGCGGGGCATCTGACCGCGACGATCGACCCGTCGCGTTTGCACGTCATCACGATCGTTTCCACCCAGATCGAGGCGGAAGATCTGTTGCGGATGGTCGCCGCCGGGCTCGACGTCAACGATGCGGGGCTGACCAAGGCGCAACTGCTCGCGCAGATCGAGCAAGGGTTGCGGGCGATCGTTCGTGGCGGACGGCGCACGCTGCTGATCGTGGACGAGGCGCAGGCTTTGCCGATCACGAGCCTGGAGGAACTGCGGATGCTCTCCAACTTTCAGATCGCTGCGCAACCCTTGCTGCAGATCTTCCTGCTCGGGCAGCCGGCGTTCCGGGAGCGGCTGTACGGGTCGGATCGGCTCGAGCAATTGCGCCAGCGCGTGATTGCGGTGCATCATCTCGACCCGATGGGATCCGAGGAAGTCGAACCCTATGTCCGCCACCGGCTCGCGGTGGTCGGGGCGACGGATCGCCCGCGCTTCACCCACGATGCCTTTGCTGCGCTGTACGCGGCGTCGGAGGGCGTTCCGCGGCGGTTGCATCAGCTTGCGGGCCGCGTGCTGCTGCTGGGCGCGTTGGAGCAGTTGGCGACGATCGATGCCGAGGCGGTCCGGTCGGTGTCCGCCGATATTGCGGGTGATCTGCCGGGTTCCAGACTTGTTACGCCGCGCATCCGCCCGGTCCCGAAGGCGAGCAACGACCCAGAAGCTGCCCAGCCTCTCGCCGAACCGCAGGGCGATCCGCCGTCCGACGCGATGGAGCGGCGCATTGCGGTCCTGGAGGCGCGGATTGCAGAACAGGACGTCGCGTTGCGCCGGGTACTGACCCTGCTGGTCGACTGGGCCGAAGCCGGAACCGGCCCGGCATTTTTTGCCACCAAGGGGTAATGCCCCCGCCGCCGTCGCCGCCGCCGTCGCCGCCGCCGCCGTCGCCGTCGCCGTCGCCGTCGTATTATCCCTGCGCAGATATCACGCTGTTCAAGCGGTATGCAGCTGCAACCGCCAATAAGCTCGACCGCGCGAACGCAGCGGGCACGGGGACAAAGCGATATGGGGAGGCGGCACGTGGCACACTGCACGAGCAGGCTAGCCGTATCGGGATCGGTGCTTTGCCACGCAGGACGGGCGGATCGTCTCTTCGGATGGTTGGACGCGGGCGGATCGAACGCGACATCGTGACATGGTACCGCGTTGGTGACACGGAGACGCATGCGGAAAGTAGTGACGGTGGAAACGCATAGGGCTCGGCGACCGGGGCAAACACAGCGCGCGGTCGCGGTTGCGGGCGTGACCCGCTGATGGGCGGCATTGCAGGGTTATATTATCCGTCGATGCCCAAACCGGTCGACCCCGCCCGAGTCCGGGCGATGGTGGACGCGCAGGCGCATCGTGGGCCGGACGGTGCCGGCGTTTGGACCGCGCCGGGTGTCGGGCTAGGCCATCGGCGGCTGTCGATCATCGACGTGGAAGGCTCACCGCAGCCGATGACCAGCGCCGACGGCGCGCTGACGGTTACGTACGACGGTGAGATCTACAATTTCGTCGCGTTGCGCGCCGAACTGGAGGCGCACGGTGCCGTTTTCGAGACCTCGGGTGATACCGAGGTGCTGCTGCAGGCGTGGGACGTATGGGGCCCGGCGATGCTGCCGCGGCTGAACGGGATGTTCGCCGTCGCGATCCACGATGCGCGGCGGCAATGCCTGTTCCTCGCGCGCGACCGGCTCGGCGTGAAGCCGCTGCATTACACCACGCTCGCGGACGGTGCGCTGGCGTTTTCGTCCGAACTGAAGGGGTTACTGGCGCATCCTTTGTTGCGACGCGAACCGGAGATCCGTGCGGTCGAGGATTACCTGGCGTACGGATACGTCCCCGACGATACATGCCTCGTCGCGGGCGTCTGCAAGCTGCCCGCGGGCCATGCGATGCTGGTCGAACGCGGGCGAACCGTGCCGTTGCCGCAACGCTGGTGGAACGTAGACTTTTCTATGCGGGCGACGGGCAGCGTGCGCGATCTTGCCGCGGAGTTGCAAGCCTTGCTGCGCGATGCGGTCACGTCGCGGATGGCCGCGGACGTTCCGCTTGGCGCGTTCCTGTCGGGGGGCGTCGACAGTTCGGCAGTGGTCGCGCTGATGTCGGAAGCGTCGCGCGGGGCCGTCCGGACATGCACGATCGGGTTCGAGGACGCCGGTCCCGACGCACGTCGTCCTGCTGCCGAAGTTTCGCAACGGTTCGCAACGGCGCATCGCGAACGCACGGTTACACCGGATAATTACGCCCTAATCGAAACGCTTGTCGAAGCCTTTGACGAGCCGTTCGCCGATGCATCCGCACTCGCGACCTACCGCCTTTGCGAGCTTGCGCGCGAGGACATGACGGTCGCATTGTCGGGCGATGGCGCGGATGCGGCTTTCGCGGGATACGGGCGCTACAAGGTCCAGGTGGCGGAAGAGCGCGTCCGCGGGTTGCTGCCGCCGGACCTGCGACGCAATGTGTTCGGGGCGCTGGGACGGCATTACCCCGAGCCCGACTGGACGCCGCGGCCGCTGCGCGCGAAGACGATGTTGCTGGCGCTCGCCGACGATGGAGCCGAGGCATATGCCCGCTCGGTCGGGGTCACGACACCTGCTCTACGCGCCGCGCTGTTCACGGATGCCGCGAGGCGTACGCTGTCGGGCCATCGGGCGGAGGATCGCTACGTCACGACGATGCGCGATGCCCCCGCGCGCGATGCGCTGGACCGTGCGCAATATGCCGATCTCCAGCACTGGTTGCCCGGCAACGTCCTGACCAGGACGGACCGCACGAGCATGGCGGTCGGACTGGAAACGCGCGCACCGTTGCTCGATCACCGGCTGGTCGAGTTCGCCGCGAAGCTCCCGGCGGGGATGCGGCTGCGCGGAGGGCAGGGCAAGTGGCTGATGAAGAAGGCGCTCGAGCGCTATCTGCCCAAGGACGTCCTGTATCGGCCAGACATGGCGCGCACGACGCCGACCAGCGCGTGGTTCCGCGGTCCGCTTGCCGACGAAGCGGCGGCGCTGCCACGGTCGCGCGTTCTTGGCGGGACCGGATGGTTCGATCCCGCGACGATCGCGCGCATCGCCGCTGATCATCGCAACGGCGTTGCCGAGCATGGGCGAACCTTGTGGCAGTTCGTCATGCTCGAACGCGCGATGGCGCGGCTGTTCGGGTAACCGCGATCAGTGGTAGGCGAACACCGCCATCGCCGCATGCAACGTCAGCGCCACCAGCGCCAGCGACGCGCCGAGAAACAGCGCGAACCGCACCGACACCTTGTTGACCGTCGCCTGCCACACGCTGTGCGCGATCCGGAGCAGCACATACGCCCATGCAATCCAGGCGTTGGCGCCATCCCCGGTGCCGGTCAGCGCGATCACGCCGCAAACCGCATAGAACAGCGTAGGTTGTTCCATCAGGTGATTGTGATTGTGCGCTTTCCATTGAACTTGCGGTGGGAGGCGTCCGTCCGCATCGGCGGCCTTGGTGCCGACCAGCGTCGTGATGTCGACCCCTGATGCCTTCATCGCGGGAAGCCGTGTGACCACCATCCACACCAGCATCACCAGCGTCCAGGCGATCAGCACCACTACGGGTTTCAGAATTTCACTATGCATCGATCAAGCCCCCTCCGTTTGTGCAGTCATGCTGCCGGATCGGGCGTGGGGGATCAACCGATGTCGCGGGTCAGCGCCGCCCCATGACTTCGCCGATCCAGCGGTCATATTGGTCGGGCCAGAGTGACCCGCTTTCGGTGGTCGGCAACCGCGCGCCGAAACCGTGCCCGCCGCGCAGCAGAAAGTGCGCCTCGACCGGGATCCGCGCAGCGCGTGCGCCGGCGAACAGGTCCATGGCATTGGTAAAAGGCACCGTCGGATCGTCCTGCGCATGGACGATGTACATGGGCGGCGTCTCGCGCGTGATGTTGCGGTCGCAGGCGTAACGGCGTTCCATCGCTGGATCAGGGGTGGGACCGAGCAGGTTGGCGCGTGACCCGCCGTGGCTGCGACCCTGATCCATGTTCGACACCGCGTACATCAGTCCCCCGAAGTCGGGACGAGCAGATTGCGCATCGGCGGCGTCGATCCGGCGATAGACCGGCGCTTCATATTGCGTGAGAAGCGACGCGGCGAGATGCCCGCCCGCCGAAAAGCCGAGCACGCCGATCCTGCGCGGATCGATCCCGTAGCGTTCGGCACCGTGGCGGATCAGGCGGATCGCGCGTTGCGCATCCATCAACGGCGTATTCGCCCGGTCGACCCAGCCTTCGCCGGGCAACCGATAATTGAGCACGAAGCCGGTGATCCCGCGTGCGGCCAGGACGAGCGCGACGTCGAGCCCTTCCTTGCGGATCGAGGTGAAGCTGTAGCCCCCGCCGGGCATGATCAAAACCGCGCGCCCATCGGGGCGACGTGGCCGGATCACGCCGACGTCGGGGCGGGTTACGCCGCGCAGCCACAGGTCGTGATATTCGCCGGTCCGCCCGGTGATTTCGGATCGGGGCAGGGGCTCGGGATTTCGCGCGCCGGGCGCTGCACCCGGCCATAGCGGGAAATTCTCGCGCGGCGGCCAGCTTGGCGTTGCGGACAGCGACAATGCCCCGGGTTGGAAAGACCTCGGGCCCTGGGCAGCGGCCGCAGCGGGAGCTGCGGCCGCACCTATGGAAAGCGCCAGAACCTTGCGTCGGTTATGCATGTCGGGCGCTTGACCCGATCAACCGAAGCTTGCGCCCCAGCGACGCTTGACGCGGTCCTTCCACAGACCACGATGATAGGCGTCCGATGCCAGCAGCGGCATGACGCTGCCCGCTTCGGCGAACACCATCTGCTCGATCGCGGTGTTCACCTTGCCCCACGATGCCGCTTCCTGCAGCGTCGAGGACGAGCACGCACCGTCGCGCACGTCGGCAACCGTGATCTGCACCGCGTACTTGTGGACCTGAACGTCGTCATGCCCGAGGATCTCGGCGCAGACGACCGTGTCCTGGATGAAGTTCTTGGGCACGCCGCCGCCGATCATCAGCAGGCCAGTGACACCCGCCTTGATCTTGATCTCGGTGAGCTCACGGAAATCAGCGATCGCATCGAGCACCATATAGGGCTTGCCCGCCTTCACCGAATCGACCTGATGCTTGACGAGGCCGAAGCCTGCCGAGCTGTCGACGAATGCCGGGCAGAAGATCGGCACGTCATGCTCATAGGCGAGCTTGACGAGGCTGTTGTCCTTCTTGCCGTGCTCGACGAGATACTTGCCCATTTCGCGGATGAACTCACGGCTCGAATAAGGCCGCGGCTCGAGCGTCTCGGCGATCTCGAAGATTGTGTGGTCGACGTGCTGGAGCTGTTCCTCGTCGATGTAAGTGTCGTAGATCCGGTCGATCAGCAGCGAGCGCAGCGTGTCGTCGTCCGGCACTTCGAGCGCCTGATAATGCTTGTGGCCGAGGCCCTCGAAGAAATCCATGTCGACGATCGACGCGCCAGTCGCGACGATGCCGTCGATCATGTTGTTGCGCAGCAGCTCGGCATAGAGATCCATGCAACCGCCGGCCGAGGTCGAGCCCGCGATGACGAGGAAGATCGAGCAATCCTTGTCCGCCAGCATCTGGTTGTAGATGTCGGTCGCGCGACCGAGGTCGCGGCTGGTAAAGCTCATCTTCTTCATCGCGTCGACGATCGGGCGCGCGTCGAACTTCGTGATGTCGATATGCTCGACAGTGGTCGAGAGCAGCTCGGCCTTGCGGTTGGTGTTGAGGACTTCGGTCATGGGATAATACCCTTTTCAACAGCCGCCGTCGTTGAGGGGACGCGGAAACCCGGGAAGAGGCGGCGCATCGCTGCACCGCCCCTCCGATTCGTGAGTGTTATGGAACGCCTGTTACAGCGTGACGACGTTGGACGCGACGTCCGGCATGGCTTCGTCGTACAGCGACACCATCGGCTCGTCGGAGACGATCACCGTCTCGTCCGAACCGAAGCCGTTGAACGCGGTCCGCATCGCCGAGCCGTAGGCACCGAGCATCCCGATTTCGAGATAGTCGCCAGCCTGCACGTCCGCGGGCAGATAGAACGGCCCCGCCATATGGTCCATGTCGTCGCAGGTCGGCCCGTAGAAGCTGAACGCCATGTCCTTCGAACGGCTCTCCGGCTCGCGCAGGAGCTCGACCGGGAAACGCCAGCCGATGTGCGCCGCATCGAACAACGCGCCATAAGCACCGTCATTGATGTACAATTCATCGCCGCGACGCTTTTCCACGCGTACCACGATCGAGCTGTACTCGGCGCAGAGCGCCCGACCGGGCTCGGCCCACAGTTCCGCCGAATAGCTGACCGGCAGCGATTCGAACGCACGGTGGATCGTCTCGAAGAAACGCTCGAGCGGGGGAGGCTCCATCCCCGGATAGGAGGACGGAAAACCGCCGCCGACATCGATCACGTCGACCGTGACCGCTGCGTCGACGATCGCCGCACGGACTCGCTCCAGCGCATTGGCATAAGCTTCGGGCGTCATTGCCTGGCTGCCGACGTGGAAGCAGATGCCAAGCGCATCCGCGGCCTGACGAGCCCGGAACAACAGTTCCTTGGTCTCGCCGGGAGCGGCACCGAACTTCGATGCAAGGCTCAGCTTCGAATGCTCCGAAGACACGCGCAACCGGACGCAAAGCGTCAGGTCGGTCGCCTGGTCGGTCGCCGCCATGATCTTGTCCAGCTCCTCGATCGAATCGAGCGAGAAGGTGCGGACGCCATAATCGAAGTAAGCGCTACGGATCGCTTCGGGAGCCTTGACCGGGTGCATGAAGCACAGGGTCGCGCCCGGGATCGTCGTTGCGACGAGCCGGACTTCGGCGATCGAGGCCACGTCGTAATGCGTGATCCCCGACTCCCAAAGGATTTTGAGCAACTCAGGAGCCGGATTCGCCTTGACCGCATACATCGAGCGACCCGGGAACTTCTCGACGAAGAACCTGGCCGCACGCGCTGCCGCGTGAGGACGAACCAGCGTAACCGGCTGAACCGGCCGCTGCTGAGCGATGTCGATACCCGAAACCGAGTTCGAAGGGGTCTTCGCTAACCCCAGCGCGCGATGATGCTTGTGCAACTCAAGGGACCTCCAAGTGGCTTGCGCCGAACGGTGAAAAAAGCTGCCTTGCGGTTGGAAGTCCCATGGGGCAGCGGATGGGCGAGATACGGTCGCGCTTTTGCAATGTAAAGCGGTTTTGGACCCCCGGAGACAGTCAGTGACAATTTTAAGACAGCCTACGCGGGCAGGGGTCCGCGATGCCGCAGCGAAGATTGCCGCGGTGGTGCCTATAACGCCCGTGTTTATCAAAGAGATCCAAGGGGTTGCCGTCGCCTTCAAGGCGGAATGCGTGCAGCCGATGGGCGCGTTCAAGCTGCGCGGAGCGTGGCACAGGCTCACCGCGATCGACCCTGCGCTGAGGGGAAAAGGCGTGGTTGCCTTCTCGTCGGGCAATCATGCGCAGGGTGTCGCGTGGGCAGCCAGGCGGCTCGGCATGCCAGCGACGATCGTCATGCCGTCGGACGCGCCGAAATCGAAACGCGACGGAACGTTGGCGCTGGGGGCGGAAATCGTCAGCTATGACCGCGCGACCGAAAGCCGCGAGGCGATCGCCGCCCGGCTTGCCGAAGCGCGCGGCGCGGTGCTGGTGCCGAGCTTCGACGATCCCTGGGTGATCGAGGGGCAGGGCAGCGCCGGGATCGAGGCTGCCGCGCAAATGACGGCACTCGGGCTTGGCGACGTGACGCAGGTCGTGGTGCCCTGCGGGGGCGGCGGTCTTGCTGCGGGGCTCGCGCTGGCGCTGCCGGGCGTGCGCATGACCGTTGTCGAGCCGGTCGGGTGGGACGATATGCGACGGTCGCTGGCGGCTGGGCGGATCGAACCGGTCAGGGCGTCGCCGCCGCCCACCGCATGCGACTCGCTTCAGACGCAGCGTGTGTCGGCGTTGACCTTCGATGTCCTGATGCGGTGTCGCGCCACGGGAGTCGCGGTCAGTGAGGCGGAAACCCGCGCCGCACAACGCTGGGCGGCGGAGACGCTGCGGCTGGTGGTCGAGCCCGGTGGGGCCGTTGCGCTGGCAGCGATCCTGGCGGGGAAGGTCACCCCGGTTCCGGGAATGCTGGTGCTGCTGTCGGGCGGCAACGTCGACCGCGCGGCGTATGCCGCCGTGCTGGCGGATGCGGCGTGAGCGGGATCGAATCGATAGCCCCCGCGATCGCGATGCTTGCGGCGTTTGCGTGCCTGATCGGGGGTGCGGCGATGATCTGGCGGCGGAGCGACGTGCGCAAGGGGGTGTTGCTGCTGGTGATGGCCGCGGTGCTGGTCGGGAACGTCGCGATCTGGACGTTGTAGGGGCGGGGTAGGTGCGAACGCGAACCCGGTAAATGCTTCCCCGGCGAAGGCCGGGGCCCAGGAGGACAGGTCGCAGTAGTGAGCGAAGTCGGCGATTACGTCGGCAGCGCTACTGGGCCCCGGCCTTCGCCGGGGAAGCAAAAGAGTTAGAAGCAAGATGGGGAAGCGTCCCCGGTGCTACCCCCGGCTCGGCGCATGCGGTGGTTCGATCTCCGGCGCTTCGGCAGCATCGAGCGGGCCCTCCCACTTTGCCACGACGGCCGTCGCGACCGCATTGCCGACCACGTTGGTGCCAGACCGCCCCATGTCGAGGAACTGGTCGACCGGCAGGATCAGCAGCAGCCCCGCCTCGGGAATGCCGAACTGCCCCATCACCGCCGCGATCACGACCAGCGACGCGCGCGGCACGCCCGCGATGCCCTTCGACGTGATCATCAGCACCAGCAGCATCACGATCTGCTGCCCGATCGACAGATCGACCCCGTACACCCGCGCGAGGAACAGTGTCGCGAAGGTCATGTACATCATCGACCCGTCGAGATTGAACGAATAGCCAAGCGGCAGCACGAAGCTGGCGATCTTGCGCGGCACACCGAAGCGCGCCAACGCCTCGAGCGTTCGCGGGTAAGCGGCTTCGGACGAGGCGGTCGAGAAAGCGAGCAGGATCGGCTCGCCGATATAGCGCGCCAGCGTCAGCGCGCGCGGCCCGATGATCGCGAACGCCGCGCCGAACAGCAGCATCCACAGCGCGGCCAGCCCGATATAGAAGCTCCCGACGAACAGCCCGAGCGTCCACAGGATGCCGAGCCCGTTGACCGCGATCGTCGCGGTGATCGCGGCGAACACCGCGAAGGGGGCCACGCGCATCACGTAATCGGTGATCTGGAGCATCATCGCCGCCAGCGCCTCGGCCCCGCGGACGATCGGCGCGCCCTTCTCACCGATCGCGGTGAGCGCGACGCCGGCGAAGATCGAGAAGACCACGATCTGGATGATCTCGTTGGTCGCCATCGCCTCGACCACCGACGACGGCACGATATGCGTCACAAAATTGGTCAGGTTGAACGATTTCTCGTCCAGCCCGACGGTCGCATCGGGTGGAGGCAGCTTGAGCCCGAATCCGCTGCCCGGCGATACGAGGTCGATCACGAACTCGATCCCGTGGAACAGCACGAGGCCCAGCGTCAACGACACCAGCGATGCCGAGATGAACCACGCCATCGTGCGTCCGCCGATCCGCCCGAGCGCCTTGATGTCGCCCATGTGCGCGATGCCCACGACCAACGTCGAGAACACCAGCGGCGCGATGATCATCTTGATCAGGCGCAGGAAGATCGTGGTGATGATCGAGAAGTAGCTCGCGATCTCCTTTGCGCGCGCCGCGCCCTCGACGCTGCCGTCGACGAGGTGCTGGTTGATCGCCCAGCCGACGATCAGCCCCAGCACCAGGCCGATCAATATGTACAGTGTCAGCCGCTTCGCCACGCTTCTTCCCCGTTGGTTCGTACCCGCATCAAGGGGAGAATGCGCAATCGGTCAAGCAAGACGCGCGTTGCGGCGCGGCACGCACGCTGCCAGACTGGTGCCATGAACCTGTCCCGTCGCGCTTTCGCGTCCGCCGCCCTGGCGCTTCCCGCCCTGTCCGCCAGCGGTGTCCTGCGCGCCGCCGAACCCGATCTCGCGGGATTGCGCGACATCACCGGCGGGACCGCACCGATCGGCCCCGAAGAACGCCGCTCACGGCTCATCCGTGCGCAGGCATTGATGCGGGCGAACGGGATCGGCGCGGTGCTGATCGAATCGGGGTCGAGCCTGACCTATTTCACCGGCATCCGCTGGGGCCGCAGCGAACGGCTGACCGCGGCAATCCTGCCGGTCGAGGGCGAGCCGTGCATCGTCACGCCGTTCTTCGAGGAGCCCTCGGTCCGCCAGACGCTCGGTATCCCCGCGCAGGTGCGGGTGTGGCAGGAAGACGAAAGCCCGCACGCGCTGATCGCAACCTTCCTCAAGGAGCGAAAGCTCGCCACTCGCCCGATCGGCATCGAGGAAACGGTCCGCTACTTCGCGGTGGACGGGCTGGCCCATGCCTTGCCGGGCGCGCGAATCGTCTCCGCCAATCCGGTCGTCCGCGCGGTACGGATGCGCAAGACCGCGCCCGAGATCGCGCTGATGCAGACCGCGACCGATGTGACGATCGCCGCCTATCGCTGGACCTGGCCGCGGGTCGAGAAGGGCATGAAACCCGCCGACATCGCCGCGCTGATGAATGCCGCGACCAAGCAACTGGGGGGCAGCCCCGAATTCTCACTGGTGCTGATCGGCCCCGCCGCCGCTTTTCCCCACGGCAGCAAGGACCCGCAAGTCGTCGCCGACGGGCAGATCGTGCTGATGGACTGCGGCTGCACCGTACAGGGCTATCAGTCCGACGTGTCGCGCACCTTTGTCTATGGCAGCGCGGACAAGGACATGCGCAAGGTCTGGCAGGACGTCCGCAACGGGCAGGCGCTGGCCTTCAAGACCGCGCGGCTCGGCGTCGCGGCGGGCGCGGTGGATGACGCGGTGCGGCGCTATTACGAAACGCTCGGCTATGGCCCGCGGTATCGCCTGCCGGGACTGTCGCATCGTACCGGCCACGGGATCGGGCTCGACGGGCACGAGCCGGTTAATCTCGTGCATGGCGAAACCACGCAACTGGCCGAAGGCATGTGCTTCTCGGACGAGCCTGGCCTGTATCTGCCCGGCAAGTTCGGCGTGCGGCTGGAGGATTGTTTCCACATGACCGCGAGCGGGCCGAAGTGGTTCAGCGTCCCGCCAACCTCGCTGGATCAGCCGTTAGGGTAACGATCCGCATTCGGGACGCGCGGCATACTTGAGAACGCCGTGCGGCTCGCCTAAGCCACCGCGCATGACCCAGTCCCCGACGTCGACCAACGACATCCGCCGTAGCTTCCTCGACTATTTTGCGGCCAACGGGCACGCCAAGGTTGGCTCCGCGCCGCTCGTGCCGCAGAACGACCCGACGCTGATGTTCGTCAACGCCGGGATGGTGCCGTTCAAGAACGTCTTCACGGGCCTCGAATCGCGTCCGTACGTGACCGCCACGTCGTCGCAGAAGTGCGTACGCGCCGGCGGCAAGCACAACGATCTCGACAATGTCGGCTATACCGCGCGGCATCACACCTTCTTCGAGATGCTCGGCAATTTCTCGTTCGGCGACTATTTCAAGGAACGCGCGATCACGCTCGCGTGGAACCTGCTGACGCGCGAATGGGGGATCGACCCCGACCGGCTGACCGTCACCGTCTATCACACCGATGACGAGGCGTTCGACCTGTGGCGCAAGATCGCCGGATTGCCCGAAGAGCGGATCATCCGCATCGCGACCAACGACAATTTCTGGTCGATGGGCGACACCGGGCCGTGCGGACCGTGCTCGGAGATCTTCTACGACCACGGTGACCATATCTTCGGTGGCCCGCCGGGATCGCCCGACGAGGATGGCGACCGCTTCGTCGAGATCTGGAACCTCGTGTTCATGCAGTTCGAACAGACCGCCGACGGCGCGCGCACCGCGCTGCCGCGCCCCTCGATCGACACCGGCATGGGGCTCGAGCGGATCGCCGCGGTGCTGCAGGGCGTCCACGACAATTACGACACCGACACGTTCAAGGCGCTGATCGCCGCATCGTCCGCGATGACGGGCACGCCCGCCACCGGCGACACGCAGGCGAGCCACCGGATCATCGCGGACCATCTGCGCTCGGCGGGCTTCCTCGTGGCGGATGGCGTGCTGCCGTCGAACGAAGGGCGCGGCTATGTGCTGCGCCGGATTATGCGGCGCGCGATGCGTCATGCGCATCTGCTTGGTGCGAAGGAGCCGTTGATGCACCGGCTCGTCCCCGCGCTGGTGGCGGAAATGGGCGCGGCTTATCCCGAACTGGTGCGGGCGCAGGCGGCGATCGAATCGACCCTGTTGCAGGAGGAAACGCAATTCCGCCGGACGCTGGTCAACGGCTTGCGCCTGCTCGACGAAGCGACCGCGGCGATGGCGCCGGGTGCGACGCTGCCGGGCGAAACCGCGTTCAAACTCTACGACACGTTCGGCTTTCCTTACGATCTGACCGAAGACGCTTTGCGCGCCCAGGGCTTCGGGATCGATCGTCCCGGGTTCGACGCCGCGATGGCTGAACAGAAGCGCGCGGCGCGCGCGGCGTGGAAGGGATCGGGCCAGCGCGCCTCGGACGACGTGTGGTTCGACATTGCCGAGGCCAACGGCGGCACCGAGTTCATCGGCTATAGCGCGGTCGAGGGTGAGGGCGCTGTCGTCGCGATCGTCAAGGACGGCGCGCAGGTCGAGCGCGCGGACGTGGGCGAGACCGTCGAGATCATCGTCAACCAGACGCCGTTCTACGCCGAGAGCGGCGGTCAGGTCGGCGACACCGGCACGCTCACCGCACCGGGGGTGCACGGCGTGGTCGAGGATACGCGCAAGTATCTCGGTCGCGTGTTCGCGCATGTCACGCGCGTCGGCGAGGGCGGCATCGCGGTCGGCGATGCACTGCACCTGACGGTCGATGCCGCGCGCCGCGACCAGATTCGTGCGAACCATTCGGCGACGCATCTGCTGCATGAAGCCTTGCGCCAGCGGCTCGGCGCGCACGTCGCGCAGAAGGGCAGCCTCGTCGCGCCCGAACGGCTCCGGTTCGATTTCTCGCAACCGGCCGCGATCGATCCCGCGCGGATCGCTGAGGTAGAGACCGACGTCAACGCGCAGATCCGCGGCAACGGTCTTGTCGATACGCGGCTGATGACCCCGGATGAAGCGATCGCCGAGGGCGCGATGGCGCTGTTCGGGGAAAAATATGGCGACGAGGTTCGCGTGGTGTCGATGGGCAGCGAGCGCGGGAAGACCTATTCGCTCGAACTGTGCGGCGGAACGCATGTCCGCGCATTGGGTGATATCGGGCTGTTCACGGTGGTAAGCGAAGGCGCGGTGTCCTCGGGCGTTCGCCGCGTCGAGGCACTGACCGGCGAGGCAGCGCGCGACTATCTCACCGCACGCGACGCCAAGTTGCGCGAAGCGGCGGCAGCGCTGAAATCGTCGCCAGACGAGGTGCCTGCGCGCGTGGCGGCATTGGTCGAGGACCGGCGGCGGCTGGAACGCGAATTGGCCGATGCGAAGAAGGCGCTTGCGCTCGGCGGTGGTGCTGGCGGCGCGGCGGCCGGGCCGGAAGAGGTCGGCGGCGTCGCGTTCCTCGGCCAGGTGGTCGAGGGTCTCGATCCCAAGGGCCTGCGCGGCACGGTCGACGAGATGAAACAACGGATCGGTTCGGGAATCGCGATGATCGTCGCGGTCAACGAAGGCCGCGCATCGGTTGCGGTCGGGCTGACGGCAGACCTGGTTGGATCGCATAGCGCGGTCGACTTGTTGCGCGTTGCGGTCGCGACGCTGGGCGGGCAGGGCGGCGGTGGGCGCCCCGACATGGCGCAGGGCGGCGGTCCGGATGGTGCCAAGGCGGCGGACGCGGTTGCGGCGGTCCGGGCTCATCTCGCGGGGTGAGGCGGGTCAGGGTGGCGTGGAAGGCTACCTTTTCCCTTCTACGCTTCCCCGGCGAAGGCCGGGGCCCAGTAGCGAAGGCCGAGGTAACGAAGCACCATCGCCAGCAATCTCCTGTTCCACGCCTGGGCCCCGGCCTTCGCCGGGGAAGCGTCAAAAGAAAGGAAGGCGGAAACGAACGGCGTGTCCGTCCGCCGCCCTCAAACCGCAGGCTTGCTGTCCATCCCCCGCGGCGCACGAACCCGCTTCAACCGCGGCGCCGTCGTCATTTCCGCCGCGGCCTTGATCTCCTGCCGCAGTTCATCGCGCTTCTCGTGGATCGACGCGATCACCGGCCCGACCGCGACACCCAGATCGGTCAACACCGCTTCCGCCAGTTGCAACGAACTCTCCAGCGTCTCGGGCACCGCATCGGTCGCACCTGCACGGTAGAGCTCAGCGGCATGTTGCGTGTCGCGGGCGCGGACGACGATCGCGAGGTCCGGAACCCAGTTGCGCGCACGCCGCGTCAACGCGACGCTCAGCACGGGGTCGTCCATCGTCAGGATCAGCGCCTTGGCGCGACCGAGATTGAGCCGGTCGACCAGTTCGGGGCGAATGACGTCGCCGAAGATCACCGGATAGCCCTCCGCATGCGCCGCGGTGACGACATCGATATCGGCCTCGACCGCGACATAGCGTTGCTCGTGCACCGTCAGCATGTCGCACACCATCCGTCCGACGCGACCGAAGCCGATCACCACGGTCCCGGGGCCTTCCTCAGGAATCTCGAGTTCGGCTTCGTTGCCGACGCTTTGTTCGATCCGTCGCGCCCAGCGTCGCCCGAGCATCGCCAGCAACGGCGTGATCGTCAGGCCGATCGCCGTGACGGTTTGCCAGAAATTCGCCGTCGGGGCTGCGATCAGCTGCGCCTGTGCCGCCGCACCCAGCACGATCAGCGTGGTCTCGGACGGGCTGCCCATCAGCACCCCGGCCTCGACCGACACCCCGCCGCGGATGCCGCTGCCGCGCAACAGCAAATACGTTACCACCGCCTTGACCGCGACCACCGCGGCGATCGCCGCAAGATAGCCGAGCCAGTTGGCCGCGATCGCCGCAAGGTCGACGCTCATCCCGATCGTGATGAGGAATACGCCCAGCGCGAGCCCCTTGAACGGTGCGGTCATCACTTCGACTTCGCTGTGATAGTCGGTTTCGGCAATCAGCAACCCGGCAAGCAGTGCGCCGACGATCGGCGAAAGCCCCGCCGCAGTGGTGGCCAGGCTCGCGACAATGACGACCAGCAACGATGCCGCGAGGAATAGCTCGGGACTCTTGGTCCGTGCGGCCTGCGCAAACAATTTCGGGAGGATCAGCCGCCCGCCGATGAACAACACCCCCACGGTCAGGAATGCGGCGACGCCGACCCGCGCAAGGCCGGTCCACCCGCTGTCCGCCGCCATCGGCCCGAGCGCTGCGAGCACGAAGATGATCGGGACCAGCGCCAGATCCTCGAACAGCAGCATCGCAAAGGCGGTCCGGCCAACCGGACTGGTCGTCCCCGCAATCGGCAAGACGAGGGCGGTGGACGAAAGCGACAGGGCGATGCCCAGCGCCATCGCGCCGGTCCACGGCAGCGCCGTCAGCAGATGCAGCCCAAGCCCCAGTATCGCGCCCGCGACGAGCAATTGTGCCGCGCCCGTCCCGAAAACGAGTTGCCGCATCGACCACAAACGTTTGAGCGACAGTTCCAGCCCGATCGAGAACAGCAGCAGCACGATGCCGAACTCGGCAAAGGGCTCGATCGAATGCGGATCGGAGATGGTGATGTAGTAAAGCCAGGGAAACTGGCTGACCAATGCGCCAAGCCCGAAGGGACCCACAAGCAATCCGACCAGAATGAACCCGATGACGGGACTGATCTTGGCGCGGGCAAATGCCGGGATCACGAGGCCGGCTGCCCCAAGAATTACGAGGGCGTCACTGAATCCGGCATTGGCAAGGGCTGAGGGCATGCGAGCATCTAAGCGACATTCGTCATGCTTGTCAGCTTATGTCGTGAAATAACTTCCCGACGGCAATCTCGGTCGTGAAATCCGCTGCGTGGGGCCCCCCCCCCGGAGGGGGCGCGCCCCCCCCCAAAAGCACAGCCCCCCCCCCCCCCCCCCCGTGCGGGGGGGGGGGGGGGGGGGCCCCGCCCAGTTCCCCCCCCCACCGGCCACGGTGCCCCGGCCCCACCCCCAACCCCCCCCCTGAAGGGGAGGGGCTTATGAAGCGGCTTG
>JARUXA010000158.1 GCA_030433805.1 Sphingomonas sp. PsM26 | reverse complement strand
ATCGCTGGTACGGTGACATCGATAAGCGGCATATGGCTTGGATGGAAACGGCTCAGACAATGACGAGGCGAGGACCAACACCCCGATGTTCGTCCCGTGCGACTGACGGGTCTGAACCGCAATTGTTTTTGACCTTATTGAAGATGCATCATGTCCTGGCTCGCGCATTCACCGTCTGACGAAGAAAGACTGTTGCATCCATGCAGGGGCAAAGTTCAGCAACAGTAACGCGGCACCGGCACCGAGCATGACTGCGCCCATCCAACGCACCGGACCGAAGTCCCAGCCACCACTGATGACCGCCGCCAGCAATGCCGCAACAAGCGAACTCCAGCCCGCGACCCGCATGGCAGTACACCGTCGCGCCGACAACACGCCGCTGCATCGACGCCGATGATGAGCCTCCGTAGCAAGGCCGAGGAACAGGAAGCCACAGATGCAAAACAGGACTGTGGCACAGCTCATAGCGTAGACCTCTCTGTATCCGCAGAACTTGCTGAATGAGCACGTCGTCCCGGACGCGCGACGGAACGATGAAGGGCAACCCGGCGCGCAATGCGCAGCAGGGATAGACCAACGACGAACATTGCCATGTCGATCCCGGCAAGCATGAAGTCACCCGAGGCAACCGCCTCGAGCATGCCGCGCGGTGTCAGCACGGCATTATATCCGGGCAACGCCACGAGCAGAGCGCCGGCCAGACCGAGCACTATCTGCCATGCGATCCGTGGCCTGACGAGCAATGCCACGATTCCTGCGATCGCCCAGGCGATGAACATCCAGTGGATCTCCCATTCCGCCCGGTTCTTCATGCCGATGTCGAGCAATCTGTTAGCCCAGAACAGACCCGCAATACCGAGTGG
>JARUXA010000157.1 GCA_030433805.1 Sphingomonas sp. PsM26 | reverse complement strand
GCTGGGTTCAGAACGTCGCGAGACAGTTTGGTCCCTATCTGCCGTGGGCGTCGAAATTTGAGAGGAGTTGACCCTAGTACGAGAGGACCGGGTTGAACATACCTCTGGTGTACCTGTCGTTCTGCCAAGAGCGCAGCAGGGTAGCTATGTATGGACGGGATAACCGCTGAAAGCATCTAAGCGGGAAGCCTCCCTCGAGATAAGATTTCATAGAGCCGTCAGAGACCATGACGTTGATAGATCGGATGTAGAAGTGGAGTAATCCATGGAGCTAACCGATACTAATTGCTCTATTCGCGCTTGAGAGTCCCACCATCAATGACAATCCTGGGAAACTAGATGTCGACGTATGGCGGATGATCAAATGCAACGCCTGATTAACAACTACCATCTTCAGACCTACGTAAAGCGTGCACCGATTTTAAGATACGAACCCAAACCCGCTGTTCACCGGCTCCATTGCTTGGTGGCTATAGCGTCAGTGCCCCACCCGATCCCATCCCGAACTCGGCCGTGAAACCTGACTGCGCCCATGGTACTATCACTTAAGTGATGGAAGAGTAGGTCGTCGCCAGGCATTGAAGCCGGTGAGCAGCAAGTTCGTCTCGTATCCATAAGAACCCATTCACATGTCATCTACCCTCGTTCCGCACTTGCGGAACCGTCGCGGGGTGGAGCAGCCCGGTAGCTCGTCAGGCTCATAACCTGAAGGTCACAGGTTCAAATACTGACCCCGCAACCACCGCTATAGAACTCGACACGCCCCCCTTCGGGGCGGCGTCGTCGTTTGTGCGAAACCCAAACAGATCCGACACGTTGGCGACTACATCCGCCTCCGGGCCATGAAGGCTGTACGGATAGATAGTC
>JARUXA010000156.1 GCA_030433805.1 Sphingomonas sp. PsM26 | reverse complement strand
CTTAACCAGACTGCCCTATTGAGAACATTCTAAACTTTATTGACCATATGTTAACTAAACATGTCTACCATATACAGCTTAAAAACAGAAAAAAACTCCCCAGGCGGGAGGAGTTTTTTTCTACTACATAATTTTTACTAAAGAAAGGAAACCTTACAGTTTCTTGAGTAGTTTGCTTAAGAAATAAAATTTTATTCTTAATAGGCAAGTTACCTAATCGACAACAAAAACATATAGTGTAGTAAGAATAATTTAGATGATGGAATGAATAACTCTTAACCTCCGTTTTTTGTGCCTCCCTGATTTATATAGTTAAAACCAGAAAAACCTATCTCTTCCCAGTCAAAAGAGGTAGGTTTTTTCTGTTGCAGAATGTAGTTGTATGTGTCAATGTTTGGCGACATCTTGAGTAGTTTGTTCGAAATCCCCAGATTTATTCATTATGAATGAGAGATATAAAAGGACAATGTATGTCCGGCATTCTCTAAATAGGTTATATAGACAAGCTTGTATCTATATATATTTATTTAATGGGTTTTTTAAAATTATTATGTAATAAAACATAAGTGAATAAAGGATAAGTAGGAGGGGCAAATATGTTTGTTCATGTAGTTCAACCTGATGAAACTCTATTCTCAATAAGTAACAGATATGGTTCCTCTATCAATCAGTTACGAAGTGTGAATGGTTTAGAGGAAACGAATATTGTTCCAGGTCAGGCGTTGCTCATACCCCTTTATATATATACAGTTCAACCTAATGATACGATTAATGATATTGCTAGAAAAGCTTATGTATCTTTAGAACAATTGAAGAGAGCTAATCCTTCTATACAACCGAACCATTTACAGGTAGGAATGAAAATTAGGATCCCTGATATATCGAACTATATTGCAGGTACACTGCAATATTATGC
>JARUXA010000155.1 GCA_030433805.1 Sphingomonas sp. PsM26 | reverse complement strand
ATATTTAAAAGTAAAAAGTATTAATAATTTATTTAATAAGTTATTTTAAATATATATCACATTTATTATTTTTAGTTTGTTGTTTGTTATAATGAGAATGCGTTCCTTAATGTATACAAGTAGAATTTACCTTTAACTCTTTTGTTCAATAATTCCTTTACAATTTAATTTTCTAAATATATGAGACGAATTAACTAAAAAGGTTAAATTATCCATAATTGTCTTATATACTAATAATGAACCAATACACAATAAGAAAGAGGAGGAAGAAATCCTATGATAAGCATAAAAAAAGTTGCTTGTACTCATTATGGAATAAGAATGGACGTTTTTAAACCTGAGGAAATAATTAGCTTTAATCATTTGCAATCCAGAGGATACCTCACTTGTCCTTATTGTGGCGATATCGAAATCTCTCATGAATGCCAAGAAGGAAAATCAAGGTTTGTAGTTGCTGCTAATAGAGTTCATACTCATGATTGCCTCTCTAAAGAGTCATAAAAATTTAGTCGCTCTAAAAAGATCCATCCTTTTAGAGCGACTAAATTTACTTATACAAAAGTCTTTTCAAAATGACATATTTTATAGAAGAAACTTGTCATAAAAGTAGCCTTTGCTCAACGAGAGCAAAGGCTTATTAGAATTTAGGCGGTTGGGAAATATGAAATTAGTTTGAGCTAAATTAAAAATTTTATTATCCTTTTACCTAACCTTATTAAGTGACAAGTGTGTAGAAGCTATGATATGTTAGCATCTCTACATATGATCTAAAATAAGAGGATGAGGTGTTTGAATATGAATAAAACTGAACTAGTAGATGCAGTTGCAACACAAGCAGAACTATCAAAGCAAGATGCTAAAAAAGCTGTGGAAGCGTTGTTTGAGACGATTTCTAACACACTTGCGAAAGAAGAAAAAATTCAGTTGATTGGATTTGGAACATTTGAAGTA
>JARUXA010000154.1 GCA_030433805.1 Sphingomonas sp. PsM26 | reverse complement strand
GCGAGTGCATCAGACTGATGTCGCTAATATGCTAAGTTTTGAGCGTCTCGAAAGCTGCCGCTTTTCCGACAACTGCATGTCGCTAATTATTAACATTATACAATTACACCGTTGGAGCGCCATCATCAGGTAGGCGGGGACAATGGCACGCATTATCTACGTAGAAGACGACGATGTCGCCGGCGAACTGGTTAGAGATGTATTGACCGAGGCGGGGCATCTGGTTGGTGTCGTTGGGCATGGCACACTGGCCTTCGAGACGATCGCTTTCAAAAAGCCGGATCTCGTGATCCTCGACCGATCCCTCCCCGGCATGCAAGGCATCGACATACTCAAGCAGCTTAGGCAGATGCCGGCCACCTACCTCACGCCAATTCTAATGATGACGGGTAAACGCGGAGAGGCGCTGTCTGACGAAGCGATAGCAGCTGGCGCGGACGACTATCTGCTGAAACCGTTCGAACCAGAAGATCTTGTGCGGCGGGTAGCGAGAGCGTTGGAAATAAAAAGCTTTGCCGCCAATCGTAAGATACGCTGAGACTTAATCGATAAAATTGCACGCTGTACCTGTCGTGTCTCATCTAGCACTAGCGGGAAGACAGCGTTCTGGCCTTCTCCTGGCTAGCAAGCAGTTTCTCGACCTCGAAGACCAGTTGGTCGGGGTCAAACGGTTTCTTCACGTACGCGTCCGCGCCAGCATACATAGCAAGATCCACATCCTGTTCGCTCCGTCGCCCAGTCAGCATCATCACCGGGAGGTCGTACAACGAAGGCGTGTTGCGCAACTCGCGCAGCACCAGCATCCCCGACATACCTGGCATGTTACAATCAAGGATCAGGAGATCTGGCTTGCGGGCCTTGACCAAGCGGAGCGCCTCGATGCCGTCTGCAACCAGCCCGGCACCGTGGCCGCTGGCGCGCAACGCATCGCACGCGGTTTCACCTATAATCTCGTCGTCGTCAG
>JARUXA010000153.1 GCA_030433805.1 Sphingomonas sp. PsM26 | reverse complement strand
TGCTTTGTTTGTTCCATCATCTCTTTCGCCATGTCAACATCACGAATACGTGATTCAGATGCTGTTAGGTTTTCTGATTGATTGCTTAAGTTATTGATAGTGTGTTCTAAACGATTTTGTAAAGCTCCCAAGCTGGAACGTTGAGTAGAAACAGTGTTAATAGCGTCTCCAATCGTAGTAATAGCAGCTTTAGCGCCCTCGCGAGTGCTCACATCAATGTCCTTAATTTCTAATCCTGTAGTACTCATATCGTTAATAGAAAGACCTACTTCTTGATCAGCGTTAGCTCCGATTTGGAATTTTGTTTCGCCTGCAAGTACAGTAATTTTCTTTCCATTAGTCTCATTACCTGTAACAGCGTACCCCTCATTAGTTTTCATAGAAATCCCTAAATCTGAGAAATTAAGAGTTTGAGCTCCATCTTTTAAAGATAAAGTCTGGGCTTTGTTATCTGCGCCTGTTAAAGTAATAGTTTTTTCTGTTTCATCAACAGCAATTGTATATTCTTGAGCTTTAGAACCTGACGTTGTAATACTTGCTACTCCTGCTACAAAAGCATTTGTATTAGTTGAATCCGTATCAATCTTAGAACCTAATGTACCATTTAAAAGTGCTTTTCCATTAAATTGAGTTGTACTGGAAATTCTATCTACTTCTTCTTTTAAAGCTGTAATTTCAGAGCTGATGGATTCTCTATCTACATCATTTTGATTTGTATCATTAGAACTTTGAACAGCAAGTTCACGCATACGTTGAAGAATATCAGTCGTTTCACTTAGGGCACCTTCAGCAGTCTGAATCAATGAAACTCCATCTTGTGCATTACGTCCAGCTTGATCCAATCCACGAATCTGTCCACGCATTTTCTCAGAAATTGCAAGACCTGCTGCATCATCAGCGGCATTGTTAATACGCTGGCCTGAAGATAATTTTTCCATAGATTTTGCTTGTGCATTGTTAGCTGTGTTGTACTGACGGTACGTGTT
>JARUXA010000152.1 GCA_030433805.1 Sphingomonas sp. PsM26 | reverse complement strand
TCCTTTAGCAATAGAGCAGAAAACCAACCTTTAGGACTCAGAGGTTGGTTTTTCTATTTTTCAAGCTGTATATGGTATACATTTTTAATTAACATAATCAACTTCATAGGTAGTCATAGAAATCGTATATAAATATATAATTAGTAAAATAAACCCTATGTTAGATTCAATGCCCTGCAGAAACTCTAATCTGCAGGGTTTTTCTTTATAGCCAGATCATCTTATTCACAAGTAATAATGAGATAGGCACCTATCTTTATAACTTGAATAGCTTATATATGGGCTATTTAAAAATTAAAACAGATAGGATGATTCCATTGTTTTTTCATACAAAAGAACTTCAATATCGTTCAAAACCGGATCGTCCAGATCCATTATTTGCAAAGCAACTGCAAGAAGTTTTAGGCGGACAATTTGGTGAGATTTCTGTAGCACTGCAATATCTATTCCAAGGATGGAGCGTACGAGGTAACGGTAAATATAAAGATCTACTTATGGACACAGGAGCTGAAGAACTAGCTCATATCGAAATGTTAGCTACAATGATTGCCAGACTTCTTGATGGAGCACCTGTTGGAGATTTGGAAAAAGCAGCTCAAGACCCGATTATTGGAGCCATTCTTGGAGGAATGAATCCACAACACGCAATTGTTTCTGGTCTTGGTGCCATGCCAGCTGACAGTGTTGGGAACAGATGGACTGCAGATTACATTATAGCAAGTGGTAACCTTCTCGCAGATTTTCGAGCAAACTTAAACGCGGAGTCACAAGGTCGCCTTCAAGTTGTACGCCTCTATGAATCCACTAGTGATCGTGGAGTAAAGGATATGCTATCTTGGTTGATTGCTCGAGATACAATGCATCAAAATCAATGGATTGCAGCCATTAAGGAGTTAGAGGAAAAAGAAAATGTAGTTGTTCCAAGTACGTTCCCTCGACACCTAGAGAAAAGGGAAGTATCCCATGTCCTCTTTAATTTTTCTGAAGGAGAAAAGAGTGCTACTGG
>JARUXA010000151.1 GCA_030433805.1 Sphingomonas sp. PsM26 | reverse complement strand
TTTTGTAACTGAGATGAAAAGAGAAATACTCGGGGCTATGGAGACCAGTTTTCTACGTATCCATTCATTCCAGCATACTCATAAAGAGCTTCTAACTTACGCTCCGAATAATAGTTAAAATCATTGTGAACTGCTGTTAATTTAAGATTCTCATTACGAACAAACATCTTCTCAAGGTATAAGCTCTTAGCAAGTTTATTGCTCTTTTTTGTGTTGCAACTTTGACAGCTTAACACCAAATTCCACATATTATCTGATTGGATATAACTCCATGGAATAAAATGATCTACATGAGTAGCGATGCGTTTATCAGAAAGAACTTTCCCACAATAAAAACATTCTTTTGTTTCATATTTCCAAAGTATGTTATAGAATGCATGCAGCGATTCGCGTTTTGAAATATTTTCTACTTTCAACAAGACATCTTCTAACTTATTTTTGTCATTATGCTTTTCTAAAAATTTCGCCAAATGATAATTGGTTAAATGAGTAACAATTTGTCTATATTTTTGTAAAAAAATATAGATACTGCTATTAAACTTTATGTATTCTGTTCTTTTGTCAAACTCATAAATAGAAGCTTCCATATCTCCGTATAACGCCCCTACTACATACCTTGCCCCCACTTTTTTAGTTCTTTCTACTAACTGCAATTGAAAATTACTTGTTAAACGATCAAATACTACTTTATTGGGGACACCATGCATTAACTGAAATTCCTTTAACTCTTTTTGAATTCCAGATTGTCTATTGGGTGTATTTAATTGATTTAAATCATGATGAATAACCAAATTCCAATATATTTTAGCAAATGAAAAATATACTTGATCAAACGTGAGTACTAACCGATTGTCAACGTTATATAGGTTTTCAATTAAAGCTTTCATTAATCCATATTTATACGTTGTGGTAAAGTGACCATTAGCAAAAAATTGATTAATGATCTTCCAAATTTCTTGTTCTGTTAAATAAGCTTTTTTTATTTCTCCTACTTTTAAATTAAAACTCACCTGCCACCGCTCGCTCCTCCCACTATTGCACCACCAAACTACGCTTCTTCTGTTTCCACTAAATAAACC
>JARUXA010000150.1 GCA_030433805.1 Sphingomonas sp. PsM26 | reverse complement strand
ACCATGCCGCACCGCCCTGCGCGCGGCGCGTGCTGGTCTGGACGTTTGCGGATCGATGCGGTTCAGGCGATCGCGCCCGTCGAGCACGCAGGCTAAAGATGACGAACCGCATCCATGCGCTGATGCAGGATGCGGATGATGGCGATCCCGTAGCTGGTCACCTGAAAATAGATAACGTGCTGTTCGACACCGCGTCGCCGATAGCCTAGTCGGATGTTGGCACAGCCCTGCGCCTGCTGCGGGGCTTCAGCCAAGTCGGCGCAGACGGCTTCGATGAGATCGGTGTAGCGCATCGCCTGAGGCAAGCCCCAGTGTGCTACGGTATAGTCGAATACTCCATCAAGATCGCGCTGCGCCCTCAGGCTGAGCCGATATTCAGCCATGCTGCGCAGCTTTGCGCTGCTTGAACGCGGCAAAGTCGAACGGCTCCGGCTCGCCACTCTGCTCACCCTCAATCAGCGCCTGCCGGATGCTCTCGATCTCAGAGGTTCGTTCCTGCTCGCGCCGGATTAGGTCGCGGATCGCCTCGCTGTCGTTGGTATAGCTGCCGGCATCGATCTGCGCGGCGATCCATGCATTCTGCTGCTTGGTAAGGGTAATGGTTTTGCGCACGGTCGCCATAGCGGCCTCCATAGATGTCATACTATTTGCGTTATTTAGCACGCACAATGCAGTGACAGAAGGTCGTTCTTATCGCTTAGAGCCAATCGCCGTGATCATGTGGAGCTTGGAATCGTCGCATCGACTGCCTTTCCTTGATAGGTTTGCAACGCGTGCCCGAAAGCACGAACCAGCCAGGTGCGCTGACCAACATTCAACTCGAGCCGGTTCGGAAACCCCGATGCTAACCGCGCAATCGATGCGGCTGCTCTCCTCGTTAGGCCACTTGTGTTGCTGCGATGCCAACATGATTGCCAGGCTCAGCAGAGATATCCCGAGCCTTGTTAGTCAGCGATCTAACCGAGCAATCAGAGCACCGCCATGGGAAGTTCCTGCCACCACGCCTGCCTGCTCATCGCACCATACAAATGGCGACATTCTAGGTGTTTGATCCCACGGTTTGATGGTGCGATCCTTTCGTTGGAATGGAAG
>JARUXA010000014.1 GCA_030433805.1 Sphingomonas sp. PsM26 | reverse complement strand
CAGGGGGCAGGTCCGCCACAGAAGCGAGGATCAGCGCCCGAACCTCGTTCATATCAACGTCCTTGCCGGGCTGCGCTTCCGGCACATCGATGGCGGCCACGGCCTCGGCGACGAGTGACCGAACCAGTTCAGGATCAGCATCTTTGCCGGGCTGGGGAGGCGGCAGGTTTGCGACGGCCGCAAGCATCAGCGAACGCACCTCGGTCATGTCGACATCTTTGCCGTCGCGGCCAGCCTGCGCGGTTGGGATCTCAATCGCGGCTACCGCCCGATTGATCATGCCAGCCAGTTCGTCGATGTCGACGTCCTTGCCCGGCATCGGCTCGCGAGCTTCAAGCTGCGCGATGCGCTCGAGCAGGGGGCCAGTCGCGTGCTCCAGCATGGCTGGAACGAGCTCACGGACAACCGCGGCGGTGGCTTGGGCGAGCGCCTTCACGTCAAGCATTCAGCGCCTCCCGGAACTCTTTTTCGAATAACGCGATCGTCGCGCGCGCCTGTTGCTCCGCGGCAGGATTGTCGTTGGCGAGCGCGGTCGGCGCAGCCGAGCCGTTGGCGGAGCCGCTGTTTGCGAACGGATCATCGCTGGCGTCACGTTTTGCCAACGCTTCGAGGCTGTAATTCTGCTGTTGGAGGTACGGCGTGTCGCCACCTTCCACCGGCCCTAGATCCAGACGGCGCCGCGCCTCGTTGATCTTCTTGATGCCAGCCTTGGTTCCGATTGCCTCGGCCTCGATCAGGGCCTTGGTGTCCATCCGCAAAAGCCCGTCCAGGTCGAACTCGGTGCCGAGCGCGAACCCCTCGCCAATGCCGAGGCCTTCATCGAGGCAAAGCTCAGCGGCTTCAATCAGTGACTGCAGCGCCTGGGTGTAATATTCGAGGTTCAGGCTCTCGACATTGCTGCTGGTCGGCAGATTGCCGATGCCGAGCTTGTAGGGCGGGACGTGGAAGGTCGAGCACACGACCTCGGCCGTCCACTTCAGCTGCTCGATCAGCTGCGCGTCGTCCGGAGTGATGGCCACCGTCTCGTACTTCATGCCGCTCCCGAGCACTGCCACCTTGCCCGCGTTCTTCCCGCCGTAATTCTGGTGCCAGTTGTCCTTGAGCTCCTGCGCTGAGCCCGCATCGATCGCCCCCGGTGCGACGAGGATACCGCCGGGGCGCGACTGATTGCCGAACAGGTTCGCCGAGTTGCCCTGGATGTTCAGACCCTGCGTTGCGGCCAAGCCATTTGCATACAGCGGTGATATCCCCACCAGCGGGTGGAACAGGCAGTTCCAGCGGTCATGGATGATTTCGCGCGCGGGGACGACGACGCCCCCTGTGATTCCAGAAATGTTGTCGCACTGAAGATCGTAGAAGATGCTCCCATCGTCCGCGATCAGCGGTTGCACGCGGCCGGGATCGAGGACGTATAGCCCGGTCACAAGGCCGCGTCCGTCGCGCCGCTTCAACACGTAGGTATTGCCGCGCGACAGCTTGGAGAGAAAGTACGCCTCCCAGAATTGGATCCGGGTTTGGAAGGGGTTTGGCTTGCGCAGCACGGGCGAATAGGCGGTCTTTGTCGTTTCTGACCAGATGCCGTGTTCGTCCTGCGCGACGAGCTTCACGCGCAGCTTCGAAATGTCGGACGCGATGAGCGTCATGCACGCGAACACGGCATGGAATGCTAGAACTGCGGTCTGATTGACCTCGACGTTCTGCTGCCAGGCACCGCCGTAGCTTTCGCGAACGATCGGCATCCATGGCCCCGATGGCGATGTGACGGTACGCGCGGACCGCTCGGTAAGGATCGGCAAGCCACCCTCTACCAGCGCAGGCAATGCGGGCTCGGCGGAAGGGTTTGACCTGCCAATGTTGAGCCCGAACAGCCGCATTACGCGCGCGATGCCTTGGCGATCTCGTCCTTGAGGCGCTTCTCACCCCAGCGAGGACCGACCGCGATGCCGAGGTTCGTTGCTTCGTCGCGCAATGCCTGATGCCCGGCATCGTCCGACGCACTTTGCTGCCCCGTTTGTTCGACCGGTGCAGGCCGCGCCTTCTTGATGGCAACGAGGATGCGGGCGTCCTGATTGCTCGCCTGAAAGGGGTCACCCGCGGTCAGTGCGCGCGTGGCGTACCGCAAGTTTCGGGTGGCGATGAGATCGGGCATGATGCTCTCCTTCGGGTAAACCGGCGGGCGGAAACCCGCCCGCCGATTCAGTTTGCGGTCCGCTTAGGCTTCGGGATCCGCAGGCTCGCCCCAGCGAACGGCCGTCAGGTACGCGACCGCGGTCGCGCGGCGACGCCGCCAGTTGATGGTGCGCTCGGCGCGCAGGCCGACCAGGTTGTTCTGCCACAGCGAAACCAGCTGCGTGCCGGTACCGGTAAGGCCATCCTGAGCGAGGTCGCTGTTCTTCATTTCCAGCGACGCTTCGCGGCTCATATCGACGGCGATGTCGCCCTCGTCGGCCTCGTAGATGTCCAGGGCGTTGACCAGCGCGACCGTCGACCCGGCATATTCCGAGACGATGACCGGAAGGCCTTCGAAGGTCCCGCCGAGCATGGTCATGCCCGAGAATTCCTTCTGGCCCAGCGCGTTGCTCATCATCGACAGGCCGAGCGCGTTGGTCGCCGACATGATCCAGACGCCGGTGGTGAGCGAGTTGTTCGCGGCAATGAACGCTGCCATCACAGCGCGTGCATCAGCACGAACCGCATCGGCGTCGCGGCCGACCGACGCCCGCGCGGATGCACCGTGCGTCACCGAGGCCGGTCGGACGGTGTCCACGCCAGCATTGGTCGGATCGATGAACGCGAGATCCTGCGTCTCGACCAGTGCGGCCTTGAGGGCGTCGCGGACGATCGCTTCCGAGCTCGGGTTCGAACTGCGCACGTTCTCCTCGGTGAGAACGGCGATATTCGCGACCTTGAGCCGGCCGAGCACATCGCGCTTGAAGTCGAACGACGTCAGTGGCTTGGGCTTCCCTTCGCCGACCCAGTAGCCCTGGCCGCCGCCGGTCTGAAGAATGACGGGCTCGTCGAAGCCGATCTTGCGCAGCGCCGGGATACCGTTCGCGCCGAACTTCCCGAGGATCGTTGCAGGGCGGAGGAACTCGGCGAAATCGACGAACGCCGCACCTTCCGGGCTATGCAGGGCAGCGGCCCAACTGCCGGGCTGGTTCGAGCCCGCCGCGACCGCGGCCTTGACCGTGCCGACCACGTCACTGTCTGCGCCATACATGCGCTCGGCGACTGCCATCACCGGCTCGGAATCGAGACGCGAGACGGCACGAGCCTTGGCATAGCGCACAAAGGCAATGCCGGGGGCGAGCTTCGGCTGCGCCTTGACGATGATCGATCCGCCACGCTGCTCGGATGCGGCGTTCGGATCTCGCACGTCCTCGATCGGCCGCGCCGACTTCGCCATGGTGCGCTCGGCGACGCGCAGCCGGTCGAGGTGCTTGTCGATCGACTCGATGTCGGCTGCATGGCCGTCATATTCTTCCGACTGCGCGGCATCGAGGGTTGCGCCGTCGGCTGCTGCCTTGGTCATGATGGCTTCCATGGCGCCGACGCTGGATGCGCGCTTCGCCTCGTAAGCCGTGATCTGTTCCGAGAATTTGGTCACTTCGTGTTCCTTCGAATGGTCTTGATGACGAATGGCGTCGCCCGGTCGCGGGCGGGGTCATCCAGCTTCACCACTCGAACCGACTTGCCGGACGCGGCAGGCTCAGGGTTGGCAGGGATTTCGGGGTCGGGGATGCCGGCCGCGTGGCGCAGGCCGGTATCGATCGACTTGATGGCGGTGATGATGGCGTCGGCGTTGGCCGGGATCGTCACCGCGGAAAGCTCGAAGACTTCCACTTCGGTGAACCGGATGCCGCCCGCTTCCATGTAGGCGTATTCGATCGGTCGGAAGCCTATGCTGGTCGCACGAACGAGGCCCAGCTTGATCGACTGCCAGGCCAGGTCGAGCATGTCCTTGAGGAGCCCGGGCTCGTCCGTCTTGGCGATCTTGGCCTTGAACGGGATGCCGTTCGCCGTGGGCTGGCCGAATTCGCAGGTGCCGACCGGCTGAGCATGGTTGTGCTGCCACAGGAACGGCATGGGATTGGTGAACTTCACCCCCAGCGGTTCGATGATGTCGCCGACGCGATCGACGCTGGGGGTCGTCGCGATACCTTCGATGGTGCGCGCGTCTTCGTTGACCGCCTTGATCGCAAGGACGCTGTATGCCCTGTTGTCCATAGGGGTGCCTTTCAGATGAACATGAATTGCGGCCCCGAACCGGCTGCTTCCGGGTTGCGGGACATGAGCACCACCGCGTTGAAGGCGGCGATGAGGGGGTCGATCTTCGCCTTGCCGGCGACCTGCTTCGTGATCAGCACTGCGTTTCCGCGCTGCTCGGCCTTCGCGTTACCGGCGCACCAGGCCATCATGCGCTGACCGGCGTGGATCAGTGTGCCGTCCTTCAACTTGCGCTCCGTGCCCCAGACCGCGCCGGATAGGCGGAAGCCTTGGCTGATCGCGGGGATCTGGTCGATCGTGAAGCCGCGACCGGTCAGTTCGTCGACCAGCGAGGTGATGCCCTGCGGATCTAGACCGATCGCCGCCTGCTCGGGAAACAGCCCGAGATCCTTCACGCGCTCGAGCAGGTCGGCGACTTCGATCAGGTCCTGCGTCGGCGTAACGCATTTGACCAGTGACCCCTCGGCCGCGAAGCCGTTGAGGTTGGAGACGATGTCCTTACGCCGGTAGAAGATGACATGACGGTTTTCTGCCGTTTTCTAGCCCTATGTGTCACTGGTGCGTCACTGTCGGGGAGTAGCGTGGCAGAAGGGCGGTGATGCTTTCGATCTTCGCTGCCGTTTCCGGAGCGTTCAGCATCGCATGCGTATAGACCCGCATGGTCATGTCATGGCTGCTATGCCCCAGCGTTTTCGACACGTCTGCCACCGGCATGCCGTGCCGCAGAAGCCAGCTTGCGTGGAAGTGACGTAGGGCATGGAAATGCCGCTTCGGCAGGCCGCAATAGGAGAGCAGCAAAAGCCATTCCCGGCGCATATTTGCGTCCGCAATCAGCTTCCCGGAGAGCGTGGTTAGCAGCAAATCTCCTTCGTTTGGGAGATAGAAACCGTCGATCCAGCGCCTTAGCGCCTCAACAGCCCGGGTCGGAATATGCACATCTCTGCGCCCGGCGCGGGTCTTTGGTCCCTTAACCTCGCGGTACTTTGTGAGGTTCTGCCGCACGTGGATAACACACCTATCGAGATCGATGTCCGCCCGCCGCAACCCAAGAATTTCGCCCAGGCGCATGCCGCAGAGCGCACCCAAGCATATAACGACGTCTCGCGTGGCGGTTCCCCTGAAACGGTGCCGCCCTCGTGCGCTCCGGTCCAAGACCCGTTCGAGGAGAAGTACAACTTCGTCGGCGGTGAACGTGTGAATAGGCTTCGATGGCAGGCCTCTTAAGTCCGACAGGCCATCCGTAACCGGCTGCGTTTTGAGCCATTGCCGCCGCCGCGCGAACTGTTCCACCGAACGAAATACATGCAGGTAATGCCGCGCCGTGAGAGGCGACAATCCCGACTGGACCATGTCACGGTAGAGCTTTGACACGTGGTCAATCGTCAGATCCCTGATCGCAAGGTTACCGACCGCAGGAACGATCCGGCTCTTACAAACCATCTCCGTTCGGAGGAAGTGACTGCGGCCGATACGCTTTTCGTCCAGCCGCGCCGATTGGTCCGTCAGGAAAGCCGCGACAACGGCGGCCACCTTCTGCGTAGCAGAGGCGAGCACGTGCACGCCGTCCTCTATCTCGCGCTCGACCTTGCGTTTGAACGCGTCCGCGTCCTTTTTCAGATCGAACATTTTCCCCGGCCGCTTGCCGGTCGCCGCGTCGACGTAGCGGACCTGCCAGCCCTCGCCCGTCGATCCGTCCGGCTTCGTCCACCGGCGCTTAGTTACGCTCGCCATAGTCGTCTCCATGAAATGCCCGACCCGCCCACCGGACAGGCCGGGCAGGGTGTTATTGAGCGGGGATCTTCCCGGCTCGGGATAGGGCTTGCCAGTCGTCAAGCGCCGCCGCCGTGGCATAGGGAGTGCCACCGACGCGGAACGTCGGGATCGATCCTTGCCGGTGGCGGTGCAGCGCTGCCGCCGCGCTGATGCCGAGGTGCGCCCCGATGGCCGCCGCGCCGCGGAGCAGGACAGGACAGGGGGCCCCGGTCACTTGCTCGGTTCCATCGTGTTCGCGTCGTCCAGTGCCCGCGCATGACGCTCGACGCTTTCGGCAATCATCAAGAAGGCGGAAATGGCTTTGTTGCCGTCTTCCTCCTGCTCAAGCCCGGAGGCGCAAAGCCGCATTATCTCCGCTGCGACGTAGCCATTGTGGATCGCCCCGTTCACAGCGCTTTGCATCGCCGGGCTCACAGCGACAGCCCCCGCCGATCGGCGATCGCGAACCGGCCCACCGTGTCCTTGACGATATCGTTCTGCCGCCAAAGCAGCATCAGCAACGTCTCGATATTCCGCCACTCGCCCCCGTCAGAAATGATGGCTGGCACTGACCGGACTGACCGCACGCTCTCACGGAACCGGGATATCTCGTCGAGGATGATCGGGCACAGCACGTCGATGTATTCGGCGGTGCTCTCAAGGGAATCGATGTCGTTGCAAAGATCGCGGTCGAGCGGCCGCAGGGGCGCTTCGGTTTGGATTTCCATATTTCGTACTCACTGTTCGGCCTTCGACAGCCAATCCAGGTGACAGACCTGGTGCCGGGAGAGTCGAAGCCTGACAGTGAGACAGGTGGGACGTTTTCCCCTCGAAAGGGTATTGCATGGCGCCCCGCTCCCGACATAGAAGGTCGGTCAGCGGTGGACGCCAATCCACGCTGTTACTTTCGGTGATTTTTCCCGCGCCAACGGGGCCAATCGCCTATCACTGTTCCGGGCTTCGACACCCAACGGGCTATTTGCCCTCTCTAACATTCAAGCGCAAGCATCCTCCGCCAAGGGGATCGCTTTCGCGCGTCTGATGGCCAGTGTGGCACTTCCCCATAGCGCAGGCGATGCCCGCCAGCTAAAGACCGGAAATGCTGAAACATTTTGCCAATACGCTGTGGGGCTCGTTGGCGTTCCCATTCGCGCAACTCATTGCAGCACGTGAGCGCAAGCGAGAGCGCCGTTCGGCTTACCGAGCACGAGGGCTGTGCTCGAATTGCGGCGCGGAACCCCCGCTTGAAGGCGAAGACGAGTGCTACACCTGCGACGAGCACCAGCGGGCTCTTTGATCAAACGCAGGTGTAGCAGCACTATTTACTGAGCCGTCAGATTGTCGATGTGGACGCCCGTCGATGGGTTGGGAACGCTCGTGAAGCGCAACCCCATGGCCCCTGCTGCGGTGATCGAGGTATCAGTGACAGCAGGTATTACAACCGCCCCGTCAAGCGTGACGATCAATGACGATCCGGCCATAACCAGAGCTACTTCAGGAGCGGCACCTGTTGTCATGGTGTAAGGATAGAACCCGATGGCGGTAAACGTTCCGTCGACTGTTTTACCGAGATAGATACCCTCTTGCCCGTAGGGTTGGAATCCAGCCAGCAGATAGCCGGCTTGGTAATGCGTGCGCGTTGATCCCACCGCGGAAGCGCGACCCAATACCCAAGCACCGCAGTTTGCGACGGCCGACACGTACCTCAGCTTTGCCTTTACCGTATAGTTTGCAGAGGGTGGCACAAAGCTTGAATACAGCGCGGAACCATTGGCGAAGTTGCTGGCCGCCTCATTGCCCAAAATTACCGCCGTACCTGTGATAGCGGTGTATGTGTGGCCGCTATTTGACGTGTGTGTTGTGAGATCGCGGTCGCTGTCGGTAAACGTATCCGAGAACCCTGTCGGCGTTGGGGTTGGGGTTGGCGTCGGGGTCGGGGTCGGGGTCGGCGTGGGAGCGCCGCCCGAGACAACAACAGGCCCCGATAGCGTAGGCAGCAACTGCCGCCCGTTCGGGATGCCGTCCGCTGTATAGCTGTCGTAGATGATATTCGCCGCGGGCGTGGTGCCCGAGGGATCGGGGTGACGCAGCCAGTACACGTCGAGCGCCTGTGAACTGCCAGGGTCGGCAGACAGCGTTACCGTGAGGGTGGACCCACTGGCGGTAAGGCTGGCAACTGCAAGCGCCGTAGTAGACGTACCGCTGTTGTAAACCGTGAAGCGATTGGCAGGGCTTCCGAGAATGGAAACAGCCGCCGACGTGGTGAGCGTGATCGCAGCGCCCGAGCGCGTACCCGAAACGATCATCGGTCCATGGTCGGTTGCCGGGATCGTTGCGCGATGCAGATGGCGAGCGAGCGTGATGTTGCCCGGCTGACCTTGGTGGATCGTGTCTTCCAGAATGATGTCGTGCGGCTCGAGGTAAACCGCATTGTTAGCCGCTGCCCAATCAAGCGCAGCCTTGCGGATCGTCTGCACCTGAGCAACTGTGCCAGCACCGCCCACCAGGCGGGTTGCCATCGTGGTCACATAACGCTCGTACGATGTTCCGCGCGCGGCGTTACGCGCCGCCAAGTCGCCGAACACATCGGAAAGGCCCGACTGGTAGGTAGATGCGCTGGTGCCGTCGCCGGCATCGTTGCCGCCTTGGTTCCAATAGAACGCTTCGAAGCCGCCAACCGCATCAAGCACGGCGCGCAGGTTCGTGTTGTTGGCCTGCCCCGGCAACCATGCCGAAATAGGCGTGCCGCCAACCGCGTGCCCGACGAGAGCGCAATTCACGCCGAAGGAAGCCGCCTGACGGCGAAGGAACTCAGCTGCGAACGTGCTGTCGTAGTTGGAGCCGTCCGCCGGGATCGCCCAAGTCGGCGTGTTCACCGCACGGTCGGTGTCGGTGTACCGAGCATATACCGAGGTATTGGGATCGATCGTCACGCCAAGCGAAGCGTTCGTGCCAACGTATGACGGCATTTTGCCAAAGAGGCGCACATCCTGCGACTGACCTGCCGTCGCAACGACGCGGCCCATGCCGACCAGCGTCGTTCCGTTCTTCCACGTCGCGCCACCGTCTGCTGACAGGTCGACGTAAAACCATCCATAACGCGCATCCACGCCAGTCACTTGAAGCGTTTGGGAACCTGCGGCGGTGAAGGCGGGAAGCGCAGTGTTCGGTTGCAAAATGGTGCTGCCATCGGCCCCGCGAATGCGAAACCGCACGTCGCCAAGGGCGGTTACGTTAACAGCGACCTGGATCGTGCCGTAGCCCTTGCCGAGACCGCCGCCGATGTTCGCCTGCCGCTGATAGACACGGTTCGGCGTGGCTATCTGGGTCATACTGAATGCCGAAGTCGTGCCGAAAACAGCATCCTCCAACGATGAAATTGAGCCGAGCATCGCGTTCATGGTGTCCATCGCGTCTTCACCGGAAGTCGTCGGCAGAAAAGTGGTTAGAATGGTCATCGGAACATCTATTTCTCAAAGAGGAAATCAGGGGGTGCGGCGGTGTCTGATTAAACCCTATCCACCGGTGACCGAACCGGTCCGCCCCAGGCATCAGACTTTTCGTTGTCGGCCGCGCCGCGGCAGCCTCTCGGAGGGGGGCGGGATCTCTGAAATATGTGGCCTTACAAGTCGTCGGCGGATACGTGCGGCGGCAAGAACAGCGCGCCGTTCTGAACGAATGCCCCCGCGCGCATCATCTTCTCGACGCCGTTGGCCACGATCGCGTCCTTGTGCGCCTCATCAAGGTCACCGAATTGCGATCCGTCGACCGCGCCGCGCACTAAGATCGCGCACAGAGCGACGGCTTTGGGATCGAGGGTGTCCGGGAGCTTCAACGGATCGCGTCCTTGCCGTCGCGCCCGCGCTTCACCGCCAGCGTCCAGTCAGGCGAACCCTCCCCGGGGCGGTCCTTGGTCGACTGGTTGCAGTGCCACAGGCTTCCGCCGTGAGTGACCGTATCGCCTACGTCGTAAGCGGAACCGGCAGCGAAGGTGCCGCGATATTGCAACCCCTTGGCGTTGGCGATCGACGCCTCGAGCGCTGCCACCCGTTCACGAAGCGGCGCGGTGGCTTGATCAACCATGCCGGGCAGAAACTCCCGGAGAACAGCGGCGGTAGATTGGGCGAGTGCCTTGACGTCGATCATTCTGGTCTCCGATCTGTCACGGCGGTCACAGCTTGACGACGGGGAGGGGGATGCCGACCCTGCGACGGGATGCCGCGCGCACCAGCGCCTGGCCGACGATTTTCGCTCTGCGCTTTTCCTCTGCCGTCAGTTTGACGACCCGAGGCTGCGCTGCGGCGCTGGCAGCCTTTCGGCCGATCGTCACGACGCGGTCGGAATGCTTCGCCCTCTTGGCCATCGCGTCAGCGGACTTGATCGCTGCCATCGTCGCGTCGGCTTGCGCCGGAATCGTGACTGCGCTCAGTTCGAAGACCTCGGTCTCCGAGTAACGAATGCCGCCGCCTTCGATGTAGCTGTATTCGATCGGGCGGAAACCGATGCTAACGGCCCGAACCAGCCCGAGCTCGATCGACTGCCATGCTTCGTCGCAGCGATCTTTCAGTGCGCCGGGAGCGGTCGGGTTGACGATTGTCGCCGTAAACGGAATGCCGTTCGCGGTCGGCTGGCCAAATTCGCACGTGCCGATGGGCTGGTCATGCCGATGCTGCCACAGGAAGGGCAGGGGGTTGGCGAACCGCACGCCGAGCGGATCGATGATATCCCCCGCCCGATCCACTGAAGGGGTTGTCGCCATACCCTTCACGGTTCGTGCGCCTTCGTTGACGGCTTTGATCTTGAGAAAGCTATAGGCGCGGGTCATGGTGCCTCCTGTCGGTGGCTACCATTGACCGTCAGCCGGTTAGACGACAGTTCGGTTCGGGCGCAAACGGGCGCATTCGGGCACGTCAGATGCTGGATTTATTAAGCGGTCATAACCCTTCCGCCCAGTCCCAGCCATTCAGCGGGTTTATGGCGAACATTGAAACCCGCCGGTTGTTCGTCTTTGTAAGCGAGCGTTCGATTGGTGAGGGTTGGGACGAAGCCGCATTCCCGGCTCGCCACTTGAATGACGGATTTCGGTGGGCGGTAGCAGATGCCCCAGCCTAGTACGGCTGCCATCGTCGATCGACGGAAGTCAGACAGCCGCGAACGGGCAGGTTTTCGGTTGTCGATCCGGGCGTAGCAGATACTTGTTGAGCGCGGCGGATTTCAATCTCCGGGAACGGCTGATTCGTTCCGTTTCTGATCATCTGAGTTGTATTGAGTCATGCGTCGCGGCGTTGGTCCGATGCGTGGACTACGACCACCCTCTCGCTTTCCCCACCACTGAGCGGCAGGTAGATACGGTTTCACTCTCACGTTTGAGGAAGGGCGCGCACGTTGATTTCGAAAAAGGCTACGAGGACGGCCACTCAGTATCTCCGCCAGTTTACCCGCGCCAATACCGCTAATTGGGGCGAGATGATGCGGGGTGTCGCCCCGAACCAGGGTTGGGGCAACAGCGCGGCGGCGCACGCTGCCTACTCGGCCGCTATGTTCCTCTATCAGGAGACCGATGAGAAATTTCTCGACTTTGAAGTGCCGGGTGACTTTGCATCCGGTGCCGACCTGCTGAGAGCGCTGAATGCCTTCGAGCTTCAATTGAAGGCCTACGTCAAGGAACTCGAGGCGTTCGGTGGCAGCCCGCGAGTGCCGATGACGCTAGGCTCCGTGCTGCGTGAGTTGGAAAAGGCGGGATACGCGGTAGAGGAGGTGAAGCGGCTGCTTCTGAGCGGTTCCGGCACGCCCAAGCGGCGTGATGTCATGGAGACACTTGAGCAGATTGCGGCGCGTTTCCCCGATGTAGTCGCTCAGCTCGCAAAGCGGCGGACAGGTCGCGATCCGCTAGTCATGAAGGACGAATACGACGTCCAATACTTGTTCCAGGCACTGCTCAGGCTCGAGTTCGCGGATGTGAGGCCAGAGGAGGCGACGCCCAGCGTTGCTGGCGGCTCAGCACGCGCCGACTGTCTTCTCAAGGACCACCGTACGGTCATAGAGTTCAAAATGACGAGGGCGGGATACCAGGCGAAGGACCTGCGCAAGGAGCTTGCTGACGACTTCGTCCTCTATGCAGTTCACCCGGACTGCGATCAGCTCTTTGCCTTCATCTACGATCCAGGCCGACACATCTCGAACTACCGCGGAGTGGAGGCCGATCTGTCCGAGCCCCGTCCGCCAATCGATAAGGTCCGTACCTACATCCAGCAAGGGTGAAGGATCACCCGATCTGCCGCAGAGGGATGTCGCTGACCACCACCCGGGCCTCGAGAGTAACGACCCCTTAGCGCGACGCGCCTCGACCAACGCCCGTCACGTGGTCTCGGGGTGCAGGGACGGGCCGACGATCACGCGGTGTAGCAGCCGGTCGAAAGTAAGGTGCGGCATGTTCATGCCCGGCCCGTGCGCGACAGCGCGTAGCCGAATAAGACGTCGGCGAGCGCCATGTAGTTGCGGTCGAGAATCTTCGTGCGATCATAGCCCTGGTATCGGCAACTATCACCTCAATTGGCCTACCAGTCGCCATGCTCGTCTCGATACGCCCAGGCCTTGAGGAACCGATCGACCGTCTGATGATCGTCCGATCCCGCCTCCAGCCGATCGACCAGACGGTTGAGGTTGGACTTGAAGCGATCAAGGTCCATGATCTCTTCCAGGTTCCCGACGGACGCCCTGTCCGACCTGATCGCGACGAGGTCGTCCGAACTCTGGCCCCAAGAGTGCGTCGTTAGTTCGCCGGCGAGCTTCACCAGCGAGGCATCCTCCTCGATCCTTAGCGCCATCCATTCGCGGATCTCGGTGTCGTCGTCGAGGAAGTGCATCCACAGGTAAAGCGGCCGCATTAAGTCGGGAATGTCCATCAGTGAGCCGTCAGCCGCTGCCGCCCTGATCCGGTCGAGGAAGAGGGCGCGTGCAGTCTCCCCGTCCGCCTCGGTCAGTAAGCACTTGTCTTCAGGTTCGCGGTTCTTGCCCTCGCGGGGGTGATAATCCTCCCATGCTGATGCGGTGAAGTTGCCCAGCCAAGCCAGTTGCGCCGCGTGAGCTGCCGAGAGCAGTATAGCCGATCGCTCCTGGAGCGTGGTGCGGTCGAGCAACAGGCTACGCAGAAGCCAATGGACGCGCATGGTGTTGTCACCGATCGACCAGCCCCGCGCGCGGTCGCTGTCGACGTTGATGTCGTCGGCGACGGCGAAGACGCCGCGAAGGAACGGCTCAGCCGCGTCGATCGGAATCTCTTCCGCGTGCGCGCTCAGCTCCTCGAGCCAACCCACCGTGCGCGTCGTACCGTCGCGACGCGGTTGACTCAGGGCATCCTTCAAAATTGCGCTGACCGCTGCCGTGTTCGCGGGATTGTCGAGGATCGTGGCCAAGTCCTTTCGCGAGAGCGTGTCGGGATCGATCGACATCCTGAAATAGGTCTGGAAGTGACGTGCCGAGGCGATGCGGCGATCCTTGTCGAATCGTGACCCGCCGTGAATCGTGTTGCCCCAGATCGTGTCCAGTTTCGGGAACAGGCGCACCAGTGCGTCGCGGTATGGTTGCTTGTCTGAGACCTTCGAGAGAAGCACGGCGTCCAGACGTTCGGCGCCCTTGTCGCGGTCGTATCGTTCGCGGGTCGCCTCGCAGACGAGCGCCTGGTTGTCGCGCACCGCCCGGTAGATCGATGGCTGGAACAGCCGAAACGCCTCGATCGCGATGAAGTCGCCCAGATCCACCTCGCCCTCGACGGCCGGCCAAGTGATAGTAAGAGCGTTAATGTAACGCGCGGCATCCCTCGGTGTCCTTATCTCCGGCGCTACGGCGGCGTGGAACATGTTCATCACGTTGCGCAGCCGATGCTCGCCGATCCCGCCGACCAGCGCGTCGATGCTAGCGATAAGGATTCGGTGCACGTCCTGCCCGCGCGGCGCCGGTAGTTCGAAGGCGGCCTGGACGATCTTCTCGAGGTAATGCGGGCCCTCCGACGGGAAGCGTTCTGCCACCACGCGCTCGGCAAGCTCGCGGTCGAAGGAAAGGACGTAGATGATGTTCGGCAGCCGCCCGACCGACTTGACCATCCTGAACATGGCGAGGGCCTCATCCGGCGCGAGGCGGTCAATGTCGTCGATCAGCACCACGAAGCGCTTTGACTGACCGGCGAGCGCCTCGGATAGCTCCCGGTGCAGCTTCTCGACGCTCTCACCGTCCTCGATCATGCCCCCAAGCCAGCCCATCACGCCCGACGCGATCGCTCCGGCGCCGGAGGCGCCAGCCGTGTCCGCAATGGGTGCCAGCGCCCCGCCAGCATTGAGCAGACGCGCACCTAGCTTCGGCAGCAGCTTCCTAGCTTTGTCGCCCAGGCTCGGCTTGGTGGCGGAGTAGAGCTCGCGGAAGAACGCTAGCACGAGCGCCTCCTCGCCGCGGAACCACCACGGATTGAAGTCGACGACCTCGATGTCGCCGGCAGTCGTGGCGTCCGACAGGTGGTGCTTGAGCAGGTTGATCGCGCTGCTCTTGCCCGATCCCCACGGCCCATTGAGTGCTATCACCACCCCGTTGGGCGAGCGCATGTTTCTGACGGAACGGGCGAGCGACTGAACGAACCCGTCGATACCGAACATGTCCTGCTCAGGCTTGCTGATCGGCAGGTCGCCGTAATCCACTTCAATAGACATGTAGCCCTTCTAGCGCGAAAACGTGAGATCGACAGCCCGGCTCGCGCCGCGTTTCTGCGTTTCCAAGTTCTAGTGCTGTTCTGGATCGTAGTCAGGTTCCCCCCAGCGGCACAGATCAGCTAACGCGTATTCGACTCGGCCACCGCGCTTGCGGTACGGTATGGGCTTGTCCATGCTGCGCCGGTTGCGAAGCGTCGACGGCGAACGACATAAGAGACGCGCCGCATCGCGTTCAGATACGTGATCATCCCAGGTTCGCCTGATCTCCATCATCACGCACGCGGCGCGCATCAGCGTCAGGGCGTCAGGGTCTTCGGTGCTATCAGGGGCGACCGCTTGGCCGCACTTTGGGCAGCAGATTGCTGCCAGCGAGGTGCGCATAAATTCTCCTGTGGACGTCGGGGTGGCGCTCCAAGTTCGCACTAGTTCGCAGGTGCGAACCTGCGAAAACTGGCGGGCTTCTGCGGTTTCTGGCGGAAACTTTGGCTGTTAGGTTCGCACTTGGCGCGAAAAGTACGCACAGGTTCGCACAGGTTCGCACGTGCGTACTTTCTGACTAAAGTAGGCCGGTACGGAAAACTAGGTTACTAGCAAGTAATTGTGCCGGTTTGGTAGTTGTCAGTCGGGTAAGGTGCCGATGCGCAAGTTCTAAAATGGGGTCAGGTTCGCACCCCGGCGCGCTCCAGCGGGAAAAAATCTCTGCGTGAGAGCCATACCGGTCTAAGGCGTCGACCCGCTCCGAGGCCACACCCACCCCCCCCGCTCTAGAGATGCGGCGGGCTAGTAACGAACGATCACCGGACCGCCGCGCTGCGGCTCAGGGTACACAAATGGTCGCGCCTTCTGATTGCGCCGCACTACTAGTGATCTAGTGATCGCTTAAACCAAGATCATTGAGACGTTAGCTACCGGTGCCTCGCCTAAATTTTCCTAACTTTTTGAACTAACATTAGTGCACCTGCGTTGATTAAGCAGCCAGTAACGCGTTGCAGAACGGGACAAAACTCTGCGCGCATTTTGTGCTCAACGTCGTCACTGCTGAACGCTGCCCTATGAGAAAGCGAATATCCCTATTGTCGGGAACGCCTGCTGCATCGCATAGCCTACCGAAAAGCATGTGCGGATGATTTCCTTGCGGATCATTGCGCTGCCCCCAGACTGTTTCGGGAGCAGTGGGAAGCCCCTCGGAACGTCCTGTAACTTGATCCCAAGCGTTTGCGTCAGACATCAGCCAGCTTTCCGAAGCGGACATTGGAACGCAAGCAATACAGGTGATGTTGCCATCTAACCTGTCGAAACCAGCTGTGATCTCGGAAACTATTTCTCGCCATCGACGAACGTCCGAGGAGTCAGTGTCGACCATGTATATGACGACGTCACATTTATTTAACAACGCCGAGCGCTTCGCAAGTAGCGCCTTCATTCCGTGGCCATGAGGAAGCGGCCTAGTTCTTCGAGTTAACGTTTTATCAATAACAAGGCGATCCCGAGCCTGAGCAACAATCTCAAGTGTTTCGGTCGGCCGGATATTTCTAGCAACTGGCTGTAACCAACCATCTACGTCAATGTGTTCTAACGTCTTTTCACACCAATGATTTCGATAACCAATATCACCGGAACCCTCGCCTACCAGATAAACTTTCATAGATCACCGTTTGGTCGACGTTTCTCTTCACTCTTAGCTTCATCTGATGCTTCAGCAGAAAGAGCATCTACTGGACTACTAGTCCACATTTCGCCCGCTCCGAAGAAATCGGCCCCAATCGAGAACGACTTTAGCTTGTCGGCATCAACCGCCGTTGTAACTCCATCCGCGTCTCGCGCGATGTATCGCACATCATCAACGCCAATATGATTGACAAGCAACGGCGAGTGAGAGGTGGCAATAATCTGTGCGGTAGATTCTCGGACAATCAAATCAACTATATCTGGCAAGATATGGGGTTCAATCCCGTCCTCGATTTCGTCCAAAAGGACTAAACTCGTATGCTTGCCAAGTTCTGGGATTGAGCACAGGGCCAAAAGACGCATGAAGCCGTCACTCATATGCATGACGGGAACGGCGACCATGTTGCGGTACTTTTCAGCAATCTGCATATCGATCCAACCCGCACGCTTACGAGTGGTGTTGAGTTCTTTGATCGGATAAACACGGGACAATCTTTTAACCACACGCGATTTCTGCTCGGCCGATAGCGAGGCGAGGAATCCTGCAAGTTTGTCGCCCTTTATCCCCATGTCGCCTGGACTCGAGCGCGTCCCGCCCTTCATCGCATAAGGAGAGAGTAGCTCAAGCGAGCGAATGCCGCCCGCCCACCTTACCAAGGCGTCAAATAGAGCTCCTTCTTCAGCCTTGACCATAAATTCAATAGCCGGAAGAATACTTCCCGTGATGCTGAAAGCGGGTATCTCTGTGCCAGCGGCAGTTTTCCCACCCTCGCGCGCATCGAACAGAAGTAGGTCCTCAACAGGCGCCCCGTCATGATCGCGTACTTTGACGTTCTCAGAAAATAGCGACGAACCGTTTAGGCCCCAGCTTACCTCCCATCGCAACTCCCGACCGCGCCATTTGAAATACATGGCGACCCGGACAACAGTCGATCTTGATCGAGGCGAACTCCGAAATCGTATATCTTGCGGTTTCCAAACACGCTCGGCGAAAAAGGCTTCCCCCTTACCTCCCACAATGTAGCTAAAGAAGCCTATTGCTTGCAGGATCGTACTTTTCCCAGATCCATTATTACCAATAAGGAGGGTAAATCGATCAGCAATGTTCATCCGAACTTGGCGATTTGCCTTAAACCCCTCGACCCTAACCTGGTAGAGCCGCAGATCGTTGGCGTCTGATTTTGCCTCCTCAGGCACTGTGCGATAATCCTTAAATTTTGATCATGAGTTCGGCAGCTCTGATTGGCTACCTTGGCCAGCTACACCAAGCAACCGCCAATCACAGCGCTAGGTAGGTTGGGGTCATACGACCGCCTTAATCAATAAGAGGCCTCAGGCGATTGATTGCCGACAAACGGAGCGAATTTCCCCCAACCTTGCGAGCCAACGATTGAGCGCCATGACTCGCATCACCGGCAGTTCGGTACCCGGCTCACGCCCTTTTTCTCTGCAACCACATTCTCTCGTTCCCACCGGGAAATCATGCCGAGTCGGTCAATCACGGGGCATATTTCGCCATCTTAGATTATAACTCACCGAGGCAAGCGTAGGACAAATTAGAATGGGTGTCCGCGTGTCGTGCGGAAACGCGCTTACAGTCCGGCCCTTAATTCAGCCAAGCGAGCCAATCCCTTTGGTGACACCATCACCTGCTCAACCCATTTGTCAGGCCGCCCGCGAACCTTGATCGTAGTGCCCTTGTGTACCAGCATGCCGCTATTGAGTTTGGGGCCTCGTGCTACCCAGTGCCCAGCCTCGCTGCGCCGATAGATCCAGCTGTTCGCCTCGAGCCATGCCGTCATGCGCCGCGGTGGCGCGCCGATCGCCTTGGCCGCATCCGTGAGGCACAATAGGCCGGTCGCGTTGGCAAGCCGTGCGAGGGCTTCAGCCTGTGGTTCCAACTGGGCCACCCGTTCCTCGATAGCCATGCCGCGCCCGGTATGGTCGAGCAAGAGCCGGTGAAGCGTCCTCGGGTCGGTAAGGTCGAGGGTAGGGGCGGGAGCGCCGTAGCTGCCAGTCTTCCGGATTGAGGGCAGTACGACGGAGGTCAGCCATTTCGTGAACCGCTTTGCGCCCGCCTTCCGACTGCGAAGCGCCAGTTTGTACATCCCCGATTCGTTGATCGCGGTCGCCTCTTGCGTTCCCCCAAGGGTGTCGACTTTGACGACATCCTTTTCGTCGTCGTCGAGCCGCGCCGCCGCATCGCGCGGGTTTGCTATTTCGAGAGCAGCGCAAACGTCATTGAGGGAGAACCATGGCTGTCCGTCGCGGTCGATTACTCGAACCGGCCGTTCGTCAAATTGGAAAGGGACAATCGCGTTCATGGCAATCTCCATGCTTGGGGTGCGGGAATGTCAGGGGCGCAATCGCTGCGGTGGTGCAGCGTCTGCGGGGGTGTCAGGGTGACGCGGGGTGATATGCGCTGGCTTTCCCCCGATTGGGGAAACGGTTCGGAAATTGACCGGCTCGATCCGTCCACCGGGCAATGTACGAGCGATGCATGATGCAATGCATGGCGGATGCCGATGCATATGCGGATGCATGCCGAACGCCCCTTGCCGGAAGCTCAAAGGGGGGTTCTTTTCCCCCCTTGCAGAAAAATACACGGGCCCGATTTTTGTACATCACGGGCCCGATTTTCGAGCCAACCCCCTATGGTACGGGCTCGGTTTTCGGGCCTGTCCCCTCGTAAGCCTGTCAGGCGGAACGGGCCCGGTTTCCGTGCCACATATAGATATACCAAGGAGGTATACTCAGCTGCGAGGTTGGTCCGGTCTCCAATCGCGATATTCGTGCGTTGCCGATCCCGTTGCGGTGGCATGGAATGTGAGCCGCCAACTGGTGGCCAGCCGAATCTTGACGCTGAACGCCCCTTTCTGAGTTGGCCGAATGAAGCCGTGCTGCTCAAGTTCGTCGAATGCCGCCGCCGCCGCGCCGCGCCCAACGCCGATCGCATCGGCCGCCGCCCGTTCAGAAAGGTGGAGCGTGCCGTTGTTGGATCCGTTGTAACAACGACCGAGGTACAGCAGGAGCTTTGCCGCGGTGCCGCCGAGGTCTGCCCAGGCGGGGCTATCGATAATTCGGTGGTCGAACATGACGAAGGGCACCGTGCGGCTTCTGCCCTTGCGGTTGATGTTCGCCGCCATGCTGGATTATTCCTGTTCGTCGATGAGCGGGCAGCGCCGAGCCTCAGCCATGTGGGCACCGGCGCGACGGGCGGCGTCGCGGTCGGGATAGACAAAAGATCGCCTGTCCAGCGTGGGCCAGAGCACCGCTTGGAAGCCTTCAGCCACTGCGACGATGTGCACCGCCCACGACGCAGCCCGACGCGCGTCTTGCGCCCCTCCGCGCCGCTTACCCATTGCGTGCCGCCGCTTCCTGAGCTGCGAAATGCTTGGCGAGGGTCGACCGGCGGGCGCAGACAGTGCCGCCGGTTTTGAAGGTCGGCAGGTCGCCCTTGTCGTGCAAGTGATAGACCTGTTTCGGCGTCAGCTGCAGGTGCTTGGCAATCGCCGCCACCCCATACAGCAGGTCCGAAACAGGTTCGTTGTGTGCGTCGCTCATGTGTCACTCCATGTGTCACCGACGCGCCGGGATTATCCCGAAAACGACGGTTTTCTGCGGTTTCAAAGGGGATGATTGGGGAATAGCCGAGGCCAAGGAAAAGGGGGCCTAAGCCCCCTAAGAATGGCTGATTTCTGCGGTTTTCAGCCGCATAATTTGCTTTTGATATCCTTGCGCCGGTCGAAAACGTCTTGCTGTGCCCAAGCCTTGCACCAGAGAAGCCACTGCTTAGTAATCTTGTGCCGACCGAGCAGCGCCAGACCAAATAGATCGTCAAGGCCGCCACCATCTCCTCCAGCAACCACGACCTCAACGATTTCTAACATATGATCCAGCGTGCCGTCCCAGACGGACTTATCCGCCTTCGCCTTCTCCCAATAGAGAGCACCGACCCAAGCATCGTGTCGGAGACCAACACCGATCTCCACATTCAAATGCTTCGCATAAAAGACCTGTTTTGTGCCGTCCTCGGCGTTCTCGACCTTGCGGAATTCGCTCTCCAGCCACTTCTGGCTGACCGACAGGCCGAGATTGGGGTTGGTGACGTAGAAGTTGGCGGGGTCGAGGTGCTCGCCCGCTTTGACCATCTCGTCGGGAAACTCGTAGAGGACCGGCAGGCTTTCCGGGTCGTTGATGACGCCGTCGCGGACGTCTCTAAAATAGGCCAGCTTCTCCTTGAACACCCCGGCGGGCGGCTCGTCAGACTGTGTCGTCAGGTAGAGGGTGTATCCCTCAGGCCGTGACACCTGCCCGCCGGTCGCCTCCCGGAGCATTGAGTCCGCCGTCGACTTCTTCCCGAACAGCCAAAGCTCATCGACCAAGACCCGGCTGGCCTTCTTGCCGGACACCGTGGCGCTGTCCGCGGCGACGACCTTCAGGGTTGCCTTCGTGACCCGGTGCGTGATGAGCCGGATGTGCTCCTGGATATGCAGAAGCTCGGCAAGCTCTTCGTCCGCGCGGATCATCGCAAACGCTGGCTTCGAACTGTTGCCGGCGACCTCAATCGTCGGCGCGAGGATCAGGTTCTCGTCTTCCTCGCGCCAGCCGCAGATAAGCTCGGTGAGCATGATCCCGGCAGCGAGCGTCGACTTTGTATTTTTCTTCGAGATCAGGAGCAGGAACTCCCGGATCATCTGCTGACCGGTCTCGGGGTCGTATGCGCCGAAGATCGCCGCCACGAAGTCGAGCAGCCACTGGTCGGACGCCTCACCGAATGTCGGGCGGCCGGGAACGTCAACGATCTTGAGCGATGTGAACACCGCCATTTTGGCATCCGCCGATGCCGGGAACAGCGGAGCAAACGGGATCAGCGATCGCCGCTCACGGATATTGCGCTTCCAGTCGAGGTTCGCGGTCGACCAAGTCGGCACGCTACTGGACTGCCTTCAGCTTGGGCGGGCCGATCGATCCGAACCGGGAACTGCCCCCGATCTGAGTGGCGCGTTCCTGCGCCGCGGCCTTTTTGCCTTGCGGCGCTGATGCTTCGTTCAGCGTTTTGAACGCCAGCGCAAGCGTCTTGAGATTGTTGGCGCGGCTGCTGAGACTGACCGCGCGCATCATCGATTCCCGCCTGGCAGTATCGTCGTCGCCGTCGGTCGCTGCGATAATCATGTCCTCGAGCTCGCCGCGTCGTGTTGTAGTGGCATCGAGCTCGTCGAGCATACGCCAGACCAAGCCGCGCCCCCCATCCGCGATCGCGACCGGGTCGACCGCTTCAGATGGGTCAACAGGCCGGGGAGGGGGTGCGGTCAGCTCAGGTTCGCACTGGTTCGCACTTGGCGGGGTGCGAACCAGTCGAACCCACTTTTCTGCCTTTGCGCGCTTACGAATAGCCGTGTCGGAAATTGCATGCCGATCGGCTATTTCTCTAATGGAATCTTCGTTGGCGCAGTATTCGAGTTCAATTCTTGGCCAGTCGACAGTTGGGCGGGAAGTCTTCATCGCATCGGTTCCCGCGGCCTAGTTCGCACCCCGGATCGCTCCAGAGGAATTTTTTCTCTGCGTGAGAGCCATACCGGTCTAAGGCGTCGACCCACCCCGAAGTCCGACCCACCCCCCCCGGTCTGGGGCCGCGTCAGGCCGCGCAGGAGGACCGCCAGCGCACCGCAGGGCGCGTCAAACTCCGCGCATACCCTCCGCCTGCTCCTCGCGCTGCTTTGCGCTGTCGTGGCAGGGTTTGCAGAGGGTCGTCAGGTTGCCTTCGTCCCAGAACAGCTCGGCGCTGCCGCGGTGCGGGGTGACGTGGTCGCAGACCAGCTTGGCGGTGTCGCCTTCGAGCTTGCCGCACCGGGTGCAGGTGAAATGGTCCTTGACCAGCTGCGCCCAGCGTAGGCGACGCCAGCGCGTGGTGTTGTACCATGCCCGCCAAGGCGAGAACATTTTGCGCTCAGCCTCGGGCTTTCGCTCAGGCGCTGGCAGGTGGCCGCGCATCGGGCTCAATGAACCGAGGCGGCTAGGCAGCGTCTTTAGCTTGGCCATGACAATCCGGTTTAATTAACGTGTTGTTCACCTCTCGCTATCAAGACGAGAAGGCCGCCAAAAGAACGGCGGTAACATCAAAACTCACCACCCGCAGCGCGTAGAGTATTTGCGGGTGGTATTTTGACTTTGTGTGTTTCTATAACTTTACGTGATACGCCGGCTGCGAACGGCCCATACTGTCGATCTACCTATCCGATGCCTATGCCTCGTGTCGTCGCTGGGTCGGCGACGGGCCGTTCTGACCGATAAGGGGAAGGCGGTAATCCACGATGAAACCGTTCATGACAAACAATTCATCAAAAAGGCAGGCTGTCTAGGCAGTTAGCTCTTTTACTCAGACATATGCATGGTATTGGGGCCGCACTGCCCCTCCAAGGCAGCTCTCAGTACACTCACTTGCCCGCAACGATCCGTCGTTGCGGGCAACTTTTACAGCGCTGACCGCACACGTACCTTTCCCACCATCGGTCCGGCCAATAGGAGCACGGTCGATTGCTAGCGTCTTTAGCCGCGTGCTCCAGTGCGTCGCATGCTGCCAACCAATCTTAGGTTGCTTTAAGTCAATATGCGCCGATACCTAGCCCGGTCACGCTCGTTTACTCCAGCGAGCGAGGCAATCTCGGGGGAGAGGTTCACCCGCGCCGCCGGTTGTCATCGAAGCGCGGGTGAACTTAATTGTGCCGATGACCGAGGCGGGGCCAGTTGAGCACGTAGATTGCTCCACTCAGCTCAGTGGCCTGCAAACGCAGGAACGTCATTGACCAACTTTGGTTAGGCGCTCGTGCAAATAAAACACGACATTGCCGTCCGAGCGAAAGCTTTTGAAATGATCAATCGCTTTGCCGACCGTGCCGCTGACGAGGCCACGTTTGAGGTCACGTCAAAGATTGCTGCGAATGACATCGATGGTGCACTTGCGATGGATCAGGTTCGTCGGGCAATTGTTGAAATTGCGGGCGTCGGGAAATCGCAGAACGGAAAGTTTAGGCGAACTGAGACCCGCGCAGGTTGATGGCTTCGTACTGCTCCAGCAGAGCGGTAACGTCGGTAACAATCTCTACCTGCTCTCGCCGAACTCGAGCTGACGCGTCCGCGGTAGGGGTTCCATCGCGACCGTCGTGGACCGTGAAACCGTTATCCAACAGCCATATCGTATCGGCGGCTCGTGAACGTTGGCGGCGCAGATGCACCGCCCATTGCTCTATCAGTCCCGCGGGAACCTGCCGTTCAATCTCACCCATGGGACAGCCATATGGGCTTATGCCTAAACGCGCGCTTACCAAGCTGATGTTGCGGAAAAAAAGTTCAGCGTTCCCGCGTCGCTACTGTCGTATTCGCAGCTGGCTTACTGTCACAGTAGACACCGAATTGGGTTTCCGTTCGACCATTGCCTTGAAAAAATTGTCTCTCCCTCACCCAAAATCGAGAAACTTTCTAGTACGTATGAAAGATATCTAACAATCGTACGACATGGTACTGAAGGCTTGCCGGTCGGCAGTCCGGCGTGTTTGCTTACAAGTAGACAGTACCTAGCCCGCGGCGATTTTTCGCTGCGGGCTATTTTTCGATTGCCTCGGTGCGGTTTCGATCTTCCCTCAACACGAGGCAGCCGAGCGCAGTTGCGCAGCGAGGACTTATGTCTTGCGTCGTGTGCCTGGGTGAGGTGGCGGGTTTCCAGGATGAGGACCTACGCAACCGGGCCAAGCCGGTCTTAAATTATCGTTGGAGCACAACGATTAGGGGCTATTAAACCAAAATTGTTTTGTTATTTTGTGGATGTCGGAGTTCTCACCGACCGTGTTTCCTCCCTCCAAATCGGAAACGCTCCCTGGCCCGCAATGATGAGTCGTTGCGGGCCATTTTTCGCATCTCTGCGACGCGGGGAAGGATGAGCAACGTGATAGCTGCTGATAGCATCGTTCGTCATAGAGGCGAAGGTCGTATGATGCTGGTGAAGGCAGTCTTTCACGACGAGGTTGGAAGCCCCAACCAAGTGGAATGCGAGTTCTTCGACCAGGGCGAACTCACAACAGTCTGGGTGCATGTCAGCGAACTGGAGTTGATGACGCGCGGCTAAAGGCCGTCGTCAATTACGAGTGCAATCGGGTCGCTATCCAGCATTCACGATATAACAATTTTTTCTCACGATCAGACGGCCGATCATGGGCATGCCCGACCGCCTATGTCTCGCGTAGCGCGCGTCGGTGAGGGGGTGTGCTGACCGCCAGGGTGGGGAACAGTCGGTCAACCGAGCGATGAATTGTGTTATTGCCATGCCGTAGGACAACCACAGAAGCGCTTGCTTCTGCTTGGGCGGCGAGGGCGGCCACCTCAAGGGCGCCAGACCGATTAACTCGCCTAAGCCGCTACAGCGGCGGCCCCACTTCCGGGTGAATCTTGCTGTACTCCGTCTGTTCGAATTAGGAAAGAGGCAATATTCACCTCGAACGAGCCACCGAAAGCGACCAGCGCAAACTTCCCATCGCTCTTCGTCACGACGCCGGACAGCCCCGCAAACGCGCCCTCGTTCATCGTCACAGTTGCCCCCACAGGCACCACGTTGCGGGTCTTCTTCAACTCCCGGAGCCGGGCTACGTCCTCGACGTCGCGCAAGCTCTTCATCTCGCGATCCGCCAGCAGCGGAATGTCGCCTAGATACCGGAAGATGGAGAATGAGGGATGCGGATTGACAGGCAGGGCCAGCGCCGCGGCGAGTTCGGGGATATGCACTGCGCGGGCGAACACGAATGTCGGAAGGATCGCCACCTCTCGGTCCACTATGGTCTTCTTGCGAGGCACGCGGCGCGACAACGTCTCTCGAGGCGTCCAAACGTCAAAGCCCGCCTCGGCGAGCGAGCGGGCTAAGTTAAGCGTCCGGCCGCCCGAGGTGCGCAGGATGCACCAATCCGTATCGTCCCTGCGCCGTACTGCCTTCCTACTCATATCCCACCCCTTGAACCTTGATATTGAATTGAATGTCCGCGGTACCGCCATCAATCGTCGTCCGCTGGCGGTAGCGGGGGACGTTGCATCACTCCTGAGCCACCGGCAGGAGGCTTGCCGAGCGGCGGCGTGGTGGCTTGTTCCCAATACAGGCCATCGGGCCCACACACGTCCTGCCCGAAGAAGCGGCGAAGGCTAGATCGCTCGGACGACGCTTTCAGTGAGAAGCGGACCGGCACAGATCCACGGACCAAATCCGGAACTCTTGGTAGGGGCCGGCCGCAATTGAAACCGCCTTCGTATCTGCCCCAGAACGGCCGGACCCACTGGCAGTCGACGCACGCCTTCATGACGGCCACCCTTCATTCCAAGGTCGGGACTGCACACCGCCGTCACGGTGCCGATAGAACCGCACCTCACGCTCGGCCGGGCCTGCGGTCACCAGCGTCCAGCACTTCGGCTCGAGCAGCCGGGTGATGCGATGAATGTGCGAAGCGTCGACCTGGTGCGCAGTGCCGGGCAAGCGGCGCTGCTCCATCAGCGTGAACGGATCCAACCGCACAACGACGTCCTCTGCGTATCCACCAACCAACACCTCGGACGTGAACGACCATGGGTGATCGTGGAACTCGTCACCTTCATCGCCCTCGGCGAAATGATGCAGTGCACGACCGTCGCCGAGGTGGATCTTGCGGAAGGCCGGCGACATGACCTCGATCCGGATGGAGGGGGCCGCCTCGATCAGCGCAGTTACGACCGGCGGCATCATGCCGACACCAGCGTCATCAGCGGCTTGCCCGGTCCGTGATACAGCGGACGCGATACGAACGAACCGTTGGCCAAGCGGCGAAGCGGCCCGCGCTCAACCGCGATCCGCAGCCATTGTTCGGGCACGTCGCCGATCGGCTGCCCGTCGCTGACGTTGTCCATCCAGCGCTCAAACGAGTTCTGCGCGAAGTCGTGGCAGAGGCGCAGAGTGGCCTCACGCTCGCCAACTGGCGGGACGTATGCTCGGGCCAGTTGCAGGCACTGGATGGGGACCGGGAACCACTCGAGCGTCAGGCAGGCAGTGCGCGCCATGTGCTTGAGCGCTTCGTCGCTGAAGCCGCACAGCAACGAGACATAGACCGCGAACCGCTTGCGTCCACTTTCGTCGTCAATTGCTTGGCTCGGGAGCGTCGCCGCCATGAATGCGAGGTGCTGCTCGATCCGCTCCTGCGGTGCCGCAAGCTGCTGGTCGAGCGGCAGCGATTCCGCCCAAGCCTTGAGGGCGCGGCAATCCTCAGCCGTTCGCGGCGCGCCGGCGATTGGCCTCGGATTCGTTAATTGCGTTGAGGAACCCGTTTCGCGAGCGGGGAGCCGGACCACTGAACCGATTTGCCGCATTGCCATGTCCGCCTGTTCCTTCCTTGATCGATGGGTAGATTGCGCCGTGTCCGCGGCCGGTTGCCTCCTCGAGAAGGCGGCCAGGCGGCCAGTCGGTATCGGTGTTGCGGTGGACGTCGGCGAGGAACTTGACGTGCGCTGTCGCGGTGTTGGGCAGCCGCTTGGTCTTCCGGTTTTTAAGGAAGTCGGCCCAGACCGTGGCATCCGCCCAATCAGGGCGAGGGAAGGGATCAGGCTTGAAAGCGAGCGAGCGAGCATCCGCGACAGCGGGTGCGCTCTCCCTCTCTTCTTTCTTTCCTTCTTTCCCTTCTTTTCCTTCATTCTTCTTTGCGTCGCCGCCGCGTCGTTGCTGCGTCGCGCCTGCGTCGGTCGCTGCGTCGGCCTGTCCGCCAATGGTCTGATATTTCTCATAATTACAGACGCTTATGACCGTCTGGCCTGCGTCGGTTGCTGCGTCGATTATGTTCTCTTTGACTAACGCCGCCAGAAACCGACGCACCTTCGCCTCGTCCCATCTCCACGCCTTCGCCATGAAGCGGAGCGAGTGCGAAAGCTGGCCACGCGTCAGGGCGATCGCGCCGGTGCTGGCATGCACACGCGTCGGACGATAGGCGGCCTCCTCGATCAGCCACACGAAGGCGTCACGACGAGAGAACTCTTCGTTTCGGAAGACAGGGTTATCCTGCCACCCTCGGTGCATAAGATAGAAGCCGCCGTCGCTCACTGTCGGATGGCTTTCGTAAGCAGGAGCGGATCGCGGGCGACCTGCTCGTGCACCTTGGTTGCCGCGCCGAGGCGCGCGCGTTCGTTGAGGAGGGCGCGGCTGGCCTTCCGGCGCTGAAGGCGAGCATCGAGCTCGGCCTCCAGCGCTCGCCGCCGTGCCCGGGCGAGACGTTCCTGCTGAGACAGGAACAGGGATGCCAGCCGCAGCACCGCTCAGGCTTCCGGCTTGCCAATGAGGACCGGAAGCTCGGTCTCGATCTTCACGCGCTCGACCGCTTCGGAGAAGGCGTGGTCGAACGTGCGGTCGGTGCGCCAGAGCTCATACCAGAACGTCAAACGTCCACCGGCCTTGCGGTACCGGAGGCGCGCGGCGATCCGGTAGAGCGGCCCGTTGTTGAAGACCGGGATCCCGATCAGGAACAGCGACGGCACCTTGAGCGGCGCGCCGGCGGCGTCGGTGTGTTCAGACTGGAAACGCACCACGCCTTCACCGGAGGACAGGTTCACAGCCTCCTGAACGACCGCGCTCTCGTTGACCTGCAGGCCGCGCGCCAGTTCCATCAGCTTGTTCGGGGTGGCCACGGTGTCGCCGCCGCCGAGGGTGTCAATCAGACGCTGCACGTCCTCCGGCAGGCTGTCCTCGCCGGGGATGACGTAGAGCACGTCGATGATACGGTTCTCGAGAAACGCAGCGAAGTCCGCCATCGACATCGGCGTAGCGTTGCTGTCGTTCCAAGCCTTCCATTCGTCCGACAGGGGGAAGCCGAACAGGCTGCGGTGCTTCCCGAACCGAGGATCGCCGCCAGCGCCGACGCGGTGATAGTCGAGCACCGCGGTGATCGACGGCTTCTCGCGGTTATCGTCGGCAAACACGATGCTGTCCGTGTCCTTGAACCGATTGATGTGGTCGATCAGGCTGTCGATCGACAGCAGCGTCGCCGCGCCCTGCCGATACCGCGGCGCGGCGCGGTACTGGTCGAAGATCGTCGGCGTCAGGGGCGTGACGCTGTTGCCGGATCGGACGGCCAGCGCGACGACGCCGGTCGACGGTTCGGTGATCTCGACGACCTCGGCCTTGACGTATGTCTCGACTAGTTCGCGAACTTCGGTGACGATCCCGTCACCCTCTACGGTGGTGTTCATGACTTCTCCCTTCAGTGGTGATGATGTGGATCAGCTGACGTCCCGGAAGCCTTGGCTGCGGACTTCGCGGACGCCGAACAGGTTGCCCTGGTGCGGATTGCTGGGGGTGAAGCGGCCATCCTCGGTCGACCACATCACGCTGTTCTGGCGTTTGGCTTCCGGGACATCGACCTTGTGCTTCGCCTTGATCGTGAACACGCGGCCATCGAGGCCAAAGTCCAAGGTAAGGGTCAGCTTGCCGCGCGCTTTGCCGCCGCCTTCGATCGCGTTGTTCGCCATGTCGCTCGACAGCTTGCGCAGCACCTCGGAGAGTTCGGCGTCGAGTTGGCCGTCCTCGAGGAACCGGACGAACTCACCGAAGCTGTTCACCGCTGGCTGGACACGGTTGCCATCCGCCGCGCGCGGGGGGTCGTCTTGATCGATCAGCACATTCATTCTCTCTTGGTGTTGAACTTGGTTGGCAGCCACTGGACGCGCGGTTCGCGGTCGTGCGGGCGGCTCCAGATGATCCCGGTGGGCATCAGTATGCCTGCGCCTGGTCGCGCTCGCGGCGGATCCGCTGAGCGTCGCGAACATTGGCGAGCACGCGCGCCGTATGCGCGGCGGTCCCGGCGATCTCCGGCTCAAGTGCCACGCGCGCTTCGGTTGGCGACAGGCCGCTGCGCGTCAGTTCCCGGTACGCCTGAACTAGGTGGCTCGGCAGCCAGGGCATCAGGGTTCGAGCCATCGACAGCGAGCGCCGAGCCTTAACCTCCGGCACGCTGCGCGCCGCGAGTGCCTTGGCCTGCGATTCCGGCGTGTGCAGCTTGGTCGCGACCATCTGCCGCCCATGCTCGCGGCGGCGTTCCCGTTCGGCTTCCGGCATGTTGACCATAAAGTCGGCCATGCGGGCACGGTTCGCCTCTTTGACCTCGGGGCGAGCGTGGTGGGCGGCGATACCGGCGGCTCGCCGAGCTTTGATGGCTGGATCGTTCCCCAAGCGGTTGAGCGCGCAGGGTTTGCAACGACCCTTGGAGGTCTTGCTGATCGCGGTGGTGCAGCCATCCTCGATGCAGATTCGCGGGGCAGGGGTCAGTTCGCTCACCGGCGACGTCCGTCGCGACAAGGCGCGCAACGTCCGCCGACCAGACGAGGCCTGTCGTCGCCGCACTCCTCGCATTCGCCGGGCGCGCCTACTGGCAATGGCTGGCGCGCAGCCTCAAGGCTTAGGCGCAGGTGAAGGTCGCTGATCTCGGCGGCCATATCCATTTGATCGGCCATCATGCCGTTCCCTGGATGAGGCGGTTCATTCGCAGCACACGCGAAACTGGCACCATGCACGCACTACTGATGGGCAAGAACCCCAAGCGTTCGCCGCCAGTGATCACAACATGTGACATTGGCAGCACCGCCGCAGGACGCAGATTTTCTCCGGCGGAAGCGACCGTCGTCGCCACCACCCTGATAGTGTTCGGCATTGTCATTTACTCCCTGCCGGTCACGCCGGCGCTAAACCTCAGTTTCAGATCGATCGAAGGCCTGTGGGTACGCGGTGATCGGCGATCTCCTTGAGCCACTGGCCGGTGAGTGCGTGAACGCGGAGGATGTGTTGCTCCATCGCGATCAGTTCCGTGTGCGTCTTGACCGTGCCGCCATCACTGGTGGGCGCTTCCGCCTCCGCAATCTGCGCGAGCAAGGTCGCAATCGGCAAAGTGCCGTGCTCAGCGGCAATCTCGAATCCCACCGACCGCACCAGCTCGAAGCCGTAGAGCCGGGCGACGTCGTCGAGCGCGTGTGGGCAAGCGGTCGTCGCGTCCCACAACCGCTTGGGTCCAGGCATCGCGCCGCGCAGCTGGATGTTCTCCAAGCCCTTGCTCGACAGGTCCATCGCCCCGGCGAGCGAACGCTTCTTTGCCGCGGTGTTCGAGCAGCGCGCGAGGCCGCTCAACATCGCTGCCCGGAACTCCGCTTCGTTAACGTCACGATTTTCAGGAACGACGCTGCTGCACTGCGGCGATACTTCCGCATTATGGAAACGATCACTCATCACTTGGTCCCTGTCTCGTGAGCGCGCTGAGCATCGCTGACGATGCCCGCATATTCGGCGTCGGAATGGCTGCAGACGCCCTGGCGGCAGACTGCGCAGCGGGTGCCGCGGACGGCGTCGAGCTTACCGATCAGGGGATCGATCCACTTGGCAGCTTCGGCTTCGTCATGGGCGTGCGTCATGGCTTACCGGTCTCCGACGCGACGATTGTGACCGGCCGGTCGCGAGGACGGATCGCCCGTGACCTTCCGCAAAGCCGAACCGACCAACAGGCCGAACCCAACAGACACCACGGACCAGAAAGCGAGTGCATCGACGATATTCATGCTGCCTCCTGTTCGGTAGAGACCGGTTCGGGCCGCAGATTGGGGAAACTGTCTTCGGTGACAGATTTTCCGAGCTTGCTAGCCAGAGCTACCAAAGTTGGTACTCTCCACCGGGGAACGAACCGTGCTCGTTTCCAGCTGTGAACGGTGGTTAGTGGGATGCCCGTCTCGTTCGAGATTGCGGTCACGCCGCCAAGCGCCTCGATGATATCTGGAACCGTCTGCATGGGATCAGATTACGATAAACGTAATCTCGACGCAAGGGGAAATACGAAAACCGTCATCGACCGTAGCCTACGAATTTCGCATGCTCGATTTATGATCACGCCTGACCAAATTTTGAGAGAAATGCACCGTTGGGTGGCCGATCGTCGCTTGCTTCAGAAAGACATAGCCGCCGAGCTGGGCATTGCGCCGGCACGGGTAAACGAGATGCTCAAAGGGTCGCGCCGCATCCAGCCAAACGAGATGCCAATTTTGGCAAAGCTTTTCGGTATGGAGGACGAGGAGGAATCGAACGTCCGACGGATCAAGCGGATCGGTCGGGTTCCAGCAGGATCGCTTCGTGTGGCTCTTCAGGAGACGACAGATACCGTTGAAGTTAGTGCGCATTTGCCGAAGGGGGTATTTGCCCTCGAGGTCGATGGCGAGAGCATGAACAACATCGCCCCGCTCGGTGCCGATGTTATTGTTGATCCGAACGATAAGTCGTTATTTTCCGGGGATCTCTACGTTATCGGAGCGTCTGGCGGGGGGTTCACGTTTAAGCGCTACCTCGAAAACCCTGCTCGGCTCGTACCGATTTCAAGCGACCTATCTCACCAAGAGATCCGCCTTGGAAGCGAGCCAATCACTATCATCGGTCGTGTAGTCTCCGTGTCGATTGGAGCTGAGCTGCTACGTCGGATGTGACCCCGGGCGTATAGTCAGGCCGCAGCCTGAGCCTGGATCACATTCCAAACGAGATCGACGCCAGCATCTAGATAGAAGCAGCCGTCTTCGTCATATCGGCCAAGCTTCAAGCGGATGGCGTCCTGCTGCGCCTCGTCGATATTGTCGCGTAGTGGGCCCTGCGGTTCGTTAAAGAGTACCACCTGACAACCTCGCCGCATCATCTCTTCTCCCGCACTTCTCGAATCAGGGCATTGGAACATTTGAAGAACATTCGAGCAAGTGGAATTTCTCGCTCCTCTTCAAGATCTCTCAGATTACGAAAAACGTATTGACAACTCGATTACGATAAACGTAATATTCCTCATCGCCTGATTAGCCGCGTCGTGCGGCATGCAGGTGGCGAGGAGATCGACGTGGCATCGCTACCACCCGAAATTGCCAAGAACGCCGCAACGCCGATCGCGTGGGAAGGGGGCGAATGCCCAGTCTCCGCGAACACGCTGGTCCAGATCCAGTGCGTCTTCGAAGAAGGCAAAGACTTCGACTATTCGCAGCCGCCGCGGAAGGCTGGAGCATGGGCTCGACATTGGAACCGGGATCACGGTGACCTTGTCGGAATCACTCATTACGTGATCGTTGACGAGCCGCGCGCCGCTGGCGGTGCCTTGTGAGCCCCGCCACGCGCGAACGCGTTCGCTCCGCTGGCGGCATCATCTCCGCCTTGCTGTTCGTTTCATTGCTCGCGGGCATCTGCTCGGTAGGTGTTCTGTGAGCGCGCTCCCGAACCGCGTCGAGTTCCTCGCGATCTATGGTCGCATGGAAACTCTGAAGCGTCAGGCTGCGGGGGCACGCATCGAAGCAGCAAAGCGCGAACCGCTTTGGGTTTCGGTCACCCTGACGTTGGGCGTCGGCCTCGCCATCGTTTGTTTCGTGCTCGCAGGGGCGTGGCTCGGATGATCCGCGTCGATATCCGTCCGCGCCAGCGCAACAGCCACAAGGCTGACGCCGATCGCCGGTTTCCAACTCACCTTGCCTGGTTGCGCAAGCGTCCGTGCCTGCTCGCCGGGCGCGCGGGGCACGTCTGCGAAGGCGTGATGGAGGCCTCGCACTCTGACGCCGATGGCATGAAAGGCGTTTCGCTCAAAAGTCCCGACTATCATGCCGTGCCGCTGTGCTCGGGCGCGCACCGGGAGAAGGACAGCATCGGTCTGCGCACTTGGCAGGCCAAGTATGGCGTCGATCATTTCGAGGCGGGCAGGGCGTACGGCAAGGCATCGCCGCACCGCGCGCGCTGGGCACACGTCGAGGGCGCGCCGCGGTGATGCGCGACCCGGATCTTGACCTTGCGATCGCGGAACTGCGCCCGGTCTTCGCCAAGATGCGGGCGGAGCGCGCCAAGCTGCGCCACGAAAAGGTCCGCAACAACCTGGACACGCAGGCTGCGGTGTCGTCGTATGTCCGCGAGCTCGCGTCAGAGATCGGGTTGCGCGCCGACCGGATCGGGCTCGATTACGACGCCTTTATCGCAATCCTCGCTACCGACGCTGCCGAGATCAAGCGGTCGCGGATCAACCGCAAGCCATCCGCTCGGCAGATGACCACTGCTCTCGAGGCGCAGCGCAAGGGGTGCGCGGAGCACGTCCGAGTGACTTTGGCCGCCCTAGCGCGCGCCGACGCCGATCATCGCGAGGCCGTGCGCCTCGATGCCGCCGCGCGCGAAGCGTGCCGCGCCTACACGGGATATACGAACTGATGGAACGACAGGCACAATTTGTCGGGCGTCAGCCTGAGACCAAGATTATCACGCCGTCCAAGCCGAACCCTTGGTACGGGGCGTTCGAAGAGGGCAAGCCGTTCACTGAGCAGCAGGTCGCCGCCATGATCACTGCCGGGATCACCCCGGTTGGCTGCGAGGCCATCGAGGTCAAGCGCAACGCGACGGACCGGGAATACTACTGGCCGCTCAACTCGCCGCCTCCGTACTTCGCTTTCCAGTGCCCCGTCATCGGCCGCCGCGCCGACGGGAAGATCAAGGTCATTTCGCCATCGGGCTCGCCCCAGTTCGTCCGCAGCGACGGCTGGGTCGGCGCGCCCGGCAAACCCCGGAAGGATTATTCGTAATGTCGGACGGATATCGCAACGTGGAGGTGGCGGCTGGCCACTTCCTGCCGCTTCGTCGATTGACGACGATCGAGCCGCGCAACGGCAAGGTGCTGTGCAAGCACCGCAACCGCCATCGGCCGTTCGAGGTCGAGGAGGCGCGCTGGGACGCCGCTGTCCCGCACTCGCCTGACACGGGCCCGGTCCGCATGCGCGGTGCGCTGTGAGCGGCTGCTACATGCCGCCGGCAGGTGAGCGCTTCGTGCGCAACGACCGCCAACACGTCGCCCGCGTGCTCGACGCGCGCGAGCGCTTGGACAGCATCGATCCGCTCTGGGCACGGAAACGCCTCGACCAGCTGCGCGCCGCGCGCGGGGCGGTGCGGCATGGCTGACGGCACCAAGATCGAATGGACCGACGCGACGGTCAATGTTGTGAACGGCTGCAGCGTGATCTCGCCGGGCTGCGCAAACTGCTACGCCATGCGCGCAGGCAGTAGGAACTTGCCGGGTCACCCGTCGACCGGGCTGACGATGCCGAGCAAGGCGGGACACGTCTGGAACGGCATGGTGCGTTTCAACGCGCGCGCGCTCGTCCTGCCGTTGCACTGGCGTCGCCCGCGGACGATCTTCTGGAACGCCCACGGCGACCTGTTCCACAATGACGTTCCCGACGCATGGATCGACCGCTGCTTCGCGGTGATGGCTCTCACGCCCCACCACACGCATCAGGTGCTGACCAAGCGGTCGGCGCGGATGCAGTCGTATTGCGGCAATCCCTGGACGCCACAGCGGATCGCGCGGGTAATCTTGGACGAGGCGCACGCATGGGGCGTGTCCGGTGCCGCCCAGCTCGTGCCGCTCGGCAACCGCGCCCGCGAGGAGGATCCGTCCTTCGTACTCTGGCCACTGGCGAACGTCTGGAAGGGCGTCTCGGTCGAGGATCAGAAGCGCGCCGACGAGCGCATCCCCGATCTGCTGGCCACGGCCGCCGCGGTGCGGTTCTTGTCTTGCGAGCCACTTCTCGGGCCGGTCGACCTGACGTCGATCGACCTGCCCGGCGGATGGAACGAAGTCTTCCCACTTGGCCAAGAATGCCTTGGCCGCCCGCATGTCGATGATGACGGTCGCGCGATGACGCGGCTCGACTGGGTGATCGTGGGCGGCGAGAGCGGCCCCGGGTCGCGCCCGATGCATCCGGACTGGGCGCGCGGCCTGCGCGATCAGTGCGCTGCCGCCGGTGTTTCGTTCCTGATGAAGCAGTGGGGCGATTGGGAACTCGCGCTCGACCGCGAGCGGGATGATCCTGATTGGCGCGCCGATTACTCGAACCATTACGTCGATCACGGCAATTCGAAGTGGCTCAACCTCGCGGGCGGCCGCGGCTTCCATGGCGAGCGCTTCGTGGTGATGCGCTCGGTCGGTAAGCGCGCCGCCGGGCGGTTGCTCGATGGCGTCCAGCATGACGGGATGCCCGCGCGGGGCACGTCCGAGCAGGTGGCGACATGACGCAAGGCACCGCCACCAGACCGACCCCATACTTTCGATCAGCCTCGCCCAATGTCCCTGTCTCGACAGCTAGAAGGACACGGAATTGGCGCAGCAATTTTCACAGCAGGGCTCGAGCCGTACGCGGCGCAAACGCCTCGGATCAGTCGACCTCTGTGCGGGCGGCATCTCGTCTCCGCCTGACGGCAAAGATGCCCCCTCACCGAAAGGAACCATGAAATGAATCGCGACACCCTTAAGGTGGCGATTGCGGAGGCTGAGCGCTTCCTCGAGCGGGCGAAAGCGGTACCTGAGCCGGTCGAATGTCCCGCCGACTGGCGCGCGGACGGCGGCACCTTCCTCGACGACAGCATCCCGCCGAAGGATGGCGGTGCAGTCCGTCGCGCGAGCATGGATCTGACGCGCGCGCTCGCCGATCTGCGGAGGCCGTCATGATCGGTCGCGCTATGATCCTCAAGCAGGCGGCGCTGTTCGGCCTGGCCTGCAGCGTGGTCGCACCGGTGACCTACGTCGCGCACGATCGCATCGCGAAGGCCGTGACGCATCGGGTGGCGGTCAAGCACAAGCGGCATGCTCCCGCACGGGCCCGCGCCGCGGTACCGGTCTGCCCACCGTCCGGCATCGCGACGATCGCCGCGCTTCCTGACCTGTCTCGCCCACTGGTGGCGATGGACAGCGACTTCGAGGACGCGGTCCTGTCCGGCCAGACGATGCAGAGCGCCGCGCGATCGCCGTGGGGTGGTGCTGTCCAAGCGTCGTCGATCGGGTTCGTTCGACCGGGCGGGGCAGGCGGGGTCGGTACCGCGCCGCCCGCCGCCGGCACCCCAATCGCCAAACCGACCAACGATGCGCCGGTGTCCGCTCTGCCCGAGCCGAAGACCTGGTTCTTCATGCTTGCAGGGGTGCTGCTCATCGGCGCGGTGTTGCGCCGGGGCCGGACTGCATCGCTAAAGGTGATCATGTCGTGAGCGGGTACTCGCTTGGAAAATGGTCGAACGGGCTAGCGGAATGGATCGAAGGCGACACGGCGTTTCTGTCGGTCGTATTCACCTGGAAGCTGGACGAGGCGTTCGCGCGCGCTTCGATGCTCAAAGCTGAGGGCTACAAGGTTCGTGCTGGAGGTCCGGCGCTGTTCCGCGGCAAGTCGATGCTTGAGCGTGTTGCGGAAGTAGGCGGCGACGCGCCAGACGCGATTGCACGACACAATCCAATGGCGACCACTGCAAGCCGGGGTTGCCCGGTAGGTTGTTCATTCTGCATCGTGCCTGCGATGGAGGGGAAGACCTTCACCTATCTACCGGACTTCCCGGTTCGCCCGGTGCTGACCGACAACAACCTCTCAGCACTCCCCGCTGACTATCAGCGGCACATCATCGAGCGCTACCAGATGGCTGACGTGCCTTTGCTCGACGCCAACAGCGGGTTCGAGCCAAAGACATTCGACGGCGGGGTTTTCGAGCGTTGGGCACCAATCAACCAAGGCGTGTGGCGGTTCGCGTATGACGAGACGCGCGAACGTGAGGACGTGCGCCGCGTCTGCAAGATGCTGCGCGATCGCGGCGTCAGTTCGCGCAAGATCCAAGTCTACGTGCTGATCGGCAACGAGCCCGAGGCTGAATGCCTACAGCGCGTCCGCGACGTGATCGCGTGGGGCGGGGAGCCGTACGCCCAGCCGATCATGAAGCTCAACGCGTCGACCCGCGATCCTTGGGTTCGGTACGATTGGGGCAGCGGTCAGCGCCTTCGCCAGATGCAGCGCTGGACGAACACACATCGTTGGCGATCGACGGAATGGGCGGATTACAATCCCAGCGCGAAGGCGCTGCGCTCCGATTTCTATGACACCCAGCACGGGCTATTTGCGGAGATGGCAGCATGAACGACACCCCCACCGCCGCGCCGACGCGCGAGGACTTCCTAACCCAGCTGCGTCGTGTCTCTGCGGACCGGATGACGACCTGGTGCAGCGAGACCGAGCTACCTTGCGGCTTGTTTCACGCCACCGAGCTTGGCGGCGAGGTCGGCGAGGCGCTGAACGTCGTCAAGAAGCTGCACCGGGAAGCGCAGGGCTGGCGGGGTTCGCGCGCCACCGTGGAGGATCTTGCCGAGGAGATCGGCGACGTGGTCGTCTGCCTCGACAAGCTGGCCGCCTATTATGGGATCGATCTGGCCCAAGCCACCGCTGCCAAGTTTAATGCGACATCGGAGAAGGTCGGGCTGCCTCACCGCCTGGCAGTCGATCAACCCTCGAGGGGTTTCAGTCGGTTCGATCCGCCTGGTTTGTGGGAGAGCGAGCCTCGGTCGAGCGCGGACACTTCCGGACAGGTGATCCGATGAGCGGGGTCGCAACCGGCGATATCGTTCGCTGCATCGACGCAACGTCCCGGCCAGACTGGGCCGACTGGTACATGGATCAGCACTACGCCGAGGACCTGCTCGTCGCGGGGAAGCTCTACGTCGTACAGGGCATTGCCGAGCGCGACGGCCAGACTGGCTACGACGTCGGCGTTTCGACGCCGTGGGGAGATCCTCACTGGAACTCGCAACGGTTCGAGCCCGCGCTGATGCTGGTGTCGGCGTCAGGTGACGCGCTGACGGCGACGGAGGTCGATCATGTCTGACGGACACCAGTGCTGGTCAGCCGACCAGACCGCCTACCTGCGCAACCTCGACCCGGCAGACCGAACGGCTTGGGCGGTGCTCTACCAGAGCGCGCCGGTCCGGACCGAGAGCGGCAGCACCAGCTATAGCCTGAACTTCCCGGTCCTGATCGTCTCGGCATACGCGAACAAGCCAGAAGCGATCGCCCGCCGCGTCGTCGATATCCTGAACAAGCATTGGGACGAGGAGCCCACTCAATGACCCGCGCTCTAGCCGCGCTGCCCGACTGGCCCGCCGCGCTCACGGAATCCGAAGCGCTCGAATACACCCGCGTCAGCGTGGCGCAGATCAAGGAGTGGCGCGACCGAGGCACCGTGCGCTTCGTGCCGCGCGGCCGCAACGGCGCAGCAATCGCGCGGCGTTCGGATCTGGACGCGGCGGTGGCTGCTATGTTTGAGAGCGGCTCGGCCACCGGCACGGACGGATGGTTCGACTGATGGCACTCGATCGTCTTCCAGCCTACGTCCGCAAGCTCCGCAATGCGGCCGGTGAGCCCGTCTATTATTGGGAACTGCCTACATGGGCGCGCCCGGTGAAAGACGAGAAGACCGGGGCGATGGTGCCCGCCATTCGTAACGGCAAACCGATGCTCCTTGCCTCGGAAAAGCTTGGCTCGGATCTGGCTGAGGTGCATCGCAAAGCGCAGTTGCTGAACGCGGCGCTAACCGACTGGCGCAAGGGCGCGGAAGGGGCGTCGATGGTCCCAGGCAGCGTTGAGTGGCTGTTCCAGTGGTACCGTAAGCAGGCGCGCTTCACCTCCAAGAAGGCGAAGACCCGGGCCGATTACGGGAAGCTGATGGATATGCTCGCCGCGCGCGAGACGAAGAAAGGCGCGCCGCCGTTCGGCAAGCGCCGTGCCGCCGACGTCGATGCCGCCGCCTCCGACCGGCTCTATGAAATGCTGCGCGCCGATACCGGACCGCGCCAGGCGAGCTATGCCATGCAGGTCTGTCGGCTGGTCTGGTCGTGGGCGGCGCGACATTACAAGGTGACCGGGGTCAAGGAGAACCCGTTCATGGGAATGGGGCTCACGAGCACCGCGGCCAAGGGCAACCGGGCGACGTCGCGCGCCGAATACACCGCCTACCGCGCGAAGGCAGTCGAGATGGGCTTCCAGTCGATGGCAACCGCCGCCGCGCTGTGCTTCGAGGGATGCCAGCGGGTGTCCGATGCCTTTGGCTATATCGATCCGGACGCGCCGGACCGCGCCGCGATCGTTTGGGAAGGCTACCAGCCCGGGGTCGAGATCACGCTCGTTCAGTCCAAGACCGGCAACCCTGTGACGCTGCCGCTATTCGAAGAGGTTCCGGGCGAGGGGGGCGGCGTCGAGCGCGTGCCGCTCTATCCTGAACTCGAAGAAGAACTTGCGCGGTCGCGCGCGGCGACGAAGTCCGCCACCGGCCCGATCGTTGTCGAGGAGCGCAGCGGCAATCGCTACGTCGAGCGGCGCATGTCGAACGTCCATCGCAAGATCTGCGACGCCGCGGGGCTTCCCAAAGACATGACGTTCACCGGCTTTCGGCATGGCGGCATCACCGAGATTGGCGATGCGGGCGAAGACGACGTGCGGCCGGTTTCCGGTCACAAGACACTCGCCGTCACCCGGATTTACAACAAGGCGAACGCCGAAAAAGCGCGGCGGATCGCAGGCGCACGACGCCGCCATATTGCCGCAATCGGGGCTCTGGACGAAGCGAGAACGAAATGAGTTTGTCGGAAAGCGTGTCGGAGAACATGTCGGAGCGCTCGCGCGCTTCGGCAGAAAACCTAGGGATTCCAATATGAAGAGTGGTGGACGCACTTGGGCTCGAACCAAGGACCCGCTGATTAAGAGTCAGCTGCTCTACCAACTGAGCTATGCGTCCATTCCCGCTTGGTAGGGACAGTGCCGAAGCGCTGTCGTTGCCGGGAAGCGGTCGGTTAGCAGTGTGGGCGGAGGTTGCAAACCCTTTTTTACACCGCACCGCAAAAAAACTACCAGCGCGTCTCTTTTCTGCGGTTCGATCGGTCGATCGACATCAGGATCCCCAGGCACAGCATGAACGTCATCTGGCTCGACCCGCCGTTGCTGATCAGCGGCAGCGGCACGCCGACGACCGGCGCCATGCCCATCACCATCGCCATGTTGATCGCGACATAATAGAAGATCGTCGCAGCCAGTCCCGCGGCGGTCAGCTTGGCGAAGCGCGATTGCGCCTGCAGCGCGGTCGACACGCCCCATTGCACGATCAGCACGAACGCGACGATCAGCAGCACTCCGCCGACCAGCCCCCATTCCTCCATCATCGTCGCCAGCGCGAAGTCGGTGTGGCCCTCGGGAAGATAGTCCAGATGGCTCTGGGTGCCGTTGAGGAACCCCTTGCCGAAGATCCCGCCCGATCCGATTGCGATCTTGGACTGGCTGATGTGGTAGCCAATCCCGAGCGGATCGCTTTCGGGATCGAGGAAGACGAGGATGCGGTTGCGCTGATATTCGTGCAGTACGAAGTTGAACGCGATCGGTACCGCCGCACCGAGCGCGAGCGCTCCCCCGATGAACAAGCGCAGCGGGACGCCGGCGAGGAACATCACCGTGATCCCGCCGATCGTGATCATCAGTGCGGTGCCGAGGTCGGGCTGTTTCATCACCAGCGCGGCGGGCAGCAGGATCAGGATCGCCGCGGGCCAGATCGCGCTGAACCGCCTGGTTTCATTGGGCGGCAGCATGTCGTAGAATTTGGCGCAAGCCAGCACGATGCACGGCTTCATCAGCTCGGATGGTTGCAGGCGCATGAACCCGACGTCGAGCCAGCGCTGGCCGCCGCCGCGCACCGCCCCGACCAGTTCGACCAGCACCAGCATGATGCACAACAAGACATAGGCCGGCAGCGCGCCGGTCTGCCACCAGCGTTCCGGGACGCGCGCCAGCGCGAGTGCCCCGCCCAGCAGCATGAAGAAGCGGATCCCCTGCGACATTGCCCACGGCTTGATGCTCCCGCCCGCGGCGGAATAGAGGATCAGGAGGTCGAAACACCCGATCGCCAGCACCAGCAGGATGATCTTCCACGGGAGCTGGATCAGCGGGGCGGGGACGATGCTGCGGCTGCTCATTCCAGGTCGTGCTCCGTGCTGCCCGACTCCGCGACGGTATTACCGGCCGCTGCCGAGTTGGCGAGCGCCTCTGCCGCCGCTGCGTCGGCCGCCGCCGCTGCACGGACGGCTGGGGCGTCTGTCGGCGCGGGGGCTCCAAGCTCGGTCTGGACCGCCGCGGGCTTGGGCGCATTGGCTGCGCGGTAAGCCGCGCTCTCGGCGGCCATGCGCGTACGAATGTCGCCGCCCCAGGTCGGCTCGGCCTCCGCCAGCGATGCGATCGCGCGGTCGCGGTCGAACAGCCACGTCATGATGTCGCGGCCGATCAACGGTGAATCGAGATTGCGTACGGTATGGCCGCCATGCTCCAGCACGACGCTGGCGGCGTACCGCGGATTGTCGGCTGGCGCGAAGCACACGAACAACGCGTGATCGCGTAGCTTGAACGGCAGCGACGCGTTCTTGAGCACGCCGGATCCACGCTCTGCCATCGAGATGCGGCGGACCTGCGCGGTGCCGGTCTTCGCCGCGATCGACACGCCCGGGATCAGCATGCGCGCCGCGCCGCCGGTGCCGCCCTGGTTGACGACGCCGTACATCGCATCGCGGACCAGCGCGAGATGCGCGGCATCATAGGGCAGGGGTGCCGCGTTATGATGGATCTGGCTGGCCAGAATGCTGGGTTCGAGATGTTTGCCCGATGCCAGTCGCGCGGCCATCACCGCCAGTTGCAGCGGATTGGACAGTACATAGCCCTGGCCAATCGACGCATTCAATGAATCCGCGACGGTCCAGTCTGCCTTGTATTTCCGTAACTTCCACGCGGGATCTGGCATTGTGCCATAGCGTTGCGAACCGAACGGCAAGTCGAACTTCTGTCCCAGTCCGACCGTCCGCGCGATCGGCGCGATCCGGTCGTAGCCGAGCCGACGGACCATCTCGTAGAAATAGATGTCGCAGCTTTGCATCACCGCGTTCTTCATGTCGAGCGGACCATGCCCACGCTTCTTGTGGCAATGGAACACCCCGGTCCCGAGCCGCATCGCGCCGGTGCAATTGATCCGCTGACGCGGATCCACGCCCGCCTCGAGCAATGCCAGCGCGTTCATCGGCTTGACCGTCGATCCCGGCGGATACAGCCCCTGCAGGACCTTGTTCATCAACGGAACATGGTCGTTATCCGACAGCATCTTCCACTCGAGATGACTGATCCCGTCGGAGAAGGCATTGGGATCATAGGCCGGCATCGAGACCATCGCGAGCATCTCGCCGGTCAGGCAATCGATCACGACAACCGACCCTGAGTTGGTTCCCAGCCGCCGTGCCGCATATTCCTGCAACCCTGCGTCGATCGTCAGTCGCGTATTCTGACCGGGCTGGTCGGGGCGGGTCGCCAGTTCGGCGACCAGCTTGCCCCGCGCAGTAACCTCGACGCGCTTCTGCCCTGCAACCCCGCGCAGCGTCTTTTCCAGCGTCTTTTCAAGTCCATCCTTGCCGAGCTTGAATCCCGGTGTGACCATCAATTGATCGTGCGTCTGCTTGTACTGATCGGCCGAAGCCGCACCGACATAGCCGGTCAAATGCGCGACCGCCGCCGCAGCCGGATAGCTGCGCGAGAAACCCCGCGTCGGGGCGACGCCCGGGAGCTCGGGCAGCCGCACGCTGACCGCGGCGAACCGCTCCCAGTCGAGGTTCTCGGCTACCTGCACGGGCTGGAAGCCCGCCGCATGGGCGAGGTCCGCATTGAGCCGCTCCATCTCCTCGGGCGGCAACCGCAGGATATCACGCAGCAGCGCGAGCACACGGTCCTTGTCCTCGAGCCGGTCGGGAATGATGTCGACGCGGAAATCGGTACGGTTGTTGGCGATTGGCGCGCCGTGGCGATCGACGATCCAGCCCCGCCGTGGCGGCACCAGCGTCATGTTGACGCGGTTGCTCTCCGACAGGGTGGTGTAATGCTCGTTCTCGGCCACCGACAGCCACGCCATGCGCCCGGCCAGCGCCAGACCCACCGCACCCTGGCCGAAGCCGAGCAGCACCGCACGCCGCGAAAAGCTGAAACTTTGCGCGGCTTCGGTCATCATCTTGTTCGAATTGCCGAAGGTCGGCCCGTTCACACCGTTTCCTCCTCGCGCGTGAGCATCGTGCAGATGCGCGTCGCGAGGGGAAACAACAAGGTGGTTACCGCAATCTGCAGCATCAAAAGCGTGTCGACGTGCGCCGCGAGCGGCGAAGCGACGAGCCGACCGAGGATCAGACAGAAGCAGATCGACCCGCCCGCGATCAGCCAGTCCTGCCAGAAATCACGGAACACGACGCGTTGGTCGATCAGGTCGATCATGAAAAAGCACAATGTCCAGAACAGCATCGCATTGCCCAGCGGTTGTCCACTCAGCAGATCGTCATACAGGCCGAGCGGTAACGCCGCCCATACCGGCAGGCTCAGCGGGCGCGACAGCCGCCAGCCGAGCAGCATCAGCAGCCCGAGCGGGGGAAACACCGGGAAGCTTGCGATCACGGGCCACACCGCGAAGGTGGAGGCGATCACGACCGACAGCGCGGGCACGAAGCGCGAGAAGCTCGTATCTGGTGGCTCGTCGAAGGGGCCGCGGATCTGGCTCATCGTGTGGCTGGCTTCGCAGCAGTCGGTGTGGGCTTTGGCTTGGGAGTCGGCTTGGGCGCGGGCTTGGGGACCGTCAGCGGGGGTGGGGCGGGCATGAAGGCGCGCTCGACCATCGCATAGTCGAGCGTGTCGGGCTGCGCATAGGTTCGCGCAAGACCGGCTTCGCGGCCACGGCGGATGACGTGCGCGACCGGAACGTCGGGGGGATAGATCCCGCCGATACCCGAAGTCACGAAGACGTCGCCCGGTCCGAACGGCGCGGTTGCGGTTGCGACCGAGCGGATGTCGACCAGCCCGTCGCCGCGCCCGGCCGCAAGCGCGGGCATGCCGTCGCGGGTCCGGCGGACCGGCACGACGCTTTCCGGATCGGTCAGCAACAACACGCGTGCGCTGTTGGGCCCCGTCTCCAGGACGCGACCCACCAATCCATCCGGCCCGACGACCGGCTGGCTCGATGCGACTCCCTGCCAGGATCCGGCATTGAGCACTGCGAAGCGACGCGTGCTTGTGGCCGACGAACTCACTAGGCGCGCAGTGACGACGGGCTCGGCGATGCGCTCGCGCAGTCGCAGCAGCGCGGCCAGGCGGCGATTCTCATAGCCGAGCGAACGCGCGCGCATGAACAGCGCGTGCTGGTCGCGCAGTTGCTTGTGCAGGCGCTCGTTCTCGGCTTTCACTCCGAAGTAACTGCCGACACTTCCGGGGATTGCGCCGAACCACTGGCCGACGCTCGACAGGCCCGACGATATGGGCGTCGTCACTTCCGCGACGCTTGCGCGCAGGACGGCGAATGCCGGCGGATCGATCGCCGACAGCGCCAACAGCACCGCAGCGACCAGCGAACCGGCGGCGGCAATCACATAGCCGAGAAACAAACCATATTGCGCCCGCCGCGAAAAACCCGGGCGCCGATTGCGAGGCGGCGCCATGTTACCCCCATCCAAAGGCCCAAGGGCCGCCTGATGCTACGATCTGTAGCGATGGCCGTCTGCGCTGCGTAGGGTTTCGCGAACCCGTCTGCGCAGACGAACCATATGTCTCAAACAGCGACCACAGCCGCCGTACGCCTCATGCGCTGTGCAACACACCACGGTAGATCGGATCCTCGAGCGCACGCCCGGTGCCGAGCGCGACGCAGGTGAGGGGGTCGTCCGCGATTGTGACGGGCAGGCCGGTCTCGTCGCGCAGAACCTCGTCGATGCCCTTGAGCAGCGCGCCGCCGCCGGTGAGGACGATGCCCTGATCGACGATATCGGCCGCCAGCTCGGGCGCGGTATTCTCGAGCGCGATGCGGACACCCTCGACGATCTGGCCGACGGGCTCGCTGAGCGCCTCGGCGATCTGGCCCTGGTTGATCTGGATTTCCTTGGGCACGCCGTTGACGAGATCGCGCCCCTTGACGTGGATCGTCAGGCCGATCCCGTCGAGCGGCGGCTTGGCGACGCCGACTTCCTGCTTGATCCGCTCTGCGGTCGCATCGCCGATCAGGAGGTTGTGGTTGCGACGGACATAAGAGACGATCGCCTCGTCCATCTTGTCGCCGCCGACGCGGACCGACGTGGTATAGGCGAGACCGCGCAGCGACAGCACCGCGACTTCGGTCGTGCCGCCGCCGATGTCGACGACCATCGAGCCGATCGGCTCGGTGACGGGCATGTCGGCACCGATCGCGGCGGCCATCGGCTCCTCGATCAACCACACCTGCGAGGCGCCAGCGTTCGACGCAGCATCGCGGATTGCGCGGCGCTCGACCGAGGTCGAACCTGAGGGCACGCAGATCACGATCTGCGGCCAGCGCATGAAGCGCCGCTGCCCGCCGTGGACCTTGCGAATGAAGTGGGCGATCATCTGCTCAGCAACGTCGATGTCGGCGATGACGCCGTCGCGCAAGGGGCGGATCGCCTGGATGCTATCGGGGGTCTTGCCCATCATCAGCTTGGCGTCGTCGCCGACTGCCTTGACGCGCTTGACGCCGTTCAGCGTCTCGACCGCGACGACCGAGGGTTCGTTGAGCACGATCCCGCGCCCGCGCAGATAGACGACCGTATTGGCGGTCCCCAAATCGATCGCCATGTCGTGCGAGGAAAAGCGAAAGAGATTCGAGAAAAAGCCCATGGATCGTTCCGTTTCACGCCGGGTGCGGTGGCTTCCGGCAGGTCGCATTTCGCCCCCGCGAAGTGCTTAAACCGATGGCTTTCAGAGCGACGCTCACGCCCTGGTTAAGTCACGGATACAGCTCGCGGGATGCCGTCGCTTGGGCTAGAGCTTAAGGCATGTCAATACGCCGCCTCCCCGAACATCTCGTCAATCGTATCGCTGCCGGTGAAGTGGTGGAACGGCCAGCCAGCGCGTTGAAGGAGCTGGTCGAGAATGCGATCGACGCGGGCGCGACGCGGATCGCGGTGCGGCTGGCAGGCGGGGGGACCGACCTGGTCGAAGTGACCGACGACGGCTGTGGGATGGACCCCGCCGACATGGCGCTCGCGCTCGAACGCCACGCCACTTCGAAGCTCCCGGACGAGGCGATCGAAGCGGTCAGCACGCTCGGGTTTCGCGGCGAGGCCTTGCCGTCGATTGCGAGCGTCGCGCGGATGACGCTCGAGAGCCGCATGCCCGGTGTGGAAGGCTGGTCGCGCGTGATCGACAATGGCGTGCTGGAGTCGGAAGGCCCCGCCGCGATCCCGCCGGGGACTCGGGTGCGGGTCGAGGCACTGTTCGCCCGCGTGCCGGCGCGGCGCAAGTTCCTGCGCTCAGCCCGCGCAGAGTTCGCGGCGTGCATGGACGTCGTGCGGCGACTGGCGATGGCGCGGCCTGACATCGGTTTCTCGGTCGAGCATGACGGACGGCGGTCGCTGTCGGTCAGCGCGGACGAGACCTTGCCCGACCGCGTTGCCGGGCTGACCGATCGCGGGCTGGTCGAGAATGGCGTGGGGATCGATTTCGTCCGTGAGGGGATCGGGCTTGGCGGGATTGCCGGGCTGCCGACCTTCAATCGCGGAATCGCGGATCACCAATATCTGTTCGTCAACGGGCGTCCGGTAAAGGATCGTCTGCTGATCGGCGCGATCCGCGGTGCCTATGCCGAGATGATGCCGCGCGACCGGCATGCGGTGGTGGCGCTGTTCCTCGACGTTCCGCCCGATGCGGTCGACGTCAACGTGCATCCTGCGAAGACCGAAGTGCGGTTTCGCGACCCCGCGCTGGTGCGCGGGCTGATCGTGAGCGGGTTACGGAGGGCGCTTGACGAGGCGGGGTATCGCAGCCAGCGGCCCACGGAAACTGCGCTCGCGGCTTGGACAACAGAAAATAGCCCCTCCCCTTCAGGGGAGGGGTTGGGGTGGGGAAGTCCAGCACAACTGGCTCTCGGTGAGACACGCCCCACCCCCAACCCCTCCCCTGAAGGGGAGGGGCTATCCTTGGATCAACGCTCCTATTCCGTCTCCGACCGCCGCGCCTTCTTCACCCCACCCCCGTTAGCCCGCGCCGAACCCGCCTACGCCCCACCCCCAGAAACGGTCGACTTCCCCTTGGGCGTAGCCCGCGGCCAGGTCGCCAAGACCTACATCGTCGCCGAGGCGCAGGACGGGCTGATCCTCGTCGACCAGCACGCCGCGCATGAACGCCTCGTGCTCGAAAGGATGCGTAAGGCGATGGCGTCCGGCGGAGTCGCCAGTCAGGCGCTACTGCTCCCCGAAGTCATCGAGCTGGAGGAAACCGCCTGTGACCGGCTCGAGGCACGCGCTGCCGAGCTCAGCGACTTTGGCCTCGACCTCGACCGCTTCGGCCCGCGCGCAATGCTCGTCCGCGGTGTGCCCGCGATGCTCGGGCAAAGCGACGTCACCGGACTGGTGACCGATCTCGCCGACGAACTCGCCGCGTTCGACGAGGCCTTGTCGTTGCGGGAACGACTCGATCACGTCGCCGCGACGATGGCGTGTCACGGTTCGGTGCGGGCAGGGCGGATCCTGTCGGTCGCCGAGATGAACGCGCTGCTCCGCGAAATGGAAGTCACCCCGCATTCGGGGCAGTGCAACCACGGGCGCCCAACATGGGTGAAGCTCGCGCATGGCGACATCGAACGGCTATTCGGCCGGAAATAGCCGCGGCTCGCTACTGTTCGTTTCGCGCGTGGTCGAGACGAACCGTGCGGGGGAAGGTGAAACCCGGCGTTTCGTTCATCTGGCGGACACAAATCCCGAGCGGTGCATTTACACGACAACAGCCCCCATCGCCGTATCGGACCGCCCCATGACCAAAGTTCTTCCCGTCGTCTTCGCCCTCATCCCGCTCGCAGCGCTTGTCGGGGCGTGCGCGGTCACCGGCTAAGCCTGACCCAAGTCCGCCGAGCGACGCCCGGCAAACAAACGAAAAAGGGCCGCCCGGATCACTCCGGACGGCTCTTTTCGTATCGTAACCGAGTGACTTAGGCCGCGGCAGGTGCCTCAGCGTCGTCCTGGTTCGACGAAACCTCGGCGGTCGCGCCGGGCTCTGCGTTGGGATCGTAATCCTCAACGAAACCAGCCTCGTCCTTTTCGAACATGGCTTCCATGACGTTGACGCCCTCGGCCTGCATTTTCGCCTCTTCGGGCGAGCGTGCAATGTTGACCTTGATCGTCACCGACACTTCCGGGTGCAGCGAAACCTTGACCTCGTAGAGGCCGATGGCCTTGATCGGCTTGTTGAGCACGATCGCCGACTTCGACACCTTGTGGCCTTCGGCCTCGAGGATCTCGATCAGATCGCGAACCGCAACCGAGCCGTACAGCTGGCCGGTGTTCGATGCCTGACGGATCAACGTCACGGTCGTGCCGTCGATGTCCTTGGCTTCGACTTCCGCTTCCGAACGACGCGCTGCGTTCTCGGCAACGATGTTCTCGCGGTTCTTCTCGAAGACCTTGCGGTTGGCTTCGTTGGAACGAAGCGCCTTCTTGTTCGGCAGGAGGAAGTTGCGGGCGAACCCGTCCTTCACCTTGACGACGTCGCCGATGTTGCCGAGCTTGTCGACGCGTTCCAGCAGGATGACATCCATCTCAGCCGCTCCTTACTTAACGATGTAGGGCAGAAGGCCCAGATGACGCGAACGCTTGATCGCCTGGGCGAGCTCGCGCTGCTTCTTTGCGCTCACCGAAGTGATACGCGACGGGACGATCTTGCCACGTTCGGACACGAAGCCCTGGAGCAACCGGACGTCTTTGTAATCGATCCGGGGAGCGTCTTTTGCGGAGAACGGGCAGCTCTTGCGGCGGCGGAAAAATGGGCGTGCCATAATCTATACGTCCTTATTCGCTATCGAAGTCACGACGCGGCCGGTCGCCACGGTCAGGACGATCGCCACGGCCTTCACGGCCGCCTTCGCGGTCTCCACGACGCTCACGGTCGCGCTCGGACTTGCGCATCATCACGGTCGGGCCCTCTTCGAGCGCGTCGACCTTGACGGTCATGTAGCGGATGATGTCTTCGTTGATCTGCGTCTGGCGCTCGAGCTCCGCGACGACACCGGCAGGGGCGTCGATCTCGAGCATCACGTAATGCGCCTTGCGGTTCTTGGCGATCTTGTACGCCAGGCTACGCAGACCCCAACTCTCGGTCTTGACGACCCGGCCTTCGTTATCGTTCACGATCTTGGTGGCGGTTTCCGCCAGGGCGTCCACCTGCGCTTGTGCCAGATCCTGGCGCGCAAGGAACACGTGCTCGTATAGAGCCATGTGTCTCGTCTTTCTCTTTTGGCCGATCGCTGACGCCGCACCATGCGGACGCCCCTCCGGCTGTCGTCTCGGGAATCACATACGACGACCATCTCTGGCCGCAGCACGGGCGAGCCCTTTGCCCGATCTGCCGCCTGAGCACAAGCAACATGTTTTGGGGTGCCGTGCTGAGTGTAACAAACCCTGCGGCGTAATCTGAAACGATTACAGCGTGGTGCGCATGGTATCGGACGTTACTACTCCATCCTTAGTACAACCTATACACGATCTGCCGTATTTTTGTTTAATCGAGGGGAATGTAAGAGATGAGGGCAGGAGGGTTCCTTTAATGATCCTACTAATCCAGCTGTTCATCGGCACCACACTTTTCTCTCTGGGATTTGTCGTTGGCTGTTTTTGGAGTACAAACTTCGTTCGGGACAGGATGGAGCGCAACAACGCGCTGGGTGGGGGCGTACGAGTAGCCGATCCACAACACATACGGTCGAATGAACCGGTGTTTTCATTCGTGGGTGGGGAAAGGACTTCAGGTCAATGACGGCAAGAGTCGCAATTCGATCGGATCACTTACAGCTTTACCAAGCCTGTAATATCCATGCGCCGGTATCCGACCGATACCTGGCAACGTTTGACCTGGACGCTGACGGCGTATTGTTGGGCTGTAATGCGGTGGGACAGCATTTGCTCGACCGGGGGAATATCCTCCGCGGCGCATTGCAACACCCGGTTTCGTGGGCGTCAACCGATCTCAGCGAGAAGATGAACGCGGCGCTCGGCGAACGCGGGGGTGATGTCTTGCTGGTGTCGGTGATGGACACGACTGGGGCGCGTCATGCCATTCTCGTGGCGCGCGATACCGCGATCGGCACGTTTCGCGCATCGACCCGAACACGAATGGTCGTCCGCGACCTGCTTGCATGGGCCGAATCCGAAATCCTCGTGCCATCGCGCGTGTATCTTCTGACGGCGAGCGAGACGTCGCTGGCGCAGAGCCTGGTGATCGGTCGGTCGTTGACGACCCACGCCAAGCTGCGCGGATCGGTGGTGGCAACCGTTCGCAAGCAGTTATCAGCGATCTTCGCCAAGACGGGGACGAGCCGTCAGGTCGAGCTGGTCGCAACCTTGCTCGCCACAGCGGCACTGCATGACCCGTGGGCGACCGAAACCGCTACCCATGCCTTTGTTCCCCCCAGCCAGGCGGACCGTACCCTGATCCGCCGGCCAAATGCGCGGGTAAGCCATTGATCGGCTTACCCGCGGCTTTTTCGGCCAAAATGCAGGGATTAGTTGAACGCACCTGACAGGACCGCGCCGACGATCCCGCCGCTGAGCGCGATCAACACCGCGTCATTGCCTGAACGAACCCAGCGATAGCCACGCGGTGGGGCGTAGAGGCGCCGCGAACGGTACGTCCGCCAGTCGTTGATCTCCCGGTAGTTCGACGCGTAGCGACGATCGAACCGCTGCCCTTTTGCCCAGCGGCGATTGGGCTGCGCGACGTTGCGGCGGTTGACCGTCGTGCGCTTGGTCACCACCGTCCCGTTCGGGCGTTCGCGGACGACCGTGGTGGTCTGGCGCTGCTGCTGCGCTTCTGCGCTGGTCGCCGCAATCGGGCTGGCCGCCGCGGCAGTGGCGAGGATCGCGATGATCATCTTTCTCATGACAAACTCCTGTAACTCAACGGCGCCTTGCTCCCGGCGTCGCCCTCTATCTGGCGGGTCATTGTCGCGTATCCGTCCCGATCTTCGTCACAAATGGTCGCAAGATGTCGCGGCGATGTCGTATCCGTTCAGGTTGACGCGGGTTCGGTCGAAAGCCTAACCGCCCGGACAAAGGAGTGGTGCGATGCGAGCGTTTGTATTTCCGGGGCAGGGCAGTCAGGTCGTCGGCATGGGGCGTGCACTTGCCGAGGCCAGCGCCGTGGCGCGTGCGGTGTTCCAGGAGGTCGACGATGCGCTGGGGCAGCACCTCTTCCGTCTGATGACCGACGGTCCCGAGGATCAGTTGCAACTGACCGAGAACGCGCAGCCCGCGATCATGGCGAATGCGATCGCGACCTTGCGCGTGCTGGAAGCCGACGGTGGCATCCGGTTGGCCGACAAGGCGGATTATGTCGCCGGCCATTCGCTCGGCGAATATAGCGCCTTGTGTGCGGCCGGTGCAGTCGACCTCGCCACCACGGCGCGCCTGCTCAAGTTGCGGGGGCAGGCGATGCAGGCGGCGGTCCCTGTCGGCATGGGGGCAATGGCCGCTTTGCTCGGCGCGGATGTCGACAAGGCACGGGCGATTGCCGATGCCGCGGCGGAGGGCGAAGTCTGCACCGTCGCGAACGACAACGATCCCTCGCAGGTGGTCATCTCGGGGCACCGCGGCGCGATCGAGCGTGCGGTCGCGCTGGCGAAGGAGATGGGGGCGAAGCGCGCTGTCCTGTTGCCGGTCTCCGCGCCGTTCCATTGCCCGCTGATGCAACCCGCGGCGGACGCGATGGAACGCGCCCTTGCCGATGCGCGGATCGAAGCGCCGCTCGTACCGATCTTTGCCAACGTAACCGCCGCGCCGGTCGCCGATGCCGACACGATTCGGCGGCTGTTGGTTGAGCAGGTAACCGGGATGGTCCGTTGGCGGGAATCGGTGCTGGCGATGGCGGACACCGGGGTCGAACGGTTCGTAGAATTTGGCGGCAAGGTGCTGACCCCCATGATCAAGCGGATCGCGCCCGATGTCGAAACCACCAGCGTGGTGACGATGGACGATATCGAAGCGCTCGCAAAAGCGCTCTGACGGAGAAAGATGATGTTCGATCTTACGGGAATGACCGCGCTCGTCACGGGCGCATCGGGCGGTATCGGTTCCGCCATTGCAAAGTCCCTTGCAGCACAGGGCGCGCGACTGGCGGTGTCGGGATCCAACGTCGCCAAGCTGGAAGCCTTCCGCGACAGCCTGAACGGCGATCATGTCGCTTTGCCGTGTAATCTTTCGGACGGCGCGGCCGTCGATGCGCTCGTGCCCCAGGCGGTCGAGGCGCTTGGCGGCAAGCTCGACATTCTGGTTAACAATGGCGGCATCACGCGCGACAATCTCGTGATGCGGATGAAGGACGAGGAATGGGATGCGGTCATCCGCGTCAACCTGGAGGCAGCGTTCAGGCTGGCACGTGCCGCCGCGCGACCGATGATGAAGGCGCGGTTCGGGCGGATCGTCTCGATCACCTCGGTTGTGGGCACGACGGGCAACCCGGGCCAGGCCAATTATGCAGCGTCCAAGGGCGCGCTGACCGCCATGTCCAAGGCATTGGCACAGGAACTTGCCAGCCGCGGCATCACCGTGAACTGCGTTGCACCGGGCTTCATCGCCTCGCCTATGACGGATGGTCTGCCCGATGCGCAGAAAGACGCCTTGAATGCGCGGATTCCGATGGGAAAAATGGGCGAGGGCATGGATATCGGCGCAGCAGTCGTCTATCTCTCCAGTCGCGAGGCGGGCTATGTCACGGGGCAGACACTGCACGTCAACGGTGGCATGGCCATGATCTAAGCGCAGACGCCGCACGGTTCGCGGCGTTACCGTACCCGGGCGGGTGCCGGTTCCCCTTGCAAGGGGCCCGACCCCGTTCTAGGTGCGTTCAGGAATCAAGAACCCCCAGCTACAGAGGGACGGAATATGAGCGAGACCGCAGACCGCGTTAAGAAGATCGTCGTCGAGCATCTCGGCGTTGAAGCCGACAAGGTGACCGAAGATGCGAGCTTCATCGATGATCTGGGCGCGGACAGCCTCGACATCGTCGAGCTGGTGATGGCTTTCGAAGAAGAATTCGAAGTCGAAATTCCGGACGATGCCGCCGAGAAGATCACGACCGTCAAGGACGCGATCACTTTCATCGACGAGAACAAGGGCTGAGCGCCACGCCATCGGCGCGGCAGCAACGCTGACGACAGAAGCGGCTCCCCGTCCCAGGGCAAATGACCGGGGGCGGGGGGCCGTTTTCCATTTGGAAGACCAGAAATTCAACGGGAGATGGCCATGCGCCGTGTTGTCGTAACCGGTTTGGGGCTCGTGACGCCACTTGGCGCCGAGGTCGAAACGGTTTGGGCGAACTTGCTCGCCTCGAAATCCGGCGCTGGGCCGATCACGCGCTTCGATGCGTCGAACCAGAAGTGCCGCATCGCATGCGAGGTGAAACCCGCCGATCATGCCTATGGGTTCGACCCCAATCTGCGTGTCGATCACAAGGTCCAGCGGCAGGTCGACCCCTTCATTATTTATGGCATCGATGCCGCAGGGCAGGCGCTCGAAGACGCCGGCCTGACCAACATGAGTGAGGCCGAACGCTATCGCGCCGGCTGCTCGATCGGTGCCGGGATCGGTGGTTTGCCGGGGATCGCCAGCGAATCACTGGTTTGCGAGAACAAGGGGCCTAGCCGCGTCTCGCCGCACTTCGTCCATGGTCGCCTGATCAACCTCATCACCGGCCAGGTTCAGATCAAATACGGACTGATGGGCCCCAATCATGCCGTCGTCACGGCTTGCTCGACCGGTGCGCATTCGATCGGCGATGCTGCGCGGATGATCGCGCTCGACGACGCCGACGTGATGCTCGCGGGCGGTGCCGAAGGTGCGATCTGCCCGCTCGGAATCGCCGGCTTCGCGCAAGCGCGCGCGCTCTCGACCGCGTTCAACGACCAGCCGGAGAAAGCGAGCCGTCCGTATGACGTCGCGCGTGACGGCTTCGTCATGGGCGAGGGCGCAGGCGTCGTCTGCCTCGAGGAATATGAGCACGCCAAGGCACGCGGCGCGAAAATCTATGCCGAGGTGATCGGCTACGGCATGTCCGGCGACGCCTATCACGTCACCGCGCCGCACCCGGAAGGTTCGGGTGCTTTCCGGTCAATGGAAATGGCGATGAAGCGGTCCGGGCTGCAACTGTCCGACATCGACTATATCAACGCGCATGGCACATCGACGCCGCTCGGTGACGAGCTCGAACTGGGGGCGGTCCGCCGTCTGTTCGGCAGCAACATCGACACGCTGTCGATGAGCTCGACCAAGTCGGCGATCGGGCATCTGCTCGGCGGCGCGGGTGCGGTGGAGAGCATCTTCTGCATCCTCGCACTGCGCGACCAGATCGTGCCGCCGACGCTCAACCTCGATAACCCGAGCGAGAGTTGCGAGGGCGTCGACCTCGTCCCGCACGTTGCGAAGCAGCGTTCGGTCAAGGCGGTGCTCAACAACTCGTTCGGCTTCGGTGGGACGAATGCCTCGTTGATCATGACGGCGGTCTAACCGGACAATGCGTCGGCTTGGCTGCCTCGGCTTAGGCGCGTTGCTGATCGCGGCGCTGGCAATCTATAGCGTTGCGCACATGTGGGGCGGGCGTGGCCCGCTCAACCGATCGATCTCGGTGCAAATCGCACCGGGATCGAGTCTGGCGGCGGTATCGCTCCAGCTCGAAAAGGCCGGTGCGATCGCATCGGCGGATCGGTTCAGAGTTCTGGCGCGCGTCTTCGGGTCGAGCGCGCCGGTCAAGGCGGGCGAGTACCGCATCCCACCACGGCTGAGCCAGGCCGACATCCTCAAGGTTCTGCAAGGGACCAAGACGGTTCAGCGGTTCGTCGTGGTGCCGGAGGGCTATCCTTCCGTCATGGTCAAGCAGGTGCTGGACCGTACAGCGGAACTGACCGGGACGATCGAATCGCCGTCCGAGGGCAGCATCCTGCCTGACAGTTATGCGTATCAGCGCGGTGAGTCGCGCGCGCAGATGGTCGAGCGGATGCAAGCTCCGATGACGCAGTACCTCGCGCAAGCATGGGCCAAGCGGAAGCCCAATTTGGTTGTGAAGACGCCCCGCGAGGCGCTGATCCTTGCATCGATCGTCGAGAAGGAAACCGGCAAGCCCGCCGAGCGCCGGATCGTCGCGGCGGTCTATGCCAATCGGCTTCGGCAGGGGATGATGCTGCAGGCGGACCCGACGATCATCTATCCAATCACCAAGGGAAAGCCGCTCGGTCGCAAAATCCTGTTGTCCGAGGTGCGTGCCGTTAACGCGTATAACACCTATGCGATGACCGGTCTTCCCGCGGGGCCAATCTGTAATCCGGGGCGAGCCAGCATCGATGCGGTGCTCGATCCGGCGCAATCCAAAGCGTTGTATTTCGTGGCAGATGGTTCGGGGGGCCATGTGTTCGCCGACACGCTGGAACAGCATAATGCCAATGTCGTGAAATGGCGGGCCTACCGACTCCAGCACGGGATCTGACCGGCAGGGCTATTGCGTTAGCCGCGGCATTGCCGGCGCAGCGGATGTGGGGGGAGCCGTACGCACCGGCTCAACCCCCACCAGATCAGTCCCGCCTTATTTGTTGATGCTGAAATAGTCCTTGCGGTGGGAATTGGTTTCGCCCGGCGTCAGCTTCGGGGCGGCGGACATGGCTACGGCCGTGCCGGTCGCCGGCTTGAGGACGAACCATTCTGGCCGGTCGATGGCGATCAGAAACGCCAGCATGCTGATCCCGAAGACCAGAAACAACAATGATCCGCGCAGCGTGTCGTGCGGGCCTGGGCGGTCTTTGTCGTTCGGTCCGGACATGGGCAATCTCCTGGGGTGGTAGCCTCCAAGATAAGTGGCAAAAAAAGCCCTAGTTTAACTAGCACGTTAGTTTTTATTGCTGCGACGCAGCACATGTTGGGCGAAGACGAACGTCTTTGTCGTTACGGAACCACCCCAATCCGACCGCGTCACCCCGGAAACACGAGGCGATGCGGTATAATCACCCCCGCAAACCGTTTGCTGCGCGCGCCAGCGCCTCGACCTCGGCCATCGACGCGCCCTTCGGCGTCACCCAGCTGCCGCCGACACACAATACCGGCTTGAACGCGAGCCATTCGGGTGCGCTCTGTTCGGTAATGCCGCCGGTCGGGCAGAAGCTGCACTGATAGAAGGGCGCGGCCAATGCCTTCAGCGCCTTGAGCCCACCGTTCGCTTCGGCGGGGAAGAACTTGAAGTGCGTCAGGCCCAGGTCCAGCCCGGTCATGATATCCGCCGCATTGGCGATCCCCGGCAGGAACGGTACGCCGCTGTCGATGATCGGGCGCGCAAGCCGCTCGGTCAGGCCGGGCGATACGATGAATTCGGCACCAGCCTCCATCACTTGCGAAAACTGGTCGGGATTGACGACCGTACCAGCGCCCACGATCGCACCGGGGACCTTCTTCATCTCGCGGATGGCATCGAGTGCGGCGGGCGTCCGCATCGTGACTTCAAGGACGCGCAAGCCGCCCGCGACAAGCGCCTCTGCCAGCGGCTGCGCGGTCGCGGCGTCTTCGATGACGAGCACCGGAATGACCGCGCTGGTCTGCATGATATCGACGATCGTTGCGGTCATTGTGTGTGCTCCTGCGCATAGGCAGCCGCCGCGCCGAACAGGCCCGGTTGCGGATGGGTGATCAGTTTGACGGGGATCGCAGACATGCGGTTCTGGAACCGGCCCTTGGCTGCGAAGCGCTCGGCAAAGCCGGACCGGGTGAAATGCTCCTTCAACCGAAGCCCCAACCCGCCTGCGATGACGACGCCGTTCGCGCCATGCGCCAGCGCAAGGTCGCTCGCGACCGAACCCAGGCTCATGCAGAAACGGTCGACCGCGGTGACGGCAAGACTGTCCTCACCCTGCAGTGCCGCCGTCCAGATCGCCTTGTCGTCGAGCCGCGTGATCGAGCGATGCTCGATATCCGCCAGTGTCTCGTAGATCGCGACGATGCCGGGCCCCGAAACGATTCGCTCGGCTGAAACGCGGGTGTAAGCCTTGCGCAGGCGCTTCACCATCGCGTCTTCCAACGCATCGAGCGGCGCGAAGTCAATGTGGCCGCCTTCGGTTTCGATGACATGGTAGCGATCGTGCGTCCGCAGGACTTGCGCGACACCCAGGCCGGTGCCGGGGCCGCAGACCGTCAGGACGCCCGTTTGCGAAAACGGTACATCCGGCCCGCACAGGTGGAGGAAGTCGTTGTGGTCTACCTGCGCCACCGCCTGACCGACCGCGCCGAAATCGTTGATCAGGACGAACTCGTCGACCTTCAACCGTTCCTTGATCAGCGGCGGGCGGATCACCCAGGGATTGTTGGTCAGCTTGATCACGTCGCCGCTGATCGGGGACGCGACAGCAATCGCGGCAGCGCGCGGGAGCGGCTGGCCAAGCTTAGCGCCGAACGCCTCCCATGCGGTCTGGAATCCGCCATATTCAGCGGTTTTGAGCGTCGTTGGCTCGCCCAGCGAAACGACACGGCCTTCCGCAACCTCTGCCAGCGCGAAGCGGGCGTGCGTGCCGCCGATATCTACTGCAACGACCTGCATTTCATTCCTCTCTTCGTCGACGCCAGCCCCCCACAGGAGCAAGACGCCGCGAGTTCGCTTGAAAACCACGCCCGCGCAACGCGAGCGCTCGGTTACACGTCCTACCAGCCCATGCCGGTCAACAAAGGCGACGCACCACGTTCGGCTTCGTTGGCATTCGAGCGGAACAGGCCAAACAGCTCACGGCCCATGCCGTCGATTTCGTTGGGCATCGTAACGGGCGTGCGCGCCGCCCACTCTGCCGGATCGACCCGAGCGAACAACTCACCCGTTTCAGCGTCCAGCCGGATCACGTCGCCGTCACGGACGCGGGACAGCGGACCATCCCCCAGTGCTTCGGGCGAACAATGGATCGCGCACGGCACCTTGCCACTTGCACCCGACATGCGCCCGTCGGTGACAAGCGCGACGCGGAACCCGCGGTTCTGCAACACCCCGAGCGGCGGGGTCAGCTTGTGCAATTCGGGCATGCCGTTCGCGCGCGGTCCTTGGAACCGCACCACGACTACGACGTCGCGGTCGAGTTCGCCCGCCTGGAACGCAGCCTGAACCGACGCCTGATCGTGGAACACGCGCGCAGGCGCCTCGATCGTCCAGCGATCGCGCTCGACGGCGGACACCTTGATGCAGGCACGGCCGAGATTGCCGGTCAGGATGCGGAAACCGCCCTCGGGCGCGAACGGTGCTGCGGGCGTCCGCAGGATCGTTTCGTCGCTGCTCGGACCGGGATCGACCCAACTCAGATGATCGGCCTCGATAACCGGCTTGCGGCCATAGGCTTCGAGACTGTCCCCCGCAACGGTCATCAGATCGCCGTGAAGCATCCCCGCCGCAATCAGTTCGCGGATCACGAACGGCATCCCGCCCGCGGCCTCGAACCCGTTCACATCCGCCGAGCCGTTGGGATATACGCGGGTGATCAGCGGAACCGCCTTGGACAGGCGATCGAAATCCTCCCAGTCGAGCACGATTCCCGCGCAAGCGGCGATCGCGGGGAGATGGAGCAGATGGTTGGTCGATCCACCCGTCGCGAGCAGCCCGATCGCCGCGTTGACGATCGCCTTCTCGTCGACGCAAAGCCCGAGCGGACGGTAATTGTCGCCATGCCAGCCATTCGCGGCAAGCCGGTGAACGGCACCGCGCGTCAGTTCCTGGCGGAGCTTAGTGCCCGGATTGACGAACGCCGCGCCGGGCATGTGGAGGCCCATCACCTCCATCATCATCTGGTTCGAATTGGCGGTGCCGTAGAAGGTGCAGGTGCCCTTCGAATGATAGGCGCCGATCTCCGCTTCAAGCAGCGCGTCGCGCCCGACCTTGCCCTCGGCAAAGGCTTCGCGAACCGCGGCCTTCTCCTTGTTGGGAAGCCCCGACGGCATCGGACCCGCCGGGATCAGCACCATCGGCAAATGCCCGAAGCGCAACGCGCCCATCAGCAGGCCCGGCACGATCTTGTCGCAAATCCCGAGCAAGGCGGCACCTTCGAACATGCCATGGCTCAGCGCGATCGCGGTCGACAGCGCGATCGTGTCGCGGCTGAACAACGACAGTTCCATGCCGGGATAGCCTTGCGTCACGCCGTCGCACATCGCCGGCACGCCGCCCGCAACCTGCGCGGTCGCACCCGCTTCGCGTGCCCAGACCTTCATCTGTTCCGGATAGCGATAGTAAGGCGCATGCGCGGACAGCATGTCGTTATATGACGTGACGATCCCGATGTTCATCGCCTTCCCGCCGGTCAGTGCGGGACGATCCTCCTCGGTGCCGGCATAGGCGTGCGCCGCATTGGCGCAGCCCATTGCCGGACGCTCGATATGCGTATCGCGCGCCCGACCGATCAAGCCGAGATACGCTTCACGCGTTGCCTTGGACCGGCTGATGACGCGATCGGTGACCGCGGCGATTTCGGGATGCAATGTCATGCGATCATTCCTTCTTCCGTTCGAGCCGAGCCATTCCCAGCGCCGTCTGTCCGGGAAGCGCGCTGCGCCCCTGGCAGAAACGTGTCGACCATCTCGGCGCGAACGGAACGGCGCATCATGCAGCTGCCCAGTGAATGTCGACGGGAAGCTCGGCGTCCGCCAGCACGCGACCGATCGGATAGGCCGACGACGGCCCCTGCTTGATTGCCTTTTCGATCACCGTCTTCTTGGCGTCGCCCGTCACCGCGATGATCAGCGCGCGCGCCGAGACGATCGCGGCCCGGCTGAGCGTGACGCGCGCAACGGGGGCTTCCGAGGGCAATGGATCGGGCATCACGCCGACCGCGCGACGCTCGTTCGGCCCGGACAGCGCCTCGTCGAAGTCGGGGCCGGGGAAGATCGAGGCGGTGTGCCCGTCCGCGCCAACGCCGAGCAGGCACAAGTCGAGCGGCCAGTGCAGATCCTGCATCAGCGCATCGGCCGAGCGACCCGCGGCCTTGTAATCGGCGGTAGCATTGGGAACGATCGGCATGACCCGCGCGCCCTTGGGCAGGAAAGTCTTGGCGATCATCGTCACGTTCGACAGCGCGTCGCCCAGTGGCACGATCCGCTCGTCGGTCGGCACGATCGTCACGCGCTTCCAGTCGATCTTGGCCTTGGCAAGCCGTTCGTAGATCGGGATCGGCGTCTTGCCGCCCGACAAAGCGATTACCGCCGCGCCGCGTGCATCGATTGCGGCATCGATGATGAAACCGATGTCGCCCGCGACGGCATCCGCCATCTCGTCGGCATCTTCATAATCCCACCATTCGATTTCTTCGCTCATCATCATTCTCCGTTGGGTGCTCCTGCAGATCCAGGGCCCAAATTGCGGGGGCAGCGTTGGCGTGCCCCCGGATCCCCACGGTCGCGGGAATGCGAATCTAGTTCAATCGTCCTGCCACGTCACGCCGCCGCGCTCGGTCAGCGCGACCGCGGCGCTCGGGCCCCAGCTACCCGAGGGGTAGCTCTTGGGCTTCATGTCGTTGGCGACCCAGCCCTCGCGGATCGCATCGATCCAGGTCCATTGGGCCTCTACCTCGTCGCGGCGAACGAACAACGTCTGGTCACCCTCGATCAGATCGAGCAGCAGGCGTTCGTAGGCGATGCGCCGACGCGACCCTGCAAACTCGGCATCGAGGCTGAGGTTCAGCGGAACCTCGCGCAGCCGGATACCGTCGCGGTCGAGGCCCGGTTCCTTCGCCATCACCAGCAGCTGGACATATTCCTCGGGCTGCAAGCGAATGATCAGGACGTTGGGCTGCAACAGACCGCCACGGTTCGAAAACATCGAGTGCGGAACCGGCTTGAACTGGATCGCGATCTCGCTGCGCCGGGTCGGCATCCGCTTGCCGGTGCGCAGGTAGAAGGGCACGCCCTGCCAGCGCCAATTGTCGACATGCGCCTTGATCGCGACATAGGTCTCGGTCGTGGACGGCTTTTCGAGCTCGTCGACATAGCCTTTGACGATCTCGCCGCCGCTTGCGCCTGCGGCATATTGGCCGGTCACCGTGTCCCGCGGCGCGTCTTCGGGCTTGATCGTGCGGAGCGACCGGAACACCTTCGCCTTTTCGTCGCGGATGGCGTTGCCGTCGAAGCGGGCAGGGGGTTCCATCGCGACGAGCGCGAGCAACTGAAGCATGTGGTTGGCGACCATGTCGCGCAAAGCCCCCGCGCCATCGTAATAGGCGGCACGCTCTTCGAGCCCGACCGTCTCGGAAATCGTGATCTGGACGTTGTCGATCCCGCGCGCATTCCACACCGGCTCGAAGAATGAATTGCCGAAACGCAGCGCCAGGATGTTCTGGACGGTTTCCTTGCCGAGATAATGGTCGATCCGGAACGTGCGTTCCTCGGAGAAAGCGGTCGCGACGGTGTCGTTGATCTCGCGGCTCGACGCGAGATCGTAGCCAAGCGGCTTTTCCAGCCCGATGCGGACGGTGTCGCCCGCGAGACCAGCCGAATCGAGCCCGCGGATCACTGCCTCGAACAACGACGGCGCGGTCGACAGGAAGATCGCTAGACCGCCCGACACGTCGCCGACCTTTTCGGCCAGCTGCTTGTAATGGTCGAGATCGGTCGCATCGAGCGACTGATAGCCAAGCCGTTCGAGAAAGCTCGATACTGCTTTCTCGTCGATCCGGTCCTTGGGGACGAACTTGTCCAGCGCGGCCTTGGTAAACGCGCGGTAGCTGTCGTCATCGTTGTCGGCGCGCGCCGTGCCGGTGATCGTCAGGCCGTCGGGCAACAGGCCATCGGCATGGAGGCCGTACAGCGACGGCAGCAGCATGCGTTGTGCAAGGTCGCCGGTGGCGCCGAACAAAAGGAGTTTACCGACGGGCTTGCGGGGTGCCATGCGACTTGAACCTCCTGGGGGGAAGGGGGTCACCTAAGCCGCGAAGTCCGTCCCGCCAAGATGAAACCGGAAAACAATTCAAGGACCGATCGTATCAGCGGATCAATCCGGCGAGCGGATCGAACCCGGCCATGACGTTCAGATTCTGCACCGCGGCACCCGCAGCACCCTTGCCGAGATTGTCGAGCGTTGCGATCAGCCGGACCTGCCCGGCCTCCGCATTGCCGCATACCCGAAGCGTCAGCCGATCGGTGCCGGCGTCATCCTCGATCTGCACGACGGACGCATCGCCGTCGGCAACCTGGATCAGGCTGTCGGTGCCATAGGCCTCGCGCAGCGCCGCCTCGCACGCCTGGAGCGACGGACGACGCTTGAACATGGCGAGCGGCAACGGGACTTCGACGATCATCCCGCGATAGGTATTCGCCACGGACGGCATGAAGATTGGCGGATGTTCGAGGCGCGCGTGCTTCTGCATCTCGGGCACATGCTTGTGCGCCAGCCCGAGCGCGTAGGCGCGCGCCGCCGGGGGCGGGTTGGGCCCCTCATATTCGGCGATCATTGCCTTGCCGCCACCCGAGTAACCCGACACGGCATTGACCGAGATGGGCCAGTCGACCGGAACCAGTCCGGCGCGGACCAGCGGGCGGACCAGCGCCAGGAAGCCGGTCGGATAGCATCCGGGATTGGTAACGCGCTTCGACTCGGCGATCAGCGCGGTCTGGCTGCGTTCGAGTTCGGGAAAGCCGTAGCTCCAGCCGTCCGCGGTACGATGCGCTGTCGACGCATCGATCACGCGCGTCCGGTCGTTGGCGATCAACGCGACGGCTTCGCGCGCCGCGTCGTCCGGCAAACACAGAATGACGAAATCGCTGTCGTTGAGCGCTGCGCGTCGTGCTCCAGGGTCCTTGCGAACCGCGGCATCCAGCGTCACCAGGACAACATCGTCCCGTCCGGCGAGGCGCTCGCGGATTTCAAGGCCCGTCGTTCCCGCGGCCCCATCGATGAAAACGCTGACGCTCATGTTGTCGGCCACGATAGCGCGCGTGTATCGAGATAGCCAACGCGATCGAGCGCAGGGGCACGGCCCCACGCCCGACCGGCGACGAACTCGAAAACTTCGAAGACCGTGCCGCGTGGCAGTTCCGCCACGACGGCCGAATCGGCTTCAGGCGCCTGTCGCAAGTCCGTCTGCGTGATCAGTACGCGGGAGACGGCCGCGGCATAATGCGGCGCGAACACACGGTCTGCCAGACGGATGTCGGCAAGATCGCGCCGCACAGCAAAGCGCAGCGGATCCAGCGCAACCGACTGGCCAAGCAGGGCAAAACTCTTACGCGGTAGCGCGGCGGGCGACGGGTTGCGGTGTGCCGCCGCCGATGAACTGGCCGAAATCTTCAAGAAACCCTGCCCCTTCGGAGGTACGTGCGACGAAGATATTACGCTTGTCGTTATCGTCGCGTTGACGGCGCAGATAGCCCAGGGTGCCAAGTCTGTTCAAGGCGCGTGTCACCACGGGCTTGGAGACATTGAGCATCCCGGCCAAACCACGGACCGTATGCGGTCCCGGTTTCAGGTAAACCACGAGCAACAGGGCCATTTGCCGATTGGTCAAATCGGGTTCGCCCGACCGTACATAATCGACGAGCGCCTGCATCCACTCACCAAGAGAGTTATCGCTTTGAACTGCCACGGCCAACACCCGCAAATTACTCGGCAACCCCCGCCAATCGGGGACATTCCAGATCATCCAAACGCCTTGCCAAGCGCTAGGTTTCAGTTCGATGGCGAAATGTCGCCGATCTGACGCCGACGGGATCATGATTAACGAACGCACCCTTATGGCGATCGGCGTGCGGCGCTTTCGCCAGAATGCGGGTGTCACCGGCATCCCGTCCGCCGTGGTTGATCGGATCGGCGTCCTCGCCTATGTGCCCCCCAACGCAGTCGTCCAACATACTCGCCCAATACACCCGCCACCTGGTGGTCAAGGATCAGCCCGCAACATGTTTCTGTTCCAGTTTCTCCTCGTCGTCCATTTCTGCGTCGCTGCGGCGCTGGTTTCGGTCATTCTGGTGCAGAAGTCCGAAGGTGGTGGCCTGGGCATGGGCGGATCGCCGTCGGGGCTGATGTCGGCACGCGGTGCTGCGGACTTTCTGACGCGGGCGACGTCGACGCTGGGGGCGGTGTTCATCGCGCTCAGCATCCTGCTCGCGGTGCTGGCTGCACAGAACCGCGTCGCCAAGGTCGATCCGACGCTCGCAACCGGCGCGGCAACGGCCCCGGCGCCAATCGCGCCGCCGGTTCAGACCGACCCCAACAATCCGTTCGCAAGCGGCGCGCGCAGCGCGATCGAGCCGACCGGTAACACGGCGGCTCCCGCCAACGGTGCGGCACCGACCGCACCATAAGCCGCAAGCCGGCCCGACGTTTATACGGGCCGACTTCGCATCTCCTTTCAACTTTCCCGGAGTCGCGCGCTTGTCGCGCCACCCTGGATGACGCTAGGCCTTTGCTCCCATGGCGCGGTTCATTTTTATCACCGGCGGCGTGGTCTCCTCGCTCGGCAAGGGTCTCATGGCAGCGAGCCTCGCGGCATTGCTCCAGGCCCGTGGCTATCGCGTGCGGATCCGCAAGTTCGATCCTTATCTCAACGTCGATCCGGGGACGATGTCGCCCTATCAGCACGGCGAAGTCTATGTGACCGATGACGGCGCGGAGACCGATCTCGATCTCGGCCATTACGAGCGCTTTACCGGTGTCCCGTCGCGGCAGAGCGACAACATCACGTCGGGCCGGATCTATCAGCAGATCATCGCACGCGAACGCCGTGGCGATTATCTCGGCGCGACGGTGCAGGTCATTCCGCACGTCACCGATGCGATCAAGGAGTTCGCGCAGGCCGAGACGGACGATCTCGATTTCGTACTCTGCGAGATTGGCGGCACGGTCGGCGACATCGAATCGCTGCCATTCATCGAGGCGATCCGACAGTTGCGCAACGATCTCGGTCGCGGCAACTCGGTCAGCATCCACGTCACGCTCGTGCCCTATATCGCCGCTGCGGGTGAGTTGAAGACCAAGCCGACGCAGCATTCGGTCCGCGAACTCGCGGCGTTGGGCGTACAGCCCGACGTGCTGGTGTGTCGCTGCGAGCAACCGCTCCCCGAGAGCGACCGCGCCAAGATCGCCTTGTTCTGCAACGTTCCCAAGTCCGCGGTCATCCCCGCGCTCGATGCGAAGAGCATCTACGCGGTCCCGGTCCAGTATCACAACGAGGGGCTCGACGACGCGGTCCTCAACGCCTTCGGCATCATGCCCGGCAGCGCGCCTGACCTGTCGCGCTGGACCAATATCATGGACCGGCTGACCAACCCCGAGGGCGAAGTCACGATCGGCGTGGTCGGAAAATATGTCGGCCTGCAGGACGCGTACAAGTCGCTCAACGAAGCGCTCGTCCACGGCGGTATCGCGAACAAGGTCAAGGTCAACGTCGAGTGGATCGACGCCGAATTGTTCGAGGCGAATGACGCCGACATTGCTGCACGGCTCGAACCAATGCACGCGATCCTCGTCCCCGGCGCATTCGGCGAGCGTGGCGCGGAGGGCAAGATCGCCAGCGTCCGCTTCGCGCGGGAACGCGATATCCCCTATTTCGGCATCTGCTTCGGCATGCAGATGGCCTGCGTCGAAGGCGCGCGCGATCTCGCAGGGATCGCTGACGCCAGTTCGACCGAGTTCGGCCCGACCGACGAGCCGGTCGTCGGCATGATCACCGAATGGATGAACGCAGGCGGTCTCGAGAAGCGCGAAGCTGGTGGGGACCTTGGCGGGACGATGCGGCTCGGGGCTTATCCCGCGAAGCTGGACGGCAATTCCGTCGTATCGACGATCTATGGCGGCAGCGATATTTCGGAACGCCACCGCCATCGCTACGAGGTCAACACCGCCTATCGCGAGCGGCTTGAGCAGGGCGGGCTGGTGTTCAGCGGCATGTCCCCGGACGGGATGCTGCCTGAGATCGTCGAGCGGCCGGATCACCCGTGGTTCGTCGGCGTGCAGTTCCACCCCGAGCTCAAGAGCAAGCCGTTCGATCCGCACCCGCTGTTCGCGAGCTTCATTGCAGCGGCGGTACGTCAGTCGCGTTTGGTTTGATCCGCCCGCTGTCGGGCACCAATATGAAATAAAAGGTGGCGGACCCTCTGGCGTCTCCGGCCGAGCCCCAATAGGTCTCGTCCGGGGATAATAAGAGGGGGGGCGTTTGCGTTCAGTATTTTGGGCCAGTGGTGTGGCCGTAGCTTTGGCGTCGCCGGCGCTTGTCCGGGCCAATGATGTGCCGCTGTATCAGCCGTCGCCCGCCTGGGTGGCCGTGGCGCCGCTGCCCGATCCCGGCAAGCTTGGCCCAGACACGCCGCCGACGCTCATTCTCGACCTGCAGCAGCGGGCCGAGAACGGACGGTTGTGGGCTTATTTCGACAGTGCGACCCGGATCACGACACCCGAGATGCTCGCGCAGGCGACGTCGATCACCTTGCCGTGGATGCCCGACAAGGGGGATCTCATCGTCCACGAACTCTCGATCCAGCGGGATGGTGCGCGGATCGATCTCCTCGCCAAGGGGCAGAAGTTCACGGTGTTGCGCCGCGAGCAGGGGCTCGAACAGCGCGAACTGACCGGCATTCTCAGTGCGACGATCGCGGTCGAGGGGCTGCAGGTCGGCGATGTGCTGCGGCTGCGCGGATCCACGACCGCGACAGATGCGGCGCTCGGCGGACGCGTCCAGACGTTGATGCCGGTCCTGGCTGCGCCGATGCGGCTTGCATTCGGGCAGGTACGGTTTTCGTGGCCAACGGCGACGCCGCCGAAGTGGAAGCTGCTGGCCACCGGGACCGTACCGGCACCGGTCCGAAACGGAGCCTATAGCGAAGTGACGCTCCCGCTGCCGTTGCCGAAACAGCCCGACATGCCCGGTGATTCGCCGGTCCGCTACCGCCATCCGCCGCTGTTCGAACTCGCCACGTTCAAGGACTGGGCGGACGTCTCGCAGGTCATGGCCCCGTTATACGCGACGACTGCCCTTGGTGATCCGACCGATCCGATTGCGGTCGAGGTCGCGCGGATCATGCGGGCGGATCAGACCAGTATCGGCCGCGCTGCGCTCGCGCTCGAGCTGGTCCAGCAGAAGATCCGATATCTGGCGGTCGGGATGGACGGCGGCAATTACGTGCCGCAGGCGGCAGCACGGACCTGGACTGTCCGCTACGGTGATTGCAAGGCGAAGACCTTGCTGCTTCTCACCTTGTTGCACGCCATGAAGATCGAGGCGGAACCGGTCCTCGCCAACGTCGGCCTGGGCGACCTGTTGCCGGAACGGTTGCCCAGCGCGATCGCGTTCAACCACGTCCTGGTCCGCGCGACCATCGACGGGCAGGCGCTGTGGCTGGACGGCACCGGCAGTGGGGCGCGACTTGCCGACATCCACGACACGCCGGCGCTTCGCTACGTCTTGCCGGTGCGGGCGGCGGGCGCGGCACTGATGCCGATCGAGACCCACGCCAACGCCCGGCCCGTTACCGATCTCAGCATCGACGTCGATGAATCCGCGAGCGTCGATCTCCCCAGCGTCGTCACGGTCGTGGCGGTAGTGCACGGTCCGGCGGCCACGGCCATGACGCTGGCGAAAAGCCAGTTGGACGCAAAACAGCAACGCGAAGCGGTTGCGCAGTATTTCAACGGGTTTCTCGGCGAGGGTCAGTTCGTCGACACGTCGATCACGCCGGATCCGGTGTTCGGCGACGTCACGCTCCGTGCGCGGGGCGTCGTCACGACGCCGTGGACCACCGAGGACCGACGGCTCAAGCGCAGTCTGGCACGCGCGCTCGACAGCATCAGTTTCGATCCAGATCGCAGCAAGGTGAGCTGGGGGACGATCCCGGTGATGACCCCCGATCCGTACGGCATGCGGTTCCGGTTGCGCCTGCATCTGCCCGACCAAGGACGCGGCTTCACGCTGGAGGGCGACCCCGAGATGAAGGGGGAAGTCGGCGGCTATGGCGTGACGCGCACGATGAAGCTGGACGGTGCCGTCCTGACGATGGACGAGCGGATCGACAGCACGGGGGCGGAGATCCCCGTTCCGCGCCTTCCGCAAGAACGCGACGCCGTGACGACCGCCAAATCCCGCGCGCCGCGGCTCGTCGCGCCCGCGGCGACCGCACGCCGGTGGGACCTCGACGGCAAGGATCCTGCGGGATCGTCGCAGATCGCATCGATCGACACGATCTTCGCCAAGGCGATCGCGGATGATCCGGAGGAGGTTGCCGGCTACACCAGTCGCGCCTCGTTCCGTGCCGGAGTCGCCAATCGCACGGGGGCGGTGGCCGACCTGACGAAAGCGATCGCGATCGCGCCCTCGGTCGATCTGTATCTCAAACGCTCCGCCATCCGGTACGGGATCGGCGACATCCCCGCCGCGCTGAGTGATGCCGAAGCCGCGCGTGCGCTCGACCCGTCGTCCGAACAGGCGATTTCGGCGATTGCTTCGTACAAGGCGGAGCAGGGCGATCTGGCGAGCGGGATCGCGCTGATGGATCAGCGCATCGCGCTGGGGGGCAATTTGCGGTCGACATTCCGGACCGCAAAGGCGGGTTTGGTCGGCGAATATGGCGATCCCGCCGATGCGATCAAACAATTCGACGCGCTGATCGCGGAGAAGCCGGGCTCCCCGGACCTGATGAATGCCCGGTGCTGGACCAAGGGCACGCGGAACCTGATGATCGAGACCGCGCTCAAGGATTGCACGGCGTCAATCGAACTCAGCACGGACACGACTGCGGCGCTGGACAGCCGGGCAATGGTCTGGTTCCGGCTCGGGCGGTATGACGAGGCGCTGGCGGACCTTGATGCCGTTCTGGCCGCGGCCCCCAACCAGTCCGCGAGCCGCTTCATGCGCGGAATCGTGCTGCAACGGCTCGACCGGACGGCGGAAGCGGCAACGGAACTCAGGGCCGCCCGGAAGACCGAGCCCGGGATTGACCGTCACTATGCGCGCTACGGCATCGTAGCGAAGTGATCGCAACGGCACCCGGGCGTTCGCCCGGGTGCCGACACGGATTAGGCCGCCTGAGCGTCATCCGTTTGCTCGACCGCGACCAGCGGCGCGCCGGTCTTGATCGCGATCGTCTTGGGCTTCATCGCCTCGGGGACTTCGCGGATCAGGTCGATCACGAGCAGCCCGTCGTTCAGCCGCGCGTCCTCGACCCGCACGAAATCGGCGAGTTCGAAGCGACGCTCGAAGCTGCGGTTGGCGATGCCGAGATGGAGGAACGACGCGGATGCGCTGTCCTTGTCGTCCTTGCGCCCGCGAACCTGCAACAGGTTCTGCTGCGCGGTGATCTCGATGTCATCGCGCCCGAAGCCGGCGACGGCGATCGTGATGCGATAGCGGTCGGTATCAAGCCGCTCGAGGTTGAACGGCGGGTAATTATCCGCGCTCGATTGCCGCGAATTGGCCTCGAGCATGTCGAACAGACGGTCGAAGCCGACGGTCGAGCGGCGGTATGGGGTTAGATCGAACTGACGCATGATGGTCTCCTTCAAAAGCGAGGTACATCGTTGGTATGCAAGCCCGGTCCACTGCTGTGCGACCTGGCCCGGTGCGGCCCATTACGGCACCGCACGCCGTAGATTTGGGTTTGCGCAAACCCGGTTCAAGAGGGTCGTCGAGCGATTTTCAAACCGGCTAAAGCCAGCCTTTCGCCGTCCAAAGAACAATACGGCGTGAAAGTCCCCTCGAATGATAGGCATTATGCCCCGACTCGGGAAAACCCGAAAAGGGGATCATTATGTTTGCGCACCTTCCGCTCGTCCTGCTCGCGCAAGCGGCGACTGCCGCCCAGCTTCCCCCGAGCGAACCGGTCGCACCCGCGGCGACGGACCAGTCCGAAGGGCGTCTCGGCACGGCACAGCAAGGCGGCGGGGATATCGTCGTGACCGCGCGGCGACGGTCCGAGACGATCCAGTCGGTTCCGATCGCCATGTCGGTCATCGGTGGCACCGCGTTGGCCGAAACGGGCACGTACAACGTCAATCGGCTGACGCAGTTACAGCCCAGCTTGCAATTCTATTCGACCAACCCGCGCAATTCGGCGGCGAACATTCGCGGGCTCGGCGCACCGTTTGGGCTGACCAACGACGGGATCGAACAGGGCGTCGGCATCTACGTCGATCAAGTCTACTACAGCCGGATCGCCTCGGCGACGTTCGACTTTACCGACACCGAGCGGATCGAGGTGCTGCGCGGACCGCAGGGGACGCTGTACGGCAAGAACACCACGGCTGGTGCAATCAACATCACCACGCGCAAGCCGAGTTTCTCGCCCGAAGCGCGCGTCGAGGTGTCGGGGGGCAATTACGACTTCTTTCAGGGCAAGGCGTCGGTGTCCGGTCCGCTGATCGACGACAAGCTGGCGATCCGGCTGTCGACCTCGATCACGTCGCGGCGGGGTACGATCTACAATGTGCGCAGCGATAAATATCTGAACAGCCAGGACAACACCGGCTTCCGTGGCCAATTGCTGTGGAAGCCGACCGATACGCTCGATCTGACGCTGTACGGCGATTACGCACGCCAGAACCCGCAGTGCTGCGTCCAATATTATGTCCGCACCGGCGCGACGCAGCGGCCGCTCAACCGGCAATATGCGGCGCTGGCGGCAGCGCAGGGCTATGCGGTGCCATCGACCAATGCGTTCGATCGCGTGACCGACGTGGATACACCGCTCCGTGCCAAACAGTCGCTTGGCGGGGCATCGCTGGTTGCCAACCTCGATCTTGGCGCGGCGACGCTGACCTCGGTCTCGGCCTGGCGGTTCTGGGACTGGGATCCGTCGAACGATCGCGACTTCATCGGTCTGCCCGTCACCAGTGCGTCGAACAATCCGTCGCAACAGGAACAATATAGCCAGGAACTGCGGATTGCCTCGAACGGCAATCGCAAGATCGACTATGTGCTCGGGGCATTCTACTTCTACCAGACGATCGATACCCAAGGGCTTCAGATCCAGGGGTCGGCCGCGAGCCGGTTCCTGCTCAATCCCGGTGCCAGTGTGCGACCCGGGGCCAGCGGGTGCGCGACGCCGACGACGAACGCGTGCAACCCTGCGATCCTGAACGGTCTGACCGCGCGCAACACGATCGGCTTCACCAACACCAGCGTCGCGGCGTTCGGCAAGGCGACATGGCACGTGAGCGATGCCTTTTCGATCGCGCCGGGGCTGCGGGTGAATTACGACAAGAAGAACGGGTCGTATGTCTCTGTCGTCACGACGGGAACGGGCAGCACGACGCTCAACGCCGACCAGCGCGGCGTGCTGGCACCACAGACCTATACGCCGCGGTTCGACAAGTGGAACGTGTCGGGGGACATCACCGCCGCTTATACGGTGACCCGCGACATCCACGCCTATGCGACCTATGCGCGCAGCTATAAATCGGGCGGGATCAATCTGTCGGGCCTGCCGCTGGATGGTGCGAACAACCCGATCCTGTCGGCGGCGACGGTCAAGCCCGAGAAGGTCAACCACTTCGAACTGGGGCTGAAGACGCAGTTCCTCGATCGTCGCGCGACCGTCAACATCGCGGGCTTCTGGACCGAGATCGAGGATTATCAGGCGACCGTCACCAACGGCCAGCTCGGCGTGCTGCGCGGGTATCTGGCGAATGCGGGCAAGGTGCGGACGCGCGGGATCGAGGTGGACTCGGCGTTCCGCCCGACGTCGCGGCTCAACGTCTATGCCAATGGCGCGTTCACCGATGCGCGCTACGTCCGGTTCGTCGATGCGCCGTGCCCGCCCGAGCTGTCGGGCGGGACGACCGTGGCGGCGGGGCAGACCCCGGCTGCCCCCGGCGTATCCGGTCTGAGCCCGGCGAGCTGCAACGTCTCGGGGCAGTGGCTTCCTGGCGTGTCGAAATGGGCTTTCTCCTACGGCGCGGAATATGACGTTCCGGTGCAGATCGGTCGCGTCGCGGGGCAGGTCTATGTCGGTTATGACGGCAGCTATCGCTCGAAGTTCTCGTCCAACCCGTCGCGCTCGCTCTATACCGACATCAACGGCTATGCGCTGAGCAACTTCCGTCTGGGGTTCAAGGCGCGCGACGATTTCAACGTGTTCGGCTGGGTCCGCAACGCGTTCGGCCAGAATTATTACGAAGTGCTGGCAACACAATCGGGGAGCACCGGACTGGTCGTTGGGCAACCGGGCGACCCGCGGACTTATGGGGTGACGCTCAGCAAGTCGTTCTGAAGTTCTGGGGCGGGGGTCTCTGCGAGGCTCAGCCCCACCCCAACCCCTCCCCTTCAGGGGAGGGGTTGGGGTGGGGAAGTACAGCAGAGACACCCCCCGCGAGAGCGCGAACCCGAAGAAGAAGAAAGAAACGCCGGTCGGCAAAGCCGCCGTCGGACGGGTCGCTGTGCGCGCGCCGTCCGTTCTGGGGGATCTGCTGCGCAGACCGGCGCGCGCGCCTTCCCCCAAAAGCAAACGCCCGGGCCGTTGCCGACCCGGGCGCCTGCGTGACGATCGCTCGTCAGCCCCCAATTCGCCTTCGCAGCCAGCCCTTTGAGGCGGCGCTGAAAGCATCCCCGAACCACGGCCGTTGCCTGTGTGTCAGTGACAAAAGCGTTAGGTTTGTTACGGGGGCTTGTCACCGGGAATGTGGCCGCGGCGAACCGATTGCGGCTACGCTGTGGCGATTGCGCAACACGTAGCAACAGTTGCCAGTCCCGCACGTGCCGCCTAGAGCAAGCCACTTCAGCACCCCCGGGGGCGGACAGACCGAACACTATGATCCTTTCCCGATACGAACGCATGATCGCCCGGCGCTATTTGCTCCCGGGCAAGGGCGAGGCGTTCATCTTCCTCGTTGCGGGCATCAGCCTGGTCGCGGTGATGCTCGGCGTCGCCGCGCTGGTGATCGTGATGAGCGTGATGAACGGCTTCCGCGCCGAGCTCTTCGACAAGATCGTCGGATTGAACGGCCATGCGGTCGTGCAGGGCTATGGCGGCCAGATGCCCGACTGGCGCCGCGTCGTCGGGCTCGCCGAGACAACCCCGGGCGTCACCAGCGCGACCCCGCTGATCGAGCAGCCGTTGATGACCACCTATAACGGCCGGGTCGAAGGCATATTGCTCCGCGGCATGCGCGGGGCGGACATTCGCACGAACAAGACGATCGGCAGCAAGGTCGTGATGGGCTCGCTCAACAGTCTGAAACCCGGGAGCGGCACGATCGCGATCGGATCGGGGCTTGCGGACTCGCTCGGCGCGGTGGTCGGCAGCCAGATTTCGCTGATCAGCCCGCAAGGCCAGTCGACCCCGTTTGGCACCGTGCCCAGGATCGTCAACTACACCGTCGGCGCGGTGTTCACGATCGGCGTGTACGACTTCGACAAGGCCTATGTCATCATGCCGCTCGAGGACGCGCAGACGCTCCTGATGTTCGGGGATTCGGTCAACATCGTCGAGCTCCAGACCAACGACCCCGACCGCGTGGGCCAGATCCTCGCGCCGTTGGTCGACAAGATCGGGCGCAGCGGCGTCGTGCAGGACTGGCGTCAGATGAACGCGCAGCTGTTCGAGGCGCTTGGCGTCGAGCGGGTCGCGATGTTCACGGTGCTGTCGATCATCATCCTCGTCGCCGTCTTCAACATCCTGTCCTCGCTGATCATGCTGGTCCGCGCCAAGACCCGCGACATCGCGATCCTGCGGACGATGGGGGCGAGCAGGGGGGCGATGATCCGCATCTTCATGGTGGTCGGCACGACGATCGGCGCGCTCGGTGTGGTCGCGGGGCTGATCCTCGGCTTCATCTTCCTGTGGTTCCGGCAGGATGTCGTCAACGCGGTGCAATGGGCGACCGGGCAGAACCTGTGGGACCCCTCGGTCCGGTTCCTGAGCGAACTGCCGTCCAAGACCGATCCGATCGAGGTCACCGCCATCGCGCTCATGGCGCTGGTGTTCAGCTTCCTCGCCACGCTCTACCCCGCGCTCAAGGCGGCGAGCACCGATCCAGTCCAGGTCCTGCGTTATGAATGAACCCGTTCTGGTCGTCACCGGCCTGTCGCGCAGCTTCGTCCAGGGCGGCGCGACGATCGACGTGCTGCGCAGCGTCGATCTCACCGTCGGCGCGGGCGAGATCGTCGCGCTGCTCGGCCCCTCGGGCTCGGGCAAGTCGACGATGCTCCAGGCGGTCGGGCTGCTCGAGGGCGGGTTCGGCGGGTCGATCCGGATCGCGGGCGAGGAAGCCGCGCGGCTCAACGCCGACGGGCGGACGCGGGTGCGGCGCGACCAATTGGGCTTCGTCTATCAGTTCCACCATCTCCTCCCCGATTTCAACGCGACCGAGAATGTCGTCCTCCCCCAGATGATCCAGGACCGGCCGCGCGCCGAGGCGGACGAACGCGCCGCGGCGCTGCTCACCGCGCTCGGGCTCGGGCATCGCCTGACGCATCGCCCCAACCAGCTTTCGGGCGGCGAGCAGCAGCGCGTCGCGGTCGCGCGCGCGCTCGCCAACCGGCCCGCGCTGGTGCTCGCGGACGAACCGACCGGCAACCTCGACGAAGGCACCGCGGACATCGTGCTGGCGGAGTTCCTCCGGCTGGTGCGCGGCGAAGGCTCGGCGGCGCTGGTCGCCACCCACAACGAACGGATCGCGGCCAAGATGGACCGCGTCGTCCGGCTCCACGAAGGACGGCTTGCATGACAGCCTGGACCGACCCGCCGACGCTGGTCGGCCAGCATGTCATCCTCCGCCCGACGGTGCTTGAGGACCGCGACGGCATCGTCGCGGCGGCGGCGGACGGGAAGATCAGCGAACTGTTCTTCACCAACGTCTCGACGCTGACCGACCCGGCGGCGTTCATGGCGGCGCTGTTCAAGGAGCGCGACTACGGGCGTGCGATGCCGTTCACGGTGTGCGTGCCTGAGCCCACGTCCTCCCCGTTCGCCCTGAGCGAAGTCGAAGGGCCAGGCACAGCGCAAGGGCTTCGACTGCGCTCAGCCCGAACGGAGGTGGGGGCAGGGACCGAGGGCGGGATCGCGACGGAGATGGAACACGCCACCACCCCCCCGTTCGCCCTGAGCGAAGTCCAAGGATCAGGCACAGCGCAAGGGCTTCGACTGCGCTCAGCCCGAACGGAGGAGGGGACAGGAACCGAACCCGGGATCGCGACGCCCACGGCCCCCGCACCCATACCCCTTCCGTTCGCCCTGAGCGAAGTCGAAGGGTCAGGCACCACGCAAGGACTTCAACTCCCTTCAGCCCGAACGGAGGGAGGCGCAGCCCCCCGCATCGTCGGCCTCACCCGCTACATGCGGATGAACACCACGCACCGCCGGCTAGAGATCGGCGGCACCTTCTACGCAAAGTCGGTCCAGCGCAGCGGGGTCAATACCGAGGCGAAGCTCCTCCTGCTCAAACACGCGTTCGAGGTGATGGACTGCAACGCGGTCCAGATCCGCACCGACTGGTTCAACAAGGCCTCGCAAAGGGCGATCGAGCGGCTTGGCGCAAAGCGCGACGGCGTGCTGCGCAATCATCAACTGATGGATGGCCGGATCCGCGATCTCGTGGTCTATTCGATCATCGCGAGCGAATGGGCGGGGGTCGAGCGCAACCTGCGCTTCCTGCTCGCGCGCAACGAAGGGAAGACCGCATGAGCGGAATCACCAACCACATCGTGACCGGCGCGGACGGCAAGCCGGTCGATCTGTCGGCCTATGCCGGCAAGGTGCTGCTGATCGTCAACACCGCGTCCAAATGCGGCTTCACCCCGCAATATGCCGGGCTGGAGGCGTTGCAGCGCCGCTTCGCCGACAAGGGCTTTGCGGTGCTCGGCTTCCCGTGCAACCAGTTCGGCGCGCAGGAACCCGGCGACGCCGAGGAGATCCGCAACTTCTGCTCGCTGACCTATGACGTCACCTTCCCGATGTTCGCCAAGGTCGATGTCAACGGCGCGGACGCCGACCCGTTGTTCACCGAACTCAAGGCGCAGGCACCGGGGTTCCTCGGCACCGGGGGGATCAAGTGGAACTTCACCAAATTCCTGGTGGATCGTGGAGGGAAGGTCGTGGAGCGCTATGCGCCGACGACCAAGCCTGAGGCGATCAAGGCGGATATTGCTAAGCTGTTGTAATAGTCCAAGACAAGGTAGGCGATCGGTTTCCCACGCTCATCTCTGATAAAGAATAGTAGCTCATTCTGTTTCTTGTCGTATCCTTCTTTTAGGAAGGTAAGATATGAACGACCAAGAGGTACTTGATTTATTTGCGTCAGACGAAATGGCACGCCGTTCCCGGCTGGGGGTAAATGGCAGGTTGGTTCATTATACGTCAGCTGAATCTGCTTACAAGATTTTGGTAAGTAGAACCGTCTGGCTAAGAAGTGCGTCTTTGATGAACGACTTCTCAGAGATATCGCACGGAATCGACTGTATACACGGGGCGTGGCTGTCGCCTGCAGGTGCAAGGTTACAGTCGCTGTTAAATCGTCTGAGGGACGGATTGCGCGATGATTTTGCGAAGCTTTTTGATGGCCATGCCAACGGTTTGCGCAACGATACGTATTTGATGTCCCTCTCTGAGCATGATGACACCGAAGACGAATTAGGGCGTCTTTCTATGTGGCGGGCTTACGGGGGGAACGCGGGAGTAGCCCTTGTACTCAACGTGACGGCCTTCGCTTCTACAACCGATGCAATAAAGGCGTATTCTGCGCCCGTCGTCTACGCAGATCGCAAAGCGTTCATATCGTGGTTTGAAGATTGGGTCGAAAGGCTTTTGATTTGTGAAGATAGACTGAAATTAGCCAATCCGGAAACAGTGCAAAACGTTCTATTTTACCTCTTTCGTAATTTTGCAATGTGTACAAAGCACCCCGGATTCGCAGAAGAACGCGAGTGGCGAATCTTTCACTCCCCTTTGCATGAGGGAACATCCCCTTGGCTAGAATCGTCAATCGAGGTTTTGCAGGGCACGCCTCAGCAACTGATAAAACTGCGCCTATTTGATAACGATGAGGCCGGTGTCAGCGGTGTGGCACCTCGTACGCTTGTTGAAAGAGTAATCATCGGTCCGTGCGAACATCCATTGCAAATTAAGGCCGCGATTGCCGATGCCTTAGTTCATGCTGATGTTGAGGACGTAGATAACAAAGTCTGGATGTCGTTGATTCCGTTGCGGCAGTCGTAGGGAAGGCCTGCATCAATCGGCATTGGCGGGGTACCGGTCAAAGGTTTACCGATACCACGAAGTACCAAACGAGACTTATCGAGACCTTGCCCTACCTAATTTGGCTGCCCCCTCTCAAAATTCCCCCCGTGCCCGGTTCCCAGAATCGCCCCCACGGCGCATAAGCCCCCCATGTCCCATGCTGGCTTCGTGCCCCTCCGTATCTTCTCGTCCTACACCATGCTCGACGGCGCGATCGAGCCCAAGGCGATCGCCAAGCACGCGCAGCAGCTCGGTTTTCCCGCCGCCGCGCTGACCGATCGCAACGGGCTCTATGCCGCGATGGCCTTCTCCGACGCCGCGATGGCCGCGGGCGTCCAGCCGGTGATCGGGACGATGCTCGGGCTCTGTCGCCCCGACATGCCCGAGACCGCGACCCCGGTGATCGACTGGATCGCGCTCTATGCGCAGGACAAGACGGGCTATGACAATTTGTGCAAGCTCGTCTCGCGCGCGCATCTCGATCGCCCGCTCGAACTCGCGGCGCATGTCGATTTCGACGCGCTGGCGGCGTGTTCGGACGGGCTGATCGCGCTCACCGCGGGGCGCGAGGGCGGGCTCGCGCGGCTGTTCGCGGAGGACCAGCCCGACCGCGCGCTGGCGTATGCCGACCGGTTGCAGGCGCTGTTCCCCGACCGGCTGTATATCGAGCTCACCCGCCGCTCGTGCGAGATCGAGGGCAAGGCCGAGGGCGCGCTGATCGACCTCGCTTATGACCGGAACCTGCCGCTGGTCGCGACCAACCCGTGCTGTTTCGCGGAAGAGGATTTCAGCGAGGCGCATGATGCGATGCTGTGCATCGCCAACTCGACCTATGTCGCGAGCGACGACCGCCCGCGCAGCTCGCCCGATGCGTGGATGAAGCCCGCCAAGGAGATGAAGGCGCTGTTCGCCGATCTCCCCGAGGCGATCGCCAACACGATGATCGTCGCGCAACGCTGCGGCGTGGCCGCGCCCAAGCGCAAGCCGATCCTGCCGAGCCTGGCGGGCGACCGCGAGGCGGAGGCGGAGAAGCTGCGGGTCGATGCGCGCGCTGGGCTGGAGCGGCGGCTGGACCGGATTGCGGCGTTGGGATTGCTGTCGGCTAGTGCCGCGCGTGCTCCCGCCGTCCCTTCCACCCCTGTTTCCTTCCCCGGCGAAGGCCGGGGCCCAGGTGAGGAGCAGAAGAACGGTGAGGACGGCGCTTCGACTACATCGACGCCACAACTGGGCCCCGGCCTCCGCCGGGGAAGCGCAGAAGAAGGTGTAGCGGAAGGGGAGGTAGTTCCAGCTCCAACCCCAACCGACTGGCGCACCCCCTACCGCGAGCGCCTCGAATTCGAGCTCGACGTCATCATCCAGATGGGCTTCCCCGGCTACTTCCTGATCGTCGCGGACTTCATCAAATGGGCGAAGGATCACGACATTCCGGTCGGCCCCGGCCGTGGTTCGGGCGCGGGCTCGGTCGTCGCCTGGGCGCTGACGATCACCGATCTCGATCCGATGAAATTGGGGCTGCTGTTCGAACGCTTCCTCAACCCGGAACGCGTGTCGATGCCCGACTTCGACATCGATTTCTGCGAAACCCGCCGCGGCGAGGTGATCCGCTACGTCCAGCAGAAATACGGTCGCGATCAGGTCGCGCAGATCATCACCTTCGGGAAGCTGAAGGCGCGCGCGGTGTTGAAGGACACCGGCCGCGTGCTCCAGATGGGCTATGGTCAGATCGACCGGCTCGCGAAGCTCGTCCCCAATCTCCCCGCCGACCCGTGGACGCTGAAGCGCGCGATCGATGGCGTGTCCGAACTTCACAGCGAGTATAAGCAGGACGGCAACGTCCGCCATCTGCTCGACCTCGCGATGAAGCTCGAGGGGCTGCCGCGGCACAGCTCGACGCACGCCGCCGGCGTCGTGATCGGCGACCGTCCGCTCGCCGAGCTGGTACCTTTGTACCGCGATCCGCGCTCGGACATGCCGGTGACGCAGTTCGACATGAAATATGTCGAGGGCGCGGGGCTGGTGAAGTTCGACTTCCTCGGGCTGAAGACGCTGTCGGTTTTGAAGAAGGCGATCGACCTGCTCGCCGAGCGCGGGGTCGTGCTCGATCTCGATGCGCTCGAATGGGACGACGAAGGCGTCTATAAACTGCTGCAAAAGGGTGACACAGTTGGCGTATTCCAGCTAGAATCGGAGGGAATGCGGCGCACTTTGTCTGCCGTTCGGCCGTCAAATTTCGGCGACATCATCGCGCTCGTCTCGCTGTATCGCCCGGGCCCGATGGACAACATCCCGATGTTCGGCAAGCGCAAGAACGGGCTCGAGCCGATCGTCTATCCGCATGCGCTGCTCGAGGGGATCCTGTCGGAAACCTACGGGATTTTCGTGTACCAGGAACAGGTTATGCAGGCCGCGCAGATCCTCGCGGGCTATTCGCTGGGGCAGGCGGATCTCTTGCGCCGCGCGATGGGCAAGAAGGTCAAGGCCGAGATGGACGCGCAGCGCGCCGGGTTCGTCGAGGGCTGCAAGACGATCAACGGGATCGAGAAGGCAAAAGCCAACGAACTGTTCGACTTGATCGACAAGTTCGCCGGCTACGGTTTCAACAAGTCGCACGCCGCGGCCTATGCGTTGCTGTCGTACCAGACGGCCTGGCTGAAGGCGCATCATCCGCACGAATTCTACGCCGCATCAATGTGTTTCGACATGACGCTCACGGACAAACTGAGCATTTTCGTGGACGATATGCGCCGTCTCGACGTCGCGTTGCTGCCGCCCGACATCAACCGCAGCGAGGCCGAGTTCACGGTTGAAGACACCGGCGACGGCCTCGGCGTCCGCTACGCTTTGGCCGCGCTGAAATCGGTCGGGGAGGGCGCGATGGAGAAGCTCGTGGCCGAGCGCGAGGCGAACGGCAAGTTCACCTCGATCGACGATCTCGCGCGCCGCGTCGACCCCCGCCTGATGAACAAGCGCCAGGTCGAGACGCTCGCCTCGGCGGGCGCGTTCGACTGCCTGGACGAGAACCGCGCCGGGCTACATGCTTGTGCGGAAACGATTTTAGCGACGGCCGCGCGGATCCACGACCAGAAGGTCAGCGGGCAGGGCGGCCTGTTCGGCACCGCCGACGCCGCCGAACCCCCGATCAAACTCCCCCGCTCGGCGCACTGGTCGGTCGCGCAGCGGATGGACCAGGAGAAGGATGCATTCGGCTTCTACCTCTCCGCCCACCCCGTCGACCGCCACGGCCACCTCGCCAAGATGCACGGCGCCCGCAGCTTCGCCGCCCTCGGCGAGCTATCTATCCCCGACGACGGGACGCGCGCAGGTGCAACGATGGCCGCTTTAGTCGAGGACGCACGCTGGCGCACCTCGGCGCGCGGCAAGCGCTACCTGATGGCAACCTGTTCAGATCCCTCGGGTCAGTTCATCGCCACCTGCTTCGATGACGCGGTCGCCGCCGATCTCGAGGAGGCCGCACGCAACAACGGCTGCGGCCTGCTGACGGTCGAACTCGACCGCCGTCCGGGCGAGGAAACCCCGCGCGTCTCGATCAAGCGGATCCAGCCGTTCGAGCAACTCGCCAACAGCGCGCGCTTCGCCTTGGAACTGAGCGTGGCGAGCCCCGCCGGCATGGCGGCGCTCGCGGACCTGCTGCAGCACGTGCGCGGTGCGCGCGGCGAAATCTGGGCGACGGTGCCGGTCGCGGATGGCGGGCACGCGCGCGTCCTGCTCGGTCGCGACTTTTTGCTCGACGGCGAGCTTGCCGAGCGGATCGAAGCCTTGCAGGATGTCGGCAACGTGGAGCTCAAGACCGCCGAAGCGCGGCTGGCTCTGGTGGGGTGACGGTCGCCCCATCGTACGCATGGGGAGAGACGATGCTTGGCGGAATGCAGGATTTCGAATTGCGCGTGCCGCGGCTGCTCGATCACGCCGCGCGCGAACATGGCGCACGCGAGATCGTGTCCTATTGGGCGGACGGCAGCGAGACGCGGACCGACTGGTCAAGTATCGCACGCGATGCGCGTAAACTGGCGCAAGCGCTTGAAAGGCTTGCGATAAAGCCCGGGGATCGGGTTGCGACGCTGGCGATGAACCATGCGCATCATCTGGTCGCGTGGTACGGCGTGATTGGCATGGGCGGCGTGGTGCACACGATCAACCCCCGGTTGTTCGACGAGCAACTCGTCTTCATCGCCAACCATGCCGAAGACCGCGTGCTGTTCTACGACCGGCAATTCCAGCCGATTGTCGACCGTTTGAAGGCGCAATGGGCCTCGATCGAACACTATGTGTGCCTGGATGACGGCGCATTCGACACCCTTTTAGCAGACGAGGACGGCGCATACCAATGGGTCGAGGGGCCCGAACGCGACCCCTGCATGCTGTGCTATACCAGCGGAACGACCGGAAACCCGAAGGGCGTGCTGTACGAGCATCGGTCGACCGTGATCCACGCAATGGCCGAAGTCGCACCCTGGGTGTTCGACCTTTCGTCGACCTCGGTGGTGCTGCCGGTAGTGCCGATGTTCCACGCCGCCTCTTGGGGCCTGCCGTTCGCGACCGCGCTGGCGGGGGCGAAGATCGTCTATTCGGCGGTCAACGATCCCGCAGTGCTGTGTAGGCTGATGAACGAGGAGCGGGTCACGCATTCCGCGGGCGTTCCGACCGTCTGGCTTGCGCTGTTCCAGCATATCGACGCGACCGGCGAAGCGCCGCAGCATCTCCGGCAGGTGACGATCGGCGGATCGGCGGCACCGCGCGCGATGATCGACCGCATCATGGGGATGGGCGCGACGGTCAAGCATTTGTGGGGCATGACTGAAACGTCGCCGATCGGGACCGCGGGCTGCTATCCGCCGCATTGGGACACGATGACCCGCGACGCGCAGCTCGACCATGCCTGCAAGCAGGGGCAGATTCCGTTCGGGATCGAGCTGCGCGTTGTCGATGACGTGGATGTTGTGCTGCCGCGTGACGGCGTCAGTTCGGGGCGGTTGCAAGTGCGCGGACCGTGGGTGGTGAAGCGCTATTTCAAGGCGGATTCGGACGCGGTCGATGCCGACCAGTGGTTCGATACCGGCGATGTCGCGATGTTGCACACCGATGGCACGATGCAGATCACCGATCGTGCAAAGGACGTGATCAAGTCGGGCGGCGAATGGATTTCCTCGGTCGAACTGGAGAATGCAGCGATCGGGTGTCCGGGCGTCGCCGAAGCCGCGGCGATCGGCGTGTATCATCCGAAATGGGACGAGCGGCCCTTGCTGCTCGTGGTGCGCAAAGCGTCCAGCAGCGTGACTGCGGCGCAGATCGCGGCGCATCTGGCGGAGCATGTCGCGAAGTGGTGGCTTCCCGACGAAATCCTGTTCGTCGAGTCGCTGCCGCATACGGCTACTGGCAAGCTGCTCAAGACCGCGCTTCGGGCGGAGTATCGCGAACACGTGCTTGCGGCGTAGCTTCTACAGGTGCCGGGAGGTTGCCGGCGTCAGCGCGGAAGGGGAAGAAATTTCGCGCTGACGTTGATCCGCCCTAGCGTACCGGCTGCTCGACGGACCACGCCTTTTCGAGCGCTGCCTTCGTCGCCGACGGGCTTCGCAGGCGCAGCGCTTCGATCTTCAATTCGCGACCCAGCAACGGGCGTCCCTTGGTCTGCCACACGATGTCGTACAGGCCGCTGGTGGTGTGCAGTTTATCGTCATTCCAATATTGTACGGTCAGTAAGACCGGGAGTTTGCCAGTCTCGCTGTCCGCCCCGCCGTCCGTCGCCTTGAGCAATGCGCGTTCGTACCAACTGCGGCTGATCGTCTGTGTCGGTGAAATCTGTTCCCCGACCCCGAGCGCGGCAGGGAAGGTCACGGTCAGATCGCCGAGCGGATGCCGCTCGTCCTTGTCGAGAACGAGGTCGCCATTGCGGACGGCGCTTGCCTTGATCGCGTAGCGCGCGGCTACGCGGTTCTGCGTGATCGACTGCGCCTGCTTTTCGGTTTGTTCGCTGCGGCGATCAGACCAGGTCAGCCATAGACCCAGCGCCGCAATCGCCACGCCGGCGACACTGACGACTTCGGCCAGTGACACCCAACGCCGACGAATGGCGGCGGCTTCGGCTTTCTCGGCGCGGGTTGCGGGGGCGTCCGGTTTGGGTGGTATGCTCATCTGCCGCCCGCCTCGAGCGCATGGCGCGGCGCGGCGAGTTCCCAACTGATCGCGATTCGGTCGCCGACACGGTCCCAATCGATCGCAGGCGCGCCCAAACGCAAGGCGATCCAGCCCGACGCGCCGAGATAGGGCGGCTTGTAATAGCAGGCGGGGTCGAGCTCGATCAGTTGCGCCTGTTCGTCCGCGCCGGTCGTCTTGACGATGACGACGGTTTCGCCGTCGTCATGATGGTTATGCCAGAAGTAGGCGAAAAACTTGCCGCCCTCGATCAAAAAGCCAGGCGAACCATGCGATTCGCGTTCCTGTGTTTCGGGGAGGGCGAGGCAGAGCGCGCGGACGCGGTCGAGCAGGGGCGCGGGATCAGGACTCATCGTGCGACAAACTCTGCCAGAGTGCGGGGGTAAAGGCGATGCTCCGCGACCAGCACGCGTGCGGCGAGCGTGTCGGGCGTATCGTTTGGCAGGACCGCGACTTCGGCCTGACCAAGCACTTCGCCGCCGTCGAGTTCCTCGGTGACGACATGGACCGAGCAGCCGGCAACCATGTCGCCAGCTTCGATCGCGCGGCCATGTGTATCGAGGCCCTTGTATTTCGGGAGCAGCGACGGGTGGATGTTGACGATCCGCCCACGCCATGCGGCGACGAAGGTGTCGGATACGAGTCGCATATAGCCTGCAAGCGCGACCGTCTCGACCTCGGCCTGACGCAGCGCGGCGTCGAGCGCAGCTTCATAGGCGGGCTTGCCGATGCCTTTCGGGGACAGGGTCCAGGTGGCAATGCCTTGGGCTTCCGCCCATGCAAGCCCGGGCGCTGCGGGTTTGTCGGAAGCGACGAGCACGACCTCGTAGGGGCACGCGGTTTCGCGGGCAGCTTCGACGAGCGCGATCATGTTGGAACCGCGACCCGAGAGCAGGATAGCGATCTTTCGTTTTGGCGCTGTCATTAGGGCCGCGCACACCCGGCACAGGCCGGGGCCCAACTACGCGGACCGTAGTCGCCAAGCGTTGCGGCCGCCAAAATGCTTTTCGCTACTGGGCCCCGGCCTTCGCCGGGGAAGTAGCCAAATGGGAGGCAGGAGGGTGTTCGCTCACCCATGATTGTGCGTAGCGGTCCAGTCGGCCTTGCCGCCCCACGTCTCGGTCGAGCCCGACACGGTGCAACCGCGTGGCCCGGCTTCGAGCGTGCCGATCGACAATACCGTCTCACCGGCCGCTTCGAGCGCCGCCGTCACGGCAGAAACGTCCGCTGCCGCCACGATGACCGCCATTCCGACTCCGCAGTTGAACGTCCGCGCCATTTCCTCGGGCTCGATATTGCCCTGCGCTTGTAGGAACGCCATCAGCCGCGGCTGCTCCCACCCGTCTGCATCGACCCGCGCATGAACGCCTTCCGGCAGCACGCGCGGGATGTTCTCGAGCAGCCCGCCGCCGGTGATGTGCGCGAGTCCCTTGATCTTTCGGTCCGCAAGCAGCGGGAGGAGCGACTTCACGTAAATGCGGGTCGGCGCCATCAACGCGTCGATCAGGCGAACTTCATTGTCAAACAGTGCAGGGCGATCAAGCTTCCAGCCCTTGTCCGCCGCGAGCCGACGGACCAGCGAGAAGCCGTTCGAATGGACCCCCGAAGAAGCGAGCCCGAGCATCACGTCGCCTGCCGCGATATCCCGCCCGGTCAGGACCCGGTCGCGCTCGACCGCGCCGACGCAGAAGCCCGCGAGATCGTAGTCGCCGGGCGCATACATTCCCGGCATCTCGGCGGTTTCGCCACCGATCAGTGCGCACCCGGCCTGCAGACACCCCTCGGCGATCGACGCGATGACGCGTTCGGCCACGGCGGGATCGATCTTGGCGGTCGCATAGTAATCGAGGAAGAACAGCGGCTCCGCCCCTTGCACGATCAGGTCATTGGCGCACATTGCGACGAGGTCGATACCGACGCCGTCATGCGCGTTCTGATCGATCGCAAGCTTGAGCTTGGTACCGACGCCATCGTTCGCAGCGACCAGCAGCGGATCAACGAAGCCGGCGGCCTTCAAATCAAAGAACCCGCCGAACCCACCAAGGTCTGCATCGGCACCGGCACGCCGGGTGGCCTTGGCCATCGGGCCAATGGCACGAACCAGCGCATTGCCAGCTGCAATCGAGACGCCCGCCTGGGCATAAGTGTAGGACGCGTTGTCCTGTTCGTTTTCGCTCATCGTGTCCGCCTAGCCATATCGCGCTTGGATTTCCACGCCTCCTTCGCCAAAAGGGCGCCAACATGTCGAACCACCGCTTTTTCCGGCCCTTGGGTCTTGCAGTCGTGCTGGGCATGGCGGCGACCGGTGGTCTGGTGATCGCCCAGGTCGACAATCCGAGCCAAGGTGTAGCGTCGGCGGACGGGTCGGGCAGCTACGAGGTCAGCGGAGTCGCGGTCGACGTGACGGGCAAGTCCGCCGATCAGGCACGGTATGCTGGTTGGCGCCTGGCACAGCGCAAGGGATGGCAAATCCTGTCGCGCCGTCTCGGCGGTGGTGGGGCGTTGCTGTCCGACGGGACACTCGACAGCATGGTTTCCGGGATCGTGGTCGAGAACGAACAGATCGGGCCGAACCGCTATGTCGCGAAGCTGGGGGTGTTGTTCAGTCGTGCGCGGGCGGGATCGATCCTGGGGGTCGCAGCGGAGGCAACCCGGTCGCAGCCGATGCTGACGATCCCGATCGAGATCAGCGGTGGCGCGGCGGTGGGCTTCGAGCAGAAAACCGCGTGGCAGGAGGCGTGGCTGCGCTACCGAACCGGCAACAGTCTGATCGACTATATCCGGCCAACGGGTACCGGTACCGACCCGTTGCTCCTCAACCTCGGTCAGACCGAGCGGCGCGGGCGCGGATGGTGGCGCGTGGTGCTGGATCAATATGGCGCGACCGACGTGCTGATCCCGACCGTCTCGCTGCGGCGGGAATGGCCCGGCGGGCCGATCGTCGGGACATTCCAGGCGCGACACGGACCGGACAATCGGCTGATCGCGCAGTTTACGCTGCGCGTCGACAATGGCGATGCGCTGCCGGTGCTGCTTGATGCCGGGGTGAAGCGCATCGACGATGCGTATCAGTCTGCGCTCCGCAACGGCGCGCTGATGGGAGATTCAGGCCTGTCCTATGTTGCGCCGGTGGCAACGCCGACTCCGCTCGCAACGCCGACCGACCTGGCCTTGCCGGGACTCGACGGCGCTACTGGCGCTGTGGGTGCGACGGCCGGATCTGTCGTAACGGTGCAGGTCGATACGCCGAGCGCTGCTTCTGTGACCGCGACCGAATCCGCGCTGCAAGGAGTTCCCGGGGTGCGCTCCGCGATCACCACGAGCCTCGCGCTTGGCGGCGTTTCGGTCCTGCGGGTGCAATTCGATGCCGACCCCGCGGTATTGCACGCCGCGCTGGAGGCGCGCGGCTGGACCGTCGTTGGTAGCGGCACAACGCTCCGCATTCGCCGCAACGCGACCGCAACGCCCGGTGCGCCAGCCGCTCCCGCCGATAATCCCGCCGGCTGATGCGGCGATGTCGGACCCTGTACTCATGACCCTGTCCGCGCAGATGGCGCTGCCGCTCGATTGGCCGGCCGATCCGCGTGATGACGAATTTCTGATAGGCCCCTCGAATGCACGTGCTGTCCAGCAGCTCGAACATTGGAGCACATGGCCCGTCATGGCGGTGGTCGTGACCGGCCCGCGCAAGTCTGGGCGCAGTCTGATTGCGCGCATCTTCGCTGCCAAGACGGGTGGCGGTTTGATCGACGATGCCGAGCGTCAGAACGAAGCAGCGATCTTTCACGCGTGGAACCGTGCGCAGGAAGAACGCCGGCCGGTCGTGGTGGTCGCGGATTCGCCGCCGCCTGAATGGGAGATCAAACTCCCCGACTTGCGTTCGCGGCTGATCGCAAGCCCGACGTTGCGGATCAGCGACCCGGACGAGCAACTGATGGCGGCGTTGTTCGAACGCCAGTTTCTGCGACGCGGGCTGGACGCGCGGCCGGACCTGATCCAGTGGCTGGTCGCGCGGGTGGAACGCACGCATGTCGCGTTGCTGCGCGCGGTCGACCTGCTCGATCAGGTCGTGCTAGAGCGGCGCAAGCGCCTGTCGATCCCGTTCGCACGGGCAACATTGCAAGAAGCGGGGCTGATCGTCAGCCACGTTCCAGATCCGGCAGAGCATTCATGACGAGACCCGCCCATATCGCGAGCCTTGATCGCGACGACGATCCCTTTGCCGGGACCGACGGCAGCGATCGCTATTTCAATCGCGAACTCTCTTGGCTCGCCTTCAACCGGCGCGTGCTGGAGGAAGCGACCAACGAGGCGCATCCCCTGCTCGAGCGGTTGCGGTTCCTGTCCATTTCGGGGTCGAACCTCGACGAGTTCTTCATGGTCCGCGTCGCCGGGCTGAAGGGCCAGCAAATGCAGGACGTCGGCCGGCGGTCGAGCGACGGACTTACCTCCGGGCAGCAGCTCACCGCGATCGTCGCGGAGGCCGACGCGCTGATCGAGAGCCAACGCACTGTCTGGCGCGAACTGCGACGGTTGCTGGCTGAGACGGGGATTGGCGTACTCAGTTCGCGGACGATCGACGAGGCACTGACCGCCGAGGAACTGGCCTGGCTGGAAACGCAGTTTCGCGAGCAGATCTTCCCGATCCTGACGCCGCAGGCGCTGGACCCGGCGCATCCGTTCCCGTTCATCCTCAACAAGGGGCTGGCGGTGATGTTCGATCTGGTCCGCATCGCGGACGATCAGCCGATCCGGGAGCTGGTCCTGTTGCCCGCTCCGATGCCGCGTTTCCTGCGGTTGCCGGGCAGTTCGGCGCGCTATGTCGCGGTCGAGTCGCTGGTGAAGCGGTTCGCACCACTGATCTTTCCCGGGTATCGCGTGCTTGGTGCGGCGGAATTCCGCGTGCTGCGCGATAGCGACATTGAAATCGAGGAAGAGGCGGAGGATCTGGTCCGCTACTTCGCCAATGCCATCAAACGACGGCGGCGTGGTCGCGTGATCCGGCTCGAACTCGAAAGCGGGATGCCCGAGCGGCTTGGTGCGGTGTTGCGCGACGAACTCGGCGGGCCGGATTGCTTCGTGACCGAAAGCGGGGCGTTTCTTGGCGTCGGCGACCTGGAGGCGATCGTCGACGAGGACCGCCCCGACCTGAAGTTTCCGCCGTTTTCACCGCGATTCCCCGAACGGATCCGGGAATATGGCGGCGATTGCTTTGCGGCGATCAGCGCCAAGGATATCGTCGTTCATCACCCGTATGAGACGTTTGACGTTGTTCTGGCGTTCCTGAAACAGGCTGCGGCGGACCCGGATGTCGTGGCGATCAAGCAGACGCTCTACCGCGCGGGCAAACAGTCCGCCGTTATCAACGCGCTGATTGCCGCGGCGGAGGCGGGGAAGTCGGTTACGGCGGTGGTCGAACTGAAGGCACGCTTCGACGAGGAGCAGAACCTGCTGTGGGCGTCCGCGCTGGAGCGCGCCGGGGTGCAGGTCGTTTACGGCTTCATCGACTGGAAGACGCACGCCAAGGTGTCGATGGTGGTCCGGCGCGAAAATGGTCAATATCGCACATACTGCCATTTCGGCACCGGCAACTACCATCCGATCACCGCGAAAATATATACTGATCTCAGCTTCTTCACGGCCGATCCTAAGATGGGTCGCGATGCCGCCCAGATGTTCAATTACGTCACCGGCTATGTCGAACCCGAGAATATGGCGCTGATTAGCCTGTCCCCGCGCGACATGCGACCAAGGTTGATGGGGCTGATCGACGCCGAGATCGCCAATGCCCGCGCGGGCAAGCCTGCGGCGATCTGGGCCAAGATGAACTCGGTGGTTGACCCCGAAACCATCGAGAAACTGTACGAAGCGAGCAATGCTGGCGTCCAGATTGACCTGATTATACGCGGAATCTGCTGTTTGCGTCCCGGTGTGCCGGGGCTTTCCGACAACATTCGCGTCAAGTCGGTGGTCGGGCGCTTCCTCGAGCACAGCCGGATCTGGGCGTTCGGCAACGGGCAGGACCTGCCCAACCCCGATGCGTGCCTGTTCATCACGTCGGCCGATTGGATGCAGCGTAATTTCGACCGCCGGATTGAATATATGCTGCCGATCGAGAACCGTACGGTGCACGACCAGATCCTGGGTCAGGTGATGGTCGCCAACTTGATCGACGACGAACAAAGCTGGGAATTACAGTCTGATGGTAGCTATGTCCGCGTTGTGCCCGGGGAACGCCCGTTCAACCTCCACCGCTATTTCATGACCAACCCATCGCTGTCCGGGCGCGGTGCGGCGCTCGCGTCGAGCGGGTCGGTGCCCAAATTGTCCCTGCGGCGCAGGCGGTAACAGGACGTGGCCACGACCCTCTTTCGCAAGCCCAAGCCCGTTGGTCCCCCGGTCCCGCCGCCCCCGGCGAACGGCGCGGACCGAATGGCGATCATCGACATCGGGTCGAACTCGATCCGCTTGGTGGTCTATCAGGGCCCGGAGCGGCTGCCCGCGACGTTGTTCAACGAGAAGGTCATGGCCGGGCTCGGTCGCGGACTTGCCGAGACGGGCGCGATCGCGCGCGAGGCGCTCGCAACGGGGTCGGTGGCGCTGGCACGGTTCGCAGCGGTCGCGCGCGAGATGGAAGTCACGCGGTTACGCACGGTCGCCACCGCGGCGGTACGGGATGCGAGCAATGGAACGGAACTGCTTGCAACGGCACGAGACCTTGGCCTCGAAGTCGAGTTGCTTTCGGGAGAACAGGAAGCGTCGGGCGCTGGATATGGCGTGTTGTCCGCAATCCCGGATGCCGACGGGATCGTCGGCGATCTGGGCGGGGGCAGCCTGGAACTGATCCGCGTTTCCGGCGGTGAAGTCCGCGATCGCGTGTCGTTTCCGCTCGGCGTGTTGCGGATCGCGGCGATCCGCAACAAGGGGCCGGGCGCATTGCAACGCGTCGTCGAACAGGCACTGCGGAGTTCCGGCTGGCTGGGCAAGGGGACCGGTCTGCCGCTGTACCTGGTCGGCGGGTCGTGGCGCGCGCTGGCGCGGCTCGACATGCATATCAATAGCTACCCGCTGCCGGTCATCCACCAATATGCGATGACCCGAACTGCTATCGACCGGCTCGGTCGCACGATCAGCCACGTGAACAAGGCGTGGCTCCGCGCCGTGCCCGGCCTGTCGTCGAGCCGGGCGGCGACGCTGGGGGATGCGGGCGCGTTGCTGGCGGTCCTGCTCAAACACCTGGGTACCGAGACCACCGTGGTATCCGCCTTCGGGCTGCGGGAGGGCTTGCTGTTCGGTGCGCTCGACCCTGCGGTGCGGGGGCAGGACCCCCTGATCGTTGCCGCACGTGACGAAGGTCAGCGCCATGGGCGCTTCCCGGAACATGGCGATCTGCTCGATAGCTGGATCGCACCGTTGTTTCAGCGTGACGCACCGGACATGGTGCGGCTTCGGCTGGCGGCATGCCTGCTCGCCGACGTCGGCTGGCGCGCGAACCCCGAGTTCCGGGCGGAGCGTGGGGTCGAGATCGCGTTGCACGGCAATTGGGTCGCGGTCGATGCGCGCGGGCGGGCGTTGATGGCGCAGGCGTTGTTCACGAGCCTCGGTGGCGGACTCGATACGCCCGCACCGCTTGCGATGCTCGCACCCGTGGCGGACTTGAAGCGCGCTGTGCTGTGGGGACTGGCGATGCGGCTGGGGCAACGGATGAGCGGGGGGCTTGCGGGTCCGCTGCAACGGACCCGGTTGCAGGACGATGGTAGCCTTCTGACGCTGTTTCTCGCCGACGAAGATCGTCCGCTGTATAGCGAAACAGTGGAACGCCGGCATACGGCATTGGCTAACGCACTGGGGCGCAAGGGCACCGTGGGTAAGCCGCAAGGTGAGTAATATCGGGACAAGGGTCTCGATTACCTGCATTGTTTTGCAGTAGAGAGTTGGTTAACGACGAGCCCCGGTTGACGAGTAATGTCCGCCCGGGGGAAATCCAAGATGCAAATGTCAGACAATCCGCTCGGCCAATCGGTGCGCAATAGCGTCGAAGACGCCGGTCTGGCAGCACGGTTGCCCGCAGAACTTGCGATCGTCGTTCCGACGTTCAACGAATCCCGCAACGTGCCGTTGCTGGTCGAAGCCCTCCGCAACGCCTTGGGCGATACGCGCTGGGAAGTCGTCTTCGTCGACGACAATTCACCCGACGGCACTGCGGACCGCGCACGGGCACTGGCGTTGCAGGATCCGCGCGTCCGCGTCGTCCATCGCTTCGATCGGCGTGGCCTTGCATCCGCTTGCGTCGAGGGCATCCTGGCGACGTCCGCGCCCTATGTCGCGGTGATGGACGGTGACATGCAGCATGACGAGACGATCCTGCTCGACATGCTCGCGCGCATCCGCCGTGGCGACGTCGATCTCGTCGTCGGCAGCCGCTACGTCGAGGGCGGCGGCATGGGGGACTGGAACAAACGCCGCATCGCGATGAGCCAGTTCGCAACGACACTGGCGAACAAGTTGACCAAGACCGCGATCGGCGATCCGATGAGCGGGTTCTTCATGCTGACGCGCGAGGCGTTCATGGGCTCCTTGCCCGGCCTGTCCTCGGTCGGCTTCAAGATCCTGCTCGACATCGCGGCATCGTCGCCGACGCCGATGCGCGTCGCCGAAGTACCCTTCACCTTCCGCACGCGCCAGCACGGCGAAAGCAAGCTCGATGGGCTGGTGCTGTGGGAATATCTACAGCTGCTGCTCGACAAGGCGTTCGGTCATGTCATTCCGATCCGGTTCGTCAGCTTCGCGCTGGTCGGGGGATCGGGGGTCGTCGTCCACTTCGCGGTGTTGACGATCGTCCTGCAAACGCTGCTGGCGACGTTGGGCACCGCGCATGAAACGCGCTGGTTCGCGATCGCGCAGGGCGTGGCCACGCTGGTGGCGACGTCGAGCAACTTCTTCCTCAACAACATCCTGACCTATAGCGATCAGCGCCTGAAGGGGTCTCGTCTGTGGTGGGGTTGGCTGACGTTCAACATCGTCTGCGGGGTCGGGCTGTTCGCCAACGTCGGCATTGCGCGGTGGCTGTACCAGCGGCACAACTACCTCATCTTGTCCGCGCTCGCCGGGATCGCGGTTACGACCGTCTGGAATTACTCGATGTCGTCGATCTTTACGTGGCGGAAGCGGCGTTGATCCCCGCTTCGGCGGGGTCAGGCCGATCCCCATTGCCTTCTCAGGGGCTCGGCTCGCGTCACGGATTTGCGGTGTTCACGGGGATCATGGTGTTCGCCGCGGTCCTGCGGTTTGCGCTCGCCGATTATCCGCTGTGGTTCGACGAATATGCGTCGTTGTTTTTTGCGCACCAGCCGTACGCGCGACTGTGGAGCGACTGGATGGTTCGCGAGACCAATCCGCCGCTGTTCTATTCGATCTTGCGGGGATGGATGGACCTAGTCGGTCCGATAGACCGGGTGATCCTGCGCGTCCCGACGATCGTGGCGAGCCTGTTGACGATCGCGGTCGCCTATTTCGGGATGGCCCGGCATTACGGCGAACGCGCCGCCGGGGTCGGGGCGGTGCTACTCGCGGTTTCGGCCCAACAGATTGCTTACGCCCACCAAGTCCGGGGATACAGTTTTCTTGCGCTCGCGCTGACGATCTCGTTCTTCAGCCTGATGCGGATCGTGACCGCAGCTGATCGGGGCGAGCGTGAGCGGATCACGTCGTGGATCGGATATGTCGGCGGCGCGATCGCCGCGATCTATCTGCACGGCACGGGGTTCCTGTGGGTGCCGATCGCAACGCTCGCGGTGATGATCGTCGACCGGCGGTTCGTTCCGTTTGTCGGGCGTGACTGGCTGCGGCTGGCGATGGCGGACCTGGCGATCGTCGCAGGTGCGTTCTGGGCGCTCTACATCGTGTACCAGCAGATGCAGGTTCCTAATCCGAACCTGTCCTGGCTGCATTACGCGGGGATCCGGGGATCACTGAAGCTGTATTGGGCCAGCACCCTGCTGGCGCGGGACCCCTGGGGCATTCAAGCGGTCAGCGCCACATTGTTGCTCGCCGCGGCGCTTTTCGGGATCGTCAGGACGTTCCGGCAGAAGGCCACGCAACTGGCGACGGTCTGCTGGATCGGGGCATTGGGGTTGTTCTTCGTATTCAGCCTGAAGCAGCCCGTGCTGGTCGAACGGACTTTGGTCTGGATTGCCATCTTTCCGGTCACGCTGGCCTGCGCAGGGATCAGCACGCTTCGTGGGTCACGCGCGTTCCTGATCCTGGCGAGCGTTTTGACGGCTCTTGGGGTCGCCAACCTCGCGGCCACGCGCGCGGACTTCACGATCGAGGATTGGGAGAGCGCGATCGTGCAGGTGTTGAACGATCCGCGGGGCGTGATCGTCGTCAGCGGCGAAGGCGGCGCGGTAATCGCGGATGAGGCCTGCAGGTTTGCCGATCGGCGTGACCATTGTCGTGTGCCGATCCTGGCGTTGTCCGGGCAGACCAACAATGCCTGGGCCAAGGGCTATGCCCCGAAGATTCCGGCAGTAGGGAATGGCCGCCTCGCGCTCGCTCCGACGGCCAACCTCTACCTCATCCAGCGGTACGACGAACAACCGTTGCGCGATCTGCGCGCGGTCGGGCTGTTGAACAGCGTCGAGGACAGTGCGGACTTCTTCCTTGGGCCGTTCGGTCCCCCGCTGGTGGCCAACCTCGAGCGGATCGCGTGCGTCCGCGACAAGGTTCTTTATCCCGCATGTCCGGGGCCATTGCCCCGGTAAGCGCGGCTCAGGTGACGTCTTCGGTGCGCGTCATCTTGAGCTTGCCGCCGACGACCGCAAAGGCGAGCCGTCCCTCGACCAGATCGAGCGCATCCCGGCCGAACTGGTCGAAGCGCCAGCCCTGGAGGATCGACAATCCTTCGCGCTGGCCTGCCGCCAGTGCATCGAGATCGTCTGTCCGCGCGAGCAGGCGGGCGGCGACGTCGATTTCCTTCGAGCGGATCTTGAGCAGCAGCTTGAGGAGATCGGCGACCAGTGCGCCATCCTTGCCGAGACCGGGCTTGCGATCGTCGCGCACGGGCATTTCGTCCGCCGACATCGGTTCGGCATGTTCGATCGCGGTCATCAGGCGCGCGCCGATGTCATTCTGTGCCCAGGTCGCGGAAAGGCCGCGGACCTTGGCGAGATCGGCCTGCTTGCGCGGCGCGTGGCCTGCGAGGTCGGCGATCGTCTCGTCCTTGACGATCCGGCCGCGTGGCAGATCCTTCGCGCGCGCCTCGATCTCGCGCCACCGCGCGAGCGCCTTGAGGCGACCCAGGACATCGGGCTTGCGGCTTGGGATGCGGATGCGCTTCCACGCTTCCTCGGGGTCGTTGGCGTAATTCTTGGGGTCGCCGATCCGCTCCATTTCCTGATCGAGCCACGCGCCGCGCCCGGTCTTGCGCAGGCGGTCAAGCATCCTGGGGAAGATTTCCGCAAGATGGGTGACGTCGCCGATCGCATATTCGATCTGGCGCGCGTCGAGCGGGCGGCGGCTCCAGTCGGTAAAGCGCGCGCCCTTGTCGATCGTCAGGCCAAGCCATGCATCGACGAGGTTGGAATAGCCGATCTGCTCGCCCTGGCCGAGCGCCATCGCCGCGACCTGCGTGTCGAACAGCGGATACGGGGTCTTGCCGGTGAGGTTGTAGATGATCTCGAGGTCCTGCCCGCCTGCGTGGAAGACCTTCAGCACGTCATCGTTGTTGACCATCAACTGGAGCAGCGGGGCGAGGTCGAGCCCCGGTGCCATCGGGTCGATCGCGGCGGCTTCGTTGGTGTCGGCGATCTGGATCAGGCACAGCTCGGGCCAGAAGGTATTCTCGCGCATGAATTCGGTATCGATGCAGACGAAGTCGGCTTCGGCGAGTCGAGTGCAGAGATTGGCGAGCGTGGCGGTGTCGGTGATGAGCGGATGGATATGCATCACCCCCCCATAGCGACGGTGGTGCGCCTTGACAAAGGTGGGTGGGGGAGGGAAGCGCAAGCCATCCATTTCACCCTTGTGGAGCGGGCGTTGCGCCCGGTCCGCAGCGGCCCCGGCCTTTGCCGGGGTGGCGCACATGAGAAGAAGAACGATGCACGCTTATCGCACGCACACCTGCGCCCAGCTGCGCGCCGCCGACGTCGGCACCTCGGTCAAGCTGTCGGGCTGGGTTCACCGCAAGCGCGACCACGGCAATCTGCTGTTCGTCGATCTGCGCGACCATTACGGGATCACGCAGATCGTCACCGATAGCGACAGCCCGACGCACGCCATGCTCGACAAGGCGCGGCCCGAGTCGGTCGTGACGGTCGTGGGCGATGTCGTCGCACGGTCGCCCGAAACGGTGAACGCGGGGCTGCCGTCGGGCGAGATCGAGCTGCGCGCGCGCGAAGTGACGGTGCAGTCGTCGGCGCACGAATTGCCGATGCCGGTGTTTGGCGAGAACGAATATCCCGAGGATATCCGCCTGCGCTACCGCTTCCTCGATCTGCGGCGCGAGCGGTTGCACGCGAACATCCTGCTACGCTCGAACGTCATCGCGTCGCTGCGCAAGCGGATGATCGACCAGGGCTTTACCGAATTCCAGACGCCGATCCTGACCGCCTCGAGCCCTGAAGGCGCGCGCGATTATCTGGTGCCGAGCCGGGTGCATCCGGGCAAGTTCTATGCGCTGCCGCAGGCGCCGCAGATGTTCAAGCAGCTGCTGATGGTCGCCGGGTTCGATCGCTATTTCCAGATCGCACCGTGCTTCCGCGACGAGGATGCGCGCGCCGACCGTTCGCCGGGTGAGTTCTACCAGCTCGACTTCGAGATGAGCTTCGTGACGCAGGACGACGTGTTCGCGGCGATCGAGCCGGTGTTGCACGGCGTGTTCGAGCAGTTCGCCGACTGGCAGGGCAAGGGGCGCACCGTCTCGCCGCTGCCGTTCAAGCGGATCCCGTACCGCGAATCGATGCTGAAATACGGCAACGACAAGCCCGATTTGCGCAACCCGATCGTCATCACCGACGTGTCCGAGCATTTCCGCGGCTCGGGCTTCGGGCGTTTTGCTTCGATGGTCGAGGGTGGCGACGTCGTCCGCGCGCTGGCGGCACCCAATACGCATGAGAAGAGCCGCAAGTTCTTCGACGAGATGAACAGCTGGGCGCAGAGCGAGGGCTTCCCCGGCCTTGGTTATGCGACGCAAAAGGACGGCGTGTTCGGCGGACCGATCGCCAACAACCACGGGCAGGACGGGATGAAGGCGATCGCCGAGGCGCTCGGGCTCGGGCCGAACGACGGCATCTTCTTCTCGGCGGGCAAGGAAGCGTCCGCGGCGAAGCTGGCCGGCCTCGCGCGCACGCGGGTTGCCGACCAGCTCGGGTTGATCGACGACAAGAAGTTCGAATTCTGTTGGATCGTCGATTTCCCGATGTTCGAATATGACGAGGACGCCAAGAAGGTCGACTTCAGCCACAACCCCTTCTCGATGCCGCAGGGCGAGATGGAGGCATTGGAGACGATGGACCCGCTCGACATCCTCGCCTTCCAGTATGACATCGTCTGCAACGGGATCGAGCTGTCGTCGGGCGCGATCCGGAACCACAAGCCTGAGATCATGTACAAGGCGTTCGAGATCGCCGGTTACACGCAGGAAGACGTCGACACGAACTTCGCTGGCATGATCAACGCGTTCAAGTGCGGCGCCCCGCCGCACGGCGGGTCCGCACCGGGGGTCGACCGGATCGTGATGCTGCTCGCGGACGAGCCCAACATCCGAGAGGTCATCACCTTCCCGATGACGCAGAAGGCCGAGGATCTGATGATGGGCGCGCCCAACTTCGCGACGCCCAAGCAGCTCAAGGAACTCAACCTCAAGGTCGTCGGCGACGGCGCGAAGGCAGCCGAAGCCGCGGGCTGAGGGGATCGAACCGGGGTGCGGCGAGTATTATGATCGTGGCACCCCCGCCGCCCCATGAAGGAGGCCGAGACCCGATGACGCTGCACCTTGCGGACTATGAAGCCGGGAAGAAATATCACGGCGACTACGGCGACGATCTGGACGCGCTGCAGGAGCGACTCGCGCATGTCCAGGTCGCGCATATCGTCCACAAGAAGCGCGCGATCGTGCTGTTCGAGGGCTGGGACGCCGCGGGCAAGGGCGGGATCATCAAGCGGCTCTGTGCCGAATGGGATCCGCGCAATTTCGAGGTCTGGCCGATCAAGGCGCCGACGCAGGACGAGCTCGACCATCATTTCCTGTGGCGCTTCTGGAAGAAGCTGCCCGCGTGCGGCGACATCGCGGTGTTCGATCGCAGCTGGTACGGGCGCGTGCTGGTCGAGCGCGTCGAGGGGTATGCCAGCAAGCATGAATGGAAACGCGGGTTCGACGAGATCAACGCGTTCGAGCGGCAGCAGGTCGATTCGGGGACCACGATCGTCAAGCTGTTCGTCCATGTGACCCAGGCCGAACAGGACGAGCGGCTGCAAGACCGGCTGGAGTCGCCGTGGAAACGCTGGAAAACCGGGATCGACGATTATCGTAACCGGGATAAGCGCGACGCGTATCTCGATGCGATGCACGACATGTTCAAGCGCACCGATACCAAGGCAGCGCCGTGGACGATCATAGACGGCAACAACAAGAAGGCCGGGCGGATTGCGGCGCTCACCGCCATTGCCGAGGCGCTGGAAGCGAATGTCGACATGACACCGCCTGAACTGGATCCGGAGATCGAGAAGGTCGCGCGCACGGCTTTGGGGATTTAGCGGCGGTTTGGAGCGGACGGCGGCGTCAGTCAGTTTCCAAACTCTGCGCTTCCCCGGCGAAGGCCGGGGCCCAGTAGCGAGGACGAAGGCAACTACGCGCACCGCCAAAACAACTTCTGCTCCTCACCTGGGCCCCGGCCTTCGCCGGGGAAGTGCATAGGCATAAGAAGGGGAAGCGCGGTGAATCGCCTTACTGCGGGCCTGCCGGTCGCCCTCTCAGATCCACAACAACACGATCGGCACCACCGTCCCCAGCGCCAATAGAGCCAGCGATACACGCCGCGATCCCTTGATCGACAAGGCGATCATCACGCCGAGCACGGTCGATACCGCCAAGGCGATAGAAAGCAGCACGACGAAGATTTTCAACGGCAGCGGCGAGGGGCGCTTCGCGTCGCGAGCCGGCCGCGCTTGAGGCTTCTCGCCGACAACCGACGGCCTAACCGCCTTCGGCCGCTCCGCACGCGCCTCGCGCGGCGGCACCTGGTCCTTGTGGACACTGGCCAGCCAGACGATCCAATTCGGCGGCGGGCCGCCATAGCCTTTGGCTTCCTGCAACCGGAAGGTCTGCAATGCGCCGCTGATCGCGAACAGCAGGATCATCGGCGCGAAGAACAGCCCGAGGTAATTATGGTAGCGCCGCAAGGCGCGCAGGGTGTTCGGTCTCATAGCCTGAGGCTACGACCGGAACACCCCACAAGCAACGGGGTGGGGGTCGCGCAAAACGCCACCCCCACGCCCGCCAGTTTCAGGCCCAGTTTCAGGCGGCGTCGAACGCTCCGTCATCATCCATTACGTGCAGTACGCCATCGGCGATCGCGAAATACGCACCGCGCAGATTAAGCGTCCCTGCGGCTTCCGCCTCCTGGACGAATGGGAATGTCCGCAGGTTGGCGATGCTGACCCGGACGGTCTCCAGCTCCATCGCGTGAATGGCGTCCGGGCCGGTGCCGTGTTCCGCAGTGATTCGGTCGCGTGCCTCGCTGAGAATGTCGACCCAATGCGCGATGAACCCGCCTTCACCGGGCTCCTTGCCGCTGAACGCGTCGGTCAGCGACGCGTGCACGCCGCCGCACGATTGGTGGCCCATCACGACGATCTCGGACACCTTGAGCTGCGTCACCGCGAATTCGAGCGCTGCGGACACGCCGTGGCGCGATCCGTCGGTTTCAAACGGGGGGACGAGGTTGGCGACGTTACGCACGACGAAGATTTCGCCGGGCGATGTGTCGAAGACCTGGGCGGGATCGACCCGGCTGTCAGAGCAGGCGATCACCATCACCCTGGGGCTTTGCCCCTTGGACAGTTGGGACCAGCGATCGCGCTGTTCCGCCCAGTCGGTTTCACGGAAGCGGTGATACCCGCCGACGAGTTCTGAGAAGTTAGCCATCCGGCATATTTATCTGAAACATGCAGGGGGTGGCAAGCTGGCACCGCAATCGCTATCTGGCCATTATGAACGAGATCACCCCGCTCGCAGCGCAGCCCGGCATCGATTCACCCGCGCGGCCTCCGCGTGAACGCAAACCCGACTGGATCCGCGTCAAGGCTCCGGGCGGCACTGCCTTTGCCGAGACCAAGGCGCTGATGCGTCGCCTCAACCTTGCCACCGTGTGCGAGGAAGCGGCGTGCCCCAACATCGGTGAGTGCTGGACCAAGAAGCACGCGACGGTGATGATCCTCGGCGACACGTGCACGCGGGCGTGCGCCTTTTGCAACGTCAAGACGGGGATGCCGCGCGCGGTCGATGCGCTCGAACCGCAGCACACCGCGGACGCGGCGGCCGAACTGGGGCTGGAGCATATCGTCATCACGTCGGTCGATCGCGACGATCTACCGGACGGTGGCGCTTCGCAGTTCGTCAAGGTGATCGAGGCGCTCCGTCGCACGACGCCAAACACGACGATCGAGATCCTGACCCCCGATTTCCGCAACAAGACGCAGGCCGCGGTCGAGTCGATCGTTGCGGCGCGGCCCGACGTCTACAACCACAACCTCGAAACGGTGCCGCGGCTCTATCCGACGATCCGCCCGGGCGCGCGTTACTATGCGTCGCTGCGGTTGCTGGAGAGCGTCAAGCGGCACGATCCGTCGATCTTCACCAAGTCGGGCGTGATGCTCGGTCTGGGCGAGGAACGGCTGGAAGTGCATCAGGTGATGGATGACATGCGCTCCGCCGACATCGATTTCCTGACGATGGGGCAGTATCTCCAGCCGACCCCGCGCCACACCAAGGTGATGGATTTCGTCAAGCCGCAAACGTTCGACGCATTCGCTGCGATCGCGCGCGCAAAGGGCTTCCTGCTCGTCGCGAGCTCGCCGCTGACTCGGTCGAGCTATCATGCGGGTGACGACTTTGCCCGACTGCGCGCCGCGCGGGAGCTGAAGCTGGCGCGCGCCTGATATGCCGCGCCATTCCGAAACGCGGCATTTGCCGTACACGCCCGAGCAGATGTTCGACATGGTCGCCGACGTCGGGCGCTATGCCGAATTCCTGCCGTGGGTATCGCAGATCCGCGTGCGTTCGCGCAGCGAGACGCAACTGGTCGCGGACATGATCGTCGGGTTCAAGGGATTGCGGGAGACCTTTACCTCGAAGGTCGAGATGGAGCGCCCCGGGCACATCCACGTCGATTATCTCGACGGGCCGCTCAAGTATCTTCGCAACGACTGGGTGTTTCGCCCCGAACCGAGCGGGTGCGCGGTCGACTTCACGGTCGACTTCGCTTTCAAGAACCGGGTGTTCGAGATGCTCGCGGGGCAGGTGTTCGGCACCGCACTGCGCAAGATGATCGGCGCGTTCGAGGATCGCGCCAAGGTTCTTTACGGTTCCTTAGCGCCCTCGGCTGCGGTCGGCGGCAACAACAGTTCGAGCGCGCAAAGCGCCGCCTGAAGCCGGACACCACCCCGACCGAGATCGCCAAAATCCTTCCGATCGGCGACGACATGGCCCGGATCCGCACCCCGTTCGGCCCGCGCGAAGACGACGGTGCCGACGGGCTTCTTTTCCGATCCGCCACCGGGCCCGGCGACGCCCGTGATCGCGACCGCGACATCGGCGCCGCTGCGATCCAGCGCGCCCTGCGCCATGCTCCACGCAGTCGCGACCGATACCGCCCCGAACGTTTCGATCACGTCGCTGCTGACCCGCAGCATCCCGTTCTTCGCGTCGTTCGAATAGGTCACGAAGCCGCATTCGAACATTTCGGACGATCCGGGAATTTCGGTCAGCGCCGCGGCAACGAGCCCGCCGGTGCAGCTTTCGGCCAGCGCGACGCGACGACCTGCGGCGAGGTTCGCCTCGACCACCTTGCGTGCAGCGTCGACCAGTTCGGGGGGGAGGATGGTGTCCATCGTCATTTTGCGGTCTCGAAGCAGACGGGCAGGTCGATTTTCTCGCCCCGGCGCGTCTTGGCCTGAATCGTCAGCAACAGCATCTGCGCCACGACGTCTGCGGTGTTGCGCGGCGGGAGCGGCGCAAGCGACGTGACGATCCGCTCGATCGAGCCGCAGTCGCGGACGTTGATCGTCTTGGTCACCTGCGCGACGAGCATCGTGGTGAGGATCGGGCGGACAAGTTCGGAATCGAGCATCGCCACATCGTCCACGCCGCCGACCTTGCCGATGATTCGCTTCGCCTGCGGCCAGGCACGGTCGGCCTCGCTGCGGTAGCGGGACAGCATCGTGCTGCCGGTCTGGCGGATCGTGGCGCTTGGCGGAAGGACCGACGCACAGGCGACGCCCGCGGCACCGATTGCCTCGGGCAGGATGACCTGCGCCAGATCGGATACCTCGGATGACGTCAGGCATGCGCCGGTCTGTGGCTGTGCCGCCATGCTGGCGGTGGCAGTGAGCGCCAGCCAGGTCGCCGCGATCGCGCGTTTCATCATGCCGATAGTTCCTCCGGAACTCGTACCGTTGCCGCGGCCTGTGCGGCGATCCCCTCGCCGCGTCCGGTGAAGCCAAGGCGTTCTGTGGTGGTCGCTTTGATACTGACCTGTCCGGGCTTGAGCCGCAACAGGTCGGCGATCCGGTCGCGCATCGCCACGCGGTGCGGGCCGACCTTGGGTTCCTCGCAAATCAGCGTCAGGTCGATGAAATCGATGATGCCGCCGCGATCGGTGATCAGGCTGGCCGCATGTTGCAGGAACTGCGCCGAATCGGCGCCACGCCATTGCGGGTCGCTCGGCGGGAAGTGCGTGCCGATGTCGCCCGCCGCGATCGTGCCGAGCAGCGCGTCGGTGATCGCGTGGAGCGCGACGTCTGCGTCGCTGTGGCCGGACAGGCCCTTGTCGTGCGGGATCAGCACCCCGCCGAGCCACAGTTCCTCGCCGACCTCGAGCCGGTGGACGTCGAAGCCGGTCGCCATCCGCGTCCGTAAGGTCGCCTCGAGGCGGGCATCGGCGGCGGCGAAATCGGCGGGGTGGGTAATCTTCTCGAGCATGGGATCTCCTGGGACCAGCGCCACGGCCCCGCCGGCGGCGCGGACCATCTGGGCATCGTCGGTGGGTTCGTCGCCGCGCCAGTTGCGATGTGCGGCGAGCACGACGGGGTAGCGGAAGGCTTGCGGGGTCTGGATCCGGTGCAACCCGTCGCGCGACACCGTGCCGCCCAGCAGTGTCCCGCTGAGCGCCGTGTCGCGTGCGAGCGTGTCCGCAAGCGGTAGCGCGGGGACTGCACCGTCGCGGGTGTCGAGCGCGGTGAGCAGCGAGTCGATGACCGCTGCGCTGAGGAAGGGACGGGCAGCGTCGTGGATCAGGACGTGCTCGACGTCTGCGCCCAGCGCTTCAAGGCCCGCCAGCACCGACCGTCGTCGGGTCGCGCCGCCGGTCACATGTTCGACGTCGCCGATCGCGTCCTTCAGCGCGGTTTCCTGGCCTGCGCCGATCACCACCACGACGCGGTCGATCGCGGGATGGCGGCGGAGCGCGTCGTAACTGTGCGCAAGCACCGCGCGTCCGCCGAGCGGCGCATATTGCTTGGGTACGGCGCTTCCCGAGCGCGCGCCGGTCCCGGCGGCAACGATGATGGCGGCGGTCTTGTTCGATGACATGCCGGGCGATTAGCCGATGCCGCGCCGTCCCGCCAGCCTTGCCGCCAGCCTTGCCGCATGGGCGCGATCCGGCTATGGACTGCCTGTTTTTCAGGCACTCGCCGCTCCCCAACAGATTAGGCTCCCGTGACCCCGCGTTCGCTTCCCCCCTTGCAGATCGGCCCCGTGACGATCGCGTCCCCGGTCATCCTCGCGCCGATGACCGGCGTGACCGACATGCCGTTTCGTACGCTGGTGCGGCGCTACGGGTCGGGGCTGAACGTCACCGAGATGGTCGCGAGCCAGGCCGCGATCCGCGAGACGCGCCAGTCGATCCAGAAGGCGGCGTGGCATCCGATCGAGGATCCGGTGTCGATGCAGCTCGTCGGCTGCACGCCGTATGAGATGGGCGAGGCCGCCAAGCTGAGCGAAGATCGCGGTGCGGCGATCGTCGACATCAACATGGGCTGCCCGGTGCGCAAGGTGACGAACGGCGATGCGGGGTCGGCGCTGATGCGCGATCTCGACAATGCCGCCGCGATCATCAAGGGCGTGGTGGATGCCGTCACCGTGCCCGTCACGCTCAAGATGCGGATGGGCTGGGACCATTCCAGCCTCAACGCACCCGAACTCGCCAAGATCGCGCAGGACCTGGGGTGCAAGATGGTCACGGTCCACGGGCGCACGCGCAACCAGATGTACAAGGGTAACGCCGACTGGGGCTTCATCCGTTCGGTCAAGGATGCGGTGTCGATCCCGGTGATCGCAAACGGCGACATTTGCTCGATCGAGGATGCCGAGGCGGCGCTCGAACAGTCCGGGGCGGACGGCGTGATGATCGGGCGGGGGGCGTATGGCCGCCCATGGCTGCTCGGTCAGGTGGTCGAGTGGTTCGCGCACGGACGGCGCCGTGACGACCCCTCGATCGACGAACAATATACCGTTATTGCAGAGCATTACGATGCGATGCTAACGCATTACGGTAGCGAGACCGGGGTCAATATGGCGCGCAAGCACATCGGCTGGTACACCCGCGGGCTGCATGGATCGGCGGAATTCCGCAACAAGGTCAACCAGATCCCCGACCCCGAGGTGGTGCAGGCGATGCTCGCCGAATTCTATGCCCCCTGGCGCACTCGCGCAGCCGCGTGACCGAACCGGGGGCGGGATCGGGGCCGGACTTCGCCGACCTGTTTGCAGCATTGCCCGTGGCGGTGCTGGTGGTCGATCCCGAGTCGCGGATCGTCCATGCCAACGCCGAGTGCGAGACGATGCTCAACCTGTCCGAGCGCGCAATGCTTGGGCAGCCGCTCGCGGCCGTTATGCAGGACCCCGGAGCGTTGAATCCGCGCGACAATCATGGACTGTCGGCGTTCGATGCCGAGATCGCGCTGGTTCGCGGCGGCAGCGTCCGGGTCGATTATGTCGAGACGCTGGTTGTCGATCACCCGGGCTGGCGGACGATCACGCTGCATCATGCCGCTGCATCGCGCCGGCTCGGGCATAGCGCGGACCGTGCCGCTGCCGCGCGCGCCGCGATCGGAGCGGCAGCGATGCTGGCGCATGAGATCAAGAACCCGCTGTCCGGCATTCGCGGTGCCGCGCAGCTGCTGTCCAAGGGCAAAGGTGCGGCCGAACTGACCACGCTGATCACCACCGAAGTCGACCGCGTCGCCGCGCTGATCGACCGGATGCAGGACTTAACCGACACGCGCCCGCGCAATCTGGTGCCCGAGAACGTCTATCCGCTGCTCGACCATGCACGCCGCGTCGCGCTGGCAGGGTTCGCACAGAATGTGAAGATCGAGGAGCGGTTCGATCCCTCGTTGCCTCCCGCATTGCTCGACCGCGATTCGCTGCTTCAGGTCGTGCTCAACTTGCTCAAGAATGCGAGCGAGGCGATGCAAGGGCAGGAAGATGCAAGGATTACGCTCGCCACCGCCTATCGCCACGGCATGGCAATCGCGCCTGCCGCCGGTCGCCCGCGTCAACCGCTGCCGATCGAGATCTGTGTGATCGACAACGGACCGGGAGCGCCGCCGGACATCGCGGACCATCTGTTCGACCCGTTCATCTCGGGCAAGCCCGAGGGGCAGGGGTTGGGGCTCGCACTGGTCGACAAGCTGGTGCGCGACATGGGCGGGATCGTCCAATATGCGCGTGAAGGAACGCCACCGATGACCGTTTTTCGCATCATGCTCCCGCGCGCACCGCAATGACGCAGGCGGGCATGCGGACCGGCAAGATCCTCGTCGTCGATGATGATGCGGCGATCCGGACGGTCGTCGGGCAGGCGCTCAAGCGGGACGGCCACCGCGTCGTTACCGTGGCGACGGTCGCGGAAGCCGAAATGCAACTTGCGGCAAGCCCGCCGGATGTTCTCGTTACGGACGTGGTGCTGCCAGACGGCAATGGTCTGGATCTGGTCGAACGGATCGTGGCGGCGCATCCGGGGCTTCCCGCAATCGTCTTGTCGGCGCAGAACACGCTGACCACCGCGGTCCGGTCGAACGAGGTGGGGGCGTTCGATTATCTGCCCAAGCCGTTCGATCTCGATGCGCTGTCGCAAAGCGTGCAGAGCGCGTTGGCGCGCGGCTCGGGCGGTATGCTTGAACCGACCGAGGCGGAGGACAAGACGCTTCCGCTGATCGGGCGGTCGCCGGCGATGCAGGACGTGTACCGGATCATCGCACGGGTGGTGTCGAACGATTTGACCGTGCTGGTTTCGGGCGAGTCGGGGACCGGTAAGGAACTGGTCGCGCGCGCCATTCATGATCTGGGGCCCCGCCGCCGTTCACCGTTCCTGGCGCTCAACATGGCGGCGATCCCGCGCGAACTGATCGAGGCGGAATTGTTCGGGCATGAGCGCGGTGCCTTCACCGGCGCGCAGGCACGCTCGGCCGGGCGGTTCGAGCAGGCCGCGGGGGGAACGCTGTTCCTCGACGAAATCGGCGACATGCCGATGGAGGCACAGACGCGGTTGCTTCGGGTGTTGCAGTCGGGAGAATTCACCACGGTCGGTGGCGCCCGGACGATCCGCGCGGACGTGCGGATCGTCGCCGCGACCAACCGCGATCTGGCGCAACTGGTCGGGACCGGCCAGTTCCGCGAAGACCTGTTCTACCGGCTCAACGTCGTGCCGGTTACGCTGCCGGCGTTGCGCGCCCGACGTCAGGACATCGCTCTGCTGGCGCGTCACTTTCTCGATCGTGCCGTTGAAGATGGATTGCCGCGCAAGCAGTTAGCCACGGATGCTGTGGCCGTACTGGAGGCCTACGACTGGCCGGGCAACGTTCGCGAGCTGGAAAACATGATGCGGCGCATGTCGGTCCTGGCGCGCGACGAGCGGATCGACGGGGCCGAGGTTCGTGGGATGCTCGGCGACGTAGTCCCGCAACGCACGGTAGGTGATACAGGGATCGAAGCGGCTATTCATGCCCGCATCGCGCGTATGGCAACGGAGGAGCCCAATGCGCTCGACGATGGGACGTTGTACGACCGAATCATCGCCGAGGTCGAACGCCCGTTGATCGAAGCGTTGCTGATGCGGCATGGCAACAACCAGTTGCGCGCTGCCAAGGCGTTGGGCATCAACCGAAACACGCTGCGCAAGCGTTTGGATGTGCTCGGAATCGAGCCTTGATCGCTGAGCAACCTGCGGGGGGCGGGGCGGACAATCGGATGGATTGAGGAAGATTGTGTGTTCTCTCCGCCACAATAGCGTTGTAGCAATGTCACGATGGAAGGCAGTACGCCCCCTTTGATACGTTCAGGAGACGACCAGCCCGAGCCTGTCGGTCGCTCGCCGCTACGCCTCGTCCCGGCGATTGAATTCCTCGTTCTGAGCGCAGCGATTGCGATCGCGATCGCGACCTATTTCGTCATCACTGACGGTGCCTCGTCCCACGCATTGCTGAGCCCGCCGCTGATCGCGCTGCTGCTGGTCGCCAACCTTCTCCCCGCGGGCGCGTTGCTGGTGCTGCTGGGTCGGCGGAGCGCAGCGCGCCGGGCGGCGCGCCTGCCGATTGGCGGGCGTGCGCGATTGCATGGACAGCTAGTCGCCTTGTTCTCGGTGATCGCAGCGGTGCCGACGCTGTTCGTCGTCGTGTTCGCATCGCTGCTGTTCCAATATGGCGTGCAATTCTGGTATTCGGATCAGGCGCGCAGCATGATCGAGAATGCGACCGGGGTGGCGCGGACGTCCTACGATCAGATGCTGCGGCGCTGGCAGGACCAGGCGGTGATTGCCGCGGCGGACATCTCCGACGATCTTCAGATCAAGTTGCGTTCGCCTGAATTTCCCAAATATTTCTTTAACCAGATCTACCTGCGCGGCCTGTCCGACGGGTTCCTGTTCATTGCCGAGCCCAAGGGTGAGTCGCGCGAAATCGTTCAGGTGAACCCGGACAACCTCGATTTCCGCAAGGAAGTCTCGCAGGCCGAACTTAACCGGCTTCGCGCGGGCGCGCCGAGCGTCACGACCGTCAAGGGCGACCGGATCGAAACGGTCACGCTGGTGCCGGGGACGACCAACGTCTTCCTGCTGACGGTGGCGATCTCCGACCTTCACGTTATGGAGGTGCAATCCAAACGCAGCATCGCCGTGCTGTCGAGCTACCGCGACCTGATTGCCAAGTCCCGGTCGTTGCAGCTGAAATTCAATGCGGCGTTGCTCGCAATGTCGCTGTTCATCATCGCGATCGCTGTTTGGATCGCATTGGAGGTCGCGGACCGGCTGGTCCGACCGGTCGGCGAACTGGTCGCGGCGGCGCACAAGGTCGCGACGGGTGATCTCACCGCGCGCGTTCCCGAAACCAGGGTGCAGGACGAACTTGGCACGCTTGGCACGGCTTTCAACCAGATGACCGAGCGGCTGCAGGCGCAGACGGGTGCGCTCGAGAGCCGTCGCGCGTTGATCGAAGCGGTGATGTCGGGCGTGACGGCTGGGGTCATCTCGATTTCGCCCGATGGCGTGATCCGCCTGATCAACCGATCCGCGATGTCGCTGCTCGACAGTGCCGATGACACGCCGGTCGGAAAACCGCTGAGCCGCGTCTCGCCCGAACTCGCGGCGCTGATCGAACGCGATGACCGCGATGCGATCGTGGAACTGGGGCAGGGCAACGAGACGCGCACGCTTGCTGTCAAGATCACGCGCGCCGCCGAAGGGCCGATCCTGACCTTCGACGATATTACCGGGCAGTTGCTCGACCAGCGCCGCGCCGCCTGGTCGGACGTCGCGCGCCGGATTGCGCATGAGATCAAGAACCCGCTGACTCCGATCCAGCTCGCTGCCGAGCGGCTGCAGCGGCGGTACGGGAAACAAATCGACCCGGAAGACACCACTTTCGCACGTTTGACAGACACAATTGTGCGGCAAGTAGGCGATTTGCGCCGCATGGTAGACGAGTTTTCGTCGTTTGCGCGCATGCCGAAACCTGTCTTCCGCGAGGAATCGCTGGTTGAGCTCGCGCGGCAGACGCTGTTCCTTCATGAGGTCGCGCATCCCGGCATTGCGTTCACGCTGGATGCGCCCGAACTCACGCCGACACTGATATGTGATCGCCGCCAGATCAGTCAGGCGCTGACCAACATCGTCAAGAATGCGGTCGAGGCGGTCGAAGCCAATCCCGGTGCGCACGAAGCGCGGATTGTGATGGCGATCGAGCCAAGCGACGGCAAGATCATGCTGACGGTCGCGGATACCGGCGTCGGTTTGCCAGCGGCGCGCGACCGGATCGTCGAGCCCTATGTCACGACGCGCGCGCGTGGCACCGGGCTGGGGCTCGCGATTGTCAAGAAGATCGTCGAGGAACATTGCGGCACGATCAGCTTCGCCGACCGACCCGGCGGCGGGACGATCGTCGTGCTGTGCTTCGATACCGAACAGCTTGCCAAGCTCGATGGCGGTGAAGACCCCGCCGCTATGTCCAACAGCGCGCCTGCCGCGCCAGTCCTCGCACAGAACCGGACCTGAACCATGCCTCTCGATATTCTAGTCGTCGATGACGAACGCGACATTCGTGACCTGGTCGCCGGGGTCCTCGAGGACGAAGGCTATGACGCGCGCGTTGCCGGGGACAGCGATTCCGCGCTCGAGGCGATCTCGGTGCGGCGGCCGTCGCTGGTGCTGCTCGATGTGTGGCTGCACGGGTCGCGGCTCGACGGGCTCGAACTGCTCGACGAGATCAAGCGACGCGATCCGTCGATCCCGGTGCTGATGATCTCGGGCCACGGCAATCTCGATACCGCGGTCGCCGCGATCCGGCGCGGGGCGGCCGATTTCATCGAAAAGCCGTTCGAGGCGGAACGCTTGCTCTTGATGGTCGCGCGCGCGACCGAGACCGAGCGATTGCGCGCGGAAGTCGCGAGCCTGCGTGCGAGCGTCGGGCGCGACAACGACCTGACCGGCAGCTCGACCGCGATCAACGGCGTGCGCGCCACCTTGAAGCGTGTCGCGTCGACCGGGAGCCGCGTGCTGATCATGGGCGGTGCCGGGGTCGGCAAGGAAGTCGCCGCGCGGCTGCTCCACGGCTGGAGCCAGCGGTCGACCGCCCCGTTCGTCGTGGTAAGCGCCGCGCGGATGACGCCCGAGCGAGTCGAGGAAGAACTGTTCGGCGTCGAGGAGGGCGGGCAACTGGTCCGCTCGGGGCTGCTCGAACAGGCGCATGGCGGCACGCTGTTCCTCGACGAGATCGCGGACATGCCGATGGCGACGCAGGGACGGATCCTGCGCGTGCTGACCGAGCAGGCGTTCAACCGGGTCGGTGGACAGCGCGTCGTCAAGGTCGACGTCCGCGTCGTCTCCGCCACCGCGCGCGACCTGACGCACGAGATCGAGCAGGGGCGGTTCCGCGAGGACCTCTATTACCGGCTCAACGTCGTCCCCGTCGCGATCCCCGGTCTGTCCGAACGGCGCGAGGATATCCCTGTGCTGATCGATCATTTCATGGCGCATTATGCGTCCGAACGCCGCGTGCCGACGCCGCAGGTCGCGCCCGACGCGATGGTCGCGCTGCAATCGTACGAATGGCCCGGCAACGTCCGCCAGCTGCGCAACATCGTCGAGCGCACGATCATCATGGCACCGGGTGACCGGTTGGCGCGGATCGACGTCGACATGCTGCCGCCCGATATCCTGGGCGACCCCGGGGAAATGGGGAGCGGGGCGACTGCGATCATGGGGGCACCCTTGCGCGAGGCACGCGAGAGCTTCGAGCGCGAGTATCTGCGGGTCCAGATCCGGCGCTTTTCGGGCAACATTTCGCGCACTGCGAACTTCATCGGCATGGAGCGGTCGGCGCTCCATCGGAAGCTCAAGCTGCTCGGCATCACCGAAGTTCGCGAGGACTAGTGGACGAACGCCGACCGCGTCCCTAAATTAGCGAGACGTGATTATCCGACGCCGGGCACCGGCGCGCCGCGGGAAAACCCGCCAATAACAAAGGATCGACCGATGGCCGACAAACAGACTTCGCTGCAAGACCTCTTTCTCAACGCACTCCGCCGCACCAAGACCCCGATCACGATGTTCCTCGTCAAGGGCGTCAAGCTGCAGGGGATCGTGACGTGGTTCGACAATTTTTCGGTGCTGCTGCGCCGCGATGGTCAGTCGCAGCTGATCTACAAGCATGCGATTTCGACGATCATGCCCGCGAACACGATCGACGTCGACGCGATCGTCAACGCGATTGGCGAGGCACAGCGCAAGCAGCCGTTGTTGCAAGAGATCTTCCTCAACGCGGTGCGCAAATCCGAGGACAATGTGACCATGTTCCTGGTCAACGGCGTGATGCTGCAGGGGCAGATCGCGGCGTTCGACCTGTTCTGCATGATGCTTCAGCGCGATGGCATGGCGCAGCTTGTCTACAAGCATGCGGTGTCGACGATCCAGCCGGCGCATCCCTTGAACCTCGCTGATGAAACAGCGGGTTCCGACGAAGATTGAGGACCGTTTTTGACCACAGGATTTGAACGCGACCGGGACGACGTCGCGCGGGGTGCCAAGGCCGTTGTCGTATACCCCGATACTGGCGCATCCTCCCGCGATGCGGATGCCCGGCTGGCGGAGACTGCCGGGCTGGCGATGGCGATCCACGTCGAAGTGGTCGACCGGGTCGCGGTCAAGGTCCGCGCGCTGCAACCCTCGACGCTGATCGGCAAGGGGCAGCTCGAGTCGCTCGCCGCAACCGTGCGGATGGCGGAGGCCGAACTCGTCGTGTTCGACGCGAGCCTGACGCCGGTACAGCAGCGCAACCTCGAAAAGGCGCTGTCAGCCAAGGTGATTGACCGCACCGGGTTGATCCTCGAGATCTTCGGCGAGCGCGCCGCGACCGCCGAGGGGCGATTACAAGTCGAACTCGCGCATCTTGATTATCAGGCCGGGCGGCTCGTGCGGAGCTGGACTCACTTGGAACGCCAGCGGGGCGGCTTCGGCTTCCTCGGTGGTCCGGGCGAAACCCAGATCGAAGCGGATCGCCGCTTGATCCGCGACCGGATGGCGCGGTTGAAGAAGGAACTGGAGCAGGTCTCGCGAACGCGGGGGCTTCACCGTGACCGTCGCCAGCGCGCGCCTTGGCCGGTGATCGCGCTGGTCGGTTATACCAACGCGGGCAAATCGACGCTGTTCAACCGGATGACCGGCGCGGACGTGATGGCGGAGGATCTGTTGTTCGCGACGCTCGACCCGACGCTGCGCCAGATCGCGCTGCCCGGGATCGACAAGGCGATCCTGTCCGATACGGTCGGGTTCGTCTCCGAATTGCCGACGCAGCTCGTCGCGGCGTTCAAGGCGACGCTCGAGGAAGTGGTATCGGCGGATCTGCTGATCCACGTCCGCGACATCGCGCATCCCGACACCATCGCGCAGAAGGACGACGTCGAAGCGGTGCTGCGCGACATCGGGGTCGATGCGTCGGTCCCGCGGATCGAGGCGTGGAACAAGCTCGATCTGCTCGACGAAGACGAGCGGACCGAAATGCTGGGCGAAGCCGAGCGGCGCGAGGATGTCGTCGCTTTGTCCGCGCTTACTGGGGACGGGGTCGCAGGGCTGCTCGATACGGTTGCGGCGCTGCTGACGGTGACGCATCGGCGCTATGTCATCACGCTTGATGCGGCGGATGGCGCGGCGGCGGCATGGCTGCATGCGCACGGCGAGGTTTCCAGTCAGGAGATCGACGGCGACACCGCGGTGTACGAAGTGCGGATGGCTGAGCGGGATTACGAGCGGTTCTGCCAGCGCGGGGAGTGATCTTGCGGGCGCTTTCCGACAAGAAATTGCTTCCCCGGCGAAGGCCGGGGCCCAGTAGCGCAGGCGGGAGTGGAAGGCGCTGCGCTACGTTACCTCGACCTTCGCTACTGGGCCCCGGCCTTCGCCGGGGAAGCGCTTTGGCAGGGGAATCGCTTGTGAGGGGTGGGCTAACTCTTTGAGGCCGTCTTCGCCTTTTGCCAAAGCCGTTCCATTCCTTCCAGATCCAGGTCCTCGAACCCGTCGCCAGCTTCTGCTTCCATCGCCTTGAATCGGCTCTCGAATTTCCCGTTTGCCCGGCGCAACGCCGCCTCCGGTTCGACCCCCAGCTTGCGCGCCCAATTGACGACGGAGAACAGCAGGTCGCCGATCTCCTCCTCCCGATGATCGTCGGAGGTTGCCTCCTCGACTTCGGCAATTTCCTCAAAGACCTTCGCGCGCGCTCCGCCCGCATCTGGCCAGTCGAAGCCAGTCCGCGCGGCGCGCTTTTGGAGCTTGCCTGCGCGCAATAACGCGGGGAGCCCAACGGCGACCCCGTCGAGCGCACCACCAGCCCCCTTATCCGCACGCTCGGCAGCCTTTATCTGCTCCCAGAGGTGATGGCCACCCTCGGTCTGGTCACCGAAGATATGCGGATGGCGGCGCTCCATCTTGTCGCTGATCGCGGCAACGACGTCGGGCAGCGCGAAATGTCCTGCTTCCTCGGCAATCCGCGCATGGAAGACCACCTGTAGCAGCAGGTCGCCCAGTTCGTCCTTCAGATCGGGCATGTCCTGTCGTGCGATCGCGTCCGCAACCTCATAGGCCTCCTCGATCGTGTACGGCGCGATGGACGCAAAATCCTGCGCGACGTCCCATGCGCAACCGGTTTCGGGGTCACGCAACCGTGCCATGATCTCCACCAGCCGTTCGATCATCGCATCATTCCTTCTTCCGTCACAGGCGGTCGTATCGCCATGCGTAATCCGCGTTCAATCTCCGTCGAGCGCGAGCAAGGCGAAGGTCGCGAGCCAGTGCGTCCCCATGTAGTCGTCCGCAATATGCGGCAAGCTTGCGGCGATGTGCACTGCCGCTGTTTCCCGTGCGATCGCGTCGACCGGATGTTCCGGCCCCAGCGCCGTCGTGATGATCTTCCAGCACCACGCCCGACTGAGATTGAGCCCGTCGAGATGCGCGATCTTGCCGTCGCTTCGGTCGGAGACATGCGCGGGCGTGAACAGTGTCGCGGGCGAGCGACTGGCGACATCGGGGAGGAACGTGCCGAACCACGCCGTGAAGTCTGCCGACGACAGAACCCGGCTCATCAAAGCGGCTTCCATCAGCGCGGAGGAGAGGAACTCGTCCCCGCCGGGTTCCCAGGCCTGGCATCCCCTGTCTTCCCCGAACCAGTCGCGTGCCCGGTCGGCGATCACCTCGGCGAGCCCGGGGTCGTGTGTAATCGCCCAGTCCCGTGCGAGCGTCAGCGCGAACGCCGTATTGAAATGCGTGCCGGTGCGGATCGGATAGGTCAGCTTGGGCAGGAATGCCGTGAACCGCGCGGCGAAAGCCCGCGCGAGCGGTTCGAGGGCGGCACCCCAAGGCGCGTCGTGCCGGACGGCCTCGTCATGCAGCGCCAGCGTCCACGCCCATCCGTACGGGCGTTCGAAACCGCCGCTGCTCGGTCGGTCGAGATAGGCGCATTCGACCGCAACGTTTGCGGGGGTCAGCATTGCGTCGGCGCGTGCCCGCACCTCGCTCGCGGCGGCCATGTTCGGAAAGGTGCGCGCGAGCCGCAGCACCTGCCACCAGCCGTGGACGCAACTGTGCCAGTCGAAGCTGCCGTGGAAGATCGGGTGGAGCGCGGACGGCGTCGCGGCGTCGGCGGGACCGTCCAGGACGTGATCGAGCTTGTGCGGATATTCCTGGCCAAGGTGGCTCAACGTCAGTCGCGCGAAGCGGCTGGCGAGGTCGGTATCAAGAATTGTCATCGGATCACCAGCCAGAGGAGCAGGATGTTGAACAGGAGCAGCGGCAACGCGGTGGGGATCTGCGCCTTGATCACGCCGCTGCGGTCCTTGAGGTCGAGCAAGGCGGCGGGGACAAGATTGAAGTTCGCCGCCATCGGCGTCATCAGCGTGCCGCAGAAGCCGGCGAGCATCCCGATCGCGGCGACGGGGGCCGGGTCCGCGCCGTAAACCCTGACCAGCAACGGCAGACCGATCGCCGCCGCCATCACCGGGAAGGCCGCGAAGGCATTGCCCATCACCATCGTGAACAGCGCCATGCCGAGGCCGTAGGCGATCACCGCGCCGATCACGCTGCCGTGCGGGATCGCCTGTCCGGCAAGGCTGCCGACGACATCGCCGACGCCGGACACCGCGAACACCGCGCCGAGACTCGCGAGCATTTGCGGCAGCACCGCCGCCCAGCCAATATCGTCCATCAGCCGCAATCCCTCCCGGAACGGCGCAGTCGGGGCGGGGCGGAGCCATGCGTAGCAGGCAAGCAGCGCGAGCAGGACGCCGAGCGTCAGCGCGACGAGCGTGCCCTGTTTGGCGTCGACGATCGTGGGGATGAACTTGAACGCCAACGTCCCGGCCAATGCGGTGGCGGGGATGATCAGCGCGGGCGCGAACAGCCAGGAACCGCGCGGACGGGGCTCGACGATGTCGTCGGTACGACGCGACCGCATCCGGCCGCTCGCCGCCACCGCGATCAGCGCGATCACCAACAGGCCGTTGCCGATGTCGCCGAGCCGGTCGCCAAGCAGCAGGCTGACCGCAAGCAGCAGATGAAAGGCGGCATTGAACCAGCGCCCGTCGCGCGCACCCAGCACCGCGAAGGCAAGGAACATCGCACCTGCCACCGCATAGACGAAGCCGAGCCCGATCATGCGCGGCGCCGCTTCACGCGGGCATCCAGCAGCATCAGGCGGGTGCCGTGAACGACCAGCGCGGCGATCGCGGTAGGGATCGCCCAGACCGAGAGCTGGAACGGCTCGACCATGATGCCATAGCCTTGCAGCACCCCTTTCATCAGCAGGATCGACCCGATCGCGATGAAAATGTCCTCCCCGAAGAACAGCCCGATATTGTCGGTCGCGGCGGACAGGGCGCGGAGCTTCTCCGGATCATGCGCGCCCGGCGCTTCGACCTCGGCGGCGGCCTCGACCATCGGTGCCACGAGCGGGCGGACGGTCTGCGGTTGCCCGGCGATCGAATGGAGCCCGAGCGCGGCGGTGACCTGGCGGAACAGCAGATAGCCGATCAGCAGGCGTCCCGGCGTCGCACCACGCATCCGCTGGACCAGCGCCGCCGCCCGGCGTTGCAGGCCGTGGCGTTCGAGCAGCCCGATCACCGGGAGCACGATATAGACCACGCTGACGAAGCGGTTTTCGTTGAACGCCTTGCCGAACACCGCGAGGATCTTGAGCGGGTCGAGCCCCGCCGCCAGCCCGGTTACCAAAGCAGACGCAGCCACCACCAGCAACGGATTGAACCGCAGCAGGAACCCCAGCGCGATGACGGCTATCCCGGCGAGTACCAGCATCTAGTTCGACGCCCCGGCGCCTGTGTTCGTTCCCATTGGCGTGAACCTAGAGTCGTTTCGGCCGCAGGGGAAGCGGGGCGGACGCTTTGCAATACCGACGAATGTTCGCCAAGGAACGCGCATGACACAGACCGGCTGGCACTTCTGGATCGATCGCGGCGGCACCTTTACCGATGTGGTGGCGCGCTTGCCGGACGGGGCGGTGCGCACGGCAAAGCTGCTGTCGCATGATCCGCGCTATGCCGATGCGGTGGTCGAGGGGATCCGGCGGATGGTCGCCGCGGAAGGCGCGACGCTGGCCGATGTGGTCTCCGTGCGGATGGGCACGACGGTCGCCACCAACGCGCTGTTGGAACGTACCGGCGAGCCTACGCTGCTCGCGATCACGCGGGGTTTCGGAGATGCGTTGCGGATCGGGTATCAGGCGCGGCCCGACATCTTCGCCAAGCGGATCGTGCTCCCGGAACAGGCCTATACTGCGGTCATCGAGATCGACGAGCGTGTTACCGCCGACGGCGCGGTGGAATGCCCGCTCGACGAACGGCAGGCACGCGATGCGCTGACCGGCGCGTTCGATGCGGGCCTCCGGTCGGTCGCGATCGTGCTGATGCATGGTTATGCCTATCCCGATCATGAAGATCGGCTCGCCGAGATCGCGCGGCAGGTCGGTTTCCCGCACGTATCGATCAGCCATGACGTCACGCCGCTGATCAAGCTGGTCGGTCGCGGCGAGACGAGCGTGGTCGACGCGTATCTCTCGCCCGTTCTAGACCGCTATGTCCAGCGCGTGTCGGCGGCATTGGGCGAGACCGAATTGCTGTTCATGCAGTCGAACGGCGGGCTTGCCGATGCCAGCGTGTTCCGCGGCAAGGATGCAATCCTGTCGGGGCCTGCGGGCGGGATCGTCGGGATGGCGGAAACCGCGCGGCTTGCCGGGATCGACCGCGTGATCGGGTTCGACATGGGGGGCACGTCGACCGACGTTTCGCATCATGCGGGTGCGTTGGAGCGGACCGGCGAGGCGATCGTGGGCGGGCTGCGCGTGCGCGCACCGATGCTGCAGATCGAGACGGTCGCGGCGGGGGGCGGATCGATTTGCCGGTTCGATGGAATGCGGCTGCGCGTCGGCCCCGAGTCCGCCGGAGCTGATCCCGGGCCGGCCTGTTACCGTCGCGGGGGTCCGCTGACGATTACGGATTGCAACCTGTTGCTCGGGCGACTGCAGCCTTCGCATTTCCCTTCGCTGTTCGGGCCGGCCGGCAACCAGCCAATCGACCTCGACCGCGTGAAGGCGTTGTTTGCCGAACTGGCGGCGGAAGTCGGGTCCACTCCGGAGGCACTCGCGGCCGGGTTCATCGCGATCGCCAACGATGCGATGGCGAGCGCGATCCGCACGATCTCGGTCGCGCGCGGGCACGACCTGGCGCGCTATGCATTGGCGAGCTTTGGCGGGGCGGGGGGGCAACATGCCTGCGCGATCGCGGATATCCTCGGGATCGACCGGGTGATGATCCATCCGCTCGCCGGCGTATTGTCCGCGTTCGGCATGGGGATGGCGGCGCATCGCGTCGTGCGCGAGGCCACCGTCGCGGTGCCGGTTGACCGCGAAAGCGAGGTCGTTCCGATCCTCGACCGGCTGGACGATGACGCCCGTCTCGCGCTGAGCGAACAGGGCGTTGCGGTCGATCGGGTCGAGCGGCGGTTGCGCATCCGCTATGCCGGTGCGGACACCACGCTGACGCTGGATGCGGCGCCTTTCGCTACACTGGGCGAACGGTTCGGTCGCGCTCATACCACGCGGTTCGGGTTCGTTGATCCGGCCACGCCGCTTATCATCGATGCCGCCGAGGTAGAGGCGATCGCGCCTTCGAGTGCGGCGGCGGTGCGGTTCGAGGCGGGAGACGGCGTGCCGGTAGGCCAAGACGTGCAGTTGCATATTGATGGCGAACACGTCGCCGCGAAGCTGTTCGACCGGGTGACTCTGCCGGTCCGTTGGTCGGTCGATGGCCCCGCAATCATTGTGGACGCGTCGGGCACGAGCTTCGTCGCCCCCGGCTGGTGCGCCACGATCGACCAGCACGCCAACCTTATGCTCGACCGCATAGCACCGCGCGAGCGGCAGGTCGCCGCAGGCACCGCAGTCGATCCGGTGCGGCTCGAGCTCTTCGCCAATCTGTTCATGAGCATCGCCGAGCAGATGGGGGTCGCGTTGCAGCAGACCGCCTGGTCGGTGAACATCAAGGAACGGCTCGATTTCAGTTGTGCGCTGTTCGACGCGACGGGCAATCTGATCGCCAATGCGCCGCATATTCCGGTCCATCTTGGGTCGATGGGCGAGAGCATCCGGACGATCATCGCCAACCGCGCCGGGACGATGCGCCCGGGCGACGTCTATGCGCTCAACGATCCGTATCACGGCGGTACGCATCTGCCCGACGTGACCGTCATCATGCCGGTGTTCGCGGATAGCGATACGCCGGCGTTCTTCGTCGCCGCGCGCGGGCATCAGGCCGACATCGGGGGGACGACGCCGGGATCGATGCCCGCCGACAGCCGCCGGATCGAGCAGGAGGGCGTGTTGATCGACGACTTCCTGCTGGTCGACGGCGGTCAATTGCGCGAAGCCGCTTTGCGCACGTTACTCGCGTCGGGGGATTGGCCGGTTCGTAATGCGGACCAGAATATCGGCGATATCCGCGCACAGATCGCGGCCTGCGCGCGTGGCGCCGATGCGTTGGCGGCGGCGGTGGCGGACCACGGGCTCGATGTGGTGCTGGCCTATATGGGCCACGTCCAGGCTAACGCGGACGAGATGGTCCGCCGTCTGCTGGCCGGGATCGAGGGCGGCAGTTTCCGCTACGCGATGGACAATGGCGCGGAAGTTGCGGTTACGGTGACGATCGACAAGGCCGCGCGGCGTGCTGTCGTCGATTTCACAGGTACGAGCCCGCAACGCGACGACAATTTCAACGCGCCCGCATCTATCGCACGCGCCGCGTTGTTGTACGTCGTTCGCGTGCTGGTGGACGAACCGATCCCGCTCAACGACGGATGCCTCGCGCCGTTCGAGATCGTCTTGCCCGAAGGATCGATGCTCAACCCGGCGTGGCCCGCCGCGGTGGTCGCGGGGAACGTCGAGACGAGCCAGGTCGTGACCGACGCACTATTTGGTGCCTTTGGCGCGATGGCGGGCGCGCAGGGGACGATGAACAACTTCACCTTCGGCGACGGCAGCCGCCAATATTACGAGACGATCGCGGGCGGTTCGGGGGCGGGGAAGGACTTTGCCGGGACGAGCGGCGTGCAGACCAACATGACCAACAGCCGGATGACCGATCCCGAAGTGCTCGAACACCGCTTCCCGGTGCTGGTCGAACGGTTTGCGATCCGGGCGGGATCTGGCGGAGAAGGGGCGTTCCCCGGCGGAGATGGGACGATCCGCCGGCTTCGTTTCCGCGCACCGATGACCGCGACGATCCTGTCCAATCGCCGCATCGTCGCGCCGTTCGGATTGGCCGGGGGCGGGGACGGCACACCGGGGCGCAACAGCATCGAGCGGAACGACGGCAGCGTGGAGCAGCTACCCTCAGCCGCCACTGCGGAGCTGGAGGCGGGCGATGTCTTCGTCATCGAGACACCGGGCGGTGGCGGCTACGGCCGAACCGACGGCTAGACCGGTTCGGTTGGGCAGGGCCGGGACCACGATAGTCCCGGCCCGCCGCATCAGAAGCGATACGCGATCGTGCCCTGAACCGTGCGGCGGTTGCCGTACCAGCACCAGGCGTAATCGAGATAGCAGGTCGTCACGTACTTCTTGTCCAGGATGTTCGCCGCATTCACCCCGAGCGAGACGCCCTGGAAGCGGGGCGAGATGGTGCCGAGATCGAAGCGTACCAGCGCATCGACCAGCGTGAACCCCGGCGTGCTCTGGCGCGTCGCAACTGGCGTGAACGACGAGTCGAACAGCGTGCCGGCATAGATGCTGTCGACACGGCGCACCGCGCCGCCGATCGCGAAGCCCTGCCATTTGCCGTCGCGCGGCGCCCATTCTAGATTGGCCGACACGCCGCCACGACCGACGCCGAGAATCCCCGCGCCGATATTGGCCGGGTTGGCGTCGGCGGTGGTGCGCAGCTTCTGACGACTATAGGCGAGCTTGGCGTTGAAGCCGTAGGGCAGCGGTGCGCTCGCCTCGACTTCGACCCCGCTCGAGCGGACGCGGCCGCTCTGCGTCGAAACGTTGGTCAGCGGGTTGGTGGTGATCAGGTTGGTCTGGTCGATCTGGAACCAGGCGCCGGTGACGAGGATCTGCGTGCCTGGCACGGTATATTTCGCGCCCACCTCGAGCTGCTTGCCCTCGGACGGTTTGGCGACGGTGATCACGCCGCCGGGTTGCGTCAGCGTGCCGTTGGGCTCGAACGATGTCGAGTAGCTGACATAGGGCGCAAGGCCGAACGGCAGCGTGTAGAGCGCGCCGGCGCGATAGGTGAACTTCTGCGAATCCTGCGATGCGGTACCGGGGCCGGTTCGGACCGAGGCCCAGTCCTGCCGCCCGCTGAGCAGCACGCGCAACGCGCCGAGTGAGAGCTGGTCCTGCGCATAGACGCCCGCCTGGTTCGAGCGCGGCTTGTTATCGTTGACGCCGAAATTGTCGGGCACGCCTTGCGGACTCTGCGGCACGGCCATCGTGCCATAGACGGGGGCATAGCCGTTGAGCGGGGTCGCCGAGCCGAAGGCGTTGATCGAGCGCGCATTGCCGGTCTGGTAATCCGCCCCGAACAGCACGTCGTGCTTCACTGCCCCGGTGGCGAAGCGGCCATGGACCTGATTGTCGAATACCCATGAATCGCTGCGCTCGCGTGTCGCGTAAGAGGCGCGGTTGTAGAGCGTCGCATTGGGGTTGGCGGCGGCATCGACCAGCGATCCCGAGGCGTAGACGATGCCGAGCCGCGAGGTGCCGTGCTGGTAGCGGCCCGAGGCGCGGATGTTCCAGTCGGGGTTGATGTCGTGTGTCAGGATATAGGTCGCGGCGACCTGTTCGCGCTTGAAGTAATTGCCGGGCTCGCCGAAGTCGGTCGAGGTCGACAGCTTGCCGTTGGGGTTGGGGAGGAAGGTGCCCGACGCCGGGAAGACGCCGTAGCTGCCGTTCTGCGGATCGTTCGAATAGGCGCCGAGCAGCGTCAGCTTGGTCGCATGATCGAGGTTGAAGGTCAGCGCGCCCGAGACCGTCTGGCGCTCGCGCGCGCTGAAGGTCTGCTGCGTATGCGCGCCGTTGACGCTGCCATTGACCCGCCACAGTACCGAATCGCCAATCTTGCCGCCGACATCGCCATCAACGCGGTACAGATCGTATGTGCCGTACGTCCCCGAGGCTGCGCCGTAGAACGCCTGGTCGAGCGGCAGCTTGCTCGATAGCGCGACGAGCCCGCCCGGGCCCGACTGACCGTAGAGGACCGACGCCGGCCCCTTGATCACTTCGATCCGGTCGATCCGCGAGACGTCGATCTGCGGAGTGAGGTAGCTGGCGCCGCCGATCAGTTTCAGACCGTCGAGGAATTGCGGCGCATCGAAACCTCGCAGCTTGAACTGGTCATAGACTTCGGCGCTCGATCCGCGCTGTTCGGTCGTGACCCCTGCCACGAAGCGCAACGCCTGGTTGAGGTTGGCCAAGCCCAGATCCGCGATATCCGACGCACTGATCACGCTGATCGACTGGGGCGTTTCTGCGAGCGGAGTCGATCCCTTGGTTCCCGCCGAAGCTTCGCTGCGGGGGCGTGCGCCGGTTACGACGATCGATTGCGCTTCCTGCTCTTCCTCGGTCTCGGCGAACGCTGGCATTGCGTAGGCGATCGAACTTAACATCAGGGCGGAAACGAGCGTACGGTTCATCATGGGTCCTTAGCGACTGTGCGGCAGCCTATGGCTCAGATGCGAACGATTATCAATCGCATTAGTGTGTCGCTGGATCTTTCCATGGGGAATGCGTTGCAGATCAGGATCCTGCACCCATGTGGGGGGCATGGATGAAGATGACCTGATGCATTTGGGTCTCGTCGATGACGACGAGATCATTCTGGACGAAGCCGCGCTGGTGCTCGCGCTGCTCGACCACCCCGGCATGGACGGCGAACCCTATCTCGATCTGTTCGAGGCGATTGCCGAAGCCCTCGACGAAGCCTCGGCCACCGCATCCGCCGCCGATCCCGACGCCGAGGAACAGGCCGAACTGCTCGCGCAGGTCATCGGCGGTGCATTCGACTTCATTGGCGACCGCGAAACCTATGATGATCCCGCCAACGCCGACGTGGTGCGCGTGGTCGATCGTCGGCGGGGCCTGCCGGTCAGCCTGTCGATCCTGTATGTCGCGGCGGCGCGGCGGATGGGGTGGATCGCCAATGCGCTCGATGTGCCCGGACATGTCCTCGTCCTGATCGGTGACGAGACGGTCCCGGTAATGATCGATCCGTTCCGTGGCGGGGAACGCGTGAGCCAGGAGCAACTTCTCGCGCTGTTGAAGACGGGGTTGCCGGCGGGTGAGGGGGGGCAGGGGACGCCCGTGCGCCATGTCGCCGCGATGCCCAACCGCGCGGTGCTGGTCCGCCTGTTGCTTAATCAGGCGACGCGGGCTGAGCGTGCCGGGGACGGGCGGCGCGCACTGACGCTGTTCGAACGGATGACGATCATCGCCCCCGGTTACCCGCACGCGTGGTGGGAACAGGCGCGCCTGCAATTGGTCGACGGCGATATTCCGGGCGCGCGCAAGAGTTTGAGTGCGATGTTGGAGATTACGCGCGAACCCGATCTGCGCGCACGGATCACGGAGGTGATGGGCTCTTTGTCTGCCTCATGAATTAAGTGCGACGAAGGCGGGGGCGCACAAGAATGGCCGCCGATCGATTGATCGGCGGCCGTGCGTTTGTGCCAGCTGATCCGCTCAGGCGGCGTAGCTGACCTTCGTGGACCGGCGGCGCATCGTCGCACCGACGAAGGCGAAGCCGAGCAGCATCATGCCCCAGGTCGTCGGCTCGGGAACCGAGGCGGCGAACTGGCTGTAGATCTGCGCGGTCGACGTGGTCTTGTAGGTCAGCGCATCGGTGCTGAGGTTCCAGCCCATTGCGTCATACGCCGCGAGGTCGAGCCCGGTGACATAGCCGGTCTGCTCATAGCAGAAGGTCGGATCCATGATCCCGTTGCCGATGGCGCAACCCGGCGTATCCTTCCAGTGCGACGCCTGCTGACCATCGCCATTGTAGCGACCGGTCGAGAAGGTGTTGTCGAACAAGGCAGTCTTTCCGCCATCGATCGAGAAATACTTCTGACCACCAACGGAAAGGTCGAGCACCGTGTCCTTGCCGAGGACGAGATTGGTCGGATCCTTGCTGTAGCGGAACATGTCGAGTGCGCTGTAGATCGACGTGTCGTTGAGGCTGTACCCCAGCGCACCGGCGGCCGGACCCTTGCCGACGCCATAGACGTCGAGGAAATCAACCCCTGAGACGAATCCTAGGGCATGGCCGATTTCGTGGATGGCAACACCGATGAAATCGAACGTGTTGTCACTGATCCCGTCGGTCGGGTCGAAATCGAAGTTGAAGTTGCTGCTGAACGTCACGTTGCCATCGCGCGTCGTTGGCGAGATACCCGTATTGCCGCCGATTGCTTTGACGACCGCGGAGTTGAGATACAGGTTCTGGCTGCTTGCCGTGGCCCCTGGATTGTACGCCAGCTTGCTGGTGTCGTCATTGGTCACCGCGGGGCTGGTGCCGCTCGCAGGGGTCGTGGTCGTCCCGTTGGTAATGAAGCTCGCACCGCCATCCGCGTTCAGCGTGGGGAGGACGATGTTCTGATCGATGAACGAACCGCTCTTGGTCAGGTTAAGCTGCTTTTCCCAGTTCGCGGTCGAATAATCGACGCGCGTGCTGCCGGTCGACCCGATGATGCCGGTTGCGAGCGGCGCAAAGGATACGCCCAGGTTGATCACCGCGTTATTGGTGAACATCGATCCCCAATAGGATGCAGCGATGTTAAACCCGCGCTCTGCCTGCGAACCTTTGACGCCACCAAGATCGATCAGGTTGATCGTCGTGGCCATCACGGGCGCCGCCATCATCGCGATCGCGGCGGCACCACAGCACATGAAACTCTTGATACGCATAAGCTCCCCTCGTTACCCGGTGACGCCGTTCATCGACTCAAACAACTGGTTAACGTCCCGTTAATTAAAGGAATGTTGCGGGGCAGCAATATTGTCAACCCGGTCAAAGCGTTAATTGAGCTTGCTGTTGTACGCGGGACACGCTCGCGGCATATGGGGAGGGGGATACCGGGCGAACGCCCTCACAAGGGGTTCGCACCAGTCCGATGGCCGTGACCAACACCAGTGCGCTGCCGCTCCTGCGGGCGCAATTGAAGGCCGCTCTGGCCGCGCGCGACCGGGGCGAAACCCGCCGCCTTGTTACCGTTATGCTTGATCAGCGCGCGCCGCTTGGGCAGCAATGGCGCGCGATCTCGCAGTTGATGCAAGCCAGTGGCGATCTCTCGCTGGCGCTGCGCGCGGTCGATGCGTTCATCGCGTCCAGTGGTAACGATCCCGTCGCGATCTATTCCAAGGTCGTGCTGCTGACCCAGGCCCAACGGATTGAGGAAGCGCATGTTCTGCTTTCAGGGTTGCCCAAGACGGTGCCCGATGCGGCGGGGCACGCCTATGTGCTGGGCAACACCGCGATGACGCTGGGGCGCGTGGACGATGCGCGCCGTCATCTTCAGGAAGCGCTCGCGCATCGCCCCGGGTGGGGCCCTGCCTGGCTGACGCTGGCGGCCGCGGTCAACCTTGCGGATGACCCGGTCGGGGATCAGTTGCTTGCGGAAGCTGCCGCCGCGGAACGGCATGCGCCGGGCGATCTGGCACGCTATTGTTATGCCCTTGGCAAGCTTCATGCCGACCGCGGGCAGCCGGACAAAGCATTCGCCGCCTTTGCGCGTGGTGCGGCGCTGCTCAAGGCAGAGACGCCATACGGTCGCAAGGCTGATCAGGCCAACGCCGCCGCGGCAATGGAGGGGTATGATCGCGCGTTCTTCGATCGCGCTCGGGCCGACCAGACGATCGATACCAGCCGCCCGATCTTCGTCACCGGTCTGCCCAGATCAGGCACGACGCTGGTCGAGCAGATCCTCGCCAGTCACAGTGCGGTGCAGGATGGGGGCGAACTCAACCTGATCCAGCACGTTGCCGTGGCGGCAGGGGGCGTATCCGGATCCGCGATCGATCAGCATATGGCGCACGGCGGGAGGGTGGATGCGCTGGGCGAACTCTACCTCCACCTCCTTTGGGAGCGTTTTGGGGCGGAGGGGCGCATCATCGACAAGACGATCGATGCCAGTCGTTTCATGGGCGTGATCGCGACCGCGTTGCCCGACGCACCGTTGATCTGGATGCGGCGCGCGCCACTGGACAACGCATGGTCGTGCTTCCGGACATTCTTCATACACGGTGTCGGCTGGAGCTTTGATCTTGCTGACATCGCTTTCCATTTTCAGCTGGAAGACGCGCTGATGGCGTTCTGGAAACAGATGCTTGGGGACCGGCTGCTTGTCGTGCCGTATGAAGAACTGGTCGAGGACCCCGCGCTATGGACCGCACGGCTGCTCGCGCATTGCGGACTGGAAGAGGAGGCCGCAGTCTACGCGCCACATCTCAACCCGCGTCGCGTCGCCACGGCAAGCGCACTACAGGTCCGCCGCCCGATCAACCGGGACGGTCTAGGCGTCGCCGAGCCCTATCGCCCCTGGCTTCAGCCGTTCCTCGATGCTTACGCAGCACCGTAGTGTCATCCTCTACCTCACTGAGTTTACTTCACCGGGTCGACAAATCACAGTCGGTGACGCTAGCAACGGCGCTCGCCGGGAAGGACCGTCCATGCTCCGTAATGTACTACTCGCCACTGCCGCCGCTTCGATTTTGACCGGGCCTGCGCACGCCGCCAACCCGTTCGCCACGCGGAGCGCGCTGCCGTATCAGGCACCGCCGTTCGACCAGATTAAGGATGCCGATTATCAACCGGCGATCGAGCAGGGCATTACGGAGAGCCTCGCGGAAGTCCGCAAGATCGCGGACAATCCCGCCGCGCCCACGTTCGACAACACGATCGTCGCGATGGAACGCCAAGGGCAGATGCTTGCGCGTGCGCAGGCCGCATTCGGCCAGGTGGCGCAAGCCAATACCAACTTGACGATCCAGGCCGTGCAATCCGCGATGGCTCCCAAACTCGCGGGGTATAACGACGCGATCTATCTCGACCCCAAGTTATTCGCGCGGGTGAAGATGCTGTTCGACCGCAAGGCGTCGCTCAAGCTGGACGCCGAGCAGGCGTTCCTGCTCGACGAATACTACAAGACCTTCGTCCGCGCCGGCGCGCAATTGTCGCCCGCAGACCAGACGGCGCTACGCGCGCTCAACAAGCAGATCTCGAGCGTCGGCATCGCTTTCCGACAGAAGCTTCTCGCGGCGACAAAGGCGGGCGCGCTGGTGGTGGACGATCCGGCCGCGCTGGCGGGCATGTCGCGGGGCGATATCCAGTCTGCGGCACGCGATGCGACCGAGCGCAAGATGCCCGGCAAGTATCTGCTCCCACTCCAGAACACGACCGCGCAGCCCGCGATCGAGGCGCTATCGGACCGGTCGACGCGCAAGGCGTTGTTCGACAAGAGCTGGACTCGGGCAGAGCAGGGGGATGCGAACGATACGCGCGCATCAATCCTGCAACTGATCGACCTGCGCACCCGCAAGGCCAATCTGCTGGGGTACAAGACCTGGGCCGACTATTCGCTCGCCGAACAGATGGCGAAGACCGCCACCGTCGCCCGCGATTTCCTCAACGCGCTCGACGCACCGACCGCAGCCGCACAGGCGCGCGAGGCAGCTGAACTGCAAAAGGCGATCGATGCGGAGCAGGGGGGCTTCAAGCTCGAACCGTGGGACTGGGCGCGCTATGCCGAGAAGGTCCGCAAGGCCAAGTATGACTTGGATCTCAACGAGACCAAGCCGTATCTCGAGATCTGGAACGTGCTCGAGAACGGCATTTTCTACGCCGCCAACCAGCTTTACGGGCTGACGTTCAAGCGCCGTACCGACATCCCGACCTATCATCCCGACATCCGCGTTTACGAAGTGTTCGAGGCGGACGGGAAGCCGCTCGGGCTGACCTACTTCGATTACTGGAAGCGCGATAACAAGTCGGGCGGGGCGTGGATGAACAGCTTCGTGCGGCAAGCGAAGATTTTCGGCACCAAGCCGGTCATTTCGAACACCGCCAATTTCACCAAGCCAGCGGCGGGGCAACCCGGGCTGGTGACCTTCAGCGAAGTGCGGACGATGTTCCATGAGTTCGGGCACGGGCTGCATGGACTGTTCGCGAACCAGACCTATCCGACGTTGTCAGGAACGGCAGTAGCGCGCGATTTCGTGGAATTTCCGTCGCAATTCAACGAGCATTGGGCGCTGGAACCCCGCGTGCTTGCGCATTATGCACACCATTATCAGACGGGTGCCGCGATGCCGCAGGCGTTGGTCGACAAGATCAAGCGCTCCGAAACGTTCAACCAGGGCTATAGCTTCGGCGAGACGCTGACCGCCGCGCAACTCGACATGGCATGGCATTCGGTGCCGTCGACCGCTGTGCCGAAGGACGTGAATACGTTCGAAGCCAAGGCGCTGGGCGAGACCGGTCTCAACGTTCGCTACGTGCCGCCGCGGTATCGGACGAGCTATTTCAACCATATCTGGGGGTCCGGCTATGCCGCGGGCTATTACGCCTATCTGTGGACCGACATGATCCAGCAGAACGTCTACGACTGGTTCCAGCAGCATGGCGGGATGACGCGCGCAAACGGCCAACGTTTCCGCGACCTGATCCTGTCTCGTGGTCATACGCAGGATTACAACGTGATGTTCCGCAACATGACGGGGCATGACCCGCAGGTCGCACCGTTGCTGCGCAAGCATGGGTTGGATGGCGCGAAACCGTAAAGAAGGTCTGCCATGGAGCGACGTGAGATCGCGTCGCTCCATTAAGGCGAAGTTAGAGGCGCATTTGAAGCAAACGCTTAGCCCACCTCAGCCATTTCACTCAGTCCGATAATACACATTATGTTAAATTAGGAGGTGCCTCGTAGGGCTTCAGGTGTGTCCGACGCCCTGTTGCCAGAGCATCACCACCGCAATGAGCACTGCAAAGATCGCGACCCACATCAGCGCCATTTTCACTACTGAGCTCAACGGCAATCGCCGTGCCGCGAGCGCACTGATGGGAAGGATCAACAACAACGCCGTCACGAACACGTTCACGCGACCAACTCCAGTCCGTCAAAGCCCGGCTCCACGCCATCCGGTAGCTCCTGCACCAGCGAAGCGTAATCCATCGACTGGTCCATATGCGTCAGCGCGACGTGTTTGGGTTTCAACCGTTCGATCCAACCAAGCACGGTCGGCAAATCGAAATGCGACGGATGTGAACGGTGCCGCAGCGCATCGACCACCCAGATATCCAGTCCGGTGTACAGATCGACCATCGCGTCGGTCATGCCGCTCACATCCGTCGCATATCCGATGACACCGCCGTCTGCTTCGAACCGCAATCCTGCGGATTGCGTTCCGCCATGCGGCTGGTCTGCAACCCGGACGGTAATATCCCCGATGCGCATCTCGTCCATTAGCGGCTCGATCGACGCGACCGTAGGATATCCATGTAAACCACTGAACACATAGCCAAACTTTTCGGTCAGTTTGGTCAGCAATGCGGGCCGCGCAATGCCGCGTACGCGGTGTCCGAGGGCGTGATAAACTTGGCGGAGATCGTCGATGCCATGCGTGTGATCGGCATGGTCGTGAGTCCAGATGACGGCATCGACCGTGGCCACATCAGCGGCAAGCAGCTGTTCGCGCATGTCCGGCCCGGTATCGACCAGAATGCGTGTTGTCGCTGTCTCGACGATCACCGAGGCGCGGGTGCGCCGATTACGGGGTTCGTTGGGGTCGCATGCACCCCAGTCGTTTCCGATGCGTGGAACGCCCGAGGACGTACCAGACCCCAAGATCCTGATCTTCATGCGCGCGTCTTGGCGAACAATGCGTGAAAGTTATCGCGCGTCGCCCCCGCCAGCGTCTCGACGGTCTCGCCGCGCAACTGCGCGAGGAATGATGCGGTGTCCGCCACGAACGCTGGTTCGCCGGTCTTTCCCCGGTGCGGCACCGGCGCAAGAAACGGCGCGTCGGTTTCGATCAGGAGTCGATCAAGCGGAAGCCGTGCCGCGGTTTCCTGTAGGTCCTTGGCGTTCTTGAACGTCACGATACCGGAAATCGAAATATAGAAGCCCAGATCGAGCGCGATATCGGCGAACGCGCCGCTTGCGGTAAAACAGTGGATGACCCCGGGATAGGCCCCCTGCTCCATCTCCTCCCTGAGGATCAGCGCGGTATCTTCCTCCGCGTCGCGGGTGTGAACGACGATCGGCAACTGGGTCGCCCGGCATGCCGCGAGATGCGCGCGAAAACTCGCTTGCTGGCGTTCGCGGTCGCTGTGATCGTAGAAATAGTCCAGCCCGCTCTCGCCGATCCCCACCACACGCGGGTGTTGCGCGCGTTCGATCAGCCGCGCTGTGCCGACATCAGGATGCTGATCCGCCTCGTGCGGATGGATGCCGACGGTCGCCCAGACGTCAGGCTCCCGCTCGGCGGTTGCCAGAACGTCGTCCCATTCGCTTTCGCGCGTCGCGATGTTGAGCATGACCTCGACACCCCGCGCCCGCGCCCGGGCAAGCACATCAGCCTGTTGTTCGGCCAAGCCTTTGTAGTTCAGATGACAATGGCTGTCGGCGAACATTTACGCCTCCGTTGGAGCTTCGAGCCGTGGGAATACGCCGCTCGGTGCGGGGAGAACCTTCCCCGGTGCCAAAGGATGCCCCAGCGCCTCGAAACTGCGTGCGTCACCGGGTTGTGCCAGCAGGTCGAGCAGCTTGTCCGCCCCGCCCGGGATCGCCCAGCGCGCGAGGATCGCGATCCGCCGGATCGCATCCGCGGCGTGATACAGGATCGTGTCGGCGCGTGCGGGATCGGTCTTGCGCACGCTCCACGGGGCCTGATCGGCAAAATACTGGTTCGCGTCACGCGCGGCGGACCACACGGCCTCCAGCGCATTGTGCAACGCGAAATCCTTCATCGCCTCATGCAGACCATGTTCGGCTGCCTCGACGCTCTTCGCCAACGCGGCTTCCGCATCGGTCGGCGTGCCTACGTCCGGCACGACCCCGCCACAGGCCTTGGCGATGATCGACAGGCAGCGCTGCGCGAGATTGCCGAGATTGTTCGCGAGATCGGCGTTGCACCGCGTGACGATCGCTTCTTCGGAATAGCTGCCGTCCTGTCCGAAACTCACTTCACGCAAGAGGAAGTAACGCAGGGCATCGACCCCGAAATGGTCGACCAGCGCCATCGGATCGGTGACGTTGCCGAGCGACTTTGACATCTTCTCGCCGCGGTTGAGCAAAAAGCCATGGCCGAACACACCGCGCGGCAGCGGAAGGTTCGCGCTCATCAGGAAAGCCGGCCAGTAAACGGCATGAAAACGCACGATATCCTTGCCGATAATGTGCACGTTCGCTGGCCAGAACGTCTCGTACAGTTCGACGTCGTCGGGATAGCCGACGCCTGTCAAATAGTTGGTGAGCGCGTCGACCCATACGTACATGACGTGCCCCGGGCTCCCCGGAACCGGTACGCCCCAGTCGAAACTCGTTCGCGACACGGAGAGGTCGGACAGACCACCCTCGACGAACCGCAGGATCTCGTTCCGGCGCGCCTCGGGTCGGATGAACTCGGGATTTGCGGCAAAGAAGTCGAGCAAGGGTTGCTGGTATTTCGACAACCGGAAGAACCACGTTTCCTCGGCAGTCCACTCCACCGGCGTCCCCTGCGGCGAAAGCTTGGCACCGCCCTCCCCGTCGAGGAGTTCCTTCTCGTCGTAAAAGGCTTCGTCTCGAACCGAATACCAGCCCTCGTAGCGATCGAGGTAAAGGTCGCCCGCGTCCTCCATCGCCTTCCAGATCGTCTGGCTGGCGCGATAGTGGTCGTCGTCACTGGTGCGGATAAAACGATCGTAGGAGATATCGAGCGCGTCGGCCATCTGCTTAAAATAGCCGCTCATTTCGTCAGCAAGTGCGCGCGGCGTCAGGTCCCGCTTGCGCGCTTCCTGGACCATCTTGAGGCCATGCTCGTCGGTGCCGGTCTGGAACCGTACCTCGCGGCCCAACTGACGCTGGTAGCGCGCGATCGCGTCGGCTGCGATCGCCTCATAGGCGTGCCCGATGTGCGGGCGGCCATTGGGGTAGCTGATTGCGGTGGTGATATAAAAGGGGTCGGCCATCGGCGCCTCCTAGAGCAAGGCGATCGCGAAATGAAGACCTCAGGCGGCGAGCCGCGCGACGATCCCCGCCATTTCGTAAACGGTCGCCTGTGCATCCAGCGTCAGCGCGCGCGCAGTCGCGGACAACGCCCGGGCCGCGTCGTAGCTTTCCAGTGCGGTGCGCAAGCGTTCGCCCTGCCGCGCGGGTGCCTCCGCCGCGATGAACGCAGGCGCGCGGTCGAGAAACGCCTCGTAGCGGGACTGAGCCGCCTTGAGCGCCAAGGCCTTGGCGAGTTTTCCGCGGCGCGCGTTGCTGGGGTCGCCGTCGTGGGCGATCGCGGTCAATGCCTGGTCGAGTTGTGCCAGATCCAGCCCCGCAAAGCCCATCGCGCGCCCCGGCGACCCTTGCGCGACCCGGACCAATGCGGCGATTTCGGCATCGTCCGCCTTGGGCAATGCCTCGCGCAATACGGTGGCGATCGCATCGTCGTTGAGCGGATCGAACCGCAAGGTCCGGCACCGCGATCGGATCGTCGGCAGCAGGCGCCCGGGGGCATGGCTTACCAGCAAGAAGATGGTGCCCTGCGGCGGTTCTTCGAGGTTCTTGAGCAGGGCGTTGGAGGCGCCCGGTCGTTCGAGGTCGTCCACCGCATCGATGATGACGACGCGGCGGTCCGACATCGACGGGCGCGTCGCGAACATCGGCCCCAGCGCACGGACATGCGCGATCGGGATACTGCGGGCGAGATCGAGCCCGGTCTTGTCGCCTTCCTTGGGTTGTCGGGTCAGTTCGCGGTAATCCGGATGCGATCCGGCCGCGATCAACGTTCTGGTTCGATCATTCTCGGGTACGTCAAACCCCGGCGGCAGATCGGCACCCGTACCCTCCGCCAGCAGTCGCACCGCCGCAGCGCGCGCGAAGCTGGCCTTGCCGATCCCTTCAGGCCCCGCAAAGAGCCAGGCGTGGTGTAGTGCTCCACTGCGCATCGCAGCGGCGAAGGTACTATGCGCCGCATCATTGCCGATCGGCATCGTCACGGAAGCAGATCCCCCAACTGGTGGAGGATCGCCCCGGATACCGTATGGATGTCGGCAGAGGCATCGATCACGCGGAACCGGTCCGGTTCGCTCAACGCAAAACGTCGGAACGCCGCTGCAACATCGCTGTGAAAGGCTTCCCCACGCGCGGCAAACCGGTCCGCCGCTGCCCCGTCACGGATGGCGGCGCGCGCACGCCCTTCTTCCGGGGTCAGTTCCAGCACGAAGGTGCGGTCGGGCAGCAAGCCGCGCGAACCGAATAAGTGGAGCGCCAGGATCGCCGCATCGTCGATCCCGCCGGCCAGCCCCTGATACGCGCGACTGCTGTCGATATACCGATCGCAGATCACCCAACGCCCTGCACCGATTGCCGGACGGATCGTCTTCTCGACATGATCGGCCCGCGCTGCTGCAAACAGCAGCGCTTCGCTATGCGCGCTCCACCGCGTCACGGCACCTTCCATCAGCAACGTCCGGATCGCTTCGGCGCCTTCGCTCCCGCCCGGCTCGCGGGTGACGAGCGCATCGATCCCGCGATCGGCGAGCGCGGCGGCAAGCAGGCGCGCCTGGGTCGACTTGCCTGCCCCCTCCCCGCCCTCGAGCGACAGGAACCGTCCGGTCACCGGCACGCGATCACCCGCCGAAGAAGCTCATGAGCCCCGCCCAGGCGCGCCCGAAGAAGCCTGCCTCGGCAACGTCGCTCGCGGCTACCAGCGGCAGGCGCTGCTGCGGCATGTCCGGCGTCGAGACGACCAGATCCGCAATGTGCTGGCCGGCCTTGATCGGCGCCTTGATCGGGCCGTCATAGACGACCTTGAGCGTCATGTCCGCGGCAACGCCGGCGGGGAGCGTCGCGGTCAGATTGGTCGGCGCGATCAGACCGACGGTCCGCGCGCTGCCGAGCTGGACTTCGGCAGTCTCGATCTGCTTGCCCTTCGCGGCGATCGGCTTTGCCTGCCATGCACGAAAGCCCCAGTTCATGAACTTGACCGACTCATCCGCACGCTGGCCCGAGCTGCCGAGACCCGCCATGACCATGACCAGACGGCGCCCGTTCTGCTCGGCAGAGCCGGTGAAGCCATAGCCTGCTTCTTCGGTGTGCCCGGTCTTGAGCCCGTCGGCCCCCTGCACGCGTCCGAGCAACGGATCGCGGTTGGCCTGCGCAATCGGTGCGGCAGCGCCAAGGGTCTTGCCCCAAGTGAAGTTCGGCAGCGAATAGAACCGCTTATACAGCGTCGGATGATCCAGGATCGTTGCCGATGCCAGCTTCGCCAGGTCGCGCGCGGTGACATAGGTGACGCCGCCATCGGGCCAGCCGTTCGACGTTCCAAAGTGGCTGTTGGTCAGCCCGAGCTTTGCCGCTTCCCGGTTCATCCGTTCGGTGAAGGTTTCCTCGGTGCCCGAGATCCCCTCCGCCAGCACGACGCACGCGTCGTTGCCGGACAGCGTGACGATCCCCTTCAGCAGGTTTTCGACGCTCACGTCCTCGTTCGCGGACAGGAACATCGTCGAGCCCTGGCTATGCCATTTGCGCCATGTCTCGGGCTGCACATGGAACGTCTGGTTGAGCTTCAGCTCCCCCGACTTGATCATGTTGAAGGCGACGTACACGGTCATCATCTTCGCCAGCGATGCCGGCGGCATCCGGCGATCCGCGTCCTTGGAGTAAAGGATCGCGCCCGAGGACAGATCCTGCAGATAGGCGACCGGCGCAGGCGTCTGGAAATCCGGCTTCGCGATCGCGGGCGTCGTTGCCGCAATGGCGACGATGGCGGTTGCTGCAATCCAATTCCGGCGGGATGACATGATGCTGGGTCTCGATCTTCTGGTTGATACGAAGGATTCTGGAATCGCCATAGGGGCCAAGCCGAACGTGGTACAGCCCTGCCCCGACGCGGTGCTGTCTAACCGTGCGATCAGCCCGATCCGGCTATCCGCACGGCATGCATTATCGCTCGACCGCATCTGCCAGCAAGCCGACCGACAGCGCGTAGAAATTGGAGCAATTATAGTCGAGAATGACCCGGTAATTTCCCGTCAGGAGATAGGCGGTCTGCCCCGGGCCATCCGGCTCGATCAGCGTGGCAAGCACGGTATCCGCAGGCCAGCCGCGCGCTTGCGGGACAATGCCGAGCGCGCGCCATTCCGCCATCGTCTTCCACCCGCTATGCCGCTGGAAAACGCGGGGGCAGCGTGGCGAGACTAGCCGGTTGACGATTTGACCGCGATCGAAACTGCCGGGCACCGACACCGCAAACCCCCAGGGCTGTCCCGGCCGCCAGCCGGCGTTGGAGAAGTAGTTGCCGATTGACGCAAGCGTATCGGCGCTGCTCGTCCAGATGTCAGCACGCCCATCGCCGTCGCCATCGCGCGCCAGTCGCAGATAGACCGACGGCAGGAACTGCGGACCACCCGTCGCTCCAGCCCAGCTTCCCACTAACTGCGAGCGGGGCACGCCGCGATCCATCATCTGCAAGGTCGCGATAAATTCGTCCGCAAACAGGTCGCGCCGTCGCCCCTCATAGGCCAGCGTGGCAAGCGCGCGCGGTAGGTCGAAGCCCCCCATCACGCGGCCATAACTGGTTTCATGCCCCCAGATCGCCACCATGATCGATTCGGGCACGCCCGTTTGCTGCTCGATCCGCTGCAACCGGCTGCGCTCGCTGACGTAGGTGGATTGCCCCCGGCTGATCAGCGCGCTGCTGAGATGCCGCGCCTTATACGGCGCGAAGTTGGGGATCGCTGCGATCGAGGTTCCCCCGGGCTGTTGCCGGTCAAGCTCGATCACGCGCTGGTTGAGCGTGAGCGTCGGCAGCACCGCATCGAGCGTCGCACGACTGACGCCCTTCGCTTCCGCTTGCCCACGAAGCGTTCCCAGATAGGTCTGGAAACCCGCATCATCCTGCGCGACCGCCGATCCGCCGATCCCCGCGCACACGCAGATTGCCGCAACGCTGCTGGCAATCCGCCGCCAAATTTTACTGTTACCCCGCATCATGCGACCTTGGCACAGCGCGCTTGCGGCATGAAGCCCCGAAACGATCTGCCTCTTGCACAATTCGTCAGACGCTGGCTAAGCGGGGGTGAACGGAAGAGTGGCCGAGTGGTTTAAGGCAGCGGTCTTGAAAACCGCCGTGGGTGCAAGCTCACCGTGGGTTCGAATCCCACCTCTTCCGCCAGCGCTGTATGAGCAAATGACCGCCCTGGGTCAGCCTGGTATCGCGGCGACCGCCGGGAGCCGCGGCGACGGTGCGAATCAACGGGATTCGCACCAGAATCACCGCCGTCGCAACCGAGCAGATCGCCACGAGCACGAAGATCACCAAGGTCCGCGCCGGCACGGCCGGCGTGATGCGCTGGAACAGCCAGACGTATGCCAGATGGCACAGGTACACCGGCAAGGTGAGAAAACCCCAGGATTGCAAACGTGCAACCACTGGACAGCCGTTCAGTGACCGGGCCAGCATGAACACGGACGTGCCCAACAGGAAGGTCGATACGATGCTTTCCGCGTTCCACACCGCAGGGTTTACCGCAACGAATGCGAGGAAATACCGCTCGCACAGCAGCGTAGCCAGCGAGACAACGCACAGCGCGATGCTTGCGTCCAACCGAGCGGGCTGTGTTCCGCGCAAGGCGTATCCGATGAACACGAATGCCGGGGCGGCAAGCTGCCGCTTCAGATCGGACAGATGGTGGGAGTATTCCGGGATCCCGACGAGCGCGTGATAGTCGAACAGGATCGGCCCGAGTAGCGCCAGCAGCACAACCACCGCTGCCGCCAACCGCCGCCCCCCGATTGCCACGGATGCCGAAACCGTGACGAGCCCGAATGCCAGCGCCGGCAGGAACCACAAATGGTACCCGTACCCCCCTTCGGCCAGCATCAGAAGGCGGAACGGCACCGGATTGGGGCGCAGGAAGCCCAACGCGAAATACACGAGCATCCAGAGGCCATAGATCGGCAGGATCCGCAGGCCGACATAGCGAACCGTCCGGGCAAACCCACGATCGTACCGAAAGAAATAGCCGCTCACGATAAAGAAGAACGGCACTGCGGATCGCAGGACGGCGTCGATCGGGACCGCCCACGCCGGCATACCCCATGGCTGGCCAACCGGGTTCGGCAGCAGCGACAGGACGTGCCCCACGATCACGCCCATCGCCATCAGGAAGCGGAACGCGTCGATGCCCCCGTCGCGCGTTTGCGGCACAGGTTCCGGGGTCGACCTTGGGGTCGAATGCTGTGTCGCAATGGCCGTCAACTCGTCCCTCACCGTCACTATACGGCACGCAGTGTTGGCTCGGCCTCGCCAGTGGATCATGCTTGAACGGCAGGCCGAACCGCCGGGCCTCGGCTCCGCGGACGACAGCGCCGTAAGCCCTTCTACCACAATGGCTGTCGAGATTTACCTGAAGATTGAACAGGATCGTTCCAAAACAGAACGCCTGTCAGAGGTTTCTCAACCTCTTCCGTCCCACGGGCGGGCGGTCCAGATTGTGGTGCTCGGCGTCCCTCGACGTCGCCGCATACAAAAACCCTCCCCGCGACGGCGCGGAGAGGATCCTTGAGTACGAACATGCAGCGCCGGTGCGATCACCGCCGCACGCTTGTCTTACTTCTTGCCGATCGAAGACATCGCGCCGAAACGCTTGTTGAAGCGCGCGACCTGGCCGCCCGCGTCAAGCATCGTACCACGGCCACCGGTCCACGCCGGATGTGCCAGCGGATCGATGTCGAGCGTCATCAAATCGCCTTCCTTGCCCCAGGTAGTGCGGGTCTGGAACTGCGTGCCGTCGGTCATCTGCACCGTGATGGTGTGATAATCGGGATGGATGTTCTTCTTCACGACGTAATTCTCCGAAAAGCCGCTGGTTTCCGACCAGCAGCGAAGGCGCGGCCCTTATCAGAGCCGTGCACGATGTGCAACCGAAGCGTACCGCCAAGCCTGCCGTGCCGCACCGGTTATGCCTTGGGCGGATCCGCGATCATGGCGGTAAAGTTGGCCTCCGCCGCCAATTGTCCGTCGATCGTTGCACGTCCGGAAAACTTGCAGACGCTCGACCGCTTCTGGACAAACTCGACCTCGAGCTTGAGCAGCACGCCAGGTTCCACGGGCTTGCGGAACTTCGCCCCGTCGATCGCCATGAAATACACGAGTTTGCCAGAACCAGCGAGACCAAGCGATTCAACCGCGAGAATTCCCGCCGCCTGCGCCATCGCCTCGACGATCAGCACGCCCGGCATGATAGGGCGTCCCGGGAAATGACCCTGGAAGAACTGTTCGTTGATCGTCACCGCCTTGATCGCGGTGATCGACCGGTCGGGGATCAGATCCTCGACCCGGTCGACCAGCAACATCGGGTAGCGATGCGGCAATGCCGCCATGACCCGCCCGATATCGAGCGGGCCCATCGCGCCACGGCCTTCTTCTGCACCGTCAGCCATCAGACCCTCAGCGACCCTGCGGTGCCTTGGTGCCCGCAGCCGGTGCTGCCGGAGCCGCTGCGGCACCGGGCGTACCCGCCGCGCGCTGACGCTGCATCGCGGAGATGTACGCGAGCTGCTGATACTGCTGGAGTAGCTGCTGGGTCTGCTGGCTCGGCTGCCAGCCGGCTGGCGGGGTGAATGCGACGGTGGGGTTCGCGCGATCAAGCTCGGCCTTGATGTCGTCGGTCACGTCGACGGCGGGCGTGCTGAACTGGACGGTACCCGCCGACAGCAGCAGGCTGAGCTTCTTCGCGGTCACGACCGCCTGCATTGCTGCTGCATACTTCTGCGAGATCTGCTCGATCGCATAAGCCTGTGCGAGCGTTGCCGGGCCACGCAGCCGTGCGACGTCGGCCTGGCCGGTACGCTGTGCGGTCTCGATCTGTGCGAGCGCCGGGCTTTTTGCAGCCTGCGCCTTCTGGATCTCGTCGTCGGACAACTGCTTGTCCTTGTTCAGATCGAGCGGCGCGTACAGCGTGTTGAGCTGGGCCTGCAACGCCTGCGCACGCGCGGTCGCCTGGTCGAGCTGCGCCTTGTACGTCGTTGCGATCGACGTGTTGGCCGCATCGAGCGCCTTTGCGGTCAGGATGACGGTTTCCGGGTCAGCGATCGCGATACCGCCGACCTGTGCCTGTGCCGAACCGGCGATGGCAAGGCCGACGCAGCCGAGCAGAACTTGATAGGTGGTCTTCATCAGAACTGTGTCCCTACGTTGAAAGTTACGAGCTTGTTGTCGTCACCCTTGCTCTTGAGCAGGGCGTAAGCGAGATCGATACGCAGCGGTCCGAACGGCGAGTTCCAGTTCACGCCGGCACCCACCGAGACACGTGGGCGAGGCGAATCGCCGAGGAAACGCTCCTCGAACGGCGCAGAGATCGACTGCGTCGTCGGGGTATTCACGGAAGATCCGACGCATGGCCCACCAACCGCGGCCGCGTAGCCGACGGCGCACGTCGTCAAAGCGGAAGGGTTAGTCCCGTCGGTCGTGGGTACGGTGAAATAGGGCTGTCCGTTCGAGGCATTCACAGGTTGCGACAACGGAAGCACCGTAGTGCGTCCGGTGACCGGATCGGTCGTCGTCTGGAATGTCGCCGACGGCAACGGCCGCGTGATCCCGAACAGCGCACCCGCCTGAACATAGATCGAAGGCCGCAGGCCAAGCTCCCGCGCGCCTGCACCCAACGGGATCTCCAGCTCGAGCTTGCCCAAGTAATAGGCCCGACCGCCGAGAGCATCGTCCACGAACTGGTTACGATCCGTGACCAGCGTCTGGTTGCCCGCCGCATCGGTGGTGTAGGGAACGCGCTGAACGCGCGGGCCTACGCCACGAATGTCGAACCCGCGGAAATCCGGTTCGCCGAGGTAGAATCGATCGTTGATGCGGACCTTGTCGACCCCTTCGCCGCGGCTCTTCTCAAGCGACTTGATGTAGCCGCCCTCGACGTTCAGCGACGCAATGAAGCCGCTCCCGACGTTGACGAACTTCGCCGCCTCAACCTTGGTACGGATGTACTTCACATCACCTCCGAGCCCGGCGAAATCCTGGCTGAAGATGAAGCGTTGACCGGCGGTTGGCCGGAGTCGGCTGTTGAGGCTGTCGAACAGCAGCGAATAGCCGACCGACGACGTCCAGCGGTTGCCGATCGAGTCGCACAGATAACGGCCTGCCTTGAGGAAGTCGCACTGGCCGTTGGTGAAATAGGTCGACTCGTCGAGCCCGACCTGATCGTAGGACAGGCCATAGCGTCCGGCGAGCTGCCAATATTCGGTCAGCGGAATGCCCGCGCGCAGCTGGAAGCCGGTCGATACCTGGGTGTAGGTGGTGTTGCGCTGGTTCCCGGTCGTGAAGTTGAACGCGTTGTAATCGCGACGGAAGATATCCCCGCCAATCGCGATGTTCTTGTTGAACAGGTAGGGCTCGGTAAAGCCCAGCTCGATCGACTTGGAATAGGTCGAGTAGTTGACGCTGGCGCGCAATTCCTGGCCCTTGCCGCGGAAATTGCGCTGGCGGATCGATGCCTGGATGATGAAGCGCTCGAGGCTCGAGAAACCGGCCGACAGCGACAATTCGCCGGTCGATTTTTCCTCGACGTTCGCGGTCAGCACGACGCGGTCGGGCGACGACCCCTGCGTCTGCTTGATCTCGAACTTGTCCTGGAAGAAGCCGAGCGAGTTGATGCGATCCTGCGAACGCTTGACCTGGAAGCTGCTGAACGCGTCCCCTTCCGCAAGACGGATCTCGCGGCGGATGATCTTGTCCTGCGTCTGGGTGTTGCCGTTGATGTCGATCCGCTCGACGTACGACCGCTTTGCCTCGGCGATGTGGAAGTTGATCCCCATCGTCAGCGTGTCCTTGTCACGCTGGAAGTCGGGGTTCACCTCGGTGAACGCATAGCCAAACGCGCCTGCGGCTTCGCTCAGCGAATCGACGGCGGTCTCGACCTTCTTTGCGTCATACCAGTCGCCCTTGTTGATCCCCAGGCTGGCGGCGAGCTTCTTGTTGTCGAAGTCACGGATGTCGCTGTCGACGGTCACGTCGCCGAACTTGTAGCGCTTCCCCTCCTCCACCACGTAGGTGATGATGAAGTCCTTCTTGTCCGGCGTCAGCTCGGCGACCGCGGAGGTCACCTTGAAGTCGGCATAGCCCTCGGTCAGGTAGAACTGGCGCAGCTTCTGCTGGTCGTACGCGAGGCGATCCTGATCATAGCTCGTGTTCGAGCTGAGCAGCGTCGTCAGGCGGGCCTGCTTGGTCGCCATCTGCTCGCGCAGCTTGCTGTCGGAAAATTCCTCGTTGCCGAGGATGTTGATCTGGCGGACCTTTGACTTTGGCCCTTCGGTGACTTCGAAGATGACATCGACACGGTTCTGGTCGAGGTTGACCATCTTCGGCTCGACCACCGCGGCGAAACGCCCCTGGCGACGATACAGCTCGATGATCCGCGCAACGTCCTGGCGGATCGCGGTGCGCGTGAAGATCTGCCGCGGGGCGAGTTTCACCTCCTTGCGGATCTTGTCTTCCTTGAGCCGCTTATTGCCCTCGAAAATGACACGGTTGATCACCGGATTCTCACGAATCCGCAACACGATGTCGCCACTTTCGGCCCCGGCGATGGAGACGTCCGCGAACAGGTCGCTCGCGTAGAGGTCCTTGATCGCCTGATCGAGCGATTCGTTGGTAAAAGCCTGCCCGGTACGCAACTTTGTATAGGATAAGACCGTTTCAGGTTCGAGGCGCTGTGACCCCTCCACCCGGATCGACTTGATCGACCGACTGGCTACGGGTGCGGCGACCAGCGCTGCCGCAGGCGTTGCCTGCGCAGGCACCGGAACACGTGGCGCAGCCGTACGCGGACGCGCTTTAGCGGCCGTGGGCGCGGTCTGGGCATCGGCGGGCATGCACGAGAACATCGTGCTTGCCAGCAGCACGGCGGTGGCCCGTGCCCCGAATGTTGAAACCTTGATCGCTGTCACATCCCACCCCAAATCGGAGAAAATACCCGCGTGGCCAAAAACGCTGGCCCGCCCTGCCCCACCTGCGTCACCCGATCAACCCAGCGAGGGTCTTCCACAGGCCGAATGCGCCGAGATCGTTGAAGGTCACCATAACCATCAACGCCAGAACCGCCGCCAATCCCCCCCGGAACGCCCATTCCTGGACGCTCGGTGCGACGGGCTTCCGCTGGACAGCCTCTACCGCGTAGAACAGGAGATGCCCGCCATCCAGCATGGGGATTGGCAACAAGTTGATGAATCCCAGATTAATCGACACGCCCGCAATGAAGAAGATCAACACCGGCCACCCAAGCGACAATTGCTCGCCGGATGTCTTGGCGATGCGCAGCGGTCCACCCAGTTCGTCGACGGAACGTCGCCCGGAGAGGATCTGGCCAAGCCCCTCCACGGTCGTCCGCAGGATCGTGCCCGTCATTGCGATACCGACAAGCGGTGCTTCCAGCACGCCAACCTTCGCGGCGACAGGCGTCGAGGGACCGATGCCGAGTAGGCCCTTCTTGAATTCGTTGCCGAACCGGTCTCGCTCCGTCGCGACGCCCAGCACGGTCTGGCGGCTTTGCGCGACGCCGTCGTGGCGATAGTCGATCCGCACGGGTTCGCCCGGACGCAATACGGTATATTGGAAAACGTCCTTGAACGTCTCGATACCGCGGCCGTTGAGTGCGGTGATCCGGTCACCCGGCTGCAGTCCCGCCTTCGCGGCCGCGCTGCCGGGTGTGACGAGCCCGACGATCGACGGCGTTCGATCGACGCCATAGCTCATCGCGAACCCAGCCAGGATCAGGATCGCGATGACGAAGTTGGTGACGGGGCCCGCCGCGACGACGATCGCGCGCTGCCACACGGGGCGCGCCTGCAACGTTCTGGCGCGTTCCTCCGCGGGAAGTTCGAGCCATGCCGGATCGGGCACGCTCGCGGCATTCATGTCGCCGGCGAACTTGACGTAGCCGCCCAACGGTAGAGCGCTGAACTTCCACCGTGTCCCGCGGCGGTCGGTCCAGCCGAACAATTCGTTGCCGAACCCGATCGAGAATGCGTCGATCTTTACACCGAACATCCGTCCGGCAAGATAATGCCCCATCTCGTGCAGGAAGACGAGCGGACCGATCACCAGCGCGAACGCAAGAATGGTCAGCAAAAATCCGGGCGATTGGCTCAAACGACGCTATCCTTCATCAACGCCCCGTTGCGTAACCCCACCTGCCGTCGCGCTATGCTGCGCGCTTCGGCATCGACCGCGAGAACGTCGCCCAACGTTCCCGGTGCGGCCGGATGATAGACGGACAATGTATCGTCCACGATTGCGGCAATTTCGAGGAAGCCGATCTCGCGCGCGAGAAATGCAGCGACGGCAATCTCGTTCGCGGCATTCAGGATTGCAGGACGCGCGCCGCCAAGATTAAGCGCCTCGCGCGTCAACCGTATCGCGGGAAAACGCTCGGGGTCGGGCGCCTCGAAATCGAGCCGACCGATCGCCACGAGGTCGAGCGGCGCCATCGGGGTGGCCATCCGGTCGGGCCACGCCAGACAGTGCGCGATCGGTGTCCGCATGTCGGGCGGCCCCATTTGCGCCAATACCGATCCATCGACATAGTCGACGAGCGAATGGATCACGGACTGCGGGTGGATCACGATCTCGATCGCATCGTGCGGGACCGGGAAAAGTCGCGCCGCCTCGATCAGTTCGAGCCCCTTGTTGAACAAGGTTGCCGAATCGACCGAGATTTTCGCCCCCATCGACCAGTTCGGATGTGCGACCGCCTGTTCGGGGGTCACGCTGCGCATCTGCGCGGTCGACCAGTTGCGGAACGGACCACCGCTGCAAGTGAGGATGATCCGGCGCACACGTTCGGGGCGTGCCGCATCGAAGCATTGGAAGATCGCGTTGTGCTCGGAATCCGCCGGCAGCAGCGTTGCGCCGTGTTTTGCCGCTGCCGCGAGGACCACGTCGCCCGCCGAGACCAGTGGCTCCTTGTTGGCGAGGATGACGGTCTTTCCGCCAGCGATCGCAGCCATCACCGGTTCCAGCCCGATGCAGCCGACGATCGCGCCCATCGTGATGTCCGCGCCAAGTGTTGCCGCCTCGATCACCGCCGCGCGTCCCCCGGCACAAACCGTGTCGGTTCCGGCCAACGCCTGTCGAAGATCCGGCAGGCACGCTTCGTCCGCGACAACCGCCAGCTTTGCGCGCGTCCGGATCGCAGCAGCGGCAAGCCGTGTTACGTCGCAATTCGCGGTCAGTGCCAGAACCTCGAACCGCTCGGGCTCGCGTTCCACCAGGTCGAGCGTCGAGGTTCCGATAGACCCCGTAGCGCCCAGAATTGTGATCGTCTTCACCACCAATATACTTTCGGTAACACAATAAGAAAGGCTGCGACCGGCGCGACCGGGACAAGACCGTCAAGACGATCGAGCACGCCGCCATGGCCAGGCAACAGCGTGCCGCTGTCCTTGACCCCCGCACGCCGCTTGAGCCAACTCTCGTACAGATCGCCGCCCTGTGCCAGTGCCGCGAGCAAGGGCGTCGCGAAGGCGAGCCGAAGCGGCAATCCGTATTGCATATGGAGGAATGCTGCGAACGCGCTGGCTGCCAGCACACCACCGCCGAGCCCGGCCCATGTTTTGTTGGGGCTGATCGTGGGGGCAAGTTTGGGCCCGCCGATCGTGCGACCGGCAAAATAGGCGCCGATGTCGCACGCCCACACCATCGCCAGCGTCCAGATCGTCAGCAGGATTCCATCCCCCTGCCCGCGGATCGCCAGCAAGGCGAGGATCGGCAGGCACACGTAGACCGCACCCAGCGCGAGCCCCTTTTGTCGCGTAACGATGACGATGAAGAAACCGGCAGCCGCGATCAGACCCAGCGCAAAGAACCCGGGGCCCGCCCCAAGGTGCGGCGCCATGATCGCCAGCGGTACCGACACCGCATATTGCGCGAGCCGTTTGGTTTGCGGGGGCGTTGCGTGGAGATCGGCCCATTCGGCCATCATGAACAGCCCGAGGACGACGCATAGCAACCAGAAGGCGAGATCGCCGAGCGCCACGCTCACCAGCGCCACGGCAACCATCGCCAGGCCGACGACGCTCCGCAGCGCGAGGTTGGACGACATTCTTTGCGACAGGCTCGGCTTCACAGGCCCCCGAACCGCCGCTGCCGTTGCCCGAACGTGGCAATGGCATCCGCAAACGTATCCGCATCGAATTCGGGCCATAGCGTGTCGACGAACAGCAGCTCGGCATAAGCGGCCTGCCACAGCAGGAAGTTGGACAGGCGAACTTCGCCCGACGTGCGGATCAGCAGATCGAGCGGCGGCAGATCGCGCGTTTCGAGTTCGTGTTCGAACATCGCTTCATTGATCGACGCAGGATCGAGCATGCCGTCCCGCGCCTGTTCCGCCAGACGGCGTGCGACCGAAGCGATTTCCGCCTGTGCACCGTAGTTTAGGGCAATGACGAGGATCGGGCCGCTATTGACCGCGGTGCGCGCGACCGCGTCGTCGATCAGCCGGACCAGATCTGGACTGAAGCGGCGATAGTCTCCGATCACGCGGAGCCGCACGTTGTCGCGGATGAGTTCGTCGAGGTCGCTGCGGATGAACAGCCGCAGCAACCCCATCAGATCGCTGACTTCCTCTTCCGGACGACGCCAGTTCTCGCTGGAGAAGGCGTAGAGCGTCAGCACCTCGATGCCGAGCGTGCGCGCCGCGCGGGCAACGCGCCGAACGGCTTCGACGCCCTGGCGATGCCCGGCAACGCGCGGAAGCAGGCGCTTTTTCGCCCAGCGCCCGTTGCCATCCATGATGATGGCGACGTGACGCGGCAGGACGACACCGCTTGGATCCGGTGCCGTCGCCCGATCGGCAGCCGGGGCGGCGAACGGCCTCACTTCCCCAGGATTTCCTTTTCCTTGGCGGTCGCGGCGGCATCGATTTCGCCGATCGTCTTGTCGGTCAGCTTCTGCACTTCGGTCTCGAGCTTCTTGCGCTCGTCCTCGCTGTAGACGCCCTTTTTCTCGTCGGTTTTAAGGCTATCCATGCCATCCCGGCGCACGTTTCGCGCAGCAATGCGCGCGTCTTCAGCATATTTGCCGGCGAGTTTAGCCAGTTCCTTACGACGTTCTTCGGTCAGATCCGGAATCGGGAGACGCAGCGTGGTGCCGTCGACGATCGGGTTGAGCCCCAGACCGGCCGAGCGGATCGCCTTGTCGCACGGACCAACGTTCATCTTGTCCCACACCTGAACCGAGATCATCCGCGGCTCGGGCACCGAGACGGTCGCGACCTGGTTGAGCGGCATCTGCGCGCCGTATACTTCCACGGTCACCGGATCGAGCAGCGAGGTCGACGCACGGCCCGTGCGCAGGCCACTGAGGTCGCCCTTCAACGATTCGATGCTGCCGGCCATGCGGCGCTCGAGATCGGCCTTGTCATATGCGGCCATGATTATGCTCCTGTCTCTGCCTGGACGACCGTGGAAACGCCTTCGCCCCGCAGCACCGCGGCAAGATTGCCGGGCTCGCGGATGTTGAAGACGACGATCGGGATATTGTTGTCACGGCACAAGGCGATCGCGCTCGCGTCCATGACCTTGAGGTCCTTCGCGAGCACGGTGCCATAGCCGATCGTGTCGTAACGCTTGGCCGTGGGTACGAGCTTCGGGTCGGCGTCATAGACGCCGTCGACCGAAGTGCCCTTGAACAGCGCATCGCACTTCATCTCAGCGGCGCGGAGCGCCGCGCCGCTGTCGGTGGTGAAATAGGGGCTGCCGACACCAGCCGCGAAGATCACGACGCGGCCCTTCTCCAGATGACGCTCGGCGCGGCGGCGGATGAACGGCTCGCAGACGCTCGCCATCGGGATCGCGGACTGGACGCGGGTGTCGACGCCGATCTGCTCGAGCGCATTCTGCACCGCGAGCGCGTTCATGACGGTCGCGAGCATGCCCATGTAATCGGCGGTCGCGCGCTCGAAGCCCTTGGCGGCAGCAGCAAGCCCGCGGAAAATGTTGCCACCCCCGACGACGACGCAGACCTCGAACCCTTTCGAGCGGGCATCGGCGATTTCACCCGCGACACGCGCGGTGACGGAGGGATCGATCGACAAACCGCCGGGGCCCATCAGGACCTCGCCCGACAATTTCAGCAGGATACGTTTGAAGTTAGGGTTTGGCACGGCAATCCGAACGGCAATGGGCAGGCGGCGCGGACCTTATCGGGGCAGCGCAGCGATTGGAAGCGTGGAAACCATGCCGGAGCGCCATGACGCGCGCATTGGCGTACAGTCATCGCGTGCATCCGGCAGGTCGTCGCGACGTGGCAGGGCGGATCGCCGGTGCGCTTGTTGCCAAGCACACCGGCGATCGCAGACGTTCAGGCGGTAGGCTGGGGAACGCCCGATGCCGCAGCGACTTCTGCTGCGAAATCGGTGGCTTCCTTCTCGATGCCTTCACCCAGCTGGAAGCGGACATAGTCCTTGAGCTCAATCGACTTGCCCGCTGCCTTGGCGGCATTGGCAACGACGTCCGAGATCTTGGTCTTGCCGTCCATCACCAGCAGCTGGCTGACGAGCGCGTTTTCCTTGCGGTACTTGGCGATCGCGCCATCGACCATCTTGGCGACGATGTCGGCGGGCTTGCCGCTCTCGGCAGCCTTTTCGGTCGCGATCGCACGCTCGCGCGCGACGATCTCGGGGTCGAGGCCGTCCTCGTTGAGCGCCAGCGGGAAAGCGGCCGCGATGTGCATCGCGATCTGCTTGCCGAGCGGCTCGAGCACGTCAGCGCCGGCATCGCTCTCGAGCGCGACGAGCACGCCGATCTTGCCGAGGCCCTGTGCTGCCTGGTTGTGGATGTACGGGATCACCGCGCCCTGCGTGACTTCGAGGCGCTTGGCGCGACGCAGGTTCTGGTTCTCGCCGATCGTCGCGATGTTGTTGGTGAGCGTCTCCTCGACGGTCTTCTCGCCAAGCGAAGCTGCCTTGATGACGGCAATGTCGTCGCCGAGGCGGAGCGCGACCGCGGTCACGTCGCGAACGAAGGTCTGGAACTGCTCGTTCTTGGCGACGAAATCGGTCTCGGAATTGACTTCGACCGCCGCACCGATGGTGCCGTCGACTTCGACGCCGATCAGGCCCTCGGCCGCGGTGCGGCTGGACTTCTTGGCGGCAGCAGCAAGGCCCTTGGCGCGCAGCCAATCCATCGCCGCGGTCATGTCGCCGGCAGCTTCGGTCAGCGCCTTCTTGCAATCCATCATGCCCGCGCCGCTCTTCTCGCGCAGGTCCTTCACCGCAGCGGCAGTAATGTCGGCCATGTCACTTATCCTCTTGTGTGTCAGATGCGGTTTTGGACGGGGCAGAGCGATGCCCTACCCCGTCCCTATGTCAGTTCTGCGACGCTTACGCGTCGATCTGGCGCTCGGCCTCTGCGACCATCTCGGCCTGCAGCGCAGCGTCGCTGGCCGGCGTGATCTCGCCAGCCGGCTCCGACGGCGCGGTGTCGATCAGCGCTTCCTCGGCGGGCGGTGCCTCCATCGAACCAATGTCCTGGCGGCGAGCAAGCTGCTCGTTGCCACCGCGGGTCGCGGCGATCGCGATCGCTTCGCAATACAGGCGGATCGCCCGGCTTGCGTCGTCGTTCGCGGGAACCGGGAAAGCGATGCCGTCCGGCGAGACGTTCGAATCGAGGATCGCAACGACCGGAATACCCAGCGTGTTGGCTTCCTTGATCGCCAGCTCTTCCTTGTTCGCGTCGATCACGAACATCACGTCCGGGATGCCACCCATGTCGCGGATGCCGCCGAGCGACAGCTCGAGCTTGTCCTTCTCGCGCGTCAGCTGAAGCACTTCCTTCTTGGTCAGGCCGACGGTGTCGCCCGACAGCTGCTCTTCGAGCGTCTTCATGCGCTTGATCGAGTTGGAAATGGTCTTCCAGTTGGTGAGCATGCCGCCCAACCAGCGATGGTTGACGAAGTGCTGGCCCGAACGACGCGCTGCGTCTGCGACGGGCTCCTGCGCCTGGCGCTTAGTGCCGACGAACAGAACCTTGCCACCGCCAGCGGTCGCTGCCGAGACGAACTCGAGCGCGCGCGCGAACAGCGGAACGGTCTGCGAAAGGTCGAGGATGTGGACGCCGTTACGGTCGCCAAAAATGTAGGGCTTCATCTTCGGGTTCCAGCGATGCGTCTGGTGGCCGAAGTGTGCGCCCGTCTCGAGCAGCTGCTGCATGGAAACGACAGGTGCCGCCATAGATAATTCCTTTCCGGTTGGTCCTCTGGGAAGCGAGTAATCGATTCGGGGTGAAACCCCTGCACGACACCGGTGATGTGTGCTTCCCATGCGGTGTGAGGTCGCGCCCTTACCCAATCCCGCCGTGGAGGGCAAGAGCCAGAAACCTGTTGCGTGTGGAACGAAGATGGAACATACCGTGTTCACCGCAAGAACACGGAACGATGCCCGCGGCTACGGGTTGGCCTTCCTGATCCTGCTCTGAGACATAGGAACGAGCGATGATGATGGTGACGGGCATTCTGGTCTTCGCAAGCGCATTCGCCGCCAGCGCATCGGTATTCTGGTTGACGCTTGTCCCTGCGCTCCCGCGGATCGTGGCGTTGTTGCGTGATGGTGTCGATCCGGCGGTTGCAGGGCGTCCGGTTCTGACCGTCAGTGAGCCTCGTGCTCGGGCGCGGGCTCGGATGCTGCCGACGCCGGCAGCACCACGTTTTGCAGTCCGCGCTGCCGCTTGATCCGTCCGTAAGCCGCGACGCTGAACGGCAGCGTCGCGAGATAGGCGACGCACAGGAACGTCAGCGTATGCCAGGGTGCCGAGATCAACGCGGCACCCAGCAGCACCACAAAGGCGATCGCCTCGAACCGGATATGCGTGCGTAACCGCAGCGACGACCAACTGAACGTCGCGACGCTGGACACCATCAGCACCGCCATTGCGGCCACCCAGGGTGCGACCAGCAGCGGCGAACGCCAGAAGTCCAGGCCGGTCCAGAACCACAGATAGAGCGGCAGCATCGCCAGCCCCGCGCCGACCGGCGACGGTGCGCCGGTCAGGAAGCCGGCGGATTTGTGCGGCTGTTCCACCACGTCGATCGCCGCATTGAAGCGGGCCAGACGAAGCGCGCAAAATACCGCGAAGATCAGCGCGCACAGCCATCCGAGCCGCGGTAGATCCTTCAGCGACCACAGATACAGGATCAGCGCTGGCGACACGCCGAACGAGATCGCGTCGGAAAGCGAATCAAGCTCGGCGCCGAAACGGCTCTCGCCGCGCACCATCCGCGCAATCCGTCCGTCGATCCCGTCGAGCACGCTGGCGATCATCACCATCAGCACCGCGGTTTCCCACTGGCCCGAAATCGCGAAACGGATCCCGGTCAGCCCTGAGCACAGCGCAAGTGCAGTGACCGCGTTGGGCGCTACGGTTCGCAATGGCAGTCCACGCGGCGATGGCCGACGCACCGGCCGGCTCATGCCGTTCCTTCCAGCGCGCTCATTGCGCGATGCCGGTTGCCGCGCTTGCCCCGACGCGTCCCAGGATCGTCTCGCCGGCAACGCTGCGCTGGCCCAGTACGACCTGACAGGCACAATCCTCGGGCAGATAGACGTCAAGACGGCTGCCGAACCGGATCAGCCCGATCCGCTGGCCTGCGGCGACCATGTCGCCTGGCTTGACGAACGGCACGATCCGGCGCGCGAGCAAACCGGCGATCTGGGTGAAACCCACCCGACGCCCGTCACGCCCCTCGACCACCAGATGCTGCCGCTCATTGTCCTCGCTCGCCTTGTCGAGCTCGGCATTAAGGAACTTGCCGGAAATGTAGACGACCTGCTTGACCGTTCCCGCAATCGGGGTGCGGTTGATGTGGACGTCGAACACCGACATGAACACCGACACGCGCACCAGGGGTGCCTCGCCGAGCCCATTGGGGCCAGCGAGCTCGCGCGGTACCGGCATCCGCTGGATCATCGATACCAGCCCGTCCGCCGGCGAGATGATCAGGCCGTCGCCCGACGGCGTGACCCGCACGGGATCGCGGAAGAACAATGCCACCCACAACGTCAGGCCGATCAGCGGCCAGGCAACGAACCAGCCGAGCCAGATCAGCGCGATCAACGCGACGACCGCGGCGATGACGACATATTTGCGCCCCTCGGGGTGCAGGTCCGGCACGCGCCATTTGGCGGTTTCGGGGCTCGGCGACGAATGGCTTGGTGGTATCATGCGCCGACCCTAACCGACCGGCTGGTTTGTCACAATCGTCAATGCCGGTCGGCTTGCGCGGGTTGATCGATCCGGCCCATGCTCCTAGACGCTACCCGCAAAACCCCCACAGGAAAGTGCGTGATGGCGAAGATCAAGGTAAAGACGCCCGTTGTCGAGATCGACGGCGATGAGATGACCCGGATCATCTGGCAGTGGATTCGCGAGCGGCTGATCCTGCCGTATCTCGATATCGATCTGGAATATTACGACCTCGGCATGATGAGCCGCGATGGCACCGACGACAAGATCACCGTCGACAGCGCCAAGGCGATCCAGAAGTACGGCGTCGGCGTGAAGTGCGCGACGATCACCCCGGACGAGCAGCGCGTCGAGGAATTCGGCCTCAAGAAGATGTGGAAGTCGCCCAACGGCACGATCCGCAACATCCTCGGTGGCACGATCTTCCGTGAGCCGATCGTGATCAAGAACGTCCCCCGCCTGATCCCGGGCTGGACGCACCCGATCGTCGTCGGCCGTCACGCGTTCGGCGACCAGTATCGCGCGACCGACTTCCGCGTTCCCGGCCCGGGCAAGCTCAAGCTGGTGTTCGAGGGCGACGACGGCGAAGTGATCGACCGCGAGGTGTTCCAGTTCCCGACGTCGGGCGTCGCGCTCGCGATGTACAACCTCGACGATTCGATCCGCGATTTCGCGCGCGCCTCGATGCACTATGGCCTGAACCTCAAGTGGCCGGTGTACCTGTCGACCAAGAACACCATCCTGAAGGCCTATGACGGCCGCTTCAAGGACCTCTTCGCAGAGGTTTTCGAGAGCGAATTCAAGGACAAGTTCAAGGAAGCGGGCATCGTCTACGAGCATCGCCTGATCGACGACATGGTCGCATCGGCGCTCAAGTGGCACGGTGAATTCGTCTGGGCGTGCAAGAACTATGACGGCGACGTCCAGTCGGACCAGGTCGCACAGGGCTTCGGCTCGCTCGGCCTGATGACCTCGGTGCTGCTGACGCCGGACGGCAAGACGGTCGAGGCGGAAGCCGCGCACGGCACCGTGACGCGTCACTTCCGCCAGCACGAGCAGGGCAAGGCGACGTCGACCAACCCGATCGCGTCGATCTTCGCCTGGACCGGCGGCCTCAAGTATCGCGGCAAGTTCGACGGTACGCCTGAGGTGACGCAGTTTGCCGAGACGCTTGAGCGTGTCTGCATCAAGACGGTCGAGGATGGTCACATGACCAAGGATCTCGCGTTGCTGATCGGCCCGGAGCAGCCGTGGATGACGACCGAGCAGTTCTTCGAGCAGGTTCGCCTCAACCTCGAACAGGCGATGGGCGCTTCGGCCTGATCGCATGACGGTGCGTCGGCCCGGCACCAGGTGGGGGGGGCCGCCGCGGGGGGGGGACTGCGGTGGGCGGACTTGCGGCTGGGGGGGGGCGGGGTCGCCGAGCAGGATGCAGCGGCGGATTGCGCCGGTTTCGTCGGGGGTGTCAGT
>JARUXA010000149.1 GCA_030433805.1 Sphingomonas sp. PsM26 | reverse complement strand
GAACTGAACGGACCCAGTTGTTTTTTCTGTTTTTAAGCTGTACTGTATACGATATACAAACGTAGTTAATATAATGTGCTTTATCGGTACATACAAAACTTATTTAGATATGTTATGGTGAAATAGAAAGATTCATTCTTTAATTGAAAGGAGCTAGAATATGGATACTTCTACAACTAAATGGATTCCTGTTCCTTATTTTCAAATCAATCAAGAGGGTGCAATTCTAAATTCTTCAAACATAACACATTCATATTTTCCTCCTATATCTAATATATGGACGATCATTCATAAAGAAGACAGGAATAAAGCTATAGTAATGCTATCACAGAGTACTAATTCCCATCCCGTAACAAAACATCTAATTTTACAGATAAAGAACGGGTTCTTTGGGAATTTTAAATGTACGATCCAATGGAAAGATAGGATAGGTCATCTAGTATGTACGGAAGTAAAGAGTAGTAAAGTCCTTACACCGTTATCTGTTGAACGCTCTTTAATAAATACCCAAAAACGGTTAGAGGAATCAGAAAAAACTATAAACAAAGTTGGTAAAATACTAAGAATGAGAAAACCCTAATTCTTTGTTTTTCTTTACATGAATTCTTTTTATCTTGAGCAAACTACTCAAGATGCAATAGAGCGTCAGCTGAACATCTATATTTTACGACTAGAAAAACCTACCTCATGTCGCCACAAAGGTAGTTTTTTCTGTTCTTAGTCTGTGTATGGTATACAAATTCAGCTAACATAATGTTTATTTTCTTGAACGTACTTACCATTATGAATACTTTTCTTTTATTCGAACATTTTATTACTTAAGAAACCCTAGCATGTTTACTCTAAAATATAAAGGTGGATTCAAAATAAATGAATAATAAGGTTTATATGGCCTTTCGTGAAATCTTCATTGTTTGCATTGTTCCCTTTATTATTATCTTTCTTACCGATCTGTTGGTACAAATAAGCAGTAAAAGAAATTGATTTATATTCTTCCCTACTATAAACGGATAATAAATAGCAACTTGAGCAAACTACTCAAGAAGCCGTGAGGCATCTACAACTTATTTTTTTCTAGTGATAGATAAGGTCAATAAAGTATAGAAT
>JARUXA010000148.1 GCA_030433805.1 Sphingomonas sp. PsM26 | reverse complement strand
CCAGTTAAGAAGACAGTGATAAGCCCAAACGGTAGGGCATGTTTATTTATTGAAGTATCCATGATAATTCTCCTTTGAAGTTATTGTTTCTCAAGAAACAAACATAAGTTTACCGCTTTATTGTTTCCTCGTCAACAATAAAGTAACATAAAAAAATACCACTTACTCAGTGATATTTTTCAGATGATGTCTATATCGACCAATGAAACGAAAAATGGTGTCAAATTCTTCATCGGTCATGTGCTTAAATACTTCTTTATCACGTTCAAGAAAAGATTGGTGTAATTTTTGATGGATATCATTTATTTTTTGTCCATGGGTTGTTAGTCGAAAATATATTTCCTTTTTATTTGCGACACTTTGATAACTCTCTATAATATTTTTAGCTATCAGCTTCTTGGTAAGCTTGCTTATAGCACCTCGAGTCATGTAGCTTGCAGCTGCAAGTTTTGTTACATTTGCATTTGGGATTAGAGAGATATTTTCAATTAATTCTATTTCACTCAACGTATAGTCCTTTAAAGCCAATTCTACTTCAGGTTTATTACGCCAAATTATTTCATTACACAAATCCATAAGTTCACTCATTAACTGCTGTCGTTTATCCATAATAACTCCTCCCTAATTTGTATACAGTATAACGAGTTTTTGTTTCTTTCACAACAAAACACCCAAATCACTTTAATGTTTATTAAGAATACGTAATAAACGTTATTATTAATGAGAAGTAAATGATCAAACTCTTTTATTAAAACTAAATTTTTATCATTTACTTAAAGTAACAGCAAATATATTGTTTTTCTGATTGTTATATACAAATCTTATAGTTTTATAAAAAATGATGTAAATTTAAAATATATAATAATTTTGATATAAAAATAATTTAATCTTATTAAGAAAAGTAAAATTTAACATATTCTATTAAAAATAGTGTTAATTTTTACACATCCTGTAGAAAAAGAACTAATTTGTCGTCACTAAGTATAAATATTAAAACATAAATAATATAAAAAACACTTTAGCATTTACCTAAATAACAACAGAACTTAAATAAAGTTATATTCTAAGATAATGTTTAATCATAACATTCATTTTTAAAAATATATGTATATGAA
>JARUXA010000147.1 GCA_030433805.1 Sphingomonas sp. PsM26 | reverse complement strand
AACCAAATATAGCAAGTACGATAAGGGCGAGTGAAACCCCGGCAACAACGGGTGTGATTGCGTGCGGAGATACGGCGTTGTCGGGAAAGCGCTTCGCCGCATCGAAATGGAGCGTCATCGCGGCCATGCCGCAGAAGTGGAGCAATGCGATCGAGACGAACAGCAGTGGCGCTGCAGTCGCACGGGTTCTCCGATTGCGGCTAGCAACAGCCACCATCGCAAGCCCTGAAAGAGGCAGGCTAACAACAATGGATGGCAGGACGAGCCCCAGGTTCCACTCGACGCTACCCTGCACAAGGTACGCCGCTTGGCCAACATAGTGGAGGGCTGTCACTCCCACACCAACGATCAGCCCGGCCACGAAATGCTGCCAACGCTGGCGCACTCGAATAGAGATGAAAACGCCAGCGCCGATCCCCACGATGGCGCACGTCAGCGATACCGCGGTCAGCAGCGGCTCGAACGCGGCTGGCATACCCGGCTTGAACGCGAGCAGGACGATAAAGTGGGTAGCCCAGGCGGTACTGGCGCTTGCGACGATACTGACGATACCCCACCGGGTCTTAGCAGAGCCATTAGCCCGAGCCGCGTGATGGCCGATCGCGAAGGACGCATAGATGCCGACAGCGCAGACGAGGCTGGCGACGATCATCAGCTGAGCATCGTGCATGTGACGCATACACTCGATTACCGAAGAGACTGATGCGGTCATTTATACCGTAGTAGACTCAAGTCGTTAAGGAATTCTCTTCCCCTCACAAGGCGGCTATTGAAGGATAAATGTGCGCCTCGTGCTCGCCAAGCCTGACCTTTTCCACCTGATCTCCACCTCGTCCGCGCAGCTACAGGCGGCGGGTGAGGTTGAGGCGTTGCGGATGCTGCGAGCCAACACCGCAGGAGCGTTACCGAGTGCCGCGGCGTCAGGTGAAGCGGAGACGAGCGCCCTGTGGGCATGGTCACTCGTTCAGGGCCTCGCCATGCTAATGCTCGACGGGCAGCTGCCGGCGGAAGGTCAGCTCATCGGCACCCTGATCACGGGGTAACGGCAACACCGATCCACACTCTCGAGCAGCCGTCTGTCGTATGACTGACGAGATTTGATACGTTCGAAATTTAGGA
>JARUXA010000146.1 GCA_030433805.1 Sphingomonas sp. PsM26 | reverse complement strand
GCTTCAATCATTGCAGGTGTTTTATTTAGCTTTTGTGCAAAATTAGTGATGTATACAAGATGGTCTAAGCTGTTTGTAAAGGCTAATGAAGATACTCATAAACCAATTAACTTTGTTCTTCAGGGGGCTTTATTTGCCGTTATTATGTTCATCATGTTTTTAATTGTAAAACCTTTTACATAGGAATAACGTTATAGCTGGAGTGATCAATTATTAATCTTTCATATTTAGGAATAGGTTTTGTAGCTATTTTTCTATCTGCATTTTTGGTGAAGACGTTTGTTGCCAATGATACGCTATCTACTATTTTTTCAATTTTGATTGCTGGTGCAGGAGCGTCAGCTATTTCTCACTTTCGCAGAAAATATAAGGAAAAGTGAATTTAAACAGGGGCTGCAGTTAGTGTGGGACTTAAAGCAACAATGCTTCATTTCATGTGACAGACTGGCAAAGAAATAGAAAAAGCTCCCTTTCATAAGGGAGCTTTAAAAGATTTTACTTAATCCATTGAAATTCTTTTAAAGGCCAATAAGCTAATTTGGCTTTTCCTACGATTTTGTCTACGGAGATTGTTCCTACTTTAGGTGATCTGCTATCTAAGCTGTACATTCTATTATCTCCCATGACAAATAATTGACCCTTTGGAACGGTTTTGCTGCCTGTATAATCTTCAAGTTTAAAATCCTCAGTTAATGGGCCTGTTCCTATTTCTTTTTTATATTGGTCTAGATAAGGCTCTTCATATTTTTTGCCGTTTATATATAGCGTGTCATTGCGATATTCTATATGATCACCAGGTAAACCGATTACTCTTTTAATATAGTCTTTTTCCTTTGTAGCATGAAAAACGATAATATCAAATCTTTTTATATTATTTACTTTATTTTTACCTACTTCATTAAGAATAATATGTTCACTGTCTTTTAAAGTCGGCATCATCGATTCACCGTCTACTACTATAGGTGTAAATAGGTACTCTCTCACCACAAAAGCCAGAATACAGGCAATAATAATGGATTTAATCCACGAAAAAATCTCTTTCTGTTTCAATTGAAAACTCCTCTACAACCGTAATACATGTTTAAAAGTATAACACAATATATAGAAATAAACCTTTAATTTAACAATTTAAGGTTATATATGCTAGCATTTACAA
>JARUXA010000145.1 GCA_030433805.1 Sphingomonas sp. PsM26 | reverse complement strand
TTTTAATGATTATTAGTGGGGCTGCATTATGGGGAGTCTCCGGTCCGATGATTCAGTGGCTTTTTCAAAACAGTAGCCTCACATCAAGTAAATTTCTCATTGTGCGACTACTGCTCGCCGGAATTATAACTTTGACACTACTGTATCTTACTAAAAAAAATATATTTGGTGTTTGGAAGCACCCACGACATTGGATCCAACTCATTATTTTTGGCATTCTAGGAATGCTTGGCGCTCAGTATGCTTTTATTGAAACAATCCATGTAAGTACTGCTGTGACAGCAGTACTGTTTCAATTTCTTGGTCCTGTTTTAATTACCATTTACGTAGCAATACAAACAAAAAAACTACCAACGGCAATGCAATTGTTGGCGGTCGTTTCGGCTTTAATGGGCACTTTCTTTCTAATTACTAACGGTTCTGTTGAAAATATCATATTATCGAAAGAAGCTATTACCCTTGGTCTACTTACAACCCTTGGCTTTACTTTCTATACTCTTCATCCTACGTCATTAATAAAAGAGTGGGGAACCGTTGTCATCATTGGCTGGGGTATGTTAATTGGTGGAGTTGCTTTGTTTATATACAACCAGGATTTTAGTGTTGTACATTTGGCACATTCATTAACATTTAGCACGTTATCAATATTGCTTCTCGTGATTATCAGTGGAACGTTATCTTTTATTCTCTATATTGGTAGTCTCAAATATTTAAATGCAACGGAAACAAGTCTATTATCCAGTATTGAACCATTAGTAGCAGCAATCGTTTCAATGATTTGGTTAAATGAATCATTTGGAATATATCAACTCTTAGGTGGACTCCTTATTACTACCGCGGTTGTTTTCCTATCCATGCCAATTGAGCGATCTAAGAAAAAATTAAAGGTGGAATAGGGATAAGATTAAGAAGAAATAAAAAACGTTAAAACATGAGAGGTAGGCTTTTCTTTTTAGGGTTCTGGTGCAAAAACTTCAATTCACTTGTAAGCAATCTCTAAAACTTGGACATACTGATACTAGTACTCTAAAAGAAGGACGTGATCAGTATGGAAAAGCAGAATCTATTTAAGTGGAAACATTATCAGCCGGACATTATTTTACTAACCGTTAGATGGTACCTGCGGTACAACCTTAGCTTTCGTGATTTAGTCGAAATGATGGAAG
>JARUXA010000144.1 GCA_030433805.1 Sphingomonas sp. PsM26 | reverse complement strand
GTCTTTTGGACTTTGCAGCAACAAATCAATTGCATCTACTGTGCTAGCTTTTGAAGAGCTAGTGCTAGTACTTTCGCTTTCATCAACATAGCTCGTACTAGCTGCCATCTCGCTAATAGTTAACTTTTGTTCTGCTGGCATTTTACTGTTTTTCGAGATAAGGGTACGAAAATCAACATCTAAAGGCTCTGATTCTTCTCCAACATAGCGATAAATACCTTCCTTACTGTCCCATTGATAACCTAATTTCTTAATCTTTAATTGAATCGTACGAGTACTCACATCATACTGATCAGCTAATTCTTTAATAGTGATTTCTTTCATCATAATCCCATTTAACATCTTTTTTACCAGCATCATACTAGCCTCCATTTTCGTATTAAGAGTATAATACTAGTATTCAAATGCAAGATGATATTTCCTGCTATTACTTCTCTTACTTGTTAACATAAAACATTTTCGGAACACATTAAATAATAAGATGAACAAAGTTTCTATGAAAAAACTGTTTCCGATTGACAAGATATTTCGTTTTTTTTATCTTTAAGATGTATATCAAATACACTTTAAATAAGTTGATTATTAATTTAAAGGAGACAGAACATGAATACTATGATAACTAAATGGATTCCTGTTCCTTATTTTCAAATCAATCAAAAAGGTACGATTTTAAATTCTTCAAACACAACTCATTCATACTTTCCAGATGCATCTAATATATGGAATATCATTCATGAGAAAGACCGAGATAAGGCTATATTAATGCTCTCACATAGTGATAATTCTTATCCTATGACAAAACATCTCGTTTTAAAAATACGTAACAACTTATTTGGGAATTTTAAATGTACGATTCAATGGAAAGATGGTATAGGTCACCTGGTATGTACAGAAGCAAAAAGCGTTAAAGTTTCAACTATTACACCTTCATCTGTTCAAAAATCTTTAATAAACACTCAAAAACGATTAAAAAAATCAGAAGAACGTTTAGACAATGCTGCTAAAATAGTACATCTAAAAAAACAATAATGTTTGCTTTTTTAGATCAATTTTTTTATATTGAGCAAACTACCCAAGATGTTCCGAGCATCAACTGATAAATAGTGATATCTATAGCAGAAAAACCTACTGATCCCCTGTTCAGTAGGTTTTTCGTTTTTACGCTGTATATGATATACAAGGTTAGTTAACATAATACCTCTTTCCGGAACACAACTCAAAAAAG
>JARUXA010000143.1 GCA_030433805.1 Sphingomonas sp. PsM26 | reverse complement strand
TTGTTGAAGGTATAAAAGCTCTGACTTCAATAAGCCAAAGAAATTCTCTATGACGGCATTATCTAGACAGTTGCCCTTACGGGACATACTTTGAATAATATTATTTTGTTGGAGTGCTTTTTTGTACTTTGACATTCTATAGTGCCAACCCTGGTCTGAATGGAGAATGACTTTTTCTCCCTGTTTTAAGCATTTTAATGCTTGATCAAGCATCTTACCTACCAAAGGATAGATAGGCTTTGATTCGATGTGATAAGAGATAATTTCACCGTTAAAAAGATCCAGTATAGGGGATAAATAAAGCTTTTTGCCAAACAGGTGAAACTCTGTCACATCTGTTACCCATTTTTGATTAGGCCGAGTAGCTTGAAAATCACGCTGCAGGACATTAGGAGCTGTTTCTCCAACATTTCCTTTATAAGAACGATATTTTTTAACTCGAACTAAACATTTTAATCCTAGTTCTTTCATTAAACGACGTACAGTTTTATGATTTAGTACATAGCCTTGGCGTCTAAGTTCTAGCGTAATACGACGATATCCATAACGTCCCTTATGATGATGAAATATATCTTGGATAAGGTTTTTCATATCTCCATATTTATCAATACGATTGGAAGAAGCATTTACCCAATAATAATAGGTACTGCGCGCAAGGTTAGATACAAATAGTAGTAATTTTAAGTCAAATTGCTTCCTTAGTTCGTGTACTACTTCTGCTTTTTCTCGTGTTGAGATGTTTTCTGAACTAAGGACTTCAACTTTTTTAAATAAGCATTCTCTGCACGTAAATATTCTAGCTCAGCTTGTAGAGCATCAATTGATTGAGTAGTAGGGTTTTCTTGTTTATTCTTTATCTTCTTCATGGATGGACGCCTCTTTCCCTTAGGTTTTAGGGCATCAATACCACCATTCTCATAAAGAATTTGCCACCTTTTAAGCGTTCTTCTAGATTTAATATTGAAGATGGCAGCTGTTTCTCTTATTGACGTACCCTGTTGTTTCATATAGGTGAGTACATCTAGTTTATCTTTTACTGAGTACCTTGCATAGGAATTTTTAAACGCTTCGTTCCCATGATATTGAAAGCGTTGAACCCAACTGCGCACATCTCCTTCATCTGCCCCTATAGAATCTCCGATTCTTTTAAAAGACCCTTCATTAGATAAGTATTTTTTCACAGCCATTAGTTTCTCTTCTTCTGAAAATCTCTTCATAAAAACTGCGCCTCCAATTGGTTAGATTATGTCTAACAATTGGGGCGCAGTTCATCGTCAAGGGTCCTTTTTTATAATGT
>JARUXA010000142.1 GCA_030433805.1 Sphingomonas sp. PsM26 | reverse complement strand
CCCCCCCCCCCCCCCCCCCCCCCCCCCCCCCCCCCCCCCCCCCCCCCCCCCCACGACCGTATGTACACAGGCTCGGTTGGCTCCTCACGCGAGCCCGGCCCTCACTCTATATCGTCGATCGACTCGTCGTGGCCGCTTCCCGAACTGAGGAAGATCAGCCCCATCAGCGCGGCTGCGAGCATGATCGATCCGCCCGCGCCACCGATCACCGCGAGGATCGCGACCCAGCCGAGCGGACCATAAACCCGATCGAGCACGATGATCGCAGCGGTGATGAACGCGATCGCGACGAGGCCCATCCATCCCAGGATCCGCCGGTACCGGCTCCATGCAAATGCTGCATAGTCTGGATCATCGAGGCTGGACCGCTTCGCCATGCTTCCCATTGCCGCGCAAACGTGAAATTCTCAAGCGCGAGACTCGATCACCGAGCGAAGCGGGAGAGCGATGATGACGATCGGAGCGATATTGGGCGGCAAGGGACGCGAGGTCGTCTCGGTAACCGCGGATCAGAGCGTCGGCGCGGCGGTGGCGTTGCTCGCGGAACGCAGGATCGGTGCGGTCCCGGTATTGGATGGCGATCGGGTTGCGGGCGTTTTCTCCGAACGCGACGTGATCTATGCGATCGCGCACCATGGCGCGGCTGCGCTCGACCGCACCGTCGCCGATATCATGACGGCACCGGCGATTACGGTCCGTGCGGACGAAGCGGTGATTGGGGCGCTGTCGCTGATGACCAAGCGGCGGATCCGCCATTTGCCAGTGGTAGAAGCGGACCGCATCGTCGGCATGGTGTCGATCGGCGACCTGGTCAAATACCGAATCGACCGGATCGAGGCCGATGCCGAGGCCATGCGCAATTATATCCAGTCGGCTTAAGCCGCGGCACTAAATGTCGTGGCGGCACGTCACGTATGGCGGTGTCGATGTCGCGCCCTACGTCCTTCGTTGCCGGCCGACCGTCTTGCGGATCGCGCAATCAGATCCCGTGGATGGTCGATCCCTGTTGAACCAGCTGCACAAGGATCTGGCTCGTCGATCGCTAGATGAGCGGCCTCCCACCCATGATTGCCAGTGTTTTGGCTGGAGCGGGTCGGATTTGATCGGGTGTGTCGTGAATACGGGGGAGAATGGCAAAGCCTCAAGGCTTGCCCAAACCCTAGCGGTTCCGCAGGTTTGCCGCATGATTGAAAGAAAAGTGCAAAAAAGCGTTTGACCGAATCAGGGACCCCGCCTAGAGGGGTGTCACCGCAGCGACGGACCGGACGGTTCGCTTCTGCAGTCACCAGATCCTCGGCGCT
>JARUXA010000141.1 GCA_030433805.1 Sphingomonas sp. PsM26 | reverse complement strand
GCCACGCGCCAGGCTCGTTATCAGGCATGTTCGTCAGTTCTCTGCTGCCCGGTCTCGATATCTCGAGCCTAAGGTATCTATGGTTGCCACGCGCCGCCTGCAGCTGGTCGCGGCTGAAGCCGATACGCGCAAAGCAGGCCGCACACGTGCTGTCCTGCTGGTCGGGGTGGAGTGGGATCGCTCGACCATTCTGACCATCTTGGTTGGCCTTGCGGTTGCGCAGATCCCACTCGGCATCCTGGCGTTGCAGGGTGCGACCGTTTGGCAGTCCGGATCGTCCAGCAATTTGGAGGTCGGCCGCGCGCTGATCGCCTCGATGGCCGGGCCATCTGGCATCGCGCTGCTCATCGCGACCGTGGTGGTTGCGCCGATCGTCGAGGAGATGCTCTACCGTGGGTAGCCGTTCGATCGAGCCCTTGGCGGCAGCGATCGTTGAGGCGTCCGATCGTATCGATATTGCTGTCTGTCGTGTCGACCATCTGAGGTCTCCGAATAGCCCGGCGCAGATCGTGGCGCCGGCGCTGGGTTTTCAGTCCAGAGTCACCAGTCGAAGACTGGGAGCCCTTCGATTTCAGGTTCATCGCGATCAAGCATGATCCAGAATGCCGACTTCGCGCGCGCGACGGCCATGCAAGCCGCCAGGTCCACCGGGAGCGTGTCGTCGGCGTCCTCCGGCACGTAAGGACGTGCTGGGGGTCTACGTCGCCGGCGGGAGAAAGACGGCGACGCCAGTTCAGATTGGCACTTACCGAGTCAGGATCGCTGAACCGCAGAAGGCATTCCACCAGGTCTCGCAGCACTGATGCGGATGGCTGAAGCACAGAACGGCGGTAGCCAGCGCGTCGATCCAATCCCTCTCCTGAAGCTTCTGGTTTCCCAATCAGGCTGCTTTCAGGTCGTCGATCGTGGCGAAGGTTTCGATGCGTTACAGCGCGAGCGTCAACTCGCAGCCGGGGGGAGCGTGGCCGGCGCGAACAACCAGGCCACGCTGAAGGCAGCGGATTACCTTCTGCAGGCCAAGGTGCTCTATTCCGATTCCGATGCGGGTGGCAGCGGGGGCGGTCTCGGCACGATGTTCCCCGGTGGCCTTGGGTTCAAACAGAAGGTCAAGTCGAGCCAGACGATGCTCACCTTGATCGAGGTAAAAACCGGCATCCAACAGGCGATCGCCACAGGTTCGGCCCGCAAGAAGGATCTATCGATCCTTGGAGGCGGTCTGCTCACCAACGCTGGCGTCGGGGCTCTGGGAGGTGCTTAGGTGTTTGATCCCACGGTTTGATGGTGCGATCCTTTCGTTGGAATGGAA
>JARUXA010000140.1 GCA_030433805.1 Sphingomonas sp. PsM26 | reverse complement strand
TGACAGGTTCATCGTCGATCCGATCCACCAGATGCCGGGACTAAACACCTAGGCGATCGGGATCAGTCGAGGCGGTCGCAACAGCAAGCTCGTCGCATTTACCGACGGCGCACCTTACGTGTCGGAGGACGTTCGAGATACAGTGGGTCACAATAAAGCCATCGCCTACGTCCGAGAGGATTTAGAGCGGTACCGAACTGAGGCTCAGGTGCATAACGGGAACAATGATTCAAAGGATATTCTTATTCTAATCTGACTTGGTCTGACAATATAGAGATTTTTCGGTACGCTGTGTCAATCATTCGTCAATCGTGAACCAGTATGGCAACCTGCACGGTGGATGGCGGACGAATATGTGTCATGCCATAAGTACGCGCTGCGTCATGAAGGTTTGAATGGCATTCAAAAACTGGGTTCGAGACTATGTGCAATTTTCTAACGGCGTTAAATGAGAAGGCGGATCAAGCAGATGTTGAAGAACCAGTCTCTGTCTTGTGTATTGGCGAAAACCCGGATTCGCTTGTACTTTTAGAGAGTTCTCTTAGGATTGATACAGGACTATGTGTCGCAACACATTCAGGGATCATAAGCGCATTGAGTCCAATTATGATAGAAGACTATCATCCCAGCTGCATCATTGTATCCGCGCCAACGCTAAAACAGAATATCGATATTATTATGCAAATAGAAAGTATACAAAAATACAAAAAAACGCCCGTAATAGCACTGATAGGACATGTCGACATGTGGGATAAAGCACTTTATAAGCACTTAAAAGTTCGAGGTATTATATTTGAGCCATACGATCCAATCTCTCTATCGAAGATAGTTCGCGCCATGCTTTGCTATTATTAATAACAATATTGCTCAATGAGCCAATATCTCCATAAGAATGGCATTCCATGACCTTCTGATGGTGCCAGTGCTTTTGTCTATTTGGGTTCTTACAAGGTGTTCCGCCTTTTTAACCCCACATTCTGTAATAAGTCTTTTAGAAAACGTTTTAACGTCATTGTGACTATTCAGACACTGTTTGTTTAAATTATCCTTCATAGGCTATCCCCCGTCAGCTATCTGCAAGATAGAAGCGATTGGCAAATCGCTTCCACTATCCTTACGAGATATATAACATAAATCTAATTGGCGAATTAATCGTTAAATTCATGCTATCTGCAGACTGAGTAACATCATCATGTCGCTTCACGAATTGTGTCGATAGCAGAGCGGATCTGATCGATGCGTGTTTCCGAGCTCCATTCGACAATTCCTAATTCCAGCACGCGCGCGTAATCGCCTAGCGCCGCTTCGCCGAACAT
>JARUXA010000013.1 GCA_030433805.1 Sphingomonas sp. PsM26 | reverse complement strand
TGGCTTATGTGCTGTTGCGAGTCAATATCATTAAGCATTGCTAGATTGTTTCTAACGTGGCTGCTGGTTGGCAGAGTGTGAATGGATCGCCCGGCGATCATGGCGTGAGGGTTGATTTGCCTACGACTGACTAAAACTCAAACCCCCTGGCATCGGTCCAACCTTGACCGTCTGTGAACACACCGATGTTGCAAACCAGAATGGCAAGTATTCGGTCGCGAAGACCCAATAGGCGACACTCGCACCCTCATTTCGTCTTCCCAACTTCGGTCGCTCGTTAATGTCGAGGCGCGCGGGTCGGAATGGCTTGGTTTAGGACTTAGCAGTCGCTCGTTGACCCGGCGCCCAATGTCAGCTGCTGACAGGAGCTGACACTCAAAGCGCTTCCGACATCCGGCCTCGGAACGAGCAAGCTTGGGCCGATATCCGACGGGCCGCATCTAAAAGCCACCCGATTGAGAGCGCCCCCTTTTCCAAACACAATAAAGCGCGAGGGGCCCGCATCACTCCGTGTAGGGACCTGCGGCGATGGCATCGACCCAGGAGGGCGCAGCATAGCCCGGCACGTACCGCTCGCCGAAATCGCGGATGAAGGTGTCGTAGGTGGTGTCGGGCTGGGTCTCCGCCACATGCAGCGCGCACGCCGCAAAGGCGCGTTTCATGTCGAGCCGCGGCACCGCCGCGACGACTGCGGCGATTTCTGCCGGGTCCAGCGTCGCATAATCCGGGGTGCCGAAATCGACGCCGATCCCGCGCGACGACAGCGCAACCTCGGTCTCCTTGAACAGGCTGATCGAGTGGGTGGCGTGCAGCGCGATGCCGTCCCACACCAATTGCGCACGGCGATCGTCGAACCCCAGGTCGCGCACGAAGCCGCGGGCGAGGTTGGCGCCGTTGACCTCGAAGCGATGCGGGCCTTCGCCGTGCGGCGTGAAACCCATGTCGTGCAGCAGGGTCGTGACCGCCACGATCTCCGCATCGAAGGGTTCGGCGCGCCGCGCACCGATCTTGGCCGCGAAGATCCAGGACCGCGTGACGTGATGGAACAGGACCGGCGACATCCGCGCCCGAGCGAAATCGAACGCCTTGAGGATGGCCGGGGTCTCGGCGAGCTCGGCGAAGCGCTCGCGCAACTGTCCGTGCGACAGGGTGATGACGGTGGACATGACAGGTCTCCTGCGCGCGCGAGAGGCGGCGCCGTGGTGGAAAGGACGGTCGTCGGAAAGCGGGCGGGATGCGACTCCCGCCCGCCGCTAAAGCTCACTGCTGGATGAACGCGAGAATGTCGGCGTTGATGACGTCGGCGTGCGTCGTCGCCATGCCATGCGGATAGCCCGGATAGCGCTTGAGCGTGCCGTTGCGCAGCAACTTGACCGTGCGTGCCGCAGTTCCGGCGATCGGCGCGATCTGGTCGTCCTCGCCGTGCAGCAGCAGCACGGGCTGCTTGATCGCTTTCAGGTCTGCCGTAAAGTCGGTTTCCGAGAAAGCGGTGATGCAGTCATACTGCGCCTTGATGTCGCCCGCCATGCCCTGACGGAACCAGTTGTCGATCACCGCCTGCGACGGCACCGCGCCCGGGCGGTTGTAGCCATAGAACGGCCCGCTCGGAAAATCGCGATAGAATTGCGCGCGATTGCCCGCGACCGCGGCGCGGATGCCGTCGATCACCGCGGCCGGTACGCCATCCGGATTGGCCGCGGTCTTCATCAGCACCGGTGGGATCGCACCGATCAGCACGGCCTTCGCCACGCGACCGTTGCCGCCGTAGCGCGCGACATAGCGCGCCACTTCGCCGCCACCGGTCGAATGACCGATATGGACGGCGTTCTGCAGGCCGAGCTGCGCGGCGACCGCGGCGACATCGGCGGCATAGCTGTCCATGTCGTTGCCGGTCGCGCTGGGGCTCGACCGCCCGTGGCCACGCCGGTCATGCGCGACGACGCGGAAGCCCTTAGCCGCGAAGAACATCATCTGCGTGTCCCAATCGTCGCCGCTCAACGGCCAGCCGTGGTGGAACATGATCGGCTGACCCTCGCCCCAGCTCTTGTAGAAGATGCTCGTGCCGTCCTTGACCGTGATCGTGCCCATCGTCTTTTCTCCGTCAGTGTTCAGGGTTGCGCGGCGAACGGCGCCGTCACTCGAAGCGGCGAGCGCCACGCCGGCGGCAACCGCGCCACCGACGAGAAGCGCGCGCCGCGTCGGCACGGCAAAGGTCAGGCCGTTCGTGTCGGCTTCAGAGATTGTCATGGGTGTCCCCCCCTTGGTCGAGCGCCTTAGCGCGGTTTGGTCGCGGCTATTCGACCTGACCGGTCTTGTTGACGACTTCGATGTCGTGGCCGTCCGGATCGAGGATCCAGGTGGCGAAATAGCCGGGGAAATACTGGAGCTGCGGGCCCGGCGCCGTCCTCACCCCAGCACCCGCCGCGACGGCGGCAGCGTGGAATGCGCGGACTTTGTCCTGACTGGAGGCGACCAGGCCGACGTGCACGGCGTCCGGTTGTGCCGCGCCTTCCTTCAGCCACAGGAACCACGATCCGTTGGTGCCGAAACCCTTCAGCTGCGGGTGGCCTTCCTGCGCTGGGAAGTCGGTCACATCGGTGAGGCCGAGCGGCTTCAAGGCCTGCTCGTAGAACGGCACGGACCGTTCGAAACTGGAAACGGTCAGGATCACATGGTCGATCATCGCGGGTCACTCCGGAAGCGGTATCGGGTGACCTCCGGATAGTCGCACCCCCCTGACAGATTGTGTCAGGAGTGACGGACGCGGGGCACCGCTCCCCGAGAATTCCGCTAGCCGTGCCTCTCCTCACCACCGTCGGCGAATTGGCGGGCGGCATCGTCATCGATCTGGCTTCGCCACCTGCGCAGCAAGGCATTGCGGCGTTCCGGATAGCGTTCCTGCAACGGCTCGGCCGCGGAGATGCGATCGGTGCGGAAGGTGCGAAAGGCCTGGCGTGTCTCGCACCAGGCCACGACGACGCGCGCTTCCTGCATGAACCCCAGCGCGATCGGCCAGACGATCCGATTGCTGTCCGCACCCAATGCGTCGCGATAGGCGATGCGCAGTTTCAGCCGCTTGTCGATGCTCGACCGAAGTACGGCATAATCGACGAGATTCTCGGGAAATGCCGGGCCAAGCGGCCCCGGCAGCGAGATGGGCTCTTGCAGCGTCTCCCGCGCAGCGACCGACAGGACGGACGCGATCTTGGCCGCTGCGTCGCGCGCCGCCGCCTTCAGGACTTCGTCGCCGAACTGATTCACATATTTCAGGCCGAGCACCACCGCCTCGGTCTCTTCGTTGCTGAACATGAGCGGCGGGAGAAACATCCCTTCCCGCAAGACATATCCGACACCCGCCTCGCCGAAAATCGGGGCCCCTTGCGCGGTAAGCTCCGCAAGGTCGCGATACAGCGTCCGCTCGGATACCCCCATTTCCTGCGAGAGCGACAGCGCGGTGACGGGCTGTTTCTTGCTCCGAAGAATTTGCAAAAGTTCGAAGAGTCGGCCGGTTCTCGCCAAGATTGCAGCCCCCTTCATTGTGCTCGAGAATGCCGAGACGATCACGATGGATAAAGACGGCTCGTGACAGAATGCGGCAGGAGCGTCGAGCAGCGGTTACTGCCCTCACAATCGGCATACGCAATGCGGTTCGAAGCGAAGGTTGACCGGCGCCACCTATCGGCGTCCGAGGGTGTCGACTCTGGTCACCGCACGACTTTGAACAGTTGCCCGCTTTCGGGGTCGCTCCTGATTAGCATGAACGTCATCAAGCGAGCGCGTCGCCGATGGCCTCCTGCGTGCAATTTTGATTGGCAGCTTTCAGCACGACCGGACGTCAACCCATACTAACGTGAACGACCGAGTCTGGTCGACTCTCGCCGAGGTAGCGACGACCCACATTCGGTCGCTCACGAGCCGTTTCAAACTTTCAACACTGAGACATTCGTTAATCGTCAGATTTACGTCCCAGAAGCCCTGCTCTGCGGTGTCACTGGAAGGACGCCGTTTCGTAATCGAAATGACCCACTTCACGTTTAGCCGCGACGACGGGGGCGGCCGTCCGGCTGCTACGACAGGGAACCACCATGACATATTCTTCGCGCCGCGGACTGCGCAGCGGTTACGGCTACGCCGTTCTGATGGCGTCCGCCGCACTGACCGCATTCGCGCCCGGGGCGCATGCCCAGTCTGTCGACCCCCAGTTCCAGCCTGCCGAGACCACCGCTGATGCCGACTCCGCCACCGATATTGTCGTGGTCGGCGCCGGTGAGACCCGGTCGATATCGACCCTGTTGCCCGCGAACCTCGACGCGCTGCCGCCCGGCACCAGCATTCAGAAGGCGCTGAACATGCTGCCCGGTGTCAGCGCGCAGTCGATCGACGCGCTCGGCCTTAACGAACAGTCGATGTCGCTGCAGGTTCGCGGTTTCAGCACGACGCATCTAGGCTACACGCTCGACGGGATGCCGCTGGGCGATGGCGCCTACAACAACTACAACGGCCTCACGATCAGCCGCGCATTGATTTCGGAGAATTTGGCCCGTGCCGATCTCGCGACAGGGATCGCCGGTCTCGGCATCGCCTCGACCAGCAACCTCGGCGGTGCGGTGATGTATACCAGCAGCAACCCAAGTAAGGATCCCGGCCTCAAAATCAGCCAGACCGGCGGCAGCGAGAACGCCCTGCGCAGCTTCGTCCGCCTCGACACCGGCGAGTATGAAGGCCTGTCGGCCTATGTCTCGGGCCAATATGCCCGGCAGGACCTGTTCGTTGATCAAGGTGCCTATACCCGATCCACTAGCAAGCAGATCAACGCCAAGATCATGTACAAGACCGACGGCTTCCGCCTCACCGCCTTCGCGGACATCTCGCGCACCAACCAGGCCGACGATGCCTATCTGTCGAAGGAAACGCTGGGACGCCGCGGCTGGGATCTTGGCGGTTACGCCCCCGACTGGCAAACCTATCTCAGCCGCAACGCCTGTGCCGTGACGACGACGCCCATCAAGTGCGTGCCCTCGGTGCTGCCCGAGAAGATCGCCGACGTCACCTACACCAACGGCCAGATCCTGCGTAACGACGAGCTGTTCTACCTCGCGGCCGACATCGACATCGCAAAGAACCTTAGCGCCCGCGTGCATGGCTATCGCCACACCGACAAGGGTGCCGGCAACAACTTCATCTCCGGGCTCTCGACTCAGGGCACGGCAACCACCGCGGACGATCTGCCGGTGCAGATCCGCGACACGCGTTATACCATCGACCGCGACGGCATCCTCGGCAGCCTGAGCTGGCGCATCGGTTTCAACCATTTCGAAGCCGGCGTCTGGACCGAAGGCAACACCAGCAGCGCGGCGCGCTATATCCGCTACGACGTGAAGGCCCCGTTCAACCTGGGACAGTTCCTCGGCGGCCAGCCAGCAACGGCGCAATGGGTCCAAGAGACCGACTGGACGACGCGACAATTCTATCTACAGGACACGGTGTCGCTACTCGACGATGCGCTGAGCTTCGATTTCGGGTTTAAGGGCACCTATTCGCGCTCCGACGCGCGCGCCGTACCCGGCATCGCCAAGGCCGCGCCGCCCTCGTCTACGCAGTTCGCCACGGGGACGCTGGTGGCGAAGGATTACTTCCTCCCCGAAGCCGGCGTACGCTATGAAGTCGCGCGCGGGCACGAAGTGTTCGCGAGCTATGCCGAAAACATCGCGATGTACCAAGGCGGCTTCAAGCTCGGGCCGCAATCTGTGACGCAGGCGATCTGGAACGTCCAGGGATTGACGCTGAAGCCGGAAACGTCGCGCAGCGTCGAAGGCGGCTATCGGTATGTCAGCCAAATGCTGCAGGTGTCGCTGACCGGCTATTGGGTGAAGTTCGACGACCGCTTGCTGCAGTACAACCCGTGCCCGACGAACCAGCAGCAGAACCCGGGCTGCGGGAATTCCTTCCACAATGCCGGCAGCGTCACTGCGCGCGGCGTCGAACTGGGCGTCCTCCTGAAGCCCGCACCGTGGATTACGTGGTATAATGCGGCGTCGCTGAACAAGACGACCTATGATCAGGATCTGAACTTCTGCACGACCACCTGCGTGCTCTATGCCACCGATGGCAAGCAGCAGGTCGATACGCCGAAGCAGCTCTATTCAAGCATGCTGACGCTCACGCAGGGCGGCTTCTCCGCTTCGGCGCTGGGTAAATATACGGGCAAGCGCTATTATACCTATACGAACGACCAAGGGTTCGGTGGGTATGCTACGGTGGATCTCGGTCTCAGCTACAGCTTCGACGACTTCGGCCCGTTGAAGAACACGAAGCTGTCGTTGAACGTCACCAACCTGACGGACAAGCGCTACGCCTCCAATTTCGACAGCAGCGTGTTCGCGCCGAGCGACCCCACGGGATCAATCCTGGTATTCCATTCGTCGGCACCACGGCAGGTCTTCGGAACCCTCGGCATTGCGTTCTAGACGCCTGCCGGCCCTGCTGATCCTGATGGGTATCCTCACCGCCTTCACCGGCGGCGAGGATGCCATCGCCCAACCACATCGGGATCAGACCGCTGGCGCGCGCAGCGTCTCGCTGCGCGGCCGGACCTACGTCGATCAGGGGCTGGTCGGCGCAGGTATGCTGTCGGCGGACACGGTCGACTTCCTCGGCGACACGCTCGGCTCCTTCTCCTCGCTGAAGATCGCGCGCGGCAGCTGGAAGCGGGTCGGCGATCACTACGAAGGCGTGCTCTGGACCCTGCCCGACCGAGGTCGCAACGATCCCGCGGCCAAGCTTTTTTTCAATTATCCCGGACGGTTGAACCGTTTTCGCATCCGCTTCACGCCGGCGACAGGCGAGTTCGATCTCACACCCGTCGGAGGGCTGGAACTGCGCGACTTTCGCGGCCAGCCTTTTACCGGTGCCGATCCCGATACGGGCACGGTCAAGGAGCGCGGCATCGTTCTCCCCGCTCCGGCCAGCGGCCCGGGAGCCGGCAAGGTATCGCTCGACGCGGAATCGCTGCAATTCACCCGCGACGGCGGCTTCTACATCGGCGACGAATACACCGCGAACGTCTATTATTTCGACCGGCAAGGTCGCCTGCGCGGTGTGATCCGTCCACCCACCGCGATCGCGCCACAACGGGCCGGATGGAGCTATTTCGGATCGCTGGAAGCACCCGACACCGGTCGGCGCAACAATCAGGGGCCGGAGGGCTTGTCGCTGTCACCGGACGGTCGCACGCTGTTCGTGGCACTGCAAAGCGCCCTAATGCAGGACAGCGCTATCGGCAACGCGGCCGGCCGGATCAATACACGTGTCCTGGTGTACGACGTAAGTCGCACGGCGACACCGACGCGACCCATCGCGCACCATGTCGTGCACCATGTCGTGCAGTTGCCCGCCTATTCCGACCGAGGTGATGGCAGCGCGCCCAACCGTACCGCGGCGCAAAGCGAGATCCTCGCGCTCGACGACCACCGGTTCCTGATGCTTGCGCGCGATGCCGCAGGTCGCGGCGCGGAGAACAAGACGCCCATCGCCTACAAAAGCATCTTGATCGTCGACACCACCGAGGCGACCAATCTTGCAGGCACCCCATTCGAAACCGACACCGCTTCCGTGCTGAACAGCTCACTTGCCACAACGCTGCGATCCGGCATCGTCCCTGCCGACGGGGTCGAGTTGATCGACATGCTCAACCCTGTCCAACTCGCCCGCGTTGGACTGAACGTCGCAGCGTTGTCCGAGAAATGGGAGGCAATGGACCTCGTGCCGGTGTTGGATCCGGGGCGGCTGAACGACTATTTTCTCCTCGTCGGCAACGACAACGACTTCATCGCGCGCCATTGCCGGATGTCCGGCCGATCCTGCAATTCCGATCTGGACAACGAAAACCGCATCCTAGTCTACCGCGTGGTGCTGCCAGCTCCACTGTGACTACCGAGCGGCATTCACCATACGTTTAACACGACGGCAGCGGATCCGTCCTCGGCGCCTGTTCCGAATCAACAAATCGGTCTGCTAGCTCAACGCTGCACGAGCCACACGCTTTGACCGTGGAGGCGATCCCCACGGTATCGGTCACCTGCACCGACGATCTCTGTTTCTGCGGCACGCGATTGCCCGGATGAAGGACGAACAATTTCGAAAAATATAAAACGTAGGAGAACGCGGAGACCCACTTGTGGACATTCGACTGCCCTTCCCCGCCTCCCACTTTCGGCCGTTCGTTCATGTCCAGGTTATGACCGCTTTTTGCGCTGGGGTTTTGGTTCACGAATGGCGAAATTGCCAGCGAACGCCGTTTGGCGTTAGGATTAGATCCCGCAAGCGGACAACGCGGGGCAATCGAAGGACTTTGAGAAGCGAAGAGCCTCAAGCAGCATAGGACGCTGAGCAATACCGCACGATTTTACAAGACATAGCTGGGCAGACTCTCGCGCTACCGCACTGAGGCGGCGGACGGCATTAAATCTTATAGTTCACCGTTTCCATGCCAACGGTGAACCAAGCCATTCGGTCGACGTTCTACGAGACCACCCCGATCGACCGTATTTGGCGCCCTTACATCTTAGAATTTGACGCCAATCCGGACATACGCCTGCCGCCCATATGGATCGCCAAGGGTCGAGAGGTACCCGGTGTACAGGGCCTTGGCGGGTGCCTTGTCGAACGCGTTTATCATGCCCAGCGTTAGCTCATACTGCTTTTCCGCGCCGAACTGCAGGCCATATTGCACGTCGAACACCGACCATGCACCGACCCGCGCAACGGTCGGCGCACCGACGACCTGCTGGTAATCGTCGACGACGCTCGAGACATAGCGCCACGTGCCGGACAGGAAGTGATCGCCGAGCGAGAGGTCGATCCCCGCAATGTTCCGCCAGCGCGGCGCCGCGGCCGACGTCAGCGGCGAGGTCTGGTAATTGTTGCGATGCCCGACGCCGTCGTAGACGACCGACCCGGTATCGACGTCATACGTCGCAAGATAGCTGAGGTTGTCGCGCACCGTAATCCGCGCCGCGCCGATGTCGAAGCGATAGCTGGCCGCCGCATCGATCCCGGACGTGCCCGTCCCGCTCGGCGCGTTGTACGAGGAAATGACGATCGATTGCGCCACGCCGCTGCCATCCCGGATGACGTTCGGGCCGTTGGGGGCGGCGTTGATCACTGCCTGCCCGTTCTGCAGCTGGATCTGGTTCTTGTACTTATAGTGCCAGTAATCGAGCGACAGCGTCAGCCGCGACACCGGCAACAGAGTCGCGCCGATGTTGAAGACGTCCGCCTTCTGCGGTTGCAGCGCCGGGTTGCCATATTGCTGGATCGACCGGAACGTCGTCGTGCCGTCGCGCGGGTCGATGATGTTGGCGACGTTGGTCGAAATCAGCACCGCCGCCGAATTGGCGATCGACGGTGCCTGGAACGCCTTGCTCGCCGACGCCCGGAGCGACAACTGCGGGATGATCCGCCAGTTGACCGCGAGCTTGGGCGCGGTGGTGTTGAAGTTGCCGTAATCTTCATAACGGGCGGCGGCATTGACGTTGAGCCCGTCGATCACCTCGTAATTCGCTTCGGCAAACACGCTCTTCACTTCGCGCTCGAACGCGGTGTTGCGGTTTGGCCCAAGGAACCCGCCGAAACCGCTCAGTAGTAGATCCGAATATTGGGTGGACTGCTTTTCGTTGCGATATTGCCCGCCGACCGCAACCGCCAGCGCATGGCCGTTGATCGTCGCCAGCGTGCCGTTCACCACCGCCTCGCCGATCATATATTCGATCCGCGACTGGGTGACGACGTTGCTCTGGAGATTGTAGATCAGCGACGCGTCCATCTTCGACACATCGGCGGTGAACGGGCTGAGGTACAGGCAGTTGCCCGCGCCCGGCTGCGCGCCCGCGCCGGGGCCGCTGTAGCGGATGTTGCAGTTCGGGCCGCCGTATCCGTTGAGCGCGGCCTGGAACAGGTTCATGTCGGTATCACGATCGGTCGAGGCGACGTCCGCGCGTGAATAGGTGGCGTTCGCGGTATATTTCCAGTTCCCGTCGATCCGCCCGCGCGCACCCACCACGAACTGGCCCTGATCGACCTTGTCCTGGATCAGGCGATATTGGTAACCGGGGAACCCCTGCGACCCGATCGCACGGCCGATGAAGCCGACATCGACCCCGAACGGATTGTAGGGATTGCTGCCCGGCACGATCGGCGGGCGCGCGCCGACCCGGTTCTGCGCGTAGGACGGCACGCTGAACCGCTTGGAATCCTGATGATACAGGCCGATTTCGGCAAACAGCGTCTGCCCCGGCGCGATCTCGAACGTGGTGTCGTTATGGACCAGGTAGCTCTTGGCTTCCGGTCGGATCGGGTTCTGCGCCTGGAAGCTGAACTGGCACGATCCAAGCCCGAACCCGGGACTGTTCGCAGAAGGCACATAGCGGCTCTGGCTCGCCGCCGATCCGCAATTCGGGTCGACCACCGTCACCGTCCCTGCTGCCGAGCGGAAGCGGTCGTACAAGGCCGAATAATTGTTGCCGTTGATGACCACGTCGCCACCCGCCGCGGTGCGTGGCCGGGAATAGAGCGTGAAGGCCCCCGGGTTCGCGCCCGCGCCCGAGGAGGGGTTAAAGAAATTGGTGACGTCGCGCTCGCTGTTCTGCAACCCGTCCTGATAGCGATAGGCGACCGAGGTGACGGTGTGGAACCGGGCATCGCCGACGCCCCACATCGCCTGGACCGTCGCCGCCGGGGAATCCGCAATATTGGTATATTGCGCGGAGAGTTTCAGCCCCTTGAACCGCGTGTTGGTCAGGACGTTGAACACCCCCGCGACCGCATCCGCGCCGTAGGTCGACGAGGCACCGTCGAGCACCGTCTCGACCCGCTCGATCGCGATCTCGGGCGTCAGGCTATTGAGGTTGACGAACCCGTCGGCAGGGACGACCCGGCGTCCGTTGAGCAGCACCAGCGTCGCGCCGGCACCAAGCCCGCGCAGATTGGCCGAGCGCGTATCGCGGGAATCGGCGCCGCCGCCCTTGGCCAGATCCTGAATACCACCCGCGCTGCCGACGTTCTGTGGAATGAAGCGCGTGATGTCGCCGAGCGAGGTGACGCCGGTCCGCGCAAGGCTCTGCGAGTCGATCGACAGGATCGGTGAGGCGCGGTCCTCCTGCCGGACATTGCCCAGATAGGATCCGGTAACGACGATGTCGGGACCATTGTCTTCAGGCGCGGCCAATGGCGGCGGCGCGTCTGCCGGTGCCACCTGTCCCTCGGGTGCGACGGACGGCGCGACCTGCGCGGAAGCCGCGGGGACGAGCATCATCGCCAGCGCGGTGATCGAAAGCCCGCCCAGCAGGCGGTTCGCAGAGGCGGTCGATATTGGTCGCGACATGAGACTTTCCCCTTCTTGCCGTTCCTAACAGCGAAGGACGTGAAGGATCATGCCGCCAGCCCGAAGGTGACGGGTGTATCAGGCTGGTCGCAAGCGACAGCGCCTTGCATCCTCTCGACGTCTCCGCGACCGGAACGTTCTTGTTGGTGATGGAATGACCCACCGGGTTTGAGAACGGAAATACAATCTTCTGATTGATCGATCCGTTTGACTGATCGATCCTTTAGTCCGTCAGAACCTTGCTCGCCTGCGCCTGGTCGATCAGCCGCGCGGCATCGTCATCGCGCAGCCAGCCCTCGGCCTGTTGGCGGGCAACGACGCTGCGGACTTGCGTGACGAAGCCTGCATGGTCGCGATAGCGTTCCTCGAGCGAGGGTCGCGGATCGTGCGCCGCCAGACGCTCGGCCTTCGTCCGCGCGAACGGCACGAAGCCCCCGAAGAAGCCGCAGCCACCGCTTTTTCCGAAACCCGTCGTCTGGACGTTCCAGCCGAGATAGCTGCCGAGCGGAACCTGCAACTGGACCGACGGGACACCCGACGTCTCGTTGCCATCCGCATTGACGCGCGGGACGCGCGACGGGATCGTCCCGCGCACCGTCGGCGGCTGGGGCGTGATTACGCCGCTGATGTCATGATAGCGAAAGGCGTTGCCCATGTCGTAATCGAGAAAGACGTTGAGCTTCCCGTCGGGTGATGGCGCACCGGGCCAGGACGGGAACCCCATCGCCGCGGCATTGGCCTCCACCAGATCCCCCGCCTTCAGCGTCGGATAGCGGCTCGGCGGTGGCGCCTTGCCGGAACGGACCCACGAAACGAGCATCGCCTGCGCCGCGCGCAAGCTGTCGATCGACGGGTTGGGATTACCCGGCAATGCACAAATCGCCAGCCCCTTGTCCCCTGCCGTCGGGAAGCCCCCACTGTACGATCCGCCGTGTGTGACGCTCGGAAAATAGTAGCGTCGGACGTTGCCCGGCAGCGGCAGGTCCGCCTTTGCGTCGGTGCCGATCAACCCGGGCGACATCCGCAGGCCCCAGAATTCGGCCGATCCGAACGTCTCGATCACCTTGGGGCAGGTGTTGCTCGCGCCGCACCGGTCGAGCAGGCTGCTCGTTCCCCGCCCGCGTGCCACGTCGTCATACCGCCCCCACCACAGCGTTCCTTCGCTGCCGGGTTCGTAGAGCGTCGCCGCCCCGCCCGGGACCGCGAAGCGCAGGTTCAGCGGAACTTGTCGTGCGGCGATGTTGGGATTGACCCCATCGAACACGCGGTGCCCGCGCTCATCCGCGTTGAACCCCAAATTGACGAAGCTCTTGAGGAAATTGCCCGATTGCGACGTCCCGCTGGCAACCGTCCAGCGGATCGCCCCGGTTGGGTTGGGCGTGCCGACGTCATCGGGTTTCCCGCTGCGCAGATACGCGACGAGATCGCGCGTCGCGGCGAACCCTACCCCCAGCACCAGCGGATCCTTGCCTTGATATACCAGCGTATAGGCGAACGCCGGGTCGAACCCGCCGCGCACGCATAGCTTCGCCGGATCGGGCCGCCCGGGGAAAGCCTGCGCGTCGCAATCCGCGAACGACCAATCGCCCGGCGCGATGTCGACCGGGGCGACGGTATCCGCGCCTTGTCGGAACAACCGCGCCTGCTTGGTGTCGAGCGACACCGGCACGGGGCGCGCGGTCGGCTTGCCGATACTGCCGGTGATCGCGATCGTCCGCGCGCCCGCCGGCATGTCGACGAACCGCGCGAGGACGGGCGCGGTCAACGACTGCCCACCCGCTCCGTGTGCCACTGGCACCGTCGCGCGCTGGACGTCCGGTCCGGCGGGCAAGTCGCCTTGCCACCCGCTGATAACCCGGACGTGCCCATCGGGATCGGCGGCGATCAGCGAGCCGCCCCGGTTGGGAACGTCGTAGAACAGCACGCCGCTCGCCTTGGTCCGGTCGATCGGACGCGCGATCGCGAAGGTCGCCGAATAGCCGACCCGACCCCGCGCATCGCGGGTCGCGCCTGCGATATCGGTAATGACGCCGTTATGCGGGTCCGCCGGATCGAGCGACCCGAAGAACTCGCCGCGCACGATCTCGTAGCGCAGCGCCCCGGCGTTCGCTGGCGGCGGCGCGGGCGTGACGCTGTCGATCTGGACTCGTTCGAGCCGCGCGAGCGCGGGATCGACCAGCACGGCGGACAGCAGGGAACCGGCGGCAAGAAGCACGGACCGTCGCATGAGCGAACCTTTCACGATGGGTCGATCACCAGATCGAGCAGTTGCGCGCCCAGCGTCTTGCCATGCGCATCCAGCGCGAGCGAACGCGTGACGCCGCCCCGCAGCGCGCCCTCGAGCACGAAATTGAGCGCGCCGATCCCGGGCAGCTCATAGCGACGGATGGCGCGGATCGGCAGGTCGGCGAAATGCGCGACGATCCGTTCGGCGGTCACGCAGCACACGAGCAGATCATAGTCTTCGGCGGCATGCGCGAAGATCGCGATCTGCGAAATGTCGCCTTTGTCGCCGGTCCTTAAATGCGCAATCTCGCGGAGGATCATGTCACGCCACCTCGTAGTGAACGGTCGGCGACACCCGCGCACGGTCGATCAGCGTGGACGCGACCGCGAGCACGTCGCGCACCGCCGCGACCGCGCCCCCGCCGCCAAACGGCCCGTTGGTGTACAAGGCCTCGACCTCGGCGCCGATCCGTTCGGCGGCGGCGCGGGTCGGCGCGCGCCCGGCGACGCGCGCGCGCACCTCGCGCGGTTCGTTTCCGGCCTGCCGACCGGTCCGGTCGATCGAGTCGAGCCCGATCAGCTCGGTCCGCAGATCGGTGACCGGCACGCCGGTCAGCCGCAGCCGCTCCTCGACGATCGCCAGCGCTAGCCGACCGCGCGCCACCGCGCCCGGACCGGCATAGGAAATCTGGCCCTCGCCGACGAAGCCATCCTCATACCCAATCGACACCTTGAGCGTATCCGGCCGGGGGTGGCCGGTGCCTCCACGCACCGCGACCCGATCTGCGCCAAGCTGTTCGAACGCGACAGTCCGGAAATCGGCGACGACATCGGCCTGTAGATAGGCGGCCGGGTCGAGGATTTCGTACAGCAACTGCTCCTTGCACGTCGCCACCGACAGGCACCCACCCGATCCCGCGACCTTGCCCAGCACCGCCGTCCCGTCTTCGCGCACGTCCGCGAAGGGGAAGCCCAGCCGCGCAAGCCCCGGAACGTCCTTGACGCCCGGATCGGCGAAATAGCCCCCCGTCACCTGCCCCGCACATTCGAGCAAATGCCCGACCACCGTCCCGCGCCCGAGCCGGTCCCAATCGCCCATCGCCCAGCCGAAGCCGTGGATCAGCGGACCGAGGAACAACGCCGGATCGCCGACCCGCCCCGTGATCACCACGTCCGCCGCTCCGGCAAGCGCCGCGACGATCCCCTCCGCGCCAAGGTAAGCGTTGGCCGAGACCATCCCCGGCTCGATATCGCGACTCGTCCCCGCGCGGTCGACCAGCGGGAAGCTATCCGACCGGACGATGTCGAGCACGTCGTCCCCCAGCACCGCCGCGATCCGCAACCCGTGCAAACCCAGCTCGCGCGCGATCCGCGTGACGAGCCGCGCCGCGCCCAACGGGTTGGCCGCCCCCATGTTGGTGACGATCCTGACCCCACGCGCGCGCGCCGCCGGCAGCACCGCGCGCATCCGGCTTTCCAGCAGCGGGTCGAACCCGACCTCGGGATCGACTCGCCGCGCCGCCTGCGCCAGCGCGATCGTCCGTTCGGCGAGGCATTCGAACGCGAGGTAATCGAGCGCACCGTGCTCGACCAGTTCGAGCGCCGGTTCGATCCGGTCGCCCGAAAATCCTGCGCCCGCCCCGATACGGATGGTTCGGCCGGTCATAAGGCAAAGATTCCGAACAGAAGAGCGGCGATCGTCATCACCACCGAAGCGGCAAACAGCCATGGAATGGAGAACCGCTGATGCGCGCCGAGTTCGATCCCGCTCAGCCCCGCCACCAGGAAGGTCGCCGGGGTGAGCGGGCTGACCGGAAAGCCCGTCGTCATCTGGCCGAGCAGCGCGGCCTGTGCGACCTGCACCGCCGGAACACCGAAATGCCCCGCCACTTCGGCGATGACCGGCAGTACGCCAAAATAGAAGCTGTCCGGATCGAACAGCAAGCTGAGCGGCATTGACAGGAACCCGAGCAGCACCGGAATGCGCGGCCCGATCGCGTCGGGGACATGCGCGACCGACGCCTGCGCCAGCGCCTTGATCATCCCCGACCCCGCCATGATTCCGGTAAAGGCGCCCGCCGCAAACAGGATTCCTGCCATCATCAAGGCGGCGCGGGCATGCGCGTCGATGCGTTCGCGCTGCTCCGCCGCCGTCGGATAATTGAGGATCAACGCCAGCGCGGTGCCGGCCATGAACACCACCACCGGCTCCATCAGCCCTGCCACCATCGTCACGACGACGACCAGCGTGATCAGCACGTTGACCCAGTACAGCCGCGGGCGCCGCAGCGCCTGTTCGGCGGCGCTCGGCACGGCCGTTGCGGCCGCCGGACGATCACCCGAGGCCGGGCTCCGCCGCTCCACCGCGAGCCGCCGTTCCTCGCGAATGCCCAGCCACCACGAGGCGGCGAAGACGAAACTGAGGCCGACCAGTTGCACGCCGATCATCGGGGTAAAGATCGTCGAGATCGGGAGCTTCAGCGCAGCGCCTGCGCGGAGTGTCGGCCCGGTCCACGGCAGGAAATTCACGCCCGCCGCCATCGACGCGGTACACGCCAGCACGCGCCGGTCCATGCCGAGCCGGTCGTACAGCGGGCGCAGCGCGGGGATGGTGATGAGGAAGCAGACCGCTCCCGAGCCGTCGAGATGGATCAGCAATGCCAGCGCCGCCGTGCCAAGCGTGATCCGCGACGGACGCTCGCCGACCAGCCGCAACACGCCGTTGACCAGGGGCGCGAGCAGCCCCGCGTCTGTCATGATCCCGAAGAACAGGATTGCGAAGACGAACATCCCGGCGACGGGCGCTATCTTGGTCAGTCCCGCGACGATATAGCCGGGAATGCCGGGCGCCATCCCCGCCGCGATCGCCCCCAGAATGGGAATGAGGATCAGCGCGGCGAGCGGCGAAACGCGATTGGACAGAATGACGGCAAGCAACGACAGAATGGTCGCGGCGGCGACGATAGCCAGCATGATCCCCTCCTGTCTGTCCGTCGGTCTGTTTGTGCTTGCCGGCACCATGCCCGCACAAGATTTATCCAGCAATTAGACTTATCTGATAGATCGATCAGCTACGTGCATCGGTTGTCGCGTTCGCCATCACCGCGTCCAGGAAAGCAGCCGCCGCCGGAGACAGGGTACGCTTGTCCAGTCGCGCCACCCCGATCGCACGTGAGATGCGGGGCGGCGCCATCGTGCACCATGCGACGTCGCCCGCCACGCCCAGAAGCGGCAAGGTCGACTTGGGCAGCAGCGTGATCCCCAATCCTGCCGACACCAAGCCGCCAACCGTGGCGAGTTGCGCGCACTCATACAGCGGGCGAACCGCCAGATCGGTCTTGGCAAAGGCGGTGTCCGTCAACAGACGCACGCTGCTGCGCGGCGCCATCGCAATGAACGGATGATCGCTGAACACGCTCCAGGCGACAGGCGCAGGCAAGGCGGCGGCATCTTCATGCCGGCACACCAGAACGCATACGTCGTCCATCAGCGGATCGAACCGGAACCCGTTGTCGATATCGGGGGGCGTGGTGATCGCGAAGTCGATCATCCGGTCGATCATCTGTTGGTATAACGCCCCCGACAGATTGTCCCGCAGGATGATCTCGACGTGCGGATGGCTCTGCCGAAACCCGGCGATGATCGCGGGCAGCACATGCGCGGCGGCGGACGGCAGCGCGCCGACGATGACGCGCCCGCGCTGACCCGCGAACGTCTGACGCAATTCCTGGAACGCGAGGTCGAAATCACCTGCAAGCCGCTCCACCGTCGGCATCAGCGCGGCACCCGCCGCTGTCAGCGCGACGTTACGCGAATTGCGGTCGAACAGACGCACGCCCAGGTCTTCCTCCAGCAACTTGATCGTCCGGCTGAGTGCTGGCTGGGAGAGGTTGGCGAGCCGCGCGGTCTCGCTGAAGCTGCACGTTTGCGCGACCTGCAGGAACAGCCGCAAACTGGAAAGGCTTGGGGTCCGCGGCATCGTGTCTCTCCTTGCATCGGATCGATACTTCAGGCTGATCAATCCATGCAAATAATTTGCTTTTTGATCCGCTGCTACCGTGACGGTTGAATGCACGGAACACTTATATTCGGGTTCGCTCCAGCTCGGCTTCCGCATTAACGAGCGGCATGGCGAGACGCTTTGGTCTTTAACAGTCGACCAGAAGGCGGAGGCGAGGCAGTAAGAGACGGCGGACCTTTTCAACAACAGACCGGTCCAACCGGTACTCGTCGCGTCATAAATTCGATGAACCAGGGATATCGGAAACTAAGTCCTCACGGTTAGCGTCTTGGCGCGCCCGTCATACTGCACCGCCGCACCCGCAGTTTCGGACAGCGCGGAGCTCCCCGGACGCATCAAGTGAACGTGGATCGCTCGACTATTAGGCATGCCGGGATACGTCCCTCGCCGCGAGCCGAACGTAAGCAAGCCTGCTGCCTGCTCCCATTTCAGGGTCGTGTGCGCCGCCGCGCCTTGCTCGTAGTGATAGGATAGCCCGTCATCCTCGTACAACGAGGCGGTGCCGTCCCGACCCGGGTACACCAGAAGATCGAGCGCGCCACCGAGCAGCCCTGCGGTCGACTGACCGACCGGTCCCAGCGGCAGGATGCTACCTGCCCGCACGTGCAGCGGAATACGGTCCAGCGCCACCGGAACGCTGTGCGTCCGCCCGCCCCGTCGATGCTCGCCGGTCCAGAAATCGTACCAGCCCCCCTCTGAAATCGGCAGATATACGTCCCAGGTCTTCACGTCGGCGGCCAGCACCGGCGCGACATGAAGGGCGCTGCCGAACATATAAGCGTGAACCTGATCCAGGGCTTCCGGATCGTTGGGGAAGTCGAACACTAGCGGCCGGATCAACGGCATTCCGGCCGCCGAAGCTTCTGCTGCCAAAGCGTAGGTGTAGGGCAGCAAGCGATAGCGGAGTTCGAGGTAGAAGCGCGCGACACGCTCCACCGTCTCACCATATCGCCAGAACTCGGTATCGGTCATGTAACCATGGACGCGTGTCAACGGCAGGAAGGTTGCGAACTGGAACCAGCGCAGGAACCGTTCCCGATAGGCAGGGTCCGTATATTGCCCCTCCCCCGGCCGAAAGAAGCCGCCTGCGTCGACGGTCCACCAGGACTGGCCTGCTGCTGCCATGTTGAGTCCGGCGGGGATCTGGCGTTTGAGTGTCTCCCAATCGTGACCGATGTCGCCCGACCATGTCGCCGCGCCGTAACGCTGCTGACCGGGGGCGGCCGATCGGGTAAGGATCATGACGCGCTTGTCGGGATAGGCCCGCCGCTGCGCCTCATAGACCGTACGGCTGACTTGCAGCGGGTAGAGGTTACGGCGTTTCTCGCCCGGCTGGGTCTTGCCCGGTGCCGCATAAATCGGCCGTCCGGCCAGATCGTCATTCTCGGGCTCGGTCGCGTCCTGCCACCAGGCATCGATGCCAAGGGAGCCGAGCTTTTGGGTCTGCTGCCGGGCATAGAAGCGCGCAGCGACGGGATTGAAGAAATCGATCCATTCGGTCCCGGGAATGTAGAAGCCCTTGGCTGCGACATCCTTGCCCAGTTCGGTTTCCCTGCCGACCTTGGACCAGACCGACAGCATCAGGCGCATGTCCGTCGCATGCAGATCGCGGACCAGTGCTGCGGGGTCCGGATAATGATCCTCGTCGAAACGCATGGCGTTCCAGCCATACTTTCCCCAATATTGCCAATCCTGCACCATCATGTCGCAAGGAAGCTTGCGGGCGCGGAATTCGCGCGCCGTCGCCAGTATCTCGGCTGACGAGTGAAACCGCTCGCGGCAATGAATGTAGCCGAGCGCCCACAGCGGCATCATCGGCTGCGGGCCCAGCACGGCGTGATAGCCCGCCATGACGTCCGCCGCCGTAGGTCCGGCAATCACGACATAGTCGATGCCCTCGGATACGGGCGATGACCAGGTCGTGCGATCGTCTACCGGAGCGAAGGTGAGCACCGGTACGTCCTCGTCGCTCGCTCGCACCAGCACGCTGTGCTCTCCCGCGGCAAGCGCGCCAATGAAGCTGGCAGTCGGTGGCAGCCAGAGATTGGTGAGGTCCGTCATTGGCTTGCCGTCGACCTCCACATAATGGCGCGAAGACATCTTGCGACCGAGATCGAGCAGGAACGCATAGCGGCCATCCCGCGGGACCGTAAACTTCCCGATAAATTCGGCATCGCGGCGCTGGACCCGGGCATTGCCGGTGGACGTGGTGACATCGGCCATGCGCGCGGTGCCTGCTGCCGCCTGTCGGACCAACGTGATCGGGCGGTCCGGCCGGTTCAGCTCTGCCATGCCGGGATTGTGCCATAGTAGACCATAGCCCTTGCTCGACAGCACGAACGGCTGGCTGATCTGCGTATTCACCTGGGTCAGCCGGCGCGGCAGACCCCGGATATCGAGATGGCCGTCCTGAAAGCAGCCGGTGCCGTAGAGACGTTCGTCGGTTGGGCTGGTGAAGCCTTGCGTTACCGCAAGGGTCGGCTCGGCTCCGATCGTCGATGACGCGACGTGGCGCGATCCGGGCGCTTCGCTGAGGAGCAGCTTGCCCGCTCCGTCATGGAACGACAGGCATCCCGTCGCATCGTCCCACACGCATTGCGCGTGCGGGAGCGTCAGCCGCGTTTGGCCGCCTTCGCGCGAGCGTGTGGGGATGGGCGGTTTCGCGATAGGCGCGAGCATTTCGCTGGGCGCTGCGGGAAGCGCTCCAACGGGCGCAGCGCGGACGCGGAACGCGCGATCGCTGAGTGCCGCGACGGTAATCGCCAGTTTCCCAGAGGAGATCACGAAATCCGCGGCAACGCTCCGCGTCGCGGCCTGCACCACGCCACTCGCCACGATCGCCGCGCCCGCACCGCTGCTGAGCAGCGCCCGCCGGGTAATCGCCCAGCTACGCGGCGTTTTCTCGTCTGTCACGCAACCTCCCGTTCGCTTCGTTTCTGCACGGCTCGGCCATCAGTCGGGCCGTCCATCTTCCTCGATGATCGCGACGTCCCAAGCGGCAAGGTCGATCGTTCCGCCACGCTGCACCTTGCGCCCGTGCAGCAGTTCGGTGCCCGCGGCCGGCGCCGCCATATGCTGTGGCACAGCCGAATAGTTGAGCACGTACCGGACGGTATGGCCATTCTTCAGCGTGCCGCCGTGCACGATCAGCGGGAATTGCACGCCCGCGACCGAGGGCACGACACCTGCACGCGCGACCTCGGCAGCGACGATCTTCTCGGCCAGCGCGTCGCTCGGCATGAAGCCGACGTAGCTGACCTCCCCTTTGCCCCAATGGTTGCGGGTCATCGCAGCAGCAGCTGGCCATGACGGGTGCTGATAGCGCGCCACGACTTCGGCGGTGGTGGGCTTCAACATCTCTATCCACCAGCGCGGCGCGTTGTCGGCATCCGAAACCCCGAAAGGATTGCCCGCGAGCTTGACCCCGACGGGGATCGTGAACTCCTGATAGGTGACGCCCGCCGCCTCGGCGATCGCCCCCGGCTGTGCGGCATAGCGGACCTTCGTGTTCTCGTCGGAAAAGCCGCTCTTGAAGGTGTAGAGCAGGTGCCCGCCGCGCTTGGCATAGTCGTTAAGCCGCGCGATCTCGGCATCGCTTGCCGCGTAGAGCGCGGGCACGACGATAAGCTTGTAGTCATCGAGCTTCTGCGTGCTGTCGGGGGACACGATGTCGGCCTCGACATTCATCCGATAGAGGGCGTCGTAGAACGGGCGCAGCACCCGATTGTATTCTACGCCATCCGGCTTGAACGAATTGAACGCGGTCTGGGCAGCGTTGCTGACATAGACGGCGACCTGATTGTGCTTCGTCATGCCTGCCAGCTTCGGGCCCAAGCGAGCGATCTCGGCTCCGATCACCTTCGCCGCCGCATACTCCGCATTGGGCTTGTAGTCCTGCGACAGCAGCCCGCGCCAGTAGGTCTCAGCCGCGTTGGCGGTGGTCGCCCAGTGCCAGTACTCGACCATTTGCGCGCCCGAGGCGAGATGGCTGAAAGCCTGGAGACGAAGCTGGCCCGGATAGGGCGTCCATTGCGGGAAACCCTGCGCCTCGGTTTCCAGCACTAGATAATTCTGTCCGTTGCGGATCGAGCGCGCCTCGTCGCCACCAAAGGCGATCTCCGCGCCGGTCAGCTTGTCCTGGGTCGGATGATAGATGTCGATGCCCGCGATATCGAGCGACCGCGCAGCCTTCCAATGATCGACTTCCGGCTGGATACCATAGGAACCCTCACGCCAGCCCAGGTCGAAATTCTGCGTCATGAACTGCCCGGGCCGGGCATGCGCACGTACGAGTTTGGCTTGCCACGCCAGGAAGTCGGTCACGAGGCTGCGCTGATAGGCGGCGAAGGCGTTGGACATGCTGGCGTTGATCGAACCGTTGGTCGACGGAAAGTCTTCCCACCGGTTAATCCGGTTGGACCAGTAATTGAGCCCCCACGCTGCGTTTAGGGCATCGAGGCTCGGCCATTTTGCCTTGATCGACTGAACGAACGCCGCCTGTACCGCGGGACCGCTGGTGCCATAGGGTTTGGTCTCGTTGTCGAGCTGGTAGCCGATCACCGCGGGATGATCCTTCACATGGTCCACCAGCGCGACAATTACCCGCTCGGCCGCCGCCCGGTAGTCAGGATCGGTGATGTCCATGTTCTGCCGGGTGCCATATTGCGCGCGGACTCCGTCGTGGCCGACAACGAGCACGTTGGGATGCTGGCGCGCGAGCCAGGTCGGTATCGCATAGGTCGGCGTTCCGACAATCACCTTGATGCCCTGCTTGTGCATCGCGGCGAGCATGCGATCGACGTGGCTGAAATCGAAGACCCCGGGCTGTGGTTCCAGCGTGCCCCATGTCGACTCCGCGATGCGAACGACGCTGATCCCCGCCGCCTTCATCATACGCGCGTCCTCATCGACGCGGTCGACCGGCGTGTACTCGTCATAATAAGCGACACCGTAGAGGATAGTATCAGGCATCTGCGCTTGCGCCGTGGCTGGCACCGCCACGATAGCCATTGCGAGCGTTTTCAAGCACCGCCGCACGCTATTTACTTCTACCATCAATCCCCCACTTGTTATCGATTTCGAGCTGTCAGGCGCGCTAGACGATAAGCGTCTCGCAGTGCCGTCGGATCTCGCTTTTAGCTTTGACGTACCGGTAGAGCGTCTGACGAGCGAGGCCAACTCAAACGGCGATCAATCACTCGCTAAATCGAGGCGCGCCGACACCTCGTTTACCAATCCGGAACGTCTACCGTAGGAGAGCGACCTCCCGCCCTCCTACGTCAAGACTTACAGCCGGAAGCGAACCCCAGCGGAGATCAAACTGGCCTCCCACCGCACGTCGCGTGGATACTCGGGCGATTTGACGTAGCTGTAATAAGGCGTCTGCAGCAGGTTGGTTGCGTCAATCGTGAACGTCACCTTCTCCGTCAGATTGTAACTGGCCGACAGATCGAGACGACCGACCGCACCCGAATAGACGGTGGTGAACACGCCCGGTGCCCCGAAGCCATCGACGTTGGCGCTGCGGTAGTTGTAGGCGAGCCGCACGCTCGTCGGTCCGAGCTCGTACAAGCCGATCACGTTGAAGCTATACTTTGACACACCCGGCAAGGTGTTGCGTCCACCGGTAAAATTCGCAGCGGACGGAAGCGTTTGTTCGCCATCGATATAGGTGAAGTTCGCCTGCGCGCCAAAACCGCGGAGCGCTCCCGGCAGGAAGTCGAAGAATGTCGTCGCAGCGGCTTCGATGCCCTTGATCTTGCCGGACCCGGCGTTCGACGGACGATACACCAGAATGTCACCGAACGGCTGCACGCTCACCACCTCCGGCAGCGAGTTGATGAAGCCGTCGATCTCCCGATAGAAGCCCGCGACGGAGACCGATCCGGTCCGCGAGAAGTAATATTCCAGCGACGCATCGTAATTGTTCGAGCGGATCGGTTGCAGGTTCGGGTTGCCGCCGTTGCCGGTGTAGGAGAGATTCCCGCCGATCGTCCCCTGCTGAACGGTCAGCGTCGGGTTGATCTGGTTGAAACCCGGTCGGCTCAGCGCCTGCGTGCGCGACAGGCGCAGCTTGAGCTTGTCGGTGAAATGCAGCTGCGCGCTGATGTTCGGCAGGATATCGATATATTGCTGCGAGGCATCGATCGGCACCAGCGCGGTGCCGGTCGCGGTCGGGATCGAATTGGTGCCGTTCAGCTTGTTGCGCGTGATGATGACGCGCGAACCGATCGCACCGTCGATCGGGATGCCGAGGTCGAAGGCGTATTTCACCTGGGCATAGCTGGTGAACACCTGCTCGCGCGCCTTGAACGCGGAAAGCGGATTGAGCATCGGCCGGCCCGAAGCCCAGGACGCCTGCGTTCCCGCATCCGCACCCGAACGGACCAGCGCACCGCGAACATAGTCGCGGACGTCATCGATGCGGTCGTTCAGGATGTTCGCATTGGGGGCGAACCACGACCGGAACTGTTGCACGTCGTCATTGTGGAACCCCGGCGCGATGACCGCGCCGTCCGAGACGCCGGGCACGCGCGAGATCGGATCGCGAAGACTGGCGAGCGAGGCGTTGCGATCGCCATAAACCGAACTGGCGGTGCGATCGGCGTAGCGCAGGCCGAACTGGAATTTGGGGAAGAGCGACGACCCGGTGTCGAGCGCGATGTTGCCTTGCCATTGCCACTGCTGCCCTTCCGAACGCTGACGGTTCTCGTACAGGCCGCGCATGTAGTAACTGGCCGGGTCCGCGAAATCGACGCCGCTCGGGGTGAAGTCGACGCTCCTATTGGCATTCAGCCGCACCGCCAACGACAGCGGGTTGGCGAGCTGCGTCTGGAACTCGTAATATGTGTTGTCGACGATCGACTTGGTGTACGCCAGATCACTGGTGATGACGGCGTTGCCGATGTCCCACTTCGTGCCCAGCGCGCCCTGGAACGTGTCGGTATTGTTGCGCCCGGACTGTTTGGTCGGCCCGTTGACGATGCCGAGATCCGTATCGAACGAGGCGAGCGTCGTGCCGTTCTGCGTCAACACCGCGTTTCGGATCGTCGGCGGATTGCCGCCGGTGGTGCTCGACTGGATCGGCACGCCGAAGAAGTCGTTCGCGTTCTTGTTGCGATACGCCAGCCACAGCCCGTCGGCGTAGATCATCAGATTGTCGGCAGGCTTCCACTGCAACGACCCGTTGACCGAGGGACGCTGGCGGGTACCGCGACCGTAGAACAGCCCGATATCCTGCGGAAAGGTGAAGTTGCGCCCGACCGATGCGGGCAGGATCTGCTGCGCAGCAGGGACGTTGTCCTGGAAACCCTGATAGCGGATCGAGTTGAGATAGCGCGTCTGGGTGAAGGACACATTCACCAGTGCGCCGATCTCGCCGATGCCGGTCTGCCAGCGGTCGCTGATCAGCAGGCTGCCGATCGGATCGAGTTTCCGCGATTCCGTGTTGTAGACACCACGCGCGGCCCCGGCGAGTTCAAAGCCCTTGAAGTCGAATGGACGGCGCAGGCCAACGTCGATCAGCCCGGCGATCCCGCCTTCCAGATTGTCGGCGGTCGTCGCCTTGTAGACCTCGACGCGCGACAATGCCTGCGCCGGGAAATCCTGGATCGAGACCGAGCGACCTTCGGCAGTGAAGATCTCGCGCCCCTGCACCGTCGTCTGCACGTTGGGCAGGCCGCGGATCAGCACACCGTTCGCCTCGTCGAGATAGCGCGTCACCTGCACGCCGGTGATCCGCGCGATCGCTTCCGAGGCATTGTTGTCGGGGAACTTGCCGATATCCTCGGCGACCAGCGCGTCGACGATCGCGTCGGAGTTGCGCTTGATGTTCTGCGCGCTGCTCAGGCTGCGGCGGAGACCGGTGACGACGATATCCTCCCCCGGCGCGCCTGCGGCGGCGGTGGGTGTCGCGGGAACCGCGATGCTGTCGGTCTCGGCCTCGGGCGGAGCGGGCTGCATGGGCTGCTGTTGCTGGGCAAAGGCGGGGCCGGCCGCCGCAAGGATCATCAGGGTCGCGGCGGATGCCGACAGACGGGCGAGCGCTTTCAGGTTCATTTCTTTCCTCCCTTGGATTTTATGGTTGGTTTAATTGGCCGTTAACGGGGCGCTTCCCGGCAAGCGGGTGACGGTGATCCGGTCGATGTTGGGGGCGTATTTCGAGCGCAGCAGCACTTGCGGCCACACTTGCGACGCGTAGGTTTTGCCGTCCCAGTCGGGCTGTTCCTCGCCCGCGATGCGGATCGCATTGGTGCCCGCACGCAGCGTGACCGGGACGGTCATCTCCCACCAATTGTTGCGGTGGAAGCTGTTGGGGAACGTCGCTAGCACCGGTGCAGCGCCGTTGACCGAAATGCGCGCGATCCGCGCGAGCGGGTCGGGATTGTAATGCGTCGCCTTGGACTGCTCGTCGTTCGAGAAACGGATCGTCAGTGCGTAATCGCCCGCCGTTTCGACCGTAACCGCCGGGAACGTCAGCGTGTTGCCGTTGCCCGGCGCGCCGCCGATGTCGAACACCGCGCGTCCGCCCTGCGCCAGCGATGCCGTCGCGACCCGCGCGGTACCCGCGACCTGTCCTGCCTCGGCTTCGTAGCTGCGACCGGTGCCAGTCGTCGCTTCGGTGACGCTGAGCCGCCGGGCCCGGGTCGCGCCGCGCACCACGACCTTGTTGATCCCGCCGAGCAGGAACGCATCCGCCGCACCACCGGCGGCGAGATCGCGACCGTTGACCTGCAGCGTGGCGCTACCGCCCTCCTCCAGCGACAGCCGGGCCAGCCCGTCCCGGGCGGCATAGACCCAGAAGGTCAGCGCCCCGTTCTTTGCGGTCGCATCGATTGCGTCATAGACGGTCGCCTGCCCCGAGGCTGGTGCGGTCGCGAGCGTGATGCGATCGACCAGCGCATTGCCGATCGTCTGCCGCCGCCCGTCGAGGCTCTTCGTCGCAAGCGTCAGCACGTGACGTCCGCGCTTGAGCGATAGCACCGTATCGACATGGTCGAGCACTGACGGCTTGTAGCCGAGCGGCAGCAACAGTTCGGCCTCGTCCGCCGCTTTGCCGTCGACCTGCAGGAACACGTTGGTCGGCCCCTGCGCCTCGGCCTCGGGGTCCTTGTTGAACGTGCTGGCCAGGACCCGCAGGGCGTAACGTCCGTCCTTCGGCACATCGACCGCGAAGTCGAGCGCGGCATCGTTCCCGGTCGCGAACCCTTCGACCGAATAGCCGCCCGAGGTGTAGAACCGGTCGACCGCCTTGGGCGATCCTTCCGGGCCCCGCAGCTTCAACCCGGTGCCGCGCCGCTTGGCCTGCTCGGCTTCGTAATCCTGCCGCCACCCGGCGGTCGGGGCGTCGCCTTGCGCGCCCCCCTCACCCAGGGTCAGCACGACTTCATATGCTGCTTCCTCGCGCAGCGTCGGAAGCGTGCCGTCCCCGAACGCGAGGCGTACCGCGCCGCCGCGAACCACGACGCCGCGATCCGCGACCAGCGCGGGCGGACGCGCATCGCCAAGCGGTCCGGTCCAGCCGATCTCGCGCACGCGCACGCGCGCCGTCGTGCCGAACCACGCCGGGATCCGCGTAAGCGATACCCCCGCCGCGCCGGTTTTACCGCCGAACAGCAACCGCATCTGCCGCCGCGCGGGATCGAGCGTGGCGACGCCCTGTAGCGTGTAGCTTTCGTCCGGGTGTGGCGGGGTGACGGCGAGGCTGTGCCCGCTCATCGTCGCATAGCTGTTGAGCAGCCACCACTGGCCATTGCCACGGTTTGCCTGGACCGCGGAGTCGCTCAGATTGCCGTCGATGTTCCAATAAGCGATGTCCGCGTCGATCTTCGAATCCTCGATCGCGGCGATCCACTGGACCATCTGGCCGGGCACCGAGGTGTGATAATTATACGCATATTCGTTGATGTTGATCGGCAGGTGCCGCCCCTGCCAGCGCGTTCCGGCGAACACCTTGTCCTCCCAGCCGCGATAGCGCCGCACGCTGTTGCGCACGGTCGCGGGATTGCTCAGTTCGTGCCACGTCACGACGTCCGGCACCGTATCTTGCGCGACCGTGTGTTTCAAAAATCCCTCGACCTCGTCGTAGAGGATGCTGGTGTTCGGGCCAGCGATCCGCGCGCCGGGAACGACCTGGCGGATCAGCCGATAGGCGCGGTCCCACGCGTCGAAGAAGGCGGCGGGGTTGGTCTGCCACTTGATCCCGTTGCAGCTCTTGGGCCCGTCCCCGAACATGTTCCCCTCAGGCTCGTTGAAGGGGGCGAAGACGATCCGGTCGCGATAGCGCGGTGCCATGCCGCGCACTTGCTGCGCCTGCATCCGCAGTTTCTCGAGATAGGCGGTCACCGATTGCGCGCAGTCACCGTTTTTCCAATTGTAGGGAAACTCGCGGTTGATGTCGGTCATGTAGATGTAGGTGTCGCCACCCGATGCGTCGGTCAGCAGCGTCGAGACCTCAAGCGCGTCCGCGCCGGGATGCTGCGGTCCGTCCTGCGCCTTGGTCGACACGGTACGCAGCGCGATCCCCTCGATGAGGTTGGGATGCGGCAAGCGGGCGTCGTAGAGGCCGTACAACGTGCCCAAGGCCCCGCCGTGGAACGGCCCGGTATCACTCCCGAGATCGACCGTGAGTTGCTCTGGCGCGGTTTGCGCGGCAACCGGCAGCGCCGCGGAGCCGAGCAATACCGCAATCAGCAGTCTGGCGGAGGAACGGGATCGCGTTGGGCGCATAAGGGGAAATTCCGCTGGGTAGAGGGAGGGGGTCATGCCGCGCGTGCCGCGGTCATGCGGTCGATCGTCGCGCGGTTGAGGATCAGGCGGCTGGCGGTGAGCGCGAGCGCGAGGTGCAGCAAGCCGGGAATCACGGTGGAGAGCAGGCGGATACCGGTCAGCGACGATGGCGTCTGGTTGCCGGCCCCCGCCTTGTACGACACGATCACCAGCACACCGCTGATCAGCGCGCCCGCCAGCGCCCACGCGAGCTTCACGAAGAACTGGTTGAACGCGAAGCTCATCCCCGACGAGCGCATGCCGAGCTTCCACTCGCCATATTGATCCGCCAGTTGAATCAGCGTGAAGTGCAACGGCAGCGTGCAGCCCAGCACCGTGCAGCACAGTCCGACCAGCACCAGCCACAGCGCGGGATAGCTGCCCGGCACGAAATACGCGCCGAAATGCCCGACGACGAGCACGAGGTTGACCCAGACGTACACCGTCTTGACGTCGAAGCGGCGCGTGAAGGCCTGCACGACGATCGACCCGAGCAACCCGCCCGCGGTGGCGGTGCCGAAGAACAACGCCTGATAGGTGGCGTCGCCGCCCAGCACATAAGTGATGAAATAGAGGGCCGCGCCGCCCTTGGTGTTGAAGATGCTGATCAACAGCAGGGTCATCAGGAAAGTCAGGCGAAGCTGGTCGTTCTTGAGCGTATTGGCGATCGCGACCCGCAACGGCGGCTCCTCGGCGCCGGTTTCCGGAACGCGCTCGCGCACGAACAGGAAGCAGATCAGGAACATCGCCACTGCGGCAAGCGACAGGATCGCCACACCGTCGCGGTATCCGCGCGCGACGTCCCCGCCGCCAAGCTGCCGCACCATGATCGGCAGCCCGACCGAAACCGCGAACGATGCCACCGCGACCATCGCGAAGCGCACCGACTGGCACGATACGCCTTCGCGCGCGCTGTCGGTCATCCGCGTGATCAGCGCGCAATAGGGCACGTTGTTGAGCGAATAGAAGAAGGCGAGCAGGAAATAGGTCGCTGCCGCATAAGCGACCTTTCCGTCATAACCGAAGTCGGGGGACTGGAAGGTCAGGAAGCAACTGAGGCCGACCGGGATCGCGGTCCACAACAGATACGGGCGGAACTTGCCCCAGCGCGTGTACGTGCGATCCGCCATGATGCCGATCAGCGGGTCCGAAACCGCATCGAACACCCGCAGCGACAGGAACAGGATTCCGACGATGCCCGGCGCCAGCCCGAACACGTCGGTGTAATAAAAGGTGAGGAAGTTGGCGATCAGTCCGGTGATGATCGTGCCGCCAGCGTCGCCAAAGCCGTAACAGACCTTCTCGAAGAACGGCACGCGCTCCGCGGGCGTGGTCACGAGCGGGACGGTCCCGCTTCCACTGCCGTCCTGCGCTAACGCTGTCATTGCCATCCTTCCTCTCCACTCGTCGGCCGCTTTGCGCGTGTCCGGTCGATTTCAGGCGTCGGCGAATGCCGCCGCCACTGCCGCACCCGCGCGGACGAACACCGGAATTTGGTGCAACGGTGCGGGGCAGCGGATGCTCGCTCCGCCGGACCGGGCTTCCCCGGTCCAGGCATCCACCCAGTCGCCGGACGGCAACCAGACGTCGCGCTCGGTCACGCCTGCGGCGAGGATCGGTGCGACCAGCAGATCCGGCCCGAACATATATTGGTCGTCTAGCGTCCAGGAGCGTTCGTCGCCCGGGTGATCGTAGAACATCGGTCGCATCAGCGGGTCGCCGTGCGTATGGGCCTCGGCCATCAATCCTGCGACATAGGGGCGCAATCGTTCGCGCAGGGCGGCGTAGCGGCTGAGGATCTGATAGACCGGCTCGCCGAAACTCCACAGTTCGTTTCCGGCACCCGTGTCGCATTGCGCCACGCCGTCGCGGAACGGCTCGGCCGGCGGGGTGATCGGGTCGCGGTGGCCGTGCATCCGCAGGACGGGCGTGAAGACGGCCCATTGGAACCAGCGCACCATCAATTCATGAAAGGCCGGGTCCTCGACATTCCCGCCATGGAAACCGCCGATATCGGTGGTCCACCACGAAATCCCCGCCATCCCCATATTGAGCCCGGCGCTCAACTGGTTGCGCATCGCATCGAACGAGCTGTGGATGTCACCCGACCAGACCAGCGCGCCATGACGCTGGCTTCCTGCCCAGGCACAGCGGACCAGGCTGACGACATCGCCCTCACCTTCGGCGCGCATCCCGTCCGCCACGACCTGCGCAAAGTGCAGCGGATAGGCATTGCCAACCGCCAGCACCTCACCCGCGTGATAGCGGTAATTGTCGAAATCATACGCGCCATATTCGGGCTCGGCTTCGTCCAGCCAGAACAGCCGCACACCGAGCTCGCGATAATTGCGCTTCAGTCGATCCCACAGCAACGCACGCGCTCCGGGGTGCGTCGTGTCGATGAAGCGCGTATTCCCGAGGAACTCCTGCTGCACATCGACGCCGCGCTTGCTTCGGACGAGATAGCCCTTCTCGGCCATCTCCGCGTAATTCTCGGATCGTGGGTCGACGGTCGGCCAGACCGATACCAGCAGCTCGGTGCCCATCGCTTTCAATTCTGCGGTCATCGCGGCGGGATCGGGCCATTCGCGCGGATCGAACCGCCAGTCTCCCTGCACCGGCCAATGGAAGAAATCCGCGACGATCACCGCAAGCGGAATTCCGCGATCGCGATATTCGCGAGCGACCGCCAGCAGTTCGTCCTGCGTGCGGTAGCGCAGCTTGCTTTGCCAGAGGCCCAGCGCGAAATCCGGCATGGTCGGCACCGTGCCGGTGACGGCCGCGTAATTGCGGACCAGCCCGGCCGGCGTATCGGCGGCGGTGATCCAGTAATCCACTTCGCGCGCCGCGCGCGAGGTCCAGGTGGCGCCGTTGGCGGCGAAACACACGTCCCCGATCGCGGGGCTGTTCCACAGCAGGCCATAGCCTTCGCTCGACACGACATAGGGCACGCTTGCTTGTGAATTGCGCTGTGCCAGTTCGAGCGAGCAGCCCGCCAGATCGAGATTGGGCTGCTGATACTGCCCCATGCCGAACAGGCGCTCGCCCGGCTTCGCTTCGAACCGAACCGTGATGTGCGACACCTCGCCCGAAACCGGCTTGAACTCGCGGCCGGCGATGCCGAGTGCGCTGATGGTGCGGACGTCCTCGGTTCCGACCGTCCAGAACTTCGTCACCGTATCGCGCTGCCGCCACTTCTCCTCGAGCAACAGCCGACCGTTGGAATCGAGAAAACGAACCCGTCCCTGTAGATCGACTTCGGCCACGATCCTGCCGTTCGCGATCCGCGCGACGGCACCATTCCGGCTGATTACGGGATCGGGTGTTGCAACGTCGAGCAAGGCGCCAGCGCTCGCCGGACGCTCGGCATGCGCGGACGCGCGCAACCGCAACCCGTCGCGACCATGCGCCTCGATCCGCAGCCACGCACCGTCATACGACCATGCGATCGCGCGCGATTCCAGAATAAGCGTATCCAACCAGTCATCCTCCGAATCGTTTTTGGCGGGTCGTCTTGATCGCGACCGTAAACGTTTCCGGTGGCGTTTGTGATGGCTTCCCAATCGGTTGTCAATCCGCTTGCGTAATGGCGTGACAGGCTCAATTGAACGGGAATGGATATCCGTTCTCTGGCCAATCACCTTGGCCTATCGATCGGCACGGTTTCGCGTGCGCTGAACGACCGCAAGGACGTCAACCCCCAGACACGCCAGCGAGTCATCGCGGCTGCGGACGCGCTCGGCTATACGCCGAACCAGTCGGGGCGGACGTTGCGCAGCGGCCGTACCGGCACAGTCGGCTTCATGCTCACGCTGGAACATGACAGCGCGGTATATGGCGAGCCTTTCTTCATGGCCTTGTGGGAAGGCGTTCAAAGCGGATTGGACAAGCACGGGCTGGACCTCGTCATCCTACTCGCGCGCAAGGGCGAGGACGCCCTCACCTTCCTGCGCCGCCACGTGTCTCGCGGAACCGTCGACGCCTGGCTGCTGTCGGCAACGCAAGTCCATGACGACCGCATCGCGTTCCTACAAAACCGCAACATCCCCTTTGTCGCGCTTGGCCGATCGGAAACGGAGCGCCCGTTCGCGTGGATCGATCTTGATTTCGAGGCAGTCGTTGCGGATGCGATCGCGCTGTTCGCTGCAGCCGGACATCGACGCATCGGACTGGTCGCCCCGCCAGCCACGATCAACAACAGTCAAATCGTCATCGATTCTTATAAATCAGCGCTGGAAAATGCGGGTATCGATTGGGATCCTGACCTTGTGCATCATGGCGACACCGATGAAGTCGACGGCGAGTCCGCTGCACGCGAGCTAATGATGTTGCGCGACAAGCCATCGGCACTGCTGTTGATGGGGGAAACCGCTCCGGTGGGAGCCTACCGTGCGCTTCGCCAACTTCATCTTGAGCCCGGGCGGGATATTGCCGTGATCGGTCTGCGCGACAATCCCGCCTGCCGAAGTCTTTTACCCAAACTTACGTGTTTTAAACTCGACCTTGAGGCACTTGGCCTGGCGCTTTCAGAGGCGGTGGTCGCAACACTAGCTGATCCCATGAACGCTGACTTTCCCCACCTCCAACGGCGATGGCCCATGGGTTTGGAGTTGGGTAGCAGCCATGATCCTCAAACGTCATTGACGCTGGAATCGAATGCCCAGCTCTGAAGACCTAATACGGTCAGCCAATGCCAGCTGTAGCCTACCTACTCAAGGACATCTGATGAGCAAGGCGGTCGGCGATGACAGCTAGCCGCCGATCAGTATCTAATCAATTTAGGGTTCACATATTGACCATTAAGTTTGAACCTATTCGATCCAGACGCGGCCGCACGCCATCTGCTTCCAACAGCTCGATCTCGGCCGTTAGTTCACCGGCGTTTCGCCAACCATAAATGCAAACGGCTACTTCACCCTTCCCGGTGTACCCTGCGGCGCTCACTTTGCACCGTGGAGACAAGCGATGGGCCATTCCTCGTTAGATCCAGCCTTTCAAGAACTTCGCCCTTGGAACGAGGGCCGTGTGCTTGGGGCGAAGCGCGCACTGAAACCGCAACAAGTTTGGGCTATTCGCTTCTGGCTCGACCAGCACCAGCGTCTGCGGGATCAAGCGCTTTTCGATTTCGCGATCGACAGCAAGCTGCGCGGTTGCGATGTTGTGAAAGTCCGCATCGGCGACATCGTTGCCGGTGGCCGCATTCGGGATCGCGCGATCGTGGTTCAGCAAAAGACGAAACGACCCGTGCAGTTCGAGATCGTTGAACCTGCCCGTAAAACCCTGTTCGCATGGCTTGAACGCCGTGGCGGCACATTGGACGATTTCGTCTTCCCAAGCCGTAACGACTATATGGGGCACATGAGCACAAGGCAGTATGCCCGCCTTGTTCGCGAATGGATTGTCGGCATCGGCCTCCAAGCCGAGGATTACGGCACTCACTCCCTTCGACGCACCAAAGCCTCGATCATCTACAAGGCGACGGGCAATCTACGCGCAGTTCAAATTCTTCTCGGCCATGCGAAGATTGAAAGTACCGTCCGCTACCTCGGCGTGGATGTCGAAGACGCTTTGGAACTGGCCGAACGCACCGAGGTCTGAGACGACCCACAACCGGACGTTCAAGTGCGCTTCCCCGCTTACCAGCCGGAGACATTCGTTCAGCTTAGAGTTGGCAACTTCTCGCATCCGCTCGTCCGTCAAGAATGTCATGAATGGGAGGTAACGGACAGGCGGCTCCCTGCGCTGCGAGGAAGTTAGCCTTCGGGATTAGCAAAACGGTGCAATTGCTATCGTGCCTCAGCGGATTGTGACGTCCATCGTGACGCGGCGGTTGACGGGGGCAACTTCTTCGTTGGTGGTCATGTCGAGCAGGGGGCGCCCGTCCGCAGTCCAATGCGTGCGACGAACGCGCGCATCTCGGCCGTCGCCGCCGACACCGTTGCCCCAGCTATGGTAGACATAAAGGTCGTTGCCGTCCTCGTCAGTAGTGAAGGCGCCATGGCCCGGTCCCTGTTCGTAGCGGCGGTAATCTGTGACCCCTGCGGGCATCGGCACGCTTTTCTGGAGCGGTGTCGGCCACTTGCGCCACGAACCGGTCCTGGTCAGGTCGGCATCCACCGGCGCGGAGATGCCGTTGACGACATAGGTCGGACTGACCCCCGAGCTTGAATAGACGAGCGTCAGCCGTCCGTCGTGCTGGAGCGCGAACGCGCCTTCGGCGAGGTTCTCTTCGACCGAGGTCTCGGGCGCGATGACTGGGGTTGGCTCGCTGGCAAGGCGCGTCGGATGCGAAGGATCGACCTTCGCGATCCATGTCAGCGGGTCGCCCAACGCTCCAGCGGTTGGCAGATAGCGTTGCGACCATGTGTAATAGCTCTGACCAGCGACTTCGAGATAGGACATGTCGAGACTGATGTTGCTCGGCATCTCGGCGCGGCCGAGCCGTGCGCCGTCGGCCTTGTGAATCGCCGCGGGCCTCGACCAGTCCGCAGGATTGGCGGGGTCGCCGCCGTCGCGCAGTTGCATGATGTGCGATTCGACCGTGAACCACGCGCCGCCCTCGTTCGACGTGGAGTCCTTTGGATTGAAGCAGGGCGCGAAAAGGATTGAGAGCTTGCCGCCGATCTCGTGCAGCTCGGGTGCCCAATAGCAACCGGCAATGACGCGGCCCTCGACGGTGCGGTCGCGGCGGGCACGACGATTGAGCAGGTCGACCTCCCGCGCGCGGCCGCCATTGTCGTCGGCGAGGTCGGCGATCGTCCCGGCGACCCGGATAGGCAGGTGCGCGGAGCCGACATTGTCGTTGTTCGTGTCGTCGGTTGCGACGAAGAGGTAGCGGACGCGGCCGTTGCGCTCCCAGCGATAGATGTCGGGATCGGCGCGATTATAGGCGAAGATCGCCGGATAGGTCCGCTGGCGGACTGTGCCGTGGACGACAAAGCGACCTGGATGGGTAAGGCGCGCGAGGTCGGCGGCGTCCCAGTCGACGGCGCGGTTGGCAGTGGAGCCATCCGAATACCCGAGCGTCACACGTGCATCGCGTAGCTGGGCGGCCTGGCGAGCGGCGATCACCTTCGGCGCCACCGCGGCGGTGGTGTTGACGGTGCGGCCAAAGCGTTGGGTGAGCACAGTCGCCAGGGTGGCGTCGATCGGGAGCGTATCGTCGTCGGTGGTGACGATCCGGCCGTTGCGGACGTCGCCGACGTTGCCGGCCGAGACGATCTGCTGCCGACGGCCGCCGGGCTCGAAGGGCATGTCGCGCCACTCGGTGTGCGTCAGATCGACGGCCGTCGTCCAACGTGACTGCCCGGAGCGATCGGTCCACGACAGGACGTAGCGGCGGGCTGCGGAATCGTAGCGCGCGTGCGGCTTCGTGACGCCATTGGTGGTGTGCAGGTCCAGAGAGCCCAGTTCGACGAAGTCGCCCGGGTGATTCAAACCGCTGCGGAAGATGATCGTCGCGGTGGGATCGTGATCCGGCGTGCCGGCCATGTCGACACGCGTCGCGATGACGCCAAGCGCGCCGTCGGCGAAGTAGAACAAGGACGGGTCGGCAACCCCGAGTAGCGCGACGCGATCCACCCCGACATAGTCGCCGCGTGCGAACAGGACGCCGTAATCGTCGTTCAGTGGGACGGCGCGGCCATCACCGCCGGTGAGCGCGAGGTGGACGCTGCGCGCCACGGTCGGCTGGTTCGCGTCGCGCGCGGTCGTCGGTGCGCGCGCGTAGGATATGAGGCGGCCCGACGCGGTGCCGAGCAGGCGGACGGTGAAGCGCTTGGCGAGCGTCGTTCCGTCCAGACGCTTCAGGGTTCCGTCGAGGTTGACGATGCGCGCCATCGCGCCGCGGTTGACGAGAATGCCGTCGGGCAGCGCGCGACCGTCGACGCGCCATGTGACTAGGTGCCCGTCCGGGACGGGCAAGCGCGTACCGGATGCCAGCACGGGAGGAACCACCCAGCTACCGGCGACGTAAGCAGCGGGCGCGGCGGCGGGCGCGGGGCGGTTCCAGTGCGCGACGAGCGCGTCACGCTCCGACGCGGTGATCGCCATGACCGTGCCGTGGCGCGGCGACGCCGGCAGGCTGAAGGCGCGCGGGTAGGTCCAGGCGATCTTGCCGTTGAGGTCGTTCGTCGCCAGCGGGATGTAGCCGACGCCGCCATAGTCATCGACCCACAGGAAGTATTTGAACCCGCTGGTGTCGCCCGGATTGGCGACGAACGCGCTCGGCCCCTCCACCTCGGGTGTGCCGGAGCGCCGGCCCACGCAGCGGTCGACGATCTTCCACGCGCCCGGCCCGCCGGATGCGCGCAGCGAGGGGGAGACCTGCGCCAGGATATCGCTCGATTGGCAGCCGCTGGCGTCGCTGACTTTGGTGAAACGGTAATATCGATCACCAACCTTCATGACGGTCGCGTCGATCATGCCCTTGGCTTTCACCGCTCCGGGAACGTCGGCGGCCTTGAACCACGGCTTCGGGGCGGTGAAGGTGTTGAAGTCCCGGGTGATCGCGGCCAGGATCTGCGGTCCGTTACCGTCCTCGCGATTGTGCGCGGCATCCTTGTAGAGCGTGGACGTCCAATAGACGACGTACGCGCCAATGGTGGGATCGTAGGTGGCTTCAGGTGCCCAGGTCATGCCCGCGGCGGGCAGGTTCACGCGAACATGGCGCTGCCTGCCCCAGTGGATCAGGTCGGTCGATTCCCAAATTTCCAAATAATGGCTACCGTGGTTGGTCGCCCCGCCCCAGCCGGTGCGACCGGTCGAAAGATCGGTGGCGAGTAGAAAGAAACGGTCGCCATCTGCCGAGCGCATGATGAACGGATCGCGCAAGCCACGCGTGCCCTTGGTCGATTCGAGGATGGGCTGGGCATCGTTCAGCGTCTTCCATTGCAACGCATTGTTACCATCTGAGATCGCGAACCGCAGCTTTTCGCCGTCCATCGTATTGCCGGTGAAGTAGACAAAGACGTAGGCCGACGGCGGCGGCGGCATGGCGGGCGCCGAACCGATGGGAGCGGCACCGGCAATCATGAGCAATAGAACGCGCAGACAGCGCAGCACTTGATTCATCCGGGTTCACTCAATCACGACCGGGCCAGCAAGCTCGCCGGCCCCTCGCGAAATAGGATATGTCCGACATTTGACTGACCGCAAGGGCATTCGGGGAACCATTGTTTTTGCTGCGAGCTGGCGCGTTGCAACGCCTTCTCCTGCTCCACGACTGGGAGAGGGAGGAACGACGCTTCATCAGCCTATTCGGGCGACAAAAAGGCCTGTTGAAATGAGTGAAAAATTTGAGTGCAGAGCGCTGGAGGACCGGGGAATGTTGTCCCTTTGGGAGACCTGCCAGGTAACCAAAGGCTGACGACCCAGTTGCGGACGTTCGCGGGCGCTTTTGACTTTCCGAACTTCGGACATTCACTCATGTCGGTGTGAAACTCGGCGTGTATAAGTAATCGGACCCTATCCCAGTAGGCGGGCGGGGTTGCCCGCCACGGTCACGCAGTCGGGAACATCGCGTATTACAACACTGCCTGCGCCGATGATCGCGTCGTCACCGATTGTGATGCCGGGCAGGATCAGCGCCGCACCGCCTATCCAGACGTTTCGACCGATAGTGACCGACCGCCCGAACTCCAGCATTCGGGCACGCTCAGCCGGATCGCGTGGATGATCGGCGGTGAGGATCTGCACGCCCGGACCGATCTGCGTGCCCGCACCGATCCGCACGGGCACTACGTCGAGCACCGTGCATCCGAAATTGAGAAACGCGCCCTCGACCAGATGAATGTTATAGCCATAGTCGCAGTGGAACGGCGGTCGGATCGTCGCACCGCGCCCCGCGTGACCAAGCCCTTCTGCCAAAAGCGCACGACGCTCCGCCGCGGTAGCGGTCGATGCGCGGTTATAGCGGTCGAGCCACGCAGCGGCGCGCGCCGCGTCCGCGACGAGTTCCGGATCGTCGGCGGTGTAAAGTTCGCCCGCCAGCATCCGCTCCTTCTGCGTCATCGCGATCAACTCAGGTCGTGGAGGTCCTTGCCCAACGGGGCGGTGATGCTCAGGTCTGAAAAGTGCACATCCAGCCCGGCACGTTCGGGCGTGCAGGCCATCGGTCCAACCTGATACGCAGGGGCGATCGGAAAGGGTGCCAGTCTGACCAGCGGCCAAGTCTTGCCGTCCGCTGAAACCTGCAACCGCAGGACGCCCTTGGCGACGGTCGCGCGCATCCAGAAATCCTGCGCGTCATGCTCGTACGGGCCGGTTGCCCAGTCGGACTTTCCGTCGGTCAGCACGCTGCTCAGCATGGCGCGCCCGTCGGACAATTCGATCCCCGCCTTGACCCAGCGTCGCTCGTCGACCCGTACCATGATACCGGCCTGATCGTAGAGTTTCTGATACTGACCGCGAATGCGCAGTTGGGCGGTAAACGCGGCGGGCGCGGTGAAGCCGAGGAAATGACCGCTGTCCCGGGTGAAGCCGTAATGCGTCTCGCGCCAGAAATCGCTGCCCTTGTCGGTGACGAGCGTCAGGTCCCCGCCGGGTGTGACTTTCCAGGCCTTGGGCGCGTTCAGCCAGCGACCGTCACGGCGCCCAAGCGCCGAAGTTGCCGAGCCCTGCGCAGTTGCGACGCCGGCACTGCCCGCGATCGTCAGCGCCGCAGCACCACCGATCACCGCCCGCCTGCTCACCCGATCCTCCGTCATAGCCGCTGCCTTCCAATCACTCTCGGTGTTGTGTACGTATGTACACATGCCGAGAGCGAGGTAAAGAGGCGATGACCCAACAGTCCCGGCGCAACGATCCGGCACGGCGGCAGCGCATTATCGACGCGACTTTGGCGGTCATCGCTGATCACGGAACCGCGGCAACGACCCATCGCCGCATCGCAGAGGCGGCGCAGGTGCCGCTCGGCTCCGTGACCTATTATTTCGCGACCTTGGAGGACTTGCTCAAGGCGGCCTTCCTGCAACTGGCGGCGGACTCCTCCACTGCCTTCCGCTCGCGCCTGGAGGCCGCAACGGACCGCGCAGAGGCGTGTACGGCAGTCATCGACATCATCGCGAACCAGGTTTGGGCGGAACCGCGCACGTTGTTGTTGAGCTACGAACTATACGCCTTCGCGGCCCGGCACCCACCGGTCAGCGCGGTCATGCAACATTGGATGGACAGCAGTCGAGGTGCCCTGGGCCGCTTCTTCGACCCGCTCACGGCGCGCGCGCTCGACGCGCTGATCGAGGGTATCGGCATCCACAATTCGATCGATCGCGCACCCGTAGAGCGAGATGCGATCAAGACCATCGTCGAGCGGATTGCCGGGTGTTAGCCGGTCCGATTTATCAGGGTACCCCAGCGCAAATGGCGCCACCGTCAGGGTCAAGCCGATGCATGAGGTATCACTGCCGCATGACCGCAATCGATGCCCCTTTCATGCGCGCGCCGCTGCGGGCTAATGCGCGGTGCGTAGGAGATTATTCATGAAAACAGCGCCGGTCGCCCTTCTCTACCAAGCGCTTCCACCACCGTTGATCGACGGACTGCGAAAGGACGCAAAACCGGGCGGATATTCAGATGGCGGCGCCGACATTGCTTTTGCCTTGCGGACGGCCGGGGTGAATGTGGTCACCCCCACCTCCTCGCCAGACCCCGCCAAGGCACTCGACTGGGTCTTCCCGGACACCGCCGAGGGCATCCGTAGCGCGGGCGCAGCCGGCGCATCGGTACTGTGGGCGAACACGGTCTTGTTTAAAGGACATCCGCTTGAGGCGGCAATGGTCGACTTCGACATCGTCGGGCAGCTTCCCGCGGCAATGCAGGCGTTCGACGACAAGTTCCAGACCAACCATCTCCTTGCCGAGGCGGGTCTGCCGGTAGCGCAATCGTTTCTGCTTTCCGGCACGGCGAAGGAGAACGTCTGCGCACTGGCCGATGTCGAGAACGCGTGCGCGTCCCGCGGCATGTCCGTTCCGATGATCGTCAAGCCGGTGCGCGGCCGTGGCAGCCAGGGCGTGACCCTAGTAGAGAGCCTCGGTGCCCTGCGCGATGCCGCGACTGCGTTGATCGCAGCCGCCACCTTCGGCGACATGCTGATGGTGGAGGAGTTTCTCGGCGGTGACGAGATGACCGTCACCCTCATGCCGCCCGCCTCCCCGCGCCCGGACGGTTCGCGGGCACCGACGCACTGGGCCTTGCCGCCCGTATACCGCTTCGATCAGCGCGGCGGAGTAGCACCGTATAACGGCGACGTTCCGGTCACCGCCAACAGCATCGCAATCGCTCCCGAGCGACTACACGATCCTGCCATCGTAGCGATGATCGACAGCTGCGTCTCGGCGGCCGCGCTGGTCGACGCCCGCACGGCGATCCGGATCGATTGCCGCGCCGATCGTCATGGTCTGTTCAAATTGTTCGACCTCAACATGAAACCCAACATGACGGGGCCAGGCCGCCCGGGACGCGAAGATCAGGATTGCCTCTCAGCGATCGCCGCCCGCGCCGAGGGCTGGAACTACGTCGATCTTTTGTTGGCGATGCTTGCTGCCAAATGGAGGCTCGAGCCGCTGGAGGGAGCTTAACTAAGAACGTCAGCTACGGGGCGGGAGTACCTGCCCATGCTTCCGGTCAGACCCACAGTCGGACGTTCACGCCCCTTACCTCGCTTCCCGACTTCGGACGCTGGTTCATCTTTGCGAAAAACTGATTTTGAAGCCCGGCTATCCGCTCGCGAATGTCGTGACGGGGAGGGAAAGCGGACTGGCGGCTTTCGGTCGTGCGCGGCTCTTATCGCCTACGAAAAAGCAAAACGAACCTGCCCGTAAGGCAGCCCAAAACTGGCACCAGCGACGTGCCACCGATCCACACGATCGAGCGGACCCCAGCGCCATCTCGCGCTGCCGATGCGCGAGGAAGCTGCGCTAGTAGGCCGACACGCCCGCCTTATGCCATCGCTGCCAGTTTCGCTTTGGCAGCTTCGGCAAGAAAGCCCGACCGGTTCTTCGCCACGCGATCGATGCGGGCCAATAGCCCCTCGTCGATCGATACTTGGACGCGTACCACCCGGCCGGGGCGTTCGCCGCGCACCAGGATCCTCGCCACTTCATCGACATCGGGGTCGCGCGCAATAATGTCGAGCTCGGTCGGCGCGGGAATGACGTCGCCGTACTCGATCGACACCGCGAGATGCCCGGAAAGCGCTTCCTCGGCAGCAAGCGCTGCTTCCTGAACGGTGGCACCGGCCGAGGTGCATCCGGGGAGGTCCGGGAAGAATACGCTGAACCCATCATCGGCTCGTTCGATGACGGCGGGATAGTGGACGGTGGCCATGACGCAGGATCCTTTCAAGGAGTGTCACGACGGGGTGAGACTCACCTGAGCCTCACCCCGCTTTGGGTTTCGATGCTCTTCAACGTTCCGATCGCCATCTCTGATTTTGGATGGGGGACCGTTACGGTGCCGGGCAACGTCGGGTGGCGGAACTGCTTATGCGATCCGGACTGGCGGACTTCCGACCACCCGGCCTTCTTGATTAACTTGATGACTTCGGCGCTTCGCATAGCTCGCCCTCCGATGTGTATTCAATACACAAGACAAACTGATCACGCAAGCGTTGTGTATGAATTACACATCGAACTACCCAGCTGGCTAAGGTGTGATATCGAGCAGCCGCCACACAACGGGAGTGACCGCACTGATCACCGTACCCGTGAATATCATGCGTCCCGCCGCGCGTTCGGCGGCTCGCTGTAACTTCGTGATTGTCTGCTTCACGACAATTGTGTCATCGAGGTGCCCACCGGAGCGGCGCGACAGCGAAGCGATCTCGCGATTGAGCCGGTCGCGATAAGCCTGCCCAAAGCGCCAAACGCCGCCAGCGATGAGCAGTCCCGCAGCTGCGACCACGATATCGACCTGTTTCAAGAAGATCCCGGTAACGGCCACACCAAAACAGCCAGTCCAGATCATTGCATTCGACTGCGCCTCGAACATGCTCCGAGCAGTTAAATGCAGTTGGCGGGGGGAGTGCGTGAGGCGCTGCTGTTTACCCAACCGCACAAGGTCGGCTCTGGCAGCGACAATCGTCTTCTTACTGTGTCTAGGCATCGTCAGAGTATGCGAACGGATCGGCGTGTGCGCTACCCCTTTGAAGGGGGTGCAGCTCTTGCGGGGTACATGTGGTGCGCGCCGTGCCGCGGCATGGCGCGGCCCACAATCTCGTTAGGGGCAGGACCCATTCGTGTGAGCGTAGCGATCTGATTCAAGCTCCGTGAGATGACCGTAGATGAGCGACCTGTACTGGCTGACGGATGGGCAGATGGCACGTCTGCAGCCGTATTTTTCCAAGAGCCATGGGAAGCCTCGGGTTGATGACCGCCGGGTGCCGGGCGGTATCGTCTTCGTCAATCGCAACGGGCTGCGGTGGCGTGATGCGCAATCGCGTATGGTTCGCACAAGACGTTGTACAACCGGTGGAAGCGATGGAGTGAACGGGGCGTCTTCCTTTGCATGACGGAGGAGTTGGCTGCGGCGGATGAAGAACCCAAGACTATCATGATCAACGCAATTTACCTGAAGCTCATCGCATCGAGCCTGCGGGAACGACCGCCTGTGGTCGAAAGCCGCCGCCAGGCTCGTGGCAGCGCTGACCCAGAAGCGGCCGTTCAGACCCCCCTTCCCGGGCCCGAGCTTCAGACGCTCGTTCATCTCAGCACAGCGTCTGCTCTCAGCGGGTCCACTGGGGCAGCTACGACGCAACAGCGGTCCACCGGCTAGCAGCCCTGGTGCTTCAAACTAACGAGAAGCCGGTTCGTCTGGGTGATCATACCGTGATCCCTGGCTGCTCGACCGCCGGCTTTGCCGGCACGACAGGAAGCCTGGCTAGGAATAGAACGGCACTGAAATTGCCTTTGTAAACCCGCTAACCAGCGATTTGGGCACTACATTCGGTTGACCCACTTGTGGGCATTCGAGCGCCGTTCCCCGCCTCCCACTTTCGGCCGTTCGTTCATCTGGTTAAACGGCAGTTTCTCAGCGTCTAATTCAGCCGCCTGTACCATCTAATCTGATGGAATGCGGCTGGACAGGAACCAGCGATGCAAAAGTCCACGGGACCCTCGATGAGTGTTTGACAAGGCATTGGTGAGGTCACGGTTATGGCGAAGGCCGTCGAAGCTATCTTGGCCCCGTCATCGATCGAGGCCGAGTGAGTGACACCAGAACTCAAGGCGGATCTGATCAGCCATAGGGCTTGGGCCTATGCCTCGGGCGGTCGCCGAATACTTCCCTATATCGCAAAGCTTAAACGCAAAAACTTGGTCCGACGCCCCTTACCCAATTAAAGGTTACTACTGTAGACTTGTGTCTTTTTATATCTTTGGAACTGCCGATGTTCAGGGTGAGTTTACAAGTCCATCGCTACAGCGCCACCCATAAGGAATTCTCATTGACCGACGAAACTACCAACGCTGTTGAACTCGCTACCGAATTGACGATGGCATGGCTGTCGAACCCAAATACGCGCACGTCGGCGGAGGATGTTCCGGCCTTCTTGAAGTCGATGCACGATGCAGTGATCGGTCTGTCGACTGCGTGGGTAGAAGCTACCGCTGAGGAAGCCGCTCCTGAATTTACTGGTGCGGTCACTGCGCGGAAGTCGCTGGCAAATCCGGATGTCATTATCTCGATGATCGACGGAAAGCCCTACAAGACGCTCACGCGCCATCTTTCTACCAACGGCCTGACGCCCGCTGAATATCGTGCGCGATATGGTTTGAAGGCCGATTATCCCATGACTGCACCGTCCTACTCGGCAATGCGTCGTGACATGGCGAGAAAGATTGGCCTGGGTAGAAAGCCGGACCCGAAAGCTTCCGCCACGTCCGAGGCCCCCGCATCAACTAAGAAACGTGGTCGCCCCCCCAAGGTCGCCGAGCCTGGTTAACGTGGAAGGCGGCGAGCACGTCTGCTATGTTCTCCGCTACTATGCCCCGCCCTAATTTGGATGATCGTCTACTATTGGGCGCTAGCCGCTGGTCCGCTTTGCGGCCGAAAAGACCGACTGCCCAGCCGCTCGTAGACCACTGGGCCCTTCTCGGAAGCGGACATCTGTTCATTTGTCGATCGGGATCGCGGAACCCTATCAAATTTCGGCCTGCGCCGTTCTCCGGCGATTGCCGTCGCCGCATTCGCTGAGCTAATGTTGATGCGCATAGGGGACAGCGCTCATGGAAACGATCGGCCGTGACCTGCGGGAAATGCAGCGAATTCCACTGCAGCCTGAGCATATTGCCGCGATCCGGGCAGCGGGGACACGCACGCACTATCTCAAGGGAACAATGCTGGCCGAGATCGGTGCACCAGCCGACCGCTTCGTTTTTGTAGAAGAAGGGGAAATCGAGGTCGTCAATCCGTTCACGGGCGATCGGCTAGTGCCTTCAACGCTGGGGCCCACTCAGTTTATGAGCGAGATCTCGCTGCTGTCCGGGGGCACATGGTCGCTACCGATGCGAGCAGCGAGCGACACGGCCGTCGTGGAAGTACCACGACCCGCGATGCTTAGCCTGATGTCGGCCATACCGGAGTTGTCAGACATTGTCATCACGGTTTTGGCGGCACGCCGTCGGCGACAGTTGGATGCCGGCGACGGCATGCTGGTGTTGGTTGGCGAAGAGGAGGACAGGGCCGTTAGAAAAGTGGCCGAGTTCGCCGCGCGCAACCGCCTGCCCTACCGCTCCTACCCGCTCGGCAGCGATGAGGCTGCCCATGTCGCCAGCAGTTGCGGAACCGCGCGGCGAGAGCCCGTCGTGGTGTTCGGCCGCGACTTGGTGGTGAGCGATCCAACGCCGGAAAAGGTGGCACGGCTACTCGGACTAGATCAGGACGTTCCCGAAGACGAGGCATTCGACGTACTCATCGTCGGAGCCGGCCCCGCCGGCGTGTCAGCCGGCGTCTACGCGGGAGCCGAAGGATTGCGCGCGCTGGTGGTCGACGAGACCGCTATTGGCGGCCAGGCCGGCACGTCCAGCCGGATCGAGAACTATATGGGCTTCCCCACCGGCATCTCAGGTGCCGATCTTGTGTGGCGCGGCGAGGTGCAGGCAATGAAATTTGGAACGCGCTTCGTCATGCCCCGGCGCATCGAGTCGCTGGACCAGCTCGACAACGGCACCTTCTGTGCGACCTTTGCCAATGGTCGGCGCGTTCTCGCCGCCGCTGTGGTGGTCGCCACCGGGGTCCAATACAGGCGCCTGCCAATCGCACGCCTCAGCGAGTTCGAGGGCACGGGGGTTTATTATGCCGCGACCGAGAATGAGGCACGCTTCTGCCGAGATACCGAGGTGTTAGTCATCGGGGGCGGCAATTCCGCCGGGCAGGCGGCAATGTTCCTCAGCCGTACAGCGCGGCACGTTCGTCTGCTGGTGCGCGGCGACACCCTGGCCTCGTCTATGTCCAACTATTTGTCCCGCAGGCTCGAGGCAGACCTCGCGATCACTATCGAATACGGTACTTATGCCGTCGAACTTCATGGCAAGCATAGTCTGGAGGCAGTGACGATCCGCAATGGAGACGGCGACCGCATCGTGGCAAGCTGCGCAGTCTTCGTGATGGTCGGCGCGGCACCGAATACGGGCTGGCTCTCCGAACTGGTCGCTCTCGACGGCAAGGGCTTCGTGCTCACCGGCGAAGCGGCTGGCGCGATGTCGCCTTTCGCCACCTCGCGCGCAGGCATCTATGCCGTCGGCGACGTCCGCGCCGGGTCGGTGAAACGCGTGGCATCCTCGGTAGGAGAGGGATCGGTCGTCATCTCCAACGTGTGGGAGCATGTGCGCGGCTTGGATCGTTTGTAATCAGGAGCCACTTCTGCGGTCCTGACCACTTGTGAACATTCGAGCGCCCTTCCCCGCCTCCCACTTCCGGCCGTTCGTTCATCTGGTTGGACGGCAGCTTCCCGGCGCCCAATTCAGCCGCCTGTGCGACCTAAACTGATGATTAGCTGCCGCTCTGATCCTTCTGACGATCAGACTTCCACAAGCCTCGCCCAATCAGAGACACAGCAAGCACAAGCACCGCAATGACTGGTGAAAGAGCCAACGTCAGAATGTAGTCGACTTGAGGTTTGATCAACAGCGGAACATCGGAGAGCGACCCTCCGGGGACAAAGCTAAAAAGACCAATAATCGGCAACGCAGTTAGCAATAGTAGAACGCCACCAACCTTCAGCTGCCCCCGACTCGCCTCGCGCTTTAAGCGATCATCGGCGAACAATACGATAGCCAGCGTTGGAGCAAAAACCGTTAGACTGGTTAGCAGATTCATACCCGTGTGCCTCGTTGCCGTAACACCAATCTTAGCAGCAAGGCTCATAGTCCGCTATTGTGCGGGAACCGACCGGTAGCTTTGCGGTCGCGAAGACCCACAATACGACATTCAGCCGTCGTATCTCGCTCCCCAACTCCAGACATCCATTCATGTTCGCCCGACGACTCCACCAGCGTTGGCGGTAATGGCGAGAAGTGGGACAAAACTGCCGTTCCAAAGCGATAGGTTGACCGGCAGCTCCTGTCAGGAGCCGACTTTCAGAGGTCCTCGATCACCGTCGTTAGCAGACGCACGTCCCGGCCAGTGCAAGTCGGAGACCGGACATCCGAACATCGAAGGTGGTTTCACCAGAGGGCGCGAAGCCGCTGCAACTCAGTATGTTCAATCCGCGTGCGGGCTAGGTTACCGGTCGCCGTATCAAAGGCAGTCCGGTCCCGCCGCGCAAGCGCCAGCCTCACAAGGACAACCTGGACCGGCACGTTATGAACCAGTATTATCGAGATGGGGACCGCCGCCGCCTGCGCGACGAGCGCATCGTGCTCAGCCAGCGTCTGGGCCCTTTCGGCTCCCCTCAGGAGTGCGTCGATGAGGAGTGCGCCAATTCCCTCGTCCTCCTCGAGATGATCGCGCAGAAGCTCCGCCGCCCCGAGCCAATCGTCCTTCGCTGACATCACCTCGGCGGTCGCCATGATCGCGAAAATCTTCAGTCCGCCCCTCGCTTTCCTGGACGCCGCCTTCGCAACCTTGGCCGCCTCCGTGGCCGAATCGGTCCTGAGAAGGATCCTGACGAGCGACAACGCCGCGCGGGCGTTGCCGGCGTCGTCCGACACCAAGCCGCGCAGCAGCGGGACCGCCTCGTCATCCCTTTTCGCACGTTCAAGATTGTTGCCGAGGGAGGTCCTGATCGCGACGTTTCCCGGGAAGTCGGTGATGCCCTTCTCCAGCACCTGGATGGCAAGATCCAGGTCGCCGAATTGCTGCAACGCCCTCGCCAGATAGGTCACGACGAACGGATCGTCCGGCGTCTTCTCCCGCAGCGCGCGGAATATATCAATGGCGCTGCCGTAGTTGTGCAGGCCGAGCTCCGTCCTGCCCCACTGCAGCGCGTGCCAGTTGTTCTGTTCCGGCAGTAGGCCATGCTCCTGGAGCGTGGTGCGGGCCAGCTTGAACTCCCGACGGTAGAGGAGCGCGTCGATGTGCGATCGCCGCATGCCCACGTTGTTGGGGAAGTCCGCGATCAGTCGGCGATACTCGGCGTTGCCACTTTTAACCTTGCCGGTGCGGACCAGACAGGAGGCGCGCCGCATAAGCGAACTCTCGTCCAGCGTCCCCAAGGTTGCGGCCGCGTCGTAGAGGCTCAGCGCGATCTCGTAATCGCTCCGCTTCTCGAAACAATAATTGGCCGAAGCGACGAGCTCGGTGAGGTAGTAGCTCCCGGCGAACTCGGTGAGGCTCAGCCCCTCCGTTTGGCCCGACAGCATCCGGTGGTAATAGCTCTCCCGTATCCACTTCGGATCGTCGTCCTCGCGATACAGCCGCTCAAGTGCCTCGGCGATGCGAGCGTGGCTGATGCCGCCGCTCTCGGCGACGTCGTGCTCGGAGGCGGGCATCAGATCGTTGCCGGCGCGCTTGCGGAACAGGCCGAGCGAAGCCAGCAGCTCCGACCAGCGGCGGTCGGGCACGGCGTATATTATGTCATTGGTGCGGGCGTGGTGAACACTCTCGCGACCAGCCAGAAACTCCAACGTCTGCGCCGGCACGGGGGTGCGTAATTCGGCCGCCACCTCCATCGCTGCTTCCGATGGCTCATCGACCAGCCGCGCCACCAGGTCGTCGCGGAGGCGCTTGCGGAGCTGCTCGAAGAACCGGTGGTCAAGCAGCACGTCCTGCCCATTCTGCTCGAGGATGCGTCCGGCGAGCTCCGCGACGAGTGGGTGGCGGTCGATGGCGTCGATGAGCGCCGCAGGGTAGTCGGCCAGGCCCGCGCGCCCACGATCGAAATAGTCGTCGAGCACGTTCGCCACGGTCGCCGTCGTCGCGTAGCGACCCATCGCGATCGACGGTGCAAGCTGATTGCCCGCCGCACGCTGGATCACTGCGGGCATGAATTCTCGCTTCGAAGACACGATAACCTTGATGCCCTCCTTGGCGATGAACTGCGTCAGGAAGGACTCGATCTGCGGGTCAATGAACCTCTGGTTCGAATCCAGCACCTCGTCGATGTTCTCGAAGACCACGACCAGCCTAGAAGAGAAGCGGTTGAGAAGCCGTCCAACCGAAGGCGCGATCTGCCCATATGTCAGATGCTCCATCACGCTGATCACATCCGCCGCCAGATTCACGCCCAGCTGGGACGTAAGCTGCTCCAGCATCGGCCAGACGCCGCGCGCCGTGCGGGCGTCGATCACGACCAGCGTCTTGTCGTAAAGGCGGTTGGCGAGCAGCTGCTCTATAAAGGTAGTCTTGCCCGTTCCTTTGCCTCCGTGGACGACCGCGAGCCGCGATCCCGAACGCAGGAAATCCTCCGCGATGGTCAATTGAGCCCCCCTCTCGCGAAAGTGCGCGGGGGCGACGAGTGTGGATCCGACCAAGCCGTCGAGATCAGCGAGCCCCTCGATCCGCTTAACGATCTCGTTCGCGCGGATGGTCCGCTCGACCTCGGGATCGAGCTTGAGTTCCAGCCCGCCGGCGCTTCGGAGCTCGCGTGTGAGCGAAGCGAGCTGCAGTGCCATGTCGAGGGCCTCGATAAGCTCGCCCCGCGACGGCAGACTACTTCCCGCCGTCTCCACCGCCGACCAGATCAGCCATTGCGCCTTCCGCGCCTCGAACAAAGCAGCGTATATCCGCTCAACGGAAGGCGGGTCGCCCATGAACCGCTTCGCGGTGAGGTTGAACCACGCATTTCCCGACCTGGTCCCTTGGCTTAGCTCGGTGACGCTAGAGAATCCTATCGATACTAGAGCCTCCGCCAGCTGGTCGGCCGTCCAACAATGGTTGTTACGCTCCCCCTCGGGGAACCTGAGCAAATCCTGCACAAAGAAGAGGTCATCCGGACCAAAAAGGCGGCAGACCGAATGGACAAGCTGGGCTGCCTCGCCGAGTTTCAGCTCGTGAAAGACATTGCGGCAGAAGAATATCTTCGGGTCCGCATCGGCCGCCTCCGACCCGAACTCCTCGATCGTCAGCGGCTCCGTGCGCTTCAGCAGCTTCAGCTTGCGGGCGAGCTTGCCGACCTCGTCGATCTTGTCCTCGAAGTCGACGGGCGCATACCTCCAATTGGGATTGTTCACGAATGAGGGGACCGTCGCGAGGCGCGCGAGCAATGACCCGTGACCGCAACCCAGATCGAACAAGCGCCCACCCGGATGATCCGCCAGGCGCTCGTTGAGCATCATGACGGCGGTTGCGAGCTGCGGATCAACGTCGGCCCCTTCAACTCCTTGGACCAGCTCACGCTGAAGGTAGCCGTTGACGTATTTCAGCACTGCAGCGTCGACGCGTTCCTGGCCACCTGACATGATCACCCCCCATTTCGTCCGATATGGCCAATGATGGAGGACAAGCGGCCGTCGCCACCCATCCCTGCAAACAATGCGCGCCATCACTGCCATGGAACTACAAACGCTGACGATAGAAGCGCGTGACTCTGCACGTCCAGCAAAGAAAGCACTTCATCCGCCAAGTTAATGCCGGCCATTGTTCGAATGCCCGAATTCGAGCGCGCTGCTGCCGGTCTGCTCAAGGAATCGGAGGTGGCGGGTTTCGGCAAGAGCAGCCGTTCCAGCGCAAGTCTTGGAACGGCGAGAGTTGGTCGAGAGCTGCCGCGGGTTAGCTGTCGGTCAATATCTGAACCATTGATGGTTCAGATATTGACCATCGATTTCGGACCCTTTTGACCCAAAGTCGGACGTTCGCGCGCTATCTCAGGTTACTAAAATCTGCCATTCGTTCATGTAGCCAGCGAAAGAAAAGTCATGCGGTCGAAACTTCGCCGCGTCCGAGTGAATTTCGTGATTTCGCATGGCTCAGTCTCGCGCGACGACGACGCCGCCGCGACGCTGACAGCGATCGTCGAACGGCCCAACCTGTGCCGCCTCATCATCGGACTTTGAAGGGGCGATCAGCCGATCGCGCTGACGCTCGATCGTCCGACCGGGCGCTAATCCTCCTACCCTAACCCCAGAAAGTCTTGCGATCCACGAGATCGTCGTACGCTTCGGCTGCGGCGTCAATAATCTTCGATTTCTTTCGGTGCGCCAGCAAGCTCTTGGCCCCGGGGTCATCCCTCAGGCCCAGCCGGTCCAGAACCATTGGCGCAGTCGCCATGTCGTTCAGCGCGCCAAGCTGATCCTGCAGCTTCTCCAGCGATCTCATGAACTTCCCGTAGCGACGCGCACGCTTCTTGCCCGGGAATAGCGAGCCGAGAAACTCCACGCCATAGCGGAGCCGTTTGGCGGTTTTGCGGACTTCGTGCCGTTCCTCGTCCGCCTGTGTTGCAAGCGACCTACCACGCTTGCTGACTCGCCGAAGCTGCTTGTGCAGCGTCTCCGCCGCGAACTGCCTTGCCGGCGCGTCCCGAGCATCGCGCATCGATGGCGCGGTGCGCCATGCCCCGCATACCAGCCATTCCGTCAGATCGAGCATCAGGGCGCGAACCCGGTCTGAGCCAAGCGCGGTATCGACCGCGGCATAGGCAGCATCGCAAGCCCGGTTGAGCTCCTGGAACAACGAAGCGCCGGGCGGCGCCTTCGCCAGTAACACGTCGAGGTCGCGCGCTTCGCCCAGCACCGATCCCAGCCAGCGCAACTCGCTATTGAAATGCTGCACCTCGTCACTGTCGAGCAAGGACTTGAAGATTGACAAGGCGGACCGCAGCCGACGCAACGACACGCGCGCCTGATGCAGGGCTTCGGCATCGGCTTGGTCGAGCAGGATGGTTTCGTTCGGGCGGTACTGGCGTATGCACGAGCCGGCGATTGCCTCGAAAGCGTCCGCTGCGGATGCGGTCCGGCTCAACGCGGCCCGCTCCGCCTTGAACGCTTTGGATACGGGACGAAGCAGGTCGTAGCCACGTTCGGACTTGGTCACTACGCCAAGGCGGACCGGAAAATGCGCCGCTATTGTCTTGGCCAGCCCAAACAAGGCACCGGGCTCTCCCCGTTTCAACTCCAGCTCGAGCTCGCAGACCGGCGACTGGCGGTCACCCGCGGAGACGTGTCCGCGATCCAAGACCAGTTCGATCGACGCCTCGCCGCTGTCGACGATCCACGTCAGGCGCTCAACCGCGACGGTGAAGATCGGAGCGACGGTGCCCGCCTCATCGCCGAGCAGCGTCGGAATGGGGGTCCGGTCGTCGATGACCGGGGTCAAGTCGGCCACCTCGATTTCCCATTCGGACCGCGCGAAGAGACCGGCCGCCTTCGCATCCGCGACCTTGATCGTCTGTGTGCACGTGTCGCCGGACTGGCGGATGCGCAACGAGACACCGCCTTGCAAAAGCGCCAGATCGGGCGTGTCGAAATAGACCGCTTGCATTTGCCGCGTACGCGGCGGGCCATCGAACACGTCGGACCCCGCGAAGGCATCGGCCGCCGCGGCGTCCAATACCAGCTTCAGTTCGACTTCCTGTGCCACCAGATACCTTTCCGCAAAATCACGACGCCTTCTACACCGAGCAATATGCGATAGGTTCGCTGGTTCCTGGATAGTCGCAAGCGCAATCTCTGCGCAAACTCCAAGCTACGAAGGACCAAGACCGTTCGCGGCCATTCCGTAAGTTCGTATGTCGCAGTAGTTGACCTCAGTCGGACCGCCCATGGAAACGCCCTTTAATCTCGCTCACAGAGCCTGTGTACAACTCTGCCCGCCCGTTCTGTCAGCCCATCCCGGATGCGCTCAATGTTCACGGAACGCCCCCCAGAACGCGCCAAACAATGGCTCCAACGCATAGCTTAACGCGGTTCGCTTCCGCAGCGGGACGAGCACCTGGACCGGCATCCCCGCGCGCAGTTCGAAATTCTTTCCCCTTACGCCGCGGAGCAGTGCAAGCTGTCGACGCGGCACCGTAACTTCGCCCGTAAAATAGGTCGCGCCGGTCTTCTCGTCAGTTAGCACATCGGCCGAAAGCCGGGTCAGCGTCCCTTCTAGATCGGGCAGGGTCCGTTCATGCAACCCCGGGAACTTGACCAGGGTGCGCTGCCCAACGACCAGATCGTCCGCGTCGTCGGGCGCTACACGCGCCTGGATTTTAAGCGGGGTCCGCTCCGGAACGATGTCCATCAGCTTCTGTCCAGGTGATACGACGCCGCCGGGCGTAACGACGCTCAGCGCAATCACCGCGCCGGTCGCAGGCGCGCGGATGTCGGTGCGGCGCAGTTGGTCGCGCGCTGAAGCGAGCTTGGGGAGGACGTCTCCTAAGCGGATCTCGACATCGCGCAGATCGGCGGCGGTGCGCTCGCGGAACGTGCGTTCTGCCTCGATCGCGGTAATCTGGCTTTCGCGTGCCGCGCCCTGCGTCTGCGCGACGCTTGCCGAATATTGCCCGCGTTGGCCGACCAGTTCGGCGCGCATCCGCTCCAGTTCGCGCAGCCGCGTCTGCGAAACGAACCCCTTTTCCGCTAGCGGCGCTAACGCTTTCAGCTGTTCGTCGATGATCCGCAGCTGTTCCTGCGCGGACACCACTTGCGTGTCATAGCCGCGCCCCTGCGCGGTCGACTGCGCCGCCCGCTGCCCGAGCGCCCCGCGTTGTGCCGCAAGCGTCGCGCGCCGGGCCAGCAACTCGCGCTGTTGAAGCTTGAGCGCGAGCGCCGCATCGTCGCGGTCCTCGGGCGGGAGCGTGGCATATTCGGGCGGCGTGACGAGACCCCCCGTCCCCAGTTCCTCCGCCTCGAGCCGGGAGCGCTGCGCCAGCAACCGGATTGCCTGTGCACTCATCGCGCGTTCCTGCGCGAGCACTTCCGATGCCGCGAGCCGGATGAGCAACTGTCCGCGTTCGACCCGCTGCCCCTCGCGCACGTAGATCGCGCCGACGACGCCGCCGTCGCGGTGCTGGACCGTCTGCCGCTGGCCGGAGACTTCGAGCACCCCCGGGGCGTAGGCCGCCGCATCGAGCCGCGCGAATGCCGCCCAGCCGAGGAACAGGACGAAAAAGACGATCGCGATCGCCGCCCCATTGCGAATGTCACGCCCCGGATCGGCAAGGCGGTGCTCATAGTCGGCGGGTGTATCGGCCGCGCGTAGCACGCTGACAGAGCCGCTCATGCCGCTCCCCCCTGTGTTGCGGGCAGATCCGACACGGGCGGCACCATCCGGCGCACATTGGGCGGCGCGATCTTGGCGAGGACCTCGTCACGCGGGCCGAACAGTTCGGCACGCCCGTCGCGAAGCACCAGCATCTTGTCGACCACCGGGAGCACGCCGAGCTTATGCGACACCACGATGATCGTCCGCCCCTCCGCCTTCAACCGCGCGATCACCATGTTGAGCGCGGCATCGCCCTCGGAATCGAGATGCGCGTTGGGTTCGTCGAGCACGTACAGCGCGGGATTGCCGTAGACCGCCCGCGCCAGTGCGATGCGTTGCGCCTGCCCCGCCGACACACCGCGCCCGCCGAGCTGAAGCTTGTGATCGAACCCGCCGTTCAGCCGCAGGATCAACGGCAGCGCGCCGACCTTTTCCGCCGCCGCGACCGCTTCCGCGTCGACGGCAGCGGGATCGGCACCGGTTTCGGCCGCGAACCGGCTGATGTTGTCCTTCACCGTTCCTTCGAACAACCCGGCGTCCTGTGGTAGATAGCCGATGTGCCGTGCCAGCAGTTCGGGATCCCAGTCCAGGAGACTTGCCTCATCGAGCCGCACCGTCCCGCGGTCGAGCGGGAGCGCACCCACGATTGCGCGGACCAGCGTCGATTTACCCGACCCCGACGGCCCGACGATCGCGAGCACTTCGCCGGGCTCGAGCGCGAAGGACACCGCATTGAGCACCGCCGCGTCGCGCGACGCGGTCAGCACCGTGACCCCCTCGAGCTTGAGCGTCCCGGTCGGCGCAGGCAGCCGCGTCGGCGCGGCATGAAACGGATCGGCGGCGAGCAATGCGTCGATGTTACGATAGCCGTCGCGTGCCTGCATCAGCGGCTTCCAGCTGCCGATGAGCAACTCGATCGGTGCGAGCGCGCGCGCGATGAGGAAGGATGCCGCGAAGATCGCGCCCCCCGAGATGCGATTGTCGACCGCCAGCATCGCACCGAGGCCAAGCGCGAGCGACTGCAACGCGAGCCGGACGAACTTGGTCGCGGTGAGATACCCGCTCGCCTGGAACCCGGCCTCGGTCTGGAACGCGAGCATCGAAAGCCGCTGCCGCAACTGTCGCGCGACGAACGCCCGCCGCATCCCGAGTGCCTTTATCCCATCCGCGCCATTGAGCGCAGCATCCTGCGCGGCATAGGTCCGCGCCGCGACATCCTGCGCGCGCATCATCCCGTCGCGCGTGGCGCGCTCGTTGCGCCAAGCAATGAACGGGAGGACCAAGCCGCCGAGCAGCGCAACCACGCCGATCCACGGATGCACCAGAAAACAGACGAAGATATAGATCGGCGTCCACGGCGCATCGAACAGCGCGAGGATTCCCGGCCCGGTCAGGGTCCCGCGAATAACGTCGAGTTCGCGCAGCGCCTGTCGCGCGACGGGGGATTCCGGCCGGCCTAGCGTCGCATCGAGCAGCGCGGGCGCGACCACCGCGTCCAGCAGCACGCCCGCGCGCACCAGCAACCGGCTGCGGATCCGGTCGAGCAACGCGAGGCATCCCAGCGCGAACAACAGCGCCGCAGTCAGGAACCCGAGCGTCTGCAATCCCTTCGTCGGCACGACCCGGTCGTATACCTGCAGCATGTACAACGTCGGGGCGATATACAGCAAGTTGACGAGCGCGCTGAACGCTGCCGCGGCGATCAGGTGCCTGCGGCAAAGCTGCAACGCGTCGCGCATTCGCCCATGAAACGATGCGTCGCCGGGAGGCGTTGCGGACCATGCCCCGGATGGCAGAGCCTGCGTGGCTGGCGTTGCAATGTCGGTCATCGATTATACGCTGCTCCCCCGATCCCTCGCGGAATCGGGGGAGCATTTATCACACCAGATGAATGTCATCGACGGACGTCAGGGCGTACAGGTGGTGGTCGTAACCAAAGCTGTCGACCTGCGGACCCGCGGTGCTGCCGGCGCCGTCCTGCGTGACCGCAGCCACAGCGTCGGGCTCCCAGGCGAACACATCATCCGCCGTTGCAGCGACCGGTGCGGTACCAAAATCGAAACCCTGGTGCATGCCGCTGTCCTGCTCGACCGACGCCACAGTTGTCCGTGCGATGACATTGCCGAAGTCGAACACGGCAAGCTGAGGATCATGATCGGTCGGGCGATCCCCGCCAAACTGCGCGTTGATGTGGACCGCATCATATTGCGCGTTGGCGGCCAGTGAGTCGGTCACGAGAATATGGTCGAGCTGCTGCGCGTTGCCCTCGAACATATAGCTGTAACGTTCCTCGACCGACAGCAAGGTGGCCAGATCGGTCATGGCACCGCCCTTTGCGGGATCGGTCAGCTGGGTCTGCGCTTCTTCCCAGGCGAACCCGTTCCAGTCACCCAACACTGCGATGTTGAGGTCGGGGTCGTCCGCGAGATGCGCGTTGATATACGCTTTCACCCCGGCGGCCTGCGCGGTGCGTGCCGCGTCACCGGCATCGGCGGGCGGCTGGGTCGCGCCCCACAAGGGGTCGCTGCCCCCGCGCGACGTCAGATGGACGTTGATCGCGGTAACGGTCTCGCCGTGGAACAGGAAGTCCGCGACGAGCGGCTTGCGCGTATTGTTGTACGCCGGACCGTCGATCAGCTCGGCGCTGCCCTCGACATAGGTCACGCGGTCGAGATTGTAGAGATAGCCGCCGCGGATGTTACCATTGGGTTCGCCGCCGGTGGTGTTGTTGGCGGTCGGCGCGACTTCGACATAGCCATAGCGCCCGCCGTCGATCGCCGCGATCGCATCGATCAGGCCCTGCGCGGTCTTGACGCCCGAATAATCGCTGCCGTTGCCCGCGCCGTCCGCATCCTGGATCTCCTGGAGCGCGATGATGTCGGGAGCGCGCAGGTTGTAGACGATGTTCGACGCCAGCACGTCGAACTTGCCGTCCGACGGATCGAGGTTCTCGACGTTGTAAGTCGCCATCGACAGATGCGTCGCGTCGCCGGTCAGCGTCGTGACTTCCCTGGCGAGCGATACGTCCTTGGTCACGGTGACCGCCTCGGTCACCAGCACTTCGTAGCGCGCGGCGGCATAGTTGACGATGCCGGTCACGCTGCTGAGCTGGTCGCCGACCGAATAGCCCGCGGTGAAGCCGGCAAAGATCGTCCTGTCGCCCTGGAGCTGGATCTTCTCCGGGTTGAAGTCGCCGTCCGAAATGGTGATCCCGCCGCGATCGTTGATCCCGGTCGCGCCCTTGCCAAGCGACGCCACGACGTCGGTTTCGGCAAAGGTGTCGCTGGTGGTGTTCGACACGACGAGCGGCGCGTCGATCGTGACGCGCATCCCCTCGAGCGATTCCCAGAAATCGATCCCGTCGGTGGTGGGGTCGTAGCTGGTGAGGCCATCGTTATCGATCACGCGGCTCGGCGGGGTGAGCCCACCCTCGCCGATCAGCACCGCGTCGGGGAGCTGATAGTCGGACGCGACGAAGTTGACGATCGGCGCGCTGATCTGGGTGACCGACAGGCCGCCCGTTCCCGCGCGGAACTCGTTCACGACGCCCTGCACCGAGACGAGGTCGCCGAGAAAGACGTCCTGCGGCGCGGCACCGGTAAAGACGAACACCGCGTCCGACGTACGGCTGTTCCCGTCGCCCCTGTCCTGAATGTAGAAGCCGTTGCTGTCGACCGCGGTGATGATCCCCTCGGTCACGATCGTCTGGCCCTCGAACGCAGAGCGTTGCCCTTCGCCCTGGATCTGGCCGATCTGGAGCGGCAGGATGTCGTCATTGAGGATCGTGCCGGTCGCGGTCGCGCGGTCGATCGTCGCGCCGCCGGTCGCGTTCGACAGGGTGATGCTGAACGTCTCGTTCGGCTCGGGCGCGTGGTCGCCCAGCACAGGGAGCGAGATCGTCGCGGTCGACTGGCCGTCGGCGAACGAGACGACGCCGGTGAAGGCGGTCGTGCCGAAGTCGTTGGCGTCCGCGCCGCCATTGCCGCCGGGCAGCAGGACGGAATAGGTCGCCTCGACCGCGCCGCTCGCGCCGCCAACGCGCGAGACGGTGAAGTCGATCATCTGGCTCCCCGCGTCGCCCTCGGTCGTGCTCGCGTCGCTGATGCTCAGCACGCCGGGGACGACCCCGACGCTGCCGTTGCTGGTGACCTTGATGTCGTCGACCCCGACCCATTCGTCATTGCCGACTGCGTTGGTCGTGATCACGCGGACCTGCAGCGTCGCGGCATTGTTAGCGTCGGACGGCAGCGTTACCGAAACGGGGATATCCGCGCCGAAGCTGTTGGGGCCGGACGTCGCATCGGCGACATAGCCGCCCGGGACGTTTGACCACGCCCCGGTGTCGCCGAGACGATATTGCACCGCGACCTGCTGGACCGCATTGTCGACGCCATTTTCGAGATCACGCAGCGTGAATGACAGCGTGACGCCCTGTCGCCCGGTCGCATCAAGATACAGCGCGAGATAGGGTGCGGCTGCGGTGCCCGATCCGGTGAGGCCGATCGTCGGATTGGCGATCTGGAACTCGGCGACGCCGCCGGTCGTGAAGGTAATGGGGTTGGCCTGATTGGCGCTGACGCTGACCACCGTGCTGGTACCGGTGACGGTGCGCGGATCGACGCCCGTGCCCGATAGCAGGCCGTCGCCCCGGAAGCCCATGATCGACGGCACGCCCGACCAATCGTTGTTGCTGGTGATCAGCCCGAGGTTCGACCAATCCTGCAGAAGGTCGCTGCTGCCGAGATTCCAATAGGTGGTTGTCAACGCCTTACTCCCCTGTCGCCTTAACTCTGCCGACCCACGCATCCGACTCGTTCGGTGCAAAGGTCCGCAATCACGCGCTGGATTTGCCGGCTACGAGGCGCATGTGACACAGATGTGAAAAATGCTTCATAAACCGTATTTTAACATGTATCGAAACCGGCGCTGCGGCAAGCCATCGTCCCGTTGCGTGAGCATTGTTTCGAATGTCTGACTAACGGGACATGCGACCGTCGTACCGTTGAAGAATATCCCGGACCGCTGTCGCCTAACTGAAACAAACCGCGGATAGGGACTCAAACTGCTACAGTATGTATCGCTGTTTAGGGGTTTTTCTCATGATTCGTTCGCTTGCTTGTCTTTCCGCTGCACTCCTCGCCTGCACCGCGGGCTCAGCATCCGCGGCAACGACTTTCGGCGGTGTCACCGGCGTGCGGACCGGCGCCATCCTTAGCAACGGCGTTACCGTCAATGGCGCGACGTCGATGGGCCAGACGTTCAGCACCAGCGACTCGCTGCTGACCGGGTTCGCTTTCCAGTTCGCCTCGAGCGTTCGGGCCAACACCAGCGCCAGCGTCACCTTCTCGCTTCTTTCGTCGGGCGGCGCGACGTTGGCGAGCAGCACGACGCTGCTGAACGGCCTGCAATTCCGGACGAACCCGTCCTTTGCTTACTATGACGTCTTCAGCGGCAGCGTCGCGCTGACCCCCGGGGAGACCTATAGTGCGGTGGTAACGACGTCCGCATCGTATCTCGCGCTGGTGTTCAGCCCGAACACCGCTGCTGCGACCAACCCCGCGAACGATACCGCGAACGATGCCTATGCGGGCGGCGCAGTGATCCGGAACAACGCAGGCGACACGATATGCTCGCGCAACATCTGCGACGCGAACTTCCGCTTCACCAGCATGGCGGCACCGGTCGCCGCCGTGCCCGAGACCGCGACCTGGGCCATGATGCTGGCGGGCTTCGGCCTGATCGGTGGCAGTTTGCGCTATCGCCGTCGCGCCACGGGCGTCCGCTTCGCCTGAACGCGTGGTGGCTTTGCTGCTCGGGAGGGGCGTGCCGCAGTCATTGCGGCGCGCCCCTTTTTGCGTTCACTGGACTTCGACCAAAGATCGTTACCGTGGGGTTCGGTCGCATGGTATTGAGAGCTTCATAACCCCGCCTAGTCGCGCCTGACTTGGTAGCTTGCCGCCCGCTCTGACACGTACCACCGCTGCCTGCTTTTGTTACTAACATGAACATGTTGATCACGGCGTCTAGTCGCCCCCCTCCGTGCCTTATTGATTGGGACAACCCACTTTCGCACATCGATGCCGCCGGGGGGGGGGGCGTCCACGCCATCACCCAAAATGGCAGTGTAGTCCCCCTGCCCAGGTCTCTGAACGAACGTCCTCTTATGCCGATCTCCACCCGAAAGCGGCCGTTCCGCTTTCCACCCAAAAGGCTGCTGGTTGGAACCCTTGCCCTCCGCCTGAACGAACGTCCGGTTACGACGATCGTCACCCAAAAGCGGACCGACCGCTATCCACCCCTTCACCCCGACAGCGCCCCCATTAAAGCGCGACCGATGAAGTTGCCGCGCCACCGGGCCAATTGCATGGACCAAGGACATGGCTCGGTTTAAATTGACCTGTCGCCCGCTACAATTAGGTGCTACAAATGCTACGAAATACCTGATCAGGCCTTTTGCCAGGCTATTGTTTTTATTGGATTAATCCGCGGGATGACGTCTCCCGTAGGGGTCACCATTTTGAAAAGCAGTTTTCACTATGGTGACGAGATTCAGAACTTTAGAAACCGACCACTCATAAGTTGAGCATGGGGCGCCCAATCGAGCGTCCCTCTTGCGACGCGACTTTGCGCCCTCGATGTTTCAATTTCCGCCAACAGGCCAAGCGCGGATCGTGGCGCTCACACCTTGGACAAATGGTTTTCATACGCGCGATGAAGCCACGCGACAGCTTACGCTCCGCCACCGCGCGTGTGTCATGTATGACCGTGTCAATATCCATGCCGTTCATCGCGGTGACCTCGTAATGAGTTGTGACGATGATACGTATCAGGCGGGATGCCATCAGCAAATACGTCTTGGCCGGTAGCAGACTAATCGAGGAATACCTGCATTTGGGACATCGTCGTCTGCACGCGACTAGTCGCGCACAGCCCGAGTGAGTCCGTGACATGCTAACAATAAAGCATTCGATTTCGGTGTTCGGTTTGCTGACCAAGCCTGAGTCGCTGTCGGGTCAGACACTCCGTAATGCAGCAATGCCCCAGACCTTGACATCGTGATGCATGCGCCCGTTCCCAACTCCCACCATTTGTTGAGGACCACCTACTTCCGTCTGGACCTTTGCAATAGTCGCTTCGAGCGATTGCCGGATGGACTTCGTCAGGATACACCGTCTCCGCTGACCTGTTCCAAGTGAAGAGGCCGGCATGATCGCGTCGGTGCCCCGAAAGGGGCTTAAAAGGGAACGCGGTGAGGGTGGCTCGCCACCTGAAGCCGAGGCTGTCCCTGCAACTGTAAGCGGCGAGCGCGATGCATTTCGCTTCTTCCTTGTTCGGAAGGAGCAGCCACTGGGCCGGTCGTGATGTCACGCAAGGCCTGGGAAGGCCGTGCATCGTGTGATGACCCGTGAGCCAGGAGACCTGCCGGCGTCTGGTCGCTCTTGCCTGGCCCAGGGGGTGGCCGCGGCACGGTACTCCGTCGAGCGACGACGTGTGCGGTGGGGACCGCACGGGCATGCGTGCCGGTCGCAATGGCGTCCGGCTGGCGCGGATGTCGGCCGTTCGCGGGAGGTCCTTGCCGGGTTCGCTCGACGCCCCGGGGGTTACCGTAATGCCGTTCCTATTGTCTCGCCTCGCGTTCGCGGGCGCTTTGCTGTCGCCTGTTTTGGCAGCACCGCTCAACGCTCAGTCTTTGCTTGCCACCGACAATGAGGATATTCTGGTTATCGGCCAGCATGCCCGCGACACGCTAACCACGCCAAATCAGACCGGTAGCCGCCTGCGCCTCACGCCGCTCGAAACCCCCGCGACAATCTCGGTCATCGATGGCGCCACGATCCGCGCGCGCGGCGACATGTCGGTGATCGACGCGACAAGCCGCGCACCGGGCATCAGCAACGCTGGCAATCCCGGCAATGGCGGCACCGCGCTCGCCGCGCGGGGCTTTAGCGGTCAGGGATCCGTGCTCCAACTGATCGACGGCGTACGGCTGTTCCCGGCTGCGGGCACGATCACCTTTCCGACCGATCCGTGGATGGTCGAACGGATCGACATCCTGAGTGGTCCGGCTTCGGTGCTCTACGGCCAGGGCGCGCTTGGCGGCGCGGTGAATGTCCTGATGCGCAAACCCGATACGCAGCGTACGCAAATGGAAGGCGAGATCGGCTATGGCTCGCAAGACAGCTTTCATGTCGCGGCAGGCGCAGGGGGGCCGATCACCGAGCGCCTGTCCTATCGTGTCGACGGCAGCTATCGTCGGTCCGACGGCTATGTTGATCGCGGCCAGTCGCGCAGCCATGCCGTCTCGGGCACGCTGCGCTGGGCGCCGACCGACACGCTCGTCGTCACCGCGCGCGACGATTACGGCGACCAGAAGCCGATGCGCTATTTCGGCACGCCGCTGGTCAAGGGACGGCTCGACGACCGCATCCGGGACCGCAACTACAACACACGCGACGGCTTCATCCGCTACCGCGACAACCGCACCAGCCTGCAGGTCGACTGGACGCCAAGCGATGCGGTCAGCGTCAGCAACCAGGCCTATCGCCTGACTTCCAAACGGTCGTGGCTCAATCTCGAAAGCTATTGCTGGATCGCCGCAGACGGCGTCTGTTCCAGCGGCAGCGGCAACACCGGCACACCCGGCCGCATCCTCCGCACCGACATGACCGGTATCGTCCACGACCAGACGCAGTGGGGCGATCAGGGCAGCGTGACGCTCAGGACGGACGTTGCTGATGGCGTCCGCAACGACCTTGTCGTGGACTTCGACGTCAACCTCATCAAACTGACCTATTCACACAATTTCGGGTCTGATCCCCAGATTTCGGAGGTCGATCCCGCGGCGTTCGGTCCCGGTCTGATCGTCGACACACAGGGCATCGCACCGCGTTATCGCACACGCACCACCGAATATGCGGTCTTTGCCGAGGACAGGCTGAAGCTCGGCACGCACGTCTCGATCGTCGGTGGCGTGCGCTACGAGCGCGACAAGATCCGCCGCTGGTCGATCGACTATCCAGGCGGCGTCAGCACCGAGACGTTCGCGCTCGACAAGCGGCTGCATAACGTGACCTGGCGGGTCGGGAGCGTCTATCAGCCGATCCCGACGGTGTCGCTCTATGCGCAATATGCCACCGGCGTGGACCCGCTGGGGACGCTGACCACCTATTCGACCGGGCAGGTGCAGTTCAGCAACGCGGTCGGCGATCAGGTTGAAGTCGGTGCCAAGGCGGTGTTCCTCGACGGACATGGTACCGCGACGCTCGCCGCCTATCGCATCGTCAAGAAGCGCTTGCTGGCGCAGCTCACCCCGGCGAGCCCGGTCGAGCAGGTCGGCCAGCGATTGGCCAAGGGCATCGAGGCCGCAGTGTCGCTCGATCTGCCTTACGGTGTCGGGATCGATGCAAACGGCAGCGTGCTCGACGCGACGTTCGACGACTTCGTCTCCGGCGGTTCGAGCTTCAACGGCAATACCCCGCCGGACGTGCCCGAGACTCTCGCCAATCTCTGGCTGCGCTGGAACGCGACGCACGCGCTTCAGGCACGCGCCGGGCTGCGCTACGTTGGACGACGCTATTCGGACAACGCCAACAGCTTCCGCGTCCCCAGCTACACCACGGTCGATGCCACGCTTTCCTATGCGGTGACGCCACGCCTCGCGGTCGATATCCACGCCTACAACCTGTTCGACCGGGATTATGCAATCAGCACGTACAACAACCAGCAGTGGGTTCTTGGTCGTCCCCGCTCAATCGACGTGTCGCTTCGTGCCAGCTTTTAACGCCCTCATGCGGCCAACGCTTGGCAAGACCGCCCGGCGCTGGCTGTACCTCGTTCATCGCTGGATCGGCATCGCCAGCTGCCTGTTCTTCGCGATGTGGTTTCTGTCCGGGCTGGTGATGCTCTACGTGCCCTATCCCTCCCTCTCGCCAGCCGAGACGCTGGCTGGGGGCGAGGCGATCGACTGGGCAGCGGTGGACGTGCCGCCCCCGCTAGACGGCGGACGACTGCCGCAGGCGCTGTTGCTCCAAATGCGCGACGGCACGCCTGTCTGGCGCGTGACCGGATGGAACGGAACGCACACGACGGTCTCGGCCAGTCGCAGTACTGTCCTGCGGCCGGTCGATGCTCTTTACGCCGGTCGGATTGCCGGTCGTTTTGGGAACGCGCCGACGCAGCACGTAGAACGGCTGACCCGCGATCAGTGGACGGTCGCTGGCGGTTTTGATCGGCACCGTCCCCTTTGGAAGGTTGCGCTTGCCGACGCGTCCGGCACGGAGGCCTATGTGTCCTCGACTACGGGTGCCGTCGTTCAAGTGACCACTCGTCGCGAGCGGTTCTGGAACTGGCTTGGTTCGGTGCCACACTGGCTTTACCCGACGGTGCTGCGACGGGATCAAACGGCTTGGCGTCAGGTCGTGCTGTGGGTGTCTGGCCCCTGCATCGCCGCGGCGGTCGCGGGGATGTGGATCGGTATCCTGCGGACCCGCATCGGCGTACGCCGCTTCAAAGGCGGACGGATGACGCCTTACAACGGCTGGATGCTTTGGCATCATGTTGCCGGGCTGGTGGGTGGTGTCTTCCTGATCGCCTGGATCTTCAGCGGCTGGCTGTCGGTCGATCCCGGCCATCTGTTTCGCGGGACGAAGCCGGACGAGGCGGCGATGCGGATCTATCAGGCTTCCGACCAGATGCCGGGCATGGCATTCGACCGGCTCCGCGTCGCTGGCGCAGGTGCGGTTGAAGCAGAGCTGACTGACCACGCCAGAACCCCGCTCATCGTGTTGTCCTATCACGACGGGCGGAGAATAGTTTTGCATGCGGCAACACTCGCACCTTCCCGCGCTGCAGAGACAGCCATCGTGACGGCCGCACGCCAAATGGAGAGCTCCGCGCCGCTCCTCTCGGTCGATCACCTGACGGTGCCCGATGAATATTGGTATGCCGTCGCGGAGCTGCCGCGGCTGCCAGTATTGCGGCTACAATTCGCTGATCCGGCGCAAACCTGGTGCTATGTCGATCCTGCCACCGGGCAAATACTCAAGACCGTCGATGCGCGCCAGCGGGCGTACCGTTGGGCATTCGACCTCCTCCACAAATGGGATCTGAACACGCTGACGCTGCACCGGCCGGCCTTGGATGGGCTGATCTGGCTGTTCTCGATCGCTGGTACGGTGACATCGATAAGCGGCATATGGCTTGGATGGAAACGGCTCACGCGATGACGAGGCGATGGCCTACGCCCCAATGTTCGTCCTGTTCGGCTGGCCAATCGGAACCGCGATTTTTTTGACCTCATTGACGGTGCATCAAGTCGTAGCTCGCGCATTTACCGTCTGACGAAGAATGACTGTTGCATCCATGCAGGGGCAAAGTTCAGCAACAGGAACGCGGCACCGGCGCCGAGACCTTACCGAAGGGGCACGTCGTCCCGGACGCGCGACGGAAGAAGCAGCGTAACCGAGTGGCACCGCGGCGAGAACGCGCAGCGCAATATCACCGCGTCGCGCCCAGCGCGCCTGCGCGTGGGAATGCCCCCCTGCGCTGCTCATTGAATCGTGTACCGCAAGGTCGCGAACACGGTCCGCGGAGAGCCGTAGTAATTGCCCCGCGCGGTCGAGAAATGCGGGCATAATAGGTGCGATCGAGCACGTTATTGATGTTGACCGACACCCCGAGCCGTGGCGTCAGGCTATACCCAGCGCGGATGTCCAGGACGGCATAGCTGCCCTGTCGGACCAGCGTCGATACCGTACGTGTCCCGTTCGCCGCGTCTGATGACGGCGTGCCGCCCGCGGTTGCGCTGAAGACTGTCAGTCCTCCACCGATGCTTGCCCCGGCGAACCGCCCACTGGTCGGCGCGTAGTTGGTAAAGACCTTGCCCATATGCCGGGGAATAACCGGGACGAGCGAACTGCCCTCCAGCACCGGGTTGATGTCCTCCAGCAATTTGGTGCGGGTGTAGCTGTAGCCACCGTTGATCCGCCAACCCGGCAGGATCTCCCCGCTTGCCTCCACCTCGATCCCGCGCGACCGCGCCTTGCCGAGCTGATAATAGAGCGTGGTATCGACCGGATCGTTGAACAGCCGGTTCTTCTGGGTGATCTGATACGCTGCCGCGGACAGCAACAACCGGTTGTTCATCAGCGACAGCTTGCTGCCGGCCTCATATTGCGCACCAATCATCGGCTCGATGCCGCCCCCGTCGCCGCGTTGCCGTCCGACGGGTTGCGCTTGCGGTGTAAAGCTGTCGGCGTAGCTGGCGTACAGGTTGAGCTGCCGGGTCAGGTCCCACACGACCCCGGCATACGGGGTGAACCGGTTTTCGATCGTATACCCCGTCCGCAGACCCCGCGTCGGGAGCAGCGTCTGGCTGTCGGTATCGAACCATGTCAGGCGGCCGCCACCGATCAATGTCACGCCTTGAACCGGGCTCAACCGCATCTGCCCGTAGAGCCCATATTGTTCGAGGTTGGTGACGGTCCCGCCATAGACCTGGGTGACGCACTGCGCGGGTGTCTGCACCGGTGCGCATTGGCCGACGGTTCCCTGAACCGGATAGGCCGGGAGCGGTCCATAAGGGTCGAGCGGCGGCTCAGCCGGTGACACCGGATTAAAGACGTCGATCCGCGCGTAATTCGACAGCCGCGTGATATAGGATGTCCCTGAGCTCGCCTGATAGTCCGCGCCAAGGATCAGCGTCTGCTCCCGATCGGTTCCTCAACGTGGCTTGATCCGGCATTGCCATAACAGGCCGAATGGCCCTGCAATCGCGTGCCATCAGGCACAACCGTCACGATCAACGGCGCAACTTTTCTACGAAAAACCGCACGACGTCTGCATTGAAGTCGGCATGAAAGGCAGTTCGGTCGAAGCCCGGCGCGCTGGCGCATAGTTGGGGCATGGTCGCCGGATCGGCGCATGGGGCCAGAAAGTCGAAGTGCCCTGCGCCCGGCACGGAGTGGAACTCCGGCGTCTTCGGCAGCGCTACACGAACCGCATCAGCATAGAACGGCGCAGGGAGGATACCGTCGTCGTCCGCGCGCCAGAGCTGCACGGGGATACGCACGCCCCTTAATCCAGCACGATCGAAGGTAAAACCGATCGCGGGGGCAGCGACGATAATTGCCTTGATCCGCGGGTCAGTCATCGACGGCCAGACACGCGTCAGCGTTCGGGGTTGCGCCTTCAGGAGCGTGCATACGAAGAAGACGGGATGCTGCGCGCAATGATCGGCAAAGCGCGTCATGTCGGGCCTTCCCCCCGCCGCCGCGAGAACCGTGAAGCCACCTGCAGAGAAACCGAAGGCGCCAACGCGATTGGGGTCGATGACGGCGTGGCCCGCCCAGGCCTTCAACATGTACGAGATGGTCGCACTCAGTGCGGGCGGGCGACGCTCGATCCGGGTAGCTCTGCTGTTGTCGCGCCAGTTATCCCCCGGGTGGGTGAGCGCGGCGACGATGAAGCCGGCCTGCGCAAGCGCGACGGCCGTATCGACGTGACCGGCGAAATCCCCCCCGGTGCCGTGCGAGATGACGACCAACGGATGCCTGCCTTTCGGCAGGCGAGCGTCGGGCACCACGTCCTGCGTATAGAGCCCGAGCCGCTGGCGAACCGGTATCCCCGACGTCGGATACCAGACGCCCACCTCGATACCATCTTGCGTCACACGATGCTGAAACCCGGCCGCTACGGATTGGGCTTCGACCGCAGGGGCGACTGCGGCAAGGAACAGGGCAGCGATAGTGAGGCGCAACGACATAAGGGACTCCCGGGTGAAGCATCTGGATGACCCGGCCAACGCGCTTCGCGGAAGCCCGCCATTCGCCAATGGGCGAATGGGTACGCCAGTCGGCAATCGGGTTTCGTCCGCACCCGTAATCGCGGTAGAAGATGGCATGCCCCATCCGCCCAACCTCGTTTCTGCCCGCAACCGCGTGGCGATCCCCGTGGTGCGTTGGGTCAGTCTGGCGATTGTCGCCGGTGCCCTCCTGGCGATCCTCGGACCGTTCGGCAGCTACATGAACGGCGGCCCCGTTGGGCTGCTCGCCTATTGGGTCGGTGCGATGTTGCTCGGGCTCGCCCTCTACGGTGCGGCATATGGGATCGTCGGGGTTTCGACCGTGGTCGGTTCGCGAAGATGGTGGCTTGCGCTGGTCGGGGCGGCGTTGCTCGCCAGCATTCCCGAAGCGGTGGCAACGCGCATGGCAGCGTTCTGGCTGTGGCCCGAGCTGGCGGGGCTCAACCTGTCGTTCCCGTTGTGGTTCGCGCAGACGGCAACAATCGGCGTGATCGTGATGGCGGCTGTCGGCTTTGTCCTGCATCGTCCTGCTGCGATGTCGCATACTGCTGCTGGGTTGCCGCTCTTGCTGGATCCAGTGGCAACCCCATTGGCGGGAGAGGTTCTGGCATTGCAAATGGAGGACCACTACGTTCGCGTGCATCGCCCCGGCGGCTCCGAGTTGATCCTCATGCCGCTCAACCGCGCGATCGAAGCGGTAAAGGCAGAGGGGCTGCGCACACACCGCTCCTGGTGGGTGGCGACCCATGCCGTCACGGCCGTCGAAGGGAATGCTCGATCCTTGCGGTTGCGGTTGACCAATGGCGTCGTCGCACCCGTTGCCCGATCCGCTGTCACGCACCTGCGGACGGCCGGGTGGATCAACGATTCACTGGGACGATAACAATTTCGCCGAGTTCGGTCTGCCGATGCGAGCGTAGAAGCGATGCGCTTGTCGACAATTGCGGAAAGCATTGCGCCGGGCTGGTGGATCACATCGTGCGACACCGCCCTTTGGCATCATAGCCAGCGGTAACGCATGCGTTACACAAAAAGGGCGGCCGGACCTCTCGGACCGACCGGCAACAGGGTAGAGGCTAGCGCGAAAGTCGGAAGCGCCCGGTCCTCCTCGCGATCAGAAGGTGGCGCGCACCGTTGCGGTGTAGGTCCGCCCGTCATAGTCGAACCGGCGCGGTAAGCTCTGTTGGTTCTCATATTCGTAGCGGTTGGCATTGGTCAGGTTGAATGCGTCCACCGACAGCGAAAACCGGTCCGTCAGGTTGTACGACGCCGACATGTCGACCTGACCGCGTGAGCGCACCTTCCGTGCGGCACCGGTAAAGGTACCCGCCGACGCCAGATCGTAGCTGCTGCGCCAGTTGTAGACGGTGCGGATACCGAAGCGGGGCGTCTCGTAATAGCCGATGACGTTGACGTTGTGCTTGGATACGCCGGGCAGCGTCGCGTCAGCGCCCGAATTCGTGGTGCCGCTGATCGTGGTGTAGGCATAGTTCGCGCCGCCGCCCAGATTGCGCAGGATGCCCGGCAGGAAGTCGAACGATTGCTGCACGTTCGCCTCGACGCCGCGAACGGTGATCGGATTGTCGCGATTGACGAAGCCGGATGCCGCAACGAGGTAAGGCTGAGTGACGCCGCCGGCGGTAAAGGTCAGGCTGCTTTCGCAACGATCCCCGTTGATCGTCAACGTACCCAGGCCGTATGGCGAGCCGTCCGACGGGCAAAGCTGTCGCGGATCGGTGATTGTCGCGATCAGACCCGTGATCCGCTTCTGAAACGCCGCAATCGATACCAGGCTGTTCGGACGGTTGTACCATTCGGCGGAGATATCGAACGACGTCGAATCATACGGCTTCAAACTGGAATTGCCCAACGTCAGCGTATAGACGCCGTTGTTCGGCGCGCTGACCACCGTGGTCGGATAGAATTGGCGCGGCTGCGGCCGGACATACGTCCGGTAGAATGCACCGCGAACGATCAGCTTGTCGGTGATGTCGGCGACCGCGATGAACGACGGCAGCCATTTGTCGTACTTGTTCTCGTTGATGAGCGTCCGGAAATCGCTTGGCGTGCCGATCACGCCGGTCAGTGTCACGCGGTTCAGCGTCTCGATCTTGTTGTCAGTATGCTCGAAGCGCAGGCCACCGTTGCCCCGGATGGTGACGCCGCCCAGTTGGAACTCATACTTCACCTGTCCGTAGCCAATCGCCAGGTTGTTCTGGTTGGTGAAGTTGTACAGCTGATAACTGTTGTCGGAATAGAAGATGTTGTAGCCCGTCGGCGACAATCCTCCCCCCGGATAGGTCTGCACCGGCCGCAAGGCGGGCAGGATCGCATCGAGGTCGATGGACTGCCAGTTCTGCGTCGGGCTGCCGCCGTTGCCACTGAAGAAATCGCCCGCGACCGGATTCTGGGTCAGCATCGCGCTCGTGATGTTCTGCACCGGCAGGCCAAAGGCCATGATGCGATAACCGCGCGACGTGAACTTGTTATGCTCGAAGCGGGCACCGACCTGGAGACCGGTAATCAAGCCCTCCAACTTGCGCTCGACGTCGAACTGGCCGGCGAAGAGGTCGTTGAAGGCGTAGGATTGCGACCCCTGGAAGTTGAACCGGTTGGTGCTGGTCGCCAGCGTCGCCCCGTCCAGATAGGCTTGTGGCAGGCCTTGAGACACGCCGCCCCAAGTGCCGTTCGGTATGCCGGAGAAGCTGACCGCCGGGGTGGGAGCAAGCGCGAAGGAGAAATCGTCCAGATTGCCCGCGCCGGTATGCAGCGTGCCGTTGACACCGTTGCCCGCAGCGGTCTGCAGCGTTTCCGCATCCAGGCCGATTTCGACCGAGTTGTTGGACGCCTTGGAGAACGTGCCAACCGCGTTCAGCCGCCAGTCGTCGTTTTTCCATTCGCCGTTCGCGTTGACGCCCCACGCCTTCTGATGCTGCGCATTGTCGCGCGAGGACGACACCACGTCGGCATTGGAATAATCATAGTCGTTCAGGACGTAGCGACCGTCCCCTTGCAACACCGGCGCGCTGAGCGCCTTGATCGCGCTGGCGGCGGTCTGCGACGTGATGAGCAGATATTGCCGCGTCTTGGGCAAGTTGCGATCAGTGTAGAAGCCGGTGACACCGATCTTCGCCTTGTCCGACAGGCGATACTCCGCGCCGGCAGCGCCGCTGTACAAGTTACCTTCGTTCAGGCGGCTATACTGGCGGAGCTGCGAATTGTAGAGCACGCCAGCGGTGGAGGTCGCCCCCGTGCACGACGGACATGCCGCAGAAGTCGGGTAGTAGGCACCAAGGGTCGCGGCATTGGCCTGCGCCTGTGCGGGCGTCGCGGTCAGATAACTGTTGAACAGCAGCGAATCGCGGCGGAAGTTTTCCCGCTTGTACGCGAACACACCGAACACGGCGAAGTCGTCGCTAAAGTGATGGTTGTAGCTTGCCGTGGCGGCGGGCGACTTCTTGTTGCCCAGCTCGTTATACTCATAGGCGAACTTGAGCGATCCGCCATCCTTGCGGCCCAGCGCGGGTGCGATCTGAAGGTCGACGTTGCCGCTAAGGCCGCCCGACTGGGCATTGGCAAGCGGGCTCTTGTCGATGACAATGCCGCTGAAGATATCCGAGTTGAACGCGCCGAGCGGGGCGGCATCGCTCAGGATCGGTTCTGCGAAGGCAACCCCGTTGACGGTCAACCGCGCATATTCGCCCGGCAAGCCGCGCAGGTTGATGGTCGCATTCCGCCCTTCCGCCTCGCGGTTGATCTGGACACCCGGGACACGTTGCAGCGCCTCGCCCACGTTCAGGTCTGGGAAGCGACCCAGTCCGTCGGAGGAAATGCCGTCGGTAATCCCGACCTGCGACCGCTTCGACGCGATCGCGTTGGCATAGCTTTGCCGGAAGCCGGTAACAACGATGTCGCCATCGGTAGCCGACGCGGTATCCTGCGGCACGCCGGGCTCAGCCGCGGTCGACTGGTCGGGATTGGCGGGGGTTGCGACGGTTGGGGTCGGCGTGTCCAGCTGCGACGGTGCCGGCGTGGGCGCGGTCTGGGCAAAGGCCGGAACACCGGCCAGCATAGTCGCCCCCAGCAACGCCGTAATGCGCATACGGCTCGACACGTTGGATACGCCCATCATGATAATCCCCCCTTGTTGCGGCCAGACCGATCACGGGGAGAAATATCCCTCCCGAGACGGACCGATCCGGCCCTGTTCTTAAATAAGGGGATTTCACATATCTGACCAACATGTCAACCATGCATCATGGATTGGTCAGTCAAATTGGTGATTTGGCCATTTTGTCGGCAGACAGTAGCTGCTACGAAGTTTGAAGAAACTGCGCCAAGGGAGCAGCCTTGCGCGATCATTTACGGTGTGGGAATGAAGCGATTGGTACTGGACGAACAGCACAATGATCCTCGGTGGTAGTCGTCGACTCCGGCGGCGCGTAGCTCGCGATCAGGTGGCGTCCGACGGCTCCAGCACCGGCAATCGATTGCCCGCCGAGCGCGCGTTGGCCATCGGCAGAAGGTCAGTCACTCTGAGGTTTGGAAAACCACGGCAGCCATCTCACAACTGGCCAGCTGCACGGGGCGGACGTACTGTTTGTCCGCCACCCCCCGATTCAGGCCCAACGGTCCTCAAGAGCAGTGATTACACCTCGATGAAGAGATCTTTGTATCTCCCGCTTCTGACGAGCCTTGTCCTGCTGGTGATGGTCGATGCCGCCCCGGCGCAGACCCGTGATACGATCGCGGCACGTGATGCGCTCGGGCGGCTCGGCATCCCCGCCGCACGGGTGACGCTGGCGGTCAAACCCGCGACCAAACCCTATTATCGCGTGCGCGTCGCGCGCGGGGGGGACATGCTGGTGGAGGGATCCTCGTCCGTCGCGCTGGTACACGGCGCAACGCAATATCTGCAGCGGCAAGGCCGCTTGTCGCTTAGTTGGGAGGGGCGCCGGGTCGCGCCGATCGGCACCTTGCCGAACGACGACACCGGTCCGGTGGAATCCGCCTTCACGCTGCGGACGTATCTCAACACGTGCACCTTCGGTTACACCACGCCGTGGTGGAATTGGGATCGCTGGAGCAGCGAGATCGACTGGATGGCGGCGCGCGGAATCGACACGCCGCTCGCGATGGAGGGGCAGGACTATGTCTGGCGCGCGCTGTGGCGCGATCAGGGCCTCGACGACGCGACCATTGCCGCCGGATTGTCCGCCGCACCGTTCTTGCCGTGGCAGCGGATGGGCAACATCGCGGGCTATCGCGCACCTTTGTCCGCCGGCTGGATCGAAAAGAAGCATCAGTTGCAGCGGCAGATCCTGGGGCGGATGCACGCCTTGGGGATGAAGCCGATCCTTCCGGCCTTCTCCGGCTATGTCCCGAAGGCATTCGCCGACCGTCATCCGCAGGCGCGCATCTACCGGATGCGGGCGTGGGAAGGGTTCGCCCCGACCTATTGGCTCGACCCGTCCGATCCGCTGTTCGCCACGCTCGCGAAGCGCTTTACGCAAATTTATACGCAGACGTACGGGCCCGGCGACTATTACCTCGCCGATGCCTTCAACGAGATGGTCCCGCCGATCGCCGAGGACGGCAGCGACGCCCGTTCGGCACAATATGGCGACAGCATCGCCAATTCCGCCGCGACCCGCGCCGCCGCCCTCCCCGCCGCAGTGCGCGACGCGCGGCTCGCGGCTTATGGAGAGAAGCTGTTCCAGTCGGTTACCGCCGCCGCCCCGAACGCGACCTGGGTCATGCAAGGTTGGTTGTTCGGCGCGGACAAGACGTTCTGGACGCCCGAGGCGATCCGCGCGTTCCTCAGCCGTGTCCCGAACGAACGCATGCTCCTGCTCGACATCGGCAACGATCGCTATCCCGGTATCTGGAAGTCGACCGAAGCGTTCAACGGCAAGAACTGGGTGTACGGTTACGTCCACAATTACGGTGGCAGCAATCCCGTCTATGGCGATCTAGGGTTTTACTGGGACGATCTCACGGCGTTGGCGCAAAGTCCGGGACGCGGCAATCTGACGGGCTTTGGACTGTTCCCCGAGGGGCTGCACAGCAACTCCGTAGCCTATACCTACGCCTATGATCTCGCATGGGGGGAGCAACCGCGCCGTCCGGTTGCCAACTGGATCGCCGAATATGCCCGGGCGCGATACGGTGCGGCGCCCACCGGGATCGTAACAGCGTGGGAGAAGGTAATCGCGGGGGCATACACCACTCGCTATTGGACGCCGCGCTGGTGGGAGACCAAGGCGGGCGCGTATCTCTTTTTCAAGCGCCCCACGCTGTCGGGTGCCGACTATCCGGCCGCGCCGGGCGATGCGACGGCCTTGCGCGCGGGGATCACCGGCCTGCTCGCCAACGCCCCCCGCCAGCCTGCGCCGCTGCTGGTTTATGACGTGATCGATTTCTCGCGCCATTACGCCAGCCTCCGGCTTGACGTGCGACTGCGCGCAGCGATTGCGGCCTATGCCGCCGGCGACGTGGCGAAAGGCGACGCGGACGCCGCCGCCGCCACCCGGCTCGCTCGGGGGATCGATGCGCTGATCGGTAACCAGCAGGAAACGCTCGGCAGCTGGATCGCCGATGCCCGCGCTTATGGCGACACGCCTTCCGAAAAGGACGATTTCGAGCAGCAGGCCAAGGCGATCGTGACCGTCTGGGGCGGCGAGGGCAATTTGTCCGATTATGGTTCGCGCGCGTGGCAAGGCCTGTATGCCGGCTATTACCTGCCGCGCTGGCAGATCTTTCTCGCGGCGCAGCGCAAGGCAGCGCAAGCCCATACCCCGCTTGACCAAGCGGCGACGCTGGCAGCGATCAGGGCGTGGGAGCAGTCGTGGCTCAAGGATGGCCGCACCTGGCCGCGTCAGCGGCCGGCCGCACCGCTCGTCGCGGTCCGCGCGCTGCTGGCGGAAGCAGACCGGACATGACCACCACGATCGACACCCCCCGCCCCCGCCGCTTTACCGCGCTGGATGTGTTCCGCGGGATCACCGTCTTCCTGATGATCCTGGTGAACACCGCGGGACCGGGCTCGCCCGCCTATAGCCAGCTGGTACACGCCGAGTGGATCGGTTTCACGCTCGCCGACGCGATCTTCCCCAGCTTCCTGTTCGCCATGGGCAATGCAATGAGCTTCGCGATGCGCAACCCGCTGACCGCGCGCCCCTATCTCGCGCGCTTGCTGCGTCGGGGCAGCATTATCTTCGTACTCGGCTTCCTGATGTACTGGTTTCCCTTCGTGGCGGAAGGCGATGACGGATGGGCACCGATCCCGTTCGCGCTGACGCGCGTGCCGGGCGTGCTGCAACGGATCGCCTTATGCTATGTCGCGGCGGGCCTTCTCGTGCGCTGGCTGAGCGTACGGCAGATTCTGATGGCGTGCGCTGCGCTGCTGCTGGGCTATTGGGCGATGTTGCTGGTCCTGTCCGCACCGGGCATGGCCTATGACAAGTTCGGTACGATCGGCACGCAACTCGATCTGTGGCTGCTGGGTCCCGGACATCTCTACAAGAAGGATGGTGGCTTCGATCCGGAGGGGTTGCTCGGCACGCTTCCGGCGATCGTCAACGTGCTGGCCGGCTATCTGGCCGGGCGCGCCGTGCAGCGGGGTATCGATCTGTCTCGGACGGTGTGGCTGATGGCGGTCATCGGCGCCGCGCTGATCGTCGCCGGTCTCGCGTGGTCGCCGTGGTTCCCGATCGCGAAGAAGCTGTGGACCGGCTCCTATGTCTTGCTGACGACGGGGATCGATTGCATCGCCCTCGCCGGCGTCATCGCACTGGTGGAGATTGCCGGCATTCGCCGGGGTACGCGCTTCTTCCTCATTCTGGGGCGCAATCCGCTGGCGATCTATCTCTTTTCCGAACTTTTCATAACCGCGATCAATCTGATACCCGCGGGTGGAGACCACGGCCTGTACGGATGGGTCGGGATCGAAATCTTCCAGCGGGTCGCGCCGGGTGCGTTGGGGTCACTGCTCTGCGCGTTCGCTTACACCATGGTGTGTTGGGCGGTCGGCTGGTGGATGGATCGCAAGGGCCTCGTCCTGAAGGCATAATGATAACAAGGAGATGCGCCATGTTCGCAAGTCGCAAGAGAGCGATCGGGGTGGCGCTGCCGTCGACCTGCACGCGGTTGACCGGAAGGGACCGGACCGATGCGTAGAGCAACCGCTGCATCGTTGATCGCCGCGCTTTCGATCACCGCCATGGTATCGGCCTCGGCGGCCAAACTCCCGGCACCGTCCCGCTGGGATGCGCCGGGTGCGCGCAATCCGCTGCTGCCCGGCTATTTCGCCGATCCGTCGATCGTCCGGGACAAGGGCCGCTGGTACATCTTCGCGACGATCGATCCGTGGGGCGACGACCGCCTCGGGCTGTGGACATCGGACGACTTCCGCAACTGGACATTCTCGACACCCGCCTGGCCAACCAAGGCCGCCGCGACCAGCAAGACGTCCGGGGATTCCAAGGTCTGGGCGCCATCGGTGGTCAAGGCGACGAATGGGCGCTGGTACATGTACGTCTCGGTGGGCAGCGAGATCTGGGTCGGCAGCGCCCCCTCCCCAGCGGGTCCGTGGGCGGACGCGAACGACGGCAAGCCGCTGATCCCCGGTGACTTCCGCCCCGGCTACCACATGATCGACGCCGAGGCGTTCATCGACGACGACGGCCAGGCTTACCTGTTCTGGGGATCGGGGCTGAACTGGGTCAACGGGCGGTGCTTCGTCGCGCGCCTCGATAAGACGATGACCAAGCTTGACGGTGCGCCGAAGGATTGCACGCCAGCGCACTATTTCGAGGCGCCATTCATGGTCAAATCGGGTGGATCGTATCTGCTGACCTACAGTTGGGGCAACACGACGCGCGACACCTATCAGGTGCGATACGCAGTCGGAAAGTCGCCGATGGGACCGTTCACCGAAGCGCCGAACAGCCCGATCCTTGAAACGCATGCCGACCGACAGATCATCAGCCCCGGGCACCACGCCATCTTCCGCTATGAAAATCGCCCGTACATTCTCTACCACCGGAATGGCCTGCCCTATCCCCCCGCCGACAAGACCGTCTTGCGACAGGTTGCGGTCGACGCCCTGACGATCGACAGCGACCGGATCACGCGCGTGACCCCGACGCATGACGGCGTTAACTTGCCGGGTCAGGCGGCGCATCGGGCAACCGGCCTGCCGTGGCGGGCAAGCGCATCGAGCGCCATAGACGCCGAACACGCCCCACAGCGGGCGGGTGACGACAATTACGCCACAGCATGGATCGCACGCGGAGACGATACCGCCCCGTGGTTGCAGGCCGATCTCGGACGGGTCCGGCAGATCCAAAGCAGCAGCGTGCGGCCGTTCTTTCCCGGACGGGCGGTCGATATGAGCGTTGCCGCGTCAACGGACGGACGCCGTTGGACGAGGATCGTAGCGCCTACTTCGAAACAGGGATCGCCGATCGTCATGCGTCACGTCGCCAAGGCGCGTTATCTGCGTCTCTATGCGAACCGATCAGCGGTGCTCGAGTGGACAATCAAGTGATATCCGCGCTCGCGTCGCTGACCCCGTGTAAATGGCGATCGGTCGAGCGCAGTCCTGCGCGGGCCTAGCACGCGATAATGACGCGCGGATGTGACGATGATGACGACATCTTCTTATTACGTCATCAAAAAATATGCTAATGTACTGTATTTGAACAAAGAAATACCGCCGCCGTGGGTTACACGGCGGCGGTTCCTCTTGGTCAAGGTCGCACGAAGTCCTTGCTTCGGGCGAGCCTCAGCTTGGGTTCTGCCTCCATGAAATAATGCGCGGCATCGCCCTTGGTGCGGATCGCCTGTACCCGCGCCAGCAGTTCCTTTCGCTGACTTTCCGGCAGCAACGCCGCATGCTGCACCATGGCCGAATGCAGGAACCCGGGCAAATTCCCCGCGTCTACTGTTGAATTGGCCGGCGGCGGCGCGACATAACGAAGGCCGGATTTGGGCGTCGGTGCGGGGTCGGGCAGGACCGTCGGCGTATCGGTACGCGGCGTGGAAAGCGAGAGCAGCGACAGGAGGTTGTTTGCGGTCTTGTCGCGCTTGGTAAGCGCCTTGATACCGAACAACGGCTCTACCGTGGCGAGTACGGAGCTATGGTCGTACACTTGGCTGTTGACGGTGCCCTTGGGGATAAGCGGCGACACGATCACCGCTGGTACACGCACACCATATTGTTTGAAATCAAAGCCATATTCATTGTATTTCTTGGGCGAGCCGTCGTCTGGTGCCGGTGCTGGCCCTGGGGCCACGTGATCGAAAAACCCGCCATGCTCGTCATACGTGACAATCAGCAGGCTGGTGTTCCAGTGCGGTGAATTGCGGATCGCCTCATAGGTCTGCTTGATCAGCAGCTCCCCACCCGAGACGGTATCCAGCGGATGCTGGGACGTGCCCCCCTGGAAAGTGACGATATTGCCATAGTCCGGCTCGATGAAGGTGAAGCCACCGGGATAGCTGCTGCTCGCAACGTCGCTCGCAAAATTGGCGTACCAGTCGATACTCCACGGGAAAATGCCCTTCAATCCGCCGAAGATCGTCAGGCTGCCATCGGCGTACAGGCGCCAGCGATTACTGCCGAGCTTGTCGAAGATCGTTCCGTTCGGGAAGGAAAATCCGCTGACCGTTTCCCAAGTGATGATGTCCGAAGCGGAGGGGCTGTGGTCCAGTCCGCCCGACGATGCCGCGGCGACGAAGAAGCGGTTGGGCCAGGTCGGGCCGGGCATCGACGAAAACCAATGGTCGCACACCGCAAATTCGGCCGCGAGGGTATTGAGAACAGGCAAGGCGCTGGCCGGGAATCCCTGCATGATCTGCCCCAGATCCGCCGTGGGCGCATTACCCTCCCCCGAACTCGGCGACGAGGCATAATCGGCCACAAATCCACTCATATTGATCGCCGGATAAGGACCGCCCGACGGATACGAGGCGCCATTGCCTGCAAGCTGTACAACGACATCCGGAAATTCATGCCCCGGATCGACCGCCATTACGGCGGGAGCTTGATTGCCAAACGGGTAGTCGACACCGTTATAGCTGTTGGAGGTGCCTGCGGGTGGAACCGCAATTCCTGGAAGACCCGACGCCCCGAGCATGTGGTCAAAGGACCGATTTTCCAGCATCAGGACGAACACATGTGTGATGTTAGGCAACGTCATTGATGGTCTCCCCTGTGGTTAACTTACCTAAGCTTGCGACAAACGGCCTCGGCGTTGGTACGCCTGCACGCGCAACAGCGAGCTGCCGTTGCCAGTCCGACGGAATGGAGAAGCCGAAGCTCCAGCGATGCGCGCTCGCTAGGTTAGCAACACAGTGCCAGAACACCCCGCTACCGGCGCCTTCGATGCGGAAGAAGCGGGCGATCGGCTGATCCTCCCGCAGCGTGACGATCTCACCAGTGTCGGGCCGCCGATAGCGGAAGAACTGGTCCCCGCCGCTGTCGATACGGCTGCCGGGATCGATCAGGTACAGGCGCCAGCCAGGCTGGTTCTCGTTGGTATGCCACGCCTGCCAACCGCCCGGCGGGTAGAGGAAGCTGCCGGAAAACCGAACGGTATCGCCCAGCCAACTGCGCAAGAGTTGCAGCAATTCCAGCTTCGCTTCGAAATAACGGGCATAGCCGGGTCGGCCTGGATCGGCATCCAGATCGAAGATGGACGCAGTGCGCACCGGCCCGGCGGCTGCATCGGGGTCCAAGAACGGGTCTGCCAGCTTATGTCGGATCGCGGGCCATTGCTCGGGTGCACTCCCCCCGCCCTCGGGCAGCGGCATCGCCGCCTGCAGTGCGCGGACCGCAGCGAGCACGGCATCCCCATTCGGCAGCGCGCCCATCGGCAGTTCGACGGGATCGACCGCAGCGTCGGACTGCCCCGGTTCGATCGGGACCCCCAATGCGGCGGGGGCATGTTGCATCCCGGCGCAGGCGGCGAAAAACTCGCTGGCGGAAAACGCGTGGCCTAGCGAGCGTGCCAGATGCACGATTTCCTGGGGTGCCGTTATCGCGCCCAGTTTTAACGCCAGAACAGGTGATGCCTCCACCGCGCGCAGGAAAGCCATGCAGTCACGCTGCGACATAGAGTTCTTCCTTCTCCCAGGGAACAGGATCGTCAGCGGCCTGTACCACTGGCGGATCGAGCAGCAGCGGCGACGGAATGGACGAAGGACGGCCCAGCCGCAGTAGATACATGCCGATCCCTGACAGCCCGACCATCAGCCCCGGCGACACATCGATACCGCTTGCTCCTGACAGCCATGCCTTGGAGTGTTCAAACTCCTGCCACATTGAGCGGGCCTGGATCTTTACTTCCATCTGGAGCGCGGGATCGTCGCGTATCAGGGCCGTGCGCAGCAGCAACTCGGCGTTGCCGGCGCGGCCGTGGCAGAGCGAATCGTTGCCGAGGCGATGATAATTCCGGATCGTGGCGCTGAGGGCAGCCAGCGCTTCCTGCAGCATTGCGGAATCGCACCGGCCCAGCCGATCCCAACAATCGATACGACTGAGCCCTATGCCTGCCGCACCATTGCACCAGGCATTGGCATAGCGGGGCACACCTGAAACCGACAGGGCGGTCTGTCGCAGGTCCGGCCAATCCCCCTGCTGCGCGTCGAAATGGCGCATCTCATAGCGAAACGCCTGACGCCCGGCTTCCCCGTAGCGTGGATCGCCGGTGGCTTCGCCCAGCTGAATCAACGCCCACCCAATGCCTGCCGCACCATGGGCGAAGCCTGTCAGATGATCTTGCGCACCATCGTCCTCCCTCGGCGGCCAGCTCAGCGCGCCGTCCCGGTCAACGGCATGCCGCAGCAGGTGATTGCCGCAGGCCCTTGCGCAGGCAAGCGGCGCACCCGGTCGAACGGCCTCGAGTGCGAGAAGCGCGGGAAGCGCCCCTGCAGCGCCGAACAGAATGTCGAAAGTGCGATCGGTGCCGATCCGTTGCTTAATCTCCCCGACGATCGCTTCGGCTTCGTCGAGCAGGCTGTCGTCCCTCCACAAGGCGTGGAGGTGGACGAGCAGATAGAGCGTACCGCCCAACCCGTAAAAGCCGCCGATCCTCGTGCGATCCTGCTGTCGACGGCAATGGGCAAGCGCCAGTTCGGCAGTTTCACGGAACCGGTCGTCAGGCCTTAGTCGATCGATATAGGCGAGGAACAATGCGATACCCGCGCTGCCGTCATACAGGTCCGGGCCGATCGGCATCCGGTACTTGCCTGCCGCGTTGAAACCGAAACCATGCCAGGGCGCATCAGCGTTGGCCGCATCCGCCGTTGCACAGATCCGATCGGCCAACTGCTGCGCATAGTCGATGGCGCTTTCGGCGAATGCCGAACGCTCCTCGAAGGCGGCGTCCAGGCTCGCCTGGATGTACCGTATCTGTCGGTCGAGATGATCCTTGTCCAGGCTGGCGATCCGGTGCCGTGCCCATTCCAGCGGACTGCACGAAAAGCAGGCGACCCCGGCGGGACAGGTGTCGAGATCCGGCGCGGCAAGATCCCTCCCCTGCGCAGGCAGCAGGAAATACGGCACGTCGCGGCGCCACAGCGCGGCCCGTTCGACGCGGCCGATCCGGCGGGATTCATCCCAGCGGCGGGGGTGTTCCTCGAACGTTGCGAAGACGAGGTCGACTTCCAGCGGGTCCATCAGGCATTTTGGATGGTCGATCGAATGGAGCGCGCTGGCATAAATCTGGGTTGCGCGGTTGATGAACCGGACACCCAGATCGCCGAGCAGCGCATCGATCACGTCGTCCCCCCGCGCGGGCGCTTCCGCGAACCAGCGATAGGCCGCCGTGAACCCTTGCATGATCGCCGCGACATGATCACCCGGCTGGACCAGCACGTTTCCCAGAAAGACGCGGTTGTGCGCCTCTACGGTCACGAAGGGCTGGTCGACCTCGCCGACGCCGATCTGTAGTGAGCCGCGACGCGCGTTCACACACGGAACTCTGTGCGGAAAGTGGAAGGACTCGCCACCACCATAGCCGCTGACACGCATCGCGGTACCGGCTTCGCCAGGTCGCAGCGGCCAGTCGAGCAGACCGGTGCGGAATACCGAGTCCGCTAGCGTTCGCTCCCCCGCATTTCGGCCGAAAACGGGAACGCCGAGCATCGTTTCGAGGTCGATGATAAAGGCATTGCCGCCCGCGACATGGATGTTCTCGCAGTGCAGGTCGGTGCCACCGAGAACATAGAAGATCGCGAGATAGGCGCCAAGCTGGCGGTAGATGCGGTCGACCGCCTGGAGGCTGTCGACGCGGTTATCGCCGCTAGGCAGATATTCCACCCAGCCGTAACCCGGCCGCGCAACCACCGCGTAGGTCGCGAAACTGCCTGCCCCGTCAGTAGCCATAGCCTCGAGCAGCTGGTGGAAGCGGTTCTCCGCTTCGACGCTGCGCGGCTTGTAGACCAGTTGCCGCAAGCCCTGCGCAGTCGTGAACGTCAGGATCGCGACCGTGCGACCGCGCAGGTGCGGGTCGGATTTTCCCAGGATGCAATCGGTCAGGGACAATGGCTTGTCGGTAGACAGAAGCCGGGTCGCGACTTCCGTGGCATCGGCCCTCAGCCGCTCGATCAGCTCGATGGCACCTTCGATGATGCCCGCTGAGAGCTGCGCAAGATGCCGCGCGAGTACCGGGAAGCGCAGAAAGAACTGATGATAGGCGGCCGCATCGGCGAAGCGGGCATGCAGATAGGCCGCGCATTCCACGACGCCGGCGTCCACGGTCGCTATGCCCGTCTTGCCGCAGAATACCTTGATGTCGGTTTCGAGTGCCCAGGTAAGCGCGACGTCCATCCGTTGGAGCAGTTGCTCGACACATCGGCGCACGATCTGCGCGTCCACCCGTACCCGGTCGTCGCGCGCGTCCACGAGTGGCGCGAGCCTTGCCGCGATCAGCGCCAGGAAGGGTTGGGCGACACAGTTGGCCAGCGGTTGTCCGGCCTCGGCAAGCGTAGTGGCTGCAGCCGCATCCAGCGGATTTACCAGCGCAAGCGCTTCACGGTACGTTGGCACCCATTCGGCGTGCAGCGCGAGCAGGTCTGCCCTGGCCCTTGGGCACCGGACGATTGCGGGCCGGGCACGCTGAAAGCGCTCCAGCACTTGGCCGACCCGGTCGGTCAAGGCCGCAACAGGCGTTCCGTCATCCTGAAGGGCCGCGAAATAGGCGGCGCTCAGCTTGGCTGTCATCTTGTCGATGCGCCAGCGTTCCACCGCGGATACGGGAACGGCACAATCTTCGGCATCTTCGGCATCGCGCTTGGCAAAACCAAGGATCTGGCTGCGTTCGTCGAAGTTGCTGGCGGCTAACGCAAGCTCAACCAGCTGCGCCTCCGATATCGGGTGCGTCATAGCTGCTCACCCCTGAAAATTCCGGCTCGGATGTGGACGCAGCCGTGACGGCTGCGTCCACATCCTTTGCCGTGATGCGAACTCTATTTGGTCGTGCCGTCGCAGATCAGCGTGATCGGCCCCTTGCTGCAGGTGCTGACGCAGGCGAGGATTTCGATCGATTCCAAGTCTTCACGCAGCAGATCGCGGAAGGTGGTGTCGGGCGGCAGGATCTTTTCGATCGCGTCGATATCGCCGACGGTCCCGAAGCGATCGGCCATGTCCTGGCGGAATTCCGGGTCGACGACCGTCAGAAACATCGCCGTGTCGGCAGAAAAGTCGTCGAACTGGCGGGTGTTCATACGAAGCATGATCGTTCCTTTCAGAAATAATGGGTGTGCCGTCAGCATGACGGCGGATCCGAAAACCTTTGCCTGGCAATCAGTGCGCGACGACGTCGAGCCGGAAGCCGAGCGCGTATTCGGCGGCCACAAGCTCGCGAACGGCCGTGGCGACGTTGGTGGCGTCCTTCTGCCATTCGAGGATTTTGGCTTCCGCCGGCTGCAGCTTGGCTGCGTTGGTAACCCACCGCGCTTCGAGATAACGCTTCAGGCCTTCCGTGCTGAACTCACGGACAGCACCAACGGCATCGGTGGCCTCGCTGTGCGACTCAGCCACAAGGGCAGCGTCCAGCAGTTCGCGCAGCTTGCCCTTCGCCGGGAGTGCGGAGAGAAGAACCGCCAGCAGCTGGATCTGCCGGATTTCGTCGGTGCCGATCTGGCTTTCGATCGGTGTCGATACAGCAACCATTTTCATCACCCCTTCGAATAATCCCGAAATCTGCATCGGGCGACGAAGGTATGACTCTCACAGAAAACGCCATCAAAGCACGAATGGTCCGCCTCGGACGTAACGGAAGCATGACGATATGATTTTTGGCAAAGTATCGAGGCGCCAGGCGTTATGACTATGCGAAAGGTATTCGCGAATAAGGCAAATACGCTATCTTTACATAGGCCGCCTTATAGTTCGTTTCGGGCCATAGTCTGGTGACCCGATAGACCATTCGTCAACGTTCCTTGAACGAACGTTCGCTGGCCGCTTCATCCCCTTCCGTCAAACAGTCCGCTTGCGCATTTTGAGCCGACCATCATGCAGCGAACAGCGGCCACCCTTCCGCTCGTTCCGCTTCAATGCGCCTGCGACTCCCGTCGGCAGCGATCCAGGTTGGGCGCCTCCGCCACCCCGTTCAGAACGACCAGTTCGACGCTGGCTGACGAAGCGATGCAGGGCCTGCCGCAACGCTGCATCGTGCGCTGTGGCGATGCGCCGTTCCGCTTTCGTCGCTGACGGGCTCACGAAATCGACCGCACCGCACCGCACGGACCGTGCCGACCGCTTCGGCATGCGCATGCTTTTTCCCAACAGATCGGGGCTTGGCGCCGGTTCACAGCGGGCCGTTACGGGGACGGTGGAAACCTCGACGACAAGCGCGCGCCAACTGCAGACGTTCGGTCATCAGAATGCGATCATCACCTTGCCAAGATGCGCGGCTGCCGCGAAATAGCGAACCGCGTCGGGTGCATCATTGAAGGCGAACGTTCGGTCGACGACGGTCGTCATCCGGTTCGCCACCATTGCGTCAAGCAGATCGACGAACATCGCGCGGCTGCCATTGGCGATCCCGCGGATCGTCACGTTCTTCGCGATGAGCGACAGATAGTCGGGGATTGCCGGCCCCTCCCCCGGCGAAACGCCGACAATGATGATCCGCGCGTTGATCGCCGCGGCTGCCATCGATTGCCCCAACGTGTCGACGCCGCCGGTTTCGATCACGATATCGGCCCCCTTGCCCCCGGTCTGCGCGATCACTTCGGCCGCCCAATCCGGTGACGTCCGGTAATTGACCGTGATGTCCGCGCCAAGGGCACGTGCCGTCTCGAGCTTCGCGTCCTGCGACGACGTGATCGCAACGCGCGCGCCCCGGGCCTTGGCGATCTTCAAGGCCGCCAGCGCAACGCTGCCGGTGCCGAGGCAGAGGACGGTGTCGCCAGCCTCGACCCGACAGATTTCGACCAGCGCGTTCCAGGCCGTCAGGCCCGCCGAGGCGAGCCCTGCGACATCCGCATCGGCCAGCGCGTCGGGCACCCGGATCAGCGCGGCGGCGGGGAGAACGACGCGCTCGGCGAGCCAGCCGTCATGCGTGATGCCGATATCGTGCGCAAAGACGTCCGACCGGAACGGGCCGTCCAGCCAGGTCGCGAAATGACCGCAGACGACACGGTCGCCGACCGCAACTTCGGTTACGCTCGCACCGGTCGCCACGACCTCGCCGACGCCTTCCGACATCGGAATGCGGCTCTCGGGCTGTCGGGCGCCGTAGGTGCCGCGCAAGAGCTGAACGTCGCGGCTGATAAGACCGACGAGACGCGGGGCGACCAGTGCTTCGCCGGGGCCGGCAACCGGCGTGGGTCGGGTTGTCGCAACAAGGCCGCTGGTGCCGTTCTGGGGACCGATCTGGAAGGCTTTCATCGAAATCGTCTCCTGCTGAGTGCGCACGACGGGCGCATTATTAAAAAGCCCTGGGGCCGGGCTTAAAGGCATGGCGACGCGCGCCGGCGGCGAGCGCCAAGGCCAGCAGGGTCGGCACCAATACCGCCCAGGCAAGCAACCCTGCCCCCGCATGATCAAGGATTACCCCGCCGACGATCCCGCCCGTCGCGATCGCCCCGTTCCACACCGTCGTGAGCATCGCATTCGCCAGGTCGACGCCCTCGCCCGCCGCATCGGCGAGCGCGGTCGACAACTGCGTCGCCGCACCGCCGAACGACAGCCCCCACAGGAGCGTCGCCGCGATCGTCATCGCAGGGGTAGTCGCGAACAGCGCGAATGCCAGCGACACGACCGCAAACGTCGTAAGGCTGACGAGCACGAGCAGCCGCAGCGCGCGATCGATCAGCACGCCCGTCACCCAGATTCCGACCAGCGCGGCAAGTCCGAACCCCAGCAGCAACAGATCCAGCCTTTCGCGCACGCCTGACAAAGCGGCGACCGGGGCGATGTATGTGTAGAGGATGTTATGGCCCGTGATCCATGCGAACAGCGTGACCAGCACGGGACGAACGCCCGGCGTGCGAAACACGTGCGCGATCGACAGCCGCTCTTCGGCAGGCTGACCGGCAAAATCGGGCACGCGCCACAGCACCCAGCCAATCAGGATGAGGGTGGTGATCGCCATCAGCCCGAACGCCATCCGCCAGCCGAGCGTCGTGCCCAGCATCGCCCCCAGGGGAACCCCGATCGACAGCGCGAGCGGCGTACCCACCATCGCGATCGCGAGCGCCTTGCCGCGCAAAGGCGCGATGACCATCCGCCTGGCATAGCCCGCAATGATGCCCCACCCCAGTCCCGCCGCGACCCCGCCCATGAACCGCGCGACGAGCGTTAGCGCATAGGACGTGGACACCGCGGTCACGCAGTTGAAGATCAGGAAACCGACGATCGCGACGAGCAAGGTCGGTTTGCGCCGCCACCCTTGCGTATAGAGCGTCAACGGGATCGCCGCGAGCAGCGACCCGACCGCATAGACCGTGATCGTCTGTCCCGCGAGCGACTCCGATACGTCGAGCCCGGCGGCCATGTGCGGCAACAGCCCGGCGGGGAGCGTTTCGGTGAGGATCGCGGTAAAGCCGGTCATTGCCAGCGCCAGCAACGCGGAGATCGGCAGCGTCTCGCTCGCGCCATCGTCGGTCTGGCTGGGTCTTGGGATCACGCTGCACTCACTTCTGGATCGACTGGTCCAGTGCGTTCGACCCTGCGGTGCGGCTTGTCAACGAGTAATGGATTGATTAGTCCACAATCGGGAGCGACGATTTATGGCACGAAGCGGACGACCGCGTGGTTTCGACCGGGATTCGGCGCTCGACAGCGCGATGCACCTGTTCTGGGAGCATGGCTATGAAGGTGCGTCCCTGGCGGTCTTGCGCCACGCGATGGGTGACATCTCGTCGGCGAGTTTCTACGCAGCGTTCGGCTCGAAGGAAGCACTCTATCGCGAAACGCTGGCGCGCTATCTCGACAAGCATGGCGGCATCGTCGGCGCGCTCGACGATGAGACGCTATCGCCACGATCACGGCTCGAACAGGCCTTGCTGGCGTCGGTTGCGGTGCAGACCGACCCCGCCCATCCGAAGGGCTGCATGTTGACGCTGTCGGCAATAGTCTCGTCCGAGGCTGGAGCACCTACCCGGGACCTGACCCGTGCCGAGCGGGAGATCACCCGGCAGGCATTGCAGCGATGCATCGCCGCCGGGGTGCGCGTCGGCGATCTCGAACCTGCAACAGACATTGCGGGGCTGACGGCGCTCTACGACGGGCTGGTGCTGGGCATCTCGATCCAGGCGCGGGACGGCGTTCCGGCCGATACGCTGCGCGCGGCGATCGGACACGCGATGGCGGCGTGGGATACACAGTGCCGCGCGTCGTCCCATCCGGAGGCCCCCCCGGCGACAGCATTGACAAGAGGATGGTCGATCGATCCTAGGTTACGATCGACAATCCGGGGGGACCAGCCATGAAGACGATGTTCGCGACCTTAGCCGCCGCCACGCTGCTGATGCAGGCACCCAGCCCCGCGATCGCGCAAAGCAAGGTTCCGGCGGCGATCCAGTATGAAATCGGTTTCTCCAATGCGGTCCATCACGAGGCGCAGGTGACCGTGACCTGGCGTGACCTCGGGCCGGCGCCGTTGCGCGTCCAAATGTCGCGTTCGTCGCCTGGCCGCTACGCGATCCACGAATTCGCCAAGAACGTCTATGCGCTCTCTGCCAAGGATGGCCGCGGTCGCGCGCTCGCGGTGACGCGGACCGACCCTTATGGCTGGACGGTATCCGGGCACGACGGGACGGTGACGGTCACCTACACACTGTTCGGCGATCACGGCGACGGCACCTACGCGCAGATCGACGCGACCCACGCGCATCTCAACATGCCCGCGACCTTCCTGTGGGCGGTCGGGCAGGAAAAGCGCCCGATCCGCGTCCGGTTCATACCCTTCGACCCCAAATGGAAGGTCGCGACCCAGCTTCAGCCGACCGCCGACCGCACCACCTTCGCCGCGCCCGACTTCCAGTATTTTATGGATAGCCCGACCGAGCTGTCCGATTTCGATATGCGCGAATGGCAGGTCGGCGACGGGCCGACGCGCGCCACGATCCGCCTCGCGGTCCATCACGACGGCACGCCCGCAGACCTCGATCGCTTCGCCGCCAGCGCCAAGAAGGTCGTTGCGCAACACATCGCAATGTGGGGCGAACATCCCGCTTATGACTTCGGCACCTACACCTTCATCGCCGATTACATGCCGCAGATCAGCGGCGACGGGATGGAGCATCGCAACTCGACGATCATCTCGCAGCCGCGCTCCTTCGCCGCGGCGAATTTCGCACAGATCGGCACGCTTAGCCATGAATTCTTCCACAGCTGGAACGTCGAGCGGATCCGCCCCGCCGAGCTCGAACCGTTCGATTTCACGCGCGCCAACCCCACCCCGTCGCTGTGGCTCGCGGAAGGGTTCACGCAATATTACGGGCCGCTGATGATCCGCCGCGCAGGCGAATCCGCGGTGGACGCGTATCTGCGCGGGGTTGGCTCGACCATCGACGCACTGACCAACGGCACCGCCCGCAGCTATGGCGGCCCGCAGGAAATGAGCCTGCGGGCGCCGTTCGTCGATGCGGCGAAGTCGATCGATGCGACCAATCCCAATATCTTCGTATCTTACTACACTTACGGCGCCGGCCTTGCGCTCGCGCTCGACCTGACGCTGCGCGAGCGCTACCCGGACATCACGCTCGACACGTTCATGCGACACCTGTGGCAGACCTTCGGCAAGAACGAGCGCCCCTATACACGGGCCGACCTGTCGCACGCGCTGGGCGTGGTGACCAAGGACCCGGCCTTCGCAGCGGCCTTCTTCAAGACCTCGATCGATGCGAGCGGGCTTCCCGACTATGCCCCGCTGCTCGACCAGGCCGGGCTGAAACTCCGTCCCGCCAACCCGACCGCCGCGTGGCTTGGCAACGTCCGCTTCAAGACGACCGGCAGCGAAGTCCGCATCGATGGCGCACCCGCGCCGGGCACGCCGCTGTACCGCGCCGGTCTCGACAATGGCGACCAGATCGTCAGCCTGGGCGGGACGCCGATCACCAGCGATGCGGAGGCGGCGGCGGCATTGGCCCGCGCCAGACCCGGCCAGACCGCCGACATCACTTACCGCCAGCGCAGCATCGAGCGCCACGCGACGCTGACCTTCGTCGCCGACCCCACCGTCGAGGTCGTCCGCGCCGAAACCGCAGGGGTCACACCGACCGCCCGACAGCTGGCGTTTCGCACTCAGTGGCTCGGGCCGGATACGGCGGCCAATTAGGCCGGATCTTCAAATGCCTGAGGCAGATCCAGGGATGCCTAGAACATTACCGCATCGACCTATGCGCTCGGGCTGGTGACGACTGCGGTTTGGCGAATAACTGCTGTCCGGCGACAACCCAAAGCGGCCATGCCGTTTTTCACTCAGACCCGGACATTCCCTGAAATCCGTTTCAGCAAAAACGACCGAATGCTGCGCTGATCTTTGGTTCTGACGTTTGCCCGGATCAATTGACTGGAGAGTTTACCCTTCCTGTCAATATGTTGCGAACGGTTGAATAGCAGAGTGCGGAAGCACGGTACGCTAGACGTGGGTCTTCGCGGCAACGGCAAATTCGCCAACCGTGCAAACGGGGGATCTTGCGTGAAGAAAGTTCTGATGTCCGGTGCGGCACTCTGCGTGGTCGCTGTTTTCCCTGCCCAGGCGCAGGATTCCATCTTCGGCAAGCTGTTGAAGCAGGTTTCGCGCGCGACCGGGCCAACGACCGCCGGCGCAGCCGGTCAGCCGCTTTTGCGCCCTTCCGCAACGGTGCAGCCCACGGCGGAGCAGACCGCCAGCCTTCGCGCTGCGTTGCTCGTCAAGCAACCGAATACCCAGATTGCGCAAGATGTCCGGGACGCCAATGCGCTGATCGAGCGTTTGGCGCAGACAGGGGCCTGCGCGGTCAACAACAATGCATGGAATGCATTCAACCGTGAATCCGTCAGTCCGACAAACTGGAACAATGCCTACGGTTACGTTCCCCGCGACGGCGATCAATATCATGATGGCAGGTATTGCCTGGATGTGATCCGTATCACGGATTATGCGAAGCCCGCAGCCAATGCGCTTAGCTTCAAAGTCTATTTTATTTCGCCCCAGTCGCAGCGAGCAACCCATCAGACGTTCGAACTGCTTCGGTCGACCGAGGGGCCCTGGCTCGTAAAGTCCATCGGTTATTCACATTGAGTAAGGCCGCGGTCACCGCCCGACTGGTGGCCGCGGCGCGGATCGCGCTTGATCGAGAGACACCGTTCGACTGGTCCGGCTCGCCTCGAAACGCGCCGGCCATCCGGTACCGGCGCGATCCGCGCCGGTTGCAGCGAGTCCCATCGTGGTGATTTCATGACACTGCACGACTTGGTCGATGCCGGTTCCATCCTGCCACTGGAGCGTGACAGACCTTGAGCGTCATCCCCCTCATCGCGCTGCTCGCGGGTGCGACCGCGACCGTCCCGCAGCATAGCGTCGATCCTGGGCTTGGTACCGGCACGGGAAGCCTTTGCGTGCTGACGCCGCGGCAGCAGGTAGCGTTCGACGCGTTGTTCAGAACCACGGGCCCCGCCCGCAGCAGGATCACGACCGTCCGTCGCCGCTTGTCCGCCAACAGCGTCGAAACGCGAAAGCGGGCGGATTTTGCGGCTGCACTGCAATGGAATGGCCTGCCCCTGATCGCCGCCGAGTTGGTCGATGTGGCCAATGCCGAGAGCGAGGGGATGCACACACGCTCCCTCGTGTTCCGACTTCCGCTGCGATCCTTGCAGGCTGCGCTTGGCAGGATCGGCCTCAGCGTCCCTGTCGCACCTCAATATGCGCGGATTGAGATGGAGCCGTTTGCGGGCGCGGCGAGCATCACGCGACGCCGGGGCAGCTCGATGCTGACCTGCGCGTGGGATTTGTAAGATCGTCCAGCCACGTGGAACCAGGCGCGACGGGGTAACCGGTCTGGTCATCCCGTGATCCGGGCGTTGGTGGCCTTCTGTCGCAAACGACCACCAACACCCGAACAATCAGGGAAGGTCGGACGTCCGAACGACGATGGCCTTGGGATGCGCGGCCATCAGCGACCAGATCAGTGCTGCAACCCATCCCAGCACCAACCAGCCCAACAGGATATTCATCGCAATGATCGGGATCTTGTTATGATGGTTTCGCACCAGCGCGATGATGGCTGGAACGAAGTACAGGCATAGTACAATGATCACATACGTCGTCGTAACGCCCTACTCCAGTGGAGTATATTTCCTGATCTTGATGACAGGGCTATGGCATCAGTATCGGAATGACCACCCAGTGAGCGCACTCGTAGACCGTTGGTTGACATCCTGCATCACACCGAACCGGAATTGCGAACGGGGTCCGCCTTTTGCAAAGCCAGCGGTCAGTTGCACCCGCCGCTCACCCGCAAGACTTGCGTTGCTCGTCGAATATACGAGTGATCTCGAAGCGAGGTCGTAGGCAGAAGCGTATGTGAGCCGTGCGGCACCGGATTCGATCGTCAGCGGTTGCGCGATCCCGAAGCTCACCAGACCACCAAAGGCCTGACCAATTGCCTGGAACCCGACCCGCGACCCGAGGATCGGCGTCGATCCCGTAACCAGGGACAGCGCATCGACCTTGAGCCGGGTGATACCGAGTGACCCATAGCCTTCGAGCGTCCAACCTTCCGCCACGGCGAGGGACCGATGCGCTTCGGCCATCGCAGTACGCGCGCCCGTCCCCAGGCGCAACGCGCCCATCCCCGTCGCCATGCCCATCACCGTGCCACTCTCATCGATAAAGGAGAACCGCAGGTCGGTGTCGTGGATCAGCCAGCCGATCGTCACCGCCTGTGCACGGCTGATCCCCTGCCTGCCGCTGGATACCGTGACGCCGATCTTGCCGTCCGGCAGGTAGCGATCGATCCCCATATTGGTATCGGCCTGAGGAACATACGCCAGCACGCCATCGGCAAAGGGTGCGAGACCCATGACATCGGACTGAAGAGAATCCGCAGCGTTCCATGCGGCATGAACGCCGACCCCCTGCCCGACGTAGCCGAAGCTGCCTGCGGTGGGTTGGGTTCGCACCTGGTCGTCGGCCGGACCGAACCGCTGCGAGAGGAAGCCCATACTGCTGGTGAAACCGCCGAACGACAGCTCGGTATGCTGGTTCATCTGGCGCACCCTTCGGTCGATCGTGCCCCAGGTTCGCACTTCGGGACGAACGACCAGCGCCGCGACCGATCCATGATAATCGCGTCCGAACGCGTCCAGGACGGTGACGTTGGAAAGCGCCGTCTGGATGGCACCGGCGCCCATGGCGCTTGGCACGCCCATGACCGAGCTTTGCACGCTGGTCTGCGACGCACCGTTCGACAGCGTCGGGCTGATGGGTGCCAGCGCTGCGGCAAAGTCCACGAGCCCCATCCCGTAGATATCGTCCGGCCCCGGAGCGCCAAGATCCTTGGTCGTGCTCAGGATGACATTACCAGCTTGCTGGCCGGTGAGTTGCGGCCATTTCGACAAAATATCCGCAGCGAGAGCCGCCACAACCGGTGCCGCCGAACTGGTGCCAGAAAAGACGCCGATCGTGCCATCGACCAACGTCGTGACGTTGGAGCCGACCGCAACGACATAGCGATCTTTCATGATCCCTGCCCTGTTTGAATAAGTCTCAATCTCATAGACCTGCAAAGCGGGGCTGAGCGCGCCCACGAAGAGGATGGCGTTACGGTTGGTCGCGTTGATCCACTGCGCATTATAAGGGTTGGGCGAGCCGTCGTTCCCTGCCGAATTCACCAGAAGCCCGTCGGTAGCACCGAGCTTTGCAACGGCCGCCGACCATTGGGGCGAACCGCCGACCAGCGAGCTGCTCACGACTTTCAGCCTCATGTCCGCCGCATAGCTGATTGCTTCGACGGAATGGCTCAAGATCTCGGTTTTTGTGTCTGCGTTCCAGTCGGACACCCGCAGAACGGCAAGCGTGGCATTTGGCGCATAGCCAACCGTACCCCGTCCATTCACGCCAGCCCCGAGAATGTTGGCAACGGGGGTTCCATGATCCGAGTGTTCGTCACCCAGAACGTCGCGCTTGGTTCTCACGCCCCCGCTCTCGATAAAGCCGAAGTCCTTCGAGAGACTACTGATACGGCCGTCCAAATCGCCATTCACGTCGACGACGCCGTCATCGACGACCCCGACGGTTACCCCCTGCCCCGTGTATGCATGATCAAGCGCATAGAGCGCGTTCATGAATTCGTTCGCACCGTAATTGCGGCGGAACTCGGCTGTATCGTTTGCCGACCGGATCGGCTGCCGGCTGGACGGGGTGATGACATAGCCGTCCGGTGGCGAAACCGGATTTGAATAGATGGGCGTGGGCGTTGGGGTCGGCGTCGGGGAGGGATTTGGAACCGGCGCCGGTGCGGGTGTGGGCGTGGGCGCAGGGGTTGGCTCAGGAGTTGGGGTTGGGGTTGGGGTTGGGGTCGGCGACGGCGTCGGCGAGGGACTGGGAACCGGCGTCGGTGCGGGTGTGGGAGCAGGCGTCGGCGTCGGGGTTGGTGCTACCGGTGCAGGTGTCGACGATATTGGTCCCGTGCCAGGCGCGGCAACGGGTGGCGCTACGCTGCCCCCTGAAGCAACGCCGCCACCAACGCCGCCACATGCTGACAGACCGACCAAGGCAAACACGCTTGTCGATGAAATCAGGATCTTCTTCAGCATGTTTGCCCCCGCAAGCTTGCGCGTGGGCGAACAGCTCGGTAGCTGTTCTGCCCGGCCCACCCCGGAAGCAGCGCCGAGTTATCTTTAAAGTATTGATGATTTGTTATAATTCACGACGAGGCGCGGCGTTGCCGCCTCCCCGGAATGGTGTGTCGGCGGATAGGGAACCCCTGATCGACCGGTGCCTGCGCAATCTGAGGGAGTTTGTGCGGTCCACCCTCCACACCCCGGACGGTTGGGCCTCGATCAAGGCCGCAGTCCGTTTCCCCCAAGCGTGGATCACTACAGCGGCCGCCGGGGCGGCGTGCCGAAACGCGATGACCGCCCCTTGCCGGCGCTTGTACGGACTTCCTGACAAGCCCGACCGGGGACTTGGCGATCCTGCCATGCGCGGCTGCGACAGGTTTCGTCGGGAGCAAGTGGCCGCTCGCGCGTTATGGCCCTGCCCCCTCGGGGTCTGTTCATTTCCACGGAAGACCAAGCCATGTCCACCTCGTCTGCCAGCCCCGTCCTGCAACCCGTCACGATCGGTGACCTTCAACTGCAAAACCGTATCGTCATGGCGCCGCTTACACGCAGCCGCTCGGATGACGCGGGCATTCCCCCCGCCTTTGCCGCCGACTATTATGCGCAGCGCGCGGATGCCGGCCTGATCATCACCGAGGCCACGAACATTTCAGCGCAGGCACGCGGTTATGCGATGACACCCGGGATCTGGTCGGATGCGCAGGTCGCGGCGTGGCGTCCGATCGTCGACGCGGTGCATCGCCGTGGCGGCGTGATCTTCCTGCAGCTCTGGCATACGGGTCGCATCTCGCACCCCGATCTTCATGACGGCGCGCTGCCGGTGGCACCGTCCGCGATCGCTGCGGAAGGACAGGCCTTCACGAACGACGGCCTCAAGGACTTCGTCACCCCGCGCGCGCTCGAAACCGACGAGATCCCCGGCATCGTCGACGACTATCGGCGTGCCGCCGAACAGGCGAAGGCAGCAGGGTTCGACGGGGTCGAAGTGCACGCCGCGAACAATTACCTGCTCGAGCAGTTCATCCGGGACAGCACCAACCAACGCACGGACGACTATGGCGGCTCGATCGAGAACCGCCTGCGCTTCCCGCTCGAAGTGGTCCGTGCGGTGGTCGACATCTGGGGCGCCAAGCGGGTCGGCATCCGCATCTCGCCGGCGACGACCGAACCCGGCAAGACACCGCTCGACAGCCAGGTCGGTCGCACCTTCGACACGTTCGTGGACGCGCTGTCCGAGCTCGGGTTGCTCTACATCCACGATATCGAGGGCGTTACCCAGCAGACGCGGGACGTGCCGGACGGGATCGACTTCAAGGCGCTGCGCAAGCGCTTCTCGGGCGCGTACATCGCCAACAATCAGTACACGCTGGACCTCGCCGAGAAGATGCTGGCGGAGGGCAATGCCGACCTGTTCAGCTTCGGTCGCCCCTTCCTCGCCAATCCCGATCTGGTCGACCGGCTGCGGACCGGCGCACCGCTTGCCGAAGCCCCCAAGGAATATTGGTATGGCGGTGGCTCGGTCGGCTATTCGGACTGGCCCGGCATGCATGGGAAGATCGACCTCGCCTGACCCGGCATGACGCACGGCGGAATATGACGCCGGGGACGTGGGCAAGGCGACGTTGCCTTTGCTCACGTCCCACCGATCGTGTCAGGGCGCGACCTGCCTGACCGGGCGGATCAGGATTTCCTCCACCAGCACGCGGGGCGGCTGCGCGAACGCATAGACGAGCGCCTGAGCGACGTCCTCCGAGGTCAGCGCGTCGAGGCTCTCGCGCCGCTCGCGCATGGCCTCGCTGACGTTCTGGCCGAATTCGGTCCATACCGCGCCGGGTTCGATCACCGAGACGCGGATACCCTCCCCGCCCAGTTCCTTGCGAAGCGCGTCGTGAAAGCCGACCACCGCGAACTTGGTAGCACTGTAGACCGACCATGACTCCGTCCCGTAGCGCCCACCGACGCTCGACACCGACGAAATCATCGCGCCCGCCCGGCCCCGCATAAGCGGGATCGCCGCGTGGGTGCAGTGGAGCACGCCGTACAGATTGACGTCGATCATCCGCTTCCAGTCTGCCGGATCGCTGGCATCGAACCGCGCGTTGACGCCGAGACCAGCATTGTTGAACAGCAGGTCGAGCCCGCCAAACCGCCGTTCGACCGTGGCGAACAGTGCGGCCACCGCTGTGGCATCGGCGACGTCGGCGACCAGCGCGAGCGCCGCATCACCGAGCTCGGCAGCCAGCGCATCGATCCGCTCGCGCCGCCGCGCCACCAGCACCACGCGAACGCCTTCCGCGACGAGCAGGCGCGCGGTCGCTTCGCCGATGCCACTCGACGCCCCGGTAATCACCGCGACCTTGCCCGTCAGATCCTGCATCTTCATCGCCAACCGTCCTTTGCTGTGTGTCCAGGCGCAGGGGAACGCGCCGCGTCAGGCAACGAGCCATGTTGGTCAGATATCGTACCAACGGGGTTGCCTGTGAACGCAGCCGGGATCCGTGCGTTGGACACCATGCTTCGATTGGCGAAGCATGATTTCACTCCCCTTGCTTCAGGACCCCGACATGGCAGATCCGTTCCTCATTGCCGTGCCGGACGACCGGCTCGCCACCATCCGGGCCAAGGTTGCAGCGTTCGACTGGGGCATGATGCCGGACGCCGGCGACTGGCGGTCGGGCGTCGGGCTGGCCGATTTGAAGCGGCTCGTCGACCACTGGCTGACGCGGTACGACTGGCGTGCGCAGGAACGCCGGCTCAACACCCTGCCACAGTTCACCACCATGGTTGAGGGCCAGCGCCTCCACTTCATCCACGCACGCGGCGACGGTTCCCGCCCCCCGCTGTTGCTGATTCATGGTTGGCCGGGGTCGTTTCTGGAATTCGAGACACTGATCGCGCCGCTCGTCGCCGACGGGCATGACGTCGTCATCCCCTCGCTCCCGGGCTATGCCTTTTCGGGGCGGCCATTGTCACCGATCGGACCGCGGCAGACCGCGGACCTCTTGCACGGTCTGATGGTCGAACTGTTCGGGCCGGCGCGCTATCTCATCCAGGGTGGGGACTGGGGTTCTGCGATCGGCGGGTGGATGGCGTATCAGCATCCCGAAGCGGTCGCCGGGCTCCATCTGAACATGGTGCTGCTGCAGGCCGAGGACGCGGTGCCCACGCGGCCCGACGAACGCGACTGGGCCGCACGGCGCGCCGATCTTGCCAAGCAGGAAACGGGATATTCGCTGGAACAGGGCACCCGTCCGCAGACGCTCGGCGTGGCGATGTCGGACAGCCCCGTCGGCATCGCCGCATGGATCCTCGAGAAGTTCGGCGCCTGGGCCGACGTGCCGCGCGACGCACATGGCCGCCCCGCGCTGTGGCAAGCATTCGACGAGGACCTGCTGCTCACCAACATCATGCTGTATCTGGTCGAGGGATCGTTCGTGACCTCGACCTGGATGTATCGCGGTCGCATGCTTGAGGATTCGGGGAAGTTCCCGGCCGGGACGCGGATCACCGTGCCGACGGGGGTCGCGGCGTTCCCCGACCCCGTCTTTCCCGCACCACCACGCTCGCAGGCCCAGAAAACATACAACATCGTCCAGTGGACCGAGATGGCCGCCGGCGGCCACTTCGCGGCGTTGGAGCAACCCCAGCTGTTGCTCGCGGACATGCGCCGTTTCTTTGCCTCCAAGGCGGTATCGCGCGATCCTGCGAAGCGCTCGATTACGCTGCGCTCAGCCGGCGTGATCGCTGCTGCCCTTGCCGCCGCGGCGGTTTACACCCGCGCAACCACCAGCCGGATCGAACGGGACGTGCCCGCGGACGGCAGATTCATCGATGTGGCCGGTGCGCGGATCCATTATGTCGATCGCGGTACGGGACCGACCATCGTGATGCTCCACGGGCTGGGTGCCCAGCTCCGGAACTTCTCCTACGGCGTCGCGGATGCGCTGGCGGACACGTATCGCGTCGTGCTGGTCGACCGGCCGGGGTCCGGCTATTCGGTGCCGACCGGGGAACAGCCCGGTATCCTCGGCCAGTCGGCGGTGGTCGCGGCGCTCATCGAAAAGCTAGCGCTTGATCATCCGCCGCTGCTCGTCGGTCATTCCTTGGCCGGGGCGGTTGCGCTGGGAGTTGCCACGCACCATCCGGGTTCGGTCGCGGGGCTGGCGTTGCTGGCACCGATGACGCAGCCACCGCAAGCAATGCCCGCCGCGGTTGCAAGCGCGATCGAGAACCACGGCACCGCGCGCGCTCTGTTCGCCAACATGCTTGGGACGGTGATCAGCCGCGCGGCCTTTGACGTGCGGTGGAGCAAGATCTTCGCGCCGGATCCGGTCCCGGCCGATTTTGCGACGCGCGGTGGTGCTGCGCTCGGCGATCGCCCGGTCGCGGTCAATGCGGCAATGGTCGAACTTGCGAGCGCCGATAGCGACCTTGCTGCAATCGGGAGCCGCTTTGCCGACCTGACGATACCCGTTGCAATGCTCTACGGCCGTGACGATCAGGTAATCGCCCCTGCGATCGACGGCAATCGCGCCGTGGCGGCGATACCGGGCGCGACGATTCACATGACCGACGGCGGGCACATGCTTCCCGTTGCTCACCCCGAGGCCAGCGCTGCGTTCATACGTGTCTGGGCCGAACGCGTTCTGGGCGCGCGCTAGGCGCGCTATCGCGGCGGCTTCGAGAGGGTATCAAGGGACGACGACTACGTACCGGTTCTCGGGAGTGCTTGGGGTCGTGGCGCAGCAGTGCCGCCACACCCCCTCGCGGGTCAGAACTTCGCGATGAGCGTCACACCGGCGACCATCAGCACCGCCCCGGTCGCCCGCCACGGGTTCATCGCGTGCTGCGCCACCCCGAACAGCGCGAAGTGATCGATCGCGAGACTTGCGATAAGGTTCGCCGAGATCGTGACGCCGTTCACCGGCCCTGCCCCCAGCTTCTGGATCAACAACAGTCCCGCGAATACAGCGACCGCACCTGCAACCCCGCCGAGCGGCGCCCACCACGGCATACCGGCGAGGTCACCCGCCGAAGGCAGCGGCCTGGGCATGCAGACGAACAATGCGGTTGCGACGAACAGCACGATCAGGAACGAGACCGCCGTCGCAAGCCACGGATTGACCAGAGATTTATTGAGCGTGCCGTTAATGGCGGCGCCGACCGCCTGCAGGATGCCTGCCACCGCAATGAAGGGGAAAAACCAGGCCGAACCCATTTTACGTCTCCTTGATCAACCGGCTGTGGGACCGTCCCTCACCAATCCGCCCCGTTCCGGTTGGGGCCCCGCTGCGCACCGTCTATGCAGCGTTCTGGCCAGGCACCGATCGCGTGGACGTTGCGCCCCAAGGCGACCGGCGCGGTGCGCTTGGGCGTTGCCTGGGGACCGCGTACAAGCACTTCGATGACATCTGCGCTGCCGCCCGCGGTAACGCGCAATCGGTGAAGCCCGTCTTCCACGTCGGGAAGCGTCGCAGTCCACATTTCCGCCACGTCCGCGACGCGTACCATCGCGATCTCTGGTCCGTCATCCAGACATACGGTGGCCCGCGCCGTCCCGCCAAAGATCCTGGCGCGGACCGTGAAGCCGCCTTGTGGAACTTGCCGGTCGCAGGCGGGATCGGTGATCAGGCGGCGATCGGCGGGCGTAGTGATCTGGACCAGCGGCCAGACGGCATCGATTGCCTGGAAGCACCAGCTCGGGACGCCATCGTCGATCGTGACGACCGAGAAGCCGGGCGCGCCTTCTTCGCTCTGGCCGATCGATCGCGTCGCGCCGTAGATCACGCGCCCGTCGTTCAGCAATTCGTTGTAGTGGGTGTGGCCGGTGTCCACGAAAACAACGCGATGCGCGGCGAACACCCCGGCAACGCCGTCTGGATCGTCGCGCAGATCGCCGGGATAAGCGTGCATGAACACCACCGCGCGCTCGCCTGCCGCACCGGCCATATCCAGCTCGCGTTCGATCCAGCGGCGTTGGGCGGGATCGATGCGGAAGTCGGGACCGCCTTTCCCGGCCGACACGATATCGAGGAAAAGGCAGCGATAGCCACGGATGTGCGCCGCATAAGGCGCGTCGCGGGTGGTGATCGCACGCATCGCATCGAGGTTGCCGGGTTCGAAATCGTGGTCCCCCGCCAGCACGTGCCACGACCGCCCGAGCCGGGACATCGCATTGGAAATGCCGCGATATTGCGCTTCCGTACCGTGGTTGGCATTGTCGCCCGGCAACAGCGCGAAGTCGACCGCATCCCCAAGGTGCTGCTCGGCCAGACCAACCAGGGTCTCAAAGCGATGCAATCCCTCCAGGCCATCCGCCTCGTCCACATGCAGGTCGCCAAAGTGAACCCAGCTCAGGCAGGCCGTCATATCGTGATCCTTCCAGCGCCAGACCAGCAGGAATCGGTTGATCGGCGCGATCGTTCCATGACATTTCTGCCATGTTTCCGCCCTGAACCAGCGCGTTCAGCGCGTGTTTAAGCAGGATCGTGCAGCCCCTCGCGGCGCAGCGCGGGCTTTTAGGGTCCAGGAAGCCGCGACAGCCCCGGTTCTGCAGACATCCGACCGAACGCCGCTTCACCCATAGGCCGCGGTCGCTGCCCAGGCGGGGATCGCCGCGGCGACCGTGAGCGCATCTGCGCCCGCGGTGATGCCCCGACGAGCCCCGCCATTCTCTCGTTCGGTGCCCCGGTCAGCGCGCGACCGGTGCGCTCATCGAGAAAGGCGCGTTCGCCTTGGCGCTGCCCCAGCGCGTGTTGGGGGTCGGCCCCATCACGAAGCGCAGCGTCCCGCCTGCCTGCAAGGCAGCGCGCGACAACCACGGCTTGTCATGCGGCTTGCCGTTCAGCGTCACCGACTGGATGTAGACATTCTTCGGTCCGTTGTTGGGGGCCTCGATCGTCAGCGCCTTGCCGCCCGGCATGGTCAGGCGGACCGATCGGAACAGCGGGCTGCCGATCGCATATTGGCCGACCGTCGGGGTCACCGGGTAAAAGCCCATTGCGGAAAAGACGTACCAGGCCGACGTCTGACCATTGTCTTCGTCACCCGGATAGCCGTCGGGCGTCGCCGAATAGAGCTTTGCCATCACGTCGCGGACATGGCCTTGCGTCTTCCATGGCTGGCCGGCCCAGTCGTAGAGATAGGTCATGTGCTGGATCGGCTGATTGCCGTGGGCGTATTGCCCCATGTTGACGATCTGCATCTCGCGCGTCTCGTGGATCACCGATCCGTAATAGCTGTTGTCGAACACCGGCGGCAGCGTGAAGATCGAATCCAGCTTGTCGGTGAACTTGCGATCGCCGCCCTGCAGGTCGATCAGCCCCTGCACGTCCTGCATCGCCGAGAAGCTGTAATGCAGCGCGTTTCCTTCGGTGAAGGCATCCCCCCAGGCGTAGGGGTTGAACGGCTGCATCCAGCTGCCGTCCTTGTTGCGGCCACGCATCCAGCCGGATTGCGCGTCGTAGAGCTTGCGGTAATTCTGCGCCTGCGCAGCGTATTTCTTGGCATCCGCGGTCTTGCCCAGCGCGGCGGCGAGGCGCGACAGCGAGAAGTCGGCGGTGGCATATTCAAGCGTGCGTGCGGCGCTCTCATTGATGCCGACATCATAGGGCACAAAGCCGAGCTTGTTGTACCATTCGACGCCTTCGCGGCCGACCGCGGTGACAACCGCCCCCTTCTTGTCCTTCGGTCGCCCTTCCGAGGTCGTCGCGTTCTTGACCATCGCCTCGTACAGCGTCTCGATGTCGAACCCGCGCACGCCTTCCAGATAGGCGTCGGCGATGATGTTGGCGGAGTTGGACCCGATCATCACGTCGCGCTGGCCCGGGCTCATCCATTCGGGAAGCCAGCCGCCTTCCTTATAGGCGTTGGCCAGCCCCTGCATGATCTGGCCATCGAGTTCGGGCCGGACGAGCGCGAAGTACGGGAAGACCGCACGCCACGTGTCCCAGAAGCCATTGTCGGTATACATCGGCCCATCGTGGACCTTGCCGTCATACGGGCTGTAATGGACCATCGTGCCGCGCGCATCGATCTCGTGGAACTGCCGCGGGAACAGCAGCATCCGGTACATCGCCGAATAGAAGGTGCGCTTGTTGTCGAGACTGGGATCGCTCACCCGGATGATCCCGAGTTCCTTCTCCCACGCGGCCTTCGCCTTGGCCTCGGTCGCAGCAAAGCTGTCGCGGCCGATCTCGCTGTCGAGATTACGCTGCGCTTGGTCGGCGCTGATGAAGGACGAGGCGACTTTGACGCCGACCTGTTCCCCGTCGCGCGTCCTGAAGCTGACGACCGCGCCGACATGCCCGCCCTCGCGCGTGGTGTCCGCACCGATCTGCCAATTGTCGTCCCAGGTGCGGCTGACGCTGAAGTCGTGGTCGAACTGCGCAACGAAGTAATTGTGGAAATTGTCGGGCACGCCGCCGTGGTTGTTGCGGACATAGCCGGTAATCCGCCGGTTTGCCGCGTCGATCTTGACCATCGACCCGCCCGCCAGCCCGTCGAGCAGGATGTGCGCATCGTCGCTCTTGGGGAAGGTGAAGCGGAATTGCGCGGCGCGGTTGGTCGGCGTCACCTCGGCTGTGACGTTATAGTCCGCCAGATAGACCTTGTAATTGTAAGGGTGGCTCGTTTCCGCCTTGTGGCTGTACCAGCTCGCGCGCTCGTCTTCCTTGATCTTGAGCGGGCCGGTTTCCGCGAACAGCGAGAAGGCCGCATAGTCGTTCATCCACGGGCTCGGCTGGTGCGTCTGCTTCAATCCGTTGATCTTGAAATCATGGTACATATAGCCCCAGCCGCTGCCGGGCTTGCCGGTCACCGGGGTCCAGAAGTTCATCCCCCACGGCACCGCCACCGCGGGATAGGTGTTGCCGTAGGACAGTTCGTGGGTGGAATCGGTGCCCATCAGCGGGTTGACCAAATCGACCAGCGATTCCGCGGCTTCTCCCCGCTTCTGCGCCATCGCAGGCGCAACGAGCAGCGGCGCTGGCAGACCGAGGCTGGTGACGGCGAGCAGCGCAAGGCTACGCCCGGCGGTTGCTGCAAGAAGGGTCTTCACGTCAGGTCTCCCGGAGAATGCAGTTCGCGGCGGACGGATGCGGCGGACGGCGTCCGCCATCCGGTCATTTCCGCCGTGCGATCGGACGCAGGGGTGCGCCGCTGTTGGTGAGCACGACCGGCTTGATAGAGCCGTCCGCGGCAAAGGTCATGCGATCGATCGCGATCTGGCGATGTTCGCCCTTGTCGTCGCCGAGCGGGCGGCGGTGGTAGACGATGTACCATTCGTCGGTGCCGGGCACGTTGACCACCGAATGATGCCCCGCCCCGCGCGCGATCCGCGCATCTTCCGCGAGGATCGTGCCCTTGGGCGTGAACGGCCCGGTCGGGCTGTTTCCCGTGGCATAGGCGACGCGATAGTCCGATCCGGTCCACGCGCCCTCGGACCACATCAGATAATAGACGCCCTTGCGCTTGATGACGAACGAGCCCTCGACATAGCCCGGCGGGGTGATGTCCTTATAGGTCGTGCCGTCCGCGAAGGGCCGCACGCTGCGCAGGTCGTCGCTCAGGCGGACGACGTTGCACTGTTTCCAGCCGCCGTAATAGAGATACACCTGACCGTCGTCGTCGCGGTAGACGAACGGGTCGATTGGCTGCGCCTTGTTGTGGAACGCCCCGATCAGCGGCTTGCCGATCGCATCCTTGAACGGCCCGCCGGGTGTGTCCGCGACCGCTACGCCGATCCCGCCTTGCTGCGCGTCGCTCTGAATATCGTTCGCGCCGAAGAACAGGTAATAGCGGCCCTTATGTTCGATCGCGGAGGGCGCCCACACCGCATAGCCCGCCCACGCCACGTCGGCGACGTCGAGCACATGGCTGTGCTTGGTCCAATGGACCAGATCAGGCGACGAAAACGCGTTGAAGAAGGTCTGCTGGAGATAGGACGGCCGCACGGTGTGCTGACGGCGCAGCTTGACCTGTTCGGGCGTGAAGAACGGTGAAACGTCGGGCTTTCCCGCGTCGTCGGAATAGGTCGGGTAGATCCAGTACCGGTCGCCGAACACCCGGATCTCGGGGTCGGCATACCAGCCCGGAACGATCGGATTGCGTGCCGCGACCGGCGTGGCGACCGCCAACACCGCCAGTGCGGTCATTCCCAGCCTGTTCATCGGCACATCATCCTAGCACCCGGATCGGAAAAGACGCGGCACCGCCTGGGGAAGGCGGTGCCGCGCGACGTACTCGGGGAGGGGTACGTCGTCTCAGAAAGTCCACTGCACGCCGCTGTAGAAGCGACGTCCGGTGTACTGGCTGGAGTAGTAACGCGCAGTCGTATCGTTGCCGAGATGTGCGCGCTGTTCGGACTTGGTCAAGTTGATCACCGAAGCGGTCAACGAGATATGATCGGTAAGGTTATATTGCGCGTTAAGATCGACCTGCTCGTACGGATCCGAATAGACGTTCAGCCCGGAAACGATCCCGCCGACCTGCTCGCCCTTGCGGTTGTACGAAGCCCGCAGAAGCACGCCATGCTTTTCGTAGAAAACCGAGGCATTCCACTGCGTCTTGGCGCTGCCGACCAGCGGCGACGTGCCGATCTTGGTGCCGTTCAGCGACACGTCCGCGGTCGAGGTATGGTTGTAGGTAAAGTTCACCTGCGCCCCGAGCCCGAAGTCCAGCGTGTGCTGGGCGTAAAGCTCGACACCCTCCGATACCGCGCTCGCGCCGTTCGCTTGGGTGGAATATTGCCGCACCAGGACTTGCTGGCCCTGCACATTCTGGGTCAGGTCGAGCACCAGCGGGACCACGAAATTCTTCACGTCCTTGCGGAACAGCGCCGCGCCAATCACCGATCCGCGGTGAAAATACCATTCCGCACCAAGGTCATAAGCCCAGGCCGAGAAGGGTTTCAGGCCGAAGTTGCCGCCGTTGCCGGACCAGCCCGCGACTTCGCCGAACTGGTTGCGGTCATACGTATAAGCATCGGAGTTGAAGGTGAGCGAGCGTGCCGCCGCCAGATCGTTGAATGCCGGGCGCGCCACGACCTTCGAAACCGCACCGCGAAGCAGCACGTTGCTGGTCACGTCCCACGAGATGTTGAAGCTCGGCAGGACGTCCGTGTAGCTCTTGGATTCGTTGTTCGGGCTGAATTCACGGACTTCGCGCTGGCTTTGCGGCAGCACCTGGCAATTGCCGTCGGCGCCGATCGGGGGCGGGCTGAACGGACCGCCGGGTCCGTCCCGGCAATAATCGATCTCACGATAGATCGTGTCGGTCGACGTGCCCGACTGTTTGGTATTGGCGACGCGCACACCGATGTTCCCGCGCACCGGCCCGGCCTTGAAGTTCGCCTCGACATAACCAGCCCAGATCCGTTCCTTGATCTGGTACAGGTTCTGTGGCTGCGGCACGGTGACCGCGTTGCCATAAGTCTTGTTCAGATAGCCGAGATAGTTGTCGAGGTTGATGCCGGGGAAGGACGTCGCGGTGAACCCGCCCGGAATGTTGCTGATCGGATTGCTATAGAAAAACGAAGGCTGCGCCACCGCGCCCTGCGCCGTATCCTGGAACCGCAACAGGGTTGCCGGATCGGCATACCAGTTGAGTTCGCCCGTCTGCCGCGTGATCTTGCCGTCGCGCCATTTCGCGCCGACCTGGATCGCGTCGAGAACGCCGCCGAACTTGCGCGTGACGTCGACCTGTCCGTATTTCTGTTCGATCGAACTGTTGGTGAAGCCTGACCCGGTCGACCCGGTATCGATCTGTGCGACGCCGTTCATCAGGTTCTGCTGGAGTTCCGGCGAGAACGCCATGGCCAGGCCACTGCCGCTATAATCGTACGAGCTCAGGAAGTTGCCGTTCTGCGTCACCGTGCCGGTCAGGCGCGGTTTGGCAGCGACCTGGAATTGCTGCGACGGTCCGCCGGTCGATCGCGTCTTGCCCGCGATGAACGACACCGAAAGGCGGTCCTGCGACCAATCGCCGTGCAGATCGAACGTGTTCGAAACGTCCTTTTCCTTGGAGTAGATGCCCGCGATCTGCGGCGTTTCCATGGTGCAGATCGGCGTCTGCGTCAGGCATCCCGTCCCGGCGTTCGGCACCTGGAACGTCGCGGATTGCAGGACCGTGTTGCTCTTGTCGAACTTCGCCGCGGTGAAGAAATTGTCATACCCCCATTCGGGGATCTTGACCACGTTCGTGCGGGTTTCGCTGTTGAGCTGGAAGCGGAAATAATTGGCGGTCAGCCGCAAATTGTCCATCGGCTTCCATTCGAGCGTCGCCTGCGCGCCGATCCGCTCACGCTCCGATACGAGGATCGATTCATTGACCGACTGGGGCGCCCAATAGCCGTTGTAATGCTGGCCGGACTGAGTCGTCTCCCCACGATCCTGCGACCAATAAGAGACGGCGGCATCGTTCGCGATCGGGCGGCCATTGACGTCGGTCGCCTTGATTCCGTCGCGTCCGCCGTCAGTCCACCACTGCCAACTCTCGGTCGAGCCGTTCATCTCGCGGTTGGTGCGCTTCTGGTACGTCCCGCCAAGCAAAAGGCCGAGCGTGCCGGACGCATTATGCCATGACAGCTGGCCGGACACTTGCGGTTCGACCTTTTCGGTGACGTCTGCGATCGTACCTTCCGCCGAAACGAACCCCGACCACGGCTTCAGGTCGAGCGGACGGCGCGTGTGCAGGATGATCGTGCCGCCGACACCACCTTCATCGAGCCGCGCCTCGGGCGATTTGTAGACATCGATGCTGCCGATCATGTTCGACGGCAGCAGCAGATAGTTGAACGACCGCGATGGGTCTCCCGTATCCGCGCCGGCGATGAAATTGCCGTTGAGTTCGGTCAGCGTCAGGTCGGATTGCAGGCCACGAATGCTGACCCGGCTGCCCTCGCCGCCGTCGCGCTCGATGACCACACCCGGCACGCGCTGGAGCGAATCGGCGACGTTCTTGTCGGGGAACTTGCCGACGTCTTCTGCGGTGATGACGTCGATGAAGGCATTGGCGTCGCGCTTACGCGCAAGGCTGGTTTCGATCGAGCGGCGATAGCCCGTGACGACGATATCATCAGCCGTGACCCTGACCTCTTGACCGGGGGCGGTGGTTGCCTCCGCTGCGGGTGCTGGGCCCTGGTCAGCTGGCGCGGTCGGTTGTTGCGCATTCGTAACCGGCGGCGTTGCTGTTTGCGCCTGCGCGGCCCCGCCGCAAATGACGACCGCGCTTGCCGATGCCAACAGCTGTCGCAGCAGCCGTGCTTGAATCGACGAAGATCCGTAAATCCGTGCCATCCCCAAATCCCTCCCCATGCCGAACACACGTCCGGTACCATTGCTTTTTATAGGTCTGGGTTTCTCCCCGACGTTGGCAAAATCAGAAAATTAAATTAATTTGTCAATTAAAAGATTGCCGGAACATTTGTTTTTGTTGCTGATTAGCGTGAGTGATCGTCGCGCAACCAATGGTAGCGCGATCATCGCGAGCGATGGCCGCGGACGAGTGTTCGGCCCGCGCACAACTTCGGACATGACAACACGCGACTGCTGGTGGTTGTCGCCAACCGTCACGGCTTTCGCTCACTCAAATCGGACGGCAATATCGACACCCGGCCGCTCTAAGGATGTGAGAGGGCAGTTAGCCGGTACACGCCCCCCCCACCTTCACGGGTCAGATTCAGTCTAGCCGCCCGTATCGTTGGCAAGCGCACTACCGATCCTCACAGCGTCCACCCCTCGCGGTACTGACGATCCAGGAATTGATTGGCCTCGGGGAGATTGGTGACCTGCCCTGTCTGCCCGTCGTACCGGATCGGCTGGCCGGCGCGCATCGCGACCATGCCGAGCAGCATCGTCTCGTTCAGCGTCACCGCGTCGGCGAACGGAGAGGATGCTTTTGCTTCCCCACGAATGGCCGCGATCCAGTTCATCTCATGCCCGTCGCGCCCGCCAGCGATCCGCGGCAATGATTGCGGGATCGCCGCAGCGCGCTCGGCGGCACCGTCACCAAACACGATGGGCTTCTCGCCGTAGGTTTCGTGCATCAGCATGCCCTTCTCCCCGATGTACAGGACACCGCCACCAGGGGTCATCGTCACGCCCGTCGGCAAGCCCGGCGGGGTCGGCGGCATCAGCCCGCCGTCATACCAGGTCACGCGGAGCGGCCCGCCCGGCGCATCGGCGAAATCGAAATAGGTCACCCCCGCCAGCGGATAGCTGCCGAGCTCGACCGGCGGCTTGTCGTCCCACAGATCGGTGTCGCCACCCCAGATCGAATGCCGGTTTTCGACCGCCGTCGGCACGCCCAGCGAGAGCGCCCAGACCGGAAAATCGAGGAGATGCGCGCCCATGTCGCCCAGCGCACCGACACCGAACGGCACCCAGCCGCGCCAGTTGAAATGCGCGTAATCGGGGTTGTAGCCCCATCCGACCGTCGCCGGCCCCAGCCAGACGTCCCAGTCGAGGCTCGCCGGCTTCGCGACGGGCGCAGGGCGGGCGATCCCTTGCGGCCAGACCGGGCGATTGGTCCAGGCATGAACCTCGCGCACGCGCCCGATCGCGTTCCCGCGGATCAGCTCGACCACGCGGCGACCGTCGTCGCTCGAATGGCCCTGGTTGCCCATCTGCGTGACCAATTTGGGCTTTGACGCGGCGAGATCCCGCAGCACCCGGCCCTCCCGGACGGTATAGGTCAGCGGCTTCTGGACGTAGACATGAAGACCGCGCTCCATCGCCATCTTCGCGGCAACGGCATGATGGTGGTCCGGGGTCGCGATGAGCACCGCGTCGATATCGCGCTGTCGATCGAACATGCGGCGATAGTCGTTGTAATGGGTGGCGCGGTCGTAGGCGGCGCGCAGCGCTACCATCGTCGGCTTGGTCTCGCCCGTCTTCGTCACGAAGGCACGCGCGACATGATCGAAATCGACGTCGGCGATGGCCACGATGTTCTGGCTGGTGAGCTGGCGCATGTTGTTCGCGCCCATGCCGCCCCCACCGATCACGGCGACGTTCACCCGGTCGCTCGGTTTCAACCGTCGTGCCCCTGCAACCGCCGGAAGAGCCAGTGCCGCTGCGGCGCCCAGCATCGTGCGCCGCGAGATGGTGGTGGGTTTCACATTGCTCTCCTGTTCTGAATTTGCGCGCGACCCGTCATTCGGCCTTCTGCGCCCGCGCCGCCCATTTGGACCAGACCGCCGGTGTCGCGAGCATCTTCATGTACACGCCGCCCACGACGGCGCGTGCCTGGAACCCGATTTGTGCGCCATCGGTCGTTTCATACCAATCACTTAACGGCACCCTGCTGGGCGTTTCAAGCATGTAACGATGCACCGGCGCGATCAGCTGCTCGAACGCCGCAGGATCGTCCGAGAGCGTCGCGCTCCACGTGATCCAGTCCAGCTTCGTATAGGTCTTGCGACTGTCGAGCGGCACGCCGTACTTTTGCTGGTTCTTGAGATAGAAGGCGACTTCCTGGCGCAATAGCGCCTTGGGGAAGACGTTGCGGCCAAGGACCTTGTCCCATGCGAGATTGTACTTCTGGCTCCACGTGCCAGGTCGATCAAAGGCGAGCTTGGTATGGTCACCGTCCTGCGCCATCGCCACCCACTTCACCGCCATTTGCCGTGACAGCGTGCGATAGCGGGCAGCTTCGTCCTTCTTCCCCAGCAGGCGGGCGAGTTCGGCATAGCTGTCCAGCGCGCTGATCGCCTTGATCGACAGGTTGGTGTTGTGCGCCAGATGGCCGGCGAAATCATCGGTGCTCAGCTGGTTCTCGGGGTCGAGCCCCTTTTCGCGGAGATACGTCGCCCAGCGTTGCAACAGCGGCCAATATTGCGCGGCGAAATCGGCATTGCCCCGGATCTTCGCCAATGCGCCGATCATCAGCAGCATGTTGCCGCTTTCCTCGACCGGCATCTGGTCGTCCTCGGTCCGCTCCCCGCCCCCGTAGACCTGGCCGTTGGCTTGCGGATACGTCCCGATGTCATGCGGGGCGAAGGGAAACCGCCAGCGCGGCATCGACGCATAGTCGAGGATCGGGCGAAGCTGCGCCTCCAGCAGCGTGGGGTTGAACAGCAGGAAGAACGGCGACGTCGGATAGGTGATGTCGACCGTGGCGATGCAGCCGTTGCTGAAATTCTCCTTGGAGAAATACAGCGGGCGGCCATCGATATCGGCGACCAGCTTGTGCGCGGCGAGCGTCTGGCGATAGGCGACGACCGCAATCTCTGCATAGGGGCGACCACCGACCCGCTCCAGATCGGCGATGAGGTCGCGATCGAACGCCTCGCCCCGCTTGCGTAACGCTGGTTCGTCCGCCTCCGCCTTGAGCAACAGGTCGGCCATCGTCATCCCGTTGCGGCGCCAGTAGGCGGGCAGCCGCCGCTTGAAATACTCGATCGCGTCGATGTCGTCATAGGCGAGCATCGCCCGCCGCGTGTCCGCCGCCGCGCCGACATCGCCGAAGTCCGCCAGCATCACCATCGCGGGACGATCCTGATGCGCAAGGCGCGGCATCGCCATGTCGTCCGCGATTGGCATCTTGCCGGTCTTCAACACCGTGTCCCGCGCCCGCTCGCCGAGGGTCGCGGTGGTGGTCCCGGCCTGGCGCGGCACGGCCAGTTGCGCCCAGCCCCAGTCGATCCGCAGATTGTCGCCGACCTTCTGCAACACCTGCTGCGTGTTCGTGCCGATGTGCTGCACGGTCATGTCGCCGATGCGGCTCGTGCCCCAGACGACGCTCTGCTGGTCGTTGTCCACCGCCAGTTGCGCGCCTGCGTCGAAGTACAGCTGGACCGCGTGACGGCCACCATCGGTCGCGCGGACCGTCCAAGTCAGATAGGTGACCGGTCGCGACAGCACGTCGAGATCGTCGGGTAGCGCGGGGGTGAAGAACGTCGCGGTCAACCGCACGCCGCCGCCCTCATAGTCATAGCTGGTCCGCGTCGGCGTCAGCGCGCGCGATGTCTGCCGCATCGCGTCACCGGCCCCGCCCCGCCCCATGAAGCGGAGCGCCTTGCCATCGACGCGTAGCCAACCGGTCATCGGCTGGTCCGTCCCCGTCCAGTGCCGGGTCGGTTGCTCGGTCGTCGTATCGGCAAAGCTCCAGATGCTGAAATAGGGGTCGTGCGCGATCAACGGCGTTGCGGGGGTGCGCGTCGTGACGGGTTCCTGCGCGCCGAGCGGTGGCGCGAATACCGCGCCGCCCAGGAGGGCAACGGTCATCGCACGCAGCGCGATCGACTGGATGGCGGACGTCTTCGGTATGGCGTGCTTCATCAGATCACCGCGCGAAGCAAATGGGGTTTGGTACTTGCCAGATGCACCATCAGTTCGCCGAACAAACCGTTCGCCCACGCAAACCACGGTCGCGTGAATTTGCTCGGATCGTCCTTGTGGAAGGTTTCGTGGATGAACCCGGTCCCGGCATCGGTGTCGCGGATCACTTTCAAGCATGCGCGGATCTGGGTGTCGTCGTTGCTCGAGAAGGCGCGTACGATCGTCGCCATTGGCCAGATCAGGTCGAAGCCTGCATGCGGCCCGCCAAGACCCTCGCCCGCCTTGCCGCGGACAAACCACGGATTGCGATCGCTCCACGCAGCCGCCTCGGTCCGCCGCCAGAGCGGATCGTCCGCGGGGGCGCAGCCCAGGAACGACAGGCCCGACAGCGAAAGCTCGCAGCAATCGTCGAGGAAGAGCGCGTTGCCGAAGCCGTCGACTTCAAACGCCCACACTTCGCTTCCGTCCGCCAGCCGCATCCGGCCATGCGCCGCAAGCGCGGCCTCGATCTCACCGGCGAGCGTTGCCGCTTCCCGCGCAAGGTCTGCGTCACCGCGCGCGCCCTGCGCCACTTCGGCCAGTTCGCGCAGGGTCTTGGCGGCAAAGATGTTGGCGGGGATCAGGAAGGGAAGGATCGTGGCATCGTCCGAAGGGCGAAAGCTCGAGTGGATCAGACCGACCTTGCGGGTCGGATTGCCGACGCCCCACAGCTGCGTCTCGGTCGGCTGGATATCGCGACGCTGGAAGCGGTACGGCCCGGCATCGGTCGTGCGTTGCTGCTCGCGGAAGGTGCGGATGATCGCGCGCGCGGACTGCGCCCATTCGGCGGTGAAGGGCGTACGATCGCCGGTCGCCCGCCAATAGCTCGAGGCAAGCCGGAGGACGTAACATAGCGAGTCCACCTCCCATTTCCGCTCCGCCACACCCGGCTTCATCGTCGTCTGGTCGTGCGCGGACGACGGCAGGTCGGACCGAGCGGCCGGGTCCTGCAGGAACGCATTCGCATAGGGATCGATCAGCACGCATCGCGCCTGACGCGCGATCAGACCGCGAAACAGCGCGGTCAGCGGCTTGTCGCGCTTCGCCAGATGGAGGAACGGCCTGAGCTGCGCCGAGGAATCGCGCAGCCAGAGACACGGTATGTCCCCGGTAATGACAAAGGCGTCGTCTGCGGTCACCGACAGCACGGTGGTGTCGAGCGTGTTGGGATAGCAATTCTCGAACATCCACGCGAGCTTGGGATCCGCGATCATCTGTCCGACCCGGCTGATCTCGCGCTCTACCGCGGGACTGTGATATTTCCGATCGGCAGGCTTGGGGCGTTGGGAGACGTACATCTGGCCGGCCGCTGCGGCAGGGTGCACGGCCAGCGCGGCAGTGGCGAACAGCATCGTTCTGCGGTCGATCAGCACGTCAGATCGCCGTCCGACGCGATTGTCCGAAAGAATGCGCGCATATCCCCTCCTCCATTTCGGTCGACGCTAGCCAACCGTCTCGTTCGAGGCCGCGCCCGTTGCAGGCTGCGGCCAAAGACCATCCGATGCGACCAGACAGGCAGCATCTGACCACACTCTGTCGCCCCGACTATGCATCGTCAAGCAATCTTAAACTTACTTGTTTTTTTAATTGCAGCCTCCCGACCCCGGTGTCACATGACGTGGATAGCGAGAAGACTATGGGCAGGCCGGAGCGCTTGCCGAAACAGGGAGAGTTCCATGCCCGTCACCCGACGCGATGTGTTGGCCGCTGCCGGCGCCATGACGATTTCGACGATCGCACCACGACCCGCGCTTGCCGCTTCGTTCGTCAGCCAACGCCCCCCCGTGCGGGATCGGAAGTTTCTCAGCCGGGCCGTGGAGAGCGAATTGTCGCGGATCAAGGCGCGCATCGCCGACCCGGAAATCGCGTGGATCTTCGAGAATTGCTACCCCAACACGCTCGACACGACGGTGTTCGCAGGGTCAATCGACGGCAGGCCGGACACGTTCGTCATCACCGGCGACATCGACGCGATGTGGTTGCGCGACAGTTCGGTACAGGTCGAACCATATACCCACCTGATGCGCGATGACCCCGCGCTCCGCACGATGGTGCATGGCCTGATCCAGCGGCAGGCACGCTGCATCCTGATCGACCCTTACGCCAATGCCTTCGTTCGTGACCCCAACGCCAAATCGAACCTAGATTCCGCGACACTCGATGCGACCGAGATGAAACCCGGCGTCGCGCAGCGCAAATGGGAAATCGACTCGCTTTGCTACCCGATGCGGCTCGCGCATGATTACTGGCAGGTCACGCGGGACAAGACGCCGTTCGACGCCATCTGGGCCAAGTCCGCCAAGCTGATCGTCAGCACCTTTCGCGAGCAGCAACGCAAGACCGGCCCTGGCCCGTACACTTATCAACGGCTGACCAAGATCCCGACCGACAGCCTGATGCTCGACGGATATGGCCCCCCTTCGCGCAAGGTCGGGCTGATCCATTCGATGTTCCGACCGTCCGACGACGCCTGCGTGTACCCGTTCCTCGTTCCCGCGAACCTGTTTGCCGTATCGAGCCTCCGCCAGGTCGCCCGCGTCCATCGCGAAGCGCGCGGCGACAGTGCGGCGGCGAGCGATGCGGAGGCGTTGGCGAACGAAGTCGAGGCTGCCCTGCGCGCCCATGCAATCGTACCCGACGGACAGGGCGGAAAGGTCTGGGCGTATGAGGTGGACGGGTTCGGCAACTGGCTGTTCGCCGATGATGCCGGGATTCCCAGCCTGTATGGATTGCCGCTGATCGAGGCCGCCGATGCGCGGGATCCACTGTATCAGCGGACTGCGGCGCTCGCCTGGAGCTCGCGCAATCCGTTCTTCGTGCAGGGCAAGGCCGCCAGTGGCATCGGCAGTCCGCACATGGGATTGGACAAGGTCTGGCCGATGGCGATCATCGCGCGCGCAATGATATCGACGGATGAAGGCGTGATCCGCGCGTGCCTGCGCGACCTGAAGGCGACGCACGCGGGCACGGGCTTCATGCACGAATCCTTCGACAAGGACGATCCGGCCAAATTCACACGGCCCTGGTTCGCCTGGGTCAACGGCATGTTCGGCATGATGATCGCCGAACTGGCGAAGACGCATCCCAAGCTGCTGGAGGAGCGGTATTAGTCCGGGCGTTACTCGGTCGGCGACTGGAAGACGAGATCGTTGAACGGGAGGATCGCCGCGCCGAGCGCAGGCGCGTCTGCGGCGAGTTGCGCGGTCAGGACCGGAACCGTCGGGACGATCTGGTCGTCGATACTGCTGACCCGTCGCGCAACCGCCTCCGCCAGCTCGTCGATGAGCGGCAGCGGCAGCCTGCCCCCGATCACGATCGCGCCGGGATCGATCAGGCAGTTTATCGTGCCGATCGGTTGCGCGAGCGCGTCGGCGGCGCGTTCGATCCACGCCCTGACCAATTCCAGCACAACGGGCCCGCTGGTCATCAGGTCGGTCGGCGCGATGTTGGCGAAGTCCCGCGCGACGAGGTCCGCGCGCAAGGCAGAAAGCGACGCGATCGACTGAAGCGATTTTCCATCGCCGTCGTTCAGAAAGCCGATGCGTCCGGCGCGGCCGGTCGCGCCCTGATAATAGCTTCCATCCACGACCATCCCGCCGCCGAGGCCGGCGGAGAGCAGGATGTAGAAGAAGCTGCGATGGATCAGCCCGCTGCCGAACCGCGCCTCGCCGATCGCCGCCGCCGCCGCATCGTTTTCGATCAGGATCGGCCACGGCCCCAGTTCGGCGAACAAGGCGGGGAGATCCACCGTGTCCCATTGTGCATAGTCCGCCGGGCGCCCGGGCAAGTCGACCCGGCCCAACCCGCCGGGAAGCGCAACGCCGAGGCCGATGATCCGATCGGGCAGCACCAGTTTCTGCGCAAGCAGTTCGACGACCCTGTCGCGGAGGAACGCGAGAACCTGCTCCGGCGAGGCGTAGTCGGTTTCCTGCGTGTAGCGTGCCCGGACTGCACCGGTCAGATCCAGCGCGACGATGCTGACGTGATCGCGATCGATGTTGACCCCGAGACTGAAGCAACCATCCGGATCGACCGCCAGCCGGATCGCGGGCATTCCCCGAACGCCGGTCCGTCGCCCCTTCTCGAAGATGAAGTTCCGGTCAAAGAGCCTCTGCGTGATGTTGGCGATCGCGGCGGCCGACAGGCCGGTCTGTTTGGCCAGTTCCAGCCGCGTGCATTCGCCCGCGCGCTGGATTGCCTCCAGCACGATTCGCTCGTTTCGCGCGCCCGCACGCGCCGGGTTCGTCCCGTGGAGCGCCGGTCCCTGCTGTTGCGTGCTGTCGTCGATCATCAGCGGCCTTCGCATGCCATAGCCTATCCTTCAATGCCGGCGGAACGGCGAGAGCCTCGCCTGATTACTCCACCCTTCCGCAAGGGTGAAGGTTCGGCGACCCCGCTCCCCCCTGCCCGGGACATACCGACGGGATGTTTCCTCTAATAATCTAGAAAGTTTCTTTTTAATTGACGGCGGCATTTCGTTGGGGGAAAGCTGCGTGAAATCAGGGTGCCCCAACGCAACGCAGCGACGGGACCGGCACCAGGATCGCACGATCAGGGAGGAGGTTCGTCCGACGTAGGCGCCCCCCCGTTTGAAAGGAGAGGCGCAGATGGGCACTGGAGCAGCACGTACGACCCTGATGTCTGTCGTCGTCGCCGTGTCGCTATCCGGCTTGCTGTTCGGCTTCGACACTGCGGTCATCTCGGGCGTGACGGATGCGCTTCGCCTTCAATATGATCTGTCGGCCGCCGCGCTTGGCATAACGGTTTCCTCCGCGCTGGTCGGCACCATGTTCGGTGCGGCCGCAGCTGGCGTTTTCGGCGATCGTCGTGGCGCACGATCCGGCCTGCGCTGGGCCGCTGCCCTGTACCTGATCTCGGGGCTCGGCTGTGCGCTGGCGTGGGGATGGTTTCCGCTGCTCGCCTTCCGGATCATGGCCGGGATCGCGATCGGGGCGTCATCGGTGCTCGCGCCGATCTATCTCGCCGAGATCGCGCCCGCTGCCCGCCGCGGGGCGATCGTCGGCGGCTTTCAGGTCAGCATCGTGATCGGGATCCTGCTGGCCTATGTCTGCAATGCCGCGATTGATGCCGCGATGACCGACCCCGCGATCGCCTGGCGGTGGAAGCTCGGCTGTACCGCGCTGCCCGCAGCGATCTTCCAGTTTCTGATGATCCGGGTGCCCGACAGCCCACGCTGGCTGATCGTTCGAGGTCGGTCCGACGAGGCCGCAGCAGCGTCCCTTAGCCTTTATGGGCATGCGCCGATGCGGGAGGAAAGCGTTCCCGCCGCTACGGGCAGCAAGGTTTCGCTTGCCTCGCTGTGGACGCAAGCGCGCCGCCCGATGATCCTCGCGATCCTCATCGGTGCGCTCAACCAGCTCACCGGGATCAACGCGATCCTTTATTATCTGAACGACATCTTCGCTGCGGCCGGCTTCGCGCAGGTGTCGGCGAACCTTCAGGCGATCGCGGTCGGGGTGGCGAACCTCGTCTTCACGATCGTCGGCATGATGCTGATCGACCGGGTCGGGCGCAGACCGCTGCTTCTGGTCGGCGGGGCCGCGATGGCCGTCCTGCTGACGGTCGCGACCGCGATCATGCTCGGGATTCTGCCGAAATATCTGATGGTCGGTGTCCTCGTCTGCTTCATCGCGGCGTTCGCGACGTCGCAGGGCGCGGTGATCTGGGTCTATATGAGCGAGATCTTCCCCGCGCGCTTCCGCGCCGCGGGACAGGCGTTGGGTGCCGGAACGGTGTGGCTGTTCGACGCGCTGGTATCGGCAGTGTTCCCGGTCGCCGCCGCGATGTCACCCGCAATCCCGTTCGCCTTCTTCGCGGTCTGCATGGTGGTGCAATGCATCCTCGTCTTCCGCCTGTTTCCCGAGACGAAGGAAGCCTCGCTCGAGGAAATCGAACGTCGGATGCACCACGCAAGCCCCGGCCTCGCCGCATGAACCGCTATCTGGCGATCGACATCGGCGGCTCCCACATCGCGTGCGCGCTGGTGCGCGGCGGCGGGGTGGAGCGCCGCGCCGAGATCGCGGTCCCGGTGACCCCGACCCTGGAAATGCTGCTGCCCGAACTCGAGCGCATCCTTGCCGACCTGCGCGCGGGGCACGCGGTAGCGGGGGTGGCGGTGGCCTTTCCGGGGCTGATCGATCCGCGCTCGGGGCAGGTCGTCTCCACGCCGGCCGGCAAATATGAGGATGCGGTCGGGTTCGACTTTGCGGGTTGGTCGAAGGTGCATCTCGACCTTCCGATCATGCTCGAAGTCGATGGTCGCATGGCGCTGCTCGGCGAACGGACCTACGGCGCGCTGATCGGTCGGGACGATGCCGTTCTACTGGGTCTCGGAACCGGGATCGGATCCGCGGCGCTGATGGGGGGGACGATCGTGCGCGGCCGGACCGGCCACGCATCGGTGCTCGCGGGGCATATGACGATCGACACCGATGGGCCGCTGTGCCGGTGCGGCAATATCGGATGTGCCGAAGCGATCGCGTCGACCTGGGCCTTGCCCGGCCTCATCGCCGCTTTGCCCCGGCAAAGCCGCCTCCATACGCTGGCCAAGCCCGACCTCAAGGCGGTGCTCGATCTGGCGCGGGCGGGCGACGAAGGCGCGCGCGCCGTTCGTGCCATCTGCCTGAACGCCTGGGCGACCGTCGCGCTCAATCTCGTCACCGCCTACGACGCTTCGTGCGTGCTCGTGACCGGCGGCGCGGCGGCGGCGGCGGAAGTCGTGCCCTTCATCCAGGACCATGTCCGCCACCACGTCTGGTGCCTCGGGGCGCCACCGGTCGTGGTGCGGGGCGCGCTCGGGTCTGACGCGGCGTTGCTCGCCGCCACCCCGCTCTGGGAGGATCGCCATGACCCGCTATGACAAGCAGCCTGTTGTTCAGGTCGACGACCAGCCCGCACCGTGCGCGGTCGGATGGTCCGAGATCATCCCCCTCCTCCCCGACACGGGCGATCTCTGCATCGAATGTTATCCGGGTGCGCCGGTGGCCGACGTCATCGCTGCGATGCGCGCGGCCTATCCCGACGCGCTGGTCGTCGACACGGCATCGCTGTTCAAGGCCCCCGAGGGGATCGATGCGGCGGTTACGACACACCTCGGCAGCGATCCGGTCTTTGCGCGGTTCGAGACCGTCGGGATCGATGCCTTCCTCGATCATGCCTTTCTCGAGACCTGGCGATCCACCCGCGCGACGGATTCGCGGACGATCGTGGCCGGCCCGGGTGCCGCGACGATCCTGCCGTCCCACGATGCGGCGATCTACGTCTCGATGGCACGGTGGGAATTGCAGCAGCGCCAGCGCCGTGGGCAGATCGCCAATCTCGGCAGCCGCAATGCCGGAACCCGTGCTGCCGATTTGTATCGCCGCGCCTTCTTCGTCGATTGGCGCGTCGGAGACGAGATCAAGTACGAGCTGTTGCCAGCCACGCAGTTCGTCATCGAGATGAACGGTGCGGACCCCCGGATGGTCAGCACCGCAACCTACTTTCGCGCGCTCGATCTCGCGGTCCGCCGTCCCTTCCGCGTCGTGCCGTTCTTCGACGCCGGGCCGTGGGGCGGCCAGTGGATGCGCGCGCAGTTCGACCTGCCTGACGGGCCGCCCAATTATGCCTGGTGCTTCGACTGCGTGCCCGAGGAGAACAGCCTGCTGCTTGGCTTCGGTGATCGCCGGTTCGAGATTCCGGCGCTCGATCTCGTCCGGCTCAGACCGGAGAGGCTGCTGGGGCCCGCCATCGTCGCACAATTCGGTGCGGAGTTCCCGATCCGGTTCGACATGCTGGACACGATGGGGGGCGGGAACCTGTCGCTGCAGGTCCATCCGCAGAAGGACTATGCGCGCGACGCCTTCAACCTGCGCTACACGCAGGACGAGAGCTATTACATGCTCGATGCAGGCGACGATGCGGTCGTCTATCTCGGGCTGACCGACGCCGCCGATCCTGCGGTATTCGCCGAGACCTTCACCGCTGCACAGAACGGCGGCCCTCCCCCCGACGTCGACGCGTTCGTCAACCGGATCCCCGCACGGAAGCACGACCACTTCCTGATCCCTGCCGGGACCGTCCATTGCTCGGGCAGCAATGCAATGGTGCTGGAGATCAGCGCGACCCCGTACATCTTCACCTTCAAGCTGTGGGATTGGGAGCGGCTTGGTCTCGACGGTCGACCACGACCGATCCACCTTGACCACGGTCTCGCGAATATCGACTGGTCGCGGCGCGAGGATTTCACGCGCGACGAACTCGTCAATCAGGTCACCACGGTCGCCGAAGGAAGCGATTGGACGCAGGAGCGGACCGGTTTGCACCGGCTCGAATTCATCGAGACCGAGCGGATCTGGTTCGCGTCCAGCGTCGATCTTCAAACCGACCGGAACCTCAACGTCCTCAACCTCGTCGCGGGCACCGCCGCGGTCGTGGAAAGCCCGTCCGGGGCCTTCGCGCCGTACGAAGTTCATTACGCCGAAACCTTCATCATCCCCGCCGACATCGGCGCTTACCGGTTGCGGTCGCTCGACGGGGGCGACGGCCGCTGCGCCGTGATGCGGGCGTACGTCCGCCCGCACGACTGAATCACTGACATTACAAAACGATAATCTACCCAGGGAGAGACCATATGAAAGCACTCGACCGACTGGTCGTTTCGACCATCGCGCTTGCCGCAGCGTCGCTATGGAGCAGCGGCAGCGCCGCGCAGACGACACCCGCAACGCCGCCGCAGCCCGCAGCGCAAAGCGATGCGACGCCCGCGGAAGCCGGTCCACCAGCCGCCGCCGACGGCGCGGTCGCCGCGGAACCCGCATCCGGGGACATCGTCGTCACCGGGTTGCGCCGCAGCCTTCAGTCGGCCCAGACGTTGAAACGCGATTCCGACCAGATCGTCGATGCGGTCGTCGCCGAGGATATCGGCAAGCTGCCCGACAACAACGCATCGGAGGCGCTGGCGCGCATCACCGGCGTGCAGGTCAACCGCAGCAGTGACGAAGCCGGCAGCGTGCAGGTCCGCGGCCTCCCCAACCTCACCACCACCTTCAACGGGCGGGAGATGTTCACCGCCGAGCAACGCAACGTCGCGCTGCAGGATTTCCCGGCGGGCGCGCTTGCGGGGCTGGAGGTCTACAAGACGACGAGCGCGGACCAGATCGAGGGCGGCATCGCTGGTCTGATCAACGTGCGGTCACGGCGTCCGTTCGATTTCGCCGGGTTCCAGATCGCGGGCGCGGTGCGCGGCACGTACGGCGATCAGGCGAAGACGTTCGATCCCAATTTCAACGTGCTCGTCACCGATCGCTGGGACACCGGCATCGGTCAGATCGGCGCGCTGATCAACGTGTCGTACACCCAGCTGCATTACCAGACGTCGTCGCGCTACATCAACGGCAACATCGTCGCGCCCAACGCCGCGCAACCCGTCGCGGGATCGCGCGACTTCGTGCTCCCCGAGTCCGCCGGGGTCTATTATGATCGCGGCAAGCGCTGGCGGCCGTCCGTCAACGGCACGCTGCAATGGCGTCCCAGCGACCGGCTCGAATTCTACATCGACGGCCTGTTCCAGGGCGCGCGGACCGACGTTGCCAATGATTTCGCCGGGCTCAACCTGGTCAACGACAATCCCGCGCTGAGCGACATCGTCCGCAACCCCGCTGCTCCGGGCACGCTCACCAGCGTCACCGCGACCCCCGACTTCGCGAACGGCAGGAACATCGATTTCTCGCGCAGCACGCGCGCAGGGCGCACCAATGCGTATCAGGGCGCGATCGGCGGATCGTGGAAGAGCGATCGCGCGACGATCACGACCGACTTCGCCTATACGGACTCGAAAGCCGAATATACCGACTACAACTTCGATTACGCGCCCGCGCAGGCGCAGGCCGCGTCGATCGTGTTCGACATCGGCGGCAAGGACGGCGGACCAGCGCTGGGCCTGCCCGGTTTCGATGCGAACAACGGTGGCAACTATATCCTGCGCGGCATCTACGATCGACGTTCGCTCGCCACCGGCAAGGGGATCCAGTGGCGCACCGACCTCAAACTGCAGACCGAACTGCCGGTCATCAAGCAGATCGACGTCGGGTTCCGGTTTACGGATCGCGACGCCCGGCTGCGGAGCGGGGGGCGATATGCAACGCTGCGGCCGCTCGCCTTGCCGCTGACCGCAGTTCCAGGAGGCGACACGGGGCAGCCGATCGACGTCGGCTTCCGTGGCGGCCAGGCACCACCGCTCAGCCAGTGGTACGCGCCCACCCGAAGCGGCATCGTCGACAACATCGACGCCCTGCGCGATCTCGCCCGCTCCGGCCTCGCGCAGATCGGGACGCCCGCCGCCCTGGCCGAACTGGCGCAATGGGGATCGGAGATCCCGGCGTTCGTCCAGAACGAGCAGCTCGACGCGGTCGAGCGGTCCTACGCCTTCTACGGTCAGTTCCACTATGGCTTCGACGTCGGCACCGTCCCGATCGACGGCGTGATCGGCACGCGGGTGGTCAACACCAAGGCCAATCTGACCGGCAATGCATTGGTCGGCGGCACGCTGGTCACCACGACATCGCGGCAGAACTATCTCGACGTGCTGCCGAGCGCCTCGTTCCGCGCCAAGTTCTCGGACAAGCTGCAATTGCGCCTGTCCGCGACGGAAACCCGGACCCGCCCGGAATATGGCCAGCTCAACCCGGCAATCACGATCGGCAACCCCAACGGCACCCCGCCGATCACCGGCAACAGCGGCAACATCAATCTCCAGCCGATCCTGTCCAAGAATTACGACGCGTCACTCGAATGGTACTTCACCAAGACCGGCTCGCTGACCGGCGCGATCTTCCGGCGGGATGTGAAGGGCTTCATTACCAATCTCAACGTTCCTACGGTGGTCGAACCTTACGGCCAGATCGTCGTCAACCGGCCGGAGAATGGCGGCAGCGGCCGGCTCCAGGGTGTCGAGGTCGCGTTCCAGACCTTCTTCGATTTCCTGCCCGGCTGGCTCAGCGGGTTCGGGACGCAGCTCAACGGCACCTATATTGACGCATCGCAGGCGCTGCCGGTGTCGCTCGGCACGACCGGCCAGAACAGCGACATACCGGGCGTCTCCAAGTGGAGCTACAACGCGGTCGGCATTTACGAAAAGGGTCCGGTTTCCGCACGGCTGGCGTATAACTGGCGGTCGCGCGTGACGAACTTCTTCGCCACCGACCAGCTCGGGCAACTGATCGGCGCGGAGTTCAACCGCCCGATCGAACGGCTCGACTTCTCCCTGTCGGTCGCCGCGATCGAAGCCGTCACGCTGACGTTCGACGTAAGCAACATCACCGGGTCGCCCTATCGCGCCTTGCGGGCGGTTCCGGGGCTTGAGAATGCCAACTACCCACGCGATGTCCGGTACGAAAGCCGCGTCTTCGCGGTGGGCGCACGGTTCCGTTTCTGATGACGGGGCAAAGCGTATCGCGCCGGACCCTGCTCGGCATCGCGGCGGGTCTATCGGCCGCCGTCGTCGCCGATGCAGCGGTCGGTCAACGTGGTCCCGGCACTGCCGGGGCCACGCTTGGCCGGGCACTCGCCTGGCATGTTGCGCTGGAGCGGTGTTTCGCGGTGGCGGATGGAACCGGCCTGTACCGGGAATACCATCCGCCGGAGCCGCGCGACGAGCGCTATTCGACGGAATGGCCCTTCTCCCAAGCCCATATCGCCTTGCTCGACTTGGCGATGATCCCCGGCACGACGGGGCGGCGGTTCGCTCCTGCGCTGGCGAAGGTCCGTGCCGCACAGGCGCGTTACTGGTCGAAGACGTCGACGACGGGGCGCGCCGGGCATCTGGCCAAGGTGCTGCCGCCGCTCGGTCATGGGGACGACCTCTATTACGACGACAACGAATGGGTCGGGCTGGCCGAGATCCAGCACCATCTGTTCCGGCGCGATCCGGTATCGCTCCGCAACGCCCGCGATATCTTCGAGCTGATCCGGTCAGGGTGGTCGACCGACACGACCCTGCCCTCGCCCGGCGGCGTGCGCTGGACGCAGAAGAGCGACAATGGCGACCGCAATACCGTATCCAACATGCCCGCTGCGGAGATGGGCGTTCGGTTGTACATGCTGACCGGCGATCGCAGCTATCTCAACGATGCCTTGCGCTATTATCACTGGACCAACGCCACACTGCAACGGCCGGACGGCTTGTACGCCGATCACCTCAAGACGAACGGTTCGATCGAGAAACGCGTCTGGAGCTACAATCAGGGCGTGCCGGTCGGCGTCAACGTCCTGCTCTGGCGCGCAACGCAAAAGCCGGAATATCTCGCGGCGGCCAGACGCATCGCGGACGCAAGCCATACGTATTTCGTCGCAGGTGACCGCGTCGACGATCAACCCCCGCCGTTCAACGCGATCTATTTCAAGAACCTGCTACTGCTTGAAAGCGAAACCGGCGGGCATCGGTATCGCGACGCCATGCGCGGCTATGCCGACCGGATGTGGCGCGTGCGCCGCGACGGGGATGGACTCGTGCGCTTTCCCGGGCGACGCGCAGAACTGATCGATACCGCCGCGCTGGTTCAGATCGAAGCGGTGCTCCAATGGCGTGTGCGGGACTGGGCGCTGCTGTACTGAGCAACGATTCGCCGGGGCGATTGCCGGGCCACCGCCCTTGGCTATGCTGTCGGCATTTTCAGTCCCATCCGGTCGAGCGCATGCGCATAATGCGATAGCGCTTCGCGCGATGGTCCGGGGTAAGCGCCGGGGGTGGGCTGGTCGCCGACATACCCCATATCCACCTTGCCCTCCGGCAGGCTGTAGAAGCCGAGCACGAACAGCCGGCGCAGCGTGTCCATGAACGCGACCGGGGCGACCATCCTGGCGACCGGCACGGGGACGCTCAGCGCATCGAGCAGCGTGGCCTGTTGCTGCGGCGCGAGGTCGACGAACGCGCGACCATGCAGCGTGCGGCTTTGCGCGTCGAGCCAGAGCAGGCCGCCAACCACCTTCGCGCGATCTGCGCGCTGCTGCGGATAGGGTGCGCTGATCCATTCGTCGATGAACGCCCCGACCCCCAGCGCCCCCGCCCCCGGCGATGCCGCGTCCTTCGGCAGGATCAGATCGCCCAGCACATCCACCGTCTTGCGCTGCGCGGCAGCCAGCGTCAGCGGCCAAGGGACTTTGGGGTTCGCCAGATCGGGATCGCGGCCATAGCCCGGTGCCGGCGGCGGTGGTGGAGTGTCGGGCCAGTCGGCGATGCCATCGAACGGCGGCGCCGTGCCCGCGGCGTCGTCCATTCCCTCGGCCATCGCCGGGGTCGGCCAGTGCGCGAGCGGCAACGCCGCCGCGGCCATCATCCATTGCAGCGTGATGCGGCGTGACGGCGTCATGCGAAAGCCCCCGATTTCAGGCGCCGGGCAAGCTGCTCGGACGCACGCAACGCCAGCGCGAGGATCGTGAGCGTCGGGTTCTTGTGCGCGCCGGACGCGAAGACCGCACCATCCATCAGCACGAGATTGTCGACGTCCCAGGTCTGGCCATAGCCGTCGACCACCGACGATCGTTTGTCGGCCCCCATCCGGGCAGTGCCCAGTTCGTGGATGATCTCGCCCCCCGCGGTCATGATTTCCTCGGGCGGCACGTCGGGATCGAGGATCGTGCCCCCCATCCGCTTGAACACGGCATGCGCGGTGCGGCGACCGTGGGCGACCTGGTTCACCTCATTCTGCGACCAGCGAAAGGCGAACCGTAGTACCGGGATGCCGAACCGGTCCTTCACGACCGGGTCCGCCTCGCAGAAACTGTCCGTGTTGGGGATCATTTCACCCCGCAGCGTCAGCTGGATCGTCGCGCCCGAGGCGCTTCGGACGGCCTTCTTCAGCGCCGATCCCCAGACGCGCGGCACGGCATCCGCCGGCGGGATGCCGAACCGGCCGCCGATCTCGAAATGATACCCCCGCGCGAAGTCGAGCTCGCCGCGCTTCTGCTGCTGGTAGAGCCAGAAGGGAATATAGATGTGCTGGCCGCCGATGCCGTCCTCATTGTAGCGCGGACGATCGGCGAGCGCCGGAATATAGGCGCGGAAAGATGCACCGGTGGAATCGGTCAGGTTGCGGCCCAGCTCCCCGGACGAATTCGCCAGCCCGCGCCCGCCTTCCCCAGAATTGAGCAGCAATCGCGTCGTTTCCCCCGTGCCGGACGCCAGCACCACGGTGCGCGCGTTCACCGTGTGGCGCAGCCCGGTCTTGCGATCGACATATTCGACCCCGGCGGCGCGATCGGGACGCGCCATCGTCACGCGCGACACCATCGCGTCGGTAACGATCGTCAGCCGCCCGGTCGCCTTCGCCATCGGCAGCAGCGACGTGGTCGTCTGGAACATCGCGCCGATCGTGCAACCGCGCGTACAGGGCGTCGCGTTCAGGCAGGCACTGCGCGGCGCGACCGCGTCCGGCATGTCGCGCGTCAGCACCGCGGTATGCGCGGCGCGCACCGGGATCCCCAGATCCTCGGCGGCGGCCTTGATCAGCATCTCCGGAATGCGGGGATGCGGCGGCGGCATCAGACAACCCGGCGGGGAGTCGGGGTGGTTCTCCAGCCCGATCGGACCACCGTTGACGCCGACCATGCGTTCGACGCGATCGTAGAACGGCGCCACATCGTCATAGCCGATCGGCCAGTCGACCCCGAGGCCGTCCCGCGAGAACGGCTTGAAGTCATACGGCCCGAACCGCGGCACGTGCCGGCCCCAATGGTTGGTCCGTCCGCCCAGCATGCGCGGGCGGTACCAGCGGAAATCGGAGCCCTCGTGCTGCGTGTATGGCTCGCCATCGACCTGCCACCCGCCGCCGACCGTCGCGTCGAAATAGCCAAACGGCTTGTCGGGCGTCGCCGCACCGCGCAGCGGCGCGTCGCTTTCGGGCGCGAACATGTTGACCTCGGCCTGCGGATCATAGTCGCGTCCTGCCTCGAGTAGGATGCACCGTAGCCCCGCTTTGGTCAGGCTGTAGGCGGCCATGCCTCCTGCCGCCCCCGATCCGACGATGACGACGTCCGCCTGCGCATCCGACGCAGGCTTCGCGTCGCGTGTCACTTCCGCGCTTCCACCGCACTTGCCCCGATCACCCGCAGCTTGACGTTGCGGAACGCCACCGGCTCGCCGTGATCCTGCAGCGCGATCAAGCCGCTGGGAAACGTTCCGAAGAACGGCATCTTGGCGAACTTCGACGCCGCAACGCGGCTGCGCCAGGCATCGTCGCCGTAGGACACATCGGCGGTCGGTTTGCCGTTGAGCCATTGCCGGATCCGACCATGCTCGACGAGCAACCGCGCGTGGTTCCAGCTTCCGGCGGGCCGCGCCACCCCTGCTGGCGGCACCGTCAGATCGTAGAGTGCGCCTGCATGGTGCGAGGGGATCTTGCCATCGGGATGCCCGGCGTCGTCGAGGATCTGCATCTCCAGCCCGGTCTCATAGATTTGCCGGGTCTGCGGCACGTTGCGCGCGAGATAGAGAACGCCACTATTGCCGCCACGCGCGACTTTCCAGTCAAGCGTGAGTTCGAACGCGCCGTAACTGCCGGTAGTCACCAAATCGCCGCCGCTCATCCGCCCGCTGGTCGCGGTAAGTTCCAGCGTGCCGTCACGGACGACCCAGGACGGCGACGGTGCGCCGCCATCGAACGACCGCCAGCCGTCGAGATCGCGGCCGTTGAACAACAATTGCCACCCCGCCGCCCGTTCCCGCGCAGTCATCGTGTTGGGTGCCGCCTCTCGCGCAAGCGCAATCGTCGGTGCCATCGACACTACGGCCAGGCAGAGGATCGCCTTTGTCATCGTAACCATCAGGTCTCTCCAGTCGGCGCCCCTCTTCGAAGAGGAGCGATCTCGGTTCATCTTCGCCTGTACCCATCATTCAACAGAAACAGGCGTCCGTGAAGGGGCCTATCGCAGACCGAAGACTGAGGCGTTGTTGCGCGCGTTGCGAACACTTTGCGGAACCCCGCCACGCGGCATGCCAAAGACGAATCATGCCGCGGCCAATAAAAGCTCTGTCCACAATCCCGATCATCGCCATAGGGTATCGGTACAGGGCAAGCGTCGAGTAAAGGCTCGCAAACGGGGGTTATCATGGCAGGAATTCCAATTTCGGGCAGGCGCGCCCTGTCGATGCTCGCGTTGATCGCGGGCATGGTTGCGGCACCTGCGCTGGCGCAATCGAGCGCGGTGCCACCGACCGCACCAGGGGCCGCTGCCAGCGATGCAGTGGGCGACACGGTTGGCGACGCGGTGGGCGACATCGTCGTCACCGCCCGCCGCCGTGAAGAACGGCTCCAGACCACGCCCGTTTCAGCGACCGTCCTGTCTCGCGACAACCTCGTGCAGCAGAACATCCGCACGTTCCAGGATCTGCGGGGCGCGGTGTCCAACCTCGAACTGGTGCCGCTGCTATCGGGCGGCACGAGTTTCACGATCCGCGGGATCGGGCAGACCTTCAACCAGGTCAATTCCGACACCAAGGCGGGTTTCTACGTCGATGAGATGTACGTCAGCCGGCAGGAAGGCAATGATCTCTATTTCTACGACATCGCCTCGCTGCAGGTGCTGAAGGGACCGCAGGGGACGCTGTTTGGCAAGAACACGACCGCGGGCGCGGTGCTGCTGACGACGCAGCGTCCGACCGACAAGTTCGAGGGTTATGCACAGGTCCGCGCGGGCAGCCTGCGGCGGATCGATACCGAGGGTGCGCTCAACGTACCGCTGACCGACGGCATCTCCGCGCGCGCGAGCTTCCGGACGCAAAGCGTCCGCGGCTATATCACGCACGAACTGGACGATGGTCGCAGCGGCAACGTCAACAACCAGTCCGGACGCCTCCAACTGCGCGTCGACAGGGGCGGCCCGCTCACGATCGACCTGCTCGGCGAGTACAACCGGTCAAAGACCGATGGCGGCGCGACCATTCCGGTCGGCTGCCTTTCCACCGCCGGCTATATCCAGAATTACGATGCGCTCCACACCACGCCTTATTGTTCGGCCTATCCCGTTCTGGGGAAGCCCTATGCGGTCTACGGCGGTGCGACGCTGCTTGCGCCCACCAGCGCGGCGGTGACCGACATCGCACGCGGCGGCGATGCTGGCGGCGTATCGCGTTACGGCGGCCGCGGCCCGTTCAACGACACCGACGCGACGACGCTCAACGCGCGGATCGGCTATGATCTCGGCGGTGGCCTGACGTTGCATTCGGTGACCGCCTACCGTCGTTCGCAAGCAAGCTTCTACACGCCGGTCAACAATGCCCCCAACGACATCTATGCGGAATATGACGACACCCGCAGCACGCAGTTTACGCAGGAGCTGACGATCGGCGGCACCGTGCTCGACGATCGCCTGACGTTCCTGGTGGGGGCCTTCTACTTCCAGCAGAAGACCGACTTCCTGCAGGACACCGGCCCCGACTGGATCGACCCGCTCGGCTATGTCTACGACGCGTCGCTGAACTATCGCAGCTACGCCGCCTTCGCCCAGGCATCGTACAAGATCACGCCGCGGCTCGAACTCACGCTCGGCGGACGCTACACCTATGACCGCAAGACCGGGTCGAGCTATGTCTTCTTCGCCGGGCGGGAGAACACCTTCCTGTCCAATGGCGTGCCGACCCAGTGCGGCTATTTCAACGGCGATTTCCTGGGTGGCATCGCCAATTGCGGCGGCGCCCCGTTCACCGCGCGCGACACCAACGATTGGGACGGCTTCGACCCAAAAGTCCAGCTCGGCTATCGCTGGTCCGACACGGTCTTCACCTATCTGACCGCCGCGCACGGTTATAATTCCGGCGGCTTCAACCAGCAATTGGGCAGTCCCTCGGCCGATGGACGCTTCCCGTCCTCCTACGATCCCGAAAAGCTCTGGTCGTATGAAGGGGGTATCAAGCTTGACCTGCTCGACCGGCGCGCGGTCATCAACCTGTCGGGCTTCTATCAGAAGTACACCGACATCCAGGCGGGCGTGAACGTGCTGGTCGGCAACGTCTCGACGCGGCAGGTGCAAAGTGCGGCCTCCGCGCATGAAGCGGGGTTCGAGGGCGAGTTCGTGTTGCGTCCGGTGCGGCACCTGACCGTCCGCGGGAACGTCTCGTACCTGACGCAAGCCTATGACAGCATCCGGCCGAACGCCGTGACGCTGACGCTGGACACGCCGGTCAATTCGGCCCCGAAATACACCTACAGCGCGGCGGTCGCCTATGATTTTCAGATCCGCGGCGGCACGGTGACGCCGAGCATCGACGTCCGCGGAGTGGGCGAGAAGCCGGCCTGTCAGGATGGCGCGGACTATGTCTGCCGGCTGCCAGCCTATGCACTGGCCGGGTTCCGGGTCGATTATGTACCGCGCGCGGGCGGGCCGTGGCGGATCGGGGTGTATGGCACCAACGTGTTCGACACGGTGACGCAACTGGCGCGGACCGGCTATTTCGGCGGGTTCGGGATCGACCGCGTCACGCCGGGGCGACCGCAGGAGTTCGGCGTCGAGACGTCGGTGCGGTTCTAGGAGGGCTCAGGGGCTGAAAGGCGGCTGCGGAGATCCGCTCCGGCGCGCTGCCCCTGCCCCGCGGCGTTTACCCGGTGAGGACACCGGTCGTTTGAAGCACGATCCCCGCGACCGACGCCACGCCGAGCGTCGCAAAAATGCCGAACTTCAGCCGGAACATCGCAACGATCGCGGCGAGCGCGATCCCGAGCGCCCAGGGATCGAGGCTCGCCACCACGGGCAGGTCGAGCCGCACCGGTCCAACCACAAAAGGCTGGACGCTGCGGAACAACGTGTGGATCGCGAACCACACCGCCAGGTTGAGCACCACGCCGACCACCGCAGCGGTGATCGCCGACAGCGCGCCCGACAACGCCACGTTGCCGCGTATCCGCTCGATGAACGGCGCGCCGAGGAAGATCCACAGGAAGCACGGCACGAACGTCACCCAGGTCGCCAGCAGCCCGCCGAGCGTCCCCGCCAGCAGCGGCGACAGCATCCCGGGGTGACGATACGCGCCGAGAAACCCGACGAACTGGAGCACCATGATCAGCGGCCCCGGCGTCGTTTCCGCCATGCCCAGTCCGTCGAGCATCTCGCGCGCGGTGAGCCAGTGATAGTGCTCGACCGCCTGCTGCGCGACATACGCAAGCACCGCATAGGCACCGCCGAAGGTGACGACCGCCATGGTCGAGAAGAAAGTCGCGATCTGGGTGAAGACGTTGCCTTGCCCCAGCAGCACCAGCAACGCCGCGACCGGTGCCAGCCACAGCACGAGCCACACCGGGGCCTGCTGCATCGACTGGCGGATCGTGGGGCTGGCGTGCGCGGGCAGACTTTCGCCGAGCAGCGTGTCGGCATCCGCGACGACCGTGCCCTTGTCGGACGCATGGCCCCCGCCGATCCGGAAGGCGGGCATATCAGCGCGCCCGCCGAAATAGCCGACCAGCCCCGCGCCTAGCACGATCAGCGGGAACGGCACGCCGAGAAAGAAGATCAGCCCGAACGCCGCCGCCGCCAGGCCACGCATTACGCCGTTCCGCAGCGCACGGCTCCCGATCCGCACCACCGCTTGTAGCACGACCGCGAGCACCGCGCATTTCAGCCCGAAGAACAGCCCCGCGACCAAACCGACCTGCCCGTACAGTACGTAGATCCAGCTCAGCGCCATGATCGATACCGCCCCCGGCAGCACGAACAGCGTTCCCGCGACGATCCCGCCGCGGGTCCGGTGCAGCAGCCAGCCGATATAGGTGGCCAGTTGCTGCGCCTCCGGCCCCGGCAGCAGCATGCAGTAATTGAGCGCGTGGAGAAAACGATGCTCGCCGATCCAGCGTTTCTCCTCGACCAGGATGCGGTGCATCACCGCGATCTGCCCGGCGGGGCCCCCGAACGACAGCGCAGCGATCCGCAGCCACACCCAGAAGGCTTGCCGAAGCGTCACCGGCGCGGGCCGCGCGGCCGGTGCGACTGTGTCGCCGGTGATCGCGCTCATGCCGACACCTTCGGACGCGCCGCCTTCGGGGTGTGGGACACCCAGTCGTGCGTTTCGCCGGTCGCATCGCGGCACCAGCGATACAGCGCATCGTAGAGCAGCATTCCGGCATCGAGTTGCGCGAGATCGTTCGCAAACATCCGCGACAGGCCAAGCGAGAGCGCGACCAGCCCCGCCGCCTCGGGGGCAAGGTCGGGCCGCGCGGTATCCGCGCCACGCACGATCACAGCGAGCTGCGCGAGACCCGGGACAGCGGCGAGCCCGAACCGCGCCACCATCGCGTCGAATGTACACAGCGGCCCGTCATGGCTCCACACCACGCCCTCCCCCGCAACATCGAACGCAGCCGCGCCGAACCGCTCGGCCACGCGCATCACCTCGACCGGGCTGACAAACAGGAACACCGCATCCGGATCGACGAAGCGGCGGATCAGCCAAGGACAGGCGATGCGATCGACCTTGGGCCGCGCGCGCGTGACCCATAGCGTCCGCCCCTGCGCGTCGCGCGGCGGAAGGACCGTTTCGGGCACCATCGGCAGCCCCGCAGCGGCCCAGCCGAGCGTACCGCCGTGCAGTATCTCCGCCGAGACGCGCTCGTGCCGCAACCATGCGGCGACCCCCTCGCCGGCTGCGCCACCCGGCGCGTCGACGATCACCGCAGACCGACCGGCCAGCCCGCCCGACCAGGCGGCGATGTGGGTGTGGTCCCGACGCACGGACCCCGGCACCAGGCGCGGGTCGCTCGCGAATTCCTGATCGGTACGGACGTCGACGATCGCGGGGCCATGCGGCAGCCCGATCAGGCGAGCCAATTTTTCGGGGGCAATTGAATTAATCGCGGGCATGAAGCGTCCTCCGGTGCAGCAGGGACGCGATGCTTCGGCTGTCGCCTCATGGGGAGATCGCTGGCCCCATCGCCATATTGAGCAATCCGCCGGTCGTGTTGTCAACTGCCCGATCGGAGGCAACCGCCTTGGTAGCAGCAAATCCCACAAATAGCTGAGCTTAGCCGATCGATAGAAGAAGCAAGCTTCAATTCATATCACATTGGTGGACAATGCTGCTCCTGATGGAGAAAGCCGATGTCGCACCCCTGCCTTTCTCGCCGCCGCCTGTCGGAGGCCCGGTCATGACTAAACGCGCGATCGAATGGCCGACGCTGCTCGTCACGCTGACCATCTACGCCGGGTGGCTTGCGGCGACGTATTTCCACGCCGTCATCCCTGATCCGCTGCTTGTGCTGACGGGCGGCTGGCTGATCGCCTGGCATGGCTCGCTCCAGCATGAGACGATCCATGGGCACCCGACGCGCTCTCTGCGGATCAATGCAGCGATCGGTTTTCCGCCGCTCGCCTTGTGGTTGCCCTACGCACTCTACAGCCGCAGCCATGCCGCGCATCATCGCAGTCCATCGATCACCGACCCGCGGCACGATCCTGAATCACGCTATGTCGCAAGCCGGTCCGGCGTTTCGCTCTGGCTGGCGCGGGTGCAGGCGCCGCTGCTCGGTCGCCTGCTGCTGGGACCACCGATCGCGATCCTGTCGCTCGGCGTGGACGAGATCCGCCGTCTGCGCGACAAACCCCTGGCGGTGGCGCGGGACTGGCTGCCGCATCTGGCGGCAGTCGCCATCGTGCTTGGCTGGCTGCACTGGACGCAATTCGGGCTTGGATGCTACGTCGTGATGTTCGTATATCCCGGCATGGCGTTGACCTTGCTGCGATCCTTTGTGGAACATCGGGCCGATCTCCAAGCACCCGGCCGGGCTGCGACTGTCGAGCGCGGGGGCGTGCTGGGGCTGCTGTATCTCAACAACAACCTCCACGCCGCGCATCATGACCGGCCGGATCTCGCCTGGTATCGGCTGCCCGCCTATCATGCGGCACACCGCGCCAGGCTCGCCCCCGATCATCGCACGACGTATCGCGGATATGGTGCGATCCTGCGCCAGTTCGCGATCCGGCACCACGATGTCCTCACCCACCCCGACTATCCGGGCGAGCCGTCATGAGCGGCGCCGTGGCTTCGCTCGGCATGTACGATCACCCGGCGCAGCACGCGGCCAATGACCAGCTCTGGACGGCTCTGGCGACACGGCTCCGCGCGCGCGGGATCGACGCGCCCGACCGGCTCGACCGAACGCGAACGGTGGAGGCGATCTGGCGGGACCCGAAGCTGCTGTTCGGCCAGACGTGCGGCTATCCGCTCGTGACGGACGCCGCGCTTGCGCTGCACGTCATCGGGATCCCGGCCTATGACGCACCCGATTGCGCACACGGCCGGCACGTCTCCTATCTCGTCGCACGGCGGGCCGACGACGGTCCGCTCGCGACGTTCCGCAACCGCCGCGCCGCCATCAATGCGCGCAACTCCAATACCGGGTACAATCTGTTCAGGGCGACGGTCGCACCCCTCGCGCAAGACGGACGGTTCTTCGGCGATGTCGTCGAAACTGGCTCGCATCGCGCAAGCGTCGAAGCCGTTGGCGCAGGCGCTGCCGATATTGCCGCGATCGACGCCGTCAGCTTCGCGGCGCTGCGTCGCTTCGATCCCGATGCGGTTTCAGGATTGCGCGTCATCGGCGTGACCGCCGACACTCCCGCGCTGCCGTTCGTGACGGCCCGTTCGACGCCCGAGGAAACGATCGTCGCGCTGCGGGAGTCGCTCGCCGACGTCATCGCCGACCCCGCGCTGGTCGAGGCACGGGCGAAAGTGTTTCTGGCGGATGTCATCCCCAGCGGACCGGAACCCTACGCCCGCGTTCGCGCGCTTGAATGTGCGGCGGTCGAAGCGGGCTATCCCATCCTGCGATAAAGCCACCCACCGGAAGCCTCGAAAACGCCGGGCGCGTAGCAAATCGCAAGAACGATCAGCAACATGCATTATCTTGGCCCCCCGAAACCCAATACCCCATTGGATTGGTAGGAGTTTGAGCCATCATGCCCCGATGGGTGAGCGCAGAACGCTTACCCGATCGAGTGACGAATGGGGGCAGAATGCTATTATCCACACGATCCGGCCTGATGGTTCTAGCCCTGGTGGCGGCACCTTATCCGGCCTTCGCCCAGACCGAAGCAGAGCAAGCCCCGTCAAACGCAGCGACCGCGACACCCGAAGACCAGTCCGGCGACATCGTCGTCACGGCGCTGCGGCGCCAGTCGACGGTGCAGACGACACCCATCGCCATCTCAGCGCTCGGCGAAGGGCAGTTGGCGAAACTGGGTGCAACGACGATCGCAGATATCATCCGCCAGGTCCCCGGATTGCAACTGACCGAAAGTGACTCAGGACGGACCCGTGTCTCGATCCGTGGTGTTCAGGCGGCGGGCGAAAGCACCGTTGGACTGTATTACGGTGAAACGCCGCTGACAGGACCCTCCGGCACCAACTCGGACCCGGCAGGCAATACGCCCAACCTCAATCTCTTCGACGTCGAGCGGGTCGAGGTTTTGCGCGGCCCGCAAGGGACGCTGTACGGCTCCGGATCGATGGGCGGCACCTTACGCGTTTTGTTCAACCAGCCCGATGCCCGCAAATACGAAGGTACGGTCGAGGCCCAAGCCACCACCACACAGAATGGTGGTCTAGGGTATTTCGTGAAGGGCGCGCTCAACGTCCCGATCGTCGCCGACAAGCTTGCGCTGCGCGTCGTAGGCTACCGCGAGCGGCAAGGCGGCTATGTCGATTACACCCTGCTCGATCGCAAGAACACCAACCGGGCAACGCTCGAGGGCGGCCGTGTCATGCTCGGCTTCACGCCAAGCAGCGCCGTTTCGATCACCGCCACCGCGCTGCTCCAGAACCAGGACATCGACGGCACCGCGCAATATAATTCGGTCCTCGGTCCGTTCCGCACCGATTTCCAGATTTTCCAGCCGTGGCATGACAAGCTGCAACTCTACAACGGCGTCGGACGGTTCGATCTTGGCTTCGCCACGCTGACGACCAGTGCGTCCTGGTATCGGTGGGACGTGGAGAGCACCAACGACAACAATGCCGCCTTCGCCAGTGTCGTCTCGGGAGCCCGCTGGTGCCCGCTCTACACGCGGGTCGCGCTCGGCGTTCCGACGACGACCTGCACGCCCGCGCAGCGCACCGCCTATCAAGCCTATGCCCGCTCGAAGGCGCCGTTCGGTGCCTATCAACCGCGCTATGTCCGCAATTTCATTCAGGAAGCGCGTCTCGGATCCAACGGCAAGGGCCCGTTCAACTACACCGTCGGCCTGTTCCACGAAGACCGCTTCGACCGCGTCGATACCTTGCCGTTCGCAGGCGATCCGGTGACGGGCGGGCAACGCGATCCGGTCGACAATCTGGGTGGCCGCAACATCCTGACCAGCGTGCAGCAGACCGCGTTCTTCGGCGAAGTCGGCTACCGGGTGCTGTCCCCACTGACCCTCACGGTCGGCTTGCGCCATTTCGACTATACCAAGGTCGTCGGCGGCGAATATCTCGGGTACAATTTCACCAACGGCCAGGAACCCCGGCCGTATGAGGAAACCAAGGCCAACGCCAAGGGGTGGGTCAAGAAGTTCAACGCCGAACTTCGGGCGACCCGCGACGTGCTGTTCTACGCCAATGCGGCGCAGGGGTTTCGCCCGGGGGGCGCGAACAACATCCCCAATCTCCCCGCACAATATCTCGTCTACCGCCCGGACTCGCTGTGGAACTACGAGCTTGGCGCAAAGACATCGTGGTTCGATCGCAGGGCCACGCTCAACGTGGCGGTCTACCGGACCGACTGGGACGAGGTGCAGACCTCGGTTTCGACGCTCCAGCAAGGCGGCGGCAACTTCAACTTCATCTACAATCTGGCAGGCGTCCGGGTCGAGGGCATCGAAGCGGAAGCGAGCGTTCGTCCGATCCGCCACCTCAGCATCAACGGCAGCGTCAATTACAACAACGCCCGGCTGACGTCCGATCAAGTCGATTCGACCGGCTTCATCAATGCGCCGGGGCGCGACGGCGACACGCTGGCTTATATCCCGAAGACGACCGCCTCGGCGGGGATCGAATATACCCCGCCCCTCTCAGACCGGCTGACGGGTCTGGCAAGGTTCGACTGGACCTATACCGGTCGGATGAACACTGAACTGCGAACGACCAACGCCTTCTACCGCGAGATCGGCAACTTCAGCATCTTCAACGCCCGGATCGGTTTCGATACGCAGGACGGGTTCGCGCTGTCGGTGTTCGCGAACAACCTGTTCAACACGTACGGCCTCAATCGCGTCGCGTCGGCCACCGGGGTCCCGGATTATTACGTCAGCTCGCGCCCGCGAACCCTCGGCATCAATGCGCGCAAGAGCTTCTGACCTGCCCTGATCGAGATTGGCAGGCTTGCCATCTCGCTCCACACTTGCCTCCATATCGAACAGGACGACACACCATGAAGCCTCTCCTATCCGCCCTGCTGGCGACCGCCTCCGTGATGCTCCCCGTGGCCTCGCCCGCTCAGGCCCCCGCGCAACGGGCGGACCGGGCCGCCTTCCGCGCGCTCTACAAGGAACTGGTGGAAACCAACACGACATCCTCGGTCGGCGACTGCACCAAGGCGGCGCAGCAGGTCCAGACCCGGCTGAGCGCGGCGGGCTTCGCGGCGCAGGACCTCGTGCTCTACGTGCCGGACGGTCGCCCGCGCGACGGCGGCCTGGTGGTGACCTGGGCCGGATCGAACGCCAAGGAACCGGCCTTGCTGTTGCTCGCGCACATCGACGTGGTCGAAGCGAAGCGCGAGGATTGGGTCCGAGATCCCTTCGTCCTCGTCGAGGAAGGCGGCTATTTCTACGGCCGCGGCAGCAGCGACGACAAGGCGCAGGCTGCAATCTTCTCGGACACGCTGATCCGCTGGAAGCAATCCGGGTTCAAGCCGCGCCGCACGGTAAAACTCGCGCTCACTTGCGGCGAGGAAGGAACGAACGAGCGCGTGCTCAACGGTGCCGGATGGCTGGTGCATCATCGGCCCGAGCTGATGAAAGCCGGCTTCGCGTTCAACGAAGGTGGCGGCGGGCGGACCGCGCCCGGCGGCGGCCCCGAAACGCTCGGGGTCCAGGTATCGCAGAAGTCGCCGCGCAACTTCGTGCTCGAAGTCACCAATCGGGGTGGTCATAGCTCGCAACCGCAACCCGACAATGCGATCTATCGCCTCGCTGCCGCACTGACCAAGGTCAGCACGCTGCAATTCCCGGTCCATCTCAACCCCGTGTCACAAGCCTATCTGGCCCAGGCCGGCGCTTTGCGGAAGGACGCCACCGGCGCCGCGATGGTCCAACTGGCAAGGCAATCCGGTGATGCCAAGGCGGCGGAAACCGTATCAGCGGACCTGAGCCTCAACCCGTTGTTGCGCACGACGTGCGTTGCCACCCTGATCGAGGGCGGGCATGCGGCAAACGCCTTGCCGCAGCGGGTGACGGCGTCCGTCAACTGCCGCATTGCGCCGGGAGAAACCGCCGCCGAGACCAAGGCAGCGATCGAACAGGTGATCGCTGATCCGCAGGTCAAGGTGTCGCCGAGCAAGATTCAGGAGCGCCCCGTCGCAGTGACCCCGCCGCTCGACCCCGCGATCCTCAAGCCGATCGCCGCGATTGGGGCGAAACACTTTCCGGGCATTCCGGTGATCCCCACGCAATCGGCAGGCGCGACCGATGCGACATATCTCAGCAAGCTGAATATTCCGACGTATGGCATTCCCGGGCTTTGGAACGATCCGGCCACGGCAGGCACGCATGGGCTGAATGAACGAATTTCGACGGACGCGCTCTACCGCGGGCGGGACTACATCTATGATCTCGTGACCCATTTCGCATCACACTGACAAACGCCCCAAAACCCCGGGCGGATCGGCAGCGATGCCTGAAATCCGCTCGGGCCAAACGGTCAGCGCTCCGCTCGCTAGGCACCGGCGCGGATTGCCCCCTGTTGGCGTTCTGACGTCGCCTGTTCGTTCCCGACGGGCTGCGCTTCCCCCCAAAGCCATTCACCCGCCGACCGAAACGCCGCAGGTGATGGGTTGACGATAGATGCGGCATGGGCTTCCTGTGCGGCCAGGTGAATTTGCGAGGACATGATGGCGGACCCAATCGATCGACGTTCGCTGCTCGCGGGCGCTGCCCTTGGCGGCGTGGCCATTGCCAGCACCGAAGCGAGGGCGCAGCGCGGTACCGCGGCGGCCACCCCGGAAATCTACGAACTGCGGACCTACAGTCTGGTCAACGGCCCGATGAGAGCGCGCCTGGACACGTATCTGAAGGACGCCTTCATCCCGGCCGCGCGCCGCGCAGGGTGCGGGCCGGTGGGCGTGTTCACGGTCGCGATCGGCCCCGGGGCCCCGGCCGTTCAGGTGCTCGTTCCGCATCCCTCGATCGCCGACTTCCTCGCCTTGCCCGACCGGCTGGCCGCCGACGCGCGGCATACAGCTGCTGCCGCGGCGTTTGCTAATGCCACGCCGGAAAGCCCGGCCTATGCCGCGCTCGACGTGAAGCTGATGCGCGCGTTCCCGCACTTTCCTCGTGTCGAGGTTCCGGACGCTGCGGAGGGCAACAAGGCCCGCATCTTCGAGCTCAGGACCTATATGAGCCATAGCCACAAGGCCGGGGCGACCAAGATCGCGATGTTCGATACCGGCGGAGAGATCGACCTCTTCCGCCGCACCGGCCTCAAGCCCGTCTTCTTCGCACAGGACCTGACTGGCCCCACCCTGCCCAGCCTGACCTATCTGCTGACCTTCCCGGACCTCGCAACGCGCGAGCGGAACTGGCGCACTTTCGGCTCGGATCCCGCCTGGCAGAAGTTGATCGCGACACCGGGCCTTACCGACCCCGAGATCACCACCGGCATCGACAACCAGATCCTGAGCCCGACGCCCTATTCGCAGATCTAGACCGTCGAGCGTGCCGCGGTCGGGGCACGCGCGATCAACTCGGCCATCGCGGCGTTGCTCTGCCCGGCGGCGATGCTCGTCGGGGTGTTGCCGGCGGCATCGATCACGTCGGTCGCTGCGCCGGCAGCCAGCAGCATCTCGGCGATCTCGGCATGGCCGAACATGACCGCATTCATCACCGCGGTCTGCCCCGCCAGATTGCGCTGGTTCACATCAACGCCGGCATCCAGCAGCAGACGTGCGATGCCGGCATAGCCCTTGAACGCCACGCCCATCAGAGGGGTATTCCCGCGTGCGCAGTCCCCCGCCGCGGCATTCGCGCCATGGTCAAGAAGCACCGAGGTGGCGGTCGCATGCCCGTTATAGCTGGCGAGGATCAGCGGGGTGTATCCCTTCGCATCGCGCGCCTCGATCTCCGCCCCCGCTTGCAGAAGCGCCGGGATCACATCGTCGCGCCCGAGCCGCGCCGCCTCGTGAAGCAATTCCTGCAGTCGCTCGCGCGGCGGCAAGGGGCGTGGATAGGCGGTGGTTTGTGGCTCGGACACGGCATTTCCTGGACAAGATGAGCCTCCCGAACGAGCCGATCGCGCTACTGGCTCCCAACAGTGGCAAGAAACATCCGCGAGCAACTAGGTCGAGGTTGATACGGCCGCTCAGTCTTCGGCCCAGAGCCTGAGCAAATTCGACTGGGTCTTGGCGAGAAGATCCATCTCCGGGGTCTTGCCGAGACGTTCGTACAGGCCGTGCCGCGCCGTCTCCAGATCGAACAGCAACTCGCGCGCAGCAGCATCACGCACGAGGCTGCGGACCCAGGTCACCGCCGCCAGCCGCTCGCCCGCCACCACCGGCGCAACCCGGTGCAGCGACGTCGTCGGATAGACCACCGCAGAACCCGCAGCGAGCTTGATGTCCTGTTCCCCAGCAGAGGACTCGATGACCAACGCGCCGCCGTCATAGGCGTCGGGCTCCGACAGGAAGACCGTGACCGACACGTCCGTCCGCATCCCGCCCATGATCGCATCGTCGACATGGCTGCCATATTCCATGCCCGGCGCGTAGTGGCTGAACAGCGGTGGCCGGACGACATGCGGCCGCGTCGCCATCTTGAACAGGCGGTTGTCCAGCAGCCGGTCGATCACGCATTGCTGCATCTCCGCCAGCAACGGATCGGCCCGATCGACCTGCTCGTTGCGTTTGACCGTGCGTGCTTCCCGGCCAGCCGTCTGACGCCCGTCTACATAGCGAACCTCACCAAGCTTATCTCGTAACCATCGGAGATTGTTGGCGTCTAGAACGTTGGCGATCATCAGCAGCATGGGAAATCCTTGGTTCCGACGTGGAGCGCACAGGCCCCCTAACGGTTTCACGCCCAACGGCGAAAACGGGATAAAAAGCATATGCGTACGAAATTGTGGGTTGGTGTCGGCGCGTTCGTCGTGGCGCAGTCGGGTCAGGCCGTTCTCACCGAGGCAGCCGCGCTGCCGCTGTCCGCCGCCGCCGATCAGCGTGGCGAAGGGGGCGAAAACGAACGTGGCGAGGGTGAGGGCGAAGGCGAACGTCATGTCGTGCGGCGCACGAATGGCCAGCACCTCGTAAAGAACCCGCGGCGCACGCGGGCCGCACAGCAGCATCGCGGCCAGCGCGGCGAAGGCGAGAGCGAAGGGGGCGAGAACGAACGTGGCGAGGGTGAAGGCGAACGCTAACAGGGCCGTGCACTAAGCGCGCCGGACTTACGCTTGCGACAACCAGCCGGTACGGTCATCGTTGAGCACCCACAAACCGGCAGCAGCGCGCTCCGGTCGCATTCGCACACAGACCGAGGAACTCCTTCATGCCAGCGACCTCCCGCATCGCGATCGTCGGCGCTGGCCATGTCGGAGCCACCACCGCCTATGCGCTGATGCTCCGCGGCCTGATCGCCGAGATCGTGCTGATCGACCAGTCGATCGACCACGCCATCGCCGAGGCCACAGATATCGCCGATGCCAATGCGGTCGCGCGACCGGTCCGCATCTGGGGCGGTGATTATGCCGATGTCGCCGATGCCGGCATTCTCGTGATCACCGCGGGTGCATCGACCAAGGATGGCGAAGCCCGTACCGCTGTCGCTGCCAAAAGCGCCGAAATCGTGCGCGACTGCGTGCGACAGGCGATGGATGCCGGGTTCGACGGTGTCCTCGTCGTGGCCTCCAACCCCGCCGACGCGATGGCGCAAGTCGCCCAGCAGGAATCGGGTCTGCCGCCGGAACAAGTGATCGGGACCGGCACGCTGTTAGACAGCAACCGCTTCCGGAAGCGCGTGGCGGATGAACTCGGCATCGCACCCGGGGCGGTCGAGGCGCAGGTTCTGGGCGAACACGGCGACAGCGAAGTCGTCGCCTATTCGACGGTTCGGATCGGCGGCATGGAGCTCGACGCGTTCCTGGCAGGACAGGCGTTCGACCGCGCGCAGATCGCGCACGATGTGATGCGCGCGGGCTACACGATCAGCGAAGGCAAGGGCTACACCTCCTTCGGCGTCGCCTCGGCGATCGTTCGGATTTGCGAGGCCGTCGTGCGCGACGAGCGGGTCGCCCTGCCCGTCTCCACGCTGCTCACCGGCGAATATGGCATCGACGGCGTGTATCTCAGCCTTCCCTGTCTGATCGGCGCGGGTGGCGTATCGCGCGTCCTGACGCCGATGCTCTCGGGTCAGGAACAGACCGCGCTGCTCGCATCGGCTGCGGTGCTGCGGGAAACTCTGCGCCATGCCGAACGAAGCGACTGAAAGCCGATCGCGGCAGAGCGTCGGCTTCGATCGGCATCGGCCCAGCGGTGGGCAAGTCGCCCACGCCGGGCAGCAAACCAGCTCAACTCGTCAGGTGCTCGGCGAGAAAATCGACGAACGCACGCACGCGCGCAGGTGTGTTCGCTCCCCCGACGAACACCGCATGGATCAGTTCGACATCGCCGGGGTTCAGTTCCTCGAGCACGGGAACAAGCCGACCGGCGGCGACGTCATCGACGACGCTGAACGCCCCGACGCGGGCGATGCCGACCCCGGCGGCGGCCAACTGTCCCAGCGTTTCGCCGTTATTGGCCTCGATCGACCCTTTCACGGTCAGCGCGACATCCTGACCGTCGACGCGAAACGGCCAGACGGGCTCGACACGGCGGAAATTGAAGTTGAGGCAATTGTGCCGGTGCAGGTCGTCGGGGCGAACCGGCGTGCCGCACCGCGCCAGATAGTCGGGCGCCGCGACGATCATCCGGCGGCTTTCGCCGAGCTTGCGCGCGGTCAACATGCTGTCGCCCAGCGGTCCGAACCGGATCGCGACGTCCGCCTGCCCCGCTGCCACGTCGACGATCGTGTCGGTCAGCGCCAAGTCGATCAGGATATTGGGATACGCCTGCGCGAATGCGCCCAGCAGCGGCACGACGCGCAATCGCCCATGCGACAGCGCCGCGCTGATCCGCAGGCGCCCGCGCGGCGCACCCTGGTCGGCGATCTGCTGCTCGGCGTCGTCGAGATCGGCGAGGATCCGGCGTGCGGTCTGCAGATACGTTTGCCCCTCCGCGGTCGGGGTCAGCGCGCGGGTCGACCGCAGCAACAATCGAACGCCGAGCCGCGCCTCGATCCGGTCGATCGACCGGGCAACCGCGGATGGCGTCAGCCCGAGCACACGTCCTGCGCCGGAGAAGCTGCCTTCGCGCATCACCGCCGCGAACACTTCCAGCGCCCGGGCACGATCCGCCCCCATCCCCGTCTTTGCGTCCATGTCAAAAATCCTTCGCGCCACCGACCTCTAATAACGCGATCACCGCCAGTCCATCTATGCCCCAACGGAAAAGTCGGGGACACGGAAATGGATTATCGTCAATTGGGGTCGTCAGGGCTGCGGGTGCCTGCGCTCGTCGCAGGATCGCCACGATGAAGCTTAACCCCGGCCTGCTGGCCCTGGCCGTCGGTGCCTTCGGCATCGGCGTCACCGAATTCGCCCCGATGGGCCTGTTGCCCGTCATCGCAGGCGACCTCGGCGTATCGATCCCGACCGCGGGCCTTCTGATCAGCGCCTATGCGCTGGGCGTCGTGCTCGGCGCGCCGCTGATGACGCTGACGACCGGGCGGGTACCACGGCGAACATTGCTGATCGCGCTGGCCGGCATCTTCACCGTCGGCAATCTGCTGGCGGCGGTGTCGACCGGCTACGGCATGTTGATGGCCGCGCGGATCCTGACGTCGCTCAACCACGGCGCTTTCTTCGGCGTCGGCTCGATCGTCGCCGCCAGCCTTGTCCCGGCCGAACGCCGCGCGGGCGCGGTGGCGGCGATGTTCATGGGGCTGACGATCGCCAATGTCGTCGGCGTGCCGCTCGCGACCTGGGCGGGCGACCATCTCGGGTGGCGGTCGTCCTTCTGGGGAATCTCCGCGTTGGGGATTTTGACCATGGCAGCATTGCGCGTGACCCTCCCCGCACTGCCCGCGCCGACGGGCGGCAATGCGATGGCCGAACTGCGCGTGTTGACCCGGGGGCCTGTCCTCGGTGCGCTCGGCCTGACCGCGGTGGGCGCAAGTGCGATGTTCACCGTCTTCACCTACATCACGCCGATCCTGCGCGAGGCGACGCACGCCTCGCTCGGCTACGTCACCGCGATGCTGGTGACCTACGGCGTGGGTCTTACGCTGGGTAACTGGCTCGGCGGGCGGTTTGCCGATCGCTCGGTCGACCGGACGCTGATCGTGACGCTGGCGGCGCTCGCCGCGATCCTCGTCGCGTTTGCGATGCTGATGTCCTTCGCGGTCCCGACCGCAATCCTGATCTTCCTGTGGGGCGTCGCCAGCTTCGCGCTCGTCCCGCCGCTGCAGATCCGCGTGATGCAAGCCGCGGCGGATGCGCCCAACCTTGCCTCGGCAATGAACATCGGCGCGTTCAACCTCGGCAATGCGATCGGCGCGGCGGTTGGCGGCGCGGTCATTGCGGGCGGGCTGGGCTATCCCGCCGTGGCAATGGCGGGCGCGGTGGCATCGGCGCTTGGCCTGGTGGCGGTAATCGCCAGCACCAAAGGGAAAACGGTATCCACCCACGCCGTGGCACAGGAATGTCGATAACGATTTGCGCGTGATGTAGTAACGGCCCCGGATCCGCCGCCTCCCCGGTGGCACAGGCACGGAATTGATCGAAGCATGGCGCGCAAACATTCGAAACACGGCGGGTATGACGATGCGCAGCAGGACGAGGATACGCCAGTCGAGATAGCGCCCTGCTGGTTGTGCGGCCGTCCGACGGGCAAGACGATCGTCTGGCATCATCCCGTCCCCAAGAGCCGCGGCGGTCGCGACGTCGTGCCGATGCACCCGATCTGCCAGCAAACGGTGACGGCCAACTTCACCAACGCCGAACTCGAGCGGCACGGCATGAACGTCGAGGGACTCCTGGCCGAGCCGGCGGTGCGCAAATTCGTCGATTGGGTCGCGAAGAAGGAACCGGATTTCACCGCGGGCAACACCAAGAAACAGCGCTGATCCTGCCGGCCTTCCGGACGATCACGGTGGCGCTACAGCATCGCTTCCACCGCATCGCGCATAGCGGCAACCACCGCCGCGATCGCTTTGGCGTTGGGATGGACCTTGTCGGCCAGGACCATGTCTGGGTGCCCCAGCACCCCGGGCGGAAAGAACGGCCGCACCCGCGCGCCATATTCCGCAGCCAGTTCGGCATGAATACCGAGATACGCCGCGGCCTGGTCCCGCAGAATGGCCGGGGGCGCGACCGTCGTCAGCAGCACCGGGATACCGCAATCTTGCAAGCGCAGCAACGTCTGCGCGAGGTGCGCCCGGGTACGCGTGGCAGGGACTTGCCGCAGGACGTCGTTGGGCCCAACCTGCACGATCGCGAGGTCGGGTCGCTGCGTAAGACCCGACAGGATCCCGGGCAGGCGTCGTTCGACGTCTGCAGTCGTGCTTCCCGATACGCCCGCGTTCAGCACGTGCGCACCCGGAAAACGGATCTGCAACGCCGCCTCCAGTTGTGCGGGAAAACTGTCCGCTGTGGCGAGGCCATAGCCGGCGACCAGACTGTCGCCGAGCGCGAGAATAAAGCGGGGTGTTGTCATCGAGCCGTGTGAGATGGGAGGCCGCGGTCCGAATGTAAGATGCCCACCAGATCGTCTCCATCGTCTGCCAACATGCGGGCCCGACGCGGGCAGTCGCGACGTCGCCGCCATTGCCACATCGTCAAAGTTCATTGCTCCGATGTCTCGAGCCGGACCTTTACCGCGCGGCGGGAGTATCGCCTCTATCGACACGGTTGCACAGAAAGAGGCCAGCGGATGATCGCAGCGGACGTTTTCACCACCCTGGACATAGAACTCAAACCGGATCCATCACGCACCGTCATTCGCCCGTTCAGTTTCGAATACCCGTCGGCCTTCGAACAACAGCCGACCCGTCTGCAGGAGGTTGCGGCGCGCGTGATGGCACTGGAACCTGCCACGCGGGATCGCATGCTGCAGTTGCTGACCGTCTCGATGTCGGCGCGTCATCGCAATGTCGACGATGGCTTCCTCCGTCGCTTCGCCGAGGTGAAGGACAAGCTCGGTGACGTGCAGGTCGAGGAGGAGCGCGACCAGCTGTTGCTGGGGGCCTATTACAGCCAGGAATATGCGTTCGAGTCCGCCGCGCTGTTCAACCCGAGCATCGTCACCTTGCCCGATCAGGATCCGAACGATGACAGCGTGCGCTTCATCGTGTCGCTGCGCGGCGTTGGCGAGGGTCATATCTCGTCGGTGACGTTCCGGACCGGAACCTGGGACGGGGGCACCAACCTCGTCGTCGATCCGCCCAGCGAACAGGGTGTTCCGCCGCGGATCGAGAGCGACAACGACGGCTGGGTGCGGATGCGCGCCGACGACAGCGAGGACATTTCCGAAACCGTGATCTTCCCGATCCTCCCGAGCCAGCGGCAGGGCGTCGAGGATCTCCGGCTCGTGCGCTTCACCGATCATGACGGGGTAGAAAGCGTCATCGGAACGTACACCGCCTATGACGGCAGTTCTGCGCGCGCCGAGCTTCTGCGCGGCATCGACCAGCGCACCTTCGAGATGCGCGCGCTGACGGGGGAGATGTCCGGCTACAAGGGCATGGCGCTCTTCCCGCGTCGGATCGACGGTCGCTTCGCGATGATCGGCCGACAGGACAGCGTCAACATGTGGCTGCTCTACTCGGACGATCTCTACAATTGGGACGAGGGCACCCGGATCATGGGACCCAAATACCCATGGGAGTTCGTCCAGATCGGCAATTGCGGGTCGCCGATCGAGATCGACGAGGGCTGGCTCGTGTTCACGCACGGCGTCGGCATGGTTCGCGGCTATTGCGTGGGTGCATGCCTGCTCGACAAGAATGACCCGTCGAAGGTGCTGGCGCGCACCCCCTCGCCGCTGTTGTTCCCATCGGCCGAGCAACGCGGCGGCTATGTTCCGAACGTGACCTACAGTTGTGGCGCGCTGCTGCACGGGCGGCGGATCCTGTTGCCCTATGCGATCGGCGACGAATACAGCGCCTTCGCGACGGGCAGCGTCGATGACCTGCTGAGCGTGATGGAACCGTAATCCGGCGAATATCGGTTGCAGGGGCACGTCGCGCCGTTTTCGGCGGCGATGCCCCTGCACCTCGTCAGCACGGCTATTGTAGAGGTTCAGCGATCACCGCGCCGCCACGGGATCGCCGTAGAAGATGCCCCGCCCGTCCGTGCCCAGATAGACACGCCCCTCACGTCTGGGGTCCCCCAAAACGACGCGGTAGCGTCCGCCCCAGCGATGCGCGTCATCATCGATCCGCGACCACGTCTTTCCCGTATCGACCGACCGCCAAACGCCACGGATACCGTCCAGCGTTCCGACCGCAAAGACCGCGTTCTTCCCCAGTCCGAAAAGTTCGACCTGCAACGCACCGCTGGCTGGGTCGAAGCTGACGCCGCCATCGGTACTGCGGAACAGCCGCTCGCCCGCCTGCAACCACATTGTGCCCGAACGGCCGGGGTCAACCACGAGCGCGCTCTGCGCCTCGCGGCCGCGGCGGCCCGCAGGGGTCAGGTCGGCAGGTAGGCCACCGCCCGCGACGGGGGCAAAACTGGCGGCGGCGTCGCGGGAAACGAGAACCCGCCCACGCGCGATATCGACCGCATAGAAGGTGCGCGGATCACACTTGTCGGCGACGCTGCGGGTCTTGCCGGGCAACCCGCGCACCACCGTCCAGCTTTTGCCGCGATCCCGCGACACCTGCGGCACCGGGGTTCCCACCGCCATCGTCGCGCCATCGGCGGAAACGGTGATCGGCCAATCGCCGTTCAGATCCTCGCGCCTGGCCGGGTCGCCCATCGGCGGCAGCGTCAACGCCGTCCAGGTCCGGCCGCCATCCTCGGACCGCCCCATCGACGCCTCGCGCGGGCGATCGAGGTACAGGCTCCCGCTGCGGACGATCACATTGGGGGCAAGCCCGGCGTAATCGATCGTGTTGGTGTTCGACATGTACGGATTGGTGAAGGTCGGCTGCGGCGAAGCCGTCAGATCGTCATGGACGAACCCGGCAAGGTCGCCGAAGCCCGAAATCAACGGCGCACCACCGGTCGGCGAGACCAGCGTGATGATCGCGGTCTGCTCGATCCCCTTGGTCCAGGGTGCCCATCTCACATCCGCCTTGCCCAGAGAGCGGGTTGCGTAGACGGTCGCGCCGGTCGTGTAGGCGACATGTCCCGGATCGAACGGATCGATCGCGAGGCCCGAGATCCAGTGCCCGAAATCGGCGCCCTTGCCTTCGTGCAGCAGGAAGGGCGTCTCGGACACGTCGCGCCGACTGCGCGCGCCGACATCGTCCCAGTGACCGCCGTCGTCGCGACTGACCCACAGCGAGTCGCCGTGGCGGTACCGATCCACCGTACTGATCGCGACGGTGCCGGGCGCCATGGCCGAGACCGCGACGCCAAGGAACGCACCCTCCGCGCCGGTCTCGCGCCACGCCGCAGGCGTTACGTCCCGGCCGGTTCCATCGGGAGCATAGCGCCACACCGCCCCGGTCCTGATCCCGCTCGGCCCGAGCCCGCTGGCGTAACCGACCCACAACACACCACGGGAATCGATCACGCCCTTTGCCGCGAGCAGTGCCGGGCCCGGCGCGGCGACCCACGTCTTGCCGCCATCGTCCGAGCGAAAGAGATGCACCTCCCCCGGGTCGGCGACACCCGCCCAGATCCGGCGCGATCCCGTGCCCCCGCCGCCGCTCGTCGCGTCGATCGCGACGAAGGCCACGCCGCCATGCGTCTTTCGCGACGCGGGCCGTCCGAGCCCCGCGACCGGAAAGGTCGTCACCTTGCGCCAGGTCGCGCCAGCGTCGTCGCTGCGCCAAAGCCCGTCATGCCGCGAGCCGAAGAACAGGCGCTGCGGATCGTTGGGATCGACCGCGAGCCGCTCACCGAGCCCACGGCCATCCTCGTTACCCCCCATCGCGAATGGCACGGGGGTGACCCGCCACGTCTGTCCGCGATCCGCCGACCGCAGGATCGCGGCGGGTTGCCCGGCGTTCATGCCCGCGGCCATGGTGACGATGTCGGGATTGCGCGGATCGGGCGCGATGCTTTCGATCCCCATATAGCTCGGCGTCGCATTGCCGTCCTGCAGCGGGATCCAGCGCTGCACCTTCGCATCCCAGCGATAGGCACCGCCCATATCGGTGCGAAGATACGCCAGGCCGCGCTCTGCCGGACTGAACACGATGTTGGGCGCATAGCCCCCTGCCCCAACCTTCACGTTGGTCCAGCGATAGGGCGCCGTCCGGTGCGGCCCGGCTGAAACCGACTGCCAACCCGAACCCGCCAGCGTGATCGCCACAGCCGCGGCGATGGCCCGCAACCCTGTCCACCTCAATGGCATCATGCCGGTTCCCGCAAAGGCGCTGCGCAATGCTGCGCGATGAACTGTTCCTGCGTCGGCATCGCAGCCGCGGTCTTGTCGATCATGTCGCGGACATGCGCCATGAACCGCGCCGTCTCGTCCGCCGGCAGTGTCGCCGCCAGCGGGTCGAACGACCGCGGCTGGATCCCCTGGCCAAGCAGGACCGCGATCCAGCTGTCGGGCGTGAACAGGTCGCCCTGCTCACGGAAGACGCGCCCCTTGCCGGACCACAGCGCCAGCTTGGCCTCGAGCGACGCCGGCAGCGTCATCGTCCGGCAATGGTCCCAGAACGGCGAATCCGCGCGCGTGGTCGCGTGGTAATGGAGGATGATGAAGTCGCGGATCTGCGCATACTCGCGCAGCATCACGCGGTTATATGCGTCGATCTCGACCGCCGCGAACCCGTCGTCGGGGAAGAGGCTCATCAACCGCGCGATACCCGACTGGATCAGGTGGATGCTGGTCGATTCGAGCGGTTCGAGGAAGCCACCCGCCAGCCCGATCGCGACGCAGTTCTTCTCCCACAGCCGATCGCGCCGACCGGCCACGAACCGCAGCGGACGCGGCTCGCCCAGTGGCGCGCCATCCAGCCCGGCGAGCAGCGCCGACCGTGCGGCATCGTCATCGATATGCGCGCTCGAATAGACATAGCCGTTGCCAACACGGTGCTGGAGCGGAATGCGCCAGCGCCATCCCGCAGTGTCAGCGGTCGCGCGCGTGTACGGCATCGGCGGACCGTTGCGTGCGCTCGGCACGGCCCAGGCGCGGTCGCACGGCAGCCATTGCTGCCAGCTCGTAAACGGCACTCCAAGGGCGTCGCCGAGCAGCAGCGAGCGAAACCCGCTACAGTCGATAAACAACTGCCCGTCGATCCGTCGGCCATCCGCGAGCCGCACCGCATCGATAAAACCGGTGTCCGCATCCTTGTCCACCGCGACCACCCGCCCTTCGACACGGACGACCCCATCGCGTTCGGCCAGATCGCGCAGGAAGGCGGCATAAAGCGTGGCGTCGAAATGGAACGCATAGGACAATGTCGACAGGACCGATTGCGGATTGGTGCTCGGTCGGGTGAACCGTCCGCGCCGAGCCGCCACCTCGGCCAAGCAATACGCGCCGATCGGCCCCGGATCGGGCGCACCCGACGCACGCTGACGCAGCCAGAGATGATGGAAAGCCACGCCTGCGACATCGCGCCCGTGCGTCCCGAACGGGTTGACATAGGAGTCCCCAGGCTGCGCCCAGTCGCGAAACTCGATGCCAAGCTTGAAGGTCGCGGCGGTCGCGCGGATGAACGCGTCCTCGTCGATCCCGAGCATCGCGTTGAAGTCGAGCAGCGACGGGATCGTGGCCTCGCCGACGCCGACCGTGCCGATCTCCTCGGACTCGACCAGCGTGACCGACACGCCCCCCGCAACGAGCCGGGACAGTGCCGCAGCGGTCATCCACCCCGCAGTACCGCCGCCCACGATCACGACCTTGGTAATCCGCGAAGGCTCCGCCGTCACGCCGCAACCCGTGCGCCGAAGCGGTGCGTCTGCGCAAAGGTGACGAGATCGCGGTTCGACGGAAGATTGGCGATCGCAAAATCCGCCTGCCGCCGCACCTCGGCGAACGCGCGCCGCGCGTCCTCATGATAGCGCAGCGCCCCCGCCTTCGCGCTCAGGTCGGTTTTCCAGCCCATGCCGTACAGGACGTACTGCCAGCTCGCATCGGTGAAGATGTCGATCTGCCCGTCGATGTCGAGCTCGTTGGGCGGGCGGAAGCACCACCGGTCGAGCATTTCGAGCAGGCTGTCGGGAACCGAGGCATCGTCGACATTGTCACGCCAGAACGCGCTGTCGCGCCGTTCCGAGATGCAATAATGCAGCTTGATGAAGTCGAGCGCGCGTTCGTAGCGGCGCAGCATGTTCGCGTTGAACTGGCGCGCGGACGTCTCATAGTCACCACCCCAGGGGAACAGGTTGGCGATCATCCCGGCCGACACTTCGGCGAACGCGATGCCGGTTGCCTCCAACGGCTCGAAGAAACCGCTCGACAGCCCGACCGCAACGCAATTCTTGACCCAGTTGGTCTCACGATAGCCTGCATCGAACTTGAAGTGGCGCACATCGGCATCCGCCCCGGCAGCCCCCAGATACCCGCGCAGCACGCGCTCGGCGGCGTCGTCGTCGCTATGATCGGAAGAATAGACGTGCCCGATGCCGCGCCGGCGATCGAGCCCGATGTCCCAGATCCACCCGGATTCCTGTGCGGTCGAGATGGTATAGGAAGCGATCGGATCGTTCGGCCGCGCATAGGGGAGTTGCGCGGCGATCGCGCGGTTGCAGAACAGCACGTCGCGGCACGACTTGAACGGCACGCCCATCGCCTTGCCGATCAGTTCGGCGCGAAAGCCCGTGCAATCCACATATAGGTCGGCGTCGAGCACGCCATTCTGCTCAGTGCGCACACCGGCGATCGATCCGTCCTCGGCAAGCAGCACCTCGCCGACGGTATCGGTCAGGTGCCGGACGCCGTTCCTGATCCCCTGCTCGCGCAACAGCCCGGCAAGCGCGATCGCGTCGAAATGAAAGGCGTAGTTGAGCGGCCCGACATAATCCGGGTTGGTCGGCAGCTTGGGCGCGCGGTGCTTGTCCGCCGCCTTTTTCTGCGGGTTGGAGACCTCGTCCCAATTCTCCGGGCCGCCAAGCCCGAGCAGCCAGTATGGCAACAGGTCGAGCCCGTCGCTCGCGTCCGCGACCTGGAACGGGTGCGAGTAATGATCGGTCGCGCCCTGCCCCGGCGTGTGACGCCAGTGCGCGAACTTAGCGCCCTGCTTGAACGTGGCCCCGCACCGACGGACGAGCTCCGCCTCGTCGATGCCGATCGTCTCCAGCGTGCGACGGATCGTCGGGAACGTCCCCTCCCCGACGCCGAGAACACCGATATCGCGGGACTCGACCAGTGTGATCGAAACCCCGCCCGCAAGATCGGCCCCCAGCCGTTTCGCGAGATAGCCCGCGGTCAGCCACCCGGCGGTGCCGCCGCCAACGATCAGGATCCGCTTGCGCATCGCGCCCTCCGCTTGAGTGGCGGGCGCCCGAAGGGCGGGGCCGGCCCGCTCGTAGGTCGAAGTGCCGCGTTTTTGGGCGGGGGGGGGGGGGGGGGGGGGGGGGAGACCGGTGGGGGTTTTTTAACTAA
>JARUXA010000139.1 GCA_030433805.1 Sphingomonas sp. PsM26 | reverse complement strand
AGCTGCAATTGAATTTTTCACTTCTATTAAAACTGTATTTGTGAAACCATAACTCCATTTTTTAATGATTCTAAGAAATTTAATGATGGTGGGGTAGACCTTTTAGTCTCTATTAACAGACTGGAATGATTTACCCCTTTATCTTCCATAACTATCTTTCAAAATCAACTTTTAGAAAGACAGCAAAATAAGGATTAAGAGAGAATACGAGGAGAGATCTACCGATGATTACAGTAACTTTTGAAAAAGACAATGAACTTCTACTAGGTGTAAAAATAGAAAAGGGAATCTTAGACGTGAAGGCTGCTCTAGAGAGTTTTCTTGATGCTACAGCTCCGGCTTCAGTGTCTGAAATGATTGAAAAAGGTTTAGAGGGACAGGCAAAATTACAAGCACTAGTTGAACGTTCAATATCTGAAGGATTGCCACTATTAGAAGAAAAAGAACTTCGCTTCGGCCCTTGTGTTCCCAATCCTTCAAAAATAATTTGTGTGGGATTAAATTATAAAAAGCACGCAGATGAATGCAATTTGGATTATCCGCCGGAGCCTCTTCTTTTTAGTAAATTTGCAAATAGTTTAGCTGGCCAAGCCGAAGACATTCCCCTCCCCGCCGTATCAAGGCAAGTAGATTATGAAGCTGAGTTATGTCTCGTAATCGGAAAGGAATGTAAAAATATCAAAAAAGAAGAAGCGCTAGATTATGTGTATGGCTATTGTACTGCAAATGACGTTTCGGCTAGGGATTTACAATTTAAAAGTTCCCAGTGGCTCCTAGGAAAAACGTGTGATAAATTCAGTCCAATTGGACCATACCTTGTATCAGCCGAAGAAATTAACAATCCCCAAAATCTCAGGGTGCAAACGTGGGTTAATGGAGAAAAGCGCCAAGATTCAAACACAGAAGATATGATTTTTCACTGTGATGAAATTGTAAGCTATATCTCAGAACACATGACGCTCTATCCCGGAGATATTATTCTTACAGGAACTCCAGAAGGGGTCATAACAGGATACCCGGAAGGAAATCGCGTATGGCTGAAAAAAGGTGATGTGGTTACTGTCGAAATTGAGAAGCTTGGAAGCTTAACAAATCGCTTCGTATAATCCAACATTTTATTATTTCCCTTTATTAGAATATCCCATAACATGTAAGCGTTATCTAATAAGGAGAGAGGCTTCATTGACATGACAGTATCTAAATCTTACGTATTTCTAATTCATCGTTTATAGAAAGGAGCAATTATAATGAATATCTTAACAAAATTTCACGGAGTTATTCCTCCCGTATCCACCATAATAGATGCAAATGAATGCTTAGATGAAAAAGGAATGAAG
>JARUXA010000138.1 GCA_030433805.1 Sphingomonas sp. PsM26 | reverse complement strand
ATATCGTCAGAGTACCGCCCGGAGACATTGCATCGCGGGCGTTTACCGCAAGGTTCAGAAGCGCATTCTCGAGTTGATTGGCGTCCGCCTCGACTTTCCAGAGCTCAGGAGCGAGCCGAACGTCGACCGACACGGTCTCGCCGAGCGTTCGCCGCATGAGGTCCGACATTCCCTCGACCAATTGGTTAGGGTCGAGAGGCTTCGGCGCGAGCGGCTGGCGCCGGGCGAACGCAAGCAGCCGTTGCGTCAAGGTTGCCGCCCGCTGAGCCCCGGACATCGCATTATCCGCCGCCCGCCGCAGGCGGACATCATCGGCCGGGAGTCGCCGCAAGAGCATCTCCAGATTACCGGTGACGATCTGGAGCAGGTTGTTGAAGTCGTGGGCGATGCCGCCGGTGAGCTGCCCGACCGCCTCCATCTTCTGGCTCTGGCGCAAGGCGTCGTTGGCCTGTTGGCATTCCGAAACCGCCGCGGCGACGCGCCCTTCCAGCTGACCATTGAGCGCGGATAGCTGCGCAGCCTTCCCGTCGAGCTCCGCATAGAGCGCGACCACGCCGCGGTTCGTCTCCTCCAGCTCCGCGTTCAGCCGATCGCTCTCGTCCTGCTTGGCCTTTAGGGCGGCTAGCGCCTGGAGCAGTTCCTGGTTCTGGGTGCGCGCCTCGACCAGTGGATCGGACGCGCCCGTCGCCGCAAGGACTTTCCCAATCTCGGCCAACCTGGCAGTGCTGACGGACGTCACCGTCTTGGGTAATCGCTTGCCGAGGACGACAGACGTTCCCTGCCCCGGCTGGCTGTCGAACTCAAAGCGGTCCATCAGGCGTCGGGTCCCGGAGATGCCGACGCCCATGCCGCTCGTACTTCGGAACCGCCCCTCCAAGATCGCATCCACGTCCGCAATACCCGGACCCTTGTCCCGGATACGGATGATCAGGCTTGGAATGTCGGCATTCTCGATGCCGAACTCGATCCGCCCGCCCCCCCCGTAGGTTGTCGCATTCCGCGCGATCTCGGACACAGCGGTCGCAATCCGCGTCTGGTCCTGCGCCTCGAACCCGAGCAGATCGGCGATCTGACGCGCACGCTGCCGCGCCGCAACGATGTCCGCCTCTTCGATCAACGCGACCGTCATGATCGGGGTGGGCGTCATGCGACCTCAATCCTGCCCACGAACACCGTCACGTCGTCCCGGCCGCGATTGAAGTCGCGCCAGAGCACACCGGCAATGAGGGCTGGATGATGAGAAATGAGCCCAGGATAGGACGCCAGATCCCAGCTTGTTGCCAAGCCATCGGATGCCAGGATGACCAGAGTGGTCGTCGTGATCGGATAGGTGAAATCCCGCATCCGGC
>JARUXA010000137.1 GCA_030433805.1 Sphingomonas sp. PsM26 | reverse complement strand
ACAGAACGTCTTGAGTAGTTTGCTCAAAATAGAGTAAATTATTCATTCTTATGACTGTTATATACACGGAGCTAAATGCGAATTTTTAAAGTTAATATAAGGTTAAAAAGGTAATCATGTTTTTTGTGCCATTATTATTGTTCCTTATTTCTGGCTAATTTCTCACGATCCTTTGTTCCCGGTGGTTGCTCAAGCCAATTGTGGCTAATCATGATATCGGCTCCAGTTTTTGCATATTGAGCGATTTCTAATGACAATCGTTCATAATTAAGCGCTAAGTCGCTTCGTTGACTGGCAGCTGCTGCAGTTGCATAGTTCCCTGTACCGGCAGCACTTAATAGTGACATATGAAACATCATTAGTTTATCTGAAAATGTTTTAGTAGTTGAATTGCTTACACTGACATCAGGTAATCGAGGGGTGGCAAGATCATTTTCAAGTAAGATACCAGTAAAAATTTGGATGTGTTTACTCGATATGTCTTTTCCGCGTAACATGTAATCTTGGATTTCTTTAGATGGAGAGGTTTGAGCAAAGCTAATAGAAAGTTTAACCCCCATCGAATTTGTTAGCACGTTCATGTATAAATGCGAAATTTCTAAGGCGTTTAAAGGACGTTTGTTTTTAAAAGGATTTAATCCACTTAAATATTTTTTGCTATCGACATAATCTGCTTCTTTTGGAACTTCAATATAAGGATGTCTGGAATGCACCCCTTTTGAAATGGCAATTTCAGTAGTCTGATTATAAAGAGTAGACGTTTCTACTAATCCTTTTGTATAGAAAGTTCTAATATCTTCTCTTGCACTCATGGAGACAAATCCACTATAAGCTAGCATTCCAACTTTCGCCATATGGTTTACATACGTTAAACAAAATACATCGGAAAAAAGCCAAGGAGCTTCCATATTCACGTCTTGTTCAGTAAAACCGTGAGGAACTGCATACTGTTCTTGCTCAAAAATGATAAGTAATTGGTTCAGATGACCAACTGCAATGTCATAGGCAAATTGAACAGCAGGTCGGATATCCGGATCATTTAAATGTTTAAGCATATAACCTAAAATATATTTAGACATACTATCATTCATATAAGAAGTCCAAAGACAACCAATTTCAGCCGATGTTAAATAGATTTTCTTTTCATTCACCCAGTTGACCTCCTAAAGATACATCAGATAAATATATTCTTGACAAAAAGGAACTAAATATGAAAAATGCAAAGAATTAATCGTTAGCTTCGTATTTGAAGAAATCTTGAATGATTATATTCAATAAATTTAAGATTTCTGTTTTTATGTTGTATATTTAATACAACATAAAAACGGAAATAACTACTGCTCGTGTACAGTAGTTTTC
>JARUXA010000136.1 GCA_030433805.1 Sphingomonas sp. PsM26 | reverse complement strand
TGTGAAATTTACGTTTACCATAACAACGAAAAAATTCGAACAATTAATTAATCGTTCGAATTTCTCTTCGACTAAAATACTTTTGTCCCAGCCTCTTTAAAAAAAGCCGGATTCACGTGTTAATCTTTATACACTCGAGGCCTGAAGCAAGCCATGAATGAAACAATAAGAGCCCCGATCTCAAAAATAAATATGTAAACAGTTATTTGATTTGTGTTAGGTTCCCATTGTTGCTTAGAAACTAATAGCATCATATACGTTAATGCAAGAAATAAGTTTGCTTGTATAAAGCTTTTCAAGCCGCGATATACTGAGAATTTTTTTAATAACGACGTTCGTTTTACTTTATTAGGAGAATACGAGGATACTTCCTTGTTGAGCAGTTCAACTTTTGCATTTTCAATTAAACCTAAAAAATCATCTAATTTAGCACTTACAAAATGAACTTCTTTACTTTCTTTTTGCACATCTGGAAGCCAGCAATAACGGTTCCCAGGAATAAAAGAAAGGACAGTTTGGACGTGCTGATCGTTTTGGAACATAACATGAATAATCTCCTGACCATTACCCTTGAAGTCTTGTAAAAACTGTTTCATTTGTACCTCTACTGAATCATCCTCAATCATTTTATTCAAAGCTTTTGATGACATATGATGAAGAGAATCATATGTACTATCAGATAAACTAACTTTAGTTTTGAAAACACAATTCTCTCCCTGATTTAACTTATAAAAATTTGTAACCTCTTCTCCAAAACCTAGAAGAGAATGAGTAAACGAAAAAATATGTTTTTTCTGGAATTGTTGCTCCATGATTATATGATTATTATTTATCCAATAGAAATTCAGACTCTTACCTTTGTGCACAAACTTAATTTTCTTAGGTGCCTCTACTATATTTTGAATGAGGTTGACCATTGTTTCATTTATTCCTACATCAGTTTCGTCATCCCATAAGTTAGATTTTTGCATAATAAAATCAGGCCCATATAATATCTGATCAAGTTCCAATTTTTTGATATTTTGTTGTTTTCCTACACTTTGCGCTTCTTTTTCATAGCCGCATAAGGTTAAGGCTGCGATTAGTTGATTCGTGCTTAAAGTAATAGGGCTCTGTGTCATTTTTTAAACTACCTTCCTTTATCAAATGTTATAAATCATCCCCGTTGTAAAACCTAGTATCCAAAACCAAATGACAAAAATTAAGGCTAATAAACGATTCACAATAAATGGAGCTCTGTTAATCCTTTTTTGCACGTAATAGTTAGGTGTAAATACAGCCATAACTAAATATTTGGCGAAATAACCTCTAATCGTTGTCTTGAAATCATAGACAAATTGCTCATATTGAAAAATAGACG
>JARUXA010000135.1 GCA_030433805.1 Sphingomonas sp. PsM26 | reverse complement strand
TTTGATAGTGAAGGTAAAACCATAATGTCAGAAATCGAAAGAAAAGAAATTGATTAAACTAACTAAAAAGCCCCTACACTCTTGCTGTAGAGGCTTTTTAAAGTTATCTCAAAGCATAAAGAGCCTAGTCAAAAATCCCTTGGATAAAAAAGACAAGGGCGCACTTATACATTGGATCAATGTGTGCGGTTCTTTCAGAACAAAAAAACAAAAACAGAGCCTAAACACTTAAAAGCAAAATGAGCAACTTAAGTTGCTTCTGTGTTGGCTTAAGCCAACCTTAGTTCTTAAAATTCTTGCTGCTACGTTTCGTATCCAGTCATCTCAAAACTCAAAATACTTATATAAGCCCTCAAATTTCGTTTTAAAGGTTTTTTGCCTTTTAAAATATATTTCCTATCTCTCCCGTAGGGTAAATTGCTTAAAAAGCAATCTGGCCCATTTGACCATGATATTTTCATGGTGTGTAAATGGGCATTGTGCTTCTCAACGATTTTTTATTAATTGATTATCAACTTAAAAATCAAATTGAGTTTAAAAAATATAAATCTATTTTTAGTTTTTAAGTTTTTTTGTAAAAAACTAAAAGCATTTTTTTGTAAAAAAAAGTGCTTTTTCGGGTTAAAAACACCCTCAAAAACCAGACCCTCAAAAAAACCCCCAAATAATAAGAGAAGGGAAAAAGGGGGTAAAAATAGCCTTCAGACTATGGGGGACAAGGCTTAGAGGTGTTTTGGACCATTCCTCCACTCATGTAACAACGTTCCTCCACTGGAGGAATGTCATTCCTCCAGTGGAGGAATACGTATTCCTATGATTTATAGGAATAGTTGATTTATCAGGGTTTACAAACATTCCTATAAAACGTTATAATAGTATTACAAATATCTTAGGAATACTTTTCGAAGTAAAGGGGAGGATATAAAAATGGCAAAAATCACTATGAGTAACACAAGAACTATAACTGATGAAGATGGATCTATAAGATACCAGGAAGAGGATCTCACAGTTAACTGGGGCAAAGAACCAAATTACATAAAACTCTACTTAGATACTGTTTTGTATTTAAAAGATTTACCTAAAGGCTTAAATACAATTTTATATGCACTTTTAAAAAGAATGTCCTACGGGAATCAGCTAGTGCTTAATGCAGCCTTAAAAAGGCAAATAGCCGAAGAAATCGACTTGTCTGTATCTAGTATTAACAACGCCATAACCAAATTTGTTAAAGGCGAACTTCTCGAAAGAATTGATACAGGTTTATATAGAGTCAATCCTCATCTTTTCGGTAAAGGTGAGTGGAAAGATATAGCCAAGATAAGACTTGAAGTAGCATTTGATAGTGAAGGTAAAACCATAATGTCAGAAATCGAAAGAAAAGAAATTGATT
>JARUXA010000134.1 GCA_030433805.1 Sphingomonas sp. PsM26 | reverse complement strand
ACATTTATTTTCACCAAATGATTGAAGCCTTTCGGCATCATGAGTAGTTTGCTCAAAAAATAAAATTTAATTTCTAATAGGCAAGTTACCTAAAGGGAAATGAAGGCATAAGATATATTCAAGTAACTTTAGTCCTGCACTTGAAATCCTTTTAAGCCACCTTCTTCAATCACCTGAGTTTGCAAATTTAAAAAGAAAAAACTACTGTTCACCACACAGTAGTTTTTTTAACCCAATAATAATAAAAGAACCGATCTATTGAAAGAGCAGGAGGATGCTCAATATTATAGTATGCAAAGTAATGAAAAGAGTTTGGACAGGCGTTCACTTTATCTAAGGTTTTTACTATTTTTCCGTTTATTTCTTATAAATCAATGACCAGGGATGGTTGGGCACTCTGTAGTAGGGAAACTGTTATCTTACAGAGTTAGATCGTCCCCTTTATTAGCTATCTAACTAAAACAACTTAAAGTTGTTTCTAATTGCCTTAAGGCAATTTTTAATGTCTAACGGCTAAGGTCTGGCTCTTGATTTTTCGATCTATTTATATTTGTGCTTCTCATTTCTCTTAATTGATTTCTTTGTTGAGTTTGCTCTTGGCTACGAGTAGCTTGTTGAATAGCATTAAAAACGTTATTTAGAGCATTTATGTTACTCTCATGTGTTTTAATTTCTTTTTCAAGCCATGGGACGACTGTTTTCTCCATTGTGTTCATACGGCTTTGTTGTTGTTGTAAATCTTGTTGTCCTTTATAGCCCAGTTCTTTTAGATTTTCGCGTCCATATTTAGCTTCACTTTGCAATTCTTCATACTCTTGACGAGCTTTTTTTGAGACAAGCCGTTTGGCTTTTTCTCCTGGGCTTCTGTCTAGTTCATCAAGCTTTTTCTCCACACTGCTCAGCTTTTCTACTTCTTTACTCATAGTTGAGACATGTTCTTTCTCTATAAGAACCATTTTCTGATGCCTTTTGAACTCGTCTAGCTTCTTTTGTCTAGCATCTAGACTTTGTTTGATGTTAGATAGCCTAAATTGATTTTGTTGAGCAATATCGTGATGCTGTTCCAGCCTTAATGCATTGCCGTACGTGAGATACTTTCCAGCTGTTTTGAGATCCGGGTAATGAGAGCTTATCTCACGGATTTTGGCTTGCTTAATGGCTTCTTCAGCTTGTAATAGTACTCTAGCTTCGACTTGAATTTGCCTTTTCTCATAAGTAATCTGATTGATTCGATTTTCCTTCTTTTGAGAGAATTCTTGATAACGCTGATAGAACTCTTCTTTGGTTGAAAAACGAAGAGGTTCTTTCTGTTTTTGAATGCTGCCTTCATAGCTTTCTTTGTTACTTTCTAAATCAGAAATTTTATCAAGATGACGTCGTTTCATCATGTTATTCTCTTTGAGTTTAAACGGATTAA
>JARUXA010000133.1 GCA_030433805.1 Sphingomonas sp. PsM26 | reverse complement strand
AACATCGCGGCCGTGTCGCGCCTGCTCGACGCCGACACCGTCGTGGTCGGCATGCGCCCGGCGGTCGCCATCACGCTCGTTGAGCTTGGCCTATCGCTCACGGGCGTGAAGACCGCCCTCAACGTCGAGCGCGGCATGGCACTCATCGGCAGCGGCCAATATGAGGAAATCGAAGGCGACGACGCCCCGGGGGGCGGCGATGAGCGCGACGAAGGATGACGTCCTGCCGATCAGGGAGTCCGACGATGTCGTCCGTGTCCGTCAGGCGGTTCGCGTCCAGGCGGTCGCGGCAGGGCTAGGTCTCGTCGACCAGACCAAGATCGTGACCGCCGCCAGCGAACTAGCACGTAATACGCTGGATTATGGCCTTGGCGGCACCGCCCGGATCGAGACGTTCACCGGCAATCCTAGGCGCGGCGTGCGGCTAACGTTCGAAGACACCGGTCCGGGCATACCGGACCTCGAACGCGCGTTGACTGACGGCTATACAACTGGAGGCGGCCTTGGCTTAGGGCTCAGCGGCGCGCGCCGACTTTGCAACGAGTTCGAGATAGAGTCGGTAGTGGGCCAAGGTACGCGCATCATGATCGCGCGGTGGAAGTGACGATGCGCCTTATCGAAGTTCGAGACGTTTCTCAGGTCGCGGAAGCCCGTCGCACAGCCGTGGCTTTAGCCGAGACGCACGGGTTCGACGAAAGCGATGCAGGCAGGGTCGCGATCGTCGCAACCGAGCTGGCTACCAACATCCTCAAGCACGGCGACGGAGGCAATCTCCTTATCGACAGCTTCGAGGACGCGTCCGGCGCCGGCATCGAGTGCATGGCACTCGACAGGGGCGTTGGCATGGCGGACGTCGCCCTGTCGATGCGGGACGGTCATTCCACCACCGGCACTGCGGGAAACGGGCTGGGCGCTGTTTTTCGGGGTTCTCACGTCACGGACATCTACTCGGCACCCGGCTGCGGCACCGCGATCATGGCACGCTTGCAAAAAGGCCGTCCCGGTCAAGATCGTGAGCGCGAACATTCTACCTATGGTGCCGTCAGCCTGCCGATGCGCGGCGAGGAAGCCTGCGGGGATGCCTGGTGCCGGAAAGACGATGGCAGCGGACCTACTTTCATGGTGGCGGATGGGCTCGGTCACGGGCCTTCCGCGGCGCAGGCCGCACACGCGGCAACGCGCACCTTCCATTCTGCCCACCACACTTCACCCAGCGAGATGCTGGCAACGATGCACGGTGCGCTGCGTCCAACGCGAGGGGCTGCGATCGGGATCGCCCACTTCGACCCGAGCGGACGACAGGTCGTCTTCGCCGGTGTCGGCAACATCGCCGCGACGCTCGTCGACACCGACAACGGCGTTCGGCGCATGATCTCGAACAACGGCACCATCGGTCACATCGCGCGCCGGATGCGGGATTTCACCTATCCGATCACGACGACCACTCTGGTCATCCTGGC
>JARUXA010000132.1 GCA_030433805.1 Sphingomonas sp. PsM26 | reverse complement strand
GAATTTCTCCATCTAATTTCCTCCTATTTTTAGCAACACATATTCATTATAATATACAGTATAAAAGGAAATAAATACCTTTTTATCGGAGCATGTTATATTTCTAGGTAGCAGAAGAAACCTATAGAAAATTCTATAGGTTTCTTTAACTATCTTGGCTAATAAGTTAGCTTAAATATAATTATTTACCATTATGTTGATTAGGATTATACATTCCATTTTGAACCATATAATATTCTATCACTTGGTCTAACCATTTTTCTTCTTCCTCTGTATAAGGAGAGGCCATCATACTTTGAAAATCTCCTATTTCCTCATTCTCTAATTTTCCAAAGGCATGCATAGCCTCCTCACCAACGTATTTAAGAGATGCCTGCAAATGCTTATTTGCCAACTCTTGTACTTCTGAATCATGAACTGGTTTTCCAACTAACCTTTTCACTTCTCTCGATAAATCAATAAATTCTTTATCTAAGGACAAACTCTCCTCGTCAGATTTATTATAAACCTTATCTGCAATCTCTTTAGAAGTGAAATGTTCAAGCCATGTACGTTGATCTTCTTCATTTTGAATGTTACTAATCAAACTAATTAATATTTCACTTGGAACATCCTCTTGACCATCTAACAAAGAAATCGTCTGATTAATTGCCTTCAGAACTTTGTCTAAGTGCTCCTTTTTCTTCTCAAATGCTTTTTGCTGTTGAATTAAAGTGTTCTGTAAGTTTAAGTTGAGACTTGTATTCGTTAGCATTAATCCTATTTCCTCTAGGTTATAACCTAAGAATTTTAATGCTACGATTTTTTGAAGTTTTACTATATGTTCCTCTTCATATAGCCGATGACCGGAATTAAGGTCTTTTTGAGCTTTGAGTAGCCCTATTTCGTCGTAATAATGCAGTGTTCTTATTGAAACACCCGTTTTCTTAGAAAATTTACCAATTGTAAAACTTAAATCATTACCCAACTTATATAACCTCCTGACAATCTAGTATTAATCTAATTAATTTCATCATAATACCTGACGTAACTGGAGGTTCAAGCATTAATTTTTAAAATTTAAGTTTTGTATTATATGATAATAAACTTAGTTAACATAAAACAATTTTAGGAAACAAAAAAAGTCATGTTCTCATTTAAAGAACATGACTAGGAAAGAGAGTAACCTCCAGGTATACCCTATATAATATGTAGTTTAAGAATGGCTTGTACTAAATAAATACCCTATTTTTTATATTAACGAATGAAATTATTCTTCTCGAACAGACTAGCCAAGACGCCGTAAGGCATCCTTTTCTTATTTAAATTCTTAAGAGAAAAAACTCCATAGGCGATCAGGAGTTTTTTTCTGTTTTTAAGCTGTATAAGATATACACCCATAGTTAACATAATGTCCTCTACATTATATACCTAAGAACTTCATCAATGAAAACTTTAAAATAGTAGGACAAACAAACAACTC
>JARUXA010000131.1 GCA_030433805.1 Sphingomonas sp. PsM26 | reverse complement strand
AAGCAGTCCAATCGCGCGTTGGGTGTTTTCCAATCCCAACACCACTGTGGGGCGATCGCCCCCAGGCCAAGCCTGCGGCACGCGGTATTTCAGCAACGCGCAGGCCATCCCCTGCTGCACCACCCAATCGCAGATTTTGGTGGCCTTCAAATCGGTCGCAACAATTTCGAAGCCGCCACCCGGCAAGACCAACATAGCGGCTCCGATGTTGCGTCCCTTTGGCTGGTAAAGGGTGATGGTTGGTCGAGTGACGTACCTCACCCAATGCCATTTGCGCCCTCATGGCCCAGTCCTTCCAGCCCAATCCCGGCGGTTGAAGCGTCTCCACTGCACGAACCAAACATGCTTCGACAAAACATCATATTCATTGATGTTATATGATGTTATGAAATGCCGGTTAGCTTATTTCCAACGACGGTATGCGATGGATGCCACCAGCCGTGATGTAAGCATCGGGTCGGTAGCGGTCACAGCCTGCCCGAACCGAAAGCAAACCACCGCTATGGACACTCGTGACGAATATCTACTTCTGCCCAACGACCTACGGCGTCGGGGCTATGGGGATGAAGAGGCGACGGTGCCGTTTCCCAACAGTTTTGCGCAAGTAAGTATGGTTGCCGGGGTGCCAAACGGGAATTTGGACAGGCATATTATCGGTGCAGTGCCACATGTAGATAGGCAGTGCGTTACGCGCAGGTCTTTGTAAATGACTAACCTTACTAGGTTACTATGCCGGCACCTCAACATCGTGTTGATCGAGGGCGCTATTGATATTGGTATAATCGCAAGTTTATCTCTAGAACTAGATAAGTCCATTACAGTTCATTTAGCATCGTCAGATATTGAGTATTGGGAACTCATCCACAGAGGGTTGCGTCCGGACGTCACTCTTACTACCCTCATACCTACTGACAGAAAGCTGGTAGACTTGGCAGACGTTAGGGATAGTTCATTACATGTAACAATTCCGTTCATCGTCCTAACAACGAATAGCAGCGCAGAGGAGACGCGGGCATACTACGAGGCAGGTGCGATTGGCATCATTTTAAAGCCTTTTAACCCTTTAACCTTGGCGTCCGAGATCCGCCGCATGCTCGAAAATAAATACTGAACCGGCCTGAAAATCTTATAATATGTTACTTTAAATCGTGTAAGGTCGTATAAGGTGCGGTTCCGAGGGACATATTATGAGCTTAGGGACAAGCCCGCTTGCAGCCTTCACGACTGCGTTTAAGCGAAGCTTCGGCTCTCGCGCTATAGCGGTTGCACGCGCACAGGTCGTATCCGCGCCTGAAGGTGAGATACAGGCCGTATGGCAGGCAATTTTGGACGATCTCATCGCTGCAGAAGATATCGTAGACTGATGTTGGGATGTTTATGATCTCAATGTCGGCTATTGCCGCCCGCCTCCCGTAAGCCGCCGTTCCGCTTTCCACCGAGACTGTGTGAAAACGTGCTGATATGTTATGATCAGGGCCTGATGTGGGAGGCCGGTGATGGGGCGTTTCTTCGAGGGTTGC
>JARUXA010000130.1 GCA_030433805.1 Sphingomonas sp. PsM26 | reverse complement strand
TTTGGTGGAGGCTGTGTGAGAACGTCGATCTCTTATCGATGGCGTTAACGCGCGCGAGCACAGCGCTCACCTCCTCATTGCCTCGATCAACCCGGGCACGCCGACCAGCGCGATGGCGCGCTTAATGTTGTAAGCGAGTACGTGGAGGCTCATTTCGGTTGCCACGTTGTTCAGGGTGCGGGTCTTAAGGTGGCTTCGTCCCATCCAGTCCTTGATGGTACCAAAGACGTGCTCGACCGTGCGTCTGCGGACGCGCATCGCGCCCGGCATGCGGTCGAGGCGGGCCTGCATCGCCTCGATCACCTCCTCATGTTCCCACCGCTTGATGCGGCGCTCGATGCCGGCGGTGCAGTTCGCCTTGACGGCACATCGGTAGCGACAGGCAGGCGTGGCATAACCGTAAAGCGTCATGCCGTGCTCGAGGCTGGAGAAGCGCCGCGTCATCGTTTCACCGGCGGGGCAGCGATAGGTGTCGGTCTCGGGCTGGTAGACGAAGTCCTGCTTGCCCCACCGCCCGTCGGCTTTCGCGCCCGAAGTCAGCGGCTTGGGGCAGATCGCCGTAATGCCGGCAGCTTCGCACGCAAACACCTCGGGCCCGGAGAAGTAGCCGCGGTCGGCAAGCACGGTAAGCGCTGTTGCCCCCGTCGCCGCGCGCGCTTGGAGGCTCATGTTGGCCAGCGACGTGCGGTCATGACCAAGGTTGAGGACCTCGTGTGCCACCACGATGTGGCTGTTGGTATCGACCGCCGCCTGCAGGTTGTAGCCGACCAGCCCGGTGCCCGTGCCCGCCGATGCCATCGCGCGCGCATCGGGGTCGGTGAGCGAGATCTGTCGGTCGGGCGATGTCGCAACCGCCTGCTCCATTGCCTCGAGCTCGCGCATCTGTCGTCGCAGTTCGCCAAGCCGGTCGGTCAGGCGGGTGGTGCGCAACGTGGCGGCCTCGCCTTCCTGCCGGTCCGCGGTGTCGAGCATGCCTAGATAGCGCTGGATGCTGGCGTCGACCTGCTCCATCCGGCGCCGGATCGTGACCGGGGTAAAGTTACGGTCGCGCGCGTTCACCGCGCGAAAACGGCTCCCATCTACCGCGACGGTGCCGCCTGCAATGAGGCCGAGTTGCCGGCACAACAGCACGAACCGGCGACAGGCCGCCTGGATCGCAGGCCCGTGCTCCCGACGAAAGTCGGCGATCGTCTTGAAGTCCGGCGCAAGCTTGCCCGTCAGCCACATCAGTTCGACGTTGCGGCCCGCCTCGCGCTCCAGCCGTCGGCTGGACTGAACCTGGTTCAGATAGCCGTAAATGTAGAGCTTGAGCAGCGTCGCAGGATGATAGCCTGGCCGACCCGTCGCAGCGGCGTCGGCAAACCCCAGCGTCGCGAGGTCCAGTTCGTCGACGAACACATCGACGATCCGCACAGCGCTGTCTTCGGCAACGTAATCGTCCACGCAGGGCGGCAGAAAAAGCAGCTCCCGGCGGTCACACCCTTCGATGAAACGACCCATCCGACGTCTCCAGATGACGCCGACAAGCATAGCATATCAGGACGTTTTCACACAGCCTCGGTGG
>JARUXA010000012.1 GCA_030433805.1 Sphingomonas sp. PsM26 | reverse complement strand
CCCCCCCCCCCCCCCCCCCCCCCCCCCCCCCCCCCCCCCCCCCCCCCCCCCCCGGGGGGGGGGGGGGGGGGGGGGCCCCCCCCCGGTCCAGCAGCGCCAAACTCTCTGCGAGGCACTGCCCCACCCCCGACCCCTCCCCTGAAGGGGAGGGGCCAAGTATAGTGCACGCAGACCCTCGCCGGGCTTTGCCACGCCCGCATTTCCCGCTATCCGCGCGGTCATGATCAAACGCGCACTTCCCGTCACCCGCGAGGCCGACTTTTCTGCCTGGTACCAGTCCGTCATCACCGAGGCCGACCTCGCCGAGGAATCCGGCGTGCGGGGCTGCATGGTCATCCGGCCGTGGGGCTATGGCATCTGGGAGCGGATTCAGCGTCTGCTCGACGACCGGATCAAGGCGACGGGGCATGAGAATTGCTATTTCCCGCTGTTCATCCCGCTCTCCTATTTCGAGAAGGAAGCCGAGCATGTCGAAGGCTTCGCCAAGGAAATGGCGGTCGTCACGCATCACCGTCTGAAGGCGGACGGTCTCGGACGGTTGATCCCCGATCCCGAGGCAAAGCTCGAAGAGCCGCTCGTCGTGCGGCCGACGTCGGAAATGGTGATCGGCGCGGCGTTCGCGCGCTGGGTTCAGTCGTGGCGCGATCTGCCCGTCCTGATCAACCAATGGGCGAACGTCGTCCGCTGGGAGATGCGCACGCGGATGTTCCTGCGCACCAGCGAGTTCCTGTGGCAGGAAGGGCATACCGCCCATGTCAGCGCGGATGAGGCGCGTGAGGAGACGCTCAAGATGCTCGAGGTCTATCGCGAGTTCTCCGAAACGTGCCTCGCGCTGCCGGTAGTGGCGGGCGAGAAGCCCGAGAACGAACGTTTTCCCGGCGCGGTCGCGACTTACAGCATCGAGGCGATGATGCAGGACGGCAAGGCGCTCCAGGCGGGTACCTCGCATTTCCTCGGCACCAACTTCGCACACGCGCAGGACATCAAGTTCCAGAATGCCGAAGGGGTGTTCGAGCTCGCCAATACGACGAGCTGGGGCGTGTCGACGCGGATGATCGGCGGCGTGATCATGGTCCACGGCGACGACGATGGCTTGCGCGTCCCGCCGCGGATCGCGCCGTGGCAGATCGTGATCGTGCCGATGCTGCGCGAAAGCCCCGAGGACGCCGCGATCGTCGACTATTGCAAGGCGTTGCAGGCGGAGCTCGCGCAGCAAACCGCGCTGGGTGAACCCGTACGCGCGCTGCTCGACCTCAAGTTCGGCAAGACCGCGACCAAGCGCTGGGGCTGGGTCAAGAAGGGCGCGCCGATCGTGATCGAGGTCGGCGGGCGCGACGTGTCCGGTGGCAACGTCTCGGTGATCCGCCGCGATCGGCTGTACCGCGAGGACGGCAAGCTCGACAGCGCCGTCATCGCGCGGGGCGACTTCGTTGCTGCGGCGGCTGCGATTCTCGAGGACATTCAGGCATCGCTCCACAGCGAGGCGCGGGCGCGGCTCGACGCGAGCATTACGCAGGCGGCGGACTTTGCGGCCGTGGAAACGCACTTTGCCGACGGCGTGAAAAACCCCGGCTGGCTAGAGGTACAGTGGTCGCGCCCGACCGGCGCCGCACTCGATGCGGTGGTTGCGCGCCTGAAGGCGCTCAAGCTGACGATCCGCAACGCGCCGATGGAACAGGCAGCGCCGGCAGGGACGTGCATCTTCACGGGTGAGCCTGCGGTCGAACGCGTGCTGATCGGTCGCGCCTACTGATCGCCGGTGAACCCTGCAGGGGGAATGTGTCTCTCCGAAACGGCGAATCGGGTGGTGATCATCCGGTCGTCGTGACTGCGGGGCACTTCATCACATTCTCCCCCAACCGACGCCATGATCGTGCCGCATTTTGTTCAGGCTTTTGAAAGAAAGCGTTGCACAAATGTGACAGATCCGCGTTTCGCGATTTTAATTCCGCCGCGATGCAACAACCTGCGGACAATTAAGTTCAACCCGCTACGGGACACCCGACGCATCCCCCGGGTGCGATCCAACTGCCAAATCATGAGGCCATTACAAATGCGTACACTCAAGCTTGCCGCCGCAGCCGCTGGCGTCCTCTTCGCAGCCCCGGTCTTCGCACAGGACATGGCACCTGCCGCTCCTGCCGACACCGCGATGGCAGCACCTGCTGACACCGCCCCGCAGGCACCCGACGGCACGCGCGCATTCGGCATCGAGCCTTATGTCGGCGTGATGGGCGGCTGGGAGCAGTTCGACAACGAACCGAACCACGGCATCCCGCAGGCGATCAACTCGAACGGCACGCTGCGCAACAACTACCGTCTCGCAGGCGCGCTGGTTCAGGGCGTCGTCGGCTTCAACGTTCCGCTCGGCCCGGTCTTCGTCGGTGCAGAAGGTAACGTCGCTAAGGGCGTTTCCGGCAACATCGATTGGGAATATGGCGCAGCAGGCCGTTTCGGCGTTCGCGCTGGCGATAGCGGCATGTTCTACGGCAAGGTCGGCTATCAGTGGGTCGATTTCGACAACTACCCCGCCTTCGTCAGCGGCGACCGCAACAACAAGAAGGTCGACGGCGTCACCTACGGCATCGGCACCGAGTTCGGTCCGAAGGACATCGGCCTTCAGGGCATCACCGGCAACGCCGGCTTCCGCATCCGTGCAGAAGTCAACACGTTCGGTGACTTCCACAGCTTCCGTCCGATGCTGGGCGTGATCACGCACTTCTAATATTTTCCGAATAGTCGGACAGCCTTGAGGGGGCGGGGGATGGCAACATCCTCCGCCCTTTCTTGTTGTGGCGACGATCGCACGGTGCTGTCAGCGTGCGATCGGTCGGAACTAGACGGACGGTTACAGCGTCAGGGCCGCTTTTAGCCCGAGTACGGTCACGTTACCGCGCGTTCGCACGCCACCCGGTTGGTGGATCCACTGGACGTTGGGCTGAAGCTCGAGCCAGGCGACCGGCGTCAGGCTGTAATAGAGTTCGGCGGCATATTCGGCATCGCGCACTGGCGTTCCCGGGATCAGGCGGTCCCCTGCGGCGGCGCGGCCATTGACGTTGGTACGCCCGATCGCGACGCCCAGCACGTCCCCTTCGAGCCCGGGCAGCAAACCCTTGTAGAAAATCCCGAGCGTTGCCTGATTGTCGGTCACGCTGGTCGCGCGGTCCGCCTGCGTCACATTGGCGAAGACTCCGAGCCCTGTCAGCGCCTTGCCGTCCTTGGAGGTTCCGCTGATCTGCTGTTGGAGGGTGGCGTAGACGCCGTACCGCCCGGAACGCTGCAATGGCGCGAGGCCGGTGATCGCAATCGGACGGCGGTTGCGGTCGAGCAGCACGTCGTCGCCGTTGGCGGTCGAATACCAGGCGCCGACCTTGTACGATCCGACATGCCCGGTATCGCCAAGCCGGGTCCAGCCGGCCTCCACCGGAATGAGCGCGCCGGTCGCGCCATGCCAGCGCGCGACGAAGAAATTGTTCTTGAGGTTGAGCGGATTGACCTCATACGCGCCGAGCTGGACATAGGCCCCGCTACCGACGTCGACATGCAGCCGCCCGCCCCACTGGCTGACCGGCCAGTTGTACCAATAATCGCCGACGAGATTGCCGGGCTGCGCGCCGCAGAAGGACAGGTTCTGGAAATGGCAGGAGAAGCCTGCGAAATCGGCGCCCGGATTGGTCCGGCCGACCTTCACCTCGATCGTCTCGCCGATCTTCTGTTCATACCATAATTCCGTGACGCGGACGGTCTGGCCGCGGCCGAACACTTCCTGCACCTGCTGCAAGGTGCCGAGCCCGGCATCGTCGGACAGGTTGCGCCCGCGGCGCCATGTGAAGGTCGCTTGCAACGTGCCACCATCAATCCCGGCGATCTTGGCCATGTCGATCTTTGCGCCAAAATCGACCTGACCGGTTTCGGTCAGCTTCCTGCGCTGGCCGCCGGTGACGTTATACCCGCTTTCCGACGCATAGCGCGCGGAGACATCGAAGCCACGATCCCCCAGCCAGGTCCGTGCATGCCGCCAGTCGGCGAACAGCCCGGGCGGGGCACTGCTCTGCGTATCGCCGATCTGCGGATTGAACAGCGTGTTGCGCGGACGCTGCATGCGGCCTGGCACCCGCCGCCTGGCGGGCGCGGTGGTTTCGCTGGGTGTGTTCGGGCCGGATGGGCCGGCGGGTTCGGTCGCGGGTTTCTGGCTGTCGTTGGCGGGCGGTTGCGCGGCCGGGGCATCCGGGGCTGGCGGCGGGGCAGGGGCACCGATGTCGACCTGCTGCGCGAATGAGGGCTGCGCGAAGCACAAGGCGGTCGCGGACGTCGCCACGGCAAGGCGGCCAACGGTAGACGGAATCATCGGAACTCTCGCGTACAAAGCGGCCGAACATTGCCGCGCGCCGCACAAGCCATGTGCGCGGGATTTACGCTAGTCCCAACGCGGGAGGAAACGCGTCATTCTTCCGGGTTAGTGGGCGAACCATCGCGTTTCGGGGCGACGGCCCCGACATGCGCGCGCCCCTGCTGCTGTGCCAGCCCCACTTGCCGATGCCGTTCTGCATAGGCTGCGCGTCTGGCCTCATCGCGCGTGCCTGCGCAGGCGGGGCAAGCGATCCCTTCCTCGAACAGCGGCGAAGCGCGCTCTTCAGGCGATACGGGCATCCGGCACGCCCGGCACAGACCATGCGTTCCCGGCGCGAGCCCGTGCCCGACCGCGACGCGCTCGTCGAACACGAAGCATTCGCCTTCCCACCGGCTTTGTGCCTGCGGGATCTCCTCGAGATACTTCAGAATGCCGCCTTCGAGGTGGAAGACGTCGGTCAGTCCCTCGGCCTTGAGGAACGCGGTCGATTTCTCGCAGCGGATCCCGCCGGTGCAGAACATCGCGATCCGCTTGCCCTCCAGCTCGGCGCGATGCGCGCGGGCCCAGGCGGGAAAGTCGCTGAAACTGTCGGTCTTGGGGTCGATTGCCCGCGCGAAGGTCCCGACCTTGACTTCATAGGCGTTGCGCGTGTCGATCACGACCGTGTCGGGATCGTCGATCAACGCGTTCCAGTCGGCTGGCTTCACATAGGTGCCCGTACCGCCCAGCGGATCGATCGCGGGTTCGCCCATCGTGACGATCTCGCGCTTGATGCGGACCTTCATGCGGTGGAACGGCATCGTCTCGGCGTGGCTATGCTTGACCTTAATGTCCGCGCAGTCGGGGAGGGTTCGGATATGTGCGAGCACGGTTTCGATCGCGGCGTCGATGCCCGCGATCGTTCCGTTGATCCCTTCGTGCGCGAGGAGCAGCGTGCCCCTGATGCCCTGCTCTGTGCAAAGGTCGAGCAACGGCTGGCGCAGTGCGTGCGGGTCGGGGAAGCGGGCGAAACGGTAGAGAGCAGCGACGTTGATCATGGCGGCGGCTTTACGGGGTTTCGGGCGGGTTTGGAATGTGGGTTGGTTCGGGGGCAATTGATAGAGAAAGAGCGCCCGGATCGCTCCGGACGCCCTTTCTAAAGTCGCGTCGTGGCAAAGCCACGCCGTCGGTCCTCGCTCTGGCGAGGCCGGCCGACAGCTCCTGTGCGGACTTGGCTTCGCCTCGTCCGCACCGGCGCGTGCCGCGCCTCAGTAGCTGTAGTACATATCGAACTCGACCGGGCTCGGCGTCATTTCCCAGCGCAGCACGTCATGCATCTTGAGCTCGATGTACGATTCGATCTGGTCCTTGGAGAACACGTCGCCCTTCAGCAGGAAGTCGTGATCTGCCGCCAGCGAATCGAGTGCCTCGCGGAGCGAACCGCAGACGGTCGGAACCTCGGCGAGCTCTGCCGGGGGCAGGTCGTACAGGTTCTTGTCCATTGCCTCACCCGGGTGGATACGGTTCTGGATCCCGTCCATGCCCGCCATGAACAAGGCGGCATAGCAGAGATACGGGTTCGCCATCGCGTCGGGGAAGCGCACTTCGACGCGCTTCGCCTTGGGGCCGGTGCCGTACGGAATGCGGCACGAGGCCGAACGGTTGCGCGCCGAGTAAGCGAGCAGCACCGGTGCTTCATAGCCCGGGACCAGACGCTTGTAGCTGTTGGTCGTCGGGTTGGTGAAGGCATTCACTGCCTTGGCATGCTTGATGATGCCGCCGATGAAGAACAGGCACGTCTCCGACAGACCCGCATAGCCATTGCCGGCGAACAGCGGATTGCCCTTGTCCCAGATCGACAGATGCGTGTGCATCCCCGAGCCGTTATCTTCCTTGATCGGCTTGGGCATGAACGTGACCGTCTTGCCGTAAGCCTGCGCGACGTTGTGGCAGACATATTTGTAGATCTGCATGCGATCCGCGGTCAGCGTCATCGTGCCGAAAGTGAGGCCCAGTTCGTGCTGGCCAGCGGCGACTTCGTGGTGATGCTTGTCGCACGGCAGGCCCATTTCGAGCATGGTCGAGACCATCTCGCCACGGATGTCGACTGCGCTGTCGATCGGCGCGCAGGGGAAATAGCCGCCCTTGGCACGCGGACGGTGACCGAGGTTGCCGCCGTCATATTCGCGACCGGTGTTGGTCGGCAGCTCGATGTCGTCGATCTTGTAATAGCTGGTCGCGTAGCTGTTCTCGAACTGGACGTTGTCGAACATGAAGAACTCGGCTTCCGGACCGATGAAGATTGTGTCGCCGATGCCGGTCGTCTTCAGATACGCTTCGGCGCGCTTGGCGGTCGAGCGCGGATCGCGGGCATACAGCTCGCCGGTCGACGGCTCGACGATGTCGCACACCAGGATGAGCATTGGGGTCGCCGAGAAGGGGTCGGTCCACACTGCATCCAGATCCGGCATGAGGATCATGTCGGACTCGTTGATCGCCTTCCAGCCCTCGATCGACGATCCGTCGAACATGAAGCCGTCGGTCAGTTCGTCCTCACCGACGACGCCTGCGACCATCGTCAGATGCTGCCACTTGCCCTTGGGATCGGTGAACCGCAGATCGACCCACTCGATCTCCTGGTCCTTGATCATCTTCAGCACGTCGTTTGCGCTGTTGCCCGTCTTAGCCATGTCCCCACGCCCTTTCTGGATACTGGAAAATTGCCCGCGCCAAGATTCGACCGCGGGACTCGTATAGGATCGTCCTATTACGCTGTCACAAGATGTTGCGCTGCGTCAAACGCGCATTCCGATCATTGCGCGATCAGATCGCATCTTCGTCGCGTTCGCCCGTGCGAATCCGCAAGACGGTTTCGACCGGAATGACGAAAATCTTCCCGTCGCCGATGCGGCCGGTCTGCGCGGCGGCGGCAATCGCCTCGACGACGCGATCGGCGAGGCCGTCTTCGACAACGACTTCGAGTTTCACCTTCGGCAGAAAATCGACCACATATTCCGCACCGCGGTACAGTTCTGTATGGCCCTTCTGGCGTCCGAAGCCCTTGGCTTCCGTCACCGTGATCCCGCTGACTCCGACTTCGTGCAGCGCTTCCTTCACCTCATCGAGCTTGAACGGCTTGATGATCGCTTCGATCTTTTTCACGCTGGTACGCCTCCCGGAATGTCTGTTCACCTTACAATAACCATGCCAGGAGCGCGAGGGGCGGAATTGCGTGGGTTTCGCGTGGGGAGCGGGGGGTGCAGTGCCTAGCTGACGCGCAGGTGGCGGGGGCGTGCCTGATTTTGCGGCATTGTGCTCGTCGTAGCGGAGCGTGCCGAACAAACCCATCACCCCGGCGAAGGCCGGGGCCCAATAGCGAAGGTGGAAATAACGATGCACAGCGCCACAAACATCTGCCATCGCGATTGGGCCCCGGCCTTCGCCCGGGGTGGTGGTGCTTGGCGCTTCGGGGAGTGCGCTACCCAACCCCTCAATAGGGCGGCTTGTCGAACCCGCCCGGGCTGAGCGTGAAAATTTCGCAGCCCTCTTCGGTGATGCCGATCGAATGCTCGAATTGCGCGGAGAGCGACCGGTCGCGCGTCACCGCGGTCCAGCCGTCGTCGAGCAGCTTCACGTCCGCACGCCCGGTGTTGATCATCGGTTCGATCGTGAAGATCATCCCCGGCTTCAATTCTGGTCCGGTGCCAGGACGTCCGGCATGGACGACCTCGGGCGCATCATGGAACAGCCGCCCAAGCCCGTGCCCACAGAAATCGCGCACTACGCCGTAGCGATGCTTCTCCGCATGGCGTTGGATCGCGTGGCCGATGTCGCCGAGATGGTTGCCTGGCCTGGCGTGCTCGATCCCGATCATCAGGCACTCGTAGGTCACGTCGACCAGCCGCTTCGCCTTGATCGGTACGTCGCCGACCAGATACATGCGGCTGCTGTCGCCGTGCCAGCCATCGAGGATCGGCGTCACGTCGACATTGACGATGTCGCCGTTCTTGAGCGTCTTCTCGCTCGGGATGCCGTGGCACACGACATGGTTGGTCGAAATGCAGCTCGAATGCGTATAGCCGCGGTAGCCGAGCGTCGCGGGGATACCCCCGCGATCGGCAATGAAGCGGCGAATCATGTCGTCGAGATCGGCGGTCGCCATTCCCGGCACCATGTGCGGCACGATCATGTCGAGCGTTTCGGCGGCGAGCCTGCCTGCGGCGTGCATCCCGTCGAACGCGTCGCGGCCGTGGAGCTTGATCGCGCCGGTCCGGCCCATCGGGGCGTCGGCGGTTACGGTTACATATTCGGTCATGACAATCGATATAGCGGCACGCTCCGGGCTTTGCGAGGGGGCGGCGCGGGGCTATGCGGGCGGGATGACCAACCGCATCTGGACAGCCGCGCTCGCGGTGATCGGCGACGAGATCCTCTCGGGTCGCACGCAGGATAAGAACGTCGCGCAAATCGCGGCCTGGCTCAACGTGCAGGGCATTCGCCTGGCCGAGGTGCGGATCGTCGCGGACCGGACCGAGGCGATCGTCGAGGCGGTCAACATCCTGCGCGAGCGCAACGACTATCTGTTCACCACCGGCGGGATCGGGCCGACGCACGATGATATCACGGTCGACGCGATCGCTGAGGCGCTGGGCGTGCCGGTCGTGTTCCATCCACAGGCGGTGGCGGTGCTCGAAACCTATTACGCGGATCGTGGCGGGCTGAACGACGCGCGCAAGCGGATGGCGCGCGTCCCCGAGGGCGCCGACCTGATCGAGAACCGGATGTCCGGCGCGCCCGGCATCAAGATCGACAACATCTTCATCATGGCGGGCGTGCCGCACATCACGGCCGGGATGCTGGACGCGCTGACCGGCACGCTGGAGGGCGGACTGCCCGTGATCTCGCGTACGATCGGTTGCTGGGTCGGCGAAAGCGAAGTCGCAGACGTGCTGCGCGAAGCCGAGAAGACGCATGAGGGCGTCGCGATCGGCAGCTATCCGTTCTTCCGCGACGGCCGCGTCGGTGCAAACTTCGTCGTCCGCGCGACCAATGCCGCACTGGCCGACCGTTGTATTGCGGATTTGACCGCGGCCCTGGAGCAATCCGGTCGCAATGTCGTTAGCGACGGTATCTGATCGGGAGCGCTGTGATGAAGAACGTCCTACCCCTCATCGTCCTGCTTTCGGGCCCGCTCGTCGGATTGTCAGCTTGTGACCCCGCCACCAATGCGGGCAACACGACCGCTGCGACAGCGAAGCCCGATCCGATGGAAGCCAAGATCGACGCGCTGCCCAAGAGCTTGCAGGAAACCACCTTCTTCCGCGCTATTCGCGACGGGGGCTACACCTGCCAGAAGATCGTCCGGTTCGAGAAGCACGCGCCGATCGACGGGGAGGCGGTATGGATCGCGGAATGCGATGATCGCGGGCAATATGTCATCACGCTGAAGCCAGACGGGGTGTTCTGGGTCAGCGGTGTTCCCCAGACCAAGAAACTCTGACGGACGTGAAATTCTGGACATTGGCGCTCGTGGTGGCGGGCGTCCCCGCTGGCCTGTCCGCCCAACAGGCGACCCCGGCCGAACCGGAAACCGACGGCCCCGACATCGTCGTGCTCGGGTCCCCGTTGCCGCTGCCGCCGGGAGTGCCCGCCTATGGATCGGTCTCGATCGATCGGGATCGACTGACCAATGACGCATCGGGCCGGGTCGAAAACGTCCTGTCCGACGTCGCGGGCTTCCAGCAGTTTCGGCGGAGCGACAGCCGTTCGGCCAACCCGTCGGCGCAAGGCGTGACGTTGCGGGCGCTCGGCGGGAACGCGTCGTCACGCGCGCTGGTGCTGCTCGATGGCGTACCGCTGGCGGATCCGTTCTTCGGCTATATCCCGTTCAACGCGCTGTCGCCCGATCGGCTGTCGAGCGTGCGGATCACGCGCGGCGGCGGGGCAGGGGCGTTCGGTGCCGGGGCGGTCGCGGGCACGATCGAACTGGCGAGCGCGACCCGTGCCGATTTGCCGAGGGTCGCCGGCAGCGCATTCTACGGCAGCAACAATGCGGTCGAGACGAGCGCAATCGTGTCGCCCGATGTCGGCGCGGGGTATCTGTCGGTCGCGGGACGCTTCGAGCGCGGCGATGGTTTCTTCACCACCCCGGTCGACCAGCGCACCGCCGCGACCGTGCGCGCGCGCTATCGCGACTGGTCGGGCCAGGCGCGCGCGGTCGTCCCGATCGACGCGCAGACCGAACTGCAGGCGCGCGCGGTCGTGTTCCGTGACAATCGCACCCTGCGGTTCGCGGGGGCCGACAGCAGTTCCTCGGGCGAGGATGCGAGCGTCCGGCTGATCCATCGCGGCGCCTGGGCGGTGGATGCGCTCGCTTATGTCCAGGCACGCAACTTCACCAACCGGGTCATCAGCGCGACCACGTCGCGGCTGACGCTCGATCAGCGCAACACGCCCGCGACCGGGATCGGCGGCAAGATCGAATTGCGCCCGCCGGTCGGGCCCGACCATGTGCTGCGCATCGGCGCGGATGTGCGGCTGGGCGAGGGGACGCTGTACGAGGACGCCTATGCCGCAACTGGGGCAGTGACGACGCGGCGGACCGCAGGCGGCAACACCAGCACCACAGGGCTTTTTGCCGAGGACGACTGGACGCTCGGGCGGTTGGTGCTGACCGCAGGCGTGCGCGGCGATCGTTGGACGATTACCGACGGGTTTTTCCGCGAGCGGACCCGGACGGGGGCGATCACCACCGACCGGCGGTTCGCGAACCGCGATGGGGTCGAGGCGACTGGCCGCGCGGGTGCGCTGTTCCACGCGAGCGATGCGGTCGCGCTGCGGGCGGCTGGCTATACCGGGTTCCGGTTGCCGACGCTCAACGAACTGTATCGCCCGTTCGTGGTCTTTCCGATCACCACGCAAGCCAATGCTGCGCTTGGCCTCGAACGGTTGCGCGGAGTCGAGGGCGGGTTCGATCTGACCCCGGCGCGTGGCATTTCGGTCGGGGTGACGGGGTTCTACAATCGGCTGGGAGGAGCGATCGCGAACGTGACGATCGCGCCGAATGTTCGGCAACGTCAGAATGTCGATGCGATCGTCGCGCGCGGGGTCGAGGTCACCGCGCGGGCGACGCAGGGGCAGCTGTCGCTCGACGGGTCCTATGCGTTCAGCGACAGCAAGGTGCGTGCATCGGGTGCCTCGGCGCAGCTCGACGGCTATATTCCCGCGCAAAGCCCCCGGCATACCGCAAGCGCCACGCTCGCCTGGCAGGACCGTCATGGTCTCGGGCTGTCGCTCACCGGGCGGCACGTCGGTAAGCAATTTGAGGACGATTTGCAGACTGACGTGCTCCCCGCCTTCACGACGCTCGACGGTGTGGTGAGCGTGCCCGTTGCGGCGCACTGGACGGTGGTCGCGCGCGGGGAGAACCTGACCGACACGACCATCGTCACCCGCAATGCCGGTGGTTCGATCGACCTCGGCACGCCGCGCCGGTTGTGGATCGGGGTGCGGCTGGGCGGCGCAGCGCGGTAAGGCATCTACCGCGGGCCTGCGTCTTGCCGGCGGCTACGCCGGTTTTGCCGCAAGCACCTTGCCGGGGGCGATATCGTCGACTCGCCCGGCAAGATCGATCATGTCGCGGTGCAATCGCCCAGCCGCGAACGCGAGCCCGAACACCCGCCCCGACGCTTCGAAATCGAGCGTTGCCGCGGCGTCGCTCGTCCGGAACAGATCCAGCGCGGCTCCGAACTTGCGGTAGCAGGCGGACGCATCCATGCGGTCGACCGACGTTCCGGCGGACAGTGCGACGGCGCAACGGGTCGCAAGTGCGGCATGGGCATCAAGCATAGCGGCGGCGGGTGTCGCCAGCGCGGCCAATGCAACGGGCGGCAGCACTTCGTCTAGGGCACGGCCGATCAGCACCAGATCGTTGCGGACGCGCCATAATGTGCGCGGCACCGATGCGGGAATCTGATGGTCCGCCAGCCGGGTGGCGCGTTCGCGGTCTGCATCCTTCATTGCGGCTTCGACGTTGCCCAGCGCCTGACGCAAGGCGACATGATCGGGGGAGGAGGGAAGCGGCACTGCCGTTTCCAGTGCACGCGCCTGTTCCGCCAGCATCCGCGCGATCTGGCGCAGCACCGTGGCGGTGCGCGCGATGACGACCGCGTGCGAGCGCGCGGGAAACACCAGCATCGCGGCGAGCACGCCGATGACGCCGCCGATCCCGATCTCGATGATCCGATCCCGCACGAAGTCCTGCACCGGAGCGCCCGGCGGCGCGCTGAGCAGCATGATGGCAGCGGTGACGGGCGCGACCCGCAAGCGTGGGCGGATCGCCGCGACGAGCGCCGCCAGACCCGTGACGATCACTAGCACCAGGCCGACCTCGATCGTCGTGGTTCGCTGCAACGCTGCGCCCAATCCGCCAAGGACTGCTCCGATCAGGGTGCCAAGCAGCCGATCGGTCGCTGCGGTGAGCGTGCCGCCGATCGACGCCTGCATGACGATCAGCACGGTGAAGACCGACCAATAGCCTTCGTGCAGCCCGAGCATCCGATACGCCGCAAACGCCGCGACCGTCCCGACCATCACCCGAGCAACTTGGCGCAGGTTGGCGGCGTTGCCGGCGAGCGTGGTACGGATGTGAGAAACGAGGGTCAGTGTTTTGTCCCGGAGCCTGAGAATCGCCCGGTCAGGACGGAGCGGCAACCGCCTGAGACGGTGCCGAAGCAGGCGAGGGAGAGATGCTCCACGATCTGCGTGCGCCTGACCCTGCGAACTGCGCGGTTGGTGGTTTGTCCGGGCTGGCGTGTGCTACATTTTGGTGCGCAATTCAACGCGCATCACGGTGTGATGCGCGGGATCCAGGTTACCGTCCGGTGGTGCCGACCGCATAAAGGCGGCGCGGCGCGACGATGGGCTCGGTCATTCCGTAGATCTGCCCCGTGCCCCGCTGGCGCCGTTTGGCCTCGTACAATGCGAGATCTGCGCGGTGCGTGAGTTCGGCGGGCGAGACCAGCGTATCCTCCAGGAAGGCGGCGCCGATCGTTGCGGAGACCGGGCGGCATTGGCCCTCACGCTCGACGTTGTGGCGTAATGTTTCCAGGATCATCGTGATTTGCGCCTCGGCGCGCGCGCAGTCCCGGGGCCGGGTCAGCAACAGGACGAATTCGTCGCCCCCCAGCCGCGCGACAAAGCTCATCGGCGGAGCGATCTGCCGCAGGCGGTCAGCCATCATGCGCAGGACATCGTCGCCGGCGGCGTGACCGAACGTATCGTTCACCGCCTTGAATCCGTCGAGGTCGAGCAGGACGAGGCAAAGCGGCGCGTTCGCGCCCTTTCGACGATCGAGGATCCCCGCAAGATGCCGCTCGTAGCAGGCACGATTGGCGAGGCCGGTCAGCGCATCGGTATTAGCCGAATGGAGCAGAACCTGATCGTTCGCATGGCGATCCGTCACATCCTGGAAAACGCCGGTCAGCGCGACGGGCCGTCCATCCGCGACCTGCACCTCGCCCATGCTGCGCACGCGCCGCTCCCGTCCGTCCGCCGTCGTGAAATTGCTTTCGAAATCGAAGGACTCTCCATTTGTCACCGCGCGGTCCAACAGACGCGCAATTTCGGGGCGTCGTTCGCGGGGATAGAAGCTCAGCCCTTCTTCGACAGAGGGCATCTGCCCAAGCGGGAGACCGTAGATCGCATAGACCTGATCCGACCAGTGAAGTGATCCGTCAATGAGATCGTACCGCCACGACCCGATCCCGACCATCCGTTCAGCCTGGCGAAGCTGGAGATGCTGCACCTCGAGCGTGGAGGCGTGCTCCTGAAGCGTGCCCGTCAGCGTCCGCAGTGAGGCCGCGGCGGACCGGGCTTCGATCAGACCGGCGACAAGATGCGCCAAGTCGCGCAACGTGCGCTTGTCGGCGGTCGAAAACGTCCGCGGCTTCGTGTCGAGAATGCACAGCGTACCAATCCCGGGGAGGTCGGGCGAGAAGCCGGCGGCTGCGGGCCGCAACGGCACGCCCGCATAGAAACGAATGCCCGCGTCGCCGGTCACCAGCGGATTGTCGACGAAACGCTCGTCGAGGGTCGCATCCTCGACGACCATCACGTCTTCCACATGCATCGCATGCGCGCAGAAAGCGTCACCGCGCGGACCTTCGGTCATGGTCAGGCCACAGCGTGCCTTGAACCACTGCCGGTGATCGTCAACCAGCGAGACGAGTGCGATCGGCACATCGAACAGGCGTTGAGTGAGCAAGACGATGATGTCGAATTCGCGCTCTGGAGCAGAGTCCAGAAGCGCGAGGCTTCCAAGTTTTTCTAGCCGTTCGCTTTCGCGAATAGAATGGAACTGGTGCGTGTCCGACATTCAAGCATTGTGCGTATGGCGCGGTTAACATTGGATAAATGCCGCATTAGTCTAGCGTCGGCCGGGTTTTTGCCGATGTCGTTGCAGGTCATCAGGCCGCAAGCGCATAGCGGCGGCAGTGATCGAGATAACCGGCCTCGTGACTGCCCGCGAGCGAAACGACGCTTTCCCACAACCATGACGGCGCATCGATCATGCCCCTGCGGTCCGCCTCGAGAACGCTCAACCATTCGGTGCGGCTAGCGGCGTCCATTTGCCGCGCATGCGCCTTGCCTACGACAAACGCGAGGTAGCGTGCCGCCTTGACCGCCTGCGCATGGTTGAACTGGTCGACTTCGAGCTTGAGATCCTGCGGGGCCAGTTCGCGAATGAACAGCGAGCGGCCCAACATCCGGATGGGCATCATGCGCGTGCCCAAGTGCGGGGAGAGTGCGCGTGCAGCGGCGACGACGCGCTCGCCATTGTCGGTCGGCATCACCGCACCGCGCGCGGCAGGGGCGATCGGTGCGACGGCTTCCTTCAGGTCGACCAGCGCGTGATCGGAGCGGCCCTTGGCATTCTTCAATCCCACGATCGCCGCAAAGCGCAGTAAGCCCAGGGAACTGCAGCCCTTCATCCAATAGGCGGCATCCACCAGTTTGACCGTACGATGCTTGTCCTTGTGGTCGAGGGCCAGGATCATCCGGCTGACCTTGGGGTCGGTAAACATCGCCTCGAGCGCATCGCGCTCCGCCGTCGCGAGCGCCCAGAATTTCTTGCCGATCGGCAGTCGCGGATCGACCGCCTCCAGCCGTTCCTTCGCCAGATGCTTCCAGCTCCGGCTGGTTGCCGCGCGCTGGACGCTGCGTACCACGTCGGGTTCGACGCCGGCGTTGCCGCTGGTGGGATCTTCCATCGCGGCGGCATAGCCTTCGACCATTTCCTCCACCATCCGCGCGGTGGTGACGCCGGGCAGGTCGGACCCCCGCGCCGCGGTCGCGAGCGACAGGCCCAGGCGGATGAGGTCATGCGCCGGATTGCCGATGACGGCCTGATCGAGATCCCGGATCTGGATCTCGACCCGGCCGTCCCCATTCGTCAGCGGTCCGAGATTGCCGAGGTGGCAATCCCCGCAAATCCACACCTTCGGACCGGCGGGCACCCGTTTTGCCACCGGCGACGCCTCCAGCCATTCGTAGAATTTGACAGTATTTCCGCGAACATAGGCATGGGCGGAACGCGCCATCTTGCGCATGCGATTGGCTTCCAGGATGGCAGGGCGTTCGGTCGAACTGGGCATTGATGGTCACCTAGGTTGGACGAATATGCCTAACGCACGCCCCGCCAGAATGTAACGGAACATTGCCGCTGGGGTCGTTTGGCGGCCTGGGGGCCCGTCCCCTGACGTGCCCGGTTGGCGTGCGGACCCGACCAAAAACCGACTATTTGCGGGACCCCAACACCGTCGGGCGGGTTCTACCGTGATGATTACGTCGACCAGCCCTTGCATGAAGACGGTCGAAGGCGACCTGGTCCTCCCCGTAAATCGCACCGGGCACTGGTCCGATGGCAGCACATTTCAGCGGGCGAGACCCATCATTTAGACGCGTATCGACCTGTTTTGACGCTCGTATCAGCTTGGCATCGCCATCTTTCATGCCGTTTTATCCCCCTTTTGGAAGTATGCCTGCCTTGGATCGACAGCCTCTCCCGCCCGCCCCGCTCAAACCGTATGATGCGCCACCCGAAGTGCGATCGGCGATCGATGCGTTTGTCGGGAGGCTCGATCCAAACGATCCGATCGTTGCCGCCTTCGACGGGGCGATCGTGCCGATGGTCGTCACCGACCCGACGCTGCCCGACAATCCGCTGATCTACGTCAATCCGGCGTTCGAGCGGCTGACGGGCTTTGCCGCGGAAGAGGCGATCGGTCGCAACTGTCGGTTCATGCAGGGGCCGCTGACCGAGGAAGCCGACGTCAAGCGGCTCCGTGAGGCGATCGCGAAGCGCGAGCGGATCGAGATCGACCTGCTCAATCACCATCGCGACGGTACGCCGTTCTGGAACCGATTGATCGTATCACCGGTGTTCGATGCGGCGGGACAGGTCCGGTACTTCGTCGCGTCGCAGCTTGATGTGACGCTCGAGCGGCATCGCATGATCCAGCTGGAGCAGGATCGCGAGACGCTGGCGGCGGCAGTGGCGGCGCGCGAGGTGGATCTTGCCGAGCGCGAGGCGCGATTGAAGCTTGCGCTCCGCGCAGGGGGGCTCGGAACATGGACGCTGGATCCCGCAACGCAGGAGCTGACCGCATCGAGGAGTTGCAAGGCGAACTTCGGCTGTGACCCGAACGCACCGCTGACCTATGCCGATATCCTGCAGATGATCCACCCGGCGGACCTGCCTGGCCAGCAGGCGGCGGTCACGTCGACCGTCGAGACGGGCGTGCCGCTGGCGATCGAATACCGGATTCTGACGCCCGCGGGGGATCAGCGCTGGATCGCGATTCGGGGCGAGATGCAATATCGCGCCGACGGCACACCATTGCTGATGTCGGGCTTTTCGACGGATATCTCGGAACGCAAGTTTGCCGAGGAACACCGCACGATCCTCGCGCGCGAGTTGACGCACCGGGTCAAGAACACGTTGGCGACGGTCGGCGCGGTCGTCAGCCAGACGCTCCGCGACGCAGCGTCGCTGGCGGACGCGCGTGTCACCGTGGCCGGACGGATAGCCAGCCTGGGCGCGGCGCATGAACTGCTGGTCCGCGACGAAGTCGATGGCGCGGTGATCGGCGATATCGTCGAGCGGGTCCTGGCACCGTTCGTCGACCGGAACGGCAAACGGATCGTCGTCGGTGGCCCATCGATCCGGCTGTCGCCCGAGGTGACGCTGGCCTTGTCGATGGCGCTGCATGAATTGGCGACGAACGCGATCAAATATGGCGCCCTGTCGAACGCCGACGGGTCGGTGGACGTGCGCTGGGCGCTGCAGGGATCGGACGGCGATCGCCATTTCCGCTTTGCCTGGGTCGAGCATGGGGGACCGTGCGTGACGCCGCCAACCCGTACGGGGTTCGGGTCGCGCATGATCGAGCGGGTACTGTCGCGGCATGTTCGCGGTGAAGCCAAGCTGTCCTATCCGCCAGCGGGCGTGCGTTTCGAGATCGAGGCGCCGATCTGACGCGACGGGGGGCATTGCCGGGCACCCCCGGTGATGATCCCGGACGCCCGCATGTGTTCCATGCAGATCATGCCCGAGCGGGCCATAATAACGATCGACCGATCAAACATGCGAGCCCGAAACCGATCCTGATGCATTAACATGCTGTACGATCTGGAAACCATCATGTGTCATGTTCTGATTATCGAAGATGACTGGCTCCTGTCGGATCATATCGCGCAGTTGATCGAGACCGCTGGTGCCACATCGGTCGACATTGCAGGGACTGAAGACGAGGCGGTAACGGTCGCGCTGGATCATCCGCCCGCGATCATCATTTCCGACGTGAACTTGCCGCAGGGGACCGGCCCGCTTGCGGTTCAGCGGATCCTCGCGACGCTCGGCACAATCCCTGTCCTGTTCGTCACCGGGTCGCCCGACGTATGCGAACCACGCTCCGATGCGATGCGGATGCTCGTCAAACCCGTCGATGATCGGCTGCTCGTTTCCACTTTCCAGACGATCGCGCCCGCCTGCTGACCCTCACGCCACGGGTCATTCTTCCACCACGCGCAGCGTCGCTTCGGTCGGGTCGACCGGATCCATCATGAAGGCGCCGGCATCGCGGTTGGCGACAAGCCACGCGACGTGCGCCGCGGTGATCCGCTGACCCGGAACCAGGCGCGGCACGCCTGGCGGAGCGGGGGCGATCATCTCAGCCGCGATCCGTCCGGCGGCTGCTTCATACCGCACCATCTCTGCAGGACCGTTCAGCGCGGCAGGTCCTGGCATTACCATGTCGACGGAGAGGGTATCGATGCCGGGTGGAGCCGACATCTTCGGGAGGATCGACGGATCGGCGGCAAGACGCGCTACCAGATCGCGTAATCCACGGACCAGTGCCTTTTGATCCGCTCGGGTCGTGCCCACCGATACGACCGCGAGAATATGGCGGGCATCGGACAGCCCCATGCTGATGCGGTGGTTTTCGTACAGCCAGTCATCGACCGCATATCCCGATACGCCGAGCGGCGAGACATCGATCAGGATCTTGGTAACATCCAGATCGGCGTCGCCCGGAATGTCGGCACGGGTCAAAACGCGCAGCGGCGGAATCCCCGCGATCTTCCTTCGCATCTTTTCCGCCAGTGCGATGACGGCGGCCCAGATTCGCTCGCCATCCACGGCATGGTCGCGGCGGGTCGCGTCGAGGGAGGCAAGGATCGGTACCGAGGGGCTCGTCGTCTCGAACAATTCGTAGGCCATCCAGAGCCGTTGGAGATCGATCTGTTTGCCCTTGGCAACGATCACCGACCCCTGCGCCAACGCACCCATCGTCTTGTGCGCGCTATAGACCGCGACATCCGCGCCCTTGGTGAGCGGATCGTCTGGTAGCTCTGTACAGAAGGCGAAGGCACCGCCCCAGGCGGCATCGACGATGAGCGGGATCCCGTGATCGTGGCAAATGGCGGAAAGCGCGGGGACGTCGCTGGTAACGCCGTAATAAGTCGGGCTGACCACGATGAACGCCTTGGCGTTCGGATGCGCCGCGAGGGTCTCGCGCAGGGCCTGCGGCGTGACACCATGTTCGATGTCCCAGGTCGCGTCGATCTGTACCGGGACGACGACGGCATCGAGCCCTGTCGCCAGCGCATAGGTGCGCTCGGCCTTGTGCGCATTCGCCGCGATGAGGATCGTGTCGCCCGGGGCGGCAACCGCCGCCATCACCGTATGCAGGCTTTGCGTCGAGCCGCCCGTCACGAAGCGACAGAAGTCGGCACCCCATGCTTCCGCCGCGATCTCGTGCGCGCGTTGCAGGACAAGTTTGCCCTCCGTCCGATCGTCCAGACCCTTGGGGGTGAGCACATCGGCCCGGAAAACTCGCTTGCCAAGCAAGGCCCGCATTCCGCCCGGCATGGCGGCGCCCTGGTTATGACCGGGAGCGCCGAAGCCGGTGACCGGCCTGCGTTCGATCCTCGCCAGCGCCTCTACCAACGGTGCGATCTTCTGGTCCATGCCACGCCCACTCCTTGTCGGACGACCAAACGCACAGGGGATGAAAAGCCCCCGCTGCGGCAAAAATTTCGTTTTCAATGAGGTGCTTGTTTGAATTCGATGCCTTTCGCCACCGGCACGTCCCGGCTCTACCTGCCAATTTGCAGGGATATGGTTTGCCTTGGCGGCGTTTGGTTCTTCTCCGCACCGAGCGTTCGACGTCGGCCAGCAGGTCGTGCGGTCAAAACCAATATCATGGAGCAGACATGGCCAAGACGATTGTCGTTACCGGTGGCAGCGCGGGCATTGGCCTTGCGATCGCACAACGGTTTGCCGAAACAGGCTGGCAGGTCGCGATCATCGCGCGGGATGCCGAACGGCTTGAAGACGCCCGCAAGATGCTGTCGGGCGGCGGCGCGAAGGTGCTCGCGATCAGCGCCGATGTGGCAGACGCAGATGCCGTCGACCGCGCCGCCGATCGGGTCGAGGCGGAACTCGGGTCGATCAACGCGTGGGTCAACAACGCGATGTCGACCGTGGTCGCGCCGGCGGATCGGATCACGGCAGCAGAATATGCGCGCGTGACGGCAACGACCTACCTCAGCCAAGTACACGGCACGCTGGCGGCGCTGCGGCACATGAAACCCCGCAACCGTGGCGCGATCGTGCAGATTTCGTCGGGACTCGCGATCCGCGCCGCGCCGTTGCAGGCAGCGTATTGCGCGGCCAAATCCGCGGTGACGGGATTTACCGATTCGCTGCGCGCCGAACTGATCGCGGATCGCAGCGCGGTATCGCTGTCGATTGTCTATCTGCCTGCCGTCAACACGCCGCAGCCGACCTGGGCGCGCAATCATAGCGGGCGCGAGCAGATCCTGCCCGATCCGCTGTTCGATCCACGCCTTTGTGCCGAAGCGGTGTTCACCGCCGTGACCAAGCCGCAGCGCGAGTTCTGGGTGGGGCGCTCTACCGCGATGATGGCGATCGGTCAGTCGCTTGCGCCCGAACGGGCCGACCAGCAGGCCGCCACGATGATCGCGGACATGACCGGCGAGCCCGTAGCGGATCGTGCGGGCAATCTCGACCATGCAGTGCCGGGCCCCGCGCAGATCGACGGTCCTTGGCCGGAGCGGGCCAAGTCGTCGCGCACCGAGATCTTCTCGAGCCGGCAGCGCGATTTGCTCAAGGCGGGCACGGCCGGGGCATTGGTCAGCCTCGGTCTTGCCGCGGGCTATGGAGTGTCGCGCTTGCTGCCACGGACGCGATCGTGACGGGGTTGCTCGACGCGGTGCGGCCGCGCCCGGTGCAGCCCGTTGCGGGAGGAACCCGGGTCGACGGGTATCTGGCGCTCGAAGATTATGGAGCGCTCGGCGATGGCCGCTCGGTAGCCTTGTCGGGGGCGGATGGGTCGATCGATTGGTGGTGTGTCCCCAATCTCGATTCCCCGCCATTGTTCGACCGCTTGCTCGACCCGGAGGAGGGGGGGCGCTTCACGATCACGCCGGTCGACCCGTTCGAGGTCGAGCGTCGGTACCTGCCCGACAGCAACGTCCTGGAGACGATCTTCACGACGGCCCGCGGGCGGGCCCGTCTGATCGAATCGATGAACAGCGGCACTGCCGGCCGGTTGCCCTGGGCGGAACTGGCGCGGCGGGTCGAGGGGCTCGACGGCACGGTTGCGTTCACCGTCGAAATGCGCCCGGGACGCCGCGCCAACGGCGCCAGTCCGTACCAGTCGACGATCGGCCGGCATTCGGTCTTTCATGTGGGATCGGTGCTGGGCCTGTTCCTCCATACCGACGGCTTCACCGCGGAGCGTGCCGACGAAGCGGTCAAGGGAACGCTGACCGTGACGCAGGGACGGCGCGAGGTCCTCGCGATCGTCGCCGGCGAGGGCGAGCCGCTGGTCGTGCCAAAGCTGGCCGATATCGACGATCGGATCGACGTGTCCGATGCGGAATGGCGAACCTGGTCATCGCGCGTCGAATATACGGGCGAGCAACGGGCTGCCTTCATTCGCAGCGTCCTCGCGTTGAAGCTTCTACTGTTCTCGCCGTCGGGCGCGATCGCAGCCGCGGCGACTACGTCGCTTCCCGAGGGGATCGGGGGCACGAAGAACTATGACTATCGCTACGCCTGGATCCGCGATGCCGGATACACGATCAAGGCGTTTCTCGCCGCCGGCGCGCAGGCGGAAGCCAAGGCGGCGTTCACCTGGCTCCTGAAGCGGCTGGCAGAGAAGGACGCGCGCGTCTGCTACACGCTTGGCGGGGAATTGGTGCCGGATCTCACCGAGATCGAAGTGCCCGGCTATCGACGGTCGCAACCGGTGCGGATCGGCAATGCGGCGACCGATCAGCACCAGCACGGCATCTACGGCGACATCTTCGAAACCGCGTCGTGCTTCGTCGGGTGCGGCAACATTCTCGATCCTTCGAGCGCGGAGCTCCTCTCGCATCTTGCCGACCAGTGCGCGGATGCCTGGCGCAAGAAGGATGCCGGGATCTGGGAGCTGGAAGAGCCGCAGCATTACACGATGTCGAAGGTGAGCTGCTGGCAGGCGCTCGCGCGTGCGGTCGAGCTGGCGGACGAAGGGCAGCTACCGACGACGTGCCGCGACCGCTGGGAGCGCGAACGCGACCGGATCGCGGACTGGATCGAGGAGCATTGCTGGTCCGAGAAGAAGCAGGCGTTCGTCTTCTACCCCGGCAGCGACAAGCTCGATGCATCGCTCGCGCTTGCGGTCCGGTTCGGATTCGACGGCCATGACAAGCTCGCCAGGACGCTCGACGCGATCGATGCCGAACTGGGTGCCGGACCCTATCACTATCGCTACAGCGGCGTGGACGCGGAGGAGGGATGTTTCCTCGCCTGTACGTTCTGGATCGTGGAGGCGCGTGCATTGCTCGGCCAGCGTGATCGCGCGCAGGCGGCGCTAGAGGCGATCACCACGGCGCTTGATCGGGGTGTCGGCATCCTGACCGAGATGGCCGATCCGAAGACGGGTGCCTTCCTCGGCAATCTTCCGCAGGGCCTTTCGCATCTGGCGCATGTCATGGCGCTGGACGTGCTGGCGCAGCAGGACGCGTGCTGACCGCGCGGTCCAATTTGACCCTTTCCAAATCACCCTCAGGAGACGTCTCATGACCGATCGTTTGATTATGCAGGACCCGCGCACCCAATATCCGCGCCCGCCTTTCCCACGCCAGCCGCAGCCAACGCCGGGGTTGGCCGCCGAAATGAACCCGAAACCCGATCATGGCGAGACGAGCTATGTCGGTTCGGGCAAGCTCAAGGGACGCAAGGCGCTCATCACCGGCGGGGACAGCGGCGTCGGTCGCGCGGCGGCGATCGCCTTCGCGCGCGAGGGGGCCGATGTGGCGATCTCCTACCTCGAAAGCGAGCAGTCCGACGCCGCCGAGGTCATTGCGATGATCGAGGCGGAAGGCCGCACGGCGCTCGCGCTTCCCGGCGACATCACGGACGAGCGCTGGTGCCGCGACATGGTCGCCAAGACGGTCGACGCGCTGGGCGGCATCGACATTCTGGTCATCAATGCCGCACGGCAGAAGTACCGGGAGGACGTCTCGCAGGTCACGTCAGACGATTTCGACCAGACGATGAAGACCAATCTCTATGCGATGCACTGGATCGCACAGGCCACCGTGCCGCACCTGCCCGCGGGTGCCAGCGTCATCACGACGGCGTCTGTGCAAGCGTACGATCCCTCGGCGATCCTGCTCGACTATGCGACGTCGAAGGCGGGCATCGTCGCCTATACCAAGGCGCTGGCCAAGCAGTTGCTCGAAAAGGGCATCCGCGCGAATGTCGTGGCGCCGGGACCGTTCTGGACCGCGTTGCAACCGTCCGGTGGGCAGCCGGCCGAGGCGGTCGAACAGTTCGGCGCAAAGAGCGCGTTCGGGCGTCCCGGTCAACCGGTCGAGCTGTCGGCGGTCTACGTGTTGCTCGCCAGCCAGGAAGCGAGCTTCATCAGTGGCGAGGTTTACGGCGTTACCGGCGGCGCGGGCGTAGCCTGACGTCGGGCCGACCGGCATTGTGGTCGATGTCGGTCGGTTTCTTTACCCGCTGCCGGCGGGATGGAGCGAAAGCGTCGCACCTAAGCGCAACGTTGCAGGGTCAGCGAGGAATTGGAGCGGGTGAAGGGAATCGAACCCTCGTCACTTGCTTGGGAAGCAAAAGCTCTACCATTGAGCTACACCCGCATATCGAGCTGCCGTCATCCGGATCCGACGTGAAACCACGTGGGAAGGCGACCGAGCCATCGATGTGCGGGCATTGGCACATTCTGCGGGCGGAGGTCAACGCCTACTGCGCAGTTCGCGACACGCTAGATCAGTCCGCCAAACCGACCCGATAGACCGCATGATGTGTCAGCACGTACAACGTCCGCCCGTCCGCTCCGCCGACGAGCAACTGCAAGGGACGCGCGGGGATGTCGATCCGCCCGAGCGCCAAACCGTCCGCGCCATAGACGAATACCTGGCCGTTCGCGACGTACACTCGGCCCCGGGCATCGACCGCGACGCTCTCGCCACCGCGGTCTGCGAAGGGCTGCAGGTCGAGAATCACACCCTGCGCAGCGACGCGACCGCGGTAGGTCCTGTTCTCCGATCCGTTGGTGACGAACACCGGCGCGCCCACCGCCGCGGTGGTGAAACCATACGCATCGAGCGAGTCCGAAAAGCGCCATCCACGGAAGGTCGCCGGGCCTTGCTGGAACGTGCGGTAGGCCGGCAGCGCGAGGCTGCCGTCGGGGGACACGTATTCCAGCGGTTTGGCGGCCCCCATGTCGCGCGCGTACATGTCGGCGAGCGTCGGATAGCTATAGTCTGCGAGATCGAGCTGATCCCTGAACTCGCCATTGGCCCAGGTGTTGACCGGTAGCACGCTCGCCGCTTTCGAGTGCGGGACTGTCGGCGTGGCGGCAATCGGCGTGATCGTGCCATCGCGCGCTTCGGGGTTCAGGCTGAACACCGTTCCGTTGCGTCCCGCCGAGGACAGCACGAGCAGATGGCCCGATGCGTCGACCGCAAGGTTGACCGCATCGAGCGCCGCGTCGCTGACGACCGTCAGCCCCGTGTCGGGTGCCCAGTGATGGATGCGCTGTGCGTGATGGTCGACGAAATACAGCGATCCATCCCGCCCGACCGCGCCACCGGATGCGGAATAGAAGCCGTCCGCGATACGGTCGACCTTGGCGTTGGCATATGGTTGCCCTGTCGGAGGTGCGCTCACGGCGTCGGTCACGTCGAGCATGGCAAATTCGCGTTCGCGTACCTCCAGCCCGCTGGCGCTGTCCTGGATTGCGTTGTCATACGGAAACTTGCTGACGCGGAGGTAGGTCGCACATCCGTTTTCGTCGCAAGTGCCCAGACCGCTCTCCGCATTCACATGGACGTTGCGAAAGCGGACCGTATTGCGGCCGTACAGCCTGACGGCGGTGGGAGCGGGCTTGAGCGAGCGCGTGACGCGATACGCGTGGTAATTCGCGATCAGGATATCGTGGGAATCGCGGATCTCAAACGAAGTCGCGTCCTGGCTCTCGCCCGCTTCCTCCTCGGTCTGCGGCGCGAGGAACTCCCAGTTGGCGGCATGGTCGAGCACGAATTCGCTGCGACCGTGATGCTCGCTCGACATCTGGTAGACGTGGCCCGGCGTGCTGGTGTCCGATACCAGCATCCCCGCGGTCGCATAAGTGCTGGGGCTCCAAAGGTTGGCGAAGGTGCCGCCACCGCCGCGTGTCACCCACAGGCTCGGATATTGCGCGTCCCAGCGTTTGGCGGGGTCCGCATCGCCGGTGTGGTTGGCGTTATAGGGATCGAAGCGCGTGCCGTCGGCAAGGTTGGTGCCGTGGCCGCCCTGGAACTTGACGTCCTCGACCAGCGATCGCTCGCCCGCCATCCACAGCAGCCCGGTCGCGCGCGGATTGATCCCGCCGGTGGCAAGGCCAAGTCCCGACACGATCGCATCGCCGCCGCGTGCGCTTTCGATCAGTGCCCTGGGTGCGCCGATGCCCTGGAAAGCAGGGGTGCCGTCGGGGAGGATGATCTGCGTCAGGCTCGGATGAAGTGCGACCAATACGGTGTCGGGTTTGAGCCGCAGCGTGTCGGTGACGACGTAGCGGCCCGCCGGGAAATAGACGGTGCGGTGCGTATCGATCGCGCGCTGGATCGCGTTGGTGTCGTCGGTTCGGTCATCACCCTTTGCACCGAGCGTGCGGACGTTGTTCCACGCGGTGGTCGGCGGCAACGCGCGGATTGCGGGCGGCGGCGGCGCAGGGAGCCGCGGGATCGCGCTTGCCTTCAGGACGGTCTGGTAGCTGCCGCTCGTGCCAAGCCCGGGGACGCTCAGCCCGTAATTGAACGAGGCGACCCGGTATGTCCTGCCCGTGCCCGCGACAGTCTTTCCGCTGTCGCGAAACTGCGCAAAGACGGGCGTCGCGCGGGCGACGGCATTTTCGAAGCCGATCTGCGTGAAGACATTGCCCTCGTTGCTAATGACGACCGCGGCGTTGCGAACGCCGTCGAAGTGGACATTCTTGCCCCACAGCCAGTCGCCATAGCCGCGGTCGATGTCGATCGCGGTCGGCATGTCGCGGAAGGACACGTTGACGAGCGTGAGGTTCGCCTCATGCTCCCGGATGGCGGCTTCACGTTGGCCGTCGAAGCTCGAGTCGAGCAGCGTGAACTGCCAGGCGGGTGAGGGCTTTTCGGTCAGAATGCCATAACGACCGCCGTGGAAATGCAGGTCCTCGGCCTGATTGGCGACCTGGTAGATCCCCGCCAGACCCGACCCGATGTGGAAATCGATATGCGCGAGATAAGCGTGCTGTGCGGCGTGGAAGCGGATTGCGGTGGCGGCGGGGTTTCCCTTGCCGATGACGAAATCCACGTTCGACAGCGCGGGGTAGAAGGTGCCCGGGTTGGCATCTGCGATCCGCGGGTTGAAGGGCACGCTGCCGGGGGGCGGGAAGGGCGTGCGATAGGTTGCCGCCGTATCGACCGCGCCGGGCTTGGCGCCGGCGAAGATCACCATGTTGGCGAGGCCCTTCTGGAACCCCGGCGTGGCGTTGCCGAGCGTGATCGCCGGGCGAGTCTTGCCGACCCCGAAGACGCGAACGCCCGGCCAGATGAAGATCGTCCGGCTGATGCGATACCGCCCCGAGGGCACGAACACGATCCCGCCGCCGCCCTTGTCCGCGGCGGCATCGATCGCGCCTTGCAGCGCGGTCGTGTCGTCGGCGTGTCCGTTGCCGACACCCGCCACCGTCACCGCCCGCGGATCGTCCGGCGCGGTCGTATAGACCGATGGGGATGCCACCGCCGGCGCTGCGACGCACGCCAGCCCGGCCAGCAGGAATGCGCGGAACGGAAGCGATCGGCGGGGCATGGCCTATCCTCGAACGAAAATGTCCCGGCTGATGGCCGAGACGAAGGTACGCCGCGACCACCGGCCGCGGCGCGGGAAACGGACGTCAGAAGTTGTAGCGTGCACCGACCCGGAACAGGCGGCCGAGCGTATCGTACAGGCCCTGATTGACGTCGATGCCGGTGTTGGTCTGCGGCGACGGGGTCGGGTCGCGATCGAGCACGTTCGAGATCTTGAAGTAGACGTTCAGCTTTTTGGTGATGTCGAACGCGCCGCCGAGATCGAGATAGAATGCGCCGCGCATCGTGTTGTTGTCGATCGTCGGGTGCTGCGTGTTCTGGAGTGCGGTGCGACCGACCGGGCAAGTGCCGGTACTGCACACGACATATTCGTTGCTGTAGACACCGTCGCTGAACCAGCGCTGCTGCAGGTTAAAGCTGAACCGGTCGGTCGACCAGGTCTCGATCGCGAGCAGCTTCCACGATGGTGTATTGCCCGCGTTCACGCCCGCGCCCTGTGTCGGGATCGTGCCCGGCACGCCCGGATCGGTGATGAAGTTGCGGACATTGGTGGCTAGCCCCCGCAGCTCGATCTGGCCGGGGATGCTGAGCTTGTCGAGCCGGGTCCGGTAGCTCGCCTCGATGTCGAAGCCATCGGTGAAGATCGACGCGAGGTTGAACGCCTGGAGATTGACGTACGGCGTGCCGGTCGCCGGGGCGAGATCGAACGCGCTGCACAGCGAGGTCACCCCGTCACGGCACAGGTTCACCTCCTGCTGCGCGTTGAGCGTAGAGATCACACCGTTGAGCTTGATCCGGTAGTAATCGAACGATGCGCTGAATCCGGGAAGGAACGCCGCGCGCGACAGTACGATGCCCGCCGTGGTGTTGCGCGCGATCTCGGGCTTGAGCGCGGTGTTGCCGATCGCGTTCTGCAGGATGGTCAGCGCGGTCCCGGTAAACGGGTTGGTGAAGTTGGGGATCGTCGTGGTGATCGGCGCGGCGAAGAGTTCGGACAAATTGGGCGCGCGCACGTCGCGCGAGGTCACCGCGCGCAGGCGGATGCCGTCGATCGGTGTGTCCCAGGTGCCGCCGACCTTCCACGTGTAGACCGTGCCCGACGTGCTGTAATTGGTCACACGGCCGGCAACGTTGAGGTTGGCGTTGCCAAGCTGTTCCGACTTGAGGAACGGCAGGTTCACCTCGAGGAAACCCTCGGCGACGTGATAGCTGCCGCGGCCATTGTGGTAATTGCCCGCGTACCAGTTCGCCCCATTGGTCGAGAGCAACGGATCTGCGGGGTAATCCGCGCTATACGGGCTCTCGTCCGACACGCCGTTGCCATAGGGATCGCCGACGACGTGGTAGAATTCGTTGCGATATTCCGCACCCGCAGCGAATGACACCGGGCCGGCCCAGAGTTCGAGCGGGGAACCGTTGAAGGCGAAGGTGAACGCGTCCTGCGTCTGGCGGGTATGCTGCATCGGGCCGTTGGCAGGGGTGATATAGGCGAGCGCCGCCGCGCTGGGCGTGGCACCGCCGATGATGTTGATCGGCACGCACCCGTTGGCCCGCGCCGTCGCGCTTGCGCAGACGATCTCGCCATTGAGACGGATCGCCTGGATCGCGGCATTGTAGCGCGGGGTCAGCGTGATGTTCTCAACGTTGATGTCGGTGATGTTCTCACCGTGCTCATACGACACGTCATACGACCAGTCGGTCCCGAACACCGGCAGCTTGCCCGCCGCGCCACCGACGAAGCGATACTGCTTGCGCGAGGGATAGACGGTGATGTTGCGCGGCAACTGACCGTTGCTGGTGCCGAACTGAAATTGCGTGATCCCCGCGGTGGCACAGGCCGCCTGGATCGAGGCGGGAACATAGGGGTTGGAACATTGCAGCGTCAGCCCGGACTTGGTTGCGCCGGGGTTGGGCTGGTTCATCGTATCAACCTGCGCGATGTTGACGGTCGCGTAGATCTCGTTGTTGGCATCGACGTCGAAGCCGATACGCCCATAGCCGTTGTAGCGATCGAGGCGCGACTGGAGCGTCGTGCCGATCCCGACGTTCCCCGACAGATCGCCCCCGAGGCAGAACCCGCCCGCCGAGAAGCAGCCCGAGACGGTGCCGGCCGCATTCTTCGCGGGCACGCCGTTCGAACCGTATTGGAACTGGAACGGATTGCCGTTGACGTCGAACGCGGTGCCCTGCAGCGGCCCGGCGCTGATCAGGCCGTATTTGGTGTATTGATACGCCTGCGCATGGTCGCGGACGAGATATTGCGGCGATCCGTCGTTGGTGACGTTGCGATTGACGAAGGTCGTCGTGCGATACCACTGCCGACCGTTGGGTGCTTCCTCACCGAAGCCACCGGCGGGAACCCCGTCTTCGTGATCATACTCACCACTGAGCTGTACGTGCAGGCGATCGTTGAAGAAACTCTTGCCGATGGCGGCCTGGAACAGGCCCTGCTTGTTGTCGCCGTAGGTCGTGATGCCGCCCTGCACGTTTGCGCGGAAACCGACGAAGCGCTTGTCGGTGATGAAGTTGACGACGCCGCCGACCGCATCCGAACCATAAGACGCGGACGCACCGCCGGTCACCACGTCGACGCGCTTGATCAGCAGTTGCGGGAACAGGCTGATGTCGGGAACGCCGGTGACGTTCGCGCCCACGACGCGTTGGCCGTCGAGCAGCGTCAGCGTGCGGATCGTCCCCAGACCGCGCAGCGAGAAGGAGCTCAGCCCCTGCTGGCCGCTCGACGTGCTGTTGGTGCCGGTGGTGACGCCGCTCGATCCCTGTAGCGAGGGCAATTGCGCGATCGTCGTGAACACGTTGGGTTCCGCGTTGCGCGCGATGTCGGCGGCCCCGATCATCGTCGTCGGCGTCGGCGCGGTGAAGCCGCTTGCGGTGATGCGCGAGCCCGTGACGACGATGTCGTCGCTCGCCTGCGTCGCAGCGGCGGCGGTGTCGCTGGGCAGCGATGCCGAGGGTGACAGCGTTTCGGCCGGCGTTGTCTGTTCGCTCGGCACCGTTTGCGCGGTGGCTGGCACCGCGAGTGCGACCGCGATCAGGGATGCAAGGCTTGCGCCCAGGAGCATGCCGCGGCGGCGTGCGGCGGAAGGAATGTCCTTTGCGATGATCTTCATGATAGTCCCCACCCCGTTGTTTTTGTTGCTAATTGTTATGCTTGAAAGACCCGTCGCTCATATGCGCACCGAATACAGCGAATGGTGCGTCAGGATGAACAGGGTCCGCCCGTCCGCCCCGCCGAAGATCAGTTGCAAGGGCCGCTCGGGCACGTCGATCGTGCCGATCGCGCTGCCGTCCGCAGCATGGACGAAGACCTGTCCGTTCGCGATGAACACCCGGCCGTCCTTCGCGACCGCGACGCTCTCGCCGCCGCGTTCGGCGAACATCTTCAGGTCGGTCAGCGCACCACCCGCGCCGACCAGCCCGCTCAGTGTCCGCCCTTCGGATTCGTTGCTGACGAACACCCGCTCGCCGACCTTGCCGCGGACGAAGCCGTAGCTGTCGAGCGTATCGGAGAAGCGCCAGCCGACATGGTCGGGCGCGCCCTGCTGCCATACGCGGAACGCGGGCAGGACGAGGCTTCCGTCCGGCGAGACATATTCGCGCGTCTTGGCCGTTCCGGCATCGCGCGCGAACATTTCGCCGAGCGTGGTGAAATGGTCGGTCGCGGCGTCATACTGGTCGCGGAACTCGCCGTTGTTCCACCAATTGACCGGGAGCAGCGTGTCCGCCGCCGGATGCGACGCGGTGGGCGTGGCCGGGATCAGCTGGACGTCGGTCATGGGGCCGCGCGGATCGAACGCGTAGACCGTCGCCTCCGCGCCGAGCGAGGACAGCACGAGCAGCTTGCCCGAGGCATCGACCGCGAGATTGACCGGGTCGAGCGGAACGTCACGGACGGTCTCGAGGCCCGCGCCTTCGCTCCAGCGCAGGATCCGCTGGAAACGGTGCTCGACGAAGTAGAGCGCGCCCTTCGCGTCGACCGCCGCGCCCGAGATCGAGAAGAACCCGTCCTCCAGCTTGCGCACCGCACCGATGCCGGGGATCGCGGGTGTCGCTGCCGCCACGACCGGGGTTGCGGGCAGGTCGAGGCTGGCGAACTCGCGTTCGCGCAAGGCGACGTGACGGGTCTTGTCGACGATCGCATTCTCGAACGGGAATTTGCTGGCGCGGACATAGGTGCCGCAGCCCGCCGCCTCACAACTGGCGAACGCGCTTTCGGCGTTGATGTGGACGTTGCGGAAGCGGATGTCGCTGCTGTTGGTCAGCTGGACCGCGGTCGTTGCGGGGTGGTAGGTCCGCGTGACGCGGTAGGCATGATAGTTGGCGAACAGCAGGTTGCGCGAATTGCGGATGTCGAGCGACACCGCGTCCATGCCTTCGCCAACTTCCTGTTCGGTCTGCGGCGCGTGGAATTCCCAGTTCTCCACGCCGTCCAGGACGATCTCGTTGCGTACGTGATGTTCTGCGGATAATTCATAGACATAGCCGGGTGTCTTCGTATCGGATACGTAGAAGCCGGCCTGTGCGAACGTGTTGGGGGTCCACACGTCGGTGAACGTTCCACCGCCGCCATCGGTGACCCAGATGCTCGGATATTGCGCATCCCAGCGATTGTCCGCGACCGGGTCGCCGCTGCGCGCGGCCTTGGCACCCAGCGATAGTCCGTCGGCGGTCGGGGATCCGCCGCCGCCCATGATCTTGACGTCGTCGACCAGCGAGGTCGCGCCCGACTTCCACAGCAGTGCGGTGGCGCGCGGGTTGATCCGTCCGGTGAACAGTCCGAGCCCCGACACGATGTTGTTCCCGCCACGTGGCGTTTCGAGCAGCGGGACGACGCTGCCGGGACCGGCGTGGGCGGGGTTGCTGTCGGGGAGCACCAATTGCGTCAGCGCCGGGTGCAGCCCGAGCAGGACGCTGTCGGGACGCAGTTTGATCGTTCCGGTCACGCGGTAGAAGCCGATCGGCAGATAGACGACGCGGTGCGTGTCGATCGCGCGTTGCAGCGCGGCGGTGTCGTCGGTCTTCCCATCGCCGATCACGCCGAGCGTCTTGGCATCGGTCCATTCGGCAACCGCCGGGATTGCACGAATGGCGGCGGGTCCTGGCTTGGGCATTGCGCGCAACGGTTCGATCTGCGCGTCGGTCGCGATCGTGCCGGTGGTGCCGAGCGCAGGGACCGCGACGCCGTGGCTGAACGCGAAAACGCGGTAGGTGCGGCCCTTGCCGGGGATTGTCTTGCCGCTCTCGCGGAACTGCGCGAACACCGGCGTGTCGGTCGCGACCGCATTGTCGAAGCCGATCTGCGTGAAGACGCTGTTCTCGCGGCTGATGACGACGCCCGCCTTGGACACACGTTCGAACCGGACGTTCTTGCCCCACAAAGAGTCGCTGTAGCCCGGGTCGATCTCGATCCCGACGGGTGTGTCGCGGATCGCCACGTTGATGAGGGTGAGATCGACCTCATGTTCGCGGATCGCGGCGTCGCGTTGCCCGTCGAAGCTGGAATCGAGCAACGTGAACTGCCACGCGGGCGAGGTCTTTTCGGTGACGATGCCGTATCGCCCGCCGTGGAAGTGGACGTCTTCCATCTCGTTGCCCGCCTGATAGACTCCGGCGAACCCCGACCCGACGCGGAAGTCCATGTGCGTCAGGAACGCATGTTGCGCGACGTGGAAGCGCACTGCAGTCGCCGCCGGATTGCCCGCGCCGATCTCGACGTCGACGTTGCTCATTGCCGAATAGAAGGTCGCGGAATTGGCATCGCGAACGTCGTCGCGGGGCGGGACGACGGTGGGGACGGGTACGGGGACCTTGCCGACGTTATACTGGTCGCCACCGGTGAAGACGACCATCGTCCCCACGCCCTGCTGGAACCCCGGCGTCGCGTCGGCGAGCACGAGCACCGGACGCGTGCGGCCTACCCCGAAGATACGGACGCCCGGGGGAACGAGGATGCTGCGCGTGATGCGATACCGCCCCGAGGGGAGAAACACGATCCCTGCACCCTGGCCGCTCGCGCGACGTGAAGCGTCGATCGCTTGCTGAATGGCGGCGGTTGCGTCGGTTTTGCCGTCGGTCGGGGCGTTGACCGTGATAGCGTTGGCGTCCTTTGGCGCCGACGCGAGCGTCGACCGGGATGAAGGCGTGGCCTGGGGAGGCGCGGCAAACGCGGTGCACGGCAGCAGCACTGCCGCGGTCGTCACCAGCCAGCGTCCGGTATGTCTCATCACGTCGCCGCTCTCCTCGACCAGCGCCTGCGTGGCCGGTTTCGTGCGGGATAGGCCGGGGATTGGCGCGTGACATCCGCGACCAAGGTCGTAGTTCCCCGAACCGACGGGAGCACCGTAGAAGACCTGCGAGATGGCCCCAGGTACAAGGATCGAGAGTGCAGCGGCCATATTGCAACAGCACGATCGCGCCGATGGCGGTGATCATCATGGGGGTCAGCGGGAGCGGCAAGTCCACGCTCAGCGAACGGCTGGCAGACGCGCTGGGCGCCCCGTTTCTCGAGGGCGACAGCTATCACGACGCCGCCGCCGTCGCCAAGATGCGCAGCGGTCACCCGCTCGATGACGCGGATCGCTGGCCGTGGCTTGACCGGCTGGGGGCGGCGTTGGGGGCCGCGGTGCGCCGCGACGGTATCGCGGTGGCCGCCTGTTCCGCGCTGCGGCGGCGGTATCGCACACGGCTGATCGATGCGATCGTCGAACCCACGCGGTTCATCTTGCTCGACAACAGTCCGGCGGAGCTGCAGCGGCGGATGGCGGCGCGGGTGGGGCATTACATGCCGCCGAGCCTGCTCGACAGCCAGATCGCCACGCTGGAGCGTCCTACGGCGGACGAGCCCGCGATGATCCTCGATGCCGGAGCAACGCCTGAGGCATCGTGTGCGGCGTCGGTTGAATGGCTTGTCGGCGAGGCGTCACGGTTGCGCACGAGGGATACGGTACAGCGCTGAGGGTCATCGAGCTCTGTGCGACGACAAGAACAGGCTTCGACTTCGCTCAGCCCGAACGGAGTTGGGGGCGGGACGGGGAGGGGCGGGCGGCGAAGGGCGGGGAAGCCTTACGGCATCAACCGCTTGCGGCCTTCCGACAGATGCCAGCGCATCGCCAGCGCCGCGCCGTCCGCGTCCTGCGCACGGATCGCGGCGACGATCATCTCGTGTTCGCGCAGCATCGCGCCGATCACTTCGGGCGGGCGCGAGCGCGAGATGTCGACGCCGGCGCGCATGATCCGGTCGACATCGGCGAACAGCGCCTCGAACGTCACCAGGAACGCAGGATTGGCGCTCGCGAGCATGATGCGGCGGTGAAACTCCATATCCTCGTCATGCGCCGGCGCGCTCGACAACAGCGCGGTGCGAAGCTGGTCGAGGCCATCCTCGATCTGCGCCATCTCATCCTCCGACCGTCGCGTCGCCGCGAGCCGGGCCGCCTCGGATTCGAGCACGAAACGCACCTCGTAGGTGCCGAGCGTGGCGGACATGTGGTCCATCGGCATGAAGGCGATCAGCTGGTTCGACGGACGGTTCTTGACGAACGAGCCCGCGCCGCGCCGCGCCTCGGTGATCCCGTCGGACGCCAACCGCACCAGCGCCTCGCGCACGATCGTGCGCGACATGCCGAACATCTCGGCAAGGCGCGCCTCGGACGGCAGCCGATCCCCGACGGACAAATCGTCGGTGTTGATGATCTCGACGATGCCGGCATAGGCACGGTCCGCCAGGCGCCCTTCGCTCATCGCTTCTTTCCTCGTCCGCGCTCGATGCAGGTTAGCGGACGCATCGAATGACTGGCAACGCCATCGCACCCGTTCACCCGCATGACCAACCTGTCCGACAACGTTTGCGTTAAATCTGCAACGATTGCCACCAATCGTGCGGAAAAATGCGATTGTAGGTTGAATCTGTCCAACCAATTTGCCTAGACTGACCTACGAAGGATCCGAAAACGGGACTCGAACGGCGGTTGGGGCCGACCGTGCACTGCCTGCAGCGTCGGGCAGATCATCAGGGAGAGGTTGTGTGAAAACCAATCGACAAGAAGCATCGGCGACCGAAGCCGCGACCGCGTCGTCGCCACCGCTCGCCTTACTGACGCCGACGCAGCGCAAGGTGCTCGACGGGGTTTATTCCGGGCAGCTCAACAAGCAGATCGCGTTCGACCTCGGGATCGCCGAGGCGACCGTAAAGGCGCACATGACCGCATTGATGCGCAAGTTGCAGGTGCGCAATCGCACGCAGCTTGCAATAACCGCCCAGTCGCTCGGCTGGAACGGGCGAACGCTCGCGCACTGAGCGAATAACGGTTTTGGGAAGGATGCGCATGGATATCGGACGTCGCGACGTTTTGCTCGGCTCGGCCGCCTTGTTGCTCGCGCCCGCGGGGTCGGCATGCGCGGCGACGGAGCGTCCGCTTGGCTATGCGATCGTCGGCCTTGGCTATTACGGGCTCGACGTCATCATTCCGCAATTCGTCAATTGCGAGCACAGTCGGCTCGTGGCGCTGGTCAGCGGGGACCGCGCCAAGGCGCAGCGCGTCGCGCGCGCGCATGGCGTGCCCGAGCGGGCGATCTATTCCTACGCCGATTTCGACAAGATCCGCGACAATCCCGAGATCGACATCGTCTATGTCTGTCTGCCCAACGGGATGCATGCCGAATACACGATCCGCGCGGCGCGTGCGGGCAAGCACGTGCTGTGCGAGAAGCCGATGGCGATCTCGGTCGCCGAATGCGAGGCGATGATCGCGGCCTGCCGCAAGGCGGATCGCAAGCTGATGATCGGCTATCGCTGCCATTTCGAGGCGCATAATCTCGAGGCGATGCGGCTGGCGCGGAGCGGGGCGGCGGGCAAGATCCGCTATGTTCGCTCCGAGCATGGCTTCGTCCAGGGTGATCCGTCGAAATGGCGGCTCAAGCGTGCGCTGTCGGGGGGCGGGTCGCTGATGGACATGGGCATCTACAGCTTGCAGGCGGCACGCTACATGACGGGCGAAGAGCCGGTCGCGGTGACTGCGCGTGAATCCACCGACCGGCGCGATCCCCGCTTCAGCGAAGTCGAGGACATGATCGAGTGGACGCTCGAATTTCCGTCGGGGGCGATCGCCGGGTGCCAGTCGATGTATAGCGCGAACCAGAACCACATCCTGCTGATGGGCGACGCCGGGCGGATCGAGCTCGAACCCGCGACGCGCTATGACGGCAACCAGATGTGGGTCGGCAAGGACGGTCGCGAACGCAAGATCACGCCGCCACCCGGTCCGGCCAAGACGCAGTTCGCGGGGCAGCTCGACCATATGGCGCAAAGCGTGACGAGTGGGCGGCAACCGATCGTATCTGGCGAGGAGGGCCTGCGCGACATGCGGATCGTGGAAGCGATCTACCGCTCGGCGCGCGAGGGGCGGACGATCAAGCTCTGAACGTCGCGCTCCCCCCTCGTATGCTGCTGCGTTTCGTGGCAGCACCTTGCGTATGTCCAGCGTTCCCCCTCCCGGTCTACCGTCCCCCGCCGCCCTGAACGGCATCAAGGTTCTCGATCTCTCGCGCGTGCTCGCTGGCCCGTGGGCGACGCAGATGCTGGGGGATCTGGGTGCCGAAGTGCTCAAGATCGAGCAGCCGGGGCAGGGGGATGACACCCGCCGGTGGGGCGGCCCCGCGCTCGATGACGGATCGGGCGATTCCGCTTATTTCCTGTGCGCCAACCGCAACAAGCGGTCGCTCGCGATCGATCTCGCCAAGCCTGAGGGGGCGGACCTGATCCGTCGGCTGGCGCAGCAGAGCGACGTGCTGGTCGAGAACTTCCGCGTCGGCGGGCTTGCCAAATACGGGCTCGATTACGCGAGCCTTTCCGCACTCAACCCGCGGTTGGTGTATTGCTCGATCACCGGGTTCGGCCAGACCGGGCCCTATGCGGACAAGGGCGGCTATGATTTCCTGATCCAGGCGATGGGCGGGCTGATGAGCATCACCGGCCTGCCCGACGGCGTCCCCGGCGGCGGGCCGATGAAGGTCGGCGTGCCGATCGTCGACCTGTTCACGGGGACGTATGCCACGGTCGCGATTCTCGCGGCGCTGCGCCACCGCGATGCGACCGGCGAGGGGCAGCATATCGATTGCGCGCTGCTCGACACGCAGCTCAGCCTGTTGTCGAACCAGGCGTCGCGCTATCTCAATGGGGGCGCGGTGCCGGGGCGGTTGGGCAACGACCATCCCGACATCGTGCCGTATCGCGATTATGCGTGTGCCGACGGCGACATCGTCGTCGCATTGGGCAACGACCGGCAGTTTCGGGATTTCGCCGCAGTCCTGGGCCTCGCGTCGCTGGTCGAGGACGCGCGCTTTGTCACCGTGGCGCTACGCAGCATCAACCGCGAGGCGCTGCATGCGGTGATCGGCCCGGTCGTTGCGCGGTGGCGGGTCGACGATCTGGTCGCCGCGATGGAAGCCGCCAAGCTTCCGGCAGGCAAGGTGCAGAGCGTGCCCGAAATCATCGGCGACCCGCACGTTGTGGAGCGCGCCAGCGTCCAGACGATGCACCGGGACGACGGCACGCCGCTGAGGGTGGTGGGCTTTCCTGCGAAGCTGTCTGCTACCCCTGCACGGTACGACCACGCGCCGCCACGCGCCGGGGCCGATACGCGGGATGCGCTCCGCGAGGCGCTGGGGTTGTCGGGGGATGCGCTCGATGTACTGGCGGCGGCGGGGGTCATTCCGGGTTAGGAGCGCGCGCTGATAGACGTGCACTTCCCCGGCGAAGGCCGGGGCCCAGTCGCGCTGGCGGACGTAACGAAGCGCAGCCGCCAGCAATCTTCTGTTCCGCGACTGGGCCCCGGCCTTCGCCGGGGGAGCGAACGCGGTTGAGAGCGAAGGCAGAACATCCGCCGTCGGACTGACTTCTGCGCGTCATCCAACTGACGCCATCCCGTCGCATATCCCGCCTAAGCGCCCGTGTGTTGCAGTGCGACAGGGGGATTTTACATGACGTTCCGAATGGTTTTTTGGGGTGCGCTCGCGCTCGGCATGATGGGTGGACTGCCCACGATGGCAGCAGCTGCGCCCGAAACCCCACCAGTCGCGGTTCCCGCCGACCCCGTCGCCACGCCTATTGAGGATGCCACCGAAACCGGCCAGATCGTCGTGACCGGCCGACGCAGCACGCGGTCGGTGACGCAGCTCGAGGGTGTCGAGATGCAGAAGATCCTGCCGGGGATCAACCCGCTGAAGGCGATCCAGACGCTGCCGGGCGTGACCTTCCTGACCGCGGATCCATGGGGGAACAACGAACAGAACATCTCGCTGTTCATCCACGGCTTCAACCAGCAGCAGCTTGGATATACGCTCGACGGGATCCCGCTCGGTGACCAGAATTACGGCAATTACAACGGGTTGTCGCCGCAACGTGCGATCATCTCGGAGAATGTCGGGCGTGTCACGCTCGCGAGTGGCGCGGGGGATCTGGGGACCGCGTCGACCAGCAATCTCGGCGGAACGATCGATACCTTCTCTAGCGACCCCAAGCGCGAGCGCGGCGCCACGATCGCGCAGACGGTCGGCAGCTATGACTCCTTCCGCACCTTCGCGCGCGTCGACAGCGGCGATCTTGGCGGCGGCAATGCCTTCTATGTTTCGGGCGTGCGGCAGGATGCGCGTGCTTGGGACTTCAACGGCAAGCAGGGCGGATATCAGGCGAACGGCAAGTTCGTCCATGACAGCGGCGCACTGCGGCTGACCGGATATTTCGCCTATTCGGACAAGACCGAGCCGAACGAGGACGCGACCGTCGTCAACATCTCGAAGGGTGAGACGCCGGGCAACGTGCCGTATGTCCGCCCGTTCCTCTACCCGGATTTCAAGAGCGCGGTCGCGTATCTGACGTCGCCAGCCTACACTGCGGCGAAGGACAATTACCGCAATTATTACAGCGATGCGCAGCGGACCGACTATCTCGGCTATCTCGCGATGACCGCGCGGTTGAGCGACAAGGTCAGCTACGACGCCAAGGTCTATTATCATCACAATGACGGCGTCGGCGTGGTCGCCGGGCCGATCACCGTGGCGGGGCTGCCGCAGCTGTTCTCGGTCTATTACCCCGGGCGGAACCTCTCGAGCGTGTTCGGCGGCTCGGGCTTCGCGACGCGGACGACCGAGTATCGGATCGATCGCGGCGGGATCGTTCAGACGATGAAGCTGGCGCTCGGCAACCATGACATCGAGTTCGGCGGCTGGTTCGAGCATCAGAGTTCGTCGGCATTCCGTCGCTGGTATGCGCTCGACGTCAACAACCCCTCAACGCCGTATCAGCGTCCGCGCGACACGCTGACGCCGCTGATCACGCAATATTACAGCGAAGTCCGCGTCGACGAACTGCAGAGCCATATCCAGGACGCGTGGCACGTGCTGCCGACGGTGACGATCCTCGCGGGGTTCAAGTCGACCTACCAATTCGCGACCCAGCGGGTGAAGGTACAGCCGCTGCCGGGGTCCTTCGCCGGCTCGATCGCGCTGCCCAACGGGGCGCTGGAAACGACCGAGGTGTTCCTGCCGCAGGTCGGCGCAGTGTGGGACGTGACGCCGAACGACCAGCTGTTCGCCAACGCGCAGAAGAACATCCGCCAGTTCCAGACGAGTGCGGCGGCGGGGCTGTCGCCGTTCGCGCTCGGCAGCCAGGGCGCGTTCGACCTGTTTGCGGCGAACGTCCAGCCGGAGACGAGCTGGACCTATGAGGGCGGTCTGCGGTCGCATCACCGGCTGGGTGGGATCTTCTCGATCGAAGGACAGGTGAGCGTCTATCACGTCGATTTCTCGAACCGGCTGCTCGGCATCTCGCCCAACCCGACCGTCAATGCGATCACCAGTGGTGCGGCGATCCTGCAGAACGTCGGTGGGGTGAAGACGACGGGGGCGGATGTGGCGTTCACGCTCCATGCCGGGCCGCGCGTGTCGCTGTACAATGCGCTGTCGTACAACACGTCGAAATATCAGCAGGACTACGTCAGCGGAACGACCACCGTGCCGACGCGTGACAAGAACGTGCCGGGGTCGCCGGACTGGCTCAACAAGACGGTGCTGTCGGTCGGGCACGGCATCCTGGATGCGCAGCTGATCGGCGACTATATCGGCCGCCGCTATGCGACCTACACCAACGATCTGTCGGTGGCGGGTTACTTCACCCTTGCCGGGCAAGTGGGGGCGACGATCCCGCTCGACCAGCGTATGCTCGCGAAGGCGCTGCATGTCAGTGTCAACGTGACCAACATTACCGATCGCAAGGCGGCGTCGTCGCTGAGCATCGGGTCGCCGACCAACACGTACAGCGTGTTCCCGCTGGCACCGCGGCAGGTGTTCGGGACGGTGAGCGTGAGCTTCTGATCGCGATACCGGGGCCGACCGCCAGTGATGGCGGTACGGCCCCGGGCCTGGTGTTGATATTGCGCAACCCGAACCGGCGAAGTGCGGGTGTGGCTTATTCCGGAATTGTGCCTTCGTCGGCGATGCCTGCCTCGAACGATGCACTTGAATTGCTGCCGTCGGCCTGATGCGCGCGCTTGCCGCGGTTGGGCTTGTCGGCAACCGGCGTGCTTCCGCGCAGCGCGAACAGCGCAGCGGCGGTGGCACCCACGGCAGCCAGTCCGCCAACGACGGCCGCTGCCGAGCCCCAGCGCTTCCGGGTCGCGGACGTGGGGGCGGCGGGGGGTGCCGGCTTCACGATCGGCTTGCCCGGATTGACCGGGCGCCCCGAGGCCGCGCTGCGCGGCTTGGCGGGCTTGCGCGGCGCAGGGGCTTTGCCGGCTGATCCGGATTTTGCCCGTGCGGGCTTGTCCGGCTTGGGGGGCTTGGGCGGCTTCGCTGGGCTGGGCGGTGCGGCCGCCTCGGTCGGGGTTTCGGTATCGGTCGGCTTTTTCGGTGGCGTGGCCATCGGTTCATCCTTGAATTGGTCGCAACCTCAACGCGCAACGCGACGCTGGTTTCCCGTCTCTTACCGGAACGGCGGCTCGTTGAAGGCGCGGAGTTTGCGGGAGTGCAACTTGTTGCCTTCGCGGCGGAGTTCCTCGCAGGCTTCGATGCCGATCCGCATGTGCTCGCTTATGGCGCGTTCGTAGAAGCGGTTGGCCTGGCCGGGGAGCTTCAACTCGCCGTGGAGCGGCTTGTCCGAGACGCACAGCAACGTTCCATAAGGGACGCGGAATCTGTAGCCCTGTGCCGCGATCGTAGCCGATTCCATGTCGATTCCAACCGCGCGCGACAGCGAAAAGCGCAAGGCGGAGCGCGAATATTGCAGTTCCCAGTTGCGGTCGTCGGTCGTCACGATCGTGCCGGTGCGCAGGCGGCGCTTGAGCTCGTCGCCGGTCTGGCCCGAGACCGTCTCGGCCGCACGCGCCAGTGCCAACTGGACTTCGGCGATCGCCGGAACCGGGATTTCGGGCGGAAGCACGTCGTCGAGGATATGGTCGTCGCGCAGATAGGCGTGCGCCAACACATAGTCGCCGATCCGCTGGCTCGGGCGCAGGCCGCCGCAATGGCCGATCATCAGCCACGCCTCGGGGCGGAGCACCGCGAGATGGTCGCAGATCGTCTTGGCGTTGGAGGGACCGACGCCGATGTTGACCAACGTGATCCCGGTGCCGTCCTCGGCCATCAGGTGATAGGCGGGCATCTGGTGCCGCCGCCAGGCGCTGGTGTCGGCAAGCATCGCCTCGACGTCATCGCCCGCGCGCATCATCACCCCACCGGCGCCCGATACGCCGACGTAGCGGCTTGGCGTGCCGTCCTCGTGTGGCTCGAGCTGCGCACACGCCCAGCGGACGAATTCGTCGACGTAGCGGTGGTAGTTGGTGAACAGCACGTAGCGCTGGACGTGCTCGGGGGGCGTGCCGGTGTAATGCCGCAACCGCGCCAGCGAAAAATCGGTGCGCAACCCGTCGAACAGCGCCAGCGGACGCGCGCCGCCGGCGAGCACGGCATAGCGTCCGTCCGCGATCTCGTCACCGATATGCGCGAGTTCGGTCGCGGGGAAGTGGCGCGACAAGTCGGTCGCGGTGACCGCGTCGAGGCTCAGCGCATGGCCGGGATCGATCACATAAGGAAACGGGATTTCCTGCCGTCCGGGGACTGCCTCGACCGTGACGTCGTAATCCTCGATCAGCAGCGTCAGCTGCTCGGTCAGATAGTCTGCGAAGATCGCGGGCTTGGTAACGCTGATCGCATAGGCGCCTTCGCTGACGAGACGGCCGAACGAGCGGGGGGGCACCGGACGATCCTCGCCGCCGCGATAGTGCAGCCGGATTTCGGGGTAGGCAAAGCTGCCGTCGCTGCGGCTTTCGCGCGCGGGCGGCTGGCCGGTGGTGATATAGGTGGTGAGGGCCGCCTGGAGGCGTTCGACCGACGCGCGGTACAGGCGGTCGAGCTCGGCGACGATGTCGGATGCTTGCGTCATGCACAGCGGCTAATGCGGTATCGTTACACGCGCAAGACCGGCTATGGATTGGGGCACGCACCGGAAAGGCGCGTGCCCGATCGCCTTACTTCTTGAGGGGCGGAATCACGTCTTCGCCTTCGCGAAGCTTCTTCACGCCATATACCGTGCCCGCCACTGCGGCGGCCGCGCCGGTTGCGATTGCGGCTGCCGCGACCGGATGTTCCTTGACCGCCTCGACGGTCGCGTTGAACGCGTCGGTGACGGCTTCCTGCGCCTGCGTCAGGATCGACGGATCGACCACCTTCTTGACCTCGGTCGCGGCCTTGTTGCCAAGATCCTGCGCGGTGTCGGTAGCCTGCTTGATCGTATCCGTCATGATGATCTCCCTTCGCATAAAGACGTGTTCCGGATGAGAAACGAAGTGCGGCGAGCGGAGGTTCCGTCGCCACACTCGCTTCGTCGTACGTTAGATTTCGCTCAGCAGATGTTCTGCCGACGAAACCTTGAATTCACCCGGTGCCTCGACGTTGAGCTGTTCGACGACGCCGTCGTTGATCAGCATCGAATAGCGCTGGCTGCGCTCGCCCATGCCGAACTTGGAGCCATCGAAGGTCAGGCCGACGGCCTTGGCGAACTCAGCGTTGCCGTCGGCGAGCATCGTGATGTCGCCGGCGTCGCTGGCCTTGCCCCAGGCACCCATGACGAAGGCGTCGTTGACCGAGGTGAAGGCGATCTCGTCGATGCCCTTGGCCTTCAGGTCCGCCGCCTTGTCGACGAAGCCGGGGAGGTGGCGCGCCGAGCAGGTCGGCGTGAAGGCCCCTGGAACTGCGACGAGCGCGACCTTGCGGCCCTTGAAGAATTCGTCCGAGCTGACCTGATCCGGGCCATCGGGCGTGACTTTGGTGAGCATGGTGGTGGGGACGCGGTCGCCGACGTTGATCGTCATGAGAATCTCCTGATGCGGCCGCTCCAACCCGAAATGGGGAAACGGCTGGGCGGTACGTCGGCCAGCGGCGGCCAAATTTCAAGCATGGCGAGCGCTCACCCACATGCCTATGATGCGGGATGATGGACTCGACGACATATCTGACCGGCCAGTTCCTGCTCGCGATGCCCGGCATCGGCGACCCGCGGTTCGAGCGCGCGATCATTGCGATGTGCGCGCACGACGCGGAAGGCGCGCTCGGGATCGGGATCGGCGACACGCTTCCCGGCATCGGTCTCCACGCGGTGCTGGGGCAGCTCGATATCGATCCGGGCGTGGCACCGGATGCCCCGGTCCATATCGGGGGACCGGTCGAGCCACAGCGCGGGTTTGTCGTGCATAGTCAGGACTGGGGCGGGCAGGACACGGTGAGCGTCGCCAGCCGCTGGGCGCTGTCGGGCACGACCGATGTGCTCCGCGCGATTGCCGCCGGAACCGGGCCGTCGCGCTGGATCGTCGCGCTGGGCTATGCCGGATGGGGGGCGGGGCAGCTCGATGCGGAGATGAGCCGGCATGGCTGGTTCAGCACGCCCGGCGACTTGGCGATCCTCTATGATACGCAAGCGGAGCGCCGGTGGGAGCAGGCGTTCGGCGAGGCCGGGATCGACTCGCGGTTGCTCGTCAGCGGGGCGGGGAATGCCTGAGGCAAACGTCGCGATCGTCGCACAGACAGCGATCGAGCGCATGACGGCGCCCCTTCGGACCGACATATAAAGACATCTTTATATTTGATCCGACGGCTATTCGGCAGTAAGGGCGCGGGCATCAACTCAATCGGAGATGCCCCGTGGCCACCGTTCTCGACAAGCCGACCGACTATGTCGTCGCAGACATTACCCTCGCCGATTTCGGTCGCGCGGAAATCAACATCGCCGAGACCGAGATGCCCGGCCTGATGGCCCTCCGCGACGAATTCGGCACGGCCAAGCCGCTCAAGGGCGCGCGCATCACCGGTTCGCTCCACATGACGATCCAGACCGCGGTGCTGATCGAGACGCTGACCGCGCTCGGTGCCGACGTCCGCTGGGCAACGTGCAACATTTACTCGACGCAGGACCATGCTGCTGCCGCGATCGCAGCGTCGGGCGTGCCGGTGTTCGCGATCAAGGGCGAGAGCCTCGCGGACTATTGGGATTACGTCGGCAACATCTTCGACTGGGACAATGGCGACGGCCAGACCTGCAACATGATCCTCGACGACGGTGGTGATGCCACCGCGTTCGCCCTCTGGGGTGCCAAGCTCGAAGCCGGCCATTCGTTCGGCGAGCCCGAGAATGAGGAAGAAGTCGAGATGCAGCGCGCCGTGAAGGCGTTCATCGCAAAGAAGCCCGGCTACCTCACCGAGACCGTCAAGAACATCAAGGGCGTGTCGGAAGAGACCACGACGGGCGTTCACCGCCTGTACGCGATCGCCAAGAAGGGCGAGCTGCCGTTCCCCGCGATCAACGTCAACGACAGCGTGACCAAGTCGAAGTTCGACAACCTCTACGGCTGCAAGGAGTCGCTGGTCGACGCGATCCGTCGCGGCACCGACGTGATGCTCGCGGGCAAGGTCGCGACCGTCGCCGGCTTCGGTGACGTCGGCAAGGGTTCGGCCCAGTCGCTCCGCAACGGCGGCGCCCGCGTTCTCGTGACCGAAGTCGATCCGATCTGCGCGCTGCAGGCGGCGATGGAGGGCTTCGAAGTCGTGACGATGGAAGAGGCCGTAACGCGCGCCGACATCTTCGTGACCGCGACCGGCAACGCCGACGTCATCACCGCCGACCACATGCGCGGCATGAAGAACATGGCGATCGTCTGCAACATCGGCCACTTCGACTCCGAGATCCAGATCTCGGCGCTGTCGAACTACAAGTGGACCGAAGTGAAGCCGCAGGTCGATCTCGTCGAGTTCGACGACGGCAAGCAGATCATCATCCTGTCCAAGGGCCGTCTGGTCAACCTCGGCAACGCGACCGGCCACCCGTCGTTCGTGATGTCGGCAAGCTTCACCAACCAGACGCTGGCGCAGATCGAACTGTTCACCAATCCCGAGCAGTATAAGAACGACGTCTACGTCCTGCCGAAGCACCTCGATGAGAAGGTCGCTGCGCTGCATCTCGAGAAGCTCGGCGTGAAGATGACCCAGCTGACCAAGAAGCAGGCCGATTACATCGGCGTGCCGGTCGAGGGTCCGTTCAAGCCGGATCACTATCGCTACTGATCGCCGACCACGGCAATCGATGTCGAACGAAGGCGGCGAGCACTGGCTCGCCGCCTTTTTTCTTGATCTATGCGGTGGATCCGCCGCACGCTCTGTCAACGCGGTGGTACCGGTGGTAGCGCAGCGGGTACGCGAAGGAACGGGCAATGCGCCGTCGTAAAGGGGCGGGATGATCGGTTTGGTGCAGAGCTCGCTGCTGCTGAGCGGGGTTGGGCTGGCAGTTCTGCTGACGGGCGCTTCGGTGATCCTGTACGGCGGTCTGCGCGCGCGCCGCGAGGCCGCCGCGACCTTTGCCGAGAATGCGCGGCTTTCCGCGATGCTCGCGTCCGCGCCTGCGCTCGCGATGATCGTGCATGCCGACGGGCGGGTGGACTGTTCCGAACGACTCGCCGACTGGTTCGGCCTGACGACCCCGCCGCGCTATCTGAACGACCTGTCGGTGCACGGCGCGGGGATCGCGCCCGAGGATTTTACCGCACTGTCGGCGGATGTCGCCGCCGCGCAGAAGTCGGGGCGTGCCTTCGCCCGCGCGATCCGGGCGCTGGGATCGTCCCGCGCGCTGATGATCCGGGGCAGTCGCGCGGCGCGCGACGTACGGATTTCGGGGGGCGTGGTGGTGTGGGTGTTCGACGCGACCGACAGCGAAGCCGAGATCGTGCAGTTGCGTGCTGCGGTCGACGAGGCGACGACGCATTATGACGAATTGAGCGGGATCATCCAGGCCGCTCCGATGCCGATGTGGTATCGCGGACCGGACTTGCGGCTGGCGATGGTCAACTCGCATTATGTCGATGCGGTCGAGGGAACCTCGCCGCAGGATGTCGTTCAACGCGGACTCGAACTGGTCGAGGGGTCGGGGGTCGGCGGACCGCTGGCGAGCGCGGTGATGGCGCGCGACGCCAAGGCGATCCAGACACAGACGCTTCCCGCGACGATCCGCGGCGAACGGCGGATGTTGCGCGTGTATGATGCGCCGCTGTCGGCGGGCGGCGTCGCGGGCTTCGCGATCGATATCGAGGATCTCGAACAGGCGCGCGCACAGCTCAAGCGGTTCGACGATGCGCAGCGCGCGATGCTCGATCGCGTCTCGGCGGCGGTGGTGCAGTTCGGCCCGGACCGCGCGCTGGTGTTCTGCAACCAGCCGTTCCGCCGGATCTTTGCGATGAAGCCCGAGTGGCTCGCCGATCGTCCCGAATTCGATCGCGTGCTGGAGCGGATGCGCGAGGCATCGCGTCTGCCCGAAGTCCGCGACTTTCCGGGCTGGAAGAACGAGCGGCGCGAATGGTTTCTCGCGGCGGGCGGTGCGATCGAGGAAGAATGGCATCTGCCGGGCGGGGTGCATCTCCGCGTCGTGGCGCAGCCGTTGCCCGATGGCGGGTTGCTGCTGATCTTCGAGGATCGCACCGAGCAGGTGCAACTCGCCAGCGCGCGCGACACGCTGCTGCGGGTGCGGACCGCGACGTTCGAGAATCTGTACGAGGCGCTCGGCGTGTTCGCGGCGGACGGTCGGCTGCAATTGTGGAACCACAAGTTCCGCACGCTCTGGGGGTTCGAGGAAGAGTTCCTCGCGACTCATCCGCGCGTCGACGTGCTGGCGGAGGCCGCCGCCAAGCAACTCGCCAACCCAGCGCGGGCTGGGCTGATCGGCGATCTGGTCCGCGCGGCGACGGTCGAGCGCCAGCAGCGCGCCGGGCGGGTCGCCTTTGCGGACGGCCGGCATTACGAATTCGCCGCGGTGCCGCTGCCCGATGGCAACGGGCTGTTCACGATGCTCGACATTTCCGACAGCCGACGGATCGAGCGGGCTCTCCGCGACCGCAACGAGGCGCTGGAAGCGGCGGACCGGATCAAGACTGCCTTCGTCGCGACGATGAGCTATGAATTGCGCACCCCGCTGACGTCGATCAGCGGGTTCGCCGAGATGCTCAACGAAGGCTATGCGGGCAAGCTGAGCAAGGCGGCGGAAGGCTATGTCGAAGCGATCCTCGAATCGGTCGAGCGGCTCGGGATGCTGGTCGACGAAGTGCTTGACCTGACGCAGGCGGAGGGCGGTACGGTCACGCTCGACAAGCGCGAGGTCGATCTCGTCGTCACGTCGCAGGCGGCGGCAGCTTCGGTCGCTGGGCTTGCGAGCAAGCGCAAGCTCGACTTCGTGACGGACCTGCAACCCTCGACCGGGCACGTGTTCGGCGATGCGCGGCGCCTGCAGCAGATGGTCGAACATCTGCTCCGCCACGCGATCGCGGGGACGCGTGAGGGCGGGCGGATCCTGTTGCGGGTCGACGGCACGGCTGCGGCGGTTCGGATGATCGTGTCGGACGACGGGATCGGCATGACCCCGCAAATGGTCGAGCGCGCGTTCGATCGGTTCGGGCAGCCCGGCATCACCCGCAATGGCGAACGCGCGCTCGGGCTCGGCTTGCCGCTCGCACGGCAGTTCGTCGAAGCGCATGGCGGGACGATCCAGCTGGTGTCCGAACCGGGGCGGGGCACGCTCATCACGGTCCGCTTGCCGCGGCGTTGACTTGTACCGGCGCGGCTATGCGCATAGGTTGTGCGCATAGCGGGAGGACGGGATGGCGCGGGTTCGGGAAGATCGTACGGCCGTTCGTCGCCCCACCAACGTGACGCTGGACGAGCAGCTCGTCGCGTCGGCGAAAGAGCTAGGCATCAACGTATCGCGTGCCTGCGAACAGGGCCTGAGCGACGCGGTCAGTGCCGAGCGGATTCGGCGGTGGCAGGAGGAAAACAGGGAGGCCACCGAAGCCTATACCGAATATATTGCGACCTACGGCCTGCCGCTCGAACGATACCGCCAGTTCTGATGGCGCGGTTCGAGGCGTATCGGATGCGCGACTCCAGCGACATCGTGCTGGACTGCCAGGCCGACCTGCTGACCATGCTACCAACCCGGTTCGTCGTGCCATTGGTCCCGGCGGTCCGGTTTCGGGCTTTATATGCGAGGTTGAACCCTATTTTTCGTATCGCGGACGCGGAGTATGTCTTGGCGACGCAAATGGCGGGAACCGTGCCCTGCAATCGCATGGGAAATAGGGTTGCCGGGTTTGTCGATGAGCAGACGGCGATCATGAATGCGCTCGACATGCTGCTGACGGGATATTGAGATGATCCTTGCCGATCCCGCCGCGACCGAGGCGCTGGGCGCGCGGCTGGCGGGCCTTGCTCGCCCCGGCGACGTCATTACGCTGGCCGGGCCGCTCGGCGCGGGCAAGACGAGCATTGCGCGCGGTCTGCTTGCGGCGCTGGGGCTGGTGGGCGAGGCCCCGTCGCCGAGCTTCGCGATCGTCCAGCCTTATGCGCCGCCCGAGGTGCGCTTTCCGGTGTTGCACGTCGATCTCTACCGGATCGACGACGCGGACGAGATTACCGAACTGGGGCTGGACGAAGCCGAAAGCGATTCGCTGCTGCTTATCGAATGGCCCGAACGCGCGCCCGGTTACTGGCCCGATGCGCTGATGCTGACGCTGGCGAACGAAGAAGACGGGCAGCGTCGCTTGACAGCCGCCGTCCCGCCGGGCTGGAGAGAGCGATGGCAGCAGATATGACCCCACCCGCCGCCGCCGCGGCGTTCCTTGCGGCGCACGGCTGGTCCGACGCGACGATCGATCCGGTTGCGGGCGATGCGTCGTTCCGGCGATATTTCCGTGTGCGCGCGGGGGATCGCAGCGCGATCCTGATGGACGCACCGCCGCCGGAGGAGGATCCGCAGCCGTTCATCGACATCGCGCGCTGGCTGACTGAACGCGGGTTTGCCGCGCCCGCGATCCACGCGACTGATCTGGCGACGGGGCTGGTCCTGCTCGAGGATTTCGGGGACGTGCGGATGCGCGAGACGATCGATGCGGACCCCGCACGCGAAGCGGGCCTGTACCGGTCGGCGATCGACACGCTGGTCCGGTTGCAGCGCGAGGAAGCGGCGCCCGTGCCGCGCTACGATCTGGCGGTGCTCCACCGCGAGGCCAATCTGCTGACCGAATGGTATTGCCCCGCGATCGGCGTGACGCCGGACCAGGCGGCGTATGACCAGGCGTGGGATGCGGTGCTGGGCACGACGCTCCACGGCACGATGGTGACGGTGCTGCGCGATTATCATGCCGAGAATTTGATGCTGCTGGGCGACGGTGATGCGCTTGGCCTGCTCGATTTCCAGGACGCGCTGGCGGGGCATCCGGCGTATGATCTGGTGTCGTTGCTGCAGGATGCGCGTCGCGATGTCGCGGAAACGGTCGAGACCGAGATGCTCGCTTATTACCGTGCCGCGTCTGCCGCCGGCGAGGATTTCGATACCGCTTATGCCGTGCTCGGCGCGCAGCGGAACGCCAAGATCGTCGGTATCTTCACGCGGCTGTGGCAGCGCGACGGCAAGCCGCGCTACGCCGCTTTGTGTCCGCGGGTGTGGGCCTATCTCGATCGCGATCTCGCGCATCCCGCGCTTGCGCCGGTCAGGGAATGGTTTGACGCGACGATCCCGCCTGAACTCCGCGGCAACCCTATGGAGCTGTCGGCGTGATCGGACCCAAGCGGACGTTGCACATCCGGCCCGATCCGGGGGGCACGGTGCCGAAGACCGCGATGGTGATGGCGGCGGGACTGGGCAAGCGGATGCGACCGCTCACCGCGACGCGGCCCAAGCCGCTGGTGGTGGTCAACGGTCGTGCGCTGATCGACCATGTGTTCGACCGGCTCCGCGCGGGCGGGGTCGAGCGCGCGGTGGTCAACGTGCATTATCTCGCGGACACGCTGGAGGCGCATCTGCACAATCGCGTCGCGGGGATCGACGTGGTCGTTTCAGACGAACGCAAGCAGCTGATGGAGACGGGCGGCGGGATCGTCCAGGCGCGCGCGCTGATCGGCGACGATCCGTTCCTCGTGGTCAACAGCGACAATCTGTGGGTCGATGGCCCGAGCGACGCGATCCGGATGCTCGCGGCGCGGTGGGACGACGAGAAGATGGACGCGCTGCTGCTGATGGTGCCGCTCGCGCGCGCCAATCATCATGCCGGGCAGGGCGACTTCCGGCTTGCCGCCGACGGCAAGATCATTGGGCGGCGGCAACCCGGCAAGCTCGCGCCCTTCGTCTATACCGGCGTCCAGATCCTGTCGCCGCGCGTGATCGCGGACTGGCCCGAGGGGCCGTTCTCGACGATGCTGTTCTGGGAACGCGCGATCGCCGCCGGGCGCGCGTACGGGCTGGTGCATCAGGGCCTGTGGTTCGACGTCGGCACCCCCGCGGCGGTCGGCAAGACCGAGGTCATGCTCGCGGATGGCTGAGCCGGTCCGGCCAAAAGTCTTCACGATCCCCGCCCACCGCGCGTTTGCCGATGCGCTGGCGGCGGGGTTGATCCGGCAGTTCGGTGGCGATGACCTCGGGCTCGCGCGCGGGCTGGTGCTGCTCCCCAACAATCGCGCCAAGCGCGCGCTGACCGAGGCGTTCGTTCGCGCGAGCGACAACGGTTTGCTGCTCCCGCGGATGGTCGCGATCGGCGATCCGGCGCTCGACGAAGGCGTCGGCGCAGCGCTTGATTCGGCGGATAGCGCGGAGCCGATCCCGCCTGCGGTCGAGCCGCTCGAACGGCGGATGATCCTCGCGCGACTGATCGGCGAGGAACGCCAGCGTGGCGGACAGCCGATCGATGCGGCGGAAGCGGTGCGGTTGGCGGGCGATCTCGCGCGGACGCTCGATCAGTTGCTGGTCGAGGATGTCGCGCCGATCCGGTTGCGGCAGATCGAGCTCAACGAAGCGATGTCGGCGCATTGGGAGCGCGCGCTTGCGCTGTTCGAGATCGTGCTCGACCGCTGGCCGGGCGAACTCGCGCGGATCGGGCGGATCGATCTGGCGGACCGGCGCGCGAGGTTGTTGCGGCGGCTGGCGGAGCGGTGGGATGCGGTGCCGCCCGCTGGGTTCGTCTGTGCGGCGGGGATCACCGACAGCGCGCCCGCGGTGGCGCGGTTGCTGCGCTGCGTCGCGGACAGCCCGCGCGGGATGGTGGTGATGGCGGATCTCGCGATCGGGATGGACGAGACCGAATGGCAGGCGCTCGGGCCGCACCGGTTCGATCCCGACACCGGCAGCACGCGCCGCTCGATCGAGACGCATCCGCAATTCCATCTGAAGCTGCTGCTCGAGCGGATGAGCGTCAACCGCACCGAAGTCCGCCAGTGGCGCGACGGCAGCGACCATGACGCGACGGTCGCGCGCGGCAAGGCGGTGGCGAATGCGCTGGCGGCGGCGGAGGCGACCGCGAAGTGGACGGCGCTGCCCGCCGAACAGCGGCGATTGAGCGGGATCACCGCCGCCGAACTCGCGACGCCGGGGGAGGAAGCGCAGGCGATTGCGCTAGCGTTGCGCGAAGTGGTGGAGATGCCGGGCCGCACCGCTGCGCTGGTGACGCCCGATCGTGGGCTCGCGCGGCGCGTGGCGGCGCATTGCAAGCGGTGGAACATCATTGTGGACGATTCGGCGGGGCGACCGCTGTCGATCCTGCCGCCGGGGACGTTGCTCACCGCATTGGCGGAGGCGGCCACCCAGCGGTTCGCGCCGCTCGCCTTGCTCACGCTGCTCAAGCATCCGCTGGTACGCTCGGGGCCGGAGCGGACGGCGTGGCTGGACGGGGTGCGTGCGCTTGACCGAGTGTTGCGTGGGCCGCGTCCAGCGGCGGGGCTGGCGGGGATCGATGCGCATCTGCGGGTCGCGCGGCGCGCGGGCGATGCCACTGCGTGGTGGCCCGAGGCGCGTGCTTTGCTCGAGCCGCTCGAACCGTTGTTCTCGCGTGCGGCCCCGCTGGCGGCGCTGGTTGCTGGGTTGCGCGAGACGGCGCAGATCCTGTGCGGGGATGCGCTGTGGGCTGGCCCCAACGGCCGTGCTGCCGCGGAATTGCTCCGAGGGATCGAGGATCATGCGGGGCAGGGGCCGGCGATGGTCGACCCGGCGAGCCTTGCGCCGTTGCTCGCGACGCTGATGGACGAAGTCGCGGTGCGCGCGCAGCAGGGCGGGCACCCCCGTATCGCAATCTATGGATTGATCGAGGCGCGGTTGCAGACCGCCGACGTGATGATTCTCGGTGGGCTCAACGAGGGAACGTGGCCGGGCCTGCCTGCGCCCGACCCGTGGCTTGCACCGCGGATCCGGATCGAACTGGGGCTTCCCGGATTAGATCGTGGTGTCGGGATGGCGGCGCATGATCTCGCGCAGGCGTTGGGCGCGCCGAGCGCGCTGATCACGCGTGCGCGGCGCGGGGGCACGCAACCCGCGATCGCGTCGCGTTTCTGGCTGCGCTTGCAGGCGCTGGCGGGCGAGCGTTTCGAGCGGGCTTCGGCGCTGGAGGGTTGGGCGCGCGCGCTCGACGATCCGCGCGAGCATCTGCCCGCGGTGCGCCCGGTTCCCGTGCCGCCGGCGGAGCGTCGCCCGACGACGATCGCGGTGACCGATGTCGACCGGCTCAAGGCCGACCCTTACGCCTTTTACGCCAAGCGCATCCTCGGGCTGGTGCCGCTCGACCCGGTCGATGCCGATCCGAGTGCGGCGTGGCGCGGGACCGCGGTGCACGCCATCCTCGAACAATGGGCGCGCGAGGATGCGTGCGCGCTCGATACGCTGCATGGCCGCGCGCTCGCGATGTTCGACGGCGCGCATCCGATGCAGCGCGCACTTTGGCGGCCGCGGTTGATGGAGGCGATCAACTGGATCGTCGCGGAAATGGGCAAGCAGGCGGATGCGGGGCGGAGCGTGCTCGCGGTCGAGCAATCGGGCAAGGTCGCGATTGCGGGGGTCACGCTGACCGGCAAGTTCGACCGGATCGATCGTAATCCGGACGGGACGCTCGCGATCATCGATTACAAGACCGGCAAGGCCCCCTCGGCGGCGGCGGTGCGCGAGGGGTTCAGCTTGCAGCTGGGGCTGCTCGGTCTGATCGCGGAGCGCGGCGGGTTCGAGGATATCGCGGGGATCGCGCGCGGGTTCGAATATTGGTCGCTGACCAAGAATGGCGATGCGTTCGGCAAGGTGTCGTCGCCGGTCGATCCGGCGGGGAAGCTGGACAAGGTGCTGCCCGAGGATTTCGTGACGCTCGCCGCGCGGCACTTCAGCGATGCGGCGGGGGAATGGCTGACGGGGATGCGCGGGTTCGAGGCGAAGCTGCACCCGGATTATGCGCCGTTTGCGGAGTATGATCAGTTGATGCGCCGGGATGAATGGTATGGGCGTGAGTAGCGGCGTGGGGCATTACAGCAACTTCTCAACTTTGTCCGCTTCCCCGGCGAAGGCCGGGGCCCAGTCGCGCTGGCTGAGGGCTGGCAACGCTGCGCTATCAAACTTCTCGCTCACTACTGGGCCCCGGCCTTCGCCGGGGAAGGGAGTAAGGGGAGCGGGGAAGCGCAGTGATGTAGTTGGGAGTCGCGGACAATGAGCGAACCCAAGGGCCACCGCCCGCTCCCAATCCTCAAGGACGCGCAGGCGCGCGCTAGCGATCCCGGCGGGCACGTCTGGCTGTCCGCCTCGGCGGGGACGGGCAAGACGCAGGTGCTCACCGCGCGCGTCTATCGATTGCTGCTGCGCGGGGTCGATCCGGCGGCGATCCTGTGCCTGACCTTTACCAAGGCGGGCGCTGCCGAAATGGCGGGGCGGATCGGCGAGCGGCTCGCGGCGTGGGTGCGGATGGCCGAGCCCGATCTCGCGCGCGATCTCCATGCGCTCGGCGAAGACCCGTCCCCCGAGCTCAAGCAGCGTGCGCGGACGCTATTCGCGCGCGTGCTCGATTCACCCGGCGGCGGGATCCGGATCCAGACGATCCACGGTTTCTGCCAGAGCCTGTTGTCGGGCTTCCCGGTCGAGGCAGGCCTCGTCCCCGGCTTCCGCCCGATCGAGGCGCGCGAGGAAGCGGTCCTCGCGAGAGACGCTCTTGCCGAGATGCTCGTCGCTGCCGAGACCGAGGGTCGCGAGAAACCGATCACCACCGTCGGCGCGCTGAGCTTGCGGCTGGGCGAGGGCGAGGCGGAACGGTATCTGCTCACCTGCGCGCGCGCGCCCGCCGCGATGGCGGAACTGCCGATGGGCGATGGCGTCCAGCCCTTCATCCGCCGCGCGCTCGACTTGCCGCCGGGCGATATCGAGACGGTGCTGTGTGAGGCATGCGACGATAGCGCGTTCGACGTCGAAAGCGTCGCGCGGCTCGCGGCGGCGAACCGCGCGTGGGGGACCGCGACCGGCGGCAACCATGCCGACATCGCCGAATGCTGGGTCGAGGCGACGCCCGAAATGCGCGTGCGGATGCTCGGCGATTTGATCGGCGTGCCCTTCACCGCCAAGCGCGAACCGCGCAAATATTCGCCCAAACTGATCGCGGCGGACGAGGATTATGCCGGCATCGCGATCGAGGTCGGCGAAGCGTGTGCAACGCTGCTGGGCCTGCGCGAGCGTGCGGCTTATGCCGATCTGCTCGCCGATGCGCTGATGGTCGGGCGCGATTACGCCGCGACCTATGATCGCGCGAAGCACCGGCTCGGCGCGGTCGATTTCGACGATCTGATCCGCGCGACGATCGCGTTGCTGCAACAGCCCGGCATGGGCGAATGGGTCCGCTACAAGCTCGACCAGGCGACCGAGCACGTGCTGATCGACGAGGCGCAGGACACCAACCCCGAGCAATGGGCGATCATCCGCGCACTCGCCGAGGAATTCTTCGCGGGCGACGGCAGCCACGGTGAGCGCGTCCGCACCTTGTTCACGGTCGGCGATTTCAAACAGGCGATCTTCGGCTTCCAGGGGACCGACCCGCGCTATTTCGGCGCGGCGGAGCTCAGTTTCGGACGGCTCGCGGAAGCAGCGTGGGATTCGGACAGTGCAGAACGTGCGCGCACCGGCGAAATGCGCGCGCGGCCGTGGCATCGGCTGTCGCTGACACAATCCTTCCGCTCGACCAGGCCGGTGCTCGAATTCGTCGATTCCGCGCTCGAACTGCTGCCCGAGCCCGGCATGGGGCTGATCGCGGACCGCGAGCGTCACGCGAGCGAAGTCCCGGGGCCGGGGACGGTCAGCCTGTGGCCGCTGGTGATCGCAGGCGCGGGCGACGAGGACGAGGAAGGCTGGATCGGCGACGCGACCCGTGCGCTTGCCGGGCAGATCGCGCGGACGATCAAGGGCTGGGTCGGCACGCTGATGCTCGAGAGCAAGGGGCGCACGCTCCAGCCTGAGGACATCATGATCCTCGTCAAGCGGCGCGGCGACCTCGCGTCGCTGATCGTCGCGCGGCTGTATGCGGAGGGCGTGCCCGTCGCGGGGGTCGACCGGCTGCGGCTCAACGCGCCGCTATCGGTGCAGGATCTGCTCTCCGCGATCCGCTTCGTGCTCCAGCCGGAGGACGATCTGTCGCTCGCGTCGCTGCTGGTGTCACCGCTGATCGGGTGGAGCCAGGACCAGTTGATGGCCGCCGCGCCCAAGCGCGCGGTCAGCCTGTGGCGGCATATCAGCAAGACGCTGCCGCGCGCCGATCTCGCGCCGGTCTATGCGATGCTCGATCGCGCCGATTTCGCGACGCCCTATCAGTTCCTCGAGGAACTGCTGTCCGGGCCGCTCGGCGGGCGGCGCAAGCTGCTGCGGCGGCTGGGGCAGGAAGCGCGCGATCCGATCGAGGAATTGCTCAGCGCCGCCCTCGATTTCGAATCGCTCGGGACGCCGTCGCTGCAACGCTTCCTCGACTGGTTCGATCGCGGAGAAGTCGAGATCAAGCGCGATCCCTCCACGCCACATGATTCGGTGCGCGTGATGACCGCGCATGGGGCGAAGGGGTTGCAGGCCCCGCTGGTGATTCTCGCGGACGCGGCGGTCGACCCGACGCGCTCGCCGCGCTCGACGCTCAAATGGACCGCGGGCGACATGGCGGCGGCGATCCCGATCATCCGCCCGCGCAAGGGCGAGGCGACCGGGCCGCTCGCCGAACTGGTCGACGACGCCGCCGCACGCGATCTGGAGGAGCATTGGCGGCTGTTCTATGTCGCCGCGACGCGCGCCGAGGAGCGGCTGGTGATCGCCGGATCGGTCGGGCCGAGCGCGAAGGGCGTCGCGCCCGAGGCAAGCTGGTATGCCGCCGCCGACCGCGCAATGACCGCGCTCGGGTTGCCGGTGGAGGCCGCACCGCGCGATTTCATCGGCCATGCGCCGCAAAAGCCGGTGCCGCTAATTCGGGCGAAGAGCGGCGAGGGACGCGAGCCCGTCACGGTGCCCGACTGGGCACTCCGCGACGCCCCCGTCGAATCGCGTCCGCCGCGCCCGCTCGCGCCATCGTCGCTGGGCGATGACGTCGTGTCGGACGCGCCGCCGACGCCTGCGATGCGTGACGCCGCCGAGCGCGGGCGGCTGATCCACGCGCTGTTCGAACGGTTGCCGCCGGTTGCGCCCGAGGATCGTGCGGTGGCGGCGGATCGCTGGCTCGAGCGGAGCGGCGCGGTCGCCGGTCCTGCCGTGCGCGCGGCGATTGCCGACCCGGTGTTGTCGGTGCTGGCCGATCCGCGCTTTGCCGAGGCGTTCGGGGAGCGGTCGCTTGCCGAGGCACCGATCGCGGCGGTGCTGCCCGACGGGTTCGTCGTGTCGGGCACGGTCGATCGCCTGCTGGTCGAGCCCGAGCGGATCCGGATCGTCGATTTCAAGACCGGGCGCAGCGTGCCCGGCAGCGAAGCCGAGATCCCGCCCTATCATATCAAGCAGATGGCGGCCTATGCCGCGGCGCTGCGGGTGATCTTCCCCCGGCGGTTGGTGGAGGCGGCGTTGCTCTATACCAGCGGGCCGACGCTGTACCTGCTGTCGCCCGAGGCGCTCGCCACGCACAAGCCCGGCTTTGCGAGCGCGGAGCAAAGCTAGGCTTCGTGCGCTTGAGGTGCGAGGGCGACGACCTTACGTTCAGCCCAACACAAGGAGACAGACATGCCGACCAAGAAGATCACCGACGCAAGCTGGGATGCCGACGTCACCAATGCGCAGGGCGCGGTGCTGGTCGATTTCTGGGCGGAATGGTGCGGCCCGTGCAAGATGATCGGGCCGAGCCTCGAGGAGATTTCCGAGGAACTGGGTGAACAGGTGACGATCGCCAAGCTCAACATCGACGAGAATCCCGACGCGCCGGGCAAGTTCGGTGTCCGCGGGATCCCGACGATGATCCTGTTCAAGAACGGGCAGCCGGCGGCGACCAAGGTCGGGGCTGAGCCGAAGAGCAAGCTGAAGTCGTGGCTCGAGGGTGAGCTGGCGTAAGGGTTTGGGCCTCCGGATCTGGTGATCCGGGGGCCTTTTTCATTCATACCCCACACATCCGCTTCCCCGGCGAAGGCCGGGGCCCAGTAGCGAAACGTCGATGATTGAGCGCTGTGCCCAGTTGGAGACACCTCCGCTACTGGGCCCCGGCCTTCGCCGGGGAAGAAGGTACTTGGGAGTTGGAGAAACTCAGCTCCGATAATCCGCGTTGATCGAAATATACCCGTGCGTCAGATCGCAGGTCCACACCGTCGCCGCGCCGTCGCCGAGCCCGAGATCGACCCCGATCTCGATGTCCTGGCCCTTGAGATGCGCCGCAACCGGCGTCTCGTCATAGCCCGTCACCGCCAGCCCCTCGCGCGCGACCTGCGTGTCGCCGAAGCGGATCGCGAGCAGGTCGCGTTCGGCGGGTTCGCCCGCCTTGCCGACCGCCATCACGACGCGGCCCCAATTTGCGTCCTCGCCAGCTATCGCGGTCTTCACGAGCGGGGAGTTGGCGATGCTCAGCGCGATGCGGTGCGCGCTGCGGTCGCTTTCCGCGCCGGTCACCGCGACTTCGATGAACTTGGTTGCACCTTCGCCGTCGCGCACGACGAGATGCGCGAGCTGGCGGCACAGGTCGCCGAGGGCCGCACGGAACGCGTCCGCGCCGTCGTCCTCGGCGCCGGTCAGCGGCGCATTGCCCGCCTTACCGGTCGCGAAGGCGAGCACGCTGTCGCTGGTCGAGGTGTCGCTGTCGACCGTGATGCAGGAGAAGGTCGCGCGATTGGCTTCGCCGAGCGTGACCTGGAGGAACTCGGCGGAAACCGCGGCGTCGGTGAAGATATAGCCGAGCATCGTCGCCATGTCCGGCGCGATCATCCCCGAACCCTTGATGATCCCCACCAGCGTTACCGTGTGACCGCCAATGACGGCGGTCGTCATCGCGCCCTTGGCGAAGGTGTCGGTCGTGCCGATCGTGTTGGTCGCGTCTTCCCATGAGCACGGCGCGGCGGCGAAAGCGGCGTCGAGCCCGGCCTCGGCCTTGTCGATCGGCAGCGGCACGCCGATCACCCCGGTCGAGGAAACGAACACGTCGGACGGGCGGCAGGCGAGCGCGCCCGCGACCTTGGCGGCGATCGCCTCGACCGCGGCGCGCCCGCGCCCGCCGGTGAAGGCATTCGCGTTGCCCGCATTGACGACGACCGCGCGCGCTTCGCCGAGGATCAGCGCGGCGCGGCACCATTCGACTTCGGGCGAGGGGCATTTGCTTTGCGTCAGCACGCCCGCGACGGTGGTGCCGGGGTCGAGCGTGATGAAGGTGAGGTCGTTGCGCTCCCACGGCTTGTACCCGGCACGCGCGACGCGCGGCGTGACGCCGGCGATCGCAGGCAGGGCGGGGAAGGGGCGAGCGAGCGGGGAGCGGTCCATGTGCGCGGCTGTAGCAGATCGCTACCGCGTCTCAAGCGGTGGCTCCTGTTGCTTCCCTTGGAAGGGAGGGGGCGTTGGGGGAGAGTGCAACACCCGCCTCAGGCCCACCCACCTCCAACCCCTCCCTTCCAGGGAGGGGAGGTATTTGCGGGGCGTCTCTCTCCCCTCCCTGGAAGGGAGGGGGCGGGGGTGGGTCGGTATGGGGAGCGCGTAGCACCCGCCTCCGTGCTACCCACCCCACCCCTTCCAGGAAGGGACGCGCGGGGTTTCAGGCGTCCCGCTTGGGGCGGTGCTTCGACTTCGCTCAGCACGAACGGAATACTCCGCACAGCACGAACGAAATTCAGGGCAGTTCGTTCTTTCAGCACTTCGGGCGCGGGTTGCTCGTCGGAACCATCCTCCTCCGTTCGCCCTGAGCGAAGTCGAAGGGCCCTCTCCGCACGAACAGACCCCCACGACGAGCGGTGTTTGCCGATAGACGAAGTGCGTCGCAGCCATTACATGCCCAGATACCCATGGAATGGCTGCTGTTCTTTTCTGCGATCCTCTCTGCGCTGACCGGCGTGGTGACGGGCGTTCGCGCGCCGGACGTGCAGGTTGAATGCCAGTCGGTCGCGGCGGCTCGTGCGCAGGTCGCGCTCCCCGCGCGGGTGCTGCGTGTGGCGGGCCATCTGCATCTCGCCGGTGGCTTCATGGAAACGCCGGTCTTCTCGGTCAGCAGTCTTACCCTGCCGGTGATCGCAGCGCCGCGCCTGTACCTGGATCGCCCGCGGGCTTGATCCGGTGGCGCTCACCGCGCTGCCCTTCTTAACGACATCTTTCGGTGGCCGCGTGTAGCGCGCCGCTCATCCCCTTTAGACATACAGGAATTGCCCATGTTCGGCGGCATTGCCAAATCGCTCTTCGGCTCGTCCAACGACCGCTACGTCAAGTCGCTCGGCGCGGTCGTGACGAAGATCAACGGGTTCGAACCGACCATCTCCGCCATGTCCGACGAGGAACTGTCAGGCCAGACCGCGCGCTTCCGCGAACGGCTGACGGCGGGCGAAGACCTCGACGCGCTGCTCCCGGAAGCGTTCGCCACCGTGCGCGAAGCCGCCAAGCGCGCGCTCGGGCAGCGGCATTACGACGTCCAGCTGATCGGCGGCATCGTGCTCCACCGCGGCGAGATCGCCGAGATGCGCACGGGCGAGGGCAAGACGCTCGTCGCGACGCTCGCCACCTATCTCAACGCGCTGCCGGGCAAGGGCGTCCACGTCATCACGGTCAACGACTATCTGGCGGCGCGCGACGCGGGCTGGATGGCGCAGGTCTACAACTTCCTCGGCATGACGGTCGGCGTGATCATCCCCAACCTGTCGGACCAGCAGCGCCTCGACGCCTATGCAGCCGACATCACCTACGGCACGAACAACGAGTTCGGGTTCGATTACCTGCGCGACAACATGAAGTATGAGCGCGAATCGATGGTCCAGCGCCCGTTCGCGATGGCGATCGTCGACGAAGTCGACTCGGTGCTGATCGACGAGGCACGCACGCCGCTGATCATCTCCGGCCCGACCGACGACAAGTCCGACCTGTATCGTTCGGTCGACCTGATCGTGAAGCAGCTCCAGCCGACCGATTACGAGAAGGACGAAAAGCAGAAGTCGATCATCCTGACCGAGGACGGCACCGAGAATATCGAGCGGCTGCTCGAGACCGCGGGGCTGCTCGAGGGCGCGAACCTGTACGATTTCGAGAACACGCAGGTGGTGCACCACACCAACCAGGCGCTGCGCGCGAACATGATGTTCCGGGCGGACATCGATTACATCGTCAAGGACGGCAAGGTTATCATCATCGATGAGTTCACCGGCCGCATGATGGACGGCCGCCGCTGGTCGGACGGGCTGCACCAGGCGATCGAGGCCAAGGAAGGCGTCGAGATCGAGCCCGAGAACCAGACGATGGCATCGATCACCTTCCAGAACTATTTCCGCATGTATCCGAAGCTGGCGGGCATGACCGGGACGGCGGCGACCGAGGCGGCGGAATTCTACGACATCTACAAGATGAATGTCGTGACGATCCCGACGCACGTGCCGGTTCAGCGCGTCGACGAGGAAGACGAATTCTACAAGGACACCGCGGACAAATTCCGCGCGATCGCCAAGAAGATCAAGCATCACGCCGATCTCGGCCAGCCGGTGCTGGTCGGCACGGTGTCGATCGAGAAGTCCGAACTGCTCAGCGAATTCCTGGTGCAGGAAGGCGTGAAGCATGAGGTGCTCAACGCGCGTCAGCATGAGCGCGAGGCGCACATCGTCGCGCAGGCGGGGCGCAAGAGCGTCGTGACGATCGCGACCAACATGGCGGGCCGCGGCACCGACATTCAGCTCGGCGGCAATCTGGAATTCCGCGTCAACGACGAGCTGTCGGCGATGCCCGAGGGGCCGGAGCGCGAGGCGGCGGTCGCCCGGATCAAGCAGGAAATTGCGGTCGAGAAGGCCGAAGTGCTCGCGGCGGGCGGGTTGTTCGTGCTCGGCACCGAGCGGCACGAGAGCCGTCGGATCGACAACCAGCTGCGCGGCCGTTCGGGTCGCCAGGGCGATCCGGGTCTGAGCCGCTTCTACCTCAGCCTCGACGACGATCTGCTGCGCATCTTCGGGCCGGACACGCTGTTCGCCAAGATGATGCGCTCGAACATCGGCGACGGCGAGGCGATCGGCAGCAAGTGGCTGTCCAAGGCGATCGAGACTGCGCAGAAGAAGGTCGAGGCGCGCAACTATGACATCCGCAAGCAGGTCGTCGAATATGACGACGTGATGAACGACCAGCGCAAGGTCATCTACGAGCAGCGCAGCGACATCATGGACGCATCGACCGTCGGCGACGTGGTCGAGGATATGCGGTCTGAGACGGTCAACGGCATCGTCGGTGCGGCATGCCCTCCCGGCACCTATCCCGAGCAGTGGGACATCGCGGGGATGAAGGAGCAGCTCGCGACGACGCTCAACCTCGAACCGCAGATCGAGGCGTGGCTCGAGGAAGAAGCGATCGACCCCGAGATCATCGAGGAACGCGTCCGCGCGCAGGCGGACGATCTCGTCCGCGATAAGGCGGAGTCGCTCGATCCCGAGACGTGGATCCGGGTCGAGAAGTCGATCCTGCTGCAGAACCTCGATCATCACTGGAAGGAGCATCTCGCGACGCTCGACGCGCTCCGCCAGGTCGTCCACCTGCGCGCCTATGCGCAGAAGACGCCGATCAACGAGTATAAGCAGGAAGCCTTCTCGCTGTTCGAGCGGATGCTGACCAACATCCGCGAGGACGTGACTCGCACGATCGCTTTCGCTGAGTTCAACGTCGAGCCGACCCCGTCGCTGCCGACCTTGCCGGACTTCATCACCAGCCATTTCGACCCGTTCACCGGGGACGACGATACTTACGACCAGGATGGTGCCAGCGGCCTGATCACCACGCGCCTGCCGCCGCTGTCGATCCCGCGGCCGGAGGGCAAAGAGCTCGGCCAGGATCCGTCGGAGTGGGCCGGCAACGTCAGCCGCAATGCGCCGTGCCCGTGCGGCTCGGGGAACAAGTACAAGCACTGCCACGGCGCGGTGTGATCTCCCGCCACTGACGTCATCTCCGCGGAGGCGACCTCTGCGGACGATGGGTTACGGAGTGGTCATTTGCTGTTTTCCCGCGAAAGCGGGAATCCAGAGTCAGTCAAACCAACGGCTTGTAGTTCTCGTGACTCCTGGACTCCCGCCTTCGCGGGAGAACAGCATTGGCTTCGCTGAGGCCATGCCTTCGCGGGAATGACGGAATGTGGGGGCGGGGGCCTCCACCACCGCGTCCGCAGAAACCGCAGACGCAAAAAAAGCCCCCCTTCCGGCCTGCGGAGGGGGGCTTTTTCATGCCGCTGATCGGTAGCCGTTACTTCGGCGTGACGATGCTTGGCCCGAGGTTGCGGAGCACCTCGCGCGCGTCGAACGCGCGGATGTTGTCCTTGGGCTTGGGGCCCTTGCCGACGACGATCTCGGCGTTCGCTTCATACTTGTCGATAGTGTTGATATCGATCCCGCGATCGAAGAACGGATCACCGATGAAGGGATCCCACGAGCGCCAGCCGAAGCCGCGACCGCGGTAGCGCCAGCTCGGACCCCAATAGCCGCCGCCGAAGCCGCCGCCATAGCCGAACCCGCCACCAAACCCGCCGCCGTAGCCGAGGCCGCCATACCCGCCGCCGAAGCCGCCGATCCCCGGCGTGGCGTAGGTTCGCGTGCTCTTGTCGACGTTACGGTCGGCGAAGACGAAATAATCGAAACCGCGCTGGACGGTCAGCTCGGCGGCGCGGAACAGCAGGTACTTCTCGACCGTGTCGCGCGAGGTGTAGCTGTTGCCCGAGAAGCTGACCTGGAAGCGGTTGTCCTCGATCTGGCGGTCGGTGTAGCCAGACCGGGCAAAACCGCGGCCAACCGCCGGACGATAGGTCGATTCGGATGCGCAGGCCGTCAGCAGGGTGGATGCCGCAAGCGCCACGATGAGCGCGGATCGGCGGAATTTGGGCGGGAACTTGGGCATTTCGGTCTCCAGTGAACTGGTCTGTGCGGCGAGCCGTGCCGTCGAGGCCATGAAGCGCAGAACGATCGACCCGATGCAAGGCTCCGGGTTCTCGGTCCGATCTTGCTGCGCATAAGCGCCTGTAGATGAACGGAGACTGACGCGCGACGAATTGCTCCGCAGGCGTCAACGAATGTATTACCGTTTTGGGCCTATGTACGACATTATGTAATCGCGCGAACGCCTGACATGCGCTTATGTTGCGAAGTGGGCGTTGGCGAAGCGTATTGGGGGTTTCGATGCGAATCGTGGCATTGACGGCAGCGAGCTTGATCGTCGGGGCGACTCTGGCGCGGGCGGCGCATGCCGATCCCGGGGCGATGTTGCCCGACCCGGTTCCGTCGGCGCTCGGCAAGCTGACCCCGGTCGAAGCCAAGGTGACCCCCGATTTCCGCGTCAGGCTGGCGATGGTGACGTCTGCGGCGGTGACCGATACGCTGCTCGGCCCGGACGGCGCGATGCAGCACCGGTTTGCAAGTTCGATGATCGACTATTACCCCTTCCACGGCAGCGGGCTGCACCTGTCGGGCGGGATGAAGTTCTTCTCGGTCGCCAACTTCGTCCGTGACGCCGAGAAGGCGACCGGCGGTCTGCTCTATATACCGCGCCTGCCGGGCACCAGCAGCGGCGTACGCACCGGGTTCAACCGGCGTACGCCTGCCGCGACGGTGGGGTATAGCGGCAAATACAAGAACGCGCTGTTCGGGGTCGAGATGGGGACACTGGTCGGTGCGGCGAATGCCGACCTCCCGCGCTCCTATCGCGCGCTGGGCGAACGCCGCGGGGGGCTCAACCCGATCGCCAACCTCGTGGTGGGCATGAAGTTCTGAACCGACGCAACGATTCGGTCGCGCAGCGATCGTCCGGTTAGAAAATGGCGGAAATCCGCCGTTTTTTCAGTAATCTAAAAAACCTGCGTCACAGCGCTTGCATTGCCGCGCAACCCGTTGCTATAGGCGCGCCTCCGCGATGTTCCCTGATAGCTCAGCGGTAGAGCTCTCGACTGTTAATCGAGCGGCCGTAGGTTCGAATCCTACTCAGGGAGCCACTTCTCGCCGGACGATCCGACCGTTGCACAGCGTGCAAGGTCGGACCCCAATCCACCAACGGTACCTAGAGATGCGAACGCTTTAGCAGGCGGCGACGGCGCCGAGGAATGCGGTGATCTTGGTAACGTCCTTGATCCCCGGTGCGCTTTCCAGCCCCGACGATACGTCCACCAGCGTCGCACCTGTCGTCCGCACCGCATCGCCGACGTTGACCGCGTCCAGGCCGCCGGAGAGCGCCCAGGGCTGCGCGTGGCGGTAACCGTGCAGCAGCGTCCAGTCGAAGCGTACGCCCATCCCACCGGGCAGCGCAGCGCCAGGGGGCGTCTTGGCATCGTACAGGATTCGGTCCGCGACACCCTCATAGGGCAATGCCTCGGCGAGATCGGCGCGCGTCCGCACCGCCACCGCCGCCCATAGCTCGATTCCGGTTCGCGCTTTGATCGCGGCGGCGCGTTCCGGCGAGGTCTGGTGGAGCTGAAGGACTTGCAGACGACCGACGTCGATCGCCGCGTCGAGCATCGCATCGTCAGGGTTCACGAACACGCCGACGCGCGTGACGTGCGATGGAACGCGTGCGGCGAGCTGGGCGGCACGGTCGCGCCCGACATGGCGGGGGGAGGGCGGGAAGAACACCAGCCCGACATGGCTCGCGCCCCCGGCGATCGCACAGTCGAGTGTTTCGGGCGTGGATAGCCCGCAGATTTTGGCGGTAACAGGCATACAAGAGTCCTCGGCGCTCGTCGTTAGGCACGCAAGCGTTATCACGAAGGACTTAATGCGCGCCGAACAAGCGTCCGGTCGCGCACCGACTCACCTTACAGTGTGGCCTCGATCGCGCGAGCCGCGTGGTCGGGGTTTTCGGCCTGGGTGATCGGGCGACCGACGACCAGCACCGATGCCCCCGCATCGATCGCCGCACGCGGCGTTACGACACGCTTCTGGTCGCCCAGCGCGCCGTCGAGCGGACGGACCCCCGGAACGACGAAGAAGCCCTTGGGCCACAAGGCGTGCGCCGCCGCCACTTCGGCACCCGAACACACGACCCCGTCGATCCCCGACTCGCGCGCGAGTTCGGTCAGCCGCAGGACCTGGTCATGCGGCGTGCCGGGAACCCCGATCGTGGCAAGATCGGCGGCATCAAGGCTGGTCAACGTCGTCACCGCGACGACCTTGGTCCCGACCGGCGCGGCGGCCTTGGCATCCTCCAGCATCGCGCGGCCGCCCGCGGCGTGCACCGTCAGGATCGATGGCTCGATCCCGTGCAACGCCATGATCGCCTTGGCGACGGTATTGGGAATGTCGTGCAGCTTGAGGTCGAGGAAGATCGGCAATCCGACCCCCGCCATGCTGCGCACCCCCGCCTGACCGTTGGCGAGGAAGAATTCGAGCCCCAGCTTGATCCCGCCGACGTGATGACGAACCCGCTCCGCCATCGCATGGGCCTTGGCGAGATCGGGCGTGTCGAGGGCGACGTACAGGCGGTTACTCACAACAACGCTCCGCTGGCGGGGATGGTCTGAACGGGTTCGGCGGGCATCGGCGGCGAATCCGGCAGCAAATTGGGGGCAGGGGCAGGCGGCACGGGTGGCGCCATCGCTGCGCGCATGTCGGCGAGCGTGCGTTCCGCGGTCGCCAGTCGCGTGCGGAGCCGCCAGCGCAGCGTCGAATGCCAGGCCAGCGTCGGCAGCAATCCGGCGAGGAAGGTGATGAGCAGCAGCAGCGGCAGATTGACCAGCGCTTCCATCCCGCCCCACAGGCGAATCGCAACGCTGGTCCAGTTGGCGACGGTGAACACCGCCGCGATGAACGCGAGCAGGCACCAGAACAGGATCTTGAGAAATTGCATGGGGGCAAGGCTACTCAAAACCGTGCGGCTTGACCAGCGTCAGCCGATTTCGCGGCGAAGTGTCTCGAACAGGCCGGGAATTGCGGTCAGCCGATCGGCCTCCTCGTCGAGGATCGCGAGGAAAGCGGCGCGTTTGATCGCTGCGGTACGACCGGGCTTGAGCCGCTGGTCGGTGTCGAGCGTCGACAGCACGATGTCGATCATCCGTTCGGCCCCATGCAGCCGCCCCCACAGATAGTCGTTCTCACGGTAGGCGCGGCTGAAGAACGCGCCGAAACTGTTGAACTGGATGCCCTTCAACGTTGCCTCGGCACCCCCCGAACGGATGGTCGTCGCGTCGTCGGGGGCGATCCGGTCGACCTTGATCGGGTCGAACTCGTCGAGGCCTTCTCCCTGCAACAGCGGCAGGGTGGCGACGTCATAATAAGGGAAGCCGAGATACGTCAGCAGGATCGGCCGCTTCACCCCCCGCGACAGGCTCGCGAAGGCCGCCGCCAGCCTTGTGTCGGTCGCGGTGTCGAGATCGCGCAGGCGCAGTGCCGTGCCCAGTCGCTCAAGCAACGCCGCGGCGTCACCGTCCACCGCGCTGACGTCCGGCAGGAGCGCGGCATATCGGTCGGACCGCTTGCATTCGAGATAATCGGACAAGCTCGCATAGACCGCCTCCCGGATCGGGCCGAGTTCGGTTTCGGGATGATTGCCCTCAAGCTCGGTGATCCGCCGCGCCAGCAACCGCAGACGGCGTAACCGGAATCCCAGATCGAAGGTGCGCAGGAAGACGATGGTGGTCTGGCCGACCCCGCCTGCGAAGCCTCCCTTGGGATCGTCGAACCCCTGCGCCGCGACCGCGCTTTCGATACGATTGCGGACGTGCGCGTTCGTATGCGGCTTTGCCTCGCTGCCCACGCCGTCGAGCAATGCAGTGATCGCCTCGACCACCCCGGTCAGCTTCAGATGCCCGTAGGCGGCATAGGCATAGCCCGAGCTTTTCGCCGCTGCATTCTGCGCGCGCTGCCGCCATGCCGCGAGGCGTGCGGGCGTGGGCGAATCGAGGAACAGCGTATAGCCGAACAGTCCCTCGACCTGTTTCTCGACCTCTGGCCGGATCCCGGCAATGATCGTCCGCATCCGCTCGATCCGGCGCGAGCGGTCCGCGATGTCTTCGAGATTGTCGCGGATCGGTTGCTGGCGCGGCAGTTCCGACATTGCGCCGATGATCGTCTGGAAGAAGCCGGGGGACTTGTCGCCACCGGTGCCGAACCCGAAGCTGCCACGCGGGTGTGGATCGATATAAACGAACCGTCGGTCGATCTGGCGTTGGGCGGGGCGTTCGCGCAAAGCCTCGATCGCGGGGCGGAAGGGGGCGTTGTTGAGCACCGACCCGTCGATCAACACCGCGGTCTCAGCGGCATTGGCGGCATATTGGCGCGGCAGGATACGCTTGAGGAACGCCTCGCGCTCGGGCCACGTCGTCGTGCGATCTTTGAGCACGCGATCGAGTTCGCCGACCATGAAGGGCGGGAATGCGCCGGGAAAGCAGGACGTCGCGCGCGCCGCGAACGCCAGCTCCGCCGGATCGGCAAGCGTCTCGCACGCAATGCCGTGGTCGGAGAAGGGCACCACTACGCGGTGTTCGGTCTCGACCACTTCGGGGGGCGAGTGCAGCGTGAGCCGTTCGGGGTGGCCGCGGAAATCGGTGACGGTGACGAATAGGTCGAGCGGCTGGCCCGGCGGCAGCAGCCGCGGCGCGCGGGGCGCCGCCGCCATTGCTTCCAGCGCGTCGAGGATCAGCCCGGTGAATCGCTCACCCCCGAAGGGTGGCTCGAACCAGCGCGAGCGGATGAAGTGCGACAGCTTCGCGCGCACCTCGTCGCGCGCACCCGATTCGACCGTGGCCTCGACCCCGTCGGCGCTCCGCGCAGCGACCCAGGCGAGCGGGAGCGCCCAGGCCTTGGAGAACCGCGTCGTCGGGGCCTGTCGTTCGTCGATCAGCGCTTCGACATCCGCCGAATCGAGCCACAGCTGCGTCAGTGGTTCGAGGCTTTGCCCCGTGCTGATCGCCTGCCCGAGGAAGACGCCGTTAATGCCGCCTGCGCTCGCGCCCGCGATGATGTCGACCAGCACGCGCAACCGAACGCCCGTTTCGGCTTCGATCTCGTCGAGCAGCGCGCGGTAGATGCCTGCGCTTCCGGTGTGCGCATCGGGTGGCGACGCCCCGGCGTGGAACGCCTGGCTCGCGCGCGCCAGTCGCCAGATTTCCTTGGTGATCCCATGCATATAGACCGCGAGGCTGATGCCGCCGTAGCAAACCAGGGCGAGGCGCAGCTCCTTATCGCGAGTCATTTCGGGTCGCGGGTCATTGCGGCTCGATCAGTGCCCAGATCGGGAGGTGGTCGGACGCCTTGCGCGCTAGCGGGCTGGCGTGCACCCCGCACGCCTCCACCCGGAAGCCGCGCGTCATGATCCGGTCGAGCCGCCCGATCGAACGGCGCGCGTGGAAGCTGGGTCCGGTCGGCGCGATATCGAACGAATGGCGGAAATCATGCAGGCACCCGCCATTGGGGGTCCATTCGTTGAGATCCCCCATCATCACCGTCGGCATCGGCGGCGCACAATCCTCGACATGCGTCAGGATCGCGCGCGCCTGACGCCGTCGCCACAGGCCCGAAAGGTCGAGGTGCATGCCGAGGACCCGGATCGGTCGTGAATCGACCGTCAGATCCACGCAGATCGCGCCGCGCGGTTCCAGCGTCGGAATGTGCAACTGGGTTGGCCGGAGGATCGTGCATTCCTTGCGGACGAGCAACGCGTTGCCGTGCCACCCCATGCTCAGGCGATCGTGCAGGCGGACTGCACGCCAGGGCGAATGCTCCTCGATCAGCCGGTGCGGAATGATCGCCGCGCGGGTGCCGTGGCGCAAATCCGCCTCTTGCAACGCGATGACATCCCCGTCGATTTCGCACAGCACGTCGAGAATGCGACGCGGGTCGCGGCGTCGGTCCAACCCGACTCCCTTGTGCATGTTGTAGCTGACAACCTTGATCACCCGATCGCTATCGGGCGGATCGCGTCGTCATGCAATCGTGGGTGGTCGATCGTACGGTTCATCGCCACGGAATGCGCGACGAACGGAGCGGCAAAGGGGGGCAAGCCGCCGCGTCGCGAGTGGGGGACAACGCGACGCACCTATCGCAACAAACTGCCGTGGGTTTTTTGGCGTAAGTAACGTCCGCGACACGCGGCGTAATACGCACGTAAAATGGTGACGTGCGAACAGAATGGATAGTCAAACGGCGGCATAACTGCCAAAAGCAACCGTCAAGCGAATGACACGAGCGCCCGATATGATATAAGGCGAATCCAAGGCGCGGGGGCGGATCATGGCTATTCTACAATGGGTAAAGTGCAGGTTCGGTTTCCACAGTCGCAATGGACACCGCGTGCGATGGCAAGGTGGCAAGCGCTATAGCGTTTGCAAGGGCTGCAACCGTCGCATGGTTCGCGAACAGGAAGGGTGGCAGTTGCTGATCGTCCGGGACGAGGCGAAGGGGTGACTGCGCCGCGGTCGAACGGGGACAATCTGGCGTCAGCAGAGCGTGCAGCCACCGTGGACGTCCCCGGGATTGCCAGTTCGGCCGGTCGTCGCGCCTGACATAGCGCTACCATCGACAACGACTTGATGGAGAACAACTATCTTTCTCTCGACGCGGATTGCGCGATGGTAACGTTACCGTTAATCTAGTCAGACAATAACAAAAGCTTGGGAGAGCGATCATGAGTCTTGCGTCACGGAACCGTGCGTCGAATTGGGCCGTCAAACCTGTTCGAGCCTGCCTCACGCGCTGCGGCATCGCCGCCGCCTTTGTCCTTGCCGCGCCGTTGCAGGCGCAGAGCGACAAGATGGCGCCGATCGCGATCCCACCTCAGCCATCCGCGATCGAGCTCGGTACGGGCCCGCTGCCGAATGCCAAGGCGCCGGAAGCATGGCACAGCCAATATGGCAGCGTCTTCGCCCGCAACGTGACCGTCGCGACGCTGACGCCCTTCCTGCCCGATCCCGCCAAGGCGACCGGTGCCGCGGTGATCGTCGCGCCCGGCGGTGGCTTCCAGACGCTGTCGATGGAGAACGAGGGCTGGGACGTCGCCCGCGCGCTTGCCGCCAAGGGTGTGGCCGCGTTCGTGCTCAAATATCGTCTCAACCAGACCCCTGAGGACATGGCGGCGTTCCAGAAGGGCTCCGGGCCCGGCGCGGGCCCACGCCCGCCGCGCCCCAGCGCCGAAGCGATGATGGCGAACCTCGCGCCGCAGATCGCGGATGCGCGTGCGGCGTTCGCGCTGGTGCGCAAGCGCGCCGGGGAATGGCATGTCGATCGTGACCGGATCGGGATGGTCGGCTTCTCGGCCGGCGCGATGCTGACGATGGCCACGACGATGGCGGGCCAGGACGCAAAACCCGCGTTCATCGGCGACATCTACGGGCCGGTCAGCCCGATGACGGTGCCTGCGGACGCGCCGCCGCTGTTCGTGGCGCTCGCTGCCGACGACCCGTTGTTCGGGGGCACGGGCTTCGGGCTGATCGACAGCTGGCGCGCGGCGAAGCGGCCGGTCGAATTCCACCTGTTCGAACAGGGCGGCCACGGCTTCGGCATGTATCAGAAGACGACGACGAGCACCGGCTGGTTCGATGCGTTCGCCCGCTGGCTCGACATGCACGGTTATCTCAAGCGCGCTGCCTGACCGCCGCGTGACCACCCCGCGCCGCCGCCCGGGCGGCGCGGCTTGCCGATCGAATGCCCTGTCGCGCCGTCCGTCGGACAGGTTCCGGACATGAGGAAGACTGTATGAAGCGGGTTGTTGTCGCGTTGCTTACGAGTGCGAGTTTGATGGCGGGAATCACCGCAGTGTCGGGTCAATCCCGTACCGCCCCGGCCAAGGGGCCGGCGCTGATCGTCACGCCCGCCGAGACGCTGGAGGCGCAGGGCCTGTCGGTGATCATCGACCAGAACAAGTTCAGCCCGATCTTCTTCGACGAGAAGAACGCGGGCATCCAGCTCGTCCTGCATGGCAACCGGATCGCGACCGACGGCGCGGTGCGGCTCGACCGCACGCCCGAGCAGTGGGCACCGGTGCCTGCCTTCATCAGCCGCACGCGCGGCACCGAGCCAAATCAGATCGTCGTCCGGTCGGACTATAAGGAGGTCGACCTGGCGTATAGCGTCAAGGTCACCGCGGAGGCGGGCGGCTTCCGCATCGCGGTCGATCTCGATCGGCCGCTTCCCGCGGCGCTCGCGGGCAAGGCGGGGTTCAACCTCGATTTCCTGCCGACCGCCTATTTCGGCAAGAGCTATTTGATGGACGCTGCCCCCGGCCTGTTCCCGCGGCATCCGACCGGGCCGATGGCCAAGGACGGCTCGGGCGATCCGCTGCCGATGGCAACGGGCGGCAAGTCGGTCACGCTCGCGCCGGAGGATCCGCTGACCCGCGTCAGCATTACCTCGGACGCGGGGACGCTGTCGCTGTATGACGCGCGCAACCGGGCGCAGAACGGCTGGTTCGTCGTGCGGTCGGAGATCGCAGCGGGCGCCAAGGAGAATGCGGTCGTCTGGCATGTCCGCCCCAACGTCATCAAGAACTGGGTGCGCGAGCCCGTCGTGTCGTTCAACCAGGCAGGCTATACGCCCGGGCGCAGCAAGGTCGCGCTGATCGAGCTCGACCCCAATTTCACCGCCCCCACCGAGGCCGAACTCGTCAAGCTCGGGCCGGACGGCAGCAAACAGTCGGTGTTCCGCGCCAAAACGAAGCCGCGGGGCCGCTGGACGCGCTACGCCTATGCCGCGTTCGACTTCTCGAGCGTGCGTGAGCCGGGCGTCTATGCGATCTCCTACGCCGGGCAGACGACCAACCCGTTCCGGATCGCGGCCGATGCCTATGGCCGGATCTGGCAGACGTCGCTCGACACCTTCATCGCGGAACAGATGGATCATGTCGGGATCCGCGAACAGTATCGCGTCTGGTCCGCTCCGTCTCACCTCGACGATGCACGCCAGGCCCCGCCGAACATCACCCATTTCGACGGCTACAAGATGGGCCCCAATCTCGATTCCCCGTTCAAGGCGGGCGAGCATATTCCGGGGCTCGCGGTCGGCGGGTTCCAGGATGCGGGCGATTACGACATCCAGACGCCCGAAAACGCCTCGGTCGTGCGCGATCTGGTGTGGGCGCGGGAGCTGTTCGGGCTCGATTGGGACGAAACCAGCGTCGATGAGGCGGCGCGTGCGGTCGAGATCCGCAAGCCCGACGGGGTCGAGGATGCGGTCCAGCAGATCCGCCACGGCACACTGCAATTGCTCGCGCAGTATAAGGTGTTCGGCCATGCGATCGTCGGGATCGTCGATCCGGCGCTGCGGCAATATGCGCATCTCGGCGATGCCGGGTCGCAGACCGACAATCTGGTCTACAATCCCAAGCTGAAGGCGACCGAGCGGAAGGGCGACGGATCGGGCGCGCAGGACGATCGCTGGGCGTTCACTACCAACTTCCCCGCGAACAATCTTGCGGTGGCAGGGGCGCTCGCAGGCGCGAGCCGCGCGTTGCGCGAGAGCGATCCCGCGATGGCGGCGGAGTCGCTTGCGGCGGCCAAGGCGCTGTGGACCAAGGAACAGGCCGGGGTGAAGGACGGCGGCGACGGGCGTGACGATTCGTCCTCGCGTCGATCGCCCGAGATGGCGAACGTGGTCGCCACGGTCGAGCTGCTGATCACCAGCAAGGGCGACAAGGTCTATGCCGACCGGCTCCGCACGCTGATGCCGGTGATCCAGCAACACTTCGAATGGGTTGGCAGCGCGGCGGTCCGGGCGATCCCGCTGATGGATCCGGCGTATCGTGCGCAGCTTCTGCCGCTGGTGCAAGCGCTCAAGACCAAGGTCGATCAGGACATGACCAAGAACCCGTTCGGCGTGCCGATCAGCGACGGGTCATGGGCGGGGTCCAATCAGGTCGTTAGCTTCGGTACGACGATGTACCTGATGCACAAGGCGTTCCCCGAACTGATCGGGACCGAGCATACGTTGGCCGCGCTCGATTATGTGCTGGGGCGGCATCCGGCGAACAACCTGTCGCTGGTGTCCACCGTCGGTACCGCCTCCAAGCTGATCGGCTATGGTCACAACCGTGCGGATTACAGCTTCATTCCGGGCGGGATGGTGCCGGGCGTGCTGATCGTCAAACCCGATTTCCCCGAGGCGAAGCCCGACTGGCCGTTCCTGTGGTTCGAGAACGAATATACGGTTAGCACGACCTCGGCGTATATTCTGGCGGCGCGGGCGGCGATGGCGACGGCGGCGGAAACGCCCTGACGGGGCCGGGGTCGCTTGCCGCGCGCTGGCTACGCGCGGCGGCACCGCCGGGCAGGGTGCGAGACCTCTCCTTCCGTTCGTTTCGAGCCTAGTCGAGAAACCTGGCACAGCGATTGTGGCGGCTTCTCGACTGGGCTCGAAGCGAACCGAAGGGCGGGGCTTTGTTCGGTCGTGCGCGCGCTGCTGCGTCGGTCGCCGACCGCTTTCCCACTATTGCATGGCGCGCCCAATCGGGCATGAACGGCGGCGACCTATCCGGAGACCCCGCATGCGCCTGACCCTCGCCATAGCCCTCGCGACATCGCTGGGGGTTGCCACGCCGGTCGCGGGCATCGCGCAGCAGCAGCCGAATGCAGCCCCCGCCGAGGGGCCGACGCGCGCGTTCACCGGCGCGGACCTGTTCGGGCTGTCGATCGCGGCGGACCCGCAGATCAGCCCGGACGGGCGCACGATCGTCTACGTTCGCCGCAGTGCCGACGTGATGACCGATCGGATGCAGTCCTCGCTCTGGCTGATCGACGTCGCTTCGGGGCGGCAGACGCCGTTCGCGGCGCAAGGGTCGAGCCCGCGCTGGTCGCCCGACGGTACGCGGGTGGCCTATGCCGCTGCCGACGGGGAGCGATCGCAACTGTTTGTTCGGTGGTTGTCCTCCGGGACGAGCGCGCGCGTGACGAGCTTCCCCGGTGATCCGCAGGCGCTTGCCTGGTCACCGGATGGACGACAACTTGCCTATGTCGCGACGGTCGCGGGTGAGGCGACGACGTTGGGCAAGGCCCCGCCCAAGCCCGAGGGTGCGAAATGGGCCGAGCCGCTGACGGTCATCGACCGGATCAACTATCGCAACGACGGGCCGGGATACGTCAAGCCGGGGCGGGATCATCTGTTCGTCGTCGCGGCAGACGGCGGTGCCGCCCGCCAGCTGACGTTCGGCGCGTTCGATGACGGTGGTCCGCTCTCCTGGACGCCCGATGGGCGCTCGATCGTCTTCGCGGCGATCCGTGGCCCCGAGGCCGACCGGCAAGTTATGAACTCCGACGTCATCGCGGTCGACGTGACCAGCGGTGCGCTCCGGACGCTGACGAGCCGCGACGGGCCGGATGCCAAGCCGCTCGTGTCCCCGGACGGCAGCCGGATCGCGTGGCTCGGGTTCGACGACAAGCGCCGCAGCTACGAGAACACGCAACTCTACGTCGGCGACCGCAACGCCGACGGGGCGAAGTCGCTCACCGCGCCGCTCGATCGCGGGATCGAGGATGCAGTGTGGGCCGCGGATGGGCGCAGCTTGTTTGCCAGCTACGACGATCGCGGGCAGCGCAAGGTCGCGCGGATCGGGCTCGATGGCCGCGTCACGCCGATCATCGACAACGTCGGGGGCGACGGGCTTGACCGTCCCTATACCGGCGGTGCTTTCTCGGTCTCGCGCAACGGCACGATCGCCTATACCGGCGGCGACGCGTCCGCGCCGGCGGACGTGTGGGTGTCGAGCGGGGGCAAGCCGCGCCGCCTGACGCAGCTCAACGCGGTGATGACCGCGTCGAAGGCGCTCGCACCGATCCGCAAGATCGCGGTGACTGCACCCGATGGGCGGTCGATCGATGCGTGGCTTGCGACCCCGCCGGGCCAGCCTGCCGGGAAACGCGCACCGTTGATCCTCGAGATCCACGGCGGTCCCAACAGCGCATACGGTCCGAGCTTTGCGACCGACGTGCAGCTCTATGCGGCGGCGGGCTATGCGGTGCTGTGGACCAATCCGCGCGGATCGACCTCCTATGGCGCGGAGTTCGCCAATCTGATCGACAAGAAATACCCTTCGGCCGATTACGACGACCTGATCGCCGCGGTCGATGCCGCGATTGCAGATGGCACCGCCGACCCCGACAATCTCTTCGTCACGGGCGGATCGGGGGGCGGCGTGCTGACCGCGTGGATCGTCGGCAAGACCGACCGGTTCAAGGCAGCCGCGACGCAGAAGCCCGTCATCAACTGGGCGAGCGAAGCGCTGACGATGGACAACACGCTGTTCACCTCGCGCTACTGGTTCACCAAGCTGCCGTGGGAAGACCCGATGAGCTACTGGAACCGTTCGCCGCTGAGCCTCGTCGGCAACGTCAAGACGCCGACGCTGGTGGTGGTGGGCAGCGACGATTACCGCACGCCGGTATCCGAGTCGGAGCAATATTACGCCGCGCTCCAGATCCGCGGCGTGCCGACCGCGCTGGTCAAGGTGCCGGGGGCGAGCCACGGCGGCTTTACGTCGCGCCCGTCGCAGTCGGCGGCCAAGGCGTCCGCGATCATCGCATGGTTCGATCGCTATCGGGTCGGGGCTGGGGGCAACGCCGCTCCCAAGCCCTGACCGGCGCGGCAGGCGATGCGCAAAGATGGGGGGATGGTGCCGGTTGCAGGAATCGAACCCGCGACATCCAGTTTACAAAACTGGCGCTCTACCAACTGAGCTAAACCGGCGTGGAGGACGCTGTCCTCGTGCGCATTCCATGCGTCAAGACACGCCGAAGGTCCAGCCCTCCGTGCGCGCGATCTGGCGCGTCATCGCAGGCGGATGCCATAAATCGTCGCGTCGCGCGTTCGTGCGGAGCCATGCCGCGGTGAGGATCGCATCGGTCGCATGATCGGTGTAGCGCGGCATCGGCAGATGCGGATCGCTTCCCATCGCGGCGAGCGCCAGGTCGAGCGCTTCGCCATCGCGCAGCTTGCTCAGGCCCTTGCGGATCCCCGCCGCGCGGGCGGCGATCGTCGTGTAGATTTCGACGACGCAGGCACCACGCCGGGGCGGGGGATCGATCGGCCAGACCGGAATTGCGGGATCGAGATGATGCAGCAGGCGCATCCCTGCGAAGCTTGCCTTGGCGACCTGTGCCGCGCCGATCGCGTCGTAGACGGTCGATGCCTTGCCGCCGCCGTTCGCGTTGAAATGCTGTTCGCAGCGGCGATAGTGCATGAAGTGCGCCTTTACGCCGTCGGCCGCGCCCAGATAGAAATGCCGCCCCCGCCGCGTCTCCAGGAACGATGCCGCGCCAAGATCGGCATCGCTGCTGTGCCGGTCGACATAGGCCCATAATGCGCGCGGATCGATCGCGTCGGTTTCGCCGGGCAGATAGGCGCCGCGATCGAGGAACGGCGCCGAGAAGCTGAAGTCGAATCCGACCAGCAAGGAATCATCCGCGCGGTCGTGCAACCAGTGGAGGATGTCAGTGCGTGACCAGACGCCACGCGGCGGCTCGACCAGCAGTGGTGCTGTGCGCCCCTCGTCGCAGATCGCCAGCGCAATACCGGGATGCCGCGCACCCTTCGCGCCTGACCAATCGATCGCCGCGAAGCTGGTAAAGTGGTTCGGAACTTCGTTCGTCGGCGGGGTGCTTGTCGACGCGGCGCACTCCGCCGACGGGCCTGTGTCACCGTCCATTTTCGACCGCATGTCCGTCCGCGATCAGCCGACGATATTCCTGCTCCGGGTGGCCGTAGGTATCCCCGGCCAGTTGCAGCAACTTGTCGCGGCTGCGCACGACAACCTTAGCCCGTAATCCGCGGATCGCCTGTTCCTCTTCCAACCGGTGCAGGGCATCGGTGATGCTGCTGCGACGCACCCCCAGCATGAGCCGAAATTCCTCATGGGTCATACAGATTTCGTCGGACTGCACGCGGTCGTGATACAGCAGGATCCACCGCGCCATCCGCCGCTCGATCGGGTGGGCGAGCGACGATACGATGGTGCGGCTCATCTGCAGCATGAAGACGTGGACGAACCGCAGCAGCGTCCGGTGGAGGGTCGGGCTCGCCTCGATCGCGGACAGCATTGCGTCCGCCGGGATGCGCAATGCCCGCCCATGTTCCGCCCGCATCGTCACGTCATAGGGGGACCGCCCATCCCCCAGGAGCAGGGGCCAGCCGATGAAGCCCTCGGCACCGATCAGGCCAACCGCGTAGCGCCGGTCGTCCTCGAGCGAATCCAGGATCCCCGCGATCCCCTGCTCGAAGAAGCACAGGCTGTCGATCGGGTCGCCTGCGCGGGTGATGAAGTCCCCCACCGCGAACGATACCGCAGTAAGATGCGGCACCAGCAGCGCCAAGTCCTTGGCCGACAGACTGGCGAGCAGCAGGTTGCCGCCGGCCGCAACGGTATCGGGCTGCGCGTGCGAGATACTCGCGGAGATCGGGGTGACATTGCTCATGAAGGCTGGGGACATGGAAGGCTGGCCTGCTCGCTGGACAGGCCGCTTGGCCCGGAACCGTACAGAAACGTTCATGCCGTCGGGTTGTTCACCTTTTGATACAAGCAGGAGCGACCATGACTTTCACCCCAAAGCACCTTCCCGCCCGCGCGATACTCGTCGCCGCACTTCTGTCGGCGACGTCCGGCGTTTACGCGCAGTCCGCGCCGTCGGCCGATGCGCCGCCCCCGCCGCCGCCGCCCGCCACTGCAACCCAGCCGCCCAAGGCGGCGCCCGACATGCAGATGGTGCTCGATGCGCTGGCCGGCCTCGGCGGCAAGCCGATCGAGACGTTGACCCCGGCGCAGGCCCGCCAGCAGCCGTCCGCCGCTGATGGCGCGAAGGCGGCCATGGCCAGGAAGGGCATGCCCACGACGCCCGACGCGTCGGTCACGACGCAGGACGTGCGCTATGGCACCGACGCCCAGCAGTTCGCGCGCATCTACAAGCCAGCGGGCGCGCCGGCGGGCAAGCCGATGCCGATCGTCGTCTATTATCACGGCGGCGGCTGGGTGATCGCCGACGTCGCGACCTATGACGCGGCACCCCGCGCGATGGCCAAGGCGCTCAACGCGATCGTCGTGTCGGTCGAATATCGCCATGCGCCCGAGTTCAAGTTCCCGGCGCAGCATGACGACGCCGCGGCAGCCTATCGCTGGACGCTGCAGAACGCCGCGAGCTGGGGTGGTGATCCAGCCAAGATCGCGGTCGCAGGCGAGAGCGCCGGCGGCAATCTGGCGGTCGCCACCGCCATCTACGCCCGCGACAACCGCCTGACCGCGCCGCTCCACATCGTATCGGTCTATCCGATCGCGAACAGCAGCATGACGCTGCCGTCGCGCAAGGATTCGGCGAATGCCAAGCCGCTCAACACCGCGATGCTCGGCTGGTTCGGTCATTACTATCAGACCAGCAAGGCGGATGCGCAGGACCCGCGGCTGAACCTCGTCGCGGCCAACCTGCGTGGCCTGCCGCCGACGACGATCATCAACGCGCAGATCGATCCGCTGCGCTCGGATGGTGAAACGCTGGCGACCGCGATGCGGGCGGCAGGGGACAAGGTCGAACAGCGCACCTTCCCCGGCGTGACGCACGAGTTCTTCGGCATGGGCAAGGTCGTCCGCGGCGCGAAGGACGCCAACGATCTCGCGGTCGCGCGGTTGAAGGCAGCGTTCGCGGCGGCACCGCGCCAGCGCTGAGCGACACGGGGGCGGCAGGCGGTCGCCCCTGAATATGTGTGGGGAAGGGCCCGCGGCGAAGCGCGCGACATGGCTTTTCCCAACCTTTCGAGGAAATTTTGCCATGACGCATCTACCGTATCGCGACGATATCGAGACGCTCGAACCCAATGAGCAGGACAGTATCGACGGCATCATCGAGGGCATGACCCAGGAAACCCAGACGGTCGAGAAGCGCGACGGTCATGCCGTCCGGGCAAGCCACGCCAAGAGCACCGCCTGCGTCATCGGCAAAATGACCGTGTCCGACGGTCTGCCGCCGGAACTGGCGCAAGGCTTGTTCGGCGCGCCGGGCACGTTTGATGTCGCGGTCCGCTTTGCGCAGGGGCCGGGCGAGAAGCTCGACGATCGTGTGTCGACCCATCGCGGGATGGCGATCAAGGTGTTCGGGGTCGAAGGCGAGACGCTTCCCAGCCATGATGCGCCGACGCAGGATTTCGTGCTGGCGAGCGGCACCACCTTCCCGGCGGGGACAGCGGACGGTTTTCTGCGGCAGGCGAAGAAGATCGGCGCGACGGTGCCGATGCCGGAGGGCGTGAAGAGCGCGGCGGCATCGGTCGCTCGCACCATGAACACGCTGCTCAACGCCGTCGGTGCGGGGCCGAATGCCGCGCTCGACTTCTACGGGCATCCCTTCAGCCATCCGCTCCACGAAGACTATTATAGCCAGTGCCCGATCCGCTTTGGCGATTACGTCGCGAAGATCGGTGCGTTCGCGGTCGCACCCGAGCAACGGGCGCTCGCGGACTGGCGGCTCGATCCGCATCAGGACGAGGACGGCTTCCGCCACGCGGCGATCGACTATTTCGACCGCAACGACGCGGTGTACGAGCTGCGCGCGCAAATCTGGACCAACGCCGAAACTCAGCCGATCGAAGACACGTCGGTCGAATGGCCCGAACAGGACAGTGCATACCGCACGATCGCCACGATCCGGCTGCCGCGTCAGGCCGCCTATGGCGCGGAGCGGGTCCGCTATTTCGATGAGGTAATGACGTTCCGGCCGGCCCACAGTCTGGCCGCACATCGCCCGCTCGGCGGCGTGATGCGCGCGCGCATGCAGGTGTATCGCGCGCTGAGCGACTTCCGCCACCGGAAAACGGGCATCCCGGCCGCAAACACCGCGCGGATCGACGACATTCCCGCCTGACCGCCGCCCTGCACCACACCGACCATGATGGAGACGACCATGAAACTCGACGGCAAGAAAATCGCAATCCTGATCGCACCCCGCGGCACCGAGGAGCCGGAATTCGCGCAACCCAAATCCGCGGTCGAACAGGCTGGCGGCACCGTTACGGTGATCAGCCTCGAAGCGGGGGAGGCGCAGACCGTCAACAACGACCTCGACCCCGGCACAACCTTCCCGATCGACGCAGCGATATCGGATGTATCGGCATCCGACTTCGACGGCCTGGTGATCCCGGGGGGCTGCGTCGGCGCGGACAAACTGCGGTCGTCGGACGCGGTGATCGCATTCGTGCGCGCGTTCTTTACCGCCGGCAAACCCGTTGCCGCGATCTGCCATGCGCCCTGGACGCTGATCGAGGCCGATCAGGTGCGCGGTCGTACGCTGACCTCCTATCCGACTCTCGAAACCGATATCCGCAACGCGGGCGGCCATTGGGTCGACCAGGACGTCGTCGTCGATCAGGGACTCGTCACCAGCCGCACGCCCGATGACTTGCCCGCCTTCTGCGCAAAGCTGATCGAGGAATTCTGCGAGGGCCGTCATGCGGCGCAGGCGGAGAACGCGTAATGGCGCGATTCTCCGACACGGTGGTCGTGATCACTGGCGCCGCCTCGGGAATCGGTGAGGGCGTGGCGCGCCGGTTTGCCGCGGAAGGCGCAAGCCTGATGCTCGGCGACATTGACGCGGACGGCCTCGACCGCCTGGCGCAGTCGCTCGGCGGCGCGGTCGCGATCTTGCCGACCGACGTTTCCGATCGCGCAGCGTGCACGGCGCTTGTGCAGGCTGCGGTCGATCGCTTCGGGCGTATCGACGTCCTCGTCAACAATGCGGGCGTCGATCATCTCGGCAAGCTCGACGAGGGCGCCTTCTCCGAATTCACCAAGGTGATCGAGACCGACCTCTACGGCGTCGTTCATATGAGCCGCGCGGCGATCGCGCACCTGCGGGAAGCGAAGGGGTGCATCGTCAACGTGTCGTCGGTGTCGGGTCTTGGCGGGGACTGGAACCACAGCTTTTACTGTGCAGCGAAGGGTGCCGTCACCAACTTCACCCGCGCGCTGGCGATGGACGAGGCGCGGAACGGCGTGCGCGTCAATGCGGTGAACCCGTCGCTGACCTATACCGCGCTGACCGCGGGAATGAAGGAACAGCCCGATCTGATCGCCAAGTTCGAGGAGCGTATCCCGCTCGGTCGCGGTGCGGAGCCCGACGATATTGCGGGGGTGGTCGCGTTCCTCGCAAGTGACGATGCGCGGTTCGTCACCGGGGTGAACCTGCCGGTCGACGGCGGGCTGACGGCGTCCAACGGGCAACCGCCGCTGTCTTGAACGTCTGGGGGGCAGGGACGCTGTCCCCCGGATCGTTTGCCGATGCCGTATTATTGTTCGCGGGAAGGATCGATCCGGCGGTTGGACCAGAAGTCGACGCGCTTCTTGATCTCGCGTTCATAGCCCCGCTCGTTCGGCTGGTAAAAGACGGGGCGGCCTTTCTGCGACAGTTCGTCCGGGAAGAAATTCTGCCCTGAAAAGGCATCAGCGTGATCGTGATCATACTGATAGCCCTCGTGATACCCCAGTTCCTTCATCAGCTTGGTCGGCGCGTTCAGGATTCGCTTCGGGGGCGCGACCGAGCCGGTTGCTTTCGCCAGTGCCCGCGCGCGGTCGAACGCCAGATAGGCGGCATTCGATTTGGGCGCGGTCGCGACATAGGCGATCGCCTGCGCCATGAAGAGCCGTCCCTCGGGCAGCCCGACGCGCTCAAACGCCTGCCATGCGGTCAGGACCTGGATCATCGCATTGGGGTCGGCCATCCCCACGTCCTCCGATGCCGCGCAGCTGAGGCGCCGGAAAATCACCGAGGCGTCCTCGCCACCCTCCATCATCCGCGCCGCCCAGTACATGGCGGCGTCGACATCGCTCCCGCGCAGGCTTTTGTGAAAGCAGCTGAGCAGGTTGAAATGCTCTTCCTGCCCCTTGTCGTACAGCGGCGCGCGCGACTGGACGATCGTCGCGAGCTGTTCCACGGTGAGCGGCTCAGAGACGGCCCCGGCGAAGATGTCTTCGCACAAGCCGATCAGATAGCGCGCGTCGCCATCGGCCATGCCGATCAGCGCGCTGCGCGCACGCGGATCGAGCGGTAACGGGCGCTGCTGGTGTTCTTCGACGCGACCGATCACGCGACCGAGGTCTTCGCTATCGAGCCTGCTCAGCGTGTAGACCTTGGCGCGCGAGAGCAACGCGGAGACCAGACTGAAGCTCGGGTTTTCGGTCGTCGCCCCGATCAGCACGAACGTCCCGTCCTCGATCGCAGGGAGCATCGCGTCCTGGACCGGACGCGAGAAGCGATGAAGCTCGTCGATGAACACCACGGTCGTGCGGCCCGCGCTTGCGCGCAGCGACGCCGCGGTGGCAATCGCCTTGCGGAGATCGACGATGCCCGTAGAAACCGCCGACAGCTGGATGAACTCGTAATCGGTCGCCTGTGCCATCAATCGCGCGATGGTCGTCTTGCCGACGCCCGGTGGTCCCCACAGCACGAACGACGACAGGCGTTTGCGCTGGATCATGCGACTGAGCGGGGCGTCGGGGCCCAATAACTGCTCCTGACCGATGACGTCCGAGATTTTGCTGGGCCGCAAAAGCTCGGCGAGCGGCTGCTTGGCGAGGGACGAGAAGAGCGAGTCGGTCATTGGGCTGCCTTATGCGCGCGGATGGCGTGGTCGAGTGGGAAAGGGTCGCCTGGCGCTTTGAACGCGGCCAGCCTCCGGATGCATCGGGGAGGCTGACCATCGCGGGAAGATAAGGTCCCGGACGAAAATTTGCACGTCACCCTTGCACGCGCCATTCAAAGATATATCTTAGTGCCATCATAGATAGGAAGAGACAGTATGTTTGGATTTCATCAACACGGTAGTCGCGGCTGCGATCGGCATGGGCATCGCTTTGGCGATCGGCACGGCGAAGGCGCGCCGCGGATGGGCATGATGCGGGGCGGGGGCGGTCGCGGCTTCGGTGGCGGCGATCATCCCGAGGGACGCTCCGGCGGCAGGGGCGGTCCGCGCGGCCGTCGGATGTTCGACGGTGGCGAGCTGCGGCTGGTGCTGCTCAAGCTGATCGCGGACGAGCCCCGCCACGGCTATGACCTGATCCGCAGCATCGAGGATCTGACCGGCGGTGCCTATGCGCCGAGCCCCGGCGTGGTCTATCCGACGCTGACGTTGCTCGACGATATGGATCTGATCGCAGCGCGACAGGCGGAGGGTGCCAAGAAGCTGTTCGAGGCGACCGCGACGGGGACGCAGCATCTCGTCGACAATGCCGAACTGGTCGAGGCGCTGTTCGCACGGCTTGCCGGCGTTGGGGCAGAACGCGCGCGCACCGATGGCGCGTCGGTACGCCGCGCGATGGGCAATTTGCGCGAGGTGCTGATCAACAAGCTGCGCAGCGAGGACGTTGCGATCGAGACGATCCATGCCGCCGTCGCGCTGATCGACGATGCGGCGCAGAAGATCGAGCGTCTGTGATGGAGCATGTCGCAACCGCGCGCGTGTCCACTGCGCACGCCAGCAAATATTTGCAGCAGACGTGCAAGCATTGGGAGCACAATCTGACGGTCGCCTATACCGCGACGTACGGCACGATCGTTTTCCCGCGGGATGCCCGCGGCGCGGACTATCCGGGCGATGCGACCGTCACGTTCGATGCCGAACCGGACGCGTTGGTCGTGCGGGTCGAGGCCACGTCGCTGGAGCAACTCGAGGGGCTGAAGGGGGCGGTTGCTCGCCACGTCGACCGGTTTGCGTTCCGGGAGGCACCGCTGGTGTACGACTGGGGGTGAGAATGGCGCGGGCCGGACGCAGGTTTAGTGGGGATGCTCGCGTTTGGAGTCCTTTCCCTACTCCCTGCGTCACCCTGAACTCGTTTCAGGGTCCACCGCGCCACTGGGGCAGGCCTCGGTTGCACGGTGGATGCTGAAACGAGTTCAGCATGACGCCAGAAAAAAGGCTGTTGCCGCCTTACGCTGTCCGACCGTCCTGCCTATCGCCCAGAACGCCGCTCGATCACGCGCAGATAGGTGTCGAGCACGGCCTGGTTGATCGTGTCCCACTTATACCCCGCCGCCTTGGCATGGCCCGCCGCGCCCGCCGCGCGGCGGAAGGTGTCGTCCTCGCAGAACCGTTGGAGCGCATTGGCATAGCCTTGGATGTCCGTCGGCGGGACGATCAACCCGGTCACGCCGTCGTCGATCAGCCCGACCGCACCCGAGGCGCGCGCCGCGACGACGGGGACGCCCGCCGCCATCGCCTCGAGCGTGACGTTGCCGAAGGTCTCGGTGATGCTCGGGTTGAAGAACACGTCCATCGACGCGACCGCACGACCAAGGTCGTCCCCCGACTGAAACCCGGCGAACACTGCGTCGGGCACTTCCTTGGCGAACCAGTCGCGCGCGGGCCCTTCGCCGATCACCAGCGTCTTGTGGCGCACCCCGCGGCGGTCGAGCGCGTGCATCGCGTCGGCGAACACGTCGAGGCCCTTTTCCTTGACCAGCCGGCCGAGGAACCCGACCGCGATCTCATCATCCGCGATGCCGAGGCTGCGACGCCACTCTAGATCGCGCCGCGCGGGGCTGAAGCGATCATGATTGACCCCGCGCGACCAGCGGCTGACGGGGGTCGGCACGCCCCATTCGCGCAGGATCTCGCCCATCATCTGGCTCGGTGCGAGGACTTCGTCGACCCGCGAGTAGAATTTGGCCTGGAGCCGGACCAGCGTGCGGACCAGAAAGCCGAGCCCGTAATAGCTCATGTAGGTCTCGAAGCGGGTATGGTAGGATGCGACGACCGGAATGCCGTGGTCTTCTCCGTACTTAACCGCGCTGTGGCCCAGGACGTCGGGGGCGGAGACGTGGATGAGATTGGGGGCGAACGCTTTTAGGTCGGCCCGCAATTGCGCGTTGAGTCCAAGCGACACCTTGTATTCGGCGCGTCCCGGAAATTTGAAGGACGGCGCGCTGACCAGATCGCCGGTCGGCGCGAACGCTGGGCGTCGGCTCGTCGGCGCATAGACGCGTACCTGTGCGCCTTGTTGCAGCAGATGCCCGACAAGCAGGTTCAACGCCTGATTCGCACCATCGCGCGTATAATTATAGTTGCCGCTGAACAGGGCCACGCGGAGATCGGATGCGTCCATTGGCAGGGGCCATAGCGAAGCGCAGGGGGGATGACTATCTCCCTCGGTGCCGCCATTTTCTCAGGAGTCCCGCCATGGTCGATCTTTCGCGTTTTCCGATCACGCAGCGTTGGCCAGCGGCGCATCCCGACCGGCTGCAACTGTATTCGCTGCCGACCCCCAACGGCGTGAAAGTCTCGATCATGCTGGAGGAAACCGGCCTCGCTTATGAGCCGCATCTGATCGACTTTGCGAACGACGATCAGAAGTCGTCTGCGTTCGTTTCACTCAACCCGAATGGCAAGATCCCCGCGATCATCGATCCGGACGGTCCCGGCGGCGTTCCGTTCGGGTTGTTCGAATCCGGCGCGATCCTGCTGTATCTCGCCGAGAAGACGGGCAAGTTCCTGCCCGCGGATCCGGCCGAGCGGCTTCAGGCGATCCAGTGGGTGATGTTCCAGATGGGCGGGGTCGGCCCGATGTTCGGGCAGCTCGGTTTCTTCGTGAAGTTTGCGGGCAAGGATTACGAGGACAAGCGTCCACGCGACCGATACGTCGCGGAGGCGAAGCGGTTGCTCGGCGTGATGGACGCGGCGCTGGCGGGGAAACAGTGGTTCCTGGGGGACAGCTATACGATCGCCGATATTGCGATGATCGGCTGGGTTCGCGCACTCGTCGATTTCTACGGCGCGGGCGATCTGGTCGGGTTCGACGCCTTCGGCAATGTGCGGGCCTGGCTCGATCGGGGCCTTGCCCGTCCGGCGGTCCAGCGCGGGTTGGAGATTCCCGCGCGCGGTTAGCCGATGCTGTCGCGCAAGGGCGCATCCAGGATCGCGGCGATCTCCACGGCAAACCCGCGGATCGTTGCGATCAGTTCGGGCATGTCGATCTTGGCGGGGCCAGGATCGATCGCGCAGAGCGTTCCGAAAAACCGGCCATCGGACAAAGTTATCGGCAGCGAAATGTAACTTTCGAAACCGTAGAGGATAGGTGTCGGATGGGTCCGCCAATAGGCGTCTCCCGACACGCTATCGATCACGACCGGTTGCCCATGTTCGCGGATCTCGTTGCAGATTGTCGTCTTCAAATCGAGTTCGTCACCCGGATCTAGCCCGAACTCGATCTGATCGAGCACATGACACGCCGTCCACGTCTGCTCTGTGAGCTGTGCGACCGCGGCAAATCCCATTCCGGTAAGATCGCAGACGCGCGCAAGAATTTCGGCAACGCGCGGGTTCCCGGCCAGAGTAACGCAACCTGTAGCTATACTCTGCATCGGAATGTTCCCCAGGCGCATCTATACCGCGTCTGGCGAGACGGGCAAGCTACACTGTGCGCAGGGGAAATTCGCTGATGCGGGGATATCAGGCTGCCGCGTGCAGCGTCGCGAACTCGGTGAATTCCGCGCGCAGCATGGGGTCGCCGATCGGCGCGACCAGTTGCTCGACGATCGCTCGCAAATCGCGCTTCTGTCCGTTGCGGTCGACCACCCGTGCGGAACGATACCCCATCGCCCATTCACCGAACGCCCGTGTCTCGATCGTCTTGTTCGACAGTCGGACGACCGCGAAATGCCGTGGATCGCGCGAGATTCGCTCGAACACGCTCGCGACTGCTTCTTCCGGACCCTCGAGCACTTGCAGGAATCGGCGTCCACCGACGACCAGCAATCCGGTTACCCCGACGGCGGCATTGTTCCGGCGCGAGCTCCGCAGGATACCGTCCAGCGCAGCCTCGTCGAAGCCGTCGCGGGCGGTGCTGATGTAGAGGATACGCTGCATGAGGGAACTCCGTTGAACGCCCCTAGAATTGCCGCGAAAGCCGAACGTTTCGTTAATTTGATGGTCAGTACTATACTGACCCATGTTATCGCGTCTGGCCGACGCTTCCGTTCGTCGACAAGCCCTGTTCCCTTAACGTTCCAGTTGGGCTAGGCTGTCCCGATGGCAAAACCCCAGAAGCGCTATGTCTGCCAATCCTGCGGCTCGGTCTCGCATCGCTGGGCCGGACAGTGCGGCGATTGTTCCGAGTGGAACACGATGGTCGAGGATACGGCGGGCGCCAACGTCACGCCGTTCCAGGCCAAGCACAATCTGATGGGGGGTGGCCGATCGATCCAGCTGGTCGGGCTGGACGCCGAGATCACGCTCCCCGAACGGATGCAGTCGGGGATCGCGGAACTCGACCGCGCGCTGGGTGGTGGGTTCGTCGAGGGGTCGGCGACGCTGATCGGCGGCGATCCGGGGATCGGCAAGTCGACGCTGCTGCTGCAGGCCGCCGCCAAGATGGCGATGGCGGGATTGCCTGTCGCCTATGTCTCGGGCGAGGAAGCCGCGGATCAGGTGCGTCTGCGCGCGCGGCGGCTTGGGCTTGGCAGTGCGCCGGTGATGCTCGCGGCGGCGACGTCGGTGCGCGATATCCTGACGACGCTGTCGCAGGCGACCCCGCCCGCGTTGCTCGTGATCGATTCGATTCAGACGATGCATTCCGACCTGATCGAAGGCGCACCGGGCACCGTCAGCCAGGTCCGCGCCTCGGCACAGGAACTGATCCGCTTCGCCAAGGAACGCGGCACCGCGGTGGTGCTGGTCGGGCATGTCACCAAGGACGGCAGCATCGCGGGCCCGCGCGTGCTCGAACATATGGTCGACACGGTGCTGAGCTTCGAGGGCGAGCGCAGCCATCAATATCGCATCCTCCGCGCGATCAAGAACCGCTTCGGCGGAACCGACGAGATCGGCGTGTTCGCGATGGTCGCCGAAGGGCTGACCGAAATCGCCAACCCTTCCGCCTTGTTCCTGACCCAGCGTGAAGAGGGGGTGACGGGCACCACCGTCTTCCCCGCGCTGGAGGGCACGCGGCCGGTCCTCGTGGAAATCCAGGCGCTGGTCGTCCGCCTCGCGAGCGGCGCGACGCCGCGGCGCGCGGTGGTCGGGTGGGACAGCGGCCGGATGGCGATGATCCTCGCGGTGCTCGAGGCGCGCTGCGGCCTCAGCTTCTCGGCGTGCGAGGTCTATCTCAACATCGCTGGCGGCTATAAAGTGCAGGATCCCGCGGCGGATCTCGCGGTGGCGGCGGCGCTGGTTTCGGCGCTGAGCGAACGGCCGGTCCCGGTCGATGCGGTGGCGTTCGGCGAGATCGCTTTGTCGGGCGAGATCCGCCCGGTCGCACACGCGCCGCTCCGGTTGAAGGAAGCGGGCAAGCTCGGGTTCGAGCGCGCGTTGCTCCCGTCCGCCATCACCGACGACAAGAGCGGTCTGAAGCTGACCGGGTTTCGGACGCTTGCCGACTTCGTCGGGCATATGCTGGGGAAGTAGCGGGGCACTCGCGGGTATGACTCCCCTTAGCCCGTCCCCTTCAGGGGAGGGGTTGGGGTGGGGCCGTGCCGCGCGTTCGGCCGAGGTCTCTGCGAGGCGTTCCCCACCCCCAACCCCTTCCCTGAAGGGGAGGGGCTTGCATGTTGCACGTGCCTCGAAACAAACGGAGAGGGGGGACCACGTCGCACCCTTACGAGCGACGAGCCTGCCTCCCCGGCCGCAACGCCCTCGACTCCCCCGGCCCGGTCCGGATAGAGCAAGGGCATGAACCTTACCGCGCTCGACATCATCGTCCTTATCGCCGTCGGCGGCGCGGCCATGCTTGGCGTGGCGCGCGGGTTCGTCACCGAATTCCTGTCGCTGTTCGCCTGGGTCGCGATCGTCTTTGCGCTCAAGCTGTTCCACGTGCCCTTGACCCACGCGCTGACCGGCGTGGTCGGGACCACCGCGGGCGCGGCGGTGCTGGCGTTCGCGCTGCTGGCGGGGGGGACCTATTTCGTCGGGCGGATGATCGCCAATGCGGTCGGTGCGCGGACTCGCGATTCGGTCATCGGCCCGATCGACCGGGCACTGGGGTTTGGTTTCGGCGCGCTCAAGGGGCTGATTCTCGTAAGCCTCGGCTTTTTGCTGGTCGTGCTGGTCACCGACACGATGGGCGGCGGCCCGACCCAGCGACCAATCTGGCTCAAGTCGGCGCGCGTCTATCCTTTGCTCAACGTCACCAGCGCAGGGATCGCGGATTTCGTCGACCGGCGGCGCAAGGGCCTGCCGCTGTTCGAACCGACGCTTGGCAAGACCACGCCCGCGCAACCGATCAAAGATCCCAAACGGGGTGACTGAGACGATTGGGCTGCCTACATAAGGGGCATGAACGCCCCGCTCTACAATACCGAGATCCTGCGCCTCGCCGCGTCCATCCCCAATCATGCGCGTCTGCCCGATCCAATGGGGAGCGCGGAGAAGCGATCGCCGATCTGCGGCAGCCGCGTGACGGTCGACGTCGCGGTCGATGCCGAGGGGCGCGTTTCAGAGCTCGGGATGCTCGTGCGCGCATGCGCGCTGGGGCAGGCGTCCGCATCGCTCATGGGGGCAACCGTAATCGGCAAATCGGCGGAGGAGCTCGCGACGGCGCGCGATGCGGTCGCGGCATGGCTCGCGGGCGAGGGGCCGGTGCCCGAATGGCCCGGGGTCGACGTGCTGACCCCGGCCTTGCCACACAGCGCGCGCCACGCCTCGATCCGGCTCGCGTTCGAGGCGGCCGCGGAGGCGGCGCACGCAGCCGCCGCAAAGGCGCCGGCATGAGCGAATCGCTGCTGTTCGACGGTGTCGTCCTCGGCGGTTTCGCTCTCGTTTTCGTTCTCATCTTCCGTCGCCTCGGACTTGGCGCGACGCTGGGTTTCCTGGTCGCCGGTGCCGTGGCGGGGCCGCAGGTGCTTCACCTCGTCGGCAATGCGCAGTCCAAGATCGGTGTCGCTGAACTCGGCATCACGCTGCTGCTGTTCATCGTCGGGCTGGAACTCAATCCCACGCGACTGTGGGCGCTCAAGAAGGAGATCTTCGGGCTCGGACTGATGCAGGTCGTCGGCTGCGGCCTTGCCGTAACCGTGGTCGTCTGGATCGCAACGCACTTCTCGGGTGCGGCAGCGCTGGTGCTCGGTTTGCCGCTCGCGCTGTCGTCGACCGCGCAGGTGCTCCCGATGCTGCAATCCGCGGGGCGGATGCGCACCCCGTTCGGCGAGCGCGCGTTTTCGATCCTGCTGTTCCAGGATCTGTCGATCGTCCCGCTAATCACGATCGTCGCGGTGCTGTCGCGCAACCCGGCGGATGCGAACGCGCCGCCGGGATGGCTGCTGTTTCTCTACACCGTTGCCGCGGTTGCCGGGCTGGTGCTGGCGGGGCGTTTCCTGCTGCGACCGTTCTTCCGGATCATCGGCAATCTCGGCGAGCGCGAGATGTTCGTGTTCGCCGGCCTGTTCACCGTGGTGGCCTCGGCGGCGATCATGGAGGCGCTTGGCCTGTCGACCGCGCTCGGCGCGTTCGTCGCGGGCGTGATGCTCGCGGACAGCCCGTACCGGCACGAGCTAGAAGCCGATGTCGAGCCGTTCCGCTCGATCCTGCTCGGGCTGTTCTTCCTGGCGGTCGGCATGATGCTCGATCTGCACGCGATCGCCGAGCGGCCGTTCTTCGTCATCGGCATGGCGCTTGCGCTGATCGCGACCAAGGCGATCATCATCTTCGGGATCGGGATGCTGTTCCGCATGACCTGGCGGTCGGCGCTCGCGCTCGGATTGTTGCTCAGCCAGGGCGGCGAATTCGGTTTCGTGCTGTTCGCGCAGGCGCAGAAGGCGCTGCTGATTGCGCCCGAGGCGGCGAGCCTGTTCGGCGCGATCGTGACCCTGTCGATGGCGACCACGCCGTTCCTCATGTCGATGACGCGCCGCATCCGCGAGGAACCGGTCCAGACCGGTGACCGCGACGGCCCGCAGGCGGACGGCGCGAACGCGCTGATCGTCGGTTACGGGCGGTTCGGCCAGACGGTTGCGCAGATGCTGATCGCGCAGGGGATTCCTGTGACGCTGATCGACAACGATATCGAGATGATCGACATCGCGGGCGAGTTCGGCGCGAAGGTCTATTATGGTGACGGCACGCGGATGGACCTGTTGCGGCAGGCGGGTGCAAGCGAGGCCGAACTCATCATGTTCTGCATCGATGGCGATCAACTGTCGGCGGAGCTGGTCGAGGGCGTGCATGCGTCGTTCCCCGACGCGGCGATCTTCGTGCGTGCTTATGATCGGCGCGCGGTGATCAAGCTCAAGGGCGCGCCGGCCGATGGCATCGTGCGCGAGGTTCTCGAATCGGCGGTGCGGATGGCGCGGCTTGCGTTGCTTAAGGTCGGCGTCGACCAGGCCGAGATCGATCGCAGCGAGGATCGCTATCGCCGCGAGGACCGCGAGCGGTTGAAGGCGCAAGTCGAGGCGGGGGACATTCGCGTCGCCCGCGACCGGATCATAACCCAGGTCTCGCGCGAGGGACCGAGCGAGGCGTTGGGCGGATGAATCTTCTGGCGATGCTGGCGGCGCTGTGCGGCGCGATGGCGGTGGGGGCAGGCGCGTTCGGCGCGCATGGCGCGACCGGTGATTCGGCCAAGTGGCTGACGACGGGCGCGCATTATCAGATGATCCACGCGGTCGCGGCGCTGGTTGCGCTGCAAATGGGGGCGCGGGGGTCGGCGTGGCTGTTCGTGATCGGCGGGGTGATTTTCGCCACGACGCTGTATCTGATGGCGCTGGGCCTGCCGCGCTGGCTGGGCGCGATTACGCCGATTGGCGGTGCTCTGCTGATCGCGGGGTGGTTGTGGCTGGCGTGGGGGGCGTTGCGCGCGGGGGTGTGACGGCCCCTCCTAACCTTCGCTTCCCCGGCGAAGGCCGGGGCCCAGTTGCGGAACGGGCGTCAACCGGGAACTGCGCTTCGTTACCTCGGCCATCTCTACTGGGCCCCGGCCTTCGCCGGGGAAGCCCGTTAGGGGATGGAAACTACCCCTTCGCCATCCGGCACTTGTCCGAACAATAAACGACATTCTCCCAGTCGCGCTCCCACTTCTTGCGCCACGCGAACGGGCGCTGGCAGACCGGGCAGACCTTGGTCGGCAAATCCCGCTTGGCGACGCCGCGCGGCATCAGGCCGCCAGGAACGCGCGGACGTCCGCGAGATCGACCGACTTGTCGAGGAACGTCCGCCCGATCCCGCGCGCGAGCAGGAAGGGGAGCGTGCCCGCGTCCATCTTCTTGTCGTGGAGCATGTGATCGACCAGCACGTCGGCGCTCGCCGAAATGCCTGCCGCCGCCACGCCGTCGGGTAGCCCGATCGCGCGCAGATGCGCCGCCACGCGCTCGGCGTCCGCCGCCGGGGCGAGACCGTGCGTGGTGGAATAACGGAACGCGAGCGCCATCCCCGCCGCAACGCCTTCGCCGTGGAGCAGCCGATCCGAGAAGCCCGCTTCAGCTTCCAGCGCATGGCCGAAGGTGTGGCCAAGGTTGAGCAACGCGCGCTTGCCGGTCGTCTCGCGTTCGTCCTCGGCGACGATCCGCGCCTTGGCACCGACCGAATGCGCGATTGCATAAGCCCGCGCATGTGGATCGCCCGCGAGCAGTGCGGCCGCGTTCGCCTCGCACCAGTCAAAGAATTCGGGATCGTCGATCAGCCCGTATTTGACGACCTCGGCATAGCCCGCGCGGACTTGCCGCAGCGGCAGCGTGTCGAGCACTTGCGGGTCGATCAGCACCAAAGCGGGCTGGTGGAACGCGCCGATCAGATTCTTGCCCGCGCGGCTGTTGATCGCGGTCTTGCCGCCGACCGACGAATCGACCTGCGCGAGCAGCGTCGTCGGGATTTGCACGAACCCGCAGCCGCGCTTGAGGATAGCGCAGGCAAAGCCGACGAGATCGCCGATCACCCCGCCGCCGAGCGCGATGACATGGTCGCCGCGCTCGATCCCGAGATCGAGCAAGCGATCGGTCAGCGCTTCGAGTTGCGCCCAACTTTTTGTCGATTCTCCGGGGTTCAGGACGATCGCCTCGCTCTCGACCCCGGCCGCGGACAGCGATGTTTGCAACGTTTCCAGATGCGGCAGAACGTTCGAGTCGGTCACGATCGCCATCTTTCGCCCGCGCGACAGCGGCGCGAGCCAATCGGCGGCGCGCGCGAGCAGGCCGGCCTCGATCACGACGTCGTAACTGCGCGAACCAAGCGAAACGGGGATCGTCGTCATATTTGTCCAAGCGCTTTCAGGATGGCGTTGACGGTGGCGTCATGCGGCGCGCGATGGCTGGAGACGCGCAGCGGGGCCATCGCGTAGAAGGGATTGCGGACCCGCGCCAGTTCCTCGAGCACCTTGAGCGGGTCCTTGCCGCGCAACAGCGGCCTCGTATCGCGGCGCGACACGCGGTCGGCGAGGACGGACGGTTTGGCATCGAGCCAGACCGCAAAAGCATGCGCGAGGATCGTCTCGCGCGTCTTCTGGTCGATGAACGCCCCGCCGCCGGTCGCGATGACGCGGCGCTCGCCATCCATCAACCGCGCGATCACGCGGCGTTCCCCGTCGCGGAAATAGGCTTCGCCGAATCGTTCGAAGATGTCGGGGATCGACATGCCGGCCGCGGTTTCAATTTCGGTATCAGCGTCGACGAAGGGCAGGCCGAGCCGCACCGCAAGCCGCCGCCCGACGGTCGATTTGCCAGCGCCCATCAGACCGACGAGCACGATCGGTTGGCCATTCCAAGGAGATGGGTCGGGCAGGGCGGTATCCTGAGAAGATGGCGGGCTTTGCAACATTGAAACGAGGGCTATACAGCGCCCCTGCGCATCGGGCAAAAGCTCGCTTGCGCCGCCTTTGTCTTTTCGGTCCGTTACAGGTCTTGCCCATGCCCCGCTTGCTTCTCGTGCTTCTCGTCGTCGTGGCCGTCCTGGTCGGCGGCCTGTTCGCGCTGTCGGGGGTGGCGCATGAAAAGCCGCTGAAGCATGTCGAGAAGGCAGTGCCGCTTGCGAACCTTCAGAAGTAGTCGCGCGCTACCGGCGATCTTCGCGACCGCCGTGCTCGCGGCGACGCTGACGATTCCCGCCGCGGGGCAAAAGGGCCCCGAATCGATCCTGCCGCCGGGGTTCGGCGATCCCAACCCGGCACCGGTCGCACCGCCGGCGCGCCCGCGCACGCGGCCAGCGCCTGTGTCGTCGCCTGCTGCGAACCCTTCGCCAGCCGCCGCGCCGCGGGCGGTGTCGCCGGTCGCCCCGGTAGTCGTTCCGACGACATTGCCACCCGCGCCGCCGCTCGTACCGCTGCTGCCGACTGACGTGCCCGCGCCCGGCGCAATACCGACGCCACTGGCGACGCCGCCTTCCCCGACGGACTTTGCCGCCTTCGTCCGCGCCGACATGCCGAGTTACGCGCGCCGTTCGCTGAGCCGCGTGGGTGTCGCAGGGCCGGCCGAAGGCGCGATGGCACCCGATGCATTCGGTCGCGCGGACGGGCGCTATCTCGAAACGCTGATGCGGCGTCTGCGTCCCCCGCTTGCGTCCCGGTGGCTGTCGATCGCCTTGCGTCGCGCGCTGATGGCGCGGGTCGACACACCGCGCGGCGTCAACGGCGCGGACTTCGCAGCGGAGCGATCCTGGTTGCTCGTGCGGATGGGCGAATCGGTTGCTGCACGCGCGATGGCGCAGGCGGTGGATACCGAAGACTATACGCCCAAGATGTTCGAGGCCGCGATGCAGGCGGCGCTCGCTTCTGGCGACCCCGCAGCGCTGTGTCCGGCCGCAGAGGATGGTGCCGCACTCGGGCGCGAACGCGGGTGGGTGCTCGCGCGGGCCATGTGTGCCGGGCTGTCCGGAACGGCTGCCAAGGCGCAACCGATGCTCGCCGCAGCCCGCAAATCGCGGATTGCCGGCGGGGTCGATCTCCTGCTTGCGCAGAAAGTCATCGGAAATGGTGGCCGTGCGCGGCAGGCGGTAACGATCGAATGGGACAGCGTGCCCTATCTCACCGCATGGCGCTTCGGGCTCGCGACCGCGACGGGCGTCGAGATTCCGGAAAGTCTGCTCGAGTCGAGCTCGCCCGCAGTTCAGGGGTGGCGTGCCCTATCGCCGAGCTTGACCCCCGGTGTGCGTGCGGCCGCAGCCGATATCGCCGCCGCCCGCGGTATCCTGTCGAGCGCGGCGCTGGTCGATCTGTACGCGGCGATCGATGCCGGGGACGATCAGCCTTCCACCCCGGCAGGTGTCGCGCGCAATTTGCGCACCGCCTATGAAGGCACCGATGCCGATGCCCGGGCCGATGCGCTGGGCAAGGTCTGGGATCAGCCCAAGGACGATGAGGCGCGCTATTCGCGCCTTGTGCTGACGGCAAGCGCTGCGGCGCGGATTCCAACGTCGCTGGCGAAGCCAGACACCGACCGGCTGATCGCGGCAATGCTCAGTGCCGGATATGATACGCAAGCGCTGCGGTGGGGTGGCAAGGCGGAGCGGGGCGGTGACGGCTGGGCGATGCTCACGCTGGCAGATCCGGCGGGGGCGGTGATCGGTTATGGCGAGGTGAGCACTTATACCGGTGCGAAGGACGCCGATGGCCTCAAGCGGCGGATGTTCTTTGCGGCGCTAGCCGGGTTGGGTCGGCTCTCGGCGGCGGACGTGACGCAGGGTGCCGAGGCGCTCAACGTTCCGGTCAGTCGAGCGGACAGCTGGACTCGCGCGATCGCAAAGGCGGCGCTGGACAATGAACCCGGTACGGTCGTCCTGCTCGCGGCGACGGGGATGCAGTCACGGTCGTGGCGCGGTATCCCGCCCGAGGCGCTCTATCACGTCTGTGCGGCGCTCCGATCGGTCGGGATGGTCGGCGAAGCCCGGATGATCGCCGCTGAGGCGATCGCACGGCTTTGACGGCGCCCCCACCCGGGGCGGGTGAGGACCGTGCGCTGATCGAACGGTTTCTCGAGATGATGACCGCGGAGGCGGGGGCCGCGAAGAACACCGTCGCCGCGTACCGCAGCGACTTGATGCTCGCGTCGGGTGTCCTGGGCGGTCGTCTTGCCGCGGCGTCGGCGGATGATCTCACGCGGGTCGGTACGGCGTGGCTTGACCTGTCGAAAGCAAGCGTCGCCCGCAAATCGGCAGCGTTGCGAAGGTTCTTCGCATTCCTGGCGGAGGAAGGGCATCGCATGGACGACCCGGGTGCCGCATTGCCGCGACCCGGCGCATCGCGCGGGTTGCCCAAGGTGCTCGATCATGCCGACGTCGACCGGCTGTTCGCCGCAATCGCGGATCGTATCGCGCGGGACCCGCCGGATGCCAACGACCTGCGTCTGTCGGCGCTGGTCGAGCTGCTGTACGGATCGGGATTGCGCGCGACGGAACTGGTGTCGCTGCCGCGGCGAGCGGTGGCGCCCGACCGGCCGTATCTGATCCTGCGCGGCAAGGGCGGCAAGGAACGGCTCGTTCCGCTGTCGGATCGGGCACGCGCGGCGGTGGCGGTCTGGCGGGAGTACGTCGCGGAGGACAGCCCGTGGCTGTTTCCCTCGGGCAAGGCGCATCTCAGCCGTATCCGGTTGTACCAGTTGCTCAAGGCCCTGGCGGCGGAGGCGGGTATTCCACCGGACCGGGTCAGTCCGCACGTTCTGCGCCACGCGTTCGCAACGCATCTGCTGGCGGGCGGTGCCGATCTTCGCGCGTTGCAGGCTATGCTCGGTCATGCGGACATCGCTACGACCGAAATTTACACGCATGTCGATGCGAGCCATCTCGTCGCGCTGGTCAACGCACGGCATCCGCTGGCGGACGAGCAGCGGCGCGTTGACGCGACGCCGCGTGGGGCTTAACCGCCCGAGGTTATGGCAACCTTCCTCGACTTCGAAAAACCGATCGCCGAACTCCAGGGCAAGATCGATGAATTGCGGGACACCGCTGCGGACGGCACCGTCGACCTGAGCGCCGAAATCGCGCGCTTGCAGGCGAAGGCGGACAAGCTGTTGCGCGACACCTACACCAAGCTGACCCCGTGGCAGAAGACGCAAGTCGCGCGCCACGGTGCACGTCCGCATTTCAAGGACTATGTCGCTGGTCTGTTCGACGACTGGATGCCGCTTGCGGGCGACCGTGCCTTTGGCGACGATCAGGCGATTCTCGGCGGGTTCGCGACATTCCGCGGGCGCCGCGTGCTCGTGATCGGCCACGAGAAGGGGGACGATACCGCCAGCCGGTTGCGGCATAATTTCGGCATGGGCAAGCCGGAAGGCTACCGCAAGGCGATCCGGCTGATGCAATTGGCGGATCGCTTTGGTCTGCCCGTGGTGACGCTGGTCGATACCTCGGGCGCGTTTCCGGGCATTCAGGCCGAGGAACGTGGCCAGGCCGAGGCGATCGCCCGATCGACCGAGCAATGCCTCGCGCTTGGCGTGCCGATGGTTGCGGCAGTGGTCGGCGAGGGCGGCTCCGGCGGTGCGATCGCGCTTGCGGCGGGCAACGCCGTGCTGATGTTCGAGCACGCCGTGTATTCGGTCATCTCGCCCGAAGGGTGCGCGTCGATTCTATGGCGCACGGCCGACAAGGCAGCAGATGCGGCTGAGGCGATGAAGGTGACAGCGCAGGACCTCAAGGGGCTTGGGGTCATCGATACGATCGTTCCGGAGCCGCTGGGCGGTGCGCAGCGTGATCCGGCGGCGGCGATCGCTTCGCTAGGTGACGCAATCGATGCGGCACTGACCCGCTTGGTCGACCTCGCGCCGACCGAGTTGCGCCAGATGCGGCGCAAGAAGTTTCTGGCGATGGGACGCCTCTGATTTCAAGCCGGCAACGACGGACCGGGGCTGCGTACGCTAGAAACGCAAAGAGCGGCGGAACCGAAGTTCCACCGCTCCCCCAGCGTCAAGTCCGGGTCGAGGCTCAGGACTGAACCATCTTCGACGAAACATTATTGAACGTGTTGCTCAGCTTCGAGCCAAGGCCAGACATCGCGGTGATCGCGGCAACGGCGATGAGAGCAGCGATCAGGCCGTACTCGATTGCGGTCGCGCCCTTCGAGTTCTTGATCAGGTTGCGGACGGTCTTCATGATTTGGATCTCCGTAGGATGGCTTCAATACCCGGTCGGACCGGTGCGCCGGGCCAACGCTGAACGATGTAGGCGCGGCGGGTTTAGAAAGGCTTAAACGGCGCTTCATTTTGATTGGCGCCGCTTCGACACGCTAACTGGACGTGATGACCGCCGTGCTGACGCGGTTCCACATTCCCGTCGTGACATTGGCAAGCTGGACGATCGCTGCGACGGTCGCGATCACGACCAGCGCAACGATCAATCCATATTCTATCGCAGTGCCACCGGTGCGGTCGGCAAACAGCCGTTTTATTATTCCGACGATCATGTCGGCAATACCCCCGGCCATGTAAAGAAGCCCGCACCGTTACCAGGAGAGCGTTACCGAATGCCTAAACCCAGTGCTGCGTTTCCAGTCATGATGGTCGTCGCGGCAGCGCTGGTCGACGATCGCGGGCGTGTCCTCGTACAGCGCCGGCCCGCCGGCAAGGCTTTGGCAGGACTGTGGGAGTTTCCAGGGGGCAAGGTAGAACCAGAGGAGTCGCCAGAGGACGCCTTGGTGCGCGAATTGCGCGAGGAACTGGCGATCGACATCGATGCCGCGGCGCTGACCGCCCTGACGTTCGCCAGTATGGCGCTGACCGACCGGCATCTTCTGCTGCTGCTGTACGTGTGTCGCGAATGGCGTGGCGACCCGCGCCCCTTGGAGGCGAGTGCGCTTGCGTGGCAACATCCGGCGGGCTTGCGGCAACTTGAAATGCCGCCAGCGGATGCGCCGTTCATTGCCGTTCTGGAAGCCGCGCTGGCGTCATCGGCATAGCCGACAGCGCGCAACCTGCTGGAATATTGGAGGCCCGACCGGGAATCGAACCCGGGTGCGAGGATTTGCAGTCCTCTACGTCACCACTCCGCCATCGGGCCGGAGAGCGGCGCAGATGCAAGCGGATCGTCGCGCTGTCAACTCTCGCGGTCAAAAAAAGCAACGCAGTTAACGCGCTGTTTACCCAAAACCGACAGAGACGCATTTGAAACAAGCGCTCGCTTGGCGAAGTAGAGGACGCACGGTAGAAGCGGTGCATTGACGATAGGTGTATTGTTGCACTATAACAGTACCGCGACGAGGGTGGCATCATGAATTTGGATTTGCGCAAGCAGGATATGACGGCCATGCGCCACGCGATGGTCGCGAGCCAGTTGCGGACCAACGCGGTCAGTGACCCGCGGGTCGTAGCCGCGATGGACCTGGTTCCACGCGAGGCGTTCTTGCCGGAAACGGTGGCTGAGCTTGCATACCGCGATACGTCGGTCCCGCTGAGCCACGGACGGGCGCAGAACGTGCCGATCGCGACCGGACGCTTGCTGACCCAGGCAGAGCTGCGCGCAACGGATCGCGTGCTGCTGATCGGTGCTGCCGGCGGGTACACCGCTGCGGTACTCGCCGAACTGGTGGCCTCGGTGGTCGCGGTCGAGAGCGATCCGGCGCTGCTGGCGATTGCGCGCACGGCATTGGCGGGTCATGCCAATGTCACGGTGGTCGATGCGCCGCTTCATGAAGGCCATGCGTCCGACGGACCGTTTGACGTCCTGTTCATCGATGGTGCGGTCGAAGCCGTGCCGCAGGCTCTGGTCGATCAGCTTGCCGTCGGCGGGCGGATCGTCAGCGGTATCGCGGATCGCGGCGTGACCCGGCTGGCGGCCGGGCGTCGTACCGCTGGCGGTTTCGCCCTGCTCGACTTCGCCGACATTGATTGCGTACCATTGCCGGGCTTCGCCAGCCCGCGTTCCTTCACTTTCTGACCAAGAAAAGAGCCGCCTGCGATGCAATTTCTGTCCCTTCTGAGCGGCTCTGCAGTGGTGATGGTAATGGCGGCGGCTCCGCTTTCCGCGGAAACGCTGCGCGATGCGCTGATCAAGGCCTATACAAGCAACCCGACGCTCGCTGCGCAGCGTGCTAGCCTTCGGGCGATCGACGAGAATGTGCCGATCGCCCGATCGCAGGCTTTGCCCAACGTGCAGTTGCAGAGCGCCTTCACCGAAAACGTCATCAAGGCACAGAACAGCTTTGTCGCGCCGGATCGCAGCGGGACGGCAAGTGCGTCGATTTCGGTTCCGCTTTATGCGGGCGGCGCGGTCCGCAACGGGATTCGCGCCGCGCAGACACGGGTCGAAGGCGGCCAAATGGGTTTGCGCGGTACGGAATCCGACCTCTTCTCGGCGGTGGTGGGCGCGTATATGGACGTCATCCGCGACGAGGCGATCGTCGGGCTGAACACGCAGAATGTACGCGTTCTGGACGTTAACTTGCAGGCCAGCCGCGATCGTTTTCAGGTTGGCGATCTGACACGGACCGACGTTGCGCAATCGGAGGCCCGGCTGGCGCTTGCGCAGAGCCAGTTGCAGTCGGCGCAGGCGCGGCTGATTTCGAGCCGGGAAAGCTATATTCGTCTGGTCGGCGCTGTGCCGGGGCGGCTGGACTTGCCGCCGAGCTTGCCCAATCTGCCCGCCAACCCCGACGGTGCTGTTACCGTTGCGCTGCGGAACAACCCGACGCTGCTGGCGGCGGCGAAGGAACGCGACGCGACGGGGTTCGACATTGGCGTGGCCCGCGCCAACCGGCTGCCGCGGATCAATGCCAATGTCGGCGGAAACTATTACAACTATCTGGGAACGCTGGGGTCGGGCACGGGAGTCGCGATCGCCCAGGCCGGCACGGCGGCAACGGTTGGGCTCGGTCTGACGCTGCCGCTGTACCAGGGTGGCCGGCCGGCCGCACAGATTCGCCAGGCGCAGGACGCGCGCGCACAATCGATCGAACGCGTGACCGAGACCGAGCGGAGCGTCATCGCCCAGGCGCGGTCCGCCTATGCGGTATGGAAATCATCGCTCGACGTGATCGCGTCGAGCGAGGTGGCGGTTAACGCGAACAAGCTTTCGCTGGAGGGCGTGCGCGCCGAAAACAGCGTCGGAAACCGCACGATTCTAGACATTCTGAACGCAGAACAGGAGCTGCTTAACTCCCAAGTGACGCTGGTTACAGCACGTCGTGACGCGTATGTAGCCGGTTTCGCACTGCTCGCATCGATGGGGCAGGCGGAAGCGCGCGACCTCGGGCTCGACGGCGGACCGCTGTATGATCCGGTCAAGCATTACGAGAGCGTCCGCGGCAAGATCTGGGACTTTGCGTCGCAGCCCGATCCGGCGGTGACGGGAACGCGAACGACCGATACGCCCGCCCAGACCGCCGCGGTCACCCGTGCGCTCGACCCGATGCTCGATTCGCGACCAGTTGACAGAAGCGCGCAGATTACCGCAGGTGAGCAGACGAAGAACCGCTGACGCGGCGAGTAGGTTTCTTTCGCGGGGGTTTCGATGGCGGATTTGAGCGGAGAGCCATCGATGGAGGACATCCTCTCATCGATCAAACGCATCATCGCGGAGGAAAACGACATCTTGCCGGGGCGGACCAAGCGTCCGGATCGCAGTCTTGCGCGCCGCGGCGATGTCGACCCCGCGGTCCGCGACGACATTCTGGAACTGCGCGAAGCCGTTGCCGCCGCGATGCCGACGCTGCCGCCGGTAACGCCGCCCACCGCGTCGCAGCCTGAACCCGCGGATAACGTGACCGCCGCGGACCCCGCTTTGGCTCCGCGTGCGCCTGCGCCGCCAAGCCCGCCCGAAACTCCGGGAATCCTGTCGCAGAGTGCCGCTGCCGCAACCCGCGGGCCGTTCGATACGCTGTCGCGGCTGGTGGTGAAGCCCGAGACGCCGGGGAGCGATACGCTCGAATCGATGGTGCGCGAGATGCTGCGCCCGATGCTGCGTGAATGGCTCGATGCGAACCTGCCGACCATGGTGGAAGCAATGGTCGCGAAAGAGATCGACCGCATCACCGGCAAATAGCCGCAGTCCTGCGCCTAGGCCTACAGGTGCCAGCGCCCTTTCTTTTTGCGCGTCCCCGGCTAAAGCCGATGGCATCATGAGCGAACTCCCCAAAACCTTCGACCCCGCCGAAATCGAAAAGCGCTGGTATGCGCATTGGGAGGCGACCGGCCAGTTCCGACCCGACCGTCCCGGTGCCGAACCCTGGACGATCGTCAATCCGCCGCCCAACGTGACGGGCTCGCTCCACATCGGCCATGCGCTCGACAACACGTTGCAGGACATCCTGACGCGCCATGCGCGGCTGAAGGGCAAGGATGCGCTGTGGGTGGTCGGGACCGATCACGCAGGGATCGCGACGCAGATGGTGGTCGAGCGGCAGATGGGCGCGCTCAACCCGCCGGAGAAGCGCACCGATTTCACGCGCGAGCAGTTCGTCGACAAGGTTTGGGCGTGGAAGGAAGAGAGCGGCGGCGAGATCACGCAGCAGCTCCGTCGGCTCGGTTGCTCGATGGACTGGGCGAACGAGCGGTTCACGATGGACGAGGGCTTTTCCAAGGCCGTCCTCAAGGTGTTCGTCGATCTGCATCGCGATGGCTTGCTGTACCGCGACAAGCGGCTGGTGAACTGGGATCCGGGTCTCGGTACCGCGATCAGCGACCTCGAGGTCGAGACTCGCGAGATCAAGGGGAGCTTCTGGCACCTACGCTACCCGCTGGCGGACGGTTCGGGCTTCATCGAGGTCGCGACGACGCGGCCCGAGACGATGCTCGCTGACATGGCGGTTGCGGTGAATGCATCGGACGAGCGTTATACGGCGCTGGTCGGTAAGCAGGTGCGGTTGCCGATCACCGGGCGGCTGATCCCGATCATCACCGACGACCATGCCGATCCTGAGCTCGGGTCGGGTGCGGTGAAGATCACGCCGGGGCATGACTTCAACGATTTCGAGGTCGGCAAACGGGCGGGGATCGCGGCGGGCGCGATGCTCAACATGCTCGATGCCAAGGCACGCGTTGTGCAGGTTGCGGACGGATTGATCCCCGAGACGTTCCTCGGGCTGACCACCGCCGAAGCGCGCAAGGCGGTCGTTGCGCAGTTGAAGGCGGAGGGGTTCCTGATCCCGCACGTCGACAAGGACGGCGCGGAGCATGACGCCGAGCCGCGCACGATCCAGACGCCGTACGGCGATCGCTCGGGCGTGGTGATCGAGCCGTGGCTGACCGACCAATGGTATGTCGATGCGGCGACGCTCGCCAAGCCTGCGATCGAGGCGGTGCGGTCTGGCGCAATCAAGATCGTGCCGAAGACGTGGGAGAAGACGTTCTTCAATTGGATGGAGAATATCCAGCCTTGGTGTGTCTCGCGCCAGCTTTGGTGGGGGCATCGGATTCCGGCGTGGTTCGCCGAGGACGGGTCGGTGTTCGTCGCGATGAGCGAGGCCGAGGCTCAGGCGCAGGCGGGTGAGGGCGTTGCGCTCACGCAGGACAGCGATGTGCTCGACACGTGGTTTTCGTCGGCGCTTTGGCCTTTCGCGACGTTGGGCTGGGATGGCTCCGGTTCTCCCTCTCCCCTCCGGGGAGAGGGTCGGGGAGAGGGGGATGCCTCGCAGAGCACTCCGCTCGCTGGACGGCCCCACCCCAACCCCTCCCCTGAAGGGGAGGGGCTTAAGAACAGCCTTGGCGGTCGTTACCCCAATGACGTGCTCATCTCCGGCTTCGACATCCTGTTCTTCTGGGATGCCCGCATGATGATGCAGGGTTTGCACTTCATGGGCGATGTGCCGTTCAAGACCCTGTATTTACACGGTCTTGTCCGCGCGGCAGACGGTGCAAAGATGTCCAAGTCGAAGGGCAATGTCGTCAACCCGCTCGGCCTCATTGACCAGTACGGCGCGGATGCGCTGCGCTTCTTCATGGCGGCGATGGAGAGCCAGGGCCGCGACATCAAGATGGATGAGAAGCGCGTCGAGGGGTATCGCAACTTCGCGACCAAGCTTTGGAACGCGTGCCGTTTCGCGCAAGGCAATGGCATCGGCGCGAGCAAGACGCTCGAAGCGCCGGTGACGACGCTCGCGGTCAACAAGTGGATCGTCGCGGAAACGATCGGATGCGTCCAGACGGTCGACCTCGCGCTCGCCGACCTGCGTTTCGACGGTGCGGCGAATGCGGTGTATCAGTTCGTGTGGAGCCGCTTCTGCGACTGGTATCTCGAACTGATCAAGCCGGTGCTCGGCCAGATGGACGCGCCCGCCACCGGGTCGGACGCGGACGAGACGCGCGCCGTCGCGGGCTGGGTGATCGACCAGATCCTCGTGCTGCTCCACCCGTTCATGCCGTTCATCACCGAGGAACTGTGGAACGCGATGGGGGCGCGTGAGAGCAATTTGATCGTCGCACGCTGGCCGATCGCGGATGCGCGGTCGATCGATCCTGCGGCAAGCCAGGAGATCGACTGGCTGATCCGGCTGATCGGCGAAGTCCGCGCGGCGCGGACCGAGCTAAACGTCGCGCCGGGCACGCGGATGCCGGTGCATATCCGCGATGCGGGGCCGGAGACGCTGGCCCGGATCGAGCGGCAGGCGAGTGTGATCGCACGCCTTGCGCGGATCGATCTCGCGGTGGGCGATGCGCCTGCGGGTGGTGCGGTGCAGGTCGTTGTCGACGAGGCGACGTTCGTGCTGCCGCTCGCCGGGGTGATCGACCTCGATGCGGAACGCGCTCGGCTGACCAAGGGGATCGAAGCCGCCGCCAAGGAGCGCGACGCGCTCGCCGGGCGGTTGAACAACCCGAGCTTCGTCGAACGCGCCAAGCCCGAGGCGGTCGAGAAGGCGCGCGCCGATCATGCCGAAAAATCCGCCGAGGCCGAGCGTCTCAGCGCTGCCCTGGCGCGTTTGGGGTGAGATAGCCGGCTGACGCTGGCGAACACACAATCCCCTCCCGTTTGCGGGAGGGGTCAGGGGAGGGTCTGTGAGCGACGTCGTTGAGATAACAGCCCCTCCCTCAGCCCCAACGTCACGCGGGAGGGGAGGCAAACAGCGCGACCTGACCACCGGCCCGATCGCGTGGACGTTGCTCGCGTTCGCGCTCCCCACGCTGGGGTCGAACATCCTGCAATCGCTCAACGGGTCGATCAACACGATCTGGGTCGGGCGATTCCTCGGCGAAGGCGCGGTCGCGGCGACCGCCAACGCCAATACGATCATGTTCCTGATGTTTGCCGCGGTGTTCGGCTTCGGCATGGCGGCGACGATCCTGATCGGCCAGTCGATCGGACGACGCGACGTTGAGGCGGCGCGGCGCGCGTTCGGTGCGTCGATCGGGCTGGTGATGGGCGGTGCGGTCGTCATCGCGGCGCTGGGGTGGATCTTCTCGCCCGACATCCTGACGAGCCTGTCGACGCCGCCGACCGTACAACCGCTCGCGCTTGCGTATCTGCGCGTGATCTTCCTCGGCCTGCCCGCGACGATGCTACTCGTGCTGCTTGGCATGGCGCTACGCGGTGTCGGCGATTCGGTGACGCCACTGTGGTTCACCGCGCTCAGCGTGCTGCTCGACAGTGGGCTTAACCCCGTTTTCATTCGCGGGTGGTTCGGGATGCCTGAAATGGGGATCGCCGGATCGGCGGTCGCTACGCTCATTTCGGTCCATGTCGCATCGCTCGGGTTGCTCGCCTTCATCTACCGGCGCGATCTGCCGATCCGGTTGCGCGGCGCGGAGCTAGGGTATTTGATTCCGTCGGCGACGCTCGCGCGGACGATCCTGCTCAAGGGCTTGCCGATGGGCGCGCAGATGCTGGTCGTGTCGGTGGCGGCGTTGACGATGACCGGGCTGGTCAATCGCTACGGGGTGGATACGACCGCGGCTTATGGCATCTCAATGCAGCTGTGGGGCTATATCCAGATGCCTGCGCTGGCGGTCGGCGCTGCGGTGAGCAGCATGGCGGCGCAGAACATCGGCGCGGGGCAATGGGGGCGAGTCGATCGCATCACCGTCGCGGGGCTGGTGTTCAGCGCGGTGCTGACCACGACGATGGTCGTCGCGATCCTCGCGTTCGACCGGCCGGTGATGATGCTGTTCCTCGGCGGGGAAAGCGCGGCACTGCCGATCGCGCGGCATATCCAGGTGCTGGCGAGCTGGAACTTCATCATCTTCGGGATGACGATGGTGCTGTTCTCGACCGTGCGCGCGAACGGTGCGGTATGGGCGCCGCTGACGATGCTGTTCGTCGCGATGTATCCGGTACGGCTGGGGTTCGCGCTGGCGTTCCAGCCGTCGCTGGGGGCGGATGCCCTGTGGTGGAGTTTCCCGCTCGGGTCGGTCGCCAATTTCGTGATGGCTGTGGGCTATTATCGCTTTAGCGGGTGGCGGAAGCAGCGGCTGGTCGTCCCCGAGGGAGAGGCGAGCGAGCAGAGCCAGAACCCGGCGGAGCCGGGCGGGCGGTTGCATCCGGCTGGGTGAGGGGGCGGGCGGGGCTGCCGCCCGGTATTGGGGCGGCACCCAAACCCCATTCGTCATCCCCGCGGAGGCGGGGATCCATTAGCGCCACGTTCGTTATCCTAGGTCAGCCAGTATGGATCCCCGCCTTCGCGGGGATGACGGAATGTGGGGGGAGGGGGAGCCCCCATCTGCTGTCGCCGCTATCGCGTTCTAAACCTTGCGCGACCCCCGGCGAAGTTCCAGAACGCGTTGCATGACAGCTCAATACCCCGCACTCCGCCTCCGTCGTACGCGCGCCAGTGGCTGGAGCCGCCGTCTCCACGCCGAGACCGTGCTGACCCCCGCCGACTTCATCTGGCCATTGTTCATCTCGGAAGGGCAGGGCGTCAAAGAGCCGATTGCGTCCTTGCCCGGCGTATCGCGCTGGTCGATCGACGGGATCGTCGCGCGTGGGCGGGAAGCGCGAGATCTGGGCATTCCGTGTGTCGCGTTGTTCCCGAACACGCCGTCGCATTTGCGCACCGACGATGGCCGCGAGGCGCTCAACCCCGACAATCTGATGTGCCGCGCGATCCGTGCGCTCAAGGACGCGGTGCCTGAAATCGGCGTGCTGACCGACGTCGCGCTCGATCCCTATACCACGCATGGGCATGACGGGCTGGTCGATGCGGCGGGCTATGTCGTCAACGACGTGACGTCCGAGGCGCTCGTCCAGCAGGCGCTGACGCAGGCCGAGGCGGGGTCGGACATCATCGCGCCATCGGACATGATGGACGGGCGGATCGGCGCGATCCGCGAGGCACTGGAGGCGGGCGGGCACCACAATGTCCAAATCATGTCTTATGCCGCCAAATATGCGAGCGCCTTCTATGGTCCGTTCCGCGATGCTGTGGGGAGCCGCGGGCTGCTCAAGGGCGACAAGAAGACCTATCAGATGGACTCGGCCAATGCCGAGGAAGCGCTGCGCGAGGTCGCGCTGGACCTGGCGGAAGGCGCGGATAGCGTGATGGTCAAGCCGGGGATGCCGTATCTCGACATCATCCTGCGGGTGAAATCTGAGTTTCAAGTGCCTGTATTTGCTTACCAAGTGTCCGGCGAATACGCGATGATCGAGGCCGCGGTGGCCGCCGGCGCGGCGGACCGTGATGCGATGGTGCTGGAAAGCCTGATGGCGTTCAAGCGCGCGGGGACGGCGGGTGTGCTGACCTATCACGCCGCGCATGCCGCCCGGCTGCTCGGCGCGTGAGACCGAGCCTGCGCGCATGATCGAGACCGAGCGGCTGATCCTGCGGATGGTCGAGCCCCGCGACCGTGCGGCGCTGTGGGCGCAATGCCGCGACCCGGCGGTGATGCAGTATCTGCTCCCCGTCGCGGACGAAGCGGCACTCGATGCGATGATCGCGCGGATGCACGCGTCGCAGGCCGAGCATGGCTTTGCCTTCTGGATCGTCGAGCGGCGCACGGATGGGGCGATGACGGGGATCTGCGGGCTGAAGCCGGGTGCCCCCGACACGCCGATCGAAGGCGTGCTCGAGATCGGGTGGCGGTTTTCGCAAGCCTATTGGGGGCAGGGCTATGCGCGCGAGGCAGCCCTCGCCACGCTCGACTGGGCGTGGGCCCATCTGCCCGCGCCCGAGATCGCGGCGATCACCGTACCCGCCAATGCGGCGAGCTGGGGGCTGATGGAGCGGATTGGAATGCACCGGGTCGTGGACGGCGATTTCGATCACCCGCTGGTCGCGGCGCGTAGCCCGTTGGAGCGTCACATTCAGTATCGGATCGATCGGCCGCGTGCATGAAGCTTTTGCCTAGGCCGCGCAGCGGGGTTCGCCCGCTGTTCGTGGTTACGATCCTGTCGAGTGCGTTCCTGCTCTTCCTCGTCCAGCCGATGGTCGCGCGGATGGCGCTGCCCCGGCTCGGCGGCGCGCCTGCGGTGTGGAACTCGGCGATGCTGGTGTACCAGGCGCTGCTGCTGGGCGGATACGCTTATGCGCACTGGCTCGGGCGGCTCGAGCCGCGGTTGCAGGGACGCGTGCATCTGGGGGTGCTGCTGATCGCCGCCCTGTGGCTGCCGATCGGGCTGGGTGGGTTGCAGCCGGGACCGGGGGTGCCGCCGGCGTTCTGGGTGCCGTGGCTGTTCGTACTGTCGATCGGGCCGTTGTTCTTCGCGGTCTCGGCGCAGTCGCCGCTGTTGCAACGCTGGTTCAGCCTGGCGTGCAAGGGGCAGGACCCGTACGCGCTGTACGCGGCGTCCAACCTCGGCAGTTTTGCGGGGCTGATCGCCTATCCGTTGCTGGTCGAACCGATGATGACGCTGTTCAACCAGCGGATCCTATGGAGCAGCGGCTATATCCTGCTCGGGCTGTTGGTCGCGTTATGTGCGGGGACATTGCCGCGTGACCGGCCGCTGCAGGCGGTGACGCCCGTCACCTCCGCGCCGCCGGGGCGCAAGCGGATCGCGCACTGGATCCTGCTCGCGTTCGTGCCGTCGGGGCTGATGCTGGCGACGTCGACCTACATCACCACCGACATCGTCGCGATGCCGTTGCTGTGGGTCATCCCGCTCGCACTGTATCTGCTGAGCTTCACAATCGCGTTCGCGCGGGATCGCACCGCGGCGGACATTCAGACGCGGATCGCGCCGATCGCGATCCTGTTGTTCGGGGGGATCCTCGTCAGCGGGATGCCGGGGATGCCGTATCTCGGCGCGATCATGGCGCTGGCGTTGCTGTTCCTGGTCTCGGTCGCGTTGCACACCGGGCTGTATCGCCTGCGGCCCGAACCCGACCGGCTGACCGGCTTCTATCTCGCCATGTCGTTCGGCGGTGCGCTCGGCGGCGTGTTCAGCGCGCTGGTCGCGCCGATGCTGTTCGACTGGACGTATGAATATCCGATCCTGATTTTAGCGGCAGGGGTGCTGACGCCGCACGCCTATATGTTCGCGCCGTTGCAGCGCGCCTGGCAGGGCAATCCGCAGCGGCGGCGCATCCTGCTGTGGGCCGTTGCGCTGATCATTGCCGCGCTGGTCGCCGTCGTCTTGCTCGATCACACGACGGGCGATGCGCCGTCATCGTTGCAGCAGGCGATGCTGCTGATCGTCGTGGCGGTCGGCGTGCTTGCGATCGGGACCCCGCCTGCGTTCGGTTTTGCCTTGGTGGGGGTTCTGATTGCCTTTGGCGGGTATCAGGCGATCGCCATTTCGCTCGAACCCGGTGCGCGGACGCGGAGCTATTTCGGGATCTATACGGTGCATAGTACGCCGACCGAACAGCAGCTCGCGCATGGTACGACCGTACACGGCACGCAGTTGCGCGGATCGCCCCAACGCGAACGCACCCCGACTGCTTATTACGTGCCGGGATCCGGCGTTGGGCAGGCGATGCAGGCGCTCCCGGTGCTGTACGGCCCGCGCGCGCGCGTGGGCGTCGTCGGGCTGGGGACGGGGACGCTCGCCTGTTACGCGCGGCCGGGGCAGGACTGGCGGTTCTACGAGATCGATCCCGCGATCGTCCGGATCGCGCGCGACAGCGGACAGTTCAGTTTCCTGTCGAACTGCCTCCCCGACCCGAAGATCGTGATCGGGGATGCGCGGGTCAATATCGCAAAGCAGCGGACCGATACGCTCGATTTGTTGGCGCTCGATGCGTTTTCATCGGATTCGGTGCCGATGCACCTGATGACGCGCGAGGCGTTCGACAGCTATGCGCGCGTGTTGTCGCCGCGCGGGCTGTTGCTGGTGCATATCTCGAACCGGTTCCTCGACCTCGAACCGGTCGTTGCGGCTGCCGCAAAGGCCGGAGGCTGGCAGGCCGCCACTTTGTTCTACTCGGCGCCCGGAGCAACCATGTCGCAGTGGATCGCCCTGTCCCGCGACCCGGCGACGATCCGCGTCTTGCAGGCGCGTGACGCGGCATGGAAACCGACTCGCGGCCGCCCCGGGTTCGTACCGTGGAGCGACGGCTATTCGTCGATCCTGCCGTTGGTAAAGGGGCTGTAGGAACCGTCGACGGGAAAGATCAGCGCTCGCGCAGGCGCGGCATCAGTTCGACGAAGTTGCAGGGCTTGTGGCGGCTGTCGAGTTGGTCCTTGAGAATGCCGTCCCAGCCATCCTTCACCGCGCCGGTCGAACCGGGCAGCGCGAAGATGTAGGTGCCACGCGTGACGCACGCGCAGGCGCGCGACTGGACGGTGGACGTTCCGATCGTCTTGAAGCTCAGCCAGCGGAACAGTTCGCCGAACCCCGGGATCATCTTCTCGGCGATTCGTTCGATCGCTTCGGGGGTGACGTCGCGACCGGTCACGCCGGTGCCGCCGGTGGTGATGATGCAATCGACCGATTCGTCATCGATCCAGCGATGCAGCACCGCGATGATCAGCGAGACATCGTCCTTCACGATCTCGCGTTCGGCGAGAACATGGCCTGCCTCGTTCAGCCGCGCGATCAGCGTGTCGCCCGAGCGGTCCTCGGCAAGCCCACGCGTGTCGGAAACGGTCAGGACGGCAATCCGAACGGGGATGAATTCGGCGTTCAGATCAATTGGCACTGGCGACCGCCTGACGAGCGTTGCTGGAGCTGAGGCGGACCGCGGTGGCGCCCTTCATCCCCGGGAAGCGGGGCCACAGCCCCTGCGCCAGGGCAGCGCGGCTGACCGAGGCACGGCGACCGGTCTGCGCCTCATACACCCAGTAATTGCGCAGGACGGTCGTCACATAACCGCGCGTCTCCCAGTACGGGATCGATTCGATGTAGAGCAGCGGGTCGCCGCCGTCATGCGCCTGTGCGTCCCAAGCCTGCACCGGACCGGGACCTGCGTTATACGCCGCGATGACCTTGGGGAGCAGCCCGTTGGTGCAGCTCTGGTCGCGCAACTGCTCGAGATAGCTCTGGCCGACCTCGATGTTGGTGCCGGGGCGCGACAACGCGGTACGATCGAAAATCCGCCCCTGCTTGCGTGCGATATCGGTGGCGGCGCTCGGCATCACCTGCATCAGGCCGTAGGCGCCGGCCTTGCTCACGACATCGGTGCGGAAGCGTGATTCCTGGAGCGTGTGCGCATAGACGAGCGCCTTGTCGACGCGCCAGCCACCGTCCGGAGTCCAGTTGGGGGCGGGGAAGCGCGCCTCGACCGGCGGTGCCGCGCCGAGCGGACCATTGTGCGACAGCCAGACGAGCGTGGAGGGAAGGTCGAGCGCCGAGGTCAGACGGACGAGCGCAGGATATTCCGCTGCGGTGCCGATCCGCGCTTGTTGCTTGATCACCTGATCCGCGAGGCCGTTCTCGCCGATCTCGACCAGCGCCGCAGCGACATGAATGTTGGGCCGGTGTTCCAGCGCCTGCCAGTCACCCGCAAATACCTTCGCGTTGGATTTGAGCGGCGCATCCTTGATGCCGAGCGCCTGCCGCGACAGCAGGCCGTAGAAGGTCTCACGATATTGCGATGCGTTCTTCAGTCGGCCCTCGACCTTGTCGGGGCGGCCGCACTGCATGTCTGCGCGCGCGCCCCAGTACAGGCCCGCCGCGCGAAGGTCGACGTCGCCCGCACGCGCCGCGACGTTCTGGAAAGCGGCGCTGGCTGCGACGCAATCATGCTGTCGCCATGCCGCGAGCGCACCGACCCACATCGCCTCGACCGCGAAGTCACCGTATCCGGTCATCGCCTTGGCGGCCATCGCGCGGGCGTTATTGTCGTCGCCTGCGAGGTAATACATCCAGGCGACCTTGCGCTGCCACTCGGTGATCGAGTCCTGTGACAGTCCGGGGGTCGATTCGAGCAACGCCTGTGCTTCGGAGCCGCGGTCTTCCTTGACGTAGGGCTGCATCTTGATCGCCAGTTCGGCGGCGATCATGTCGCCCGCAACCAGGCTGCGCGCACGCTTGCGCACGGGCGCGCCGTCGATCCAGATCAGTGCCCGTGCCTCGGGAAGCGGGGGCAGGCCCACGCCGCCGCGCGAGGCGGCCATCGTGGCGAGCTGGCGTGCCTGCGGCAATTCGGGTGCTTCGGACAGCAGCTTGAGCAACGGGTCGAGGTCCGCTTTGGGCGACCCCTTGGCGGTGAGCAGTTCGGCGCGGGCGATCGCGTGGAGCGGGCCCGGCTTCATCACGTCGAGCGCAAGTTGCGCATCGAGCCACTTCTGCTCGCGGATCGCGGCGAATACCGCGCGATACCCTTCGCGCTGTTCGGGATCGAGCTGCGGGGGAATCGCGGCGCGAACGTTGGCCGTCTCGACGCTCGCCGGCTCGATCGCCGCCTGCGCCATTCCCGGAGCAAGCGTCAACGCGCTTGCCAATGTCAGCGAGACCGACAGAAACCGTTTTGCGCTCATGCGCCTAACCCCGCGATAAGCATTTGTAAGTCCTTCCAGGCACGTGCCTTTTCCGCCGGCCGTTCGAGCAGCAGTCGCGGATGAAAACTGGCGACGGCCTCGACGGCGATGGTGCTGCCGGATTGTCCAACTTCCACATTAACCAATTGCAAACTTCCCCGCGACCGCGCCACATCGGCCCCGGTAAGCGCACGGCTCGGCGCGTTCCCTAGCACAAACAGCCGCTTCGGTTCCACTATTGCGACATGGTGCCGGATCAGCTGGCTCAACCGTTGCTCGATCTCGGGTGCAATGCGCCCGGCGACCGGGCGGATCGTGCACATCGGCACGATATAGACCGAGCTGCGGTCGCGCCCGATCGCGGCGAGCATCCGGTCGAACAGCCGCCCGGCCGCGCCGCTCAACACCACGCCCGATTCGGTATCGTCGCGATCGGGGACGTCGGTGACGATCATGATGTCGGATTGTGGATCGCCGCTCGCAAAAATGGGTGAGCCCGACCAGCCCGCTTCGGGCGCTTCCGGGCCAGTCCGCCAGGCGACATAGGCGTCGATCGCGGTGGGCAAGGGGGCCGCGACCGGAGCGGAGGGTTCCGCTACGGCGTGTCGCTTCGTTTCGCGGACAACCGGTGCCGGGGCGGCGGTCCAGTCGCGCGGCGCTTCGTCCGCAAGCGTGTCGACGCCCGCATCGCGCCACCATTCGAGCACGCTCGCCGCGGCAATTTGCCAATCGATATTCTGGTCCGCCCCCATGCGTTCCTTAGAGTCCTATGTTGACGCGAAGGTCAATTCACTGGCACTCGGTTTTCATAGCGATGGGGCCGGACGTTCCGCGTGCGCGACGAGACCGCGCTGCCCCAACCGCAGTGGAGAGACACCGTGAGCGACACCGAAACCCAGCGTGAGTCGATGCCCTATGACGTTGTGATCGTCGGAGCGGGGCCTGCGGGCCTGTCCGCCGCGATCCGGCTGAAACAGGTTGCGGCCGAACGCGAGATCGAGCTGTCGGTCTGTGTCCTCGAAAAGGGGTCGGAAGTCGGCGCGCACATCCTGTCGGGGGCGGTGATCGACCCGAAGTCGCTCGACGAATTGCTGCCGGACTGGCGCGATATGGGCTGTCCGCTCGCCGAGGTGCCGGTGACCGACAACCAGCACTGGATGCTGTCCAAGCGCGGCAAGCGCGCGGTGCCGCATTTCATCACGCCCGGCTTCATGCACAACAAGGGCACCTATACGGGCAGCTTGGCCAATCTGTGCCGCTGGCTGGCGGGGCAGGCGGAGGAACTGGGGGTCGAGATCTTCCCCGGGTTCGCCGCGGCCGAGATCCTGTATAACGAAGACGGCTCGGTGAAGGGCGTCGCGACCGGCGACATGGGCGTCGCGCGCGATGGCTCGCACAAGCCCGACTATACGCCGGGTCTGGAGATCCACGCGAAGTACACCTTCCTGAGCGAAGGCGTGCGCGGGTCGCTGTCCAAGCAGATCATCGCCAAGTTCGACTTGGCGCGCGACAGCCAGCCGCAGGTGTATGGGATCGGGATCAAGGAATTGTGGGACATCGCGCCCGACAAGCATGTTCCCGGGCGCGTGATCCATACGCAGGGTTGGCCGCTCAACGAGACGCCCGGCTCGAACGGTGGCGGCTTCCTGTATCATCAGGCGAACGGTCAGGTCGCGCTCGGGTTCGTGACGTGGCTGAGCTATACTAATCCGCACCTCTCGCCGTTCCATGAGATGCAGCGCTGGAAGACGCATCCTGCGATCGCCGAGATTTTGCAGGGTGCCAAGCGCGTGTCTTATGGCGCGCGCGCGATCAATGACGGCGGGTTGCAGTCGATTCCCAAGCTGGTGTTCCCGGGCGGTGCGCTAATCGGCTGTTCGGCGGGGTTCCTCAACGTGCCGCGGATCAAGGGCACGCATACCGCGATGAAGTCGGGCATGATGGCTGCCGAGGCCGCGGTCGAGGCGATCGCGTCGCAGCGCCAGCATGACGAGCTGGTGGCGTATCCGGCGGCGTTCGAGGAGAGCTGGGTCAAGAAGGAGCTGTCGATCGTCCGCAACGTCGTGCCGCTGGTCGAGAAGTTCGGCGAGCTGGTGGGGTCGGGGCTCGCCAACGTGACGATGTGGCTGGAGAGCTGGGGCGTGAAGATGCCCTTCACGATGAAGCACCACGCCAACCACAAGACCTTGTGGCGCAAGGACCAGGTGCATCCGATCACCTATCCCAAGCCCGACGGCGTGCTGACCTTCGACCGGCTGTCCTCGGTGTTCATCTCGAACACCAATCATGAGGAGAACCAGCCGGTTCATCTCAAGCTGGCGGACCCGGATATCCCGGTGAAATACGACCTGCCGCTCTACGACGAGCCTGCGCAGCGCTATTGCCCGGCGGGGGTTTATGAAATCGTCGGCGAGGAAGAGGGCGACCCCAAGTTCGTCATCAACGCGCAGAATTGCGTGCATTGCAAGACGTGCGACATCAAGGATCCGACGCAGAACATCACTTGGGTCGTGCCCGAGGGTGGCGGCGGGCCGAACTATCCCAACATGTGACGTGCTGCTTCCCCGGCGAAGGCCGGGGCCCAGTCGCGAAGGGCTCTGTTGTCGCGCGTGACGCTCGTCATGGACCGGTCACGACTGGGCCCCGGCCTTCGCCGGGGAAGGGCAATGGTTTGTGACCCCCTTCTTCCCCGGCGCAGGCCGGGGCCCAGGTGCGAAGGGCGTTGTTATCGCGCGCGGTGCTCGCCATAGACCGGCCACGACTGGCCCCGGCCTCCGCCGGGGAAGGGAAATGGTTGGACTGGCCCGATGATCACCGAACGCGCTCCCGCCAAGATCAACCTTGCGCTCCACGTCCGGGCGCGGCGGGCGGATGGCTATCATGAACTGGAAACGCTGTTCGCCTTCGTGACGGACGGCGATACCGTCACGCTGGCGCCGGGCGCGTTATCGCTGACGATCACCGGGCCCTTCGCGGCGGGGTTGTCGGGCGAGGGGGACAATCTCGTCCTGCGCGCGGCACGCGCGTTTGCCGAGCGGTTCGGGACGAGCGTCGGGGGGGCGTTCACGCTCGACAAGCATTTGCCGGTCGCCTCCGGGATCGGTGGCGGATCGGCGGATGCAGCGGCGGCTCTGCGAGCGCTGGCACGGGCGAACGACGTTGCGATCGACGATCCGCGCCTGTTCGAAATCGCGGAAGCGCTCGGGTCGGACGTGCCTGCCTGCCTGCTTGGCCATACCGCTTTGGGGCTGGGGCGTGGCGAGCGGCTGGAACGGCTCGACGGGCCGTCGGGGATGCCGGTGCTGCTGGTCAATCTGGGTGTCGCCGTGTCGACGGCGGCGGTGTTCAAGGCGTGGGACGGGGTCGATCGTGGCCCCATGCCGGACGGCGACGTGCTGGCGCTGGCGCTTGCCGGGCGGAACGATCTCGAGGCCCCGGCGCGCGCTTTGGCCCCCGCGATCGATGCGGTGCTCGAACGGCTCGCTGCGGGCAATCCGTTGCTCGCGCGAATGTCGGGGTCGGGTGCGACGTGTTTCGCGCTGTACGCCACTGCCGCGGATCGGAGCGCCGCTGCCGCGACCATTCGGGCAGACCAACCAGACTGGTGGTGTCTTGAAACGGCACTCGCGTGACAGAAAGGTGTATCACTATGGAACGCAGTGCGGCGGCAGCCAACACCGAATGGCGCGAAACGGGGATTGGCGCGATGTTTGCTGACGGAATGCACGATGGGTCCACCGCTCTCCGTGGTGCATCCGTCGATGGCCCGTGGTCGCGCCGCGCGTCATCCAGGCTCAGGGGCGACGCGGGCAACTTCGTCGCCCCACCGCGCGTATGAGCCGCCCGATCGTCCTCGACGGTGTTCCGGGCGGCATCCTGCTGATCTGCGATCACGCATCGAATGCCGTTCCTGCGGGGATCGATCTACGGATCGACCCGGCATTGCTCGACAAGCATATCGGCGTCGATATCGGGACCGCGCCGTTGACCGAAGCGCTGGCAACCACGTTGGGGGCACCGGCAGTGCTTGCGACGGTCTCGCGGCTGGTGATCGACCTGCACCGGCAGCCGGATCATCCCGGACTCATCCCGGTCGTCAGCGATGGCCACGCCATTCCCGGCAATGTCGAGGCAGACCGGTTCGACCGGATCGCGCGTTTCTACCAGCCGTATCATGCGACTTTAAATGACGTGATTCGAACGGTTAAGCCCAATCTGCTGGCGTCGATCCACAGCTTCACGCCGCGACTCGAAACCGCCGATGGCCCCGGGCGGCCGTGGGACATCGGGATTCTTTCGAACCGCGATCGTCGTGCCGCCGATCTTGCATTGGCCCTGCTGCGAGAGCGCGGACTGGTGGTCGGCGACAACGAACCCTATTCCGGCCGCTTGCTCAACGCGACGCTCAACCGCCACGGCGAAGCGCGGGGGATCCCCAGCATTGCGATCGAGGTTCGCAACGACCTGTTGGCGGACGATGCGGGCGTCGCGCGGTGGCGCGACATTCTTGCCCCGATTTTGACCGGGATACGTAATAGACTTGCGCAAATGGGTGCTGTCGCGACATAGGCGCGCGCATGACACGCACTTTCGACAAATCGAAGCTCCCCAGCCGTCACGTTTCGGTCGGGCCCGAGCGAAGCCCGCACCGCAGCTATTATTACGCGATGGGGATCGCCGAGGAGGACATCGCCAAGCCGTTCGTCGCCCTGGCGAGCGCCGGCAATAACTCCGCGCCATGCAACACCACGCTCGATTCGCAGGCGGATGCCGCGCAGGAAGGCGTCATCACCGGCGGTGGCATGCCCCGCCGCTTCAACACGATCACCGTGACCGACGGGATCGCGATGGGCCACCAGGGGATGAAATCCTCGCTCGTCAGCCGCGAAGTCATCGCCGATTCGGTCGAGCTGTCGGTCCGCGGGCATTGCTACGACGCGCTGGTCGGCTTCGCCGGGTGCGACAAGTCGCTGCCCGGCATGATGATGGCGATGCTGCGGCTCAACGTGCCGAGCATCTTCGTGTACGGCGGGTCGATCCTGCCCGGGCGGTTCCACGACAAGGACGTCACCGTCGTCGACGTGTTCGAGGCGGTCGGCAAATATGCCGCGGGCGGGTGCCCGCTGCAGGAACTGATCGAGCTCGAGAAGGTCGCATGCCCCGGCCACGGCGCTTGCGGTGGCCAGTTCACCGCAAACACGATGGCGTGCGTCGGCGAGGCGATCGGCCTGTCGCTCCCCAATTCGAACATGATGCCCGCACCGTATCGCGGCCGCGACGAGATCGCGATCGCGGCGGGCAATCAGGTGATGGAGCTCATCGCCCGCAACATCCGCCCGCGCGACATTTGCACGCGCGAGGCGTTCATCAACGCAGCCCGCGTCGTCGCGGCAACCGGCGGGTCGACCAACGCGGTATTGCACCTGCCAGCGATGGCGAGCGAAGCGGGGATCGAATTCGATCTGTTCGACGTTGCTGAGGCTTTCAAATCAACACCTTACATCGCCGACCTCAAGCCCGGCGGGAAGTATGTCGCGAAGGACATGTACGAGGCTGGCGGCGTCTACATGCTGATGAAGACGATGCTCGCCGGCGGGTTCCTCGACGGAAACTGCATGACGGTGACGGGCAAGACGCTCGGCGAGAACATCGATCAGGTGACGTGGAACCCCGACCAGAAGGTGATCTACGACGTCAAGACGCCGTTGTCCGCAACCGGTGGCGTGGTTGGCCTGCGCGGCTCGCTCGCGCCCGATGGTGCGATCGTCAAGGTCGCCGGGATGCACCGGCTCCAGTTCGAAGGTCCTGCGCGCGTCTTCGATTGCGAGGAGGATTGCTTCGCGGCGGTCGAGGCGCGTGCGATCAACGAGGGCGAAGTCATCGTGATCCGCTACGAAGGGCCAAAGGGCGGTCCGGGGATGCGCGAGATGCTGTCGACCACCGCGGCCTTGTACGGCCTCGGGCTCGGCGAGAAGGTCGCGCTGATCACCGACGGGCGCTTCTCGGGCGGCACGCGCGGGTTCTGTATCGGCCATGTCGGCCCTGAGGCTGCGGAAGGGGGGCCAATCGCCCTCGTCGAGGATGGCGACACGATCCGGATCGACGCCGAAGCCGGGACGATCGACCTCGACGTCGACGCGGATACGCTGGCGACGCGCAAGGCCAATTGGGTCGCGCGCGTCAACGATTACCAGTCGGGCGCGCTGTGGCGCTATTCGCAGACGGTCGGGCCTGCCTATAAGGGCGCGGTAACGCATCCTGGGGCAGCAACCGAACGTCATGTTTACGCGGACATTTAAGGCGAGGGGCTGGTCGCTGTCGCCGCCGGCTCTCCCGGCGGCGGCATCGGGCGGACGGCGGACGGTCACGCAGCAACGGCTGACGCGATGACGCCGATCGACGGTACGCCCATTCTCTCGGCTTCGCAGATGCGCGGTGCGGAGGACGCGGCCATGGCTGCGGGTGCAACGGTGGACAGCCTGATGCTGACCGCCGGTCGGGCGGTAGCCGAGGCGGTTCGGCGTCTTGCCGCCTACACCGAGATCCTCGTCGCTTGCGGTACGGGCAACAACGGGGGCGATGGCTATGTCGCGGCGGTGGCGTTGCGCGACATGGGGTTGGACATCCGAGTGGCGGCGATTGGCGAGCCGCGCAGCGAAGCCGCAAAGGCGGCACGGTCGCGCTGGATGGGGCCAGTCGAACCCTTGCTCACTGCCGATCCGGCGGCGATCCTGGTCGATGCGGTATTCGGCACTGGATTAACGCGCGCGTTGGAGCCAGAGCTTGCGGCGGCGTTGGAGCGCTTGTCGTCGGCTGCCCGTCTGACGATTGCGGTGGACCTGCCAAGCGGCGTGACGACGGATACGGGCGCGGTGCCCGGCGATGCCGTCTTGGTCGATGTCACGCTCGCGCTCGGGGCGGTGAAGCCGTCCCACCTGTTGGTGCCTGCAGCAGGCCATTGCGGGGCGGTACGCTTGCTTGATATTGGGCTGGGGCCAGTCACAAGTGCTGCGCTCCAGGTTGCGCAATGCCCCGACTTTCTGAAGACCCCAGGACCTTCAGCTCACAAATACACGCGCGGGATGGTTACGGTGGTGGCGGGCGCGATGCCCGGTGCCGCCGAGCTTTCGGCCGAGGCGGCGTTGCGCGCGGGGGCTGGTTATGTTCTCCTGCTCGGGAACACCGGCACGACCATACCCCATGCCATCGTGCGGCGGCAGTATTCAGCGGATGCGCTCGGCGACAAGCGGATCGGGGTCGTCGTCATCGGCCCCGGCCTGGGTCGCGATGCTGCGGCCGCCGCCCTGCTGGACGACGCAGTACAGACGGGGACGTCGCTGATCATCGATGGCGATGCATTGCAGTTGCTCGACGCCGGGCGACTGGCGACGGTCCGCGCGCGCATGGCGCCCACGATCCTGACGCCGCACGAAGGCGAGTTCGATGCGGTGTTCGGAAAGAGCGATGCCCCACGGATCGAACGCGCGCTGACGGCGGCGCGGGATACGGGTGCGATCGTCGTATTGAAGGGGGCGAGCACGATCATCGCTTCGCCCGACGGCACAGCGATCGTTACGCCACCGGCTGACCCGTGGTTGTCGACCGCGGGAACCGGGGATGTGCTGACGGGGGCCATCGCTGCGGTGATCGCGGCGCAGGACATCCGGCACATCTCGCTGATCGACCGTGTCGCCGCTGGGGTATGGCTCCATTCTCAGGCGGCACGGCAGTTGCCGGGGGCTTTCCTGGCGGATGATCTTGCGCACGCGCTCAGCGCCGTTAGGGCGGCGCTATGAGCGATACGATTGTAAGAGTAGCTGCGCGCGGCGATGGCGTGACCGCGAATGGCCGTCATGCGCGGTTCGCGGCACCCGGCGATACGTTGACCGCTGACAATGCGGTCGTGCCGGGGCCGCACCATCAGACGCCGCCCTGCCGCCACTTCCCCGAATGCGGCGGGTGTCAGCTCCAGCATCTCGACGATGCGAGCTACGCCGATTTTCTGGTGGACCGTATCGCGGGGGCACTGACCGCGCAGAATTTGCGCACGGCGATCCGCGCGCCGTTGCTGTCACCGCCGCGCACGCGCCGCCGCGCGACGTTGCATGCCGAGGTGAAGGGTGGTGCGATTAAGCTCGGGTTCAGCGCGGCGGCGAGCCACGAGATCATCGACGTCAAGGAATGCCATGTCCTGACACCCGCGCTGTTCGCTGTGCTGACGCCGCTGCGCAAACTGCTGGCGCGGACTCTGAAGGGGCGGGCACGGATCCACCTGACCGAGATCGATCAGGGCATCGACTTGCTGATCGAAGGCACACTGTCCGAAAGTCTGGCGGTGGCCGAGGCGCTGACGCAATTCTGTTCGGACCATGCGATCGCACGGCTTGCGGTCGACGATGGTCTCGGGCCGGAAACGCGGTGGGAGCCCGAAGGCGCGACGATCACACTGGGGGATGTCCCGGTCCCGTTTCCCGCGGCGTCGTTTCTCCAGGCGACGCGCGAAGGGGAGGCGAGCCTGATCGGTGCGGTGCGCGAGGCGCTGGCAACCGCAAGCGGCGCGACCGCCGATCTGTTCGCTGGTCTCGGTACGTTCGCGCTCGCCTTGCCGGGGAAAGTCTATGCCGCCGAGGCCGGGCGCGACGCGATCTTGGCGTTGCAGGCGGGTGCCAGTCGTGCCGGGCGATCGCTGTTCACGGAGCACCGCGATCTGTTTAGGCGACCCTTGACCAGCGCGGAGTGCTCGCGTTTCGGTGCGGTCGTGCTTGATCCGCCGCGGGCCGGCGCGCGCGAGCAGATAACGCAACTGGCGGGCTCGACCGTCCCTGTGATTGCCTACGTTTCGTGTAATCCCAGCAGCTTCGCGCGAGATGCGCATATCTTGTGCAAGGGTGGGTATCGGCTGGAGTGGGTTCAGCCGGTCGGCCAGTTTCGGTGGTCGACCCATGCCGAACTGGCAGCACTCTTCCGGCGCTAAGCGGGCGGGCTAGCGTTTCTCCGCCAGCCAGATACCGGCATCTTTACACGCCGGGTCGGCCAGAACACGTGCGACCAGGCTTAGCCCGCTGTCGGCGATCGCGGTCGAATAGTCGGCGGCCTCGAGATCCACGCGGTACGGCGACCCGTCGCGATAATCCTCACGGCTCGGATCGAGGTCCGCAGCCGCGTTGAACAGCATTCGTCCTTCTGGCTTCAGCCACGCCGCAGCGCGCTTTGCCATCAATGCGCAATCGGCATGCGTCAGCCACGTCAGCGAGTTCCACGCGATGACCGCGTCGAAGCGCTGGGGGATGTCGACGACCCGCATATCGCCCTTGATCCATCGACCGCGCGGGAAGCGCGTTGTTGCAAGCGTGACGACCGATCCGGCTGAGTCGACGCCGGTCAGATCGAACCCGCGATCCATCAAATAGCGCGCGATTGGTTCGCCATCCCCGCAACCGAGATCGAGAATCGCGCTGCCGGGGGCCAAGGGTGCGACCAGCCGATCAACCCACGCCTGGCCGATGAACCCAACCGTGGTCGCGCGCTTAGCCATCTGTCGAGGGAACCCCTGCGGATATCAGCCGTTTATTACTCGGGAGTAGCGGATGTCGGCTGGCGACATCACCTGATACCGAAAGGATTAAAGCCATGGGCGAACTCATCGACAAGATCAAAGGCAACGTCAACGAGGCCATCGGCAAGGCGAAGCAGGAAAGCAACAATCCTGATACGCAGGCAGACGGTGCCGCACAGGAAGCCAAGGGCAAGGCCCAGCAGCTCGGTGGCAAGGTCAAGGGCGCGCTCGGCGACGATATCTGAGCTGCGACTGACTGATTGATACAGGCCGCTCCGGGAAACCGGGGCGGCTTTTTCTTGTCGGGATCATGTCGAAAGCATTGCACCAGCGGTAATGACCTTCATGTCCGTCTTGAGGTGAAGCAGCCGGACCCCGGGCTCGATCATCGCGCGTTCCAGCGCGGGCGCGAAAGTTTCGGTGCTCTCTACCGTCTCGGCCCAGCAGCCATAAGCGCGCGCCAAGGCAGCGAAATCGGGGTTTCGGAGCGCTGTCCCACTGACCCGGCCTGGAAATTCACGTTCCTGGTGCATGCGGATCGTGCCGTACCCCGCATTGTCGATGACCAGGACGAGCATGTCCACACCGTGCGCCACCGCGGTCGCCAGCTCCTGCCCATTCATCAGGAAGCACCCGTCGCCCGCCAGCGCGACGACGGTGCGCCCGGGGTGGCGCAGCGCGGCGGCCGTCGCCGCGGGAACGCCATACCCCATCGCCCCCGCGGTCGGGGCAAGCTGCGTCCCCGGACCGGCATAGCGCCAGTAGCGATGCCACCATCCCGAGTAATTGCCGGCACCGTTGCAGATGATGCTGTCGGCGGGAAGTCGCGCGCGCATCTCGGCGACACACGGGCCGAGGTCGAGCGCAACGCCGTCGCGCGGGGCGGGGGTCGACCAGGCGAGATAGTCGTCATGCGCGCCGCTATCCTCGCGCGGGCGGCTTGCGATCGAATGCAGCGCGTCGGCGAACGACCCCATATCCGCGCAGATCGCGAGGTCGGTACGGTAGGTCTGGCCCAGTTCGTTGGGGTCGGGGTGGACATGGACCAGCCGCTGTCCCGGATGGTCCGGCGTGATCAGCGTGTAGCCATCGGTCGTCGCTTCGCCCAGCCGCGGGCCAACGATCAGAAGGAGATCGGCGTCGCGGACGCGCTTCACCAGTGCCGGGTTCGGGCCGTAGCCGAGGTTCCCCGCCCAGACCGGCGAGGTGTTCGGCAGCGCATCCTGACGACGAAAGGCGGACGCGACGGCAAGGCCGCTGCGTTCTGCCCACATGCCGAAGGAGTCAGCTGCGCGTCTGTTCCACCCCGCGCCCCCGATGATCGCGAGCGGTCGCTCGGCGGCTTCCAGCATTTCGCCCAGCGCGTGAAGCTGGAACGGATCACAGGCCTGCACCGCGGGCATGACGCGCGGGCGATCGACCGTTTTTACGACGTCGAGCAGCATGTCTTCGGGCAAGGCGAGCACGACGGGGCCGGGCCGTCCCGACATCGCCACGGTCCAGGCGCGCGCGACATATTCGGGGATGCGGCGGGCATCGTCGATCTTCGCCGCCCATTTCGCGATCGGACCGAACATCACGGGGAAATCGATTTCCTGGAAGGCTTCGCGGTCGCGCGTGCCGCGGTCGACGTCGCCGATGAACAGGATCATCGGCTGCGAATCCTGCATCGCGACATGGACACCGATCGACGCGTTGGTCGCGCCGGGTCCGCGGGTGACGAAGGCGACGCCCGGTCGCCCAGTCAACGCGCCATCCGCGCAGGCCATGAACGCGACGCCGCCCTCCTGACGGCAGACGGTCAGGTCAATTTCGGAGGAATCATGCAGCGCGTCGAGGACCGCCAGGAAGCTTTCGCCGGGAACGGTGAAGATCCGGTCGCAGCCCTGCGCGAGGAGATTGTCGACCAGAATGCGGCCACCCGTGCGGCCGTCGGAATGCGGAGAAAGCGTCGTCATGGCCCGGTCTTAGCGAGGCATCGGGCAGATCGCAAAAGGCCAAGCCGGTCCGGGCCGCAAGCCTGTCGAGCGGAACGCTCGAGCAGGGCGGGTCGCGGCCAACAGGGCGCGGCGACCCGCCCGATTCGGGTCAGTTCGCCTTGGCGACGCCCTGTTCTTCCAGCAACGTGGCGAGCTCACCGCTCTCGTACATCTCCATCATGATGTCCGACCCGCCGACGAACTCGCCCTTGACGTAGAGCTGCGGGATCGTCGGCCAGTCCGAAAAGGCCTTGATGCCCTGACGGATGCCCTGGTCCTGCAACACGTCGACGCTGTCGAACTCGACGCCTACATGATTGAGGATCGCGATCGCGCGGCTCGAAAAACCGCACTGCGGGAACAACGGGCTGCCCTTCATGAACAGGACTACGTCGGACTTGCCGACGATGTCGGCGATACGGCTGTGGGATTCGTCGGTCATCATCTTTACTCCTGAACAGGGACGGCGGTGGTGAGCTGCAGTGCATGGAGCACGCCACCCATCCGGTCGCCCAACGTGGCGTAAACGGCACGCTGTTGCTTCAACCGCGGCATGCCGCGGAAACTCTCGGCGGTGACGCGCGCGGCCCAATGGTCGCCGTCACCCGCCAGATCCGTCATCTCGACGCGCGCGTCGGGAATGCCCGCGACGATCAGCGTCTCGATCTCGTGCGCAGACATGGGCATTATTCGACCCCCATCAACTGGCGGCGCGCCTCGATCGTCTTTTCCTCGATCGTGCGGCGGATCGTCGCCTCGTCGATCGCGACGTTGGCGGCGGTCAGGTCGCTGACCAGCTTGCGGATCACGTCCTCGTCGCCGGCTTCCTCGAAATCGGCCTGGACGACCGCGGTGGCATAGGCATCCGCCTCTTCCTTGGTCAGCCGCATCTCGGTCGCCGCCCAGTGTCCGAGCAAGCGATTGCGTCGGGCGATGATACGGAACGCCATTTCTTCGTCGCGTGCATATTTGGTTTCGAATGCGCGCTCGCGATCGTCGAAGCTGCTCATATGCCGTTAGTCCCCGGAAACGGTAAGAAAGGATTGCCACGAGATAGGGGCAGCAACGCCTTGGTGCAACGCATCGCTGTCGCAACCGTTCGTGGCGCAAATCCGCGTCGGAGAATCGCGGGAATTCAGGTAGGCATCACGGCATGGCAGCATCACACCCGAAACGTGCACTATTCGAGCGCATGATTGCCCCGGCGGACTCCCCCGACTTCGCGCGATCGCTGCCGGAGGCGCATCGCAGCGTGAAGGTGTGGGAGACGGGCGATCCCAAGCGTTCGCGTTTCCGGCAGTGGTTGGGGTTCGCAGGGCCGGGGTTTCTCGTCTCGGTCGGGTATATGGATCCGGGTAATTGGGGCACCGATCTCGCAGGGGGTAGCCAGTTCGGCTACACGCTGTTGTGGGTGATCCTCGCGTCGAACCTGATGGCGATCTTCCTGCAGGTGCTGTGCGCGCGGTTGGGGATCGTGACCGGGCGTGACCTGGCCCAGTCGTGCCGCGATTACTATGCACGGCCGGTCGGCATCGCGCTTTGGCTGTTGTGTGAACTCGCGATCATCGCATGCGACCTGGCGGAAGTGGTCGGATCTGCGGTTGCGCTCAACCTGCTTCTCGGGCTGCCGCTGTTGTACGGGGTGATCCTGACCGGGCTCGACGTGCTGTTGCTGCTGCTGCTGGTCAACCGGGGTTTCCGCAAGATCGAAGCGGTCATCGTAGTCCTGGTGGCCACGATCGGCTTGTGTTTCGCTTACACCATCTTTCTCGCGAAGCCCGACTGGAATGCGGTGGCTTTGGGGGCCATCACACCGGCGATCCCGAATACTGCGGCGTTGTTGATCGCGCTCGGCATCCTTGGCGCGACGGTCATGCCGCATAACCTTTATCTGCATTCGTCGATCGTCCAGACCCGCGCATTCGGTACGGGCAAGCGTGATGTTAAGGCGGCGCTGGCGTTCAATACCGTCGATACGGTGCTGGCGCTGGGAATGGCGTTCTTCGTCAACGCGGCGATCCTCGTGCTGGCGGCGGCGGTGTTCTGGCGCAATGGCATCGCCGTTTCCGAGTTGCAGGAAGCGCATGAACTGCTCCGCCCCGCGCTCGGTGGGGCCGCTGCGACGGCGTTCGCGCTGGCGTTGCTCGCCTCGGGCCAGTCGAGCACGATCACGGGGACGCTTGCTGGCCAGATCGTGATGGAGGGGTTCCTGCGCATCCGGGTCGCGCCGTGGCTGCGGCGTCTGGTGACGCGCGGGCTGGCGATCATCCCGGCCCTGATCGTCATCTCGGCTACCGGGGGGAAGGATACGGTCGAACTGCTGGTGGTGAGCCAGGTCGTGCTGTCGATGCAGCTGCCCTTCGCGATCTTCCCGCTGATGATGGTAACGAGCAGCCGGGCGCGGATGGGCGATTATGCCAATCCCATGTGGGTCAAGCTGATCGGCTATTCGATCTGCAGCGTGATTGCCGGGCTCAACGTCTATCTGCTGTGGGAGACGATCGGGCCGGTCTGGGTCTGCGTGATTGCTGCGGTGATGCTCGCGTTCACCGGGTATGTGCGCTTCGTCTACACCGCGCCGGCAACGGTAATCCCGGCCCGCTCGACCGACTGATCCGAACCGTGCGGGATGGCGTGGTCGCTGCGACGGCCTTACGCCGCATCGGTGCGAAACGCCTCGCGCGACGGGCCGGGGTGATGCGTGTCGTGCAAAAGTCTTGCGGGGCTGAGCGGTTTTGACCGCCACCATTCGATGAGCAGTGCGATCGTTATCAGGACGATGCCGGCGAAGACGATCTGCGCTTCGAACACCCGGTCGGAAACGCCGTTCAAGATGATCGAGGTCAGGTTCTGAGGACGGTATAAAATGGCAAGGCCCAGTGCCAGCGCCACCTTGCTGCTGGTTCGCCACCGCACGCAGAACAGCAGTATGAGCGGATATGCCAGCAGATCGTTGAGATGCAGCGGCATGAACAAGTACTCGCACCTTAGCAGGGCGGGAAAGAAGAGCGTCTCGCGGACCGTGCGCGGCTGCGTTGTCCACAGAAGACTTAGGCAGGCCACCGCAGCGGCAAAGGCATAGACCGTTGCCGGCAAGGTCGCGAATCGCGTGTATGCGACGATGCTCACCACGCCAGACAATGTTCGCGGATCGTTGAAAACGGACGCCGCGTAAGAAGCCAAATTGGCTTGCAGGGACATCAAACTCCCGAGGGTGTTGTCGAAACCGATGCTCGAGAAAGCAGGCAAACATAACAGGCCGGTCAACATAAAAGCGACAAGTGTCGGCACCCGCAACGACCGATCGCACAGGGCAACGGCCGAAAATGGTATTCCGATCTGAGGCTTGAGCAACACGAGCAATAGCCCGGCCGTGCAGAGGAATAGGTCCTTTCGGGGTCTGCCGATCATGACAAGGCTGATCCCAAGCAAGATGAGCCCGTTGGTTTGTCCATTGTCGAACAGCTTGGCAGCGCCGTTGCCTGAGATGATCGCCAGCGCAGCCAGAGCCTTGACCCAGAAGGGCGGTGGCGCATCGAGCTCGTCGGAAGCGCGCCAGGCAATTACGATTGCCAGGCACAGGGTTGCAGCCGTGAGGATCCGCCAGACCCATGCCGCAGTCTGAAACGGCAACAGCCCGAACGGAAGCGCAATTGCAATCCACTGCGGGGGATAGACCCATGTCCCCCGCGGCGCGGGAACGGCCTCGTTGGCCAAAGCCGACGCGCCAAACACGCGATAAGAAACGCCGTAGGGATCAATCCCCAGCGCCCACATTTTTCCAGCCGTCCAGATATAGGCAAAGTCGCTCGAGAGATGATTCGCGAACACCTGTCGCAGCAGAAGCAACACTATGATGAGTAGTAAGCCCGATACCAGAAGTCTCTCGGGCTTGGTTCCACGTTTTACGACATTAAGAACGGCGGCGTGGGCAGGCGTTCCCATGTCGACCGTGCCCCCGCTGGGTTAAACGTCATTCTATCGTGTCCAATAGCATCATTGCGAAACCGTAACAACCAGCTTCCCGATCGCACCGCGTGCGGCCATCTTGGCGATCGCCTTGCCGCCATCCTCGAACGCGAAGGTTTCGGTGACGCGCGGGGCGATCTTGCCGTCTTTCCATAGGCCGAACAGGCGCTCGATATGCGCCCGGTTCGCGTTCGGGTCGCGCGCCGCGAACGCCCCCCAGAACACGCCGCAAACGTCGCAGCTCTTGAGCAAGGTCAGGTTGAGCGGAAGCCGTGGGATGCCGGCGGGGAAACCCACGACGAGATACCGGCCTTCCCATCCGATCGAGCGAAGCGCGGGTTCGGCATAATCGCCGCCCACCGGATCGTAGATCACGTCATAGCCGGCCTTGCCGCCAGCCGCCTTGAACTGCTCGGCGAGCGCCTTGGACTGATCCTTGTCGAACGGCGCGCGCGCATAGACGATGACGTCATCCGCGCCCGCGTCCCGCGCGGTCTGCGCCTTTTCGTCCGATGACACTGCCGCGACGACGCGCGCCCCAAACGCCTTGCCGAGTTCGATCGCCGCCAGCCCGACGCCGCCCGCCGCGCCGAGCACGAGTAGGGTCTGCCCCTCCGCCAGACGACCGCGGTCGAGCAACGCGTGGATGGTCGTTCCGTAGGTCAGCAGCAGCGACGCACCTTCGGCGAAGCTGCGTCCCTCGGGCAGCGTGAACAGGCTGGTCGCAGGAAGCGCGATCTTTTCAACGAGACCGCCCGATCCGGTCGTCGCGATCACCCGGTCGCCGGGTTTCCAGTTAGTCACACCGTCGCCGACGCTTTCGACGACACCCGAGATTTCGCTTCCGGGAGCGAACGGGCGCGGTGGCTTGAACTGGTATTTGTCCTCGATGATGAGAACGTCGGGATAGTTGATCGAGCACGCCTTGACCGCCACCACGACCTGTCCCGCAGCAGCGACGGGATCGGGCAGGGTATCGATCGTTAGGGTTTCAGGTCCGCCCGGCGCTTTCGACAAGAGTGCTCGCATCCGCCCGTTCTCCGCTCATCCACGGCCGGTGTTTGCTTACCCCGGCTTCGTATTTCGAAATCGCGGTATCTCTTGCCAGTGTCAGACCGATCTCGTCCAGTCCTTCCATGAGGCACTGGCGGCGGAATGCGTCGAGTTCGAACCCGAAGCGATCCTGATAGGGGGTGGTGACGGTCATCGTCTCGAGATCGATCGTCACGGGTTGATCCTGCGCGACCTCGATCAGGCGGTCGATCGCGGCTTGCGGCAGGACCACCGTGACGATCCCGTTCTTGAACGCGTTGCCCGAGAAGATGTCAGAGAAGCTCGGCGCGACCACCGCGCTGATGCCCATGTCGGCCAGCGCCCAGGCAGCGTGCTCGCGGCTGGACCCGCAGCCGAAATTGTCACCCGCAATCAGGATCGGGGCACCGGTGTAGCGCGGGTCATCGAAGATGTTGCCCGGCTTCGCGCGTACGGTCTCGAACGCGCCCTTGCCGAGTCCCTCGCGGGTCACGGTCTTCAGCCAGTGCGCCGGGATGATGACGTCGGTGTCGACGTTCTTCTGTCCCCACGGATAGGCCGTACCCGAGACGTGCGTGACAGGTTGCATCGTAAGATCCTACTTTGGGGCAATGCGTGAAAGACGGGCGGGCGCGCGCCTGCCGTTATCGCTGCTTGGCGGCGATCGCGTCGTTGGCGCTGGTGCGCGCGGTCGCTGCATAGGCGGCGATCCCGCTCGCGAGGGTACCCATCACCAAAAGAACCAGAACACGCTTCATACATCGTTCCCCTTACGTCGTTACAAAATCGCGCACATCGCTCAGTCGACCGGTGACGGCGGCCGCAGCCGCCATTGCCGGGGAAACCAGATGCGTGCGCGCACCCGGACCCTGCCGTCCTACGAAGTTGCGATTCGAAGTGGAAGCGCAACGGAGACCGGGCGGTACTTTATCGGGGTTCATTGCAAGGCACATCGAGCAGCCGGGCTCGCGCCATTCGAACCCTGCGGTCAGGAAGATGCGGTCGAGTCCCTCGGCTTCGGCCTGGCGCTTGACCAGTCCCGACCCTGGAACGACAAGCGCATGAACGCCCTCTGCCACGTGGCGACCGTCGGCAACCTGCGCGGCGGCGCGCAGGTCCTCGATCCGGCTGTTGGTGCAACTGCCGATGAAGACATAGTCGACGCCAACATCCTGCATCGCGGTGCCGGGGGTCAGGCCCATATAGTCGAGCGACTTGCGCGCCGCGTCCCGCTTTGCCGGATCAGCAAAGCTGTCGGGATCGGGAACATGGCCGGTGATCGCGACGACGTCCTCGGGACTGGTGCCCCAGGTCAGCAGTGGCGCGATTTCGGTCGCGTCGATCGTGACGACGGCGTCGTACACTGCGCCCGGGTCGCTCGGCAGCGTCCGCCAATAGGCGACCGCTGCGTCCCAGTCGGCACCCTTGGGGGCCATCGGGCGCCCCTCGAGATAAGCGAAGGTCGTTTCGTCCGGCGCCACCAGACCCGCGCGCGCACCCGCTTCGATCGACATGTTCGCGATCGTCAGCCGACCCTCGATCGACATGTCGCGGATCGTCGAGCCGGTATATTCGAGCACATAGCCGGTCCCGCCCGCGGCACCGAGCTTGCCGATGATCGCGAGCGCGACGTCCTTGGCCGAGACACCGAAGCCGAGTTTACCGTCGACGCGCACTTCCATCGTCTTGGACTGGCCGAGCAGCAACGTCTGCGTGGCGAGCACATGCTCGACCTCGCTCGTCCCGATTCCGAAGGCGAGCGCGCCCAGCGCGCCGTGCGCGGACGTATGGCTGTCGCCGCATACCAATGTGGTGCCGGGCAGGGTGAACCCCTGTTCCGGGCCCACGACGTGGACGATCCCCTGCGCCGCCGCGATCGCATCGATATAATCGATCCCGAAGTCGCGGGTGTTGCGCTCGAGCGCGTCGAGCTGCTGGAGGCTTTCAGGATCGGCGATCGGCAGCCGCGAGCCGTTCGCGTCGCGGCGCGGGGTCGTCGGCAAATTGTGATCGGGGACCGCAAGCGTGAGATCGGGACGACGGACAGTGCGTTCGTTGGCGCGCAGCCCGGCGAAGGCTTGCGGGCTGGTCACCTCATGAACGAGGTGACGATCAATGTAGATCAGGCACGTTCCATCGTCGCGGCGCTCGACCACGTGATCGGCCCAGATCTTTTCGTACAGGGTCAGGGGCTGGTTGGACATGCCGCGCGCTCTAGCCGAAAACTGCGCAAATGCAATGTTTGGCAGGGCCTTTATTGCGTAGCGGGACGCTGGTGTTCCTCGATCAGGTACGTGTGGACGGCCGCAATCTCGTTGTCGGTGAGCCTGCTTAAGTCTGCTATGGCCACCCGCGTCATCAGCCCGAGGTCGCGTCCCGACATGCCAACGCCCGTCCGGAGCAAATGTCGGAAGGCATTGGCATCATAGGATGAACCGACGTCCGCCAAGGCAGGGACCGTCACCGTCGGATCGGTTTCCTGTGGCTGCGCATGCCGCAGATCGTGGCACGCCATGCACGAAACGTGGACAAAATATGCTCCGGCAGCGACAGGTCGGTGGTGCCCGGCGATGGTCTCGGGATACGCCTGGCTGGGCAGACCGCCGGTCAGGATCAGCAGGCGTGCCATTGGCCCATAGGATATCGTCCCCGGAAGATCCTTCGACTGCGGCTTGAGCGTGCGGATCCATCCGATCAGCCGCGCAACGTCATCGTCGGAGAGATGCCGGAATGCCTGGACCGGCATGACGTGAAGGGCAGTGCCATCTCGCTTGATACCGTGGCGGATCAGCCGGGACAGTTGCGCGTCGCTATAGTCCGCCGCGCGACGGGCAATCGCGGGGGCCGCGAAACGGCCGAGCAAGGCATTCTCGACCAGCACCCTGCCGGTCGCGTCGCTTGCATGGCAACCGCGGCATCCGATGATCCGCGCGATCCGTCCGCCTTCCGCTACGCCCGCGGCCGAGTGGTCGGCAACGATCGTATCCAGAGGTGCCGCATAGGCGCGGCGCAGCATCCATTCGGACCCGCCGTACAGCGTTGCCATGGCCACGACGATGGCCCCGCACAGTATCAGCGCAGCACGCTTGAGCCACTTCATCGAAGCCCCCCGGCAAGGTCAAGTCCGCGTCGATCAGGACGAAGCAGGGGATACCACAGTCGAGGCTATTGCGCGAGTAGTCGTAAGAAATTCAGTGACAAAAACGACAAAGCCTGTCCGTAATGGACGCAGAGCGCGGTACTTCAAGCAAGTAAATGCTGTTTAAACGACGTAATGTGCCGTCGTTTTGCTGGCAATTTCCTCTGCACTGACGCCGGGGGCGGTTTCCAGCAGCTTGAAGGGCGACTGATGATCGGGGCGCTGGAAGACGGCCAGATCGGTGACGATCATGTCGACGACATTCTTACCGGTCAGCGGCAGGGTGCAGGCGGGGATGAACTTGGGGTCGCCGTTCTTGGACGTATGCTCCATCACCACGATGATCTTCTTGACCCCCGCGACCAGATCCATCGCGCCGCCCATGCCCTTGATCATCTTGCCCGGGATCATCCAGTTGGCGATGTCGCCATTCTCGGCGACTTCCATCGCGCCGAGTACGGTCAAATCGATATGGCCGCCGCGGATCATCGCGAAACTGTCGGACGAGCTGAAATAGGCGCTTTGCGGCAGCTCGCTGATCGTCTGCTTGCCCGCGTTGATCAGATCGGCGTCTTCCTCGCCCGCGAGCGGGAAGGGGCCGATGCCGAGCATTCCATTCTCGGACTGCAGTGTCACTTCGACCCCGGCAGGAATATGGTTGGCGACCAGCGTGGGAATGCCGATCCCGAGGTTGACGTAGAAACCGTCCTTCAGCTCGCGCGCGGCGCGTGCGGCCATTTCGTCGCGGGTCCAGCCCTTTGCCTGGTCGGCCATCACTTGTCTCCTGCGGGCGGGGCCCAGCGTTTGTCTTGCGGAAATACGTCGTCGAAGCTGCCCTTGAGCGCGCTGCCGTAGACGGGGTTGGGGAGGATGAACCAGCCGACCCCGAACTTCGCGGAGACGGGCTCGCGCTGGACGGCGGCACGGCGCGCGGGTGGGGGCAGGCTGTCGTTGAACAGATCGCTGAAATCGCCGAGCTGGTCGCCGCCCATCGCGATCACGCAGAACTTCGCCGCGATTATGGCGCGGCGGCCATCCTTGCGGCTGCCCATCGCATCGTCGCCCGACAGGTACAGCGTCTCGCCGTGCACCGCCGGACCGAGTCCGGCGCGCTCGATCGTCGCGCGGGTGATGTCGGCATGCGCTGCGGAGCGATTGGTGTTGAACACCACGGTCACGCCCATCCGGCGGAGTGCGTCGAGCGCCTGGACCGCGCCGGGTTGCGGGGCGACCTTGTCGAGGTCGGTCAACTCCCACGCGTCCCAGGTCTTCTGGTTGTACGGGGCGGGGTGTGCCGCGTCGTTCGCCTCGAAGCCGAGGTTGAGGAGGACGGTCTCGTCGACGTCAAATACGGCGGCCTTGGGTTTGTCGCCGCAGGGGATCCATTTGGGCGCGGCGAGCGTGGCGTCGGGGGCGAGGATGACCGAGTCGGTTGGGGCCGTCGCGACTTGCGTTGCGGCGAACTGCGTTAGTTGCCGCCACGTTTGGAGCGCCTGCGCTGCGGCTTCGCCTGAGCCGTAGAGATATTGCATCCCGGGCGGGACGGTGGGGCTGCTTGGCGGCACTACCGCCACGCGCGGTGTCGTGGTGCAAGCGGAGAGCGCCAGTGCAGCAAGGAGCGTAAAGCCCCTCCCCTTCAGGGGAGGGGGTGGGGTGGGGCAGTTCAGCAAAGCTTCCCTCTCTGCGAGGCACGGCCCCACCCCCAACCCCTCCCCTGAAGGGGAGGGGCTAAGAAGGCTCAAGCGCTTCACGCGGCCTCGCGGACGGTGCGGAATTCGATCTTCTTGTCGTATGGCGCGCCGAGCACGAGGCGCTGCACATACACGCCCGCCAAATGGATTGCGTCCGGATCGAGCGAACCGACTGCCACGATTTCCTCGACCTCGGCGACGCACACCTTGCCAGCGGTCGCCATCGGCTGGTTGAAGTTGCGCGCGGTCTTGCGGAAGACCAGGTTACCGCTCTCGTCCGCCTTCCATGCTTTGATGATCGCGAGGTCGGCGCGGATGCCGCGTTCGAGGATATAGTCCTCCCCGTCGAAGGTCTTCACTTCCTTGCCCTCGGCGACGAGCGTGCCGACGCCGGTCTTGGTGTAGAATCCGGGAATGCCCGCGCCACCCGCGCGGCAGCGTTCGGCAAGCGTGCCCTGCGGGCAGAACTCGACTTCCAGTTCGCCCGACAGATACTGGCGTTCGAACTCCTTGTTCTCGCCGACGTAGCTCGAGATCATCTTCTTGATCTGGCGGGTGCGGAGCAGCTTGCCGAGGCCCTCGCCATCGATCCCGGCGTTGTTGCTCGCGATCGTCAGGTCCTTGGTGCCCGCGTCGCGAATCGCGTCGATCAACCGTTCGGGAATGCCGCACAGCCCGAAACCGCCCGCGCAGATCATCATGCCGTCGTGGAGCACCCCTTCTAGGGCGGCGGCGGCATCGGGGTAGATCTTGCGCATGAACGGTCCTTTCGGAGGGTTTCGCCCGATTAGGGCGGGGCGGGGCGAGGGGTCAACCCGCCCGCATCACCTCAGACCTGCGTCCCCACCAGATGCCCGATCCCCGCCGTCACCGCCATCGCCAGCGCACCCCAGAACAACACGCGCAGCGCGCCGCGCCACAGCGGTGCGCCCCCGATCCGCGCGCCGGTCGCACCGAGCAGCGCGAGCAGCAGCAGCGTGGTCACGACGACCGCCTCGATCAGCGCGGTGCCGCGGAACAGGAAAGCCATCAGCACGGGGCAGATCGCGCCGATCGCGAAGCTGGCGGCGGAGGCGAGCGCGGCCTGGACCGGGCGTGCTTCCATTACTTCGTGGATGCCCAGTTCGTCGCGCATGTGCGCGCCGAGCGCATCGTGCGCCATCAGCTGTTCGGCGACTTGCAGCGACAGCGCCGCATCGAGCCCGCGGTGGCGGTAGATGGCGGCGAGTTCGCGCGTCTCGGCCTTGGGATCTTCTTCCAGTTCAGCGGCTTCGCGGGTGCGGTCGGCGGCTTCGGTGTCGGATTGCGAACTGACCGAGACATATTCGCCCGCCGCCATCGACATCGCCCCCGCGACCAGCCCGGCGACTCCGGTCAGAACGACTTCGGAGGGGGCGCGGGCGGCGGCGGCGACGCCGACGATCAGGCTGGCGGTCGACAGGATCCCGTCGTTGGCGCCCAGGACGGCGGCGCGGAGCCAGCCAACACGCTGAACAAGATGCTTTTCGGAATGGCGGATCATGTCCCGCCGTAACCGTCCCGCCGCGATCAGGCCAGATGCAGTGGCGCGCCCGTCCGTTAAAAGTCGCCAAGGTCGCACAGCGGAACGTCGGCGGGGCTATTGACTACAGACGTAAACGGTACGATTACAGCTGTAGTCAGTACGGAGGCGACTCGAATGCCCGAGAAGATCAGCGATGCCGAACATGCCGTGATGGAGGTGCTGTGGGACGAAAGCCCGCTGACCGCGCAAGACGTGTCCGAGCGAATTCCCGATACGCGCGAGTGGAGCGCCAATACCGTCAAGACGTTACTGGGCCGGTTGCTGGCCAAGAACATCATCGCGCATGAAGCCGATGGTCGCCGCTATTTGTACCGGCCGCTGGTGCAGCGTACAGATTATGTCGCAGGCGAATCGAAACGACTGATCGACCGACTGTTCGGCGGCAAGCTGACCCCGTTGGTCGCGCATCTCGCCGAACGCGATGAACTGACCGCGCAGGATATCGCGGAGATCGAAGCCTTGTTGAAAGGACTGAAGTCATGATCGGGCCGGGCGGAATAAGCTGCGCAATCGAGGCGATGATCGCGTCGAGCGTGCTGATGGTTCTGGTGCTGGTGCTGCGGACGCCGGTCCGGCGTGCGTTCGGGGCGAATGTCGCTTATGCGCTGTGGGCGTTGCCAGTGTTGCGGCTGGTCCTGCCGCCGCTGCCCGCGGCCTGGACCGAGGCGACGCGCCAGGCCGTGTCGCAAGCGACCACGGTGCCGATGCACTTTGCGACGTATCCGGTCGAAATGCTGCTGAATGCACCCGGTGCACAGGTCGATTCTGCCGCAGCAAATCCGTGGATCGTCCCCGCGATCGCCGCGCTCTGGCTGATCGGTGCGGGGGGCTTCTTCGTGTGGCACGTCGTGTCACATCGCCGGTTCTGCGCGCGGATGCTCGCGGGGGTCGGGCAAAGTGCCGAACTCGACGGAGTGTACGTGATCGAGAGCGACGCCGCGAGCGGTCCGCTCGCCTTCGGGGTGGTGCGCCGCTACGTCGCCTTCCCACGCGATTTCGCCGAACGCTATGAGCCCGAGGAACGCGACCTCGCGCTCGCGCACGAGCTTGGCCATCATGCGCGCGGCGACCTGATCGCGAACTGGATCGCGCTGGGCGTGCTCGCGGTGCACTGGTTCAACCCGATCGCGTGGCGCGCCTTCCGCGCGTTCCGCGCCGACCAGGAAATCGCCAACGACGCCCGCGTCCTCGCGGGGATGAACCCGATGCGGCGGCACGTCTATGCCTGCGCGATCGTCAAGGCGGCGCATCCGGCCTCGTACGGCGAAGTCGCCGCGACGTGCCATCTCAATACGATCGACGATCTCAAGCGGCGGCTGCGGATGCTGACGACGCGACGGACTTCGAAAATCCAACTGGTAAGCGGTGGCGCGATGATCGCGGCACTGACGCTCGGCGGGCTCGGGCTGACCGCGTCGGGCAGTGCGGCGGCCGAACGGGTGCGGTCGGGCGTGGAACGCGCGACCGGTGTCGATATCGCTGCGCTCGCACCGCCAGTCGCGCCGGACGTCGAGCCAGATGGGGCTGCGCAAGTGCCCCCCGCGCCGCCGATGTCCGACGCACCCGACCGTCCGGAATGGGGTGCGCCCGCAATCCCGGCGACAGCGGCACCTGCGACCGTCCCGGAAATGCCCGAAATGGCGCAGCCCCCGCACGCACCGGAGCCACCGCTGCCCCCTGAGGTCGCGGCCGGGCAGGGCGGGACCACCGTCATCACGATCGACAAGGACGGCAAGCGGATCGTCCGGCATGGCCGGTACGTAAAGCTTGGTGCCAAGGGGCAGGCGACGCTGATCGGCGCGGACGGATCGGTCACGCGGATCCCCGCGATGCCCGCCGTGCCGGCGGTTCCCGAAGTGCGCTCGCTGTCGTGCGGCCCGCGGGGGGATCCGAAGCAGATGACGATCGAGGACAGCAAGAACGGTCGGCGGCGGATCACCGTCTGCACCGACCGGATCGCCGCTGCCGAGGCGCGCGGTGCTGCCGCTGCGGCCCGTGGTGCCGCCGCTGCGGAACGCGGCGTGCAACTCGCGATGAACGGGCAGCAGATGCAACAGCGTGCCTATCGCCACGCGCTGGACGGGTTGCGGGCGGCGCGGGCGCAAATGCTGCTCAACCGCGACATGCCCGCGGACGCGCGGCGTGGGGCGCTGGACGGGATCAACACCGCAATCGCCGAACTGGAAAGCAACATCGCGCGGGGGCAGTGATGCCCACGGCCTGCGGAAGGGGTGGGGTGTGGGGGGGGCGGCGGGGTGGACCGTGTAACACGTTCAGGGTGGCTCTGGGTCTAGGGGGGGGAGGCCGCCGGCGCTTTCGTTCTCTGCCCCCATGCTGAACTCCCTTCAGCATCCACCGTGAAACGGACACGAGCCTTACTAGTGGCTAGCCGGACCTTGAAAATTGTTGGCGTTTATCCCCTTTGGAAATGTAGGTCTTAATCTTGTATCGCAGCTCTTCGTCAATTGGGGGGTGGTATGGGGATATCTACATTTTTCGATAAGTGGCTCGGGCGCGCATCTAGTCTTGCGACATTTTGGCCAGCCTTACCTGCTGCGGTGAGTGGTCTTATGACTGCACAATTGTCGCAAGGTGTTGCATGGATTAATCAGTGGGGTTGGTTCGGGTGGTGGTGCGCATTTTTAGTCGGCGTTCTATTATCCTCTCTCGCAATTGCTGGTATTGCGAGAACAAAACTTTGGCTTGCTCAGGCAGTTGCTGTTGCGAAATGGAACCAACAAGTCGACACCATAAATCCCCTAGACAAAGAGTTTATTGGTAAGAGAATAAATATCATGGATTTGCTAAATCCAGTAACAAAAATAATAGAAGGAAAACGGTTCATAAATTGCGAGTTATTTGGACCCGCAAACATTTATTTCAGAAATGATGTTCGATTAGAATCGGGACTCTTAAATTGTGACTTAGTGGCAATTCGCTTGGGGCAGTGGGTGTTCAACTGCATTGTCATTGAAAACTGTGAGTTCATAGGTGGGTCTGTATTCTCATGCGCTCTTTTTTTGCCGCCAAACTTGGTTGATAAGATGCGCAATATAAAGGGCATCCGTTTTGCTACACTGACGGGTGATGCGGAAATCGACGCGCGTCCTATTGAGAAACCCCAATGATGGCTAACGCAAACGACCGCTCTGACGGGCTCCCAGCCGCAATGCTGGACGTCAGATCTGGAACGACACCAGAAGCCGATCAAACATTAGATGCGGCCAATTACGCATGTTGTGACGATACTCATGCTTTCCAATATACTTAGAAAGATGTTTTCAAATGACGTGAAAATGCGTTCCGTCGATGCTCCGCTTTAGCTGCGTCCAATAGCCTTTAATGCCGGTCGTGCCAGCGTCGTTGTGCATGGCGAACTGGCCTGCGTTATCGCGAACGGTCATGTGATCGAAGCCCAGGGTGTCGCGACGGCGCTAGCTGCCCAATTCGTCAGTGCTGACGCCCAAGCCGGGGTTGCGCCGCCCCCCTCAACCCGCCATTTCAACCCCATGAGCGAGCAACAGACCGGCGTGCCCGAACAGCGCGAGCGCCTCGTGACGCGGGTGCTGGCGCCCAACCCGTCGCCCTTCACCTACACGGGCACGCAAGTGCATCTGGTCGGCACGACCGATCTCGCGGTCATCGATCCCGGCCCGGACGATCCCGCGCATGTTGCCGCGCTGGTCGCGGCGATCGCGGGACGGCCCGTCACTGCGATCGTCGTCACGCATACCCACCGCGATCATAGCCCCGCCACCCGCCCGCTCGCCGCGATCACCGGTGCGCCGATCGTCGGCTGCGCACCGCTCGCGCTCGACGATCTGGGGCCGCGTGCGGATGCGTCGTTCGATGCGGACTATGCGCCCGATCGCGTGCTGGCCGACGGCGACAGCGTAAGCGGCGAGGGGTGGACGCTCACCGCGATCGCCACGCCCGGCCATACCTCCAACCACCTCGCCTTCGCGCTGCCCGAGGCCAAGGCGCTGTTTTCGGGAGATCACGTGATGGGCTGGTCGACCAGCATCGTCTCGCCCCCCGATGGCGACATGGCGGCGTATATGGCGAGTCTCGAGAAGCTGATGGGGCGCGACGACCGGATCTATTATCCCGCCCACGGTGACCCGGTCGAGACCCCGCAGCGGCTGGTGCGCGGGATGCTCGGGCATCGCAAGCAGCGCGAGGGGCAGATCCTGCGGCTGCTGCGCGCGTCGCCAGAGACGGTTCCGGCGATGGTCGGGCGGATGTACGTCGGGATCGATCCGCGGCTGTTCCCCGCCGCCGAACGCTCGGTGCTGGCGCATCTGATCGACTTGCGGCAGCGCGGGCAAGTGCGCGAGACGGGGGACCTATGGAGCGCAGCGGCATGAAATTCCTCGGCAAGTTCGCGGGCGCGCTCGCGCTGATCGCTGTGTTCATTCTCGCCGTCTTCTGGGGGCTGGGCGCGCTGGTCGAGCATAAGCTGGCGGGGCCGGACCCGGTGACGATCGCGAGCGGATCGTTGCAGGGCCTGCGCGAGCAGAACCGGCTGTCGGCGTTCGCGGCGCGCTATGTCGCGGTGTCGACCTCGACCCAGTCGCAATATGGGCTGACCAGCAAGAAGACGCTGATCATGCCGGGCAATGTCGAATACCGCGTCGACATGGCGAAGCTGACCGCGCGCGACGTGACGTGGGATGCCAAGACGCGGACGCTGGGGGTGACGCTGCCGCCGATCGAGGTCTCGCCGCCGCAGATCGACCTGACGCAGATCCGCGAATATGGCGAGGGCGGCTTGCTCTCCGCGATCAGCGACGCGGATGCCAAGCTGGAAGCCGCGAACCGTTCGGCGGGGCAGCGCGAACTGGTCCGCCAGGCGCATGAGCCGGTACCGATGAAGCTGGCGCGTGACGCGACGCGCCGCGCGGTCGAGCGGAGCTTCGCGTTGCCGCTGAGTGCTGCCGGGCTCGATGCGACGGTCAAGGTGCGTTTCGCGGACGAGGCGCATGACAATAGCGAAGTGTGGGATACCACGCGGTCGATCGCGGAGGTTCTGGGCAACCGCGGGTAGCCAGTGCCTTTGCCTGACGTCGTGTATGCAAGCGCCACACGGAGTTGCTACCCACCTCTCCGTCATTCCCGCGCAGGCAAGACCTCTGCATGAAGGCAATCGGAGGTTTGTTCGTCGCCCCGCGCCCCAAAAGCTGCCGTCATGCTGAACTTGTTTCAGCATCCACTGCGCAACGGGCATAGTTCGGACTGGCGGAGGGCTGGATCCTGAAACGAGTTCAGGATGACGGGCGGGTTTTGCCGAGGCCATGCCTTCGCAGGCATGAGGGGGGCGTGCCACGGCTTCGGCGGCGGCGCGAAGCGTCCCGCTATTTCCCGTCCACCCGCAATATGGTAACGCTTGCGTATCGAGATTTTCGGGGGAGAATCGGGGGTGGCAACGCAAGTTGGCGCGGCGGGGGCTTCGGTCGAGCGCGATCGCGCGTTCTTTTTCGCGATGGCGATGGCGATCGTCGTCACGACGATTTCCGGCTTCGCGCTGCAATTCGCGGCGGGTCGCTCCAGCCTTGCATCGCCGTGGTGGGTGCATCTCCACGGCGTCACCGCGGTCGGGTGGCTCGCGCTTTATGCGACTCAGAATTTCCTCGTCTTCCGCGGGTCCTTCGTGGCGCACCAGCGTCTCGGCATGTTTGCCAGCGTCTATCTCGCGTGGATGGTCGTGGCGGGGCTGTCGATCACGGTTCTGTCGGCAGCGGCGCACCGCATACCGCCGTTCTTTGAACCCAACGTCTTCCTCGTGATGGACTGGCTCAACACCGCGGTATTCGCAGGGTTCACCTGGGCGGGGGTGGCATTGCGCGCGCAGCCCGACTGGCACCGGCGGCTGATGCTGTGTGGCGCGGTGCAGGTGATGACGCCGGGGATCGGGCGGTTGCTGCCGCTGCCGCTGATGGGAACGTGGATCCTGTGGTCGATCTGGCTGGCGATGATGGTCTATCTATCGGTCGCGATCGCGTATGACCTGTTGACGCGGGGAAGGGTTCACCCGGCCTATCTGTGGGGCGTCGGTGTGATCACGGTGACGGTCGCGGCGATGCGGCCGATTGCCTTCTCGCCCCCCGTTCTCGCGCTCACGGAAACACTCACGGGTTGATCGCTGCTCCCGCACGGGCCATGTGAGCCGCAGATAAAGGCGGGAGCATGGGTATGGACGCACGCGGTGGTATCGGGGGGACGCTGACGGGGCTCGACCTGCGTGCGGAAATCGACCGGTTGCGCAAGGATCGCAACGCGGTGATCCTGGCGCATTATTACCAGAAGCCCGAGATCCAGGACCTTGCCGATTTCGTCGGGGACAGCCTCGATCTGTCCAAGAAGGCCGCGGCGACCGATGCCGACGTCATCGCCTTTTGCGGTGTGCGCTTCATGGCGGAGACCGCCAAGATCCTCAGCCCCGACAAGATCGTCGTGCTGCCCGATCTCGATGCGGGCTGCAGCCTCGAGGACAGTTGCCCGCCCGATCAGTTCGCGGCGTTCCGCGCGGCGCATCCCGATCATATCGCGCTGACCTACATCAACTGCTCGACCGAGGTGAAGGCGTTGAGCGACGTGATCGTCACGTCGTCCTCGGCCGAGAAGATCCTCAGCCAGATCCCGCTCGACCAGAAGATCATCTTCGGGCCGGACAAGAACCTTGGCGGTTATCTCGCGCGCAAGACCGGGCGCGAGATGCTGTTGTGGCCGGGCGTGTGCATCGTCCACGAGGCGTTCAGCGAGACCGAGCTGCTCAAGCTGCAATTGCAACATCCCGGCGCGCCGGTCGCGGCGCATCCCGAATGCCCGCCGTACATCCTTGACCATGCCGATTACGTCGGGTCGACCAGCGGGATCCTCGCCTTCGCGGATACGATGCCGGGCGACACGCTGATCGTCGCGACCGAGCCGCACATCATCCACCAGATGGAGAAAGCCGCCCCGGGCAAAAGGTTCATCGGCGCGCCGGGGGCGGACGGGAACTGCAACTGCAACATCTGCCCGTATATGGCGCTCAACACGATGGAGAAGCTCTACGTCGCGTTGCGCGACCTGAGTCCGCGGATCGAGATCGAGGAAGGGCTGCGGTTGCAGGCGAAGAAGAGCCTCGACGCGATGCTCGCGATGGCGAGCGGGACGGTCGGGATGGGCGACCTCGGCCCGTTGCGCGTGACGGGCGACTGAGCCCCCGTCAGCGCGAGGTGAGGTGAAGATAGCGCGGGTTGAAGTCGCTCGCGTCGCGCAGGCCAGCCCAGTCGACGATGCGGATCTGGCGACGATCGCGCTCGATCAACCCGCGCTGCGCGAGCGCCTTGAGCACGCGGTTGACGTGGACCGGCGTCAGTCCGACGGTATCGCCGAGCTGTTCCTGCGTCATCGGCAAGTGGTCCGCACGGGTCGACGGAATGCCGGCGACTTCGCGGCGAAGCGAGAATTCGCACAGCAGATGACCAACCCGCGTATGCGCGTCGCGTCGCCCGATGTTGACGATCCATTCGCGCAGGATCGACGATCCGATCAGCGACATCCGCCATAACGCCGCCGCGACCGCAGGACGATCGGCCACGAGCGTGCGGAGCGCCCCGGCGTCGATGTCGACGACTTGCGCGCGAGTCAGCGCCTGAACGTTGTGATCCGCTTCTTCGAACCACGGATTCTGGAGGTCGACGAAATCCCCGGGGATCTGCAGCGAGACGATCTGGCGCGCGCCGGTGCTGGTCAATCGCTGGGCATAGGTAAAGCCGCCGAGGATGAACGAGCAGCGCACCGGCTTCTCGCCCTCCCGGACCAGATAGGCGGAGGGTTCGACCTGGCGTTGGGTGAAGATCAACCTGCGGATCGCAACGTGGTCATCCGGATCGAGCACGCTGTGGCGTGAAAGACTAGCGATAATGACGTCGTGTATCGAGGGTATCGGCATCACGTTCCAAACGAAGGGGGTCTAGTGTACGTCACGTAAATTGTGTGGAAGTCATTGTAATCGTCCGGTGTCATCATGACGTAGCACAAGCGTAAATATTGTTGCCGACTTTTTGCAACATAAAGTCGGAACACAGGTTAAGTACAAAAAGGTTGATAAACGATATCTTGCAACTTCGGGGACTCGCTGCTCCGACGGGAATTCCATGTCAGGATTGCGCCGGATCACGCACGCGACGGGCCACGAATTTGGGCTGACCCGCTCTCGCTGCCACGGTAAGGCGGGGCATGACCGATCCATGCTTTGCCCTCGACGGGTTCGATCTCGCCGCCTTCGTCGCCGCCACGCTTGCCGAGGACATGGGCGACGCTGGCGACATCACCGCGCAGGCGGTGATCCCGGCGGACGCACGCTTCACCGGGGTGATGGACAGCCGCGAGGAGATCGTCGTCGCAGGTTTGCCGATCGCCGAGGCGTTCTTCCGCACGCTCGACCCTGCCGTGACGATCGAGCGGCTGGTTGCGGACGGCGACCGGGTCGCGGCTGGAAGCGACGTGCTTCGCCTGTCGGGCAACGCGCGCGCCTTGCTGACCGCGGAACGGTCCGCGCTCAACACGGTGCAGCATCTGTCGGGCATCGCCACGCTGACGCGCACGTACGTCGACGCGATCGCAGGAACGGGCGCGACCTTGCTCGATACGCGCAAGACGATTCCTGGCCTGCGGCGGCTCGAGAAATATGCGACGCGGATGGGCGGCGCGACCAATCATCGGCTCGGACTGTGGGACGCAGCGATGATCAAGGACAATCATGTCGCGGTGGCGGGCGGTGTCGCGGCGGCGGTGTCGCGCGCGGTTGCGGCGGGGATCGCGCGGATCATCGTGGAAGTCGACTCGCTGGACCAGATCGCCCCTGCACTGGATTCGGGCGCGACGCATCTGCTGCTCGACAACATGGATCCGTCGACGCTCCGCCGCGCGGTGGCGGAAGTCGGCGGGCGTGTCCCGACCGAAGCGTCGGGCGGCGTTCGGCTGGATACGATCCGCGCGATCGCGGAGACGGGGGTGACCTATATCAGCGTCGGCCGCCTGACCCAGTCCGCCCCAGCGGTCGATATCGGGCTCGACTTCACGCCGCAGTCCTGACGCCAGCCTATTGGTCGCAAGCGACTAGTGTCGCGAGACAAACAGGCTAAGCTCTCCATCATCGTTTTGGGGGAAACGAATCATGCACCGTCCCATTTCCATTACCTGGTTCGAGCGCTGCTATCTAGGCGGCGTCGCGGTCGGGCTGCTCAACGTCGCGCTATCGTGGAACCAGTCGCTCGATCGACTGGTCGCAAACCCCGGCGCGCAGCAGTTCGGACCGTCTTTTGCGGTCAACATGCTGTTGATCGGGACCGCGATCAGCGTCGCTATCTCGGGGGCGCTGTGGTTCTTCGCCGCGCGTCGTCGCGCGGTCGTCGCCAAGTGGCTGATCACCGCATTCTTTGCGCTGGTGCTGGTCACCACACTCAGCGCCGCGCTGACGGGCAAATTGCAGCCGGGACTGTCGGGCGTGCTGGGAATCGTCGGCCTCGTCCTCAACGGGATCGCGGTATGGCAATTGTTTCGCCCCGACGCGCGCGTCTGGTTTGAGGAAACTGCAGCATGAAGAACGCCCTCATCGCGCTCGCGATGCTCGCCGCACCGGGCGTTGCGACTGCCCAAACCGAGCAATGCAGCGTTCCAGCGACGCTGCCGCGCCCGCACCCCGATCTTCCGTCGGCCAACCAGCCGCAGCGCATATTGCCGATCGGTGGCTACACGCTCGCGCTGACCTGGGCGCCGGAATATTGCCACACCAATGCGCGCGACCCGCAAGCGCGCTTCCAATGTCGCAGCGGCAACACGTTCGGCTTCACGCTTCACGGCCTGTGGCCCGACGGGGTCGGCAAGGAGTGGCCGCAATATTGCGCCGCGACCCCGCTGCTGCCCGCGACGCTGATCCGGCGGACGGTCTGCGCGACCCCGTCTCCGCAGTTGATCCAGCATGAGTGGGCAAAGCACGGGACGTGCATGGGGATCACCCCCGACGCCTATTTCGCGCGTTCGACAGGCCTGTACGGGCGGCTTCGCTTCCCTGACCTGCGCGCAATGTCGCGCGGGCCGCTCAATGCCGGACAGATCGCCGCAGCGATGGCGCGCGCCAATCCCGGGCTTCCTGCGCAGGCAGTACGCGTGACCGTCAACAAACGCGGCTGGCTCGACGAACTATGGCTGTGCCTGGACAAGCGTTTTGCCTACGAGCCCTGTCATGCAAATTCCGGGGGCGTATCCCCGGCCACCGCTGTGAAGGTGTGGCGGGGGAAAGCCTGAGGGCAGGGGCGCAGATCACGCTGGTTGCGTGATCTGCCGCCTCACACCTGATCGACGACCGCACCCGCGGGATAGTGCTTGTCCAGGTGCCGCTTGATGATCTTGAGGTTCCGCGTGTTCGAGCGGAACATCAGATCGGGGATCGCACCGATGAACGGCACCAGCCCCAGCGTGAAGTCCAGCCCGACGTTACCGAACATCCGCGCCATCTGCATCTTGGTCATGCCCAGGTTGCGCGCTTCCCAGACAATCCAGCTGCCCATCGCCGCACCGACGATGTCCCCGCCGATCGGCAGGATGTTGAGCATGAAATCGAGCCCGACCTTGCGGTTGAGCCCCGGAATGGTGAACAGCCCTTCGAGCAGGCGCTCCATCGCCTCGATCCGCTGGCGTACCGCCGCAGGATCCTTGCTGGCATAACGCGCCGCCATCTCGGCGAAGTGCGGGGAAGACATGCGTGTCGTGTTCTGGGCCATAGTGTATCAATTGGTGTCTGTACGAAGATGATTCAACGGGTGCCATGCTCGGCTGTTCGCGGCCCACGCGCGTAGCCGTGGCGCAACGAGCGACCATCGCAATGGCCGGGCGATCGGGATGAAGGCGACATCGCTCGCGAGCGCCGCATCCGCCGCGGCGATCTGTTGCGCCCGTAGCCGGGGCGAGTCCGCCTCGCGCGCCGCTTCGATCGCGAGTTGCGCGGCCCCGCTGCACGGTTGGCAGGCGCGCGCGACATACCAGCGGGCGCTGTCATAGGGGGCGACTTCGTCGATCAGGCGCAGGTCCGCGGGCGCATCGGGGCCGACACGTTCGGGCGCCATGCCAAGCGACAGCAGGGCCCCGGCGACATAGCCGTAGAGGATCGTCGCGCCGGGTCCATCGGGGAGCGCGACGCGAATCCGAACGTCGCCGGGGTTGGCCGCGCGCCAAGCATCGATCGTCGCGCGCGGGGATCGTTCGTCGGGGGCAAGGGGCTGTGTCCACGCTGCAAGCGCGGGCGGTGCCGCGGAATCGAGCTGCTCGGGGAGCAATTGTGTCGTGGATTCCCACTCGGGCGAGATCGCCGCCGTGAAGCCCGCCCGGTCGATGCTGCGCGCGATCGCAGCGCGGTTGACCGGACTGGCAAGCACGCCATCACGACTGGTGAACGCCAGGCCGAACAGACCCGCAGCTGGATCGAACCGCCGGCTAATCGGGGCGATCCTGGTTTCCAGCACGATCGGCCAGTCGACGAAGCTGCCTCCCAGGACCGCGTCCGAATGACCCGCATCGAAACGCGCGATCGCCATTGCCGCGCGTTCGCCGATCAGCCGGGCGTCGTCATTCGCGGAGGGCTCGGTGGCCTGGTCATCGGCTGCGCGCGATGGATCGAACCCGGGGCGCAGCCGCACGACGGGCCCGCGCTGCGCGAGGATCCGGTAGGGCCCGCTGCCGCCCGGTTGCGCGATCCGGACGATCGCGAGTTCGGGCTGCGCGAACAGCTTGAGCAGATCGGGACGCGGACGCTTCAGACGGATCTCGATGACTTCGGGGGTCATTTCGACGATCTCGTCGATCGCGGTGAGGAACGGTACGAGGACGTTGCGGGATTGTGTTGCCAGCTGGCGGCGCAGCAGCTTGACGACGTCCGCAGCCGTCACGCTGCGGCCGTCGGGCCACTCCGCATCCCGCAGTCGGAAGATGTAGCTGGTGCCATTGTCGATCACGCTCCAGCGTTCGGCGATGCCGGGCTCGATCTGGCCCGCGGCGTCGAACCGCACGAGGCCTTGCGCGGTCGCATCGAGCAACACGCGTGCGGACGGGTCCAGTCGTCCCTTGGCAGGATCGGCAAGGGCGGGCGCGGCACCGATCGCGCTGACGACGACCGGGCCGCTATCGGGCTTGGGCGCACAGGCCGCGAGCACGGTCGCGATGCCGAGCAGTAGCAGCGATACTGGATGGCGGGGCGAGGGCGAGCGGGGCGGGGGGGAGCGGCGGGGGGGCGGCAGCAGCATTGGCTACCTCTGCCATCGCCAGCACGCCTGCGCCACTCCTCTCGGCAATCACGGGGCACCACGATCCTGCCCGCAAGCGACCCGTTTCAACGATTGATCCCAGCGCGGCAGGAGATCGTCCGTCGGGTAAAGCGAAATGCTTCAGGCGTCGCACCGTGTAAAAGATCGGGCGGATGCCGGACATCAAAAACCAAATCGTTTGAGCATGATGTAGTATTTGGTTAATAAGCGCCTAACTTTTGTTGGCAGCGTTCGGGAATTTGTATTGAGTACTCAGCCGCTGCAGCAGCCCCACGGCGACGTGGTTGCCAAGCGACCCGCACGATTCAGGGCGCTCGACCAGGTCCGCGGCCTTGCCATTTTCTGCATGATCCTCGCGCACTTCGGACCCGGCGTTTACGAGCGCCTGGGGATCGGCGGTACGCCGCGTGCGATGCTCGATCTTATCGGCAGACTGGCAACCCCCGCCTTCGTGTTGATCTTCGGAATCACGCTGGCGATCATCTACGTGCCGAAGGCGCGCAAAGCGCCGGATGCGACGATGCGCGGGCTGATCAATCGATCCGGACTGGTGTTGCTATGCAGTCTGATTGTTTCGCTGCACGGGACGGTCAATGTCCTGATGACGAGCGACGAGCCGGCCTTCTGGTTTCGCTTGCTCCTCGCGCAATACAGCGTGTTGACGTTCTATACGGTCGCCATCTTCCTCACCGCGCTCGCGGTCCGGTTCATCGCACAGGATCCTGTGCGGATCGGCTTCCTGGGGGGTGCGCTGCTGATCTTCATCGGCAGTGTGCTTGGCTATGAGGCCTTCCCTTTCCAGGGCGAGAAAGCGATCGAACTGGTGCGATTGCTGTTCGTCTCGGGCAAGTACGGCGTGTTCGTGATGATGGGCTGTGCATGGCTGATGATCGGCGTCGGCGTGCTGATCCGCAATCACCTGGCGAATGGCACGTCGTTCCACCGCGACGTGATGGCGATCGCGCTTGGCATGGCGTTGCTGGGCTTGAGCGACGGTCGCGTCGTCGGCTGGCGGACGCTGGGGGATCTGGCGTCGGGATACGCGGCACCGCCGCAATTCTGGTATCTGGCGATGGTCGGCGGCGCGATGCTGTCCGCGCTGGTCGCGCTCGACCGCTACACCGTGCCGGTCGTGGGGTTCGTGCTGGAGCGCATCGGGCGCTATCCGTTGAGCATCTACGTCGCGCACAGCCTGGTCCTGCCGGGCGTGGCGCTGCTGCGCTGGGCGGCCCCGACGTTGCCGGAGACGATCGGCACGGTCGGCTGCCTGCTGCTGTTCATCGGGTTCTGCGTCTACAAGGTCTGGGCATCGACAGCACCCGATCGTGCGCGGCGTACCCTGGCGGTGCAGGGCTGAACCGCCCGTCGCTCCGATCCGGCCGAGCCGGAGAGGGGGCGGTCGTGCTGCGGTTGATGGCGCGTCAACAGGCGCCGGGCCGGGTCCGTGCAGGACCCGCGCCGGCGTCCCCGGATTGAAAGTGTGGAGTGCCAGGAGCTTGGTGCGGACGGCGGGACTCGAACCCGCATTCCGAAGAGGGAGATTTTAAGTCTCCTGCGTCTACCGATTTCGCCACGTCCGCAACGCGACGTGCCAAGCGCAAGTTGCGGCCTGCGTCAAGCGGACGATGCCGGTTGCGGTCCTGGCACGTACGGGATGTTCGCGTCAGGCGACGTTGAGTCGCTGCCGCATTTCCTTGCCGGGCTTGAAGTAGGGGACGCGCTTGGCGTCTACCGCGACCAGTTCGCCGGTGCGCGGGTTGCGGCCCGTACGGGCGTCCCGCGGGCGCGTGGAGAAGGCGCCAAAGCCACGAAGCTCGACACGACCTCCCGAGGCCAGGCGTTTGGTGATTTCTTCGAAAAATGTCGTGACCAGCGCTTCGACATCGCGCGGCGACAGATCAGGGTTTTCGTTGGCGAGCATCTCGACGAGTTCGGAACGGATCATTGCGTTTTTTCCCACCCCTTACGGACCCATGCCCCCACGGTATGGATAAGGCCGTATCGGCACTGATTTACCGCAACTCCACCAACGTACAAAGGCAAATTACGACGTCAAAAGAGAGACAGGGGTCGTTCTTTCGAACGACCCCTGAATAGTCTTACTTCTTGGTATCGCTGTTCTGTGCCTTGAGCGCTGCGCCCAAGATGTCGCCAAGCGACGCGCCCGAGTCGGACGAGCCATACTGTGCAACAGCCTGCTTCTCTTCGGAGATCTGCATCGCCTTGATCGAGAAGGTCGGCTTCTTCGAACGATCGAAACCGGTCACCATCGCATCGAACTTCTGTGCGACCTGGAAACGCTCCGGACGCTGCTCGTCACGATCGCGGCCGAGATCGGTCCGCTTGATGAAGCCCGTCGCGCCGTCGTCACCGACCTGCACTTCGAGACCGGCATCGCGCACTTCGAGCACCGTGACGGTGACGATCGCGTTCTTGTTGAGGCCCGACGACGCATTGCCGCCTGCTGCAACCGTGCCTGCCGCCGGGGCGCCACGCTCGAGCTGCTTCATGCCCAGCGAGATCCGCTCCTTCTCGGCATCGATGTCGAGCACGATCGCCTGAACGACTTCGCCCTTGCGATGCAGGTTGAGCGCGTCCTCGCCCGACACGCCCCAGGCGATGTCCGACATGTGGACCATGCCGTCGACGTCGTTGTCGAGGCCGATGAACAGACCGAATTCGGTCGCGTTCTTGACTTCGCCTTCGACGGTCGAACCGATCGGATGCGCTTCAGCGAAGGCCTCCCACGGGTTGTTGATCGCCTGCTTGAGACCAAGCGAGATACGACGCTTGTCGGGATCGACCTCGATGACCACGACATCGACTTCCTGCGAGGTCGAAACGATCTTGCCCGGGTGGACGTTCTTCTTGGTCCAGGACATTTCCGAAACGTGCACGAGGCCTTCGATGCCCGGCTCCAGCTCGACGAACGCACCATATTCGGTGATGTTCGTAACGCGGCCGGTGAGCTTGGCACCAACCGGGTACTTCGCGGCTGCACCTTCCCACGGATCGCTCTCGAGCTGCTTCATGCCGAGCGAGATGCGCTGCGTGTCCTTGTTGATGCGGATGATCTGAACCTTGACGGTATCGCCAATGTTGAGAACTTCCGAAGGATGGCCGACGCGCTTGTAGCTGAGATCGGTGACGTGGAGCAGGCCGTCGATGCCGCCGAGGTCAACGAACGCACCGTAATCGGTGATGTTCTTGACGACGCCGTCGATGATCTGGCCTTCAGCCAGCGACAGGATGAGGCCCGAACGCTGCTCGGCGCGGGTCTCTTCGAGGATCGCGCGACGCGACACGACGATGTTGCCGCGCTTGCGGTCCATCTTGAGGATCTGGAACGGCTGGGGGATGTCCATCAGCGGGGTGACGTCGCGCACCGGGCGGATGTCGACCTGCGAACCCGGCAGGAAGGCCACGGCGCCGTTGAGGTCGACCGTGAAGCCGCCCTTGACGCGGCCGAAGATGACGCCCTCGACGCGTGCCGACTTGGCGAATTCGGTTTCAAGCGTGTCCCATGCGGCTTCGCGGCGTGCGCGGTCGCGCGACAGCATAGCTTCACCGTGGACGTTCTCGACGCGGTCGACGAACACTTCGACTTCGTCACCGACCTTGAGGTCAGCCTTCTGGCCCGGCAGCGCGAATTCGCGCAGCGGCACGCGGCCTTCCGACTTCAGGCCGACGTCGATGACGGCAAGGTCGTTCTCGATCCCGGTAACGGTGCCCTTGACGACGCGGCCTTCGAAACTGTCGGCACCGCCGAGGGTCATTTCGAGAAGGGCGGCGAAATCGTCGCGGGTTGGGTTTGGCTGAGTGGCCATAAAGTGATGCGTTCCTAAATCATGTTCCGGCCAGCCGGTTGTCTCCGGCGGTCTTGGCCAATATTGCCGCGGCGACCGAATGCCGGACGCGACATCCAGTCAGCGGGCACGGGAAAGGTTTTTCCGCAAAACGCGAAAAAGGCGCAGGAGGATAAATCTCCGCGCCTTCCTGACCAGGAATGCCTGCCAATCGGACAGCGCGCCCTAGCCGAAGCGGTGGTGAAAAGCAAGGTGCCGGCGCTTGTGGCGCGGTGGCGCGACGGTGGTTGGCGTCGGGTGGAATATGCTGCCGATCTGGGGGCGCTGCTGACGCCAAATCACGCGCATTCTGCTGTGCAAGCAGGAGCCCAGAGGTGCAGGCGTTGTGCCGTGTAACCGGGGGTTCCATGCTTGCGCAGGAGAGCATCCGTCAGGCGGCGGTTCTCGCATCCACGATCGCGATCGCGCGCTGCACCGAGGCCTCGATCGACAGGAAGCTCGTGTCGAGCAACGCTGCGTCCTGCGCAGGCACCAGCGGCGCGGTCGCACGGGTCGAGTCGCGCAGGTCGCGGGCGCGGATGTCGGCAAGCACCTTATCGAGGCTGAGCGTCGATCCGCGCTCCTTGAGCTCCGCGTGGCGGCGTTTTGCACGGATGTTGGGGGTGGCGCGGACGAACAGTTTGGCGGTCGCGTCGGGGGCGATCACCGTGCCGATGTCGCGCCCGTCGAGCACGGCACCGCCATCCTGATAGGCGAACCGCTTCTGCCGGTGGAACAGCGCCGCGCGCACCAGCGGATGCGCCGAGACGACCGAAGCGAGCGATCCGATCTCGTCGCTGCGCAGACTGGGGTCCTCGAGCAGCGCATCCTCGAAATCGCACGCCGCCACGGCATCCGCCTCGATCGCGGGATCGAGTTCGAGCTGCGCGACCTGCGCTGCGACCGCGCGGTACAGCAGGCCGGTGTCGAGATACGGCAGATCGTAATGCCGCGCCAATGCGCGCGCGATCGTGCCCTTGCCCGAGGCGGCGGGTCCATCGACGGCGATGATCATGCACGCGCTCCCGATCGTGCCACGGTCATGCGGACGAGCCCGAACGCCGCGATCGCCGCCCAGGCGAGTTCGAGGCACAGCGCGGGCAGATTATAGTTCACGCTCAGCGACAGCGCGAGCAGCGCCGCGCCGAGGAAGTTGAGCAGCGTGGAGAACAGATCGGGCGCGGCGTTGCGCAGCGTCTGGTGGGCATAGCCGATCAGGATCGTCAGCGCGCCGACGAACCCGATCAAATCGGCAGTGGAGGCAGTCATCGGTCGGTGGCACCCTGGAGTTGCGCGATCTGGTCGAAGAACGCGGGGTAGCTGGTGGCGACGGGCGACATGTCGTCGAGCGTCACGGGCGTATGGCAAGCGAGCGCGGCGACCGCCATGCTCATTGCGATGCGGTGATCGAGCAGCGTCGCGATCGTCGCGCCGCCGGGGAGGGGGGCGCCGCCCGAACCGTGGACGATCATCCCGTCCTCGACTTCCTCCACCCGCGCGCCGATCGCACCGAGTGCGGCCGCCATCGCGGCGATCCGGTCCGATTCCTTGACGCGCAGTTCCTCTGCGCCGCGCGCGATCGTCGTTCCGGTCGCGAAGGCGGCGGCGACGAACAGGATCGGATATTCGTCGATCATGCTCGGCGCGAGGTCGGCGGGCACTTCGATTCCCGACAGCGGCGCATAGCGGACGCGCAGATCGGCGACCGGCTCGCCACCGACGTCGCGCGCGTCGCATTCCTCGATGCTCGCGCCCATCATCCGCAAAGCGGTGAACAGGCCGGCGCGGGTCGGGTTGAGGCCGACATTCTCGACCGTGATGTCCGACCCCGGCACGATTGTCGCGGCCACCACCAGGAAGGCGGCGGACGAGGGATCGCCGGGAACGGTGATCTGCTGCGGCTTGAGTTCGGCCTCGCCGCGGATCGAGATGATCTTGCCCTCAGGCGACTCCTCGACCGTCACGTCCGCGCCGAACCCGCGCAGCATCCGCTCGCTATGATCGCGAGTCGCGACGGGTTCGATCACGCGGGTGACCCCCGGCGTATTGAGGCCCGCGAGCAGCACCGCGGACTTCACCTGCGCCGAAGCGACGGGGAGGGTGTAGCTGATCGGGATCGCCGGGCAGATCCCGCGCAGCATCAGCGGCAATTGCCCGCCGGGGCTCGCGGTGACTTCCGCGCCCATTTGCGACAGCGGCGTGATGACGCGGCCCATCGGGCGCTTCGACAGCGAAGCGTCGCCGGTGAAGGTCACGGTGATCGGGTGGCTCGCGACCAGCCCCATCAGCAGACGCGTCGACGTGCCGCTGTTGCCCATCTCCAGCGCGCCCGCGGGTTGGAGCAACCCGCCGACCCCGACGCCGTCGATCGTCCACACGCCATCGTCGCCGCGCACGATCGTCGCGCCCATCGCACGGAGTGCCGCGGCGGTGGCGAGCACGTCCTCGCCCTCGAGCAGCCCCTCGACCCGGCTGGTGCCGACCGCGAGCGCGGAGAACATCAGCGAGCGATGGCTGATCGACTTGTCGCCGGGAACGCGGACGCGTCCTGCCAGCGGACCGGAGGAAGGGATTTCGAGCGGGGTGGGGGCGGGGTGCTGCATCGGCCCTGCGCTTTGACAGTGCGCTTGCGCTATGGCAAGGCGCGCCCCACTTTGCGGCGTTCGCGTTGCAAGCTCTCAAATTCAATTTTGAAGAAGGTCAATCGGCCCATGATACAGCCGGAATGGGGCACGAAGCGTACGTGTCCGAAATGCGCTACCCGCTTCTATGATCTGGGCAAGGAAGATCCCGTTACGTGCATCAATTGCGGTGCACATTGGGAGCCCGAGCCTATCCTGAAGTCGAAGCAGCCGCTGCCGTTCGAGCAGGCCAAGCCCGAGCAGGTCAAGAAGGACGACGATCTCGCCGGCGACGACGAGGATATTGACACCGGTGAAGACGAGGAGCCCTCGCCCGACGACGAAGTCGATCTGGGTGGTGACGACGACCTCGGCGTGGAAGCGCCCACGGAAGACGACGAGCATTGATCGGCGGAGCCCCCCCCCCCCCCGGGGGGGCGGGGGGGGGGGGGGGGAAATTTTTAGCAATTTTTTGGAAAAGCCCGGGGGCGGCGGGGGCCCCCCCCCGCCCCCGCGG
>JARUXA010000129.1 GCA_030433805.1 Sphingomonas sp. PsM26 | reverse complement strand
ACTAGAAACAGTGATCTTGTGTCTTCCTCTTGTTTATATAGGATAACTACAACAGTATGAGCATCCTTTTCCACAAGAAGGACTTACTTTTTCCTTTTAGATTATTTTTCTAAATGCGAATCCAGCATTTCTACTTAATTCTCTATCCTCGAGCAACGGAAGTTCTACTGAACCATTTAAAATTCCCTCAGACATCATTTGAAAATTGCGAAGAATTCCTTATTAGTTTAAGATCTTTTTCATTAAGTATCTTGTTCTTATGCAACGCACTTTTTTTATTATTTGTTTTCTTTTTTATATTTTTCCCCAAGTTCGCCTCCCCTTTAAGACAAGATGTTGTCTTTTAAAGTAAAAGATGTCTAAAACTAAATATAAATTTATGTCTTAGAAACATATAGAAAAATAAGCATTCCGTCATAAATACGGAATGCTGCTCAGATATTAATTGTTTTTTAACTTGTAGCCTTTGAATTTATACCCATATACGCTCGTAAGATCAACAAAGCTCTTATAGGAATACGTAATCGCAACAGGTGTACCCACTTGGACTTTATCATAAAGCTTTTCGATGTCTGCATTATGCATTCTCACGCAACCTTGACTCACGTATTTTCCAATGCTGCTATCATTGTTATTACCATGAATGCCGTATGTATCACCATACGTACCATTTTTAAATTTTACTTAGTTGTAAGATCTTGAGGTTTATATAAAGAGGTTAGTTTTAGTATTAAAGCTCGAGTTACAATTCCAAGAATGATGTAATATATGAATGAATATCTGTATCTCCACTCTAAATAATTAACAAGTTTGACCCACTCGCAAAAGGGTTCACCTATATAGGCATATGTTAGTGCCATAATGATCTGGGCTAAAATAAAAGATTTCCATGTTCTAAAATATTGATATAACAACATGTAAGCTACAGGTACCATTGAAAAATCAAAAGGAAAGGCCCGAGGAATAATAGGTAGGAATGCAATGGGATACTCCCAAAAACTATATTGCACACCAACTACATCTAATAAGGTTGTTGTCAAGATAATTACGGTACCAAATAACAAAATTTCTAAGATAATGTCTCGTTTAACAAGTTTAGCCCATATAACCCAAGGCACAACTAAAAAAACGACTAGTATCCACCATTCCCAAGTTAAAAACTCATTTTTTAGCCAACCATTTAATTCTAAATGATACAGCTTATCTTCTAATAAACGTATTTCCTTAAGATTTTCAAATATATTATCTATTGATATCACCCCCTATATTTGAATTAAAAGCTAACAGATATTTTTGAATTCAAACTCTTTGAGCTGCCTTTTTAGTATTACCGTTTTTTAGTAATAAATTTCCATCGTAAATAAGAAAAAAACCCATGTTGAAAGTTCTTCTAACACGGGTTTTCGACTTTTTTCAAATGAATCAGAAATTTTGTCTAACAATTGGGGCGCAGTTCATACATAAGGGGTTCTTTTTGGTATGTGTTCCGGAAAAGTACATTATGGTAACTAAAGTTGTATATCGTATACAACTTAAAAACAGAAAAAACTCCTGTGACCCGTTCAGGAGT
>JARUXA010000128.1 GCA_030433805.1 Sphingomonas sp. PsM26 | reverse complement strand
CCTTTTTCATATCTATAAGATATGCTGATTTAGTTAATACGATAGTTTTTGAACACTTTTTATATTAGATCACTACATTCAAAAATGCCCTTTATAAACCCTAATGAATAAAAGTTTATATCTAGATAAAACTATTCAAGATGAATGCATCATTGCTCTAAACCTAACTCCTAAAGAACAGAAAAAACTACTTCTCGGACTCAGAAGTAGTTTTTTCTGTTTCAGGCTTTATATCATATATTAATGGATTTTATCAAAAATCAAAATTAAACATAATATATAGATGAATATAACAGAACTCCACTAACGGAGGTAAAAATAAATGATGACAAAAAAAGACGACAAATATACAGAAAATGAAGATTTGAAATTAAAATTTGAAAATGTAATTGCAACGGGAGTTTGGATTAAAACGATTGGCCAAATTATTGAAACCATTGGGGTATCAAATTTGTTTTTAATAAATGAAGACCCATCATCTGGTGATGAAAAGGTAGTATCTGCAGTTTGGATTGAAACATTCGGCCAATTTTTACAGACTATAGGAGTAACGCAACAAGTTTCGGCAATAAATGAACAGGTAACATTCAAAGCTCAAGAACTTGAAATAATAGGGGTTTCCCTTAAATCTTTTGCACATGCTTTAGAAGCTATAGGTGGAATTGAAATACTTCAAGAGGAAAAACAAACAGATATACTGGATTTTATACCTTAGAACAGTTATATCTGTTTGTTAATTTTCTTGAAAGACAGTTTACACATACATCTGAGACTTCATAATTACTTATATAAAAAAACGTTTATCTTGTTATTATTATCATCCATTGTTGCTAATAAAATATTCTTTATTTCTAGTCCATACACCGTTCTAATATGATTTTTCAACCAATCTTCTTCTTTACCGGTTTGTTTTAACTCCTCAAAATCAACCTTTCCATCTTTAATAATTGTTATAGGAAGAGAAAATGACTTTGTCATTAGCTTCATATCTTTAGGAGTTAATGTTTGATACTGAGATTCTAAAAAAAACGAAATAGTCCCATCTGATTCCCATAATGCTAGAGCAACTTGTTGAATATCATGGATTTGTTTTTTTCTTAATTCTGTTAATAAAACATCAATAGGTATCCTAGCTTTAGTTAGACCTTTATAGAGTATCTTCCCATTTCTTATAAGAGGAAAAGGCGACGGATCAATAAATTTTGTGAATCTTAACCACTTAAGACTTAAAAATACTAAGATAAGATATAAAATAACTAATACACCTATCGTTATCATAGAACCCTTCAATCCTAAATGTTGATCTGACAAAGGATGAGCGATAATATTGCCTATTGATAAAGCCATTATAAAATCAAGTAGCCTTAACTGAGACAGCGATCTTTGTCCCATTATTTTAGTAACAATGAGTAAAAAGAAAAATGAAATAACTGCTCTTAGAATCCATTGAACTGCAGTAAGTGATTCTTGACTATAAAAAAAATCCAATACATTCACATCCTAAATGTTAGCTGAAAATTTTAATAAGCATCAACTATTAGCTACTAATTATTGACATAAAAGTATCTATCTTATACAAATGAATAATTTCTAATAATTTGAGCAAACTACTCAAGAC
>JARUXA010000127.1 GCA_030433805.1 Sphingomonas sp. PsM26 | reverse complement strand
CACATACCCATCAAGCTAACGACAGAAACGATTAAAAATGTAATGATCCTTGTCCTAACATCGGTGAGTATCAGAAAAATCGGCATGACAAAGAAGCCTATGAAACTATCATTTTTTCGTTAGGCAACTTGTTGTTGTTTTACTGCTGTCTCATACACAATACCAAGAATGTCAAAAACGGTTTTTTTCTGATACCGATGACACTTACGCCCATTCTTTTTCAACAGGTGATACAGTCGTTGGAGAATCGTTACGAGTTCAGTCAGATCACCTGCCATTGCTGGAAATAGTAACGGAAAATAGTCCTTAATCATATAAATTGATTTGTATTCACTCAGCTCTTGTTTTCTCTTTTTCAACAGGATCTGCCGCATTTGAAACATGGTGGAAGAACAGAGAAGAATCCCGATGAGTTGCCCATATAAATGGCACTCTAGCCGTTCCTTTTTGATGGTTTTACATTCATCTATTTCGAAGAAGGACTTCCATGTTTTAAATAAAATTTCAATCTGCCAACGTAACGAATACAATGAATGCACATCGTTTGTCGGTACTTCTTTTGGTGGTGTGTTCGTAATATAAACGTTCATTCCCATCAGCTGTTTACTTTTATCCTTCATGACAATGCCTTTCTTTTTCTCACGTACAGCTTGGTTGTTTAAACGGGTTTTAGTTTGTTCGTTCGTTAGTCGGTGAATGATGACACGTGTCGGTAATTTTTGAATTTGACCAACATAAGCTTCTGAAAGTTCAATGGTCTCACCCGGTTCCAGTTCGTTCAAGATGTGTGCCATATTAAGCTGAATATATTCGCTCTGCTTTTTCAGTGTGCCGTTTTTGAAGTATTCTGGTTCAGGGTTTTTTACATAAATACGGGTATTTAGCTTTAATCGAGAGAGATAAAAGGCGCCTAATTCATGAATCGTTTGTAAATCTCGTAAATCAAAATAACCTAAATCACGTAAACAGAAATCGCCTGCTTTCACACTTTCAAGACAAGTTGTGCCATACGTTTTATCATTATCTTTTCCCGGTCCTAGCTGTACGTGTAAAAATTGCCCACTCAATAAGTCATATTCAAGCTGAATCTTTACACCTGCCGTATTACTGCTTCCTCCAGACCCTTGATAATCACTTACGAAGGCATCGGGTAGCTGAAACACTGTGGCATCTAAAATCCGAATACGGTTAAAAATCAAGAAGAGCGTTGACGATAGCGATTGTGTTGCACAAAGTTTCTGTGTGAGAAGTAAAGCAAACACCTCACGAAGAAACTGGACGGCTGCTGGATTAAACCGTTGATTCAATCCTTCCTGACTCATCAGGACACCTGTTGAAGCTTCTAGTCGACTACACAGTTGTGCAAGCGATGTGCGAGCGACTTCCTGGCTAAGCCACACGCAAAGAGCCATCAGTTCATTTGCTTGATACTTACTCGATCGTTTCACAAATCCCACTTTCTTAGCGATTTCTTGTAAGGCAATGGGAGACAAAGAGCGTTGTAATTCTTGTGCAAATAGGTGTAATTCTTCGGAAAACTGAACATCCATAAAAAAACGCCATCCTTTTCGAGTAGTTTACTAAAAAGAATAACGTTTTTTTCGTTTTGGGGAAAATCCATTGCGTTAGCTTGATGGGTATGGGGTAC
>JARUXA010000126.1 GCA_030433805.1 Sphingomonas sp. PsM26 | reverse complement strand
GCCTGACAGGTTCATCGTCGATCCGATCCACCAGATGCCGGGACTAAACACCTAGTCCAGTTTGCAAGCTGCTCGAAGGTTAGTCCGCAGTAGATGCCTCGATGGCGAACAACCAACTTTCTGCTTCTACCGCATCGGTGAACACTCGCGCACCCCGTCCTACAGATGCACGTTCGAGCTGCATCCGAGCAAGCGTGGAACCGGTAACGAATGCGAGACGCCGCGAGCGGTGAGCAGGATTGGCAAGGAACTCGCCCCACCGGCGGACTACGTCCTGACTCTGAATAGACATGTCGGTCACGTCAGTGACTGTCAAAGGCCCACCCCGGCGTCCGCAGCCCATCTGCTGATGAACTAACAAAAGCTCGGCCTCAAAACGTTCGATATCCTCCAGAGTGAAGAAGCCAAAAAGGCGGATCCGAACAAACTCTCGCGCGACGTCGGGATCGATCATCCGGCGTGGGCCGACACACGCTTCGAGGAACTACAAGCCATTCAGCAGGGTTAACTGACACCTTCGTTGGTGGCCCATGGTTGGATGAGCGCCGCCTCCGGTCGTTCGGCGAGATGCTGGTCGGATTGACGGTCGCAGGTTCGTCGGAATCTGGCGGCAACGCGGCGTCGAGCGCCGCCAGATATTCGGCGACAGGTCGCGATATGCTTTCCCCGGCACGAAGCTCGTCTGCGGCGTCGGCCCCCTTCAGCTTCTTCTCGCCGCTGGCGTCGGCCATGATCGTGCTGCCATCCACCGCCAAGTCGCGCCCCGCTACCAGTCCGGCCGCTGCGCACCGTGCGACGACCTGCTCGAACAGCAGGCGATGCAGGTCGCAGGCGCGGAACCGGCCATGCCGATTCTTGGAGAAGGTGGAGTGGTCCGGCACCCGGTCGGCCAAATCGAGCCGGCAGAACCAGCGATAAGCGAGGTTGAGATGCACTTCCTCGCACAGGCGCCGTTCCGAGCGGATGCCGAACAGGTAGCCGACAAGCAGCATCCTGAGCATCAGCTCCGGATCGATCGAGGGTCGACCGCTCGCGCTGTAGCTCGCTGCCAGCGCCTCACGCACGAAGCCGAGGTCCAGCACGCCGTCGATGCGCCGGAGAAGGTGGTCGGCTGGCACATGATCGTCGAGCCGGAAACCGTAGAACAGCGCGCCTTGCGCCACCTGCCGACCCATCATGTCCATACTCCCGCCGCCTGACAGGAGTGAATCACGCCTTCCTCGTCGTCGCAAGCACGCGTTTTTCAACAGTCTCGGACGGTTCTGACGCTGCAGACCCGACCATGGTTTTCCAAGGGTTTGCGCGCGTCAGAATCCCGTGTGAGAACGAGGGCATGCAAATCGGCTATGCGCGGGTGTCCCGCGGTGATCACCAGGATCTCGCTGCTGTGTCGCCACCCGCTACCATCAATGCCCGACGACCTTCTTCTCCACCATCGCACTCGCTACAACCGTCATCTCCTGAATCGGATCAATAAGTTATAAGCTCGAGCAATTATTACCTAGCAAACCCCTATTAGATCTGCCGATCAGGCAACGTAATCATGCCACTTCGCGGATCGTATCTATGGCAGAGCGGATCTGATCGATGCGTGTTTCCGAGCTCCATTCGGCAATTCCTAATTCCAGCACGCGCGCGTAATCGCCTAGCGCCGCTTCGCCGAACAT
>JARUXA010000125.1 GCA_030433805.1 Sphingomonas sp. PsM26 | reverse complement strand
ATGCTATCAAGGAGCAAAATGCTATTTTAGAAGTGTCAAAGTATCCAGTGAAAGATACGGATATTATTCACGGGAAAGAAGTTACTCCAGAAAACGTAGAGACCGTTTTGGATTTAGATAATGCACTGGCGTATAAACGACTTATTGGTTATGGTGGTTTGCTAAAAGAAGTTCACCAAGAATTAAATTTGGATGACGGAGAAGACGGAGATCTTGTTCGTGTTTCTGAAGAAGATGAAATGGCAAATGGAATTTTTGAAGTTACGGCAAGGTGGCATATTGGTATAAAAAAATACGTGATTGAAAAAGAGTAGCCATGGGGCTGCTCTTTTGTTTTCCCTGAGGAACGAAAGTGACAAAGGGCGCACTTATACATTGTTCCAATGTGTGCGATTGCTTCGCAATAAAAACATAAAACATGTCCTGCAAGGTAATCGCTGAAAGCGAAGGGTTTGCCCGTTTATCACCACGTTTTTTTGTGGTGTGTAAATGGGCGTTTGCTTTACTGGCGATTTTTTAACCAGGCAGAACAATTTCGCTTAAGCGAATCAAACGATTTGAATCGTTTCGCAATGACAAAACGGAGTTATGTATAATTGCGCTCTGCTTGTTTAAATTGTTTTCGTAGTTGTCTAATTTGATAACTATAAAAAATCATTTGGCAAAGTATTTAAAGGCAAAAAAATAAGCAGCTTAAAGCTGCTTTAAATAGGCTTAAGCCTATGGTTTTGAACTTGTTTTTTCTTATCTTGATACTATTAGAAAGAATGAGTATTAATAAAATGGCCTTGAACCCTTGGTATGACTGGGTTTAATCTGTTTTTTATGTGTAGACAGCAAAAAACCTACCTGTTATGATTAAATTGTCGAGATAAAATCATAAGAAAGGTAGGTTTTTTTGTGTTTTCTAAAAAGAATAATAGCATGGATTCATTGGATTTTTCAACTGGTGAAATTTTGGTGGATAAAACTTCCACGGGGAAAGAAAGACCTTGGGAAGATAAAAAAATTCGTGCAGAAATTACTGCGAAACATTTTGAGGAAGCCGGACTTTTTTCGAAAGCTAAACGCATGGATCAATGTGCTGACATGTTGGTGTTTAGACATAACGGAGAAAAATTAAAACTCCATCAAACATGGTTTTGTAAAGTGAGGTTATGTCCAATGTGTAACTGGAGAAGAAGCATAAAAATTGCAACTCAAAATAAAAAAATCGTAGAAACGGTTAACGAACGCGAAAAGGTTAAATGGCTGTTCTTAACCCTTACTGTTCAAAATTGTAGTGCTGAGAAGCTCGAGGACGTCGTACAGGCTATGTCTAAGGCTTTTAATGGCTTAACTAGGCGGAAGGCGTTTAAAACGGCTGTAAAGGGCTTTTTTAGGGCGTTAGAGATTACGAGAGATCGAGATAAGGAAATCACAGAGAAACGCTTTAAAACGAATCCTGGCTATTATAAGCGACAGGGTTTGGGTGCTGGGTCTGAAAATCCTAATTACGGAACGTATCATCCTCATTTTCATGTGTTGTTATGTGTTAAACCAAGTTACTTCACGAGAGATTACATAAAGCAATCTGATTGGACAGATATGTGGCAGCGTGCCATGAAAGTAGATTACAAACCGATAGTTCACATTCAAAAAGTTAAACCGAAAAAAGAAATCGATTCTAGCGAATTAGAAAAATATGAACAAGATTTTAAAAATGCTATCAAGGAGCAAAATGCTATTTTAGAAGTGTCAAAGTATCCAGTGAAAGA
>JARUXA010000124.1 GCA_030433805.1 Sphingomonas sp. PsM26 | reverse complement strand
AATAATAGAAATTAATAGTTGACGATATGTTTTATAATTTATAAAAAAGACTGCAAAGCAGCTGGCTGTATACCGTGCTTTGCAGTCTTTTTCTAGTTTATTTGCTTAAGAAGTCTCTCATAAATTCATTTACCTTTTGGGGCTGCTCATGCTGAGGCGCATGTCCTACACCGTCTAAGCGATGAATCGTTACGTTTGGAACGTACTCTTCAATACCATCTAAATTACTGTTTTCAAACGCTTCGTCCGCATTTCCCCATACAATTAAAGTCGGAGACTGAAATACTTTATGCGGCAGTGCTACGGGTTTACGAACGCGCTCTTCAAATGGGTAAAGGGAAGACGCACGATAGTAGTTAAGCATTGATTTCATTGCATTTGGCTGATTCCACGCCTCTACATATTTAGCTTCTTCTTTAGTTAAATAGCCTTTTTTAATGCCGGGCTCCGTCAGCATATTTCTTAGCTTTTCGCTATTATTTGCGAGTAGCTCATCTTGAGAATTCGACTGTTGGAAAAAGCTCATATAGCTGCTTGCTTCTCGTTGAGCAGGATTTTCAGCAAGCTCTCTTATAAATGTGTAAGGGTGCGGTGCATCAAACATCACTAACTTTTTGACATACTGCGGGTATGTATAAGCAAATGCTTCAATTAACTGTTTTACATCTTCCATTAAGTGAGGCATGCTGTAAGAAGAAATTTCTTCCGGCTTATCTGATAAGTTATAGCCTGGCATATCTGCAGCTACCACGCGGTAATCTTTCGAAAACTCTTCTAACTCTATTTGTTTATTACTTATATATAAAGAACTATATCACATAAATGGAATATTTATCTTATTATAATTTTAGCATATTCTAATTAGGTGTGAAATTTCCTTTAGATAAATCCAAAAAAGTATTATAATGGAATTTGTGAAAAAAATAGTATTAAACGGAGGAATCATCATGAAAGTAAGACTGCTGCTAGGAATACTCTTAGCATTCTTGTTCATTCTGGCTGGATGCAACAAGGAAACGGACACTGCCCAGCATAAGAAAGAGAAAACAAAGGATGAAAAAATAAAAATAGTAGAAGAAAAAAGTTATACACTTGCAGATTCGATCACTCATAATAACGTACTGAGCTATTCTGCGGTTATAAAAAATGAAAGTGACCAAACGCTTAATGTAAACGATACAACAATAAAATATGTAAACAAAACTGGAAAAGTCCTTGATCCGCATATTATTCCAAGTGACCCCGACGTTCATCTTGCTCCCTATGTACTAAAGCCGGGCGAGGAAGGGTACATTTCAGCGGAAGGAATTATTAATAAAGAACCAGATACATATAATGTAAAGGTCAAGATTAATCCGATAAAACCTGCAAGTAATGTACAAAGCTTGAAAATTAAAGGCGACGCAATGAGTCAGGAAAAAGAGAATCACATCTTACATATCAAAGGAACAGCTACAAACAATACCAAAGAATCTATTGAATATATTCTGGTTGGTGGAGCCTTATATGGAAAACAAAATGAGTTTATAGGAACTACATTTCAATCGGAAGAAGCGCAGCTGACTCCTGGAAAATCCATTTCTTTTGACGCTGCTTCATCGCAAATCCCTGATAAAGAACTAGCAAAAGTGAAAAAATATAAAATAGTAGCTTCTACGTATCAAGAGTAAAAGAGTCTTCACATTAGACTTTTTTTTGTGATTAATTAGACTTTATTTAAAGGAGGAAATCAATATGCCTGGAATTGTTAAAACCAGGCATATTGATTTCCTCC
>JARUXA010000123.1 GCA_030433805.1 Sphingomonas sp. PsM26 | reverse complement strand
ATTTGTGATAATAACCGGCGTAATGGTTTGTAATCCCTGTGTTTCAATAAATTTTTTATCAAATTCAATCAGTAAATCGCCTTTTTTAAACTTTACACCGTCTTCTACATGCAGCGTAAACGGCTTGCCGTCTAACGTAACGGTATCTAATCCAATATGAACAAGTAATTCAACGCCGTATTCTGATCGAAGGCCGATGGCGTGCTTTGTTGGTGCTACCATAACAACCGTTCCGTCAAAAGGTGCATAAAGCTTATTATCTGAAGGATCAATCGCTAATCCTTTTCCCATCGCACCTGAGCTGAATACTTCGTCTGGTACGCTAGAAAGAGGAATGACTTTTCCGCTAAACGGTGCGCTGATCGTTTCTTCATTGTCGTTGGGATTGCTGACGGCTACTTCGTTTAAAGGAGCAGCAGCTGCTTCTTTTGCTGCATCTTCTCCGTAACCAAACACTTGAATAAGCACAACGGGAAGAATAATCGCAATGGCACATCCAATTAAAATTCCCCAGATTGACATCGGGTAGTCTTGACTGATTCCGTTTACAATTGTCAACGGTCCGGGCAGGCCTGCGTAAGCAAAGTAATAAGGGTGAAAGAAGCTTGCTACAACAGCACCAATAGCACCTGAAATGCATCCAAAGATAAACGGCTTTTTAAAACGTAAGTTCACGCCGTAAATGGCCGGTTCTGTAATACCAAATAGCCCTGTTATCCCGGCTGATACGCTGACTTTGCGTGCTTCTTGGCTTTTTGCTTTTAAAATAACCCCAAGTACCGCTCCGACTTGAGCTACCACGGCAATTGTTTGATACGCTTGAAACGAGTCTCTGCCGTTTAAATCAAAGTTTGCAAGTACCATCGGCGTAATTCCCCAGTGTACTCCAAAGATCACAACAATTTGCCAGAAGCCGCCAATGATTGCTCCAGCTAAGGCAGGTACGTTTTCAGCTAAAAAGTTATAGCTATGAGCGATTCCATTAGCCCCCATCGTGGTAACAGGACCAATAAGTAAAATTGTTACTGGAACCATAATTACCATACATAAAAACGGAACAAACAGCGGTCTAACGACTTCATGAATGCTCTTATTTAGGAACCTTTCAAGATAAGACAAGATCCATACTAAAAATAAAGGCGGTAAAACAGAAGAAGTATAGACCGTTTCGGATAAGGGAAGACCTAAAAACGTAATGCTGCTTCCGTCTGAAATTTTCGCCGCCATTTCTGCCCATGTTGGACTCACTAATGCGGCACAGCACGCCACTGCAATGTAGGTGTTAGTTTTAAAATGCTTGGATGCTGTGATGGCGATAAAAATCGGTAAAAAAACAAACGGTGCCCATGAAATGAAGCTTAATACTTGATAGGTGCCCGTTTTTGCAAAGCTATCCGAAAACAAATTAATTAGTATTAATGAGCCCTGTAAAATTCCTGCCGCTGCTAAGATGTATACAAATGGTGCAAACACAGCGGACATCGTAGCAATCACACGGTTTAAGATCGTACCTTTGTTTTCAGTTTGCTCCTCAGTGGTATCCAAGTTTACTAAACTAGCAAACTCTTCATAAACATCTCCCACGTGTTGCCCAATAACAACTTGAAACTGTCCGCTGTTTTCAACAACCGTAATGACACCAGGCATAGAAGACACCTTGCGTTTGGCATCTGGCTTCGAGCGCTTTAACACAATTCGAAGTCTAGTGGCACAGCGTGTAGCGCTTACAATATTTTCTTCGCCGCCTACCGCATCTAAAATGTCTGCTGCAAGCTTGTGATAATCTCTAATTTTCCCTCCCATATGTTCAACCCCCTTGTTGATTATACGCTTTCAGTATAATTG
>JARUXA010000122.1 GCA_030433805.1 Sphingomonas sp. PsM26 | reverse complement strand
CTTTTACGGACGTCCTTTTTACTTTCTATAGAGAAAAAAGGTAATTTATGTATGATAAAGTTATGCTCGTTCCTAATAAAAAAAGTTCCAAATTATTATTAATTAATCAGTTTTCTATTTTTAATTTCCTCTAATCAAACTTATGTTAAAATTATTCAAAAAAGTCCATTATTGCTATGATAGCAAATCACTATAAGTATTTACTTGTTTTTTAAAATATAGTCAGTTATACTGATTATATATTTTACTGATTAATATAAGGAGGTAAGGACTTAGGTGAATAAATGGAATCAATCTTATGGTTTTTTACTTGGAAAGGCTCTTCAACAAATGGAACAAAAATTTGCTGAAGGACTGGCCCCTTTTAATATCAATTCAAGACAATATGGCGTTCTTTTATTTATTGAGGAAAACCCATACTCTTCTCAAAAAGACATATCCGACAACCTACAAATTGATCGAACGACTATGGTCAGTCATATTGATCATTTGGAAATGTTAAGATTTGTGGAGAGAACCAAGAACCCTAATGATCGAAGATCTTATAGTCTTTTAATTACGGAAAAAGGCAAGGAAGTACTGAATTCACGTTGGGAATTCCTGACCGATGTGGAATCAGAAGTTTTAACACCTTTAAACCCACAAGAAAGACAATTGCTGAAAGATTTTTTGATTAGAATTTGGAAGTCACTATAAAAAATTGGAGGTTATACCAAATGAACGCACTTGATTATTTTAATGCACGTCTTCAAGCGACTATAAGCCCCATGGATTACATAAAAGCAAAGAAAATGAATCCAGAACAATACTTTTTAATTGATGTTAGGAATGGTCCTGCTCATGTAAGAAGTATAACGATTAAGGATGCCCATGTTATACCCGAACAAGAATTAGCCAATCGTTTAGATGAGATACCCAAGGACAAAAAGATTATTCTTTATTGTTGGGATGTTTGGTGCAATACAGCTGCTAAAGTTGCTAAATCTTTATTGGAACAAGGGTATGATGTAAAAGAGTTAACGGGAGGAATTGCCGCATGGCAGGAAATGAACTTTCCAGTTTCAACAGTCACTTCAGATAATCCTCTATCCAATCATTGTGGGTGTTGATTTACGTGAAAAAGAATATAAGATATTGGATTGGAGTGGCTTCTCGCGACCATGTAATGAAGGGCATTCAAGGTGGTTTTGCTCAACTTTGTCATGGTAAGGAAGCTCCTTTAAAAAAGATGAGAACGGGCGATTGGATCATTTATTATTCTCCAAAGGTACAGCTTAATGAAAGCACTCCGTATCAAAAATTTACGGCTTTAGGACGTGTGGTTGATGATCATATCTTTCAATTTGATATGGGAAATGATTTTATACCCTTTCGAAGAAAGATAGATTTTATGGAGTGTACAGAAACATCTATTCACCCTTTAATTCCACAGCTCTCTTTCATTAAAAATAAGAAGTATTGGGGTTATTCGTTTCGATTTGGTCATTTAGGAATAAGTGAAGATGATTTTAAAGTCGTTAAAGAAGAAATGACAGAGATGGAAGGAGATTAGACGATTCTAATCTTCTTTTAACTTTTGGGGAATACATTCATAAAACGCCATTTGAGTGTCCTGATCATCTTATATTATTTGATGACAAGCATAATGACTATAGATTAATTGTTCATGATGGTGGTTCCTCCACTATTGAAATGTCTTTTTTTCATGGTGTGGTAAAAAATTATAAAATTACTATACATAATAACTCTAGTATGGGGTGATATATCTAAATAGAAGAGAGCAAGTTCGTTATTATTAACTGAACTTGCTTTTTTCCTTCCTGTAATGCTGATTATGTTAACCGGATCTGTATATTG
>JARUXA010000121.1 GCA_030433805.1 Sphingomonas sp. PsM26 | reverse complement strand
ATGGATTGGTGCTTTATATACGCTTGTGCTTTTATTTATCGTACCGCTTCAAATTATTTTGAGATATACAGGTGAAGTGAACAAAGATGGAATATATACGGAAAAATTAAAGACGCTATTTGAAGTTGTTGGAAGTCTTCAATTCTTGTTTATGTTTACTGTTCCTGTGGTGCTAGCTATATTTTTATTTCGATATATCCAAACAAAATCGGCCGCTGATTATATTCATAGCTTACCAATAAGCAGAGGTGTGCTATTTTGGCAAAACGTATTATTAGGAATTGTATCATTAGTTTTACCTGTTATTATTTCAGCCATCGTCCTTTTTCTTATTAAAGATTCAGTAAATGTTGACGATTTATATACGATAAGATTAATTCTACGATGGGCTATTGATACTATTATTTTGAATATCTTTGTTTTTTCTGGGGCCGTATTTGCAGGTATGTTCACAGGTATGTCAATACTGCAAGGTGCGTTTATATATATATTATTCATTCTTCCGGCTGCGCTCATTCAGTTTTTTATTATGAATGTTAAGTTTTATTGGTATGGCTTTGCTACAACATATTATTCAGGGGAAAACTTACAAGATTTGGTTCCTTTTATCCATATTATAGATCTGTTAGATAGTGGAAAAGAAAGTTATCTAACTCTAGTAATATATGCAATTGTAGCTTGTGTACTTTATTTCATTGCATATATTGCATATCGAAAGAGAAGTTTAGAAATCGCTACGCATGCAATCGCTTTTAAATGGTTAAAACCTATTTTTATCTATGGACTGACTACGTGCTCATTTTTATTATGGGGGATGTACTTCGGTGAGATGAAGGATTCTTTTAAATGGCTTATTTTTGGTTATGTTTTTGGTTCCTTATTAGGGTATATTCTTGGACACATGATTTTAGCTAAAACATGGCGTGTATTTGATAAATGGAAGGGTTACTTATTGTTTGTGGCAGCAGCTATTATTATAGGTATAGGCTTGAAGGCGGATGTTTTTGGTTACTCTAGTTACTTACCAAATCAAGAAAACATTCAATCTGTATATTTTGATGAAGATGATTACTCCTTAACAGATAACTCTAAAAGTCATGATCCAGAGAATGGTGACTATTATAGACCACCTTACTATTATTCTGATAAAAATACCGTTAATTTTATACGAGCATTGCATAAACAAATTATAAAAGATCAGCCTAATATTTCTAAAAGAGAAATACAGTCTGGAGATGCTCGTGAAATAACATTTGCTTATAATTTAAAAAATGATAAAAAAGTTGTTCGACAATATGCGATAAGGGAAGCTGATTATAAAGCTTTCTATAAACGAATTATAGAAACACCTGAGTATAAAAAACATTCTTTTTATATTTTAGAACCTGATAATAAAAATATGAGGTATGTAAAAGAAGTTCAAATTAATGCAATGTATAAAAGTGGCGAACCTATTGTAATTAAAGATCCAAACAAAATTGAAGATTTAAAACAGGCCATAAGAAAATCCATACAAAATCAAACGTATGAAGATACTCAGAGTAACCAACAAAGCTGGTCTAGCATTGACTTTATGGACGGAAATGGACGAAGTGTAGACTCCATACCTTTTGAGAAATCATATAAAGAAGTTGAAAAGTGGCTCAAGCACGAAAAAATGTTCGAAGATGCTCGAGTAATGCCAGAAGACGTTTCAAATATTGTAGTTTTAAAGAATAAAGATCACGAAATTCTTCATAATGCATGGGTAGACACGCCCTCTATTCTAACTAAAAGAAAAGGTGCGTTAACTATTAAAGATTCCAAACAAATCAATTATTTTCTTTCCCATACAACCATTCAAGAACAAGGGGATTATATAGTTGTTTTCCGTTATAAAAATTCAAGTCCTGAAGTTCAAATGTTTGATGCTAACATGATTCCAACAGAACTAAAAG
>JARUXA010000120.1 GCA_030433805.1 Sphingomonas sp. PsM26 | reverse complement strand
CAAGAGCATTATCAGCTGATAATAAACCTTCCAAACCAATTAGAATTAACAATGCCCAAGCGTATTCAATCCAGATAGAGTCCATCTATTTTCCTCCTTTCCAAATTATAATTCATTCTGTTAAAGAATTTGCTTACATTAGAATGACCATGTATATGAACAGTAATCCTAGAGAAAGGAACTTTCATTATTTTAACACTCATTCTCTAAATAATATTTATTAAAATGCAAATATTCAGAAGTTGTTTGTGCAACTTTGCTAATACTTCTTTTGAATATCCTAAACACTTTTAGCCTCTCCATAATTACCGCATTTTTAGTGAAACAAAGCCAAGTTACTACAATAGCGTTCTGAGAGAGCTAAATTGTATATATGTGAAATACATGTAAATAATAACATTACTTATATAGAACTGGAGATTCCAATATGAAGATGTTAATAAAGTTAAAATTATATGTTCTTGGACTGTTACTGCTAATTAGCTTTGTTTGTACTGGTATCTTAGTTAAAATGGGCAAGTTTAGTGAATTGGACAAATGGTTATCATCTCTTATTCATCATAAACGATCTTCTTACTTAACGCCTATAATGAAATTTTTTGATTTTATTGGATCAACTTACTTTGTTATTGTAATCTGTCTTGCAATTTTATTTTACCTTTATTGTGTAACTAAACGTCGTTTGGCTTCTGTTCTATTTGTTGTTGCTATGATAGGAGAAAGACTACTTAGCGAGGGTCTAAAGTATTTATTTAGCCGTTCACGACCAGATGGATTTCATTTAGTAGAGGTAGATAAACATAGCTTTCCTAGTCAACATGCTATGAATTCCTTTGTTCTTTACGGTATACTTCTATTTCTGTTATGGACACATTTAAAGAGCAATAAAATAAAGGTTTTACTTTCCTTACTAGCAAGCATTCTTATCTTAGTAATGGGATTCAGTCGTATTTATCTAGGTGTACACCATCCAAGCGATATTTTAGGCGGATACCTTATTAGTGCGCTTTGGCTCATAATTATAATAATATATACAGGTCATTATAAAGAAGAAAACAAAATGTCTAACTGATTAATATCAATTTGGTGACATTAATATCTCATACAAAAATGGTAGTTAACACAAGATTAATTATAATCATTATTGTGACTATGGTATAAAACGCCTCCGGTTTTAGAATCGTAATTTCGTTTGGTTTTTTAAAGAATAGGCAATATAAATAAAAACAAAGAAAAAGGAGAAATAAGTCATATGAATAAAAAAATGGTAGTGCTTTGTATTTCATTAGCAGGTGCTTTAGCGACAGGGTCTCTTGTAGGATGCTCTAACCAAAATGATTCATCGCAAAATGCATCACAAAGTAAAAATAGCTCTTCGGAAGATAAATTAAATTTACAACAGTACTCCAAAGATCCGGATAGTAAACAGCAAGACGAAGATTTTGATTTAATAGGAACGTTAGACAAAGAAACGAAAAATGATTTAACAATTGTTATTGATGGTGAAAAAGTAAAGATACCTAAAAGTAAGTCGTTTGAAAAAGAAAAAGATACACCTAAGGATATCGATGGAAAACAAGTAAATGTAGAGATTGATGCTAAAAATAACAATGCAGAAAGTCTAGAGTTAACTCCTCAAGCAAAAGCAGATTCAAATGGTATATACGAAAAAGGTGCTGATGGAGATTACAGCATAATTGGGAAACTAATCAATGAAACCGATAATGATGTAACAATAGAAGTTTCTAGTGGAAAAAAGACTTATAAAAAAGCTAAAGACTTTGAGCAAGATGACGACAATACGTCTGGAAATAGTAAAAATAAAGTTGTGCGATTAGAAGTAAAGAAGAATGATGAGGTCGAAAGTCTCGAGGTAAATCCAGAGGATCAATAAATGGAATAGAGAATGTAAGTAGCTTATTTGTTTTTCCTATAATGTATGTTTTTTTCTTTTTAAAAGGGTAGGAATCAAATAAGATCATGATAATTCTTAGAGTTAACATATTTCCCCTTTTAAAATTATTTCGTTGGATTT
>JARUXA010000011.1 GCA_030433805.1 Sphingomonas sp. PsM26 | reverse complement strand
GGGCGCAACTTCAGGGCTTAAGTGCGCCTCTGGTGTTGCCGGACCGGCCCCTACACCCCGCGGTGTCGCGGCCGTTTCCATATGCGCGGTCCGCCGCGTGACGGTTGCGGTTTGCCTCGATCGGGAAAGGCGCTACCAAACCCCATGCGCAGCGACGATGCGGACACCCTGAAATATCGGCTGCGCCGACAAAGCCGTACGCCTGCGTGGCTGTCGCTGTCATGGCGCGCGTTGCTGGCGCTGGCGTTGCTTGGCGTCGCGCTTGCGGTGCACTGGTTCGACCGGGACGGGCTGCGGCAGAATTCGGGCGAGCCCGTCACCTTCGCTGACATCCTGTATTTCACGATGATCACGGTGACGACCGTCGGCTATGGCGATATCGTGCCGGTGACGCAGCAGGCGCGGATGTTCGATACGTTCGTGGTGACGCCGATCCGGCTGTTCGTGTGGCTGATCTTCCTCGGGACCGCATATGATTTCCTGCTGAAGCGGGTTTGGGAGAAATGGCGAATGAGTGTGATCCAGCGCCGTCTTACCGATCATGTCATCGTGACCGGCTACGGCACCAGCGGCGCCGAGGCAGTGCGCGAGCTTGTCCGGCGCGGCGCCGACCCCGAGACGATCGTGGTGATCGACGATTCCGCCACTGCGCTGCAGCGGGCGGAGGATTGCGGCACGACCGTGATGGAGGGCAATGCCACGCGCAACGCCGCGCTCGAGGCGGCACGGATCGAAAATGCGCGTGCGGTGATCGTATCGGCCGGGCGGGACGACACGTCGATCCTGATCGTGCTGACCGCGCGCCGCCTCGCGCCCGACGTGCCGATCAGCGTCGTGATCCGGTCGCAGGACAATGAGGCGATCGCGCAGCAGGCCGGCGCGAATACGGTGATCAATCCGGCGAGTTTCGCCGGGCTGTTGCTCGCAGGCTCGACGCATGGCGCGCATACCGCGGACTATATGGCGGACCTCGCCGCCGCGGGGGGCCGGGTCGCTCTGCGCGAGCGTGCCGTCACGGCGGAGGAAGTGGGCAAGCCGTTGTCGGGAATCACGACCGGGCTAGGCCACCGGATTTACCGCGGGCAACACATCTTCTGTTTTTGGGAACCCGAGGCGGCGCGGCTCGAGGCGGGTGACCAGATCGTCGAAGTCGTTCCGCGCGGCGAGGGTTAGCACCGCCGGCGGGTTTATCTGCGCGGACGCGATACTGCGGCGACGATGTCCTGTTCGGTCGCGACATGCTCCTCGATGATGCAGCGGAGCATCAGCCCGCTGATCCCGCGTTCGGACACTACGCTTGCCTGTGCGACGTTGAGCCCGTCGGACGACTGCCGCCGCGCGCCCTCCCCGACGAGCGCATGCGGGTGTCGCGTATGATAGGCGTAGCTGCCGGTCGTCGCGACGACGCGGTTCCGGTCGTCCACGATCGAGGCGATGCCGTTGCCGGCGGTCTTGTCGACCACCCGCATGATCGCGTCCGCCTGCCCCTCGAAATCGAACTCGAGATAGCAGACGCCGATCGTCGCGCCTTCCATCCGCACCGGCGCGACATAGACCAGCACCTTGCGGTCGTCCGACCACGGGTTCTGCCAGACTGCATCGGTCATCCACGTGATCTCGGGTGGTGCCGCCATCGCGCGCTGGAACTGGCTATAGTCCTTGAAGTTGGTGCCCCGCACCGCCGCGTTCTCGTGCGCGCATGCCGCGACCTCGCCATCGGCGTTCACGACGAACGCGTTGAGGAAATAGGGCGAGCAGCCGAGCAACGACCGTAGCCGATCCAGCGCACGTGCTTCGATCCGCGGCGATGCGCGATCGACCATCAACGCTTCGGCGATCGAATAATCGGTGGCCAGCATCCGCACGTCGATCGACCGGTCGTACAAGGTGCGCGCAAGCGTATCCGCGATCGACTGCGCAAGATCGGCAAGCCGCCCGCTCTCGATGTCGCGCGCGAGTTCGTCCGCGATCGCGGTGCCCTGCTGGAGGTAGCCGAGCACCTCGTCACGGAAGCTGGATGCCGACGTGCCCGCCATGCCCGCAAGCGTCTTCACTTCCTGCGCCACCACGGTGAACCCGCGCCCCGCATCCCCGGCGCGCGCCGCCTCGATCGTGGCGTTGAGCGCGAGCAGATTGGTGCGGCCAGCGATCAGTTCGGCCTGGCGGACATGCGCCGTGACCTGGTCGCTCAACGTCGTCAGCAGGGAGCGTATGCGGCGGGGCATCGGTACTTTCTTCCACGTTTCGATCGGCTTATCGGCAGATCGTTAACATGGGATTGCGGGTCTTGCGGACGCGCTCACCGATCGGGAGCGCCTTTACCGATACCGCCCCATCGTCACCTTCAGCACCTGCGGGCGGTCATGCAGATTGAGCCCATAGTCCGTCTGATCGCCGTTCCAGACGCGGCTCCTGACCCACTGCCCCTTGTCGAACCGGCCTTCCTCGACGCTGACGACGATGCCGTTCGGCGGCGATCCCGCCGCGCCCGAAAAGATCAGCCGGACGTGATCGCCGACGACGAGGAATTCGTTCGCCGACAGTTGCGCGATCGCCGCGCCGCCGATCGGCTGGTCCGCCCAGGGCGCTGGCGTGGACTTGAGCCACGTCCAGTCCTTCTCGCCGAACTGCCACTCGCCCCATTTCGCGGTGATCGTCCAGCCGCCCATCGTCGTCGATTGCGTGGCACCATCATCGGGTTTGGCGAACCCAAAGGTGGGCTTCTCCGACGCGATCCTTGCCCAGTCGCGCATGATCGATCCGAACGCAGCATAGGGCAAGGCGAACGCGTCGAGCGTCGCTGCATCCATGTTCGCGGCACCGAGCGGGTAGTTGAGATAGCCCGTCTCATCCATCCCGAACGGCGCGAACCCGACCGCGCCACGACCGAGTGCTGCATAGACGTAGCGCGCGAAATCGCTGCCGTTGCCGATCTCGGGGACCATCAGCGGATTGTCGGCCCGCGCGAACTTGTCGAGATACTGGATGACGTTCGCGCTCTTGCGATCGTAGATATCGGGCGCCTGCAGATCGAGCGCTGGAGCCGCCGCCTTCCAGATGTCGAGCACATCCTGCTGCGGACCACCCGAGGCCACGCCGGTCGGATCGGGCACGTTGGACGGCCCGGCGAGCGCCGCATTGGCGTACATCGGCAACGGCTTCACCGCCTTGCCCGCCGCCGCGATCGCATTGACATAGGATGCGACATACCAGCTGTTGAACGCGCGATCAGCCTGCGCGCCGAACGCCGTGGCCCAGGTGCCGCGCTTGCCCATGCGTTTGGCGAGCGCCGCGGGGATCGGCTGGGCGAACAGCTTGTCCCCTTGCGCGCTGTAATCCCGCGGCACGCGGTAGCTGCCCGTCTCATTCTCGACCTGCACCATGATGACGGTGTTCTGCGGATCATGGTCGCGCAAATATTCGATCAGCTTGACGAAGGCACGCTTGTCCGCCTCGAGCGTCTTGCTGGACAGCGGGGTCAGGACGTCGTGGTCCTTCCCGGCGCGGTCCTTCATCCGCGGGAAACGGCGGTTGTCGAGCTTGACCCACGCCGGGGTATAGCCGGGCGAGGTGTTCTTCCACGTCCCGAACCACAACAACACGACACGCTTGTCATGCGCGCGCGCCTGGTCGAGCAGCGCTTGGACGAACGACAGGTCGAACTGCCCTTCGGTAGGTTCGACCTGTTGCCAGGCGACCGGGACCTCGACCGTATTCGCATGGATCCGGTCGAGCACCGCCCAGGTCTTGGCGAGTGGTTCGGGATAGTTGGTCGAATTGTTGACCTGCCCGCTCAGCATCAGGAACGGCGCGCCGTCGACGATCAGCGCGTGCCGCCCGCCCTTGCTGACGAAATGCGGGATCTGCGTCGCGTCCGGTGCAGCAAGCGCCGGGACCGTGACGGCACCCTGCCCCGCCATCAGTGCAACCGCGAGCACGGTCCTGATCTTCATGATCGGCAATCCTTCAAAACCACGGCCCCTCGGGCCTATCAATAGACGACACGCGCCGAGATGCTGAACCGGCGATCGGAGATGGTCGCTGTACGCGGACGCGTCTCGATTCCGAAATAGGATTGTTTGAGCGCGTTCCCGAGATTGCGCCCGTCCACCCCGAGCGAGAAGTTCGGCGTGACCGCGAGGTTCACCGACGCATCGATCTGGCCATAGGGGCGGTCGAAGATCGGCAGATTGCCGGTGCCGACCCCGGCGGTCGTCTCGACGAACTTGCTCCGCCAGTTATACGCGACGCGGGCCGAGACCTTGCCCTTCTCGTAGATGCCGACGAGATTATAGCTGTACTTGGACAATAGCTCGAGCGGGACCTGTGTCACGGGGCCCGACGTCGCCGGGCTCGGTGCCTTGGAATCGACAAAGGTGAAGTTCGCCTGCACCCCGAACCCGCTGAGCGGCCCCGGCAGGAAATCGAAGAACTGCTGATACGAGACCTCGGCCCCCTTCACCTTGGCGTCCGCCGCATTGGTGTAGGACGTCACCTGATAGGTGTAGCTGCTGTTGTCGGGGAAGGTGATGTCGCGCGGGGTCACCGCGGTCTGGATGTAGCCGTTGATCTGCTTGTAGAATCCCGCGACGGAGATGAACCCGGTCCGCGCGAAATACCATTCGAGCGAGGCGTCGAAATTACGCGACGTCATTGGTTTGAGGAACGGGTTGCCGCCGCTTGCGGTGTGGACCTCATTCTGCTGCGCCGGACCCGGCTGAGTCAGCGTCAGGCTCGGGTTGAGCTGCGCGAAGGTTGGGCGTGCGAGGTTGGCGGAGGCCGCCAGCCGCAACTGCAATTTCGGCGTGAAATGGTAGCGCAGGTTCACGCTGGGGAGGAACTTGGTGTAGGAATCGGACACCGCGATCTGCTGGAACGCAGGCGCACCGGTCGAGACCGATCCATCCGGCTGCACGATCTGCGGCACCTGCTGATAGAAGCCCGACACCGACAGGTCGGTCTTGACCAGACGCCCGCCGATGTTCCCGTCGAGCGGGATCGACAGCGGTGCCGCATCGAAGAAGGCGGCGACATAGCCCGCGTAGATCTTCTGCTTCTGCGCATTCGATCCGCTCGGCAGATAGGCCGGCGCACCGTCGATACCGAAGGAGGTCAGCGTATCGTTGTAATTGCCGATCGTATCGAGCGGGAAGGTCACTACGCTACCGAAGACGTTGGCGTCACCGCGCAGGATGTCGCTCAGGTCGTAATTCTCGAGCCCGCCGCGTCCGTTGATGCTGGAATAGCGATAGCCTGTGTCGCGCGTGGCGTTGCGCCGGTCCGAATAACGGAAACCGGCGCGCAGCGACTGGAGGATCGATCCGGTGAAGCTGTACTTCGCATCCAGGCGGCCAGTCCGCTCCGAGCCCCGCGAACGCGCGAAATCATCGAGGAAGCCGTTGTTCGAAAACAGCGACGTGTCGGTCGTCGCGGTAGCGGGGATCGTGCTGAACGACGCGATCTTGCCGGATACGTCCTGCTGGAACGTCGTGCTCGGCCCGTTGGTCAGCACGATGAAGTTCGAGGTGTTGGTCGACGAGCTGATATATTGCCCATCCGCGGTGACCTCGAGCTGCGGCGTCGGGTTCCAGCGCGCCGATAGCGAGTAATCGGTCGTCGTCGAATCGCGCGTCGTCAGGCTGGCATAGGAGCCGAGCGGGACGTTCTGGAACGTGCCGCTCTGGAAGTCGCCATTGTCTGCGAAACTGAACGGCGCACCCGGCAGGGGCGAGATCGCCGCATCGCCGGTCGAGGCGAAGAACGCATTGCCGCGGATGTTGAACTTATACTGGTTGCGGAACACTTCGCCGGTCAGCAGCAACGTGTCGGTCGGCTTCCACTGCACCGCCACGTCGACGCCGAAGCGTTCGCGGTCGCCGTAATTCTTGTTGAGACCGCCACCGTGCGGGATGTTGGTAACTTGGCCGGACCGTCCGAGCGTCGCCGCGGTCGAGGCGTCTGCCGGATTGGCGAAGCTGCCGTCGGCATTGCGGCTCTGGTCGAGCGTGTAATAGGGTTCGGTGGTGATCTGGTCGTCGCGGAAATATGCCTTCTGATAAGCGACGTCGGCGAGCAGGCCGAATTCACCGATCCCGGTCTTCCAGCGATCGCTCAGCAGCAGCGACGCCGACGGGCCGCTCTTGCCGACCAGATCGTAATAATTGTTGGTGACGTTCGCGGCGAGCTTCGCGCCCGGGAAATCGAACGGCTTGCGCGTGCGGAAGTTGATGACACCGCTCAACTGGCCTTCGATCTGGTCCGCCGAAGGGTTCTTGTAGACGTCGATCCCGGCGAGCAATTCAGCAGGCACGTCCTCCAGGCTGAGCTGGTCGACTCCGCCCGCGGTGAAGATATCGCGTCCGTTCAGTTCGGTGCGCACTTGCGTCAGACCGCGGATCGCGACCGAGCTCCCCTCGCCGTAATTGCGCTGGATCTGGATGCCCGCGACGCGCTGGAGCGCCTCGGCGACGTTGCGATCGGGCAGCTTGCCGATGTCGTCGGCGACGATCGAATCGACGATCTGCGAGGAGTTCTGCTTGATCGACTGCGCCGAGCGCAGGCTTGCGCGTGTGCCCGTAACGACGATGTCGCTCCCCGGAACGGCAGCAGCGTCCCCCGCCGCCGCCGGTGTGGCGCTATCCGATGCTGGATCAGCGGCGGGGGTTGCGGGTTGCGCTTCGGGGGTCGGCGCGGGCGCGACCTGCGCGACCGCAGCAGTCGACCAGGTCAGGCAGAGGGGCAGCGGTGCCGAGACGAGCCAACTGATCGAACGCATACCCAACCCCTAACGCTTTTGTCTTACTATTGATTTCGCGGATACAATCCTGTTTCCATGAGTGCAATATAATTATTGCTAGATGTTGCTCGCTACTCGATCAACGCGACCCCGTAGCCCGGCAGCGTGAGCATGCCCGCGGTGACCGGGGTACCCAGCGCGTCCTTGCGTCCGCTCGCGACCGCGATGCTCGCCGGAGCATCGGTGGTGTTGACGTACAGCGTCCGTCCCTCGACCGTCCGCGCGGACACGCCCTTCGGCGTCACGGGCCCCTGCTCGATGGAAAGGTCGCGGTAGAGCGATCGGATCAGCGGCCCGATGAATTCGGGCTGCGCGGCGGTGGCGAGATAGATCGCCTTGCCCTTGCCGAACCGGTTGACCGTGATCGCCGCGCTTTTTGCCGGAGTATTCTCGAACGCCGCCATCGGCTTGGCCGTGTCGAGTTCGAGGATCTCATAGTAACCGTCGGATCCGGTGCGGGTCTGGCCCGCGAATCCCATCTTCAATGGCTGTGGCGAACGATAGAAGGCGCTGGTGCGCAGGCCGAACACGTCGCTCAACCGGCCCGGCAGCGGGGTGTCGAACCATTTCCCCGTCTCGTCCGCCTTGGCGGAATAGCCCGTCATGATGACCGTGCCGCCATTGGCCACGTAACGGCGGATCGCGTCGGCGCTCTCCTTGTCCATGATGTACGCGCTCGACAGGACGACGAGCTTGTACGCGTCGATCTTGTCGTGCCCGACGTCGAGCACCGCCGCGTCGACATTGTCCTCGTACAGCGGCTGGAACGCGGCCTTGACCTGATCCGCATAATTCCCCTGGAAATACTGCTTCATCGTGTTGGGGCCGGGCGGCGGGCTGGTCAGCCACATGCTCGCGAACGAATAGCCGAGCGCGACGTCGGGCTTGCGGTACCGCGGGAAGCCCATCGTCTGGAGCGTCTTGAACTCGGAGGCGATCTTGCCGAATTCGGCGACCTTCCACGACGGGCGGTCGTCATGATCGACCAGCCCGAACAGCGACTGTTCCTCGCCGCCGAGATGCGAATTGAACGTCCAGGCGAGGAACGACTGCGCATAGTTGAGCAGCCCGAAATAGGCCCACATCCGCGACCGCCCCGGCGCACCGTAATCGCCGCCGCCGCCCGCGGTGAATTCGTTGAACCAGACGGGCGTGTCGTGCCCGGCCTTGATCATCATCACCTCGAACGCGGCGCTCAAGGGATCGCCGGGGTAGAAGCCTTCCGCGCCGTAGGACGAGATCTTGTCCCACGACCGCAGCCAGTCGAACCCCTTGGCGGGCGCGTTGGGCCACAGGTTGGATGCCGCGGGCAGATTGGGCGCGTACTGCTTGCGGACATCGTCGAGATCGGTCAGCGCGGCGATCGTCGTGTCGGACCAGAAGCGCCGCAGATCAAGGTTGCGCTCGTTCGGGCCGGGGCCGTTACCATAAGGCAAGTCGACTTCGTCCCAGCCGTTGAGATGCCGCGACCAGCGTTGCGTCGCCCATGCGGTGTTGAGCGCATCGATCGTGCCGTATTTCTTCTGGAGCCAGCCGACGAAGCGTCCGCGGTCCGCGTCCGAATAGGACATGGGCGAGCTGCCGACCTCATTGTCATAGCCGATCGCCGCGACCGCGGGGTTCTTGCCATAGCGCTGCAGCATCGCGACCGCGAGCTTGCGAACGAGGCGGCGATAGTCGGGATCGCCGATATTGTCCTGATAGCGCGTCGATGCGTGGAGCCGGACGCCGTCCTGATTGACGATGTCCGCGCCGGGATAGCGCTTGTGCAGCCAGATCGGCGCGGGGAGTCCGGGAATATCGACGATCACCTTGATCCCCGCGGCATGCATTTGCGCGAGCACGGCGTCGAACCATTCGAAGGTATAGACGCCCTCCTTTGGCTCGAACGCATCCCACGACAGGTCGCCCATCCTGACCATCGTGAAATGCGCGGCCTTCATGACCGCAATGTCCTGCCTGATCTGCGTAGGGGTGCGATCGACCGGCTGATAGTTCGCGCCGACGAACAGGTTGCCGCGCCCGGGCCAGTCGGGATGGCTGGCCGCGCTCTGCGCCTGCGCGGCCTCGGGGGCCGCAAACGGGGCGACCGTAGCGCACATGGCGAGCGCAAGCGCGCTGCCGATCCGGGCGAGGCGGTATCGTGGACTTGGCATCGGTCGGGTCTTTCGGGGAAACGGGATGGGCGACGCGGTCAGCGTCAAATAAAACGGATGGCGAAGGCGCTGGCGTGCCGCGTTGGCAAGCGATCCGGCACGTCGATCAGCAGCGCCTGGTCGGTCTGGCGGAAGCGGAGCACACCGGGGTGGCCGAGCAATCGCACGTCGCGGACACGGCGCTTCTCGTGCGGATTGGACGCGCCCAGCGCGGTGACGACGGTCTGCCCGCGGGGTTCGCCCAGCGCGATCGCGTACAACGTGTCGTCCTTCGTCGTGAAGCGGATGTCGCGTGCGGTGTAGACCGCCTTTTCCTTGAACATGCCGGCGGCCGCTTCGGTCGGGCCCTCGCCGAAGATCTTCCACGGGCGCGTGCCGTGGATCGCTTGGGCGTTGACCTTCATCCACGGTGCCAATTCCGCCAGCAACGTCTCGGACTCGGGGGGCAGGCTGCCGTCCGCGTGGAGCACGACGTTGAGCAGCATGTTGCCGTTCTTGCTGACGATGTCGGCCAGCATCGTGACGACCTCGGTGCAGCTCTTGTACTCATAGGTCGCATTGTCGAACCAGTCGCCGTTCGACGTGTCGGTCTGCCACGGCAGCGGGTTGATGCCCTTGAGCACCCCGCGCTCGACATCCTGCACCGCCCATGACGGATCGAACGCGCCCGAGCCCGAATCCTTGCAATTGTAGACGGCCTGCAACCCGCCGCCGCGCGCGATGTTGCGGTTGAAGAAATGCGCGAGCAGCGCACGCCCGGTCTCGCCGAAGGGGAGCCCGCCGTCGGAATAGAGCAGATCGGGCTGATGCTGGTCGAGCAAGTCGCTGATCCGGTCGAACCACCTTTTCTGATGCACCGGGTTCTTGGTGTACCAGGATTCGGGCGTGTTCATGAACGGCTCGTCGCGATTGTCGTAATAGAGATCGGCGAAGCGGGGATCCGCGCCGTCATAGCGCACGCCGAGCTTGGGCCAGAACTGGTCGTAGAGCTGGTTGGGATGCCACCAGGTGTAACTCGCGCCGAGATGCTCCGATACGCCGAAGCGTAGGCCGCGCCGGGTGGCGGCGGCCTTCCACGCGCCGACGATATCGCGCTTGGGGCCCATCGCGACCGAATTCCACCGCTGATGGCGCGAGTTCCACAGGTCGAAATTGTCGTGATGAACCCCCATCGAGACGAAATACTTCGCCCCGGCGGCGGCGTATTTCGCCATCAGCCCCTCGGGATCGAACCGCTCGGCGCGCCACAGCGGGATCAGGTCCTTATACCCGACTTCCGACGGATGGCCGTAGGTCTGGAGGTGATGCTGATAGTGCGGGTGCCCCGGCACGTACATGAAGCGCGCATACCAGTCGCCCTGGCACGGGACCGCCTGCGGCCCCCAATGCGCCCAGATACCGAACTTGGCGTCCCGGAACCACGCAGGCGTCTGGTAAGCCTTGAGCGACGCCTCGGTGGAATCGAATGGTCCCGTCACGAGCGGGGTTTTAACCGCGGGCGCGACACGCTTGCGGGGGGTGCCCAGCGCCTGGGCGGGTGAAGCCCCTGCCAACATCGTCGTCAACGACGCCTGCAGGAACGCCCGCTTGCTAATCGGTTCCAAGACCCTCTCCCCCGCCTTGTCGCCGGACGCGACTTGTTACCTACGATAGCGTTTCAGCTCATATTTGCAAATCTGTTTTCAGGAGCAGAAATTTGCGGTAGCGTGGTTGAGAAACCTAGTATTGATTTTGCAAGCCGATGCGCCGCAAGTTGTGCTGTGGAGAAGACCCCGACAGAAGACTGCATGGCTGCGACAAATACGCGACGAGGCATCACGAACTGCATCTTGCAGCCGACGTAAACCTGGCGATGGCAGTATTGCTGGTGCCCCCGAGTGGATTCGAACCACCGGCCTGCGGTTTAGGAAACCGTCGCTCTATCCACCTGAGCTACGGGGGCGCGGGGCGGACCGTAATGGGTCGGCTGGAGCGGGTCAATCGACGCGCTGCGCATCGCGCGCAAGATCGTCAGTTGACGGTTTCCGGCGGAAGGAACGGCATCGGCAAGGGGGCGATCGGGACGCCTTCGTCGACCAGTGCCCGGGCTTCGGCGATCGTCGTCTGTCCGTGGATCGGGGCCTGCTCGACGCTGCCGTCATGCATCGCCCGCGCTTCGTCGGCGAAAGCGCGGCCGACCCATTTGGACTGGCTGAGCATCTTCGCCTGCGCCTGCGCCAGCACTTGCAAGGCGGCCTTCACCTCGGCTGGTGCGGGGACCTTCCCCGGCGGTAACGTTGCGTCGCCTGCGGAGGGTACAATGGCAGGCACGGAGGCCCCAGTGCCGCGATTCCCCTTGATCCCGACATTGGGCGCCATCACGGCCTTGCTGATTTGCGTGTCGCCGCACAGCGGACAGGACAGCAAACCGCGCACACGCTGTTCGTCATAGGCCGCGCTGGAGCCGAACCACGCCTCGAACACATGCTCCGACGAACACCGCAAGTCGAACACGATCATCCGGTCGGATTTCCGGTCTCGACCGCGGGGATGGCGCGGCGATGCGCCAGCACCGGGATCCGTGCACGGACATCGGCGATCCGCGCGGGGTCGATCTCGGCGAACCCCACGCTCGCGGATTCACCCATGTCGAGGATGATCTCACCCCACGGATCAATCACCAGCGAGTGACCATAGGTCGCGCGGCCATCCTCATGCTCACCCGTCTGCGCTGCCGCAACGACATAGGCCGCCGCCTCGATCGCGCGCGCGCGGAGCAACACATGCCAGTGCGCGGTCCCCGTCGGACGCGTGAACGCCGCCGGAACCGCAAGAACCGTCGCGCCCGCGTCGCTCAAGGCGCGGTACAGATCGGGAAAGCGCAGGTCATAGCAAATCGACGGTCCGAGCTTGCCGACCGGCGTATCGACGACGACCGCTCCCTGCCCCGGCGCATAGGCCGCGGACTCGCGCCAGCGCTCGCCCGTAGGCAGATCCACGTCGAACAGATGCAGCTTGTCGTAGCGCGCCCGCACCACGCCGGTGTCGTCGATCACGAATGCGCGATTGGCCAGCCGACCGTCCTCGCCCCGAACCGCCAGCGACCCGAGATGGACCCAGATCCGGTGCGCCGCCGCGGCACCCCGGACCGCGGCGAGGACGACGTCATCGTCCTCGCTCCGCAACACGGCGGAGGCGCGTTCGCGGTCCTGATCGACCAGCCCGGACATTTCGGGCGTGAACAGCATCGCCGCCCCGCCCTGCGCCGCCTGCTCCACCGCATCGACCAATATGGCCGCATTGCGGGCCGGATCGATCCCACTGGTCAGCTGGGCGAGCGCAATCTTCACAGGCCGAGCAGCGCGTCCAGCTTGCCATCCCGCTCGAGCGCGGCGAGATCGTCCGATCCGCCGACATGCTTTCCGTCGATGAACACCTGCGGCACGGTGGTACGACCCGGCGCGCGCTCGAGCATTTCGGCACGCTTCGGGCCACCCATCGTGATGTCATATTCCTCGGGGGTGACGCCCTTGGACGCGAGCAGCTTCATCGCACGCGAGCAATAGGGACAGAACGCTTTGGTATAGATTTCAATTTTTGCCATGATGCAGAAATGTGGGGTGCCCCCCGTAATGTCAATCGTTCGGGGACAATCGTCCGGGATCATTCGGTCTCGCCCAGCACGCGCGCCCAGCACAGGATCGTCACGCTCCGCGCACCGCTTGCAAGCAGGATACGCGTGCATCCACCCGTGGTCGCACCGCTGGTATGGATATCGTCGATCAGCACCACCGCCTTGTCGCGCAACAGGCCACCGGGGTCGACCGCCCGAAACACCCCCGCGACCGTACGCGCCCGCGCCCGCGGTCCCATCCCGCGCAGCGGCGGCGTGGCGCGCGTGCGCCGCAACAGCAGCGGATCGGTCGGGACGCCGCTCGCACGCGAGACCGCCGCGGCAATCAGCGCGGCCTGATTGAAGCCGCGCGACCACAGCCGCCAGCGATGCAGCGGAACCGGCACGATCAGCTCCGCCTCCGCAGGCATCAGCCGCGCCAGTTGCTGCGCGATCGTATCCGCAAAGGCAATCCGCCCGCCGTACTTCAGCCGCAACGCGACCGTTCGCGCGACATCGCCGTAGGCGACCGCAGCGCGGATACCGGCATGAACCGGCGGATCCTGCGCGCATCGATCGCACACCGATCCCGCACCATGGTCGAACGCGAATGGCTGATGACACGCCGCGCACCACGGCGGCGTCAGGAAGCGAAGATCGCCCCAGCACGTCGCGCAGAAGCGGTGATCCGCCCCGGTCACCGCCCCACATCCCGGACACCGCGGCGGCAACGCAAAATCGGCGACGAGCCGCAGCGGGATCAGCCAGGGTGCCACGTCGCCCCTTGTCGCGCGCACCGCCACGCGGCACAAGGCGCACCGTGAGTGCCCCCGAAATCTTCGATCGCGTAGCCCGACGTCTCCACCGCGACCGCGCCGCGCCGGAGTATGCGTCGTACGACTTCCTCCGCGCGGTGATGATCGACGGGCTGGCCGACCGGCTCGCCACGGTGAAGCGCGACTTTGCCGACATGCTCGATCTCGGCTGTTTCGACGCGGCCTTCCCTGCCCCGCCAGGCGTGCACGTCACGCGGTGCGACGCAGGCGCGGCGTTCGCCCGAGCAGCAGGTGGCGTGCAGGCGGACGAGGACATGCTCCCGTTCGCGTCCGAATCGTTCGACCTGATCGTGTCGGCGGGCGTGCTGGACACGGTCAACGATTTGCCCGGCGCGCTTGCGATGGCACGACGGATGCTGCGGCCCGACGGGCTGTTCCTTGCCGCCTTCTGTGGAGCGGGCACGCTGTCGACGCTGCGCGCAACGTTGCGCGAGGTCGAACGCGAGCGTCCCGCCGCGCGGATCCATCCGCAGGTGGACGTGCGCTCGGCGGGTGACCTGCTGATGCGCGCGGGCTTTGCCTTGCCGGTCGCGGATATCGAGCCGTTGACGGTGCGCTATTCCGATATCGGCGGATTGCTGCGCGACTTGCGCGGGATGGCGGCGACCAACATCCTGCGCGACCGCGTGCCACTGCGCCGCGATACGCTGGCGAGCGCCGCCGAAGCCTTCGCCGCGCGCGCCGATCCCGACGGCAAGACCGCGGAACAGTTCGACATCATCTACCTGACCGGCTGGGCCCCCGCGCCGAGCCAGCCGCAACCCGCGCGCCGCGGGAGCGGGACGCAGTCGCTCAAGACCGCGCTCGCACGCTTTCCGGAACCCAAGGCGGAATAGGATGGCGCCCTGAACGGGGGCGTGACGGCCGCAATCTTGCGACGGTCAGAGGATCATGCCGTCGCCCGAACTCTTGGCGAGCGTCCGCCCGATTGCGTCGAACAGCGAATCCATCGCCACCGGCTTGAACAGGATATCGTCCGCGCCGTCCGCGATGCAGCGTTCACGCAGGTCGACCGCGGTGTCGGCGGTGACGACGATGACCGGTAGCTTGGCCTTGGCGTCGGTCCGCCCCCGGATCCGGCGCAGCGCCTCGAATCCGTCCATGCCGGGCATCCGCAAATCGAGCAGGATCATCGCGTAATCATTCGCATCGATCAGTTCGAGACCGATCTCGGCACTTTCGGCGCCCGTCATCGTCGCACCGGCGACGTCGAGCATGTCCTTGACCACGCGACGGTTCATCGGGTCGTCTTCGATGAAGAGAATATTCACCGGCTCACCCCAACACTGAACATAAAGGCGATCCATCCGACTGCATCGGCCCTCTATCGGATTACGCAGCCTGCGAAACAACCCCGGAGATCGGGGATTTTTGCGTGCCTGGATCGCGGAACAGCCGGTCCGACAGGATATTTCCGGCGATTGGTTTGGCGATGACTTGATCGATGCCCAGAACGGCAAAGTGAGCAAGATCAGCGTCTTTCGGAGTCGACCACAATAAGAAGGACGGCACGTCGCACTGTCCGATCCGCTCCATTGCGGCGTCCGAATCGACCTCGGCACGGATCGTCGCCTCGTCGACGAGGATTCGGCTGATGCCGCCGCGCGCCAGACGATCGAGCGCTTCGTCGACCGACGCGGCGAACACCACCGTCCCGGCCCGCGCCTCCAGCAAGGCGCGCAGCATGCTGCGGGAGATCGGGTTGCGGTCGACGATCAGCAGCGCATCCTGCGGTTGATCCGCCGCCGCTTGGAGCGATGCCGGGTCCGCTGCATGGACGAGCGGAATGCGGACGGTGAAGGTCGATCCTTCGCCCGGAACGCTCGCCACCGATATGTCGCCGTCCATTGCGCGCGCGAGGTTCCGACAGATCGAGAGGCCAAGGCCAGTCCCGCCGAACTTGCGCGCGGTTCCGGCATCGGCCTGGCGGAAGGATTCGAAGATCAGGTCGATCTTGTCCGCCGGAATGCCGATCCCGCTGTCCTCGACCGAGATCGCGAGCGACCCGCCTTCGTCGACCGCGCGCAGAGTCACCGTGCCCCGCTCGGTAAACTTGAGCGCATTCGACAGGAGGTTGAACGCGATCTGCCGCAACCGCGCCGAATCGCCGACGATGAACGCCGGACATTGCGCAAGATCGAGCACGAACGAGACCCCGCGCGCGCGCGACTGGTCTTCCCACAGGCGCGATACGTCCTGCAACGTCGCGCGGAGGTCGAACGGCACCGACTCGATCGTCAGATTGCCCGTCTCCATCTTGGCTACGTCGAGGATATCGTCGACCAGCGCGCGCATCGTGATCCCCGCGCCATGCACCACAGTGATCCGGTCGCGCACCGCTGGATCGATCCCGCCGTCCGCGAGCATCACCTGCGTCATGCCGAGAATCCCGTTGAGCGGGGTGCGGATCTCGTGGCTGGTGGTCGCGAGGAACTCGGTCTTGGCGGCAAGCGCCTTGCCCAATGCGGCGTTGGTTTCCGCCAGATCGACGTTTGCCCGGCGCACCTCGTTGCGGCTGCGGCGGATCGTGACGAGGCCGAAGACGAGCATCCCGACGATGATCCCGCCCGCGATGGCAAGCCCGCCGAAGATCGTCTGCTGCGTGCGCGCGCGGAGCGCGGCGTCGTCGATGTCGCGCTGCAGCTGAACCTGCTTCAACTGCGCGATCCGTGTTTCCTGGTTGGCGAAATCGAACCTTGCCGCGGCCAGTGCGCTGTTTGCGGAGGCAGACAGCTTGGACGTCTCGTCATCCAGCCGTTTCAGCGCCTCGAGATGGATCAGCGCCTGATGTTCGTCATTGAGTTGATGGTAGATCCGATACGCCGTCTGGTGCGCGTCGCGCATATCGAGCGTGGTGGTTTTCACGTCGACGCCGTCGAAGCTCTGCTGGATCAGCCGCTCGGCCTGGCGATATTGGCGATGCTGAACTGCGGATTGGGCGGATAGCTCCAGAAAGTGACGACGTGCCTGCGCAGCGTCCTCACCACGCGAGACGCGCAGCCCTTCGGCAATCGTACGGTCTGCCAGCGCCAGCTTGCCCGCTGCCAATTGTCCTCGCGCAATATTGCGCAAGGTGCGCCCTTCCAGCACCGAACTTTTCATCTCACGGGCCAGCCTGAGCGCTTTATCGTACATGACCTGCGCCTCAGCTATTCTTCCAAGCCGATTCAGGTCTATTCCAAGGTTTCCGTAGATAGAAAAAAGCAGCTGCGGATCCGCTTTGTATAATGACAATGCTTCGTCATTATATCTTATCGCATTCTTATAATCTTCTGCCTCTTGGTACAGAAGACTTATGCTCACAAGAGCTATCGCCTGGCTGCGTGTTTCTCCAATATCCCTGAAAATATTGTGGGCCATCTGATACGCCTTCAAGGCTTCTGCAAAATCGGCGGTCGCCGAGAGAAGCCCCCCTTTGGACAGCAGAAGATCACCGTCCAACTTGGTCGTAACCCCCGACTGCTTTGCCAACCGTATGGCACGATCGAGTTCCGGTGCCGCATGCGCCGTATCGTTCAACCGTAGGTACGCCTCGCCAGCAAGCCATTTGGCGGTTGCAAGCTGCACCAGCCCCTCGCGGCCGGACCGCTTCGCCGCCACGCGCTGGGCGGCAACGGCGGACGTCAATGCCTTGGATGGATCGATTTGCATCGACGCTTTCGTGTTTGCGATGAGCCCATCGAATTTGTCAGCAGATCTTTTCGGCGCTGCGACGGCCGCATAAGCCTGGAGAATGCAGAACAGCCCCATCACCATGAGGGCGATGCTCGCCCTGATCTGTGAGTGCGTCGCTTTCAAGCCCAACGGATCAGTCCGATCATATCGCCGGAGTCACGCACGCTTCCAGAAGCTCGCCGGCTGCGCAAACGTACCACGACACGACTCTCGCCACGAATCGGCCGAATAGTCGCGAAGAAACTGCCGGAACAGGTCGAGCGAAACCGGCCTGCTGATCAGATAGCCCTGCACCATATCGCACCCCATGACCGACAGCAGGGCCAAGGCAGCCGGAGACTCCACACCCTCGGCGGTGACCTCCATGTCGAGCGCATGCGCCAGGTCGATCGTCGACCGCACAATTAACGGATCCCGATTACTGCTCGTCAGATTCAGGATGAACAACTTGTCGATCTTGAGTTCTTTTGCCGGCAGTTGCTTGAGGTAGGCCAAAGACGACAGTCCGGCGCCATAGTCGTCGATCGCAATGTCGATGCCGGCTGCCGCGAAGGTATTGAGATTGGCAATCGCGCTCAACGGGTCTTCGATCACTGCCGTCTCGGTAATCTCGAAACCAATTCGGGCGTCGCACAGGTCCATTCGCTCGCAAACTGCGGCTACGAACGCGTCGTCGGACAACAACTGGCCGGAGATATTAATGAAAAACCGCAGGTCATGGCCATCGCCATGGACCAGCGCCTGGTCCTCGATTACCCGATCGAGCGTCCATAAGGTTAGGGCGGCAATTTGCCCGCAGTCCTCGGCGACAGTGATGAAGTCCCCCGGGCCGATAAGCCCGCGAATGGGATGGTTCCACCGGACCAAGGCCTCGCAACTGCCGATCTCCTGGCGCCGGACATGAACCTTGGGCTGGTATTGCAGGAACATCTCACCGTTCGCGATCGCCGTCGGCAGATCCTGCATGAGTGCCAATCGGTCGAATGCCGGTGCGTCGAGAGAAAGGTCGCGGACTGCAAGCCCTCCGGCGGAGCGTGCCTCATCGAGCGCACTCTCAGCCTCCTCGATCAGGCGAACCTCTTCCACTTCACCGTGTGGCGTTGCGGCAACCCCGACAGCAATGCACGGCCGGCAAGCCCGTTCATCCACCGCGAGAGATCCCCGACAGACGCGCAACACTGTCGCCGCTGACACAGCCACGTCCGCAAGCGCCGCCGCTGCAAAGGAAAATTCAATCGTCCCGCGCCCTGCCGACGCCGCGTCGACATATCCCAGGCCGACAATCCGCTCCGACAGCAGCTGCAGCAGTTCGTTCATGCGCCGAACGCCTATCTGACGGCGCAAAACCGTGAAGTTCGATATCTCGCAAATGCCGACCGCCTGCCATTCACCGTGCTGGCCGGGGGAACTGTCCCGTCTCAAGACACGCGATTGCTGCGTGACGGAGCTGGGACGTGCGCCTTCGCTGCGCTCAGCCGACGCGTTTCCCTGAGAGTGGCTCACACGTTCCGGCATTCGCTCACGCTAATCTCGAAGGTTGAACGAACGGTTAAGCGCGTTCCGAGGCCGGCTCTTTTCCAGCGAAAACCAGATTGCCACAACCTTAAGATTCTATTAACAAAAATTCGTACCCAACTGGGTACACAACTGGAGAAGAGCAATGGTTAAGTTCATCATCTCGCTCGTCTGGGGCGAAGGCAACCGTCCCTGGTAAGCTAATTCCTCGGCTTGGCGGAGCAGTGCACGGAGTACATTCGTTGCCTGTTAATCGCCAAGCCGTTTCAACCGCCGACATTTTTCGCCCGGCGGGGTGTAAAACATACGAATTACTGCATTGAATTAGCGCGCTAAATGTAAAGCCCTTCCGTTCCCGGGCTACCTGACTGTAATCGCGCGACAAAAGCATTTCCATAATCACGCCAGCGCCTCCGCCAAACGCGCCATAAACGCTGCGCCGCGCTCCATTTGCGACAGCGCGATGAATTCATCCGCCTGATGCGCCTGTTCGATCGATCCGGGCCCGCAGATGATCGTCGAGAACCCCGCCCCCTGAAATTGTCCCGCCTCCGCGGCATAGGCCGCTGCACGCGTCGGTCCATTGTCCCCCGCGAGCCGCCGCGCGAGCATTTCCGCAGCACCATTCGGCTCCGGCGCGAAGGACGGCGTGGCCGATCGCCGAATCACCGCCACGCCCGCATCAGGGAATCGTTCCCGCGCGGTGCGATGAGCCGTTTCACAGGCGTCCAGAAATGGGACAACGATGGTGTCGGGATCCTGCCCTGGCGGCGTTCGCAAATCGAAGGTGAAGGTGCATTCGCGCGCCAGGATGTTGACCGCGGTGCCGCCTTGCATCAGCCCGATCGTCAGCGTTGCATGCGGCGGGTGATAGGGTGACGCCGGGTCGCCGTGCCGCTCCAGTTCAAGTGCGATCTGCCGCAGACGCTCCATCAGTTCGACCGCGATCATGTTGGCCGACAGGCCGAGATGCGTCAGGCTCGAATGCGCCTCATGCCCCGTCACCGTCACGCGCCAGGTGGAGATGCCCTTGTGCCCGCTGACCACTTCCATGCTGGTCGGCTCGCCCACGATCACCGCGAGCGGTGCAGGCAGATCGGTGACCAGCTCGCGGATCATCGACGGTGCTCCCAGACAGCCGACCTCCTCGTCATAGGAGAAAGCGAGATGGATCGGCCGCGCCTGCTCCCCGCGCGCAAAACCCGGCACTGCCGCCAACGCGAGCGCCAGAAACCCCTTCATGTCGCACGTGCCACGCCCGAACAGCTTATCCCCCCGCCTAGTCAGCACGAACGGGTCGCTGCTCCACGCCTGTCCGTCGACCGGCACGACATCGGTATGCCCCGACAGCACCACCCCGCCGGTGACCGCCGGCCCGACCGTCGCGTACAGGTTCGCCTTTGTCCCCTCGGGATTGGCGACCCGCCGGCTGGCGACGCCGTGGTCCGACAGGAACGCTTCGACATATTCGATCAGCCGCAGGTTCGAATCCCGCGAGGTCGTATCGAAGCCGATCAGCGCCTCGAGATGGGTCAGCGCAGCGGTGTAGAGCTGGTCGGCAGTGTCCATACCCTTGGTTCTAGGCACGTATTAACCACTTTGCCAATCACCCTGTCGGGGTTGGCACCGGTTCTTCCCAGCCACCGCCGATCGCCTTGAACAGCGCGGCGGTATCCTGTCGCAATTGCGCGTTGCTCGCGGCGAGCTGTTCGCGCGCGGTCAGCACGCTGACTTGCGCATCAAGCAAGGACGTCTGCGTCACGAAACCCGTGCGATATTGCGCCTCGACCGAGCGCGCAGTCGACTGCGCATCCGCAACCGCGCGTTGCAGTGCGGCGTTGCGCGCACGCTCGGCATCGATCCGCGCGAGCGGGTCCTCGACGTCGCGCAGCGCGCCGAGCACGGTGGTACGATATTGCAGATAGGCCTGTTCGCGGTCTTCCTTGCGGATCCCGATCGTCGTCTTGCGGCGCCCCCAGTCGAGCAACGGGAATTGCACCGCGCTGGTCCCGGTCAGCTGCACGCTGTTCCCCGCGACGAGCGTGGCGAGCGAGGTCGACAGCAATTGCGCGATCCCGGTCAGGTTGAACTTGGGATACAGGTCCGCGACCGCGACGCCGATGTCGGCGGTCGATGCCGCAAGCTGCCGCTCCGCCGCACGCACATCGGGGCGCCGCCGCAGCAAATCCGACGGAAGCCCCGCCGGCACCACCGGAAGCACGACCAGCGGAACGCCGGGCCGCGTCAATTCACCGTCCAGCGTCTCGGGCTCGACCCCGAGCAGAATGCCCAGCGCATGAATCCGCACCCGCACGTCCGCCCGGATCGGCTCCAGCCGTGCCTGCGTGCTGGTGATCGATCCGCGTTGCCGCGTGACGTCGATCGACGGCACCAGCCCGACCCGTGCGATATTGCCCGCGATGTCGAGCGAGCGTTGCTGCGACACCAACTCGCTCTGGATCACCGCGATCTGCTCCTGGCCGAGCCGCAACGCGAAATACGCCTGTGCGACTTCGGCGGCGAGCGTCACCGCGGCATCGCGCCTGGTCCATTCCGCCGCCTCGACCCGCGCGCCCGCCGCTTCGACACCCCGCCTGCCGCCGCCGAACAGATCGAGCTCCCAGCTCGCATCGAACCCGGCCGAGAACGTCGTGATCCCGCTTCCGGGCAGCGCGAAGCCGGTGCTGCTGCCAGCCCCGTTTCCGGAGCCGGTTCCGCCACCGCTTCCGCCCGAGAAGGCCCTGGCGATCGACGCGAGTCCGGCGTTCTTGCTGAATTCGATATGACTGACGTTGCCCGCCGCATCGAGCGTCGGCTTGCCGACCGCACGCGCGGACACTTCCTGCAACCGCGCCTGCCGTACGCGTGACGCCGCGATCGCGATGTCGGGGCTATCCTTCAGCGCACGGTCGACCAGCGAATCAAGCTGCGGATCGCCGAACGCCGCCCACCAGCGTGCCGGATCGACCTGCGCACCAGGGGCCGGGGCAAGCTGGCGTTCGGCGAAGGCCGGCGGGACGGCGAGCTTGGGCGCGGTATAGTTCGGCCCGACGGTACAGCCCGCCAGCAGGGTACTGCCCAGCAGCGCGAGAGAAAAAAGCGAGCGGGTCAATGGGCCATGCCTCCACCACCGCCACCGGACTTGCCGGAGCGCATCAGGAATACGAGCGGTGCCACGACGAGCACCACGATCATCAGCGAACGAAACACGTCGAGGAACGCGAGCATCGACGCCTGGCGCTGGACCGTCTGGTACAGCACCGCCATTGACGTCGTCGCAGGATCCCCCTGCCCGCCAAACGCGCCCTGCGCCCTTTGCAGCCAGTCGGTGTAATTGGGATCGAGCGGGTTGAGCTTCTGGACGAGTTCAGACTGGTGCCGTTGCTGCCCCGACGCAAGCAACGTTTGTGCGGTCGAGATACCGATCGACCCGCCGAGGTTACGCGCGATGTTGAGCAGGCTCGATGCCTGCGCGGTCTTGTTCTGCGGCAGCCCGACATAGGCGACCGCGTTGATCGGCACGAACAGGAACGGCAGCGCCATCGCCTGGAACAGACGCGCGATCGCGGCATCGTGGAAGGTGATGTCCGCGTTCAAATGCGTCATGTTCCACAAGGCGAACGCCTGGACCAGCAACGCCGGGAACAGCATCAGCCGTACGTCGACCACGCCCGACAGCCTTCCTGCGAACGGAACCGCGACGAGCGTCGCGATCCCGCCGAAGGTCAGCGCCAGCCCTGCCTGGAACGACGTGTACCCCAGCACCTGCTGCAACATCTGCGGGATCAACTGGGTCGTCCCGAACAGGATCATCCCCGTGATCCCCATGATCAGCAGCGTCAGCGAGAAATTGCGGCTCTTGAGCAGCTTGAGATCGATCACCGGCTCGTCGTGATTGGTCTCCCAGAAGCCGAGCGCGACCAGCGACACGAACGAAATGCTCGCGGTCGCGATGATCAGCGAACTGGCGAACCAGTCCTCCCGCTCCCCGCGATCGAGCGTCAGTTCGAAGAACCCCAGCCCCAGCACGATCAGGATGATCCCGACGTAATCGACCCGGATTCCGCGGGCAAGCAGCTTGCGCCGGTCTTCCTTGATTGCATCGGGTTCGTCGACGAAAATGTTGACGAGGAACACCGAGGCGATCCCGATCGGCACGTTGATCAGGAAAACCCAGTGCCAGCTCGAATTTTCGGTGATGTATCCGCCGAGCGTCGGCCCGAGCACCGGCCCGACCACGACGACGATCGCAAAGGCGGCAAACGCCATCCCGCGTTGCTTGGGGGGAAAGGTATCCGCCAGGATCGATTGCTCGACCGGCGCGAGGCCACCGCCGCCAATGCCCTGCAGCACGCGCGCGATGACCAGCGTCGTCAGATTGGGCGCGAGCCCGCACAGCAGCGACGCGAGCGTGAACAGCGCGATCGACAGCAGGAAGTAGCGTTTCCGCCCGATCACGTCGGACAGCCAGCCGCTGATCGGGATGACGATCGCGTTGGCGACGAGGTAGCTGGTCAGCACCCACGTCGCCTGATCGTTGGAGACCGACAGCCCCCCCGCGATATGATCAAGCGCGACGTTGGCGATCGAGGTGTCGAGCACCTCCATGAATGTCGGGATACTGATGATCCCCACGATCAGCCACGGGCTGTAACTGCCCGCGCCCGATCGCGACGGATCCCATCCATCCTGCCTTGCGGCGGTTGCCACTTCAGCGGACCTTGACCGTCGGAATCACCGACATGCCGGGGCCGAGCGGATATTTGCGCGGATCGGGGCCGTTCTTGGCGTCGAACTCGATCCGCACCGGAACGCGCTGGACGACCTTGACGTAATTGCCCGTGGCGTTCTGCGGCGGGAGCAACGCGAACGCCTGGCCCGCGCCGCGCTGGACCGAGTCCACGCGGCCGACGAACTTGACGTCGGGATAGGCGTCGACCTTGATCTCGACGCGCTGGCCGATCTTCATGTCGCGAAGCTGCGTTTCCTTGAAGTTCGCGGTTACCCAGACGTGATCGGGGACGATCGCCATCAACTGCGTGCCCGGGCCGACATAGGAACCGACGTTGACCGAGCGGTTGACCACCTGCCCCGACACTGGCGCGACCAACCGGTTGTCGCCGAGCGTGATGTTCGCCTGCTCGACCGAAGCCTTGCGCGCATCGATCACCGCGCGCGACGCGTTCACCTGCTTGCGCGCGACGAGGATGTTGGCGTCCGCACTGTCGATCTGCTGACGCGCGGCGGCGGCATCCGCCGCGGTCGAGCGCGCGGTCGCGCGGGCGGCGTCGAGTTGCTGCCCAGCCACCGCCGACGGATCGATCCGCAACAACGCTTCGTAGCGCGCGAGATCCTGCTGCGCCTTCGCCGCCGTTGCGAGCGGTGCGCGTGCCGAGGCGACCGCCTGGTCACGATTGGCCTGCGCCGCGGCGACTTGCGCGCGGCTTTGCTCGAACTGCGCTTCGGCTTGCTTCACGTTGGCCTGTGCTTCGGCAACCTGCGCGCCGGTGCTCGACGCCTCAATCACCGCGAGCAACCGCCCTGCCTCGACATGCCGGTTGTCGATGTCGGCGACCGCCTTGAGCGTTCCCGCGACCTTGGGCGCGAGCCGCACGATATGCGCGTCGACGAACGCGTCGTCAGTCGATTCATACTGGCGCGCGTCGAGATAATAGAGCGTTCCGCCGATCGCGACCGCTGCGACCACCGCTATCAGGATGATCCAGAACAGCGGCTTCTTGAAGATCGACGGCTTCTTGGGCGCGTCGTTCTTGTCAGCACTGTCCTGGCTATCGTTCTGCTTGTCCGCCTCCTGGGCGTCGTCCTGCTTGGCGGCGTTTTGGTCGTCGCTCATGGAAGCTCCTGTCGTTCGGCAATCATGCGGTCGAGAATGGCGTCGGTATTGGCCTCAATCCGCGCGGCGAGCGCGGTCAGCGCATCGGCATCGAGGCTCGGGCGGCGCAGCAATTTAAGCGCGGTCGCGCGCGAGGCGCGCAGCATGACGATCTGGCCCATCAGCGTGAGGACCGCGACCTCGCAGGCGAACGGATCCTGCCGCCCCGTCGCAATGCGCACGAGTTCGACGATCGTTTCGAGCAGCTTGCCCATCAGCCCGCCATAGATGCGGTCGAACGCCTCGGTCGGCTCCATCTGCTCGCGCACGATGAACAGCGAGAAAGCGCTGTTCTTGGTACCCATCGTCTCGATGAAGCGCGCCAGGATGTGCTGGACCGCAGTCCGCGCGGCGCTCGCGGTCATGCCGGGCGACAGCGTTCCCATGGCCAGTGCGGGTGCCATATGCTCGCCGATCTGCGCCGCGATATGGTCGGCCGCGGCAAGGTACAGCCCTTCCTTGCCGCCGTAATGATAGGTGATCGACGACATCGCCGTCCCCGCCGCCTTGGCGATCCCACGCGTGCTCGCGCCCTCGAGGCCCTTGGCCCCGAATTCGGCGATCGCAATGTCCAGGAGTCGTTGCTGCAACACGGAAGCGCCTCTAGTTCGATCGAACGAACAGGGCAAGTTGCGATGCAGCAATGCGCGAGAAACATTTGGTTATGGGTTAGGTTCCGGGGTCACGCGGTTACCTTTCCCCCTCTTTGTGCTTCCCCCCTCCTTGCGCTCTCCCCTCTTTGCGTTTCCCCGGCGAAGGTCGGGGCCCAGTCGACATGGCCGCAGTAACAAAGCGCAGCCTATCGCCTTCAAACGCTCCGCTCCTGGGCCCCGGCCTTCGCCGGGGAAGCAAAGGTGGAGGGCTCGGGCGGCTTCATATCCACCCTCTGCGCTTCCCCGGCGAAGGCCGGGGCCCAATCGCAATGTCCAAGGTAACGAAGCGCAGCCTATCACCTTCATCCGGTCCGCTACTGGGCCCCGGCCTTCACCGGGGAAGCGGCAACAGGCGGGATCAGGCCGCTTCCTTCCGCGCCACACCCTTGCGCGCAGGCACCGGATTGGAAAACTCCATTCCGTCATCCACCGATCCGTATTTCAGCGCGAGCAGATCGCGCGCGTAATTCTGGTGGACGCGCCACGGCGCCTTGCTCCCCTGCTTGGGAAACTTCGCCATCGCCCGCGTGACATAGCCCGAGGTGAAATCGAGGAACGGCGCAGGCGCAAGATCCGCCCCGCCAACCCGAGGCGTGGCTTGGCGCAACCCGCGCTTCTTCATCGTGTTGAGCAAGCGGCAGACATAACCGCAGGTCAGGTCCGCCTTGAGCGTCCACGAAGCGTTGGTGTAGCCGAACGACGACGCCATATTGGGCACGTCGCTATACATCATCCCCTTGTAGTTGAACGTCTCGGTCAGATCGACCGGCACCCCGTCGACGCTGAACGCGACGTCGCTCAACAACTGCAGTTCGAGTCCGGTCGCGGTGACCACCACGTCCGCCGGAAGCTCGGTGCCCGACTCCAGCAGCAACCCATTGCGGGTAAAGCGCACGATCCGATCGGTCACGACCGATGCGCGGTCCTGCTTTATCGCCTCGAACAGATCGGCGTCGGGCACGAGGCACAGTCGCTGGTCCCACGGATTGTAACTCGGCGTGAAATGCGTCGCGACGTCATAGTCGGGCCCGAGCTGATCGCGCACCAGCCCGATCAACCGTTCCTTGGTCTGCGCCGGCCGTTTGCGCGCAAGATTGAAGAACAGCATCCCCATCAACACGTTGCGCCACCGCACCAGCCGATAGGCGAGCTTCGCCGGCAATTTGCGCCGCAGCCAGTTGGCCGCCGCATCCTCCGCCGGGCGCGACACGACATAGGTAGGAGAACGCTGGAGCATCGTCACATGCGACGCACTGTCCGCCATCGCCGGCACCAGCGTCACCGCGGTCGCGCCACTGCCGATGACGACAACTTCTTTCCCCGCATAGTCGAGGTCACCCGGCCAGAATTGCGGATGGACGATTCGCCCCGCAAACGCCTCGGTCCCCGGCCATTCGGGCGTGTGCCCTTGGGCGTAATTATAATAGCCGCTGCACATGAACAGGAACGCGCAGGTAAACACCACCGGCCCGTCCGGCCCATCCGCCTCGACTCGCCAGCACGCATCCGGCGTGGACCAAGCCGCGCGCTTGACGTGGTGGCCAAAGCGGATGTGCCGATCGATCCCGAAATCGCGTGCAGTTTCGGTCACGTAGTTGAGGATCGAAGGCCCGTCCGCGATCGCCTTGGCCTCGGTCCACGGACGGAACGAATAGCCCAGCGTGTACATGTCCGAATCCGACCGGATCCCGGGATAGCGGAACAGGTCCCACGTCCCGCCAAGCTGCGCACGCCCCTCGAGGATGACATACGAGCGATCCGGCGATTGCGTCTGAAGGTGATATCCCGCGCCGATCCCGGATATCCCGGCACCAACCACGACCACGTCGAAATGCTCTGCCGTGCGCTGTGTCATCATAGCTCTCCGAGGGTCATGATTATGTCATATCAGACCCTCGGGGAAGCATTAGGTTGCGATCAGAAATCCTTTCTGTAGCGCACCGTGACGTTCGACCCACCGAACGACCCGGCCTGCGACAGCACGCTCAGCGTCTTGGTCAGCGAAACCTCCAGCTGCGTTGCGGTAAACCCGCGCGCATCGGTGATCACTTCGACATAAATGTCGTCGGTCAGATACTTGCCTGCCGCAAGCGACGTCCCCTGCCCGGTCGCCTCATTCGCGCCGAGTACGCGCAACCGGTCGATTCCGGTCGCCGAGCGCAGCTTGCCGAGCGGGTTGAGGCCACCGCCCGACCCGCGCAGCGAGTTGAGCGCCGATGCCAGCTGGACCGCCTGGATTGCCGACAGGTTGGTCACCGAGCTGCCGAACAACAGGCGGCTGAGCACTTCGTCCTGCGGCAATGCCGGGGTCGAGGTGAACGCGATCTGCGGACGCTGCCCCGTGCCCGTCACGTTGATCGTGACTTCGACGTCGCTCGTCGTGGTGGTCGCACTGATGTCGATCACCGGATCGGTCAGCGCCCCACCGTCGAAGCGAATGTCGCCCTTGGTGACTTCGAACCGCTTGCCCGCGAACGAATAGGTACCGCGCACCAGTTGCAGGCGTCCGAGGATCTGCGGTGCTGCCGACGTACCGGCGACACGCATGTCCATCTCCCATTCGGACTCGAGCCCCATGCCCGACACGAACAACTGATTGTCCGCCCGGATCCGGATATCGAGCTTGAACAGGCCGACCGGTGCTTCCGCCTTGGGCGCAGCGGCATTCTTGACCAGATCACTCTTACGGCGGACCCCCGTCAGTTCGGCGACTTCCGCCTGCCCCTGACGAATGATCTCATAGCGTGCATTGGGGATCGTCAGGTCACCCTTGATCAGCCCGCCATTCGCCTTCGAGTTGGTGATCGCGATCGTGCCCGTCGCGGTCGCGCCCAGCGCATCGCTCCGCGCCAGCCGCGCGTTGTTGAGCGTCGCCTGAATATCGATCGGGAAGCCCGATGCCGCCGCGAACCCGACCGAGCCACGTGCCTGGACCGTGCCCTCGCCCGCGCGCGCCGACAGCTGCGTGATTTCGAGCCGGTCATTGGTGAACCGCCCCGCGATCTTCATCTGGCTGAGACGCGTGCCATAGACTTCATTGTCATAGGTCAGCGAGTCCGCCCGGATGACACCGTTCAACTGCGGCGCATCGACCCGGCCATCGAAGTCGGCAGCGATCGCGATCGCCCCCGACAATTGCTGACGGCTGAGCCCGGCGAGCGAGAACAGCACGCCCGACGGACCGTTATAGCGAATGCCCCCCGAAAGCGGCGCCGCCATCAGGCGCGAGACCCAGCTGTCGCCGCCACCGAGCGGCCGCAACGTAGCGACCATCCGGCCCACCGTCGTGCCGCCACGCTGGACGAGCGCACGTGCTTCGCCGCCTGCGTCGGTCAGGCCGATCTGGCCGACGACGTCGACCGGCTCGGACACGCTGGCGAGGCTGGAGCGCGTGAAGTTGGCGATGCGGAACTGGCCCGCGATCTTCGGCACCGAAGCGCCACGCGGTTGCGCATAGTCCATCGACCCCGTCACCGCACCACCGAGCCCGAGATCAGGAACGAAGGCGTTCGCCACCGACAGGTCGAGCTTGTCGAGCCGAAGCTGTGCAGACAGCCCCGAGCCATAGACCGCCGCGACGCGCGCCGAGCCATTGTCAAAGTCGATCCGCGTCGGCTGAAGCCGGTAGGTCGACCCGTCAATATCGATCCGCGAAGGGTTGGCGGTGCGGAAGCCGATGCCATTGGCCTGGCCCTGAAGCGCCGCAAGCCACTGCTTGGGGCTGAGCCGCGCGTTGGCGGCAAGGCGGAACGGCACGCCGTTCGATCCGGCAGCGACAAGCTGCGCGGTGCCAGAGCCACCGGCGTAGTTCACCTTGGCGCGTGCGGTCGAGATTACCGTCGGACCATAGCGCAGATCGGCGACCTGTGCGTCCGCGACGACTTGCGGCGTCGGGGTCAGAACCGCGCGCGCGTTGACGATCGCGCGACCGATCGTAAAGTCGACCATACCCGGGATCTTGGCGTTGCTCGCCCACGCCGCGACATCGACCTTCTGATACTGCCCCTGCGCGCCGAGCAATGCCGCCCCGCTGATGCCCGAACCAGCGAAGGTGATGCGGCCGCCAAACGGACCCGCTGCAAGCTGCTGGACACGACCCTTGAAGTCGATGCCAGCAAAGCGCGCATTGCGGATGTCGACCGTCAGCGGTGCCGCGGGCACCACGTTGAGATCGGCGCTGAACGGACCGTAATTGGTCCCGCCCTTGGCGACGACGAGATAGCTCGACCCCGTTCCGCGGACACGGGCCTCCAGATTGACGAGCCCGATCCCGACACCCGGACGCGGTGCACGCAACAGCACAACCGGCTTGGTCGCGGTACCCGTGACGCGCGCGAACAACGGGCCGTATTGGGTGGAATAGGCGTCCGCATCGACTGCCAGCGGACCGCGTGGATCATAGCGCCCCTGCCCGCGCGTGACGCGGAACTGGGGTGCGTTGAGCCGCAGGTTGCGGAAGGTGATGATCCCGTTCGGATCGTACCCCACGTCCGCCGTCACCGCCGCGTTGCCGCCGAGGAAATTGCGCGCGCCTTCGTTGAAGATCTGCGACGTGCGTGCGGCGACGTGCGCGGTGATCCCGAACCCGCCTGGCATGGTGACCAGCTTGGCGTCGGTCTTGACGCTGACGATCCCGAAACTCTCGACCCGGTAATCGTTGACCCGCCCGTTGAGCGCGGCGCGATACGTACCCTTGGCGAGATCCGCCACGACCAGTGCGGTCGCGTCGATCTTGCGCGAACGAATCCGCAGATTGTCCGACAGGACCTTGCCGTTGGCGATCGCGAAGCTGCCGTTGATCGCAACCGCATCGAGCAAACCGCCCGCCGCGGCGTTGAGGCCCGTAACCCGCGCGGCACGCGCCGCGACCGGGATCACGATGTGGTCCGAGTTTACGCGCGCCAGACCAGAGGCGTACAATTGCTGCACGGCGGTCTCACCGAAGCCGAGCACGCCTGCGCTGATGACGTAATTGACCGTCGGCGTCGCGAACTTGCCGTCGAGCACGACCCGCGCATTGACGTCACGTCCGTTGAGGTTGGGCAGGATCGCACCAGGCTTGAGCAGCTTCGCCTCGACCGCGAACTGGCCGAACGCACTTTGTGCAAGATCGATCAGACCCTTGGCGTTGACCGCCATTGCGTCCGACTTGAGCGCGACGACCGTGTCGACCTTGCGCTCATTCAGGCGTGCGTCGATCGACACGTCGAGTGCCGGCGCGGTGATCCGCGCGATCGGGTTGGTCGGGGTCGCCTCGTCCTTGGGCGCGCCACCGGGATAGAGTCCGGGCTTGGTCGTCCCGCGGACCTGGAAGAAGCCGTTGCGCGCGGACAAGTTGAGGTCAGCGAACTGTGCACCGCCAAGCGTGCCGGTCGCCTTGCCGGTCCACGCGCTCCATGCGCCCTTACCGGCGATCGTGAAGTCGAGCGGAGCCTTGAGCCCGCTCATCTCCGCGACGACGCCGCGTGCGGGCGCGATGATCCGTGCGTCGATCCCGAGCCGGTTGGCGTCGGGTACCGCGTCGAGCTTGAGCCGCAACGTGTCGCCACCCGCGATGCCGGGGCCCGTCAGCGCATCGACGTTCGCGGTGATTTGCGCACGCTTGTCCGCAATGTGTGTTGCACCGTCGATCTTGATGATGTGCGCCGAGCCCATCACGGCCTTGCCCAGCACCATGCGGTTGACGGTCAGGCGACCGATGTCGATGTCGAGATCGGGCAGGATCGGCGCATTGGGGTCGGTCGGCGTCGGCTTGAACACTGGCGAGCGCGTCATTGTGATGAGGTTTGCCTGCACCGACAGGACGTTGACGTGGTTCTTGACGTAATCGAACGGCCGCCAGTCGACCGCGATCCGTGGCGACGACAGGAACACGCCCTGCGGATCGCTCACCCGCAGGTCGTTGAGCACCATCTTGCCGTAGATCGATCCCTCGATCCGACCGACGCGGATGTTGAGCCCGCCTGCGGTCTTATAATCCCCGATGAAGTTGGCGATCACGCGCCGACCCGGCGCGGTATCGAGCCCGAACACGATCCCCATCGCCAACAGGCCCAGCACGCCGAGCGTTACTGCGATCCACTTCAAAATCCGCTGCCACAACGGGCGCCGTGCAACGACGACGGTCTCTTCATCCGCCATCAGAAGGCTTGTCCGATCGAGATATAAAGCGCGACTTTGCCGTCGCCCGGGCGTGGATTGAGCGGGGTTGCGACGTCAACGCGCATCGGCCCGAAGTTGGTATAGAAGCGGCCGCCGATACCCGCGCCGAAGCGCAGGTCCGATCCCTTGGGCAACACGCTGCTATAGGCGTTGCCGGCGTCGATGAACGGCACGATCCCGTAATTGCCGAAGCGATAGCGTGCCTCGAGCGCGAACTCGTTGATGCTGCGTCCGCCGACCGGGTTGCCGTCGGGATCGAGCGGCCCGAGCCGCTGGTAGCCATAGCCGCGCACCGATCCGCCGCCGCCGCCATAATAGCGCCGCGACGGTGCCAGGTCGTCGCGATCGATCCCGGGGATCGATCCTGCGCGCACGCGGCCGGCGATCACGATGCTCTGGCCGACCGGATAATAAGCGCTCGCCTCGATCAGCGTCCGCGCATACGGCCGCACCGCGCCACGCACCGAGCTTTCGGGACTGACGCTAAGCTTGAGGCGATAGCCCTTGGTCGGGTTGAGCAAACTGTCCGACCGATCGAACTGGACCTGCCCCGGCAGCGCCGCAATGAAGTAGGTCCCGCGAACGCGCTCGCCGCGGTTGAAGTCGTAAACGCTCTCGTTCGTGCCGACGAGTTCGAAACCGTAAGCATAGGTGAATCTCTTCTGCCAAAGCGGCGTCGAATCGTACGAGATCCGGCCCGAAAGCGTGGCGGTGAAGGCGTCGAACGCGTCGTAATTGGAGTGGTTGACGCCAGCCGTCAACGTCACCGTGCGGTCGCGACGCCCGGCATTTGAGCGACGGAACGTCCCGCTCACGCCCTGTTCCTGCGTCCCCACGACCGCAGTCCCGATCAGCGCGCCTTCGGGCGGGAAGACGTTGCGATGCGTGAACGCGCCCTCGACCCGCACGCCCTGACCCGTGCTGTACCCGCCGCTGACCGACAGCGAACGCGGCTTGCCGCGCTCCTGCTCGACCAGCAGATTGACTTGCTCGGTTCCGTCCGGGTTGATGTTCCCGGTCGGCTTGGGTTCGACCGAAACGGTCGAGAACAACCCCGTCGCGACCATCGCCGCGCGCAGATCGTCGACCTTGCGATTGTCGTACAGTTCCCCCGGCTTGAACCGTTGCAACACCCGGACATGATCCGCCCCAAAGGCGAGCCGCCCCTCGGTCGTGGTCGTCCCGAACGACGACCGCGCCCCGACTTCAACCGGCAGCGTATAGTCGCCCGTGCCCGCCAGATCGTCGAGCAGGATGTCGCGTTCGCCGACCTTCGCGAAGGGATAGCCCTGCTGCGGCAAAGTCAGCGCGACGTTCGCCTCCGCGCCCTGCACGCGCAAAGCGTCGATCGGCTCGCCGACCTTGAGCGGCAGCGCGTCGCGGATCAGCGTCGGCGGGATCGTCAGATCCGCCTTCACCACAATCGTGCCGAGCTTGTATTGCTTGCCCGGCGTCGCCGACACGATCGCCTTGACGCGCGTCTTGTCGTTGGGAACCGTTTCGATCGTCGAAACCGCGGTGCCATCGTAATAGCCCAGGCTCTTCATCAGCCGGATCGCGAGCTGCTCGTCCTCACGCCCGCGCGCAGCGATGACGGTGCCGTTGGGGGCCTTGCCCTTGCCGCCCTTGAGCGCGGACAAGCCATTGAATTGCGCGGTCAGCTTGAGTGGGTCGAGACCACGGATCACCGTTTCATAGCGGATCTCGGGGGCCTTCTCGTCCTTGACCGCAACGTCGACCAGCGGCGTGGTATCGTAACTAGCGAGCGGCTGAAGCGGCTGCGCGATATCGGCGGGAATGTCGGGCGCAGGCGTCGTCGTGACCGGAGCCCCTTGCACTGGGGCCCCCGCGACCGGCGTCGCGGGCTGCGGCGCGACAGGGGTGCCCGATGGCGTGACCGGAACCGGGATCATCGGCTCAAGCGGCGCGTTGATGTCGTTACTGAGCGCAGGGAGCGCCTTGTCGAACTCGGGATCGGATACGATCGGCGGCTCGGACGCCTGTCCGGCACTTTGCCCCACGCCAGTCGGTACCTGTGTCGCAGGGGATGGCGCCTGTTGCAGGCTTGCTACCGCGATGGCGAGAAGCCCGCTCGAATACGCCAATGAAATCAAGACTTAAACTTCCCCACTTCGCACGAAGTCCGGTTTTGTGGTCCTTCGCTCAGCGTCCCTAACGCGCGAAACGAAAATGGTTTCCGCGCAATTACACATCCTGCCGACAGTTGCGACGAACCGTTAGGCACGCTCCGCATCGAACGGTGCTGCCGAGCTTTCCAGCCGGTCGAGCATCGCGCGAAAGCTCTTGATCTCGGCCGCGCTGAACCCGGCGAAAACACGCGCTTCCAGTTCGAGCGCCTTGGGCGCGACGCTTTCGTACAGCGTCCATCCCGCATCGGTCAGCGTCAACAGGTGCGATCGCTGGTCGTTCGCATTGGGCTTGCGCTCGACCAGCCCCCGCTCGACCAGCGTGGCGGCGGCACGACTGACCGTCACCTTGTCCATCCGCGTCGCCAATCCCAGCGCCTGCTGCGTCGCGCCCTCGCTCTCGGCGATGATCGCGACCAGCCGCCATTCGGGGATCTTGAGCCCGAACAACGCCTGATACGTGCTCGCCACCGCCGCCGAAACGCGGTTCGACACGATCGACAGGCGATACGGCAGGAACTGGTCGAGCTTGAGCGTCGTCATGGAACACGGGGATAAGGGATGGACCGTGGTTGGCAAGGCCGCTATATCGTTACATCTGAAACCATCTCGGAGCCGATGCGATGACTGCCACCGAAAACCCGATGGGCCTGAACGGGTTCGAATTCGTCGAATTCACCTCGCCCAACCCCGAGGCGATGGCCGACCTGTTCGTCAATATGGGCTTTACCCATGTCGGCAACCACAAGTCGAAGAACGTCCGCCGCTATGCACAGGGCGACATCAACTTCCTGCTCAACATGGATGACGCCGGCCAGGTCGCGGGCTTCCGCGACACGCACGGCCCCTCGGCCAATGCGATGGCGTTCCGCGTCGCGGACGGCGAAGGCGCGCTGAAAATGGCGGTCGAGCGCGGTGCGGTAGCGGTCAAGGGCGCGGTCGGCCCCAACGAGCTCGACCTGCCTGCGATCGAGGGCATCGGCGGTGCAAACCTGTATCTGGTCGATGAGAAGTCGCGGATCTACGAGACCGACTTCACCCCGGTCGAGGGCGCTGGCGTGGACGACAACAGCGTCGGGCTCCACACGCTCGATCACCTCACGCACAATCTCCAGCGCGGTCGGATGGCCTATTGGGCGGATTATTACGAGCGGATCTTCAACTTCCGCCAGATCCGCTATTTCGACATCGAGGGTCAGGCGACGGGCCTGTTCTCCAAGGCGATGACCGCGCCCGACGACAAGATCCGCATCCCCTTGAACGAAAGCCAGGACGAGCATTCGCAGATCGAGGAGTTCATCAAGGACTATAAGGGCGAAGGCATCCAGCATCTGGCACTCGCGACCGACGACATCTTCAAGACGGTCGATACGCTGCGTGCGAACGGCGTGCGGTTCCAGACGACGCCGCAGACCTATTTCGACCTGATCGACAAGCGCCTGCCCGGGCACAACCACGACGTCGAGGAAATGCGCAAGCGCGACATCCTGATCGACGGTGCACCCGAGACGGGTGGCGGGCTGCTGCTGCAAATCTTCACCGAGAATATGGTCGGGCCGATCTTCTTCGAGATCATCCAGCGCAAGGGCAATGACGGCTTCGGCGAGGGGAATTTCAAGGCGTTGTTCGAAAGCATCGAGCTGGACCAGATCCGGCGGGGCGTGGTGCCGGGGGCGGTTGAGGCTTGAGGTTTTGGTGGTGGGGGCTGGTCTCTGCGAGGCATCCCCCACCCCAACCCCTCCCCTGAAGGGGAGGGGCTAGAAGAAGAGCACAACCTAAAAAGCCCCTCCCCTTCAGGGGAGGGGTTGGGGTGGGGCAGTAACGAGCGCCACCCCCAAAGACCGGAGAGCGAAATGACCGACACCATGACCGGCTTCAACAACCACTTCGCCACCGAAGCCGTCCCCGGCGCGTTCCCGATCGGCCGCAACTCCCCGCAGAAGCCCCCCTTCGGCCTCTACGCCGAGCAACTCAGCGGCAGTGCCTTCACCGCGCCGCGCCACGAGAACAAACGCTCCTGGCTCTACCGCTTGCGCCCCTCCGCCGCGCACCCCGCCTTCACGCGCTACACAGGCGCACCCCTCTTCGCCCCCGGCACCGCAGACGAACCGCTCGCCCCCAACCGCCTCCGCTGGGGCCCGCTCGAGACGCAAGACGCCGACTGGCTCGATTCCCTCACCACGATGCTCGTCGCCGGCGAAGGCCCGAAGACGCAGACCGGCGTCGCGATGCACATCTACCGCGCGACCAGGGACATGGTGAACCGCGCGTTCGTCTCGGCTGACGGCGAACTCCTGATCCTCCCGCAACAAGGCCGCCTCACGCTCTACACCGAGCTCGGAAAAATCGACCTCACCCCCGGCGAAGTCGCGATCATCCCGCGCGGCATCCGCTTCCGCGTCACCCTCCCCGATGGCAGCGCGCGCGGCTATGTCGCGGAAAACCACGGCCAGCCGTTCCGCCTCCCCGACCTCGGCCCGATCGGCGCGAACGGGCTCGCCAACCCGCGCGACTTCGAGACACCGGTTGCATGGTATGAGGACGTCGAGGGCGACTATGAACTCGTCCAGAAATTCCTCGGCAGCCTGTGGACCACCAACCTCGGCCGCTCGCCGCTCGACGTCGTCGCGTGGCACGGCAATTACGCGCCGTGCAAATATGATCTCGCGCGGTTCAACACGATCGGCAGCATCAGCTTCGATCACCCCGACCCGTCGATCTTCACCGTCCTCACCTCGCCCAGCGACGTGCCCGGCACCGCCAATGTCGACTTCGTGATCTTCCCGCCGCGCTGGATGGTGGCGGAGGACACGTTCCGCCCGCCGTGGTTCCACCGCAACACGATGAGCGAGTGCATGGGCCTCCTCAAAGGCGAATATGACGCCAAGGCGGACGGCTTCGTCCCCGGCGCGCTGTCGCTCCACAATCAGATGAGCGGGCACGGCCCCGATGTCGCGACGTGGGACGCTGCCAGCAACGCGCCCCTCGCACCGCGCAAGATCGACGGCACGATGGCGTTCATGATCGAAAGCCGCTGGGTCTTCACGCCAACCCGATTCGCTGCAGAAACGAGTGCGCTCGACGAAGATTACGATGCGGCCTGGTCTGGTTTCCCCAAAGCGCAACTTCCGAAGGCTTAACTCTTATCAGCATGAATTCGCGGAACTGGCATCCGACGCAAGAGTCTTGTCTGTCTATGCCTACGCCCCAGACCCCCCTGTTCCCCTGGAAACACCGTGCGCAGCACGACTTCCAAGCTCTGCTCGACGCACATGTCGCGGAGGCCGACTTTCCCTGCGTCGGTGCCAAGGCCGCGCTTGCCAAGGGAACATTGTCCGTCCTCGCCTGCGACCGGCTCGACAGCGCCTGGGACGATTTGCGCATCCACGACGGCCTGATGCATTTCGCCGCCGCCTATCGCAAGGATCCGGGGCTGTTCCGCAGCTTCGCGGTGATCTTCGACGGCCCGGACGATTTGACCGAGCAGCAGTTCGAGGCCGCACTGTGGCAACGCGTGCAGTCGATTTCGGACAAGGACGTCTGGCGCGGGCAAGGCTATGACACGACCGTCAGCACCGATCCCGACAGTCCGCATTTCTCGCTGAGCTTCGGCGGCGAAGCATTCTTCATCGTCGGCCTCCACCCCAACGCCAGCCGTCCCGCGCGCCGCTTCGCGCGACCGACCATGGTGTTCAACCTGCATGACCAGTTCGAGACGCTGCGCGCGCAGGGCAAATATGAGGGCATGCGCGAGAAGATCCTGACTCGCGACGAGGTCCTTGCGGGCTCGCGTAACCCGATGCTCGCGCGCCACGGCGAGATGAGCGAAGCGCGGCAATATAGCGGGCGTGTCGTCGACGAGGCATGGGCCTGCCCGTTCCGCTATTCGGGTGCGCCCGAATGAGCGACGTCGTCGAGATCCCCGAGCGGAGCGGGGATGCGTTTCGGCTGGCGGCGGGACAGACACTGACCGTGATCGACCCGCGCGGGGTGCAGGTCGCGGATCTGCTCGCGTACAGTGCCGAGGATCTGGCCGAGGTCATCTCGTCGGGCCGGACGCTTGATTATGCCGAGACGATCTACCTGACGACCGGCAATCTGCTGTATTCGAACCGCTCGCGGCCGATGCTGACGATCGTCGAGGATACGGTCGGGCGGCATGATTTCCTGCTGACGCCGTGCTCGTATGACACGTTCCACCATTTCTACCCCGACCTGCCGCCGCATCGCGGCTGCTTCGGCAATCTCGCGGCAGCGCTCGAGCCTTATGGCGTGAAGCCCGACATGATCCCGACCGCGTTCAACTGTTTCATGAACGTGACTGTCGATGGCGCGACGGGGAAGCTCGATGTCCTTCCGCCGATCAGCAAGGCGGGCGACCATATCGTCCTGCGCGCGGAGATGGACCTGATCATTGGCCTCACCGCCTGCTCGGCACCGGCAAGCAATGGCGGAAGTTTCAAGCCGATCCATTACCGGGTGGATTGATCCCTCGTAGCGGCTCCCCCTTACCGCTTCCCCAATCCTCCTACTACGCTTCCCCGGCGAAGGCCGGGGCCCAGGAGAGGAACAGAAGACTGTAGGCGACTGGAGGCAGTTACCTCCGCAATCGCTACTGGGCCCCGGCCTTCGCCGGGGAAGCGAAAAGGGGGGAGGAAGCGTAACAGCCCCGCTACTTCATCTGCCGCCCAACAGCAGATTGCGCCTCCCCGGCGAGGGCCGCAGCCCAGGAGAGGAACAGGAGATTGCGGGCGACTGGACGCAGTTACCTCCGCAATCGCTACTTTGCCCCGGCCTCCGCCGGGGAAGCGAAAAGGGGGGAGGAAGCGTAACAGCCCCGCTACTCCATCTGCCGCCCAACAGCAGATTGCGCCTCCCCGGCGAAGGCCGGGGCCTAGGAGAGGAACAGAAGACTGCAGGCGACTGGACGCAGTTACCGCGGCAATCGCTACTGGGCCCCGGCCTTCGCCGGGGAAGAGCAGAAGAAAAAGCGACAGTAGAAAGCCCTACTTCATCTGCCGCCGCACACTCGTCATCGTCGCTTTCCCATACGGTGGCTTCAACCCCGCCAGCTTCGCCACATCCAGCTTCGCCTGCTTGAACACCGCCTTGGCGTGGCTGAACGTCTTGAACCCGTCGAGCCCGTGGTACGACCCCATGCCCGAAGGCCCGACCCCGCCGAACGGCAGATCCTCCATCGAGACATGGAACACGACGTCGTCGATCGTCACCCCGCCCGAAATCGTCCGATCGAGCACGCGCCGCCGCTCCCCTTCGTCCGGCCCGAGATAATAAAGCCCGAGCGGCCGATCACGCCGGTTCACTTCGTCGATCGCGCTGTCGATCCCGCCCGTGTAGCTGCGCACCGGTAGGATCGGACCGAAGATTTCCTCCTGCATCACGATCATGTCGTCGGTCGCATTCCGCACAATATGCAGCGGCATCTTGCGCGCATTCGACCCCGCGAAATCCTCCCCGCCCGGATTGACCACCTCGACCGTCGCGCCCTTGGCGCGTGCATCGTCGACCCAGTCGGCGAGCCGCTGGTGATGTCGGTCGTTGATGATCGCGGTGTAATCCGGGTTCGCCAGCAGCGTCGGATACATCGCCGACACCGCCGCCTTCAGCCCGTCGACCACCGCCTGCTCCTGCGCCTGCGGGACCAGCATATAATCGGGCGCGAGGCAGATCTGCCCGGCGTTGAGCATTTTGCCGATCGCCACGCGCTCGGTCGCGCGCGCGATGTCGGCGTTCTGGCCGATGATCACCGGCGACTTGCCGCCGAGTTCGAGCGTCACCGGCGTCAGATTGTCCGCCGCCGCATGGAGGATATGCCGCCCGATCCCCGTAGCGCCGGTGAAGATCAGATGATCGAACGGCAGTTCCGAAAACGCCTTCCCCACCTCCGGCCCGCCACTGAAGAACGCGAGTTCGTCGTGCGCGAAGTATTTCGCGCTCACCGCCTCGAACAGCGCGGCAGTGCGCGGGGTGAATTCACTCGTCTTGACCATAGCGCGGTTCCCCGCCGCGAAGATCCCCGCGATCGGCCCCATCACCAGATTGACCGGGAAATTCCACGGCGCGATCACGCCGACCACGCCCTTGGGCTGGTATTCCACCCACGCCCGCGCGCCGAGCAGCCCGAGCGGAAACTGCACCGCGCGCTTGTCGCGCTTCGCCCAGCCGTCGAGCGCGCGAAGCGCGTGGCGGATCGGCGCGATCGACGCCGCGACGTCGGTCAGCATCGATTGCTCGCGGCTACGGTGCCCGAAATCCTCGCTCAGCGCGTCGCAGAAATCATCGGCATTGTCCGCGATCATCGCCGCGGCGCGTTTGAGCCGGTCTTTGCGGACCGTCAGCGAAACGGGCAATTCGCTATTGAACGCGAGCCGTTGTGCCTGGAGCGTCTGGTCGAGTGTCATCCCCGTCTTCCCTTTACGTACAGCCGATCAACCCCGCCACCGGGATGACCACGCTATCCTGTCCCGTCCGGTCGAGCTGGAGGATGCCCTCCGGCACCGCCCCGCCGTCGGTGATCGAGCTGCGCGTCTCGATCCCCAGCGTCAGCTTGATCGTCGCGCCCCCACCCGCATAGGTCGTGGTTTCGGGGAAGCCGAGGGTTATCGCGCCCAGCTGCCCGGTGCGGTCCAGATCAGTGATTTTCCCCGCGATCGACAGCCGCAACCGCGCGGGATCGGTGCCCCCGCCCCCCGTGGCCATCGCGACCAGCGCACGCGTCCCGCTCGCGGTCCACAGATACGCCGCGCACCCCTTGCGCGGCAGCTCCTGCCGCGGGATCGACCCGATCGGCAGGCCGTCGACCGATGGCACGACGGGCGCGGGCGGTGGGGCCTCTTTCGGGGCGGCCTGCTGGGTCGCGGCAAGCACCAGGGCCGCAAGGATCGGAAGCGCATTCATGCCGCCATCCCTACCAGCATCAGCCACGCCGGGTAAGCCGCGATCGCGAGCAGCGCGCCGAACGGCATCCGGTCGGTGAGCGTCGTCGCCCGTCCGCGCAGCGCCCCGACCACCGCAATCCCGAGCCCCACGAGCGCAGCGAACAGCACCACCGTCGGCAGCATCCGCCACCCCAGCCACAACCCGATCGCCCCCAGCAGCTTGGGATCACCCCCGCCGAGTCCGACCCGCCCGCGCAGAAGCTTGTACCCTGCACCCACCGCCCACAAGGCAACGAACCCGACTCCCCCGCCGATCAGCCGGTCGGTCAGCGCCGGCGACACCCCGAGCGCCCCCGTCACCAGTCCCCCCACCGCCAGCGTCACCGTCAGCACGTCGGGCAACCAGAACGCCACCACGTCGAGCGCACCGAGCGTCAGCAGCAGCCACCCGAACACCGCCCCCGCAATCCCGACCGGCCCCGGCACCGCCAGCCCAGCCGCGACGCCGATCAGCAACGCCATCGCCTCGATCTGCCAATGCCGCGGATCGATCGCCGCCCCGCAACGGCGGCACCGCCCCCGCGCCACCAGCGCGCTCACCAGCGGCATCAGATCGCGCGGGGCGAGCACGACCCCACATCCGTCGCACGCCGATCGCCCGTGCAGCACCGATCGCCCCTCGGGCCAGCGCACCACGATCGTCGCGATGAAGCTCCCGAAGATCGCGCCGAGCCCGCCCAGCAGGACCGGCCAGATCCACTCATCCATGCGTATCGCCTCGGTTTCCGGTGGTCATTCAAGACCGTGCTATAGTTTGTAAATCGGCAATGTCGGCCCTAGATCGACAGCGCTCGGATCCAATCCCCCACCCGTTCGGGCTGAGCGAAGTCGAAGCCCCGTTCGCATCCCAGACCCCGGTCTGTCGGGCGACGAGCCCTTCGACGGCGCTCAGGGCGAACGGGTTTGGGTTTGGGCGCGCCGCAAAACACAGTTCAGATCGCTTTCATCAGAGGTTTCCCCACATGGCCACCCGTCCAACCGCCGACCCCGTGGTCATCGTCTCCTACGCGCGCACCCCGATGGGGTCGTTCCAGGGCGCACTGGCCGGCGCGACCGCGACCGAACTCGGCGCGACCGCGGTCGGTGGCGCGGTCGAGCGTGCGGGGCTCGCGGGATCGGCGATCGAGCGGATCTACATGGGCTGCGTCCTCCCCGCCGGGCTCGGCCAGGCGCCTGCGCGCCAGGCGGCGCTCAAGGCCGGGCTGCCTGACCATGTCGAGGCGACCACGATCAACAAGATGTGCGGATCGGGGATGCAGGCGGCGATCCTCGCGGCGGATGCGCTCGCGGCTGGCTCGGCCGACCTGATCGTCGCGGGCGGGATGGAGAGCATGACCAACGCGCCCTACCTCTCGATGCGCCACCGCGGCGGCGCGCGGATCGGGCATGATGTGCTGAAAGACCATATGTTCCTCGACGGGCTCGAGGATGCGTATGAGCCCGGCAAGCTGATGGGCAATTTCGCCGAGGACAGCGCGGCGGCCTATCAGTTCACCCGCGCACAGATGGACGATTACGCGATCGAATCGCTCCACCGCGCACAACGCGCGCAGCAATCGGGCGCGTTCGACCGCGAGATCGTCCCCACAGACGTCGCGGGACGCAAGGGACCGACCACGGTCAGCCTCGACGAGCAGCCCGCCAAGGGCGACGTCGCCAAGATCCCGACGCTCAAGCCCGCTTTCTCGAAGGAAGGCACGATCACCGCCGCCAACGCCTCGTCGATTTCGGACGGAGCGGCCGCACTGGTGATGACGCGCGCGTCGGTGGCGGAGAAGCTCGGCCTCACCCCGCTCGCGCGGATCGTCGCGCACGGCGCGCATGCGCACGCGCCGTCACTGTTCACCACCGCGCCGGTGTTCGCGATGCGCAAGACGCTTGAAAAGGCAGACTGGTCCGCGAGCGACGTCGACCTGTTTGAAGTCAACGAAGCGTTCGCGGTCGTCGCGATGATCGCGATGCGTGACCTCGACATCGCGCATGACCGGATCAACGTGAACGGCGGCGCCTGCGCGCTCGGCCACCCGATCGGCGCGAGCGGCGCGCGCATCCTCGCAACGCTGCTGTCGGCGCTGGAGACGCGCGGCGGCAAGCGTGGGCTTGCATCGCTGTGCATCGGCGGCGGCGAGGCGACCGCGGTCGCGGTGGAGTTGATGGCGTAACCGAGAACACCCCCCACGGCGTCGCGCTCCCCGCGCGGACGGTTCCGGCCCCGCGCTCGATCTCGCCCGAGGCGTGCGCGATGCTGGAACGCGCAGTGCGCGCCGACGGCGTGCCGCTCAACGCGCTCCATGTGCTGCCCGATCCGGCGGACCATGCCGCCTGGGCGGACCTCAAGACCGCCGCCGACGCGGGCTATGCGATGGCGATGGAGGGGATCGCGGGGAGCCTGCGCTCGACCGTCGAGACGATCACGGTCGGCGCGGCGCGGGTGCATGTCGCGACCCCCGAAGGCGCGTTCGACGCCAGGCGCGCCTATATCGACCTGCACGGCGGCGCGCTTGTCTTCGGCGGGGGCGGCGCGTGCCGCACCGGCGCGCGGATGCACGCTGACCAGCATCAGGTGCGCTGCTACGGCGTCGATTATCGCACGCCCCCCGAACAGCCCTTCCCCGCCGCGCTCGACGATTGCGTTGCGACCTACGCCCACGTCCTCGCGCACCACGCCCCCGCCGACGTCGTGATCGGGGGACGCTCGGCGGGCGGCAATCTTGCGGTGGCAATGCTGCTCCGCGCGCGCGCCGAAGGGCTGCCGATGCCCGCCGGGCTGGTGCTGTTGTCGCCGCAAGCGGACCTGACCGAATCCGGCGACAGTTTCGCGGTCAACCAACTGGTCGACGTCGTGCTGCCGGGGTCACTCGCCGCGACCAACCTTTTGTATGCGAACGGCGCGGACCTGCGCGACCCTTTGGTTTCGCCGCTGTTCGGGGAACTTGGCGGACTGCCGCCGACCTTCCTGCAATCGGGCACGCGCGACCTGTTCCTGTCGACCACCGTCCGCCTGCACCGCGCGCTGCGGCGCGCCAGGGTGGCGGCCGAGCTGCACGTATTCGAGGCGATGCCGCATGGCGGGTTCGGTGGGGGAACGCCGGAGGATGCGGAATTGCGGGAGGAGGTTACGGGGTTTGTTGCTGGGCGGTGGGGCGGGACGACGATATGAATGGTGGAGCCGAGGGTGATCGGTTACAAGTGCGTAAGCACAGAAAAACAAACACTTTTTATTCAGCCACTGTCACGGTTGGCATTGCCTAACGTTACAGTTCCAAGGTTGGCAGGGAAGCCCGTGCCTCACTCGCTTACACCCTTCCGCTTGCTAGCGGATGCCTTCCGTCTAGCATCGATCACGATTATGTCATCAGCCTGCTCACCGGCAGCGATCGCAGCATCCCGCATTCGCTCGATTTTCCGTAGCTTCATGCCCATGCCTCCTATGTCCATAACGACGAAGATGCCCGCCGAGGTAGCAGCAGCCTTTTTGTAAATCTCAAGCTGAGTCTTGTAGCCGCTTTCGACGGTTCCCTTGGACAGCTTCATCTCAACAACCAATCGTCCCCGGAAGCCTGTCGAGAATTTAAAATCAACAGGCCCACCGCCGGAATTGGTTTCTGGCGAGATATCGACATCGTTGACCGCGCACATAACGTTAGCGACAGCGAAAAACAGAAGCTGACTGGCTCTCTCATGTCGGGGCGAGTCGCCGTTCCATAGCAACTCCCACATATTGTTATGCTCAACTTGATTCTTAAACTGATCGATGATGCTTAGTACTGTTGCTCGCAGAGTGGTAGCATCCATTGCGGCAGGTGGCTTGACCATACCAGCGAAGACCTGCGGGTCTTGGTAAAGTATTTTACGAAACTGGTAGAATCCATCAAGATCAGCTTTTTCATCGTAGCTCTCAGAAGCTCCAGCAACAGCCGATAGTATCAACCTGAGAATGTGAACTGAGTTAAGACTAACCTCTCTAATAGCTCTTTTCTTTTCGGTGACGGTTGCTTTAGCAAAATTGCCAAATATCTGGTTCACCGCCTCACGGACTTCATTAACCTCTAGCACTACTCGCGATACATCTGACCAATCAGCAGCAAGGGGAAGGTCGCGTAACAGATCGCGAGGGACTAGTATGACCGGTTCAGACAGGCGACATGGGTTTTCGGGCAAGCTCCTGTTGCCGTACTGCTCTCCGAATTGGCGGCAGGGTATACTATTCGCGCTACAGAACTCTTCTGTAATCTCGCAGAGTACTGGAAGCAGAAAGTTTGTAGTCATGTCACTTAATATGTCAGGTCCAACTCCCTCCTCGAAAAGCCCCATAAGGGGAATCATGTCCGGGTTTTTCTCGCCCAACGTAATAATCTGCTTCGCCGTTCTTAGAATTGCGTTGCGGGTCTTGGCCGGTGGAGAGCTACCGCTGTTGCCTGCCCCGCCATAGCCCAAGCTCGTCTCTGGTCGCTCGTCAAGCTTAAGGGCCTTGAAGGCTCCTTTCCAAGCAGCATCTCCCTCAACCCCAGATATATCGATCAAACCGATAACGTTGTTAAAGGATTGCTTAATAGCCTTACGACCATCGCGCTTTATTAGAATGTTTTGGCTTTTGTAAATTAGTAGAGGATCAATGAACAGCTTCGTGTCACTATTCAGAATGGTGTCTAGTAACTTGGCTGCATCTAACTTTTTTGGATCAATTTTGAAATGCTTGGAGAACAGTATCGGGTGAACTAGAGATTTTTTGCCTGCCACGATTTGCCCCCGCCTAGTTGAGAGCAGGCTAGCACACGTATGGCAACTCGCAAGGCGGTTACGACCTGAAATTGCTAAAGAAATGCGAGAGAGCAATCAGACAATTCTGAGCGTCCTATTGCCCCCATATACCCTACCCTGCCCAGCTTGTAACAAGCGGTCTGATATCCTGCCTCTCAACTTGTAGCTTGTGGAACGGCAAAATCGCAGGAATCACTTTGGGTGCGCCGCATCACACCTGCCGGTCAGCGCACTCGTGTTGGCACTCGACCGCATCGGGAGTTGGGCCCGAAATTTCTTCATTGTAAAGCCGACGCACGATCCTCCGTTCGCCTGGGGCCATTCACTCAAACCTCCCAGCCCCCCTCACCCCCGCAACCGCCGCTGCAACCGCTTCCACGCCCCCTCATCCGCGCCCCAGCCCGGAAACGTCGGCGGCAGCAACGTCGGCCGGATCCGCACCGGTCGCCCGCCGCATTGCGAGCAGCGTAAAAACCCCGGCAGATTGTCGACCGCGGCGTTCAACCGCTTGAGGAAGCACCAGCGCGCAAACCGGTCACGATGCACCACGCCCTTGTGCGCGCACGATCCGCAGACGCAGCCGACGTTCATCTGATGCCGCGTGAAATCGAACAGCGTGCGAAATCTTACGTTGCCCACGTCAAAGCGGCAGCGCCATCTGGCGCGGGTCGCGATCGCAGGGGAAACCCTCGAGCGCACACACGATCGTGCGCGCCAGTTCGGCGGCGGCGGCTTCGCGGATGCGTTCGCTCGGGGCGGTCAGCCCGACTCGGGCGAAGCCGCTGCTGGTCAGGAGGGCGTGGGCGATCAGGGCGCAATCTGGCTGGGTCATGCCCACTATGTTCACCATCTGTTCCGATTCGTCCAGCGCGATTTTGCCGAAGAGCGATGGTCAGCAGGCTGTAAGCAGGCGCAATTCCCCCGGCGCGACGGGGCGGCAGAGATCGGACGCCTCCGCGCCCGCAAAGCTACGCTGACGCGGCAAGATCCTTGGTAAAATACTGCGCGAACACCGTATCGTGATAATCCCCGAACGGCGCGCACTCCACGAACCCGGCCCGCCGATACAGCGCATGCGCAGCAGCAAACGGCGCGTTGGAGCCCGTCTCGAGGCTCAGCCGCCGATACCCGCGCGCGCGCGCCTCGGCGACCAGATGATCGAGCAGCACCCCCGCCACCCCGCGTCGCAGCTGCGCGGGCGCGGTGCGCATCGACTTGACCTCGCCCCAGGTCGGATCGAGCTGCTTGAGCGCGCCCATCCCCAGCAGCACCTCGTCCTCCCACGCGGTCCACACCGTCACCGAAGGATCGCGCAGCCCGCTCGCATCGAGCGCGAAGACGCTCCCCGGCGGGCTGTTCTCGAACGCGGCGCGCAAATGCAGGTCAAGCAGGTCGAGCACGTCCGGATGCGTCAGATCGTCGCGCCGGATCGTCCAGCCCTTCACGGCAGCGTTTCGCCCGCTTCCGCACCCCACATCCGCAACTGTTCGACGAACCCGCCGCGCCCCTGCACGTCGAAATAGCACCAGCCGCCCGAACATTTGCTCAGCCGCCCGACCACCCCCGGTGCCGCCCGCCAGACGATCCGCGCGTCGCTGTCCGGGCTGTCGCGCAATTCGGCGACCTGCCCGGTGATCATCCCGGTCCGCCGCTCGCTGAGCAGCCCGCTCATCATCCACCCCTGCGTGCCGCTCGGGTCCTCGACCTTGTACCATTGGCCGTGCTCGAACACGGCGATGACTTTGACCGGGAGATCGGCACGCTGGTACAGCCAGCTGACCGGATAGGATCGCGCCGGCCCCGTGCGCATCCGCGCCTTCTTGGCACCGACCGAGGCGTAGAACGGCGCTTTGCGGTTGGCCATGGCGGCAATCGCGGGCGCGAACGCTGCCGCGGCCATGCTCGTCGCCCCGATCAGCAGCGCAAGCCGCGCCGCGATCGGCATCTTCTGGTGTCGTAGCGTCATGTCCCCGCTTATCGCGTTTTGGCGCGCGGCTTCAACACCCGTTGACGCCGCGCAGGCCCTCCGCCAAGCCAGCGGCATGGCAGAGACGAGACGTGTCCCCAACCCGCGCGTGGCGGTGACCCGCGAATTGCCCGACGCGGTGATGCTGCGGATGGAGCAACTGTTCGACGCGAGCATCCACCGCGGTGCCACCGCGCTGACTCGCGCCGAGCTTGCCGCCGCGATGGCCGATTGCGACGTGCTGGTCCCGACCGTGACCGACGAGATCGACGCCGCGCTGATCGAGGGTGCCGGGCCGCGATTGAAGCTGATCGCCAATTTCGGCGCGGGCGTGAACCATATCGCGTTGAAAGCCGCGCGGGCACGCGGCATCCTCGTCACCAACACGCCGGGCGTGCTGACCGAGGATACCGCCGACCTGACGATGGCGCTGCTTCTCTCGGTCCCGCGGCGGCTGGCGGAGGGCGAGAAGCTGGTCCGCTCGGGCGCGTGGCAGGGCTGGACCCCCGGCGGGATGCTCGGCCACCGCATCGGTGGCAAGGCGCTCGGCATCCTCGGCATGGGGCGGATCGGCCAGGCGGTGGCGCGGCGGGCGCGCGCGTTCGGCCTGTCGATCCATTACCACAACCGCCACCGACTGCCCAAGGTGGTCGAGGCCGAGTTGCAGGCGCAGTGGCACCCCAATCTCGACGAGATGCTCGGCGCGATCGACCTGCTGACGATCCACACCCCGCGCAACGCCGACAGCGAGGGGCTGATTGACGCCGCCCGGATCGCGCTGCTGCGGCCCCATGTCTATGTCATCAACACCTCGCGCGGCGGGATCGTCGACGAGGATGCGCTGGTCGACGCTCTCGAGAACGGACGGCTGGCGGGTGCCGGCCTCGACGTGTGGCAGCATGAGCCGCGGATCGATCCGCGGCTGCTTGCGCTTCCCAATGTCGTGATGACCCCGCACATGGGCTCCGCGACGTTCGAGGGGCGGCTCGCGACGGGGGAGAAGGTCATCACCAACATCCGCATGTGGGCGGACGGCCACCGCCCGCCGGATCAGGTGCTCGAAGGCTGGGCCTGAGCGTTTATTACGCGCTCGAAGCAGGTACGAACCGCCACGGAAATGGCAGATTCCGGCGCCATAATGCCGCATTCTGCTGTCGCGGCGACAGTGTTTCGACTAGTTTGGCGACGTCGCGCGCCGACAGACCCGACCGATCGCAGAAATACGGCCGCTGCGGCACCCGCGCAAAGTAGCTGTAAAACAAGGCCGCCCGGTCGCGCCCGGTCGCCGGCTTGCCGCGATGGAAGAAGCGCGCGGTGTCAGCGACGACGACCGTCCCCGCCGCCCCCTCGCAACTGATTGGATGAACGCCCAAAATGCGCCCGCCGTCGTCCTTCTCGTCGGCATCGTCGAGGTAAAACCGGTCGTCCGGCACAGTCGCCTCGACCGGCAGCAACTGGAACGGCCCGCTGTCCGCATCGACGTCGGTCAGATAGACCGCCAGCTTGATCATCCGCCGGTCTTCCCGGTCGCGGTGCCATTTCCGCGTCGAGACCGCGCGCCCGTCCGCCAGCGTATATTGCAGGTTCACGCCGTCATAGGCGACCGGCAGCCCGACATACGCTTCCGCCAGATCGAGCAGCGCGGGATGCAATCCCAACCGGTAGATTGCTGGTCTTGCGGCAATTTCAGCGGGCGGCACGCGGAGAAACGCGCTGCCCGCACGCCCCTGCTCCCGCAATCGGTCCCTCCACAGCGCGGTCAATTGCGACGCTTCGGCGAACGCTTCATCCGCCCCCTCCAGCGCAAGCGACGACAGACGGGTCTGGACCACACCGCGCTCTTCCAGGCCGCGCGCCATCTCCGCGATTGCATCGGACATGGCGGGCAATCGGGTGCGATGCTGGTCACGCGCGTGCTCGTATCGCCGATGGCGGAGGGCGTGAATCGTGCGGGTCTGCACCAGACCGGCGGCAACACGCCACGGCACAGATCCGGCTCTTCGTTTTATCCCTAGCAAAACGCTCATCTTTGTACGCCTTACACGCGCGGCCCCGACGAACGGAGACACGCTCGCGGTACCAGCCTGGATGCAAGGGTCCCTATGCGCGCAAACGCGGACCCTGCCTATCGTTCTCCATCCCCCTAGTCCGAATTGTTGCTGGAACGTTTCCAGCGCGCGGCGGCGCAGGCCGTCACCGGGTATGGAAAAAGTCGTACAGTTGCTGTGCCACCGCCGCGCTGACGCCCGGCGCGCGCTGCAGATCCGCCAGACTGGCGTTGCGCACCGCCCGCGCGGTGCCGAAGTGCATCAGCAACGCCTTCTTCCGCGCCGGCCCGATGCCCGGCACGTCGTCGAGCGGCGACGCACCGATCGCCTTGGCGCGCTTCGCCCGGTGCGCACCGATCGCGAAGCGGTGCACCTCGTCGCGCAAGCGTTGCAGGTAGAACAGCACGGGCGCGTTGACGGGCAACTGGAACTCGCGTCCGTCGAGCATGTGGAACACCTCGCGGCCATCGCGGCCGTGGTGCGGCCCCTTGGCGATCCCGACGAGACACACGTCCTCGATCCCCAATTCCTCGAGCACGCCCTTCACCGCATTGAGCTGCCCGCGCCCGCCGTCGATCAGCACCAGATCCGGCCAGTCGCCCGAATCCCGATCGGGATCGTCCGCCTGCGCGCGCGCGAACCGACGCCCGAAGACTTCGCGCATCATCCCGAAATCGTCGCCCGGGATCGTATCGGGGTTCTTAATGTTGAACTTGCGATACTGCCCCTTGCGGAACCCCTCGGGCCCCGCGACGACCATTGCGCCAAGCGCGTTGGTCCCCTGGATATGGCTGTTGTCATAGACTTCGATCCGATCGGGCGGTTCGGGCAAGTCGAACAGCTCGGCCACTTCGCGTAGCAATTTGGCCTGCGTCGTGCTCTCCGCAAGCCGCCGGTCGAGCGCTTCCTCGGCGTTGCGCTTGGCCTGTTCGAGCAGCTGTCGCCGCGACCCGCGCTGCGGCATCGACAGCGCGACCTTGAACCCGGCCTGCGCACCCAACGCCTCGCCGAGCAACGCGGCTTCGTCGAGCTCCCGGTCGAGCAGGATCGTCCGCGGCGGCGGAACCTCCTCGTAGAATTGCGCGAGGAACCCGGTAAAGATCTCGTCCTCCGGAACGTCGGCGGTGTGCGCCGGGAAGAAGCTGCGATGCCCCCAATTCTGCCCGCCCCGGATGAAGAACGCCTGGATCCCGATCACGCCGTTCTTGCACGCCATCGCGAAGATGTCCGCGTCGCCCAGCCCTTCCGCGTTGATCGCCTGGCTCCCCTGGATAAACGTCAACGCGCGCAGCCGGTCGCGAATGATCGCGGCCAGTTCGAAGTCCATGTTCTCCGCGGCGACCTGCATCTGCGCGCCGAGCTTGGCCTGCACCTCGGTCGACTTGCCGCCGAGGAACGCCTTCGCGTCCGCGACGAGTTCGGCATAGCCAGCTTCATCGATCCGCCCGACGCACGGCGCCGAGCATCGCTTGATCTGGTACAACAGGCAGGGCCGGTCGCGGTTCTTGAAGAAGCCGTCGGTACAGCTTCGCAACAGGAACAGCTTCTGCAACGCATTCAGCGTGTTGTTGACCGAGCCCGCGCTAGCGAACGGGCCGTAGTAATTGCCCTTGGCGCGCCGTGCGCCGCGATGCTTCTGGATTCGCGGATAGGCATGATCGACGCGCAGCAGGATGAACGGGAAGCTCTTATCGTCGCGCAACAGGACGTTGTACGCGGGGCGATAGCGCTTGATCAGCTGCGCCTCGAGCAGCAGCGCCTCGGCCTCGTTGTTGGTCGTCACGATCATCATCGATCGGGTCTGCGCGACCATCCGCTGGAGTCGCTTCGAGAGGCGATCGACCTGCGTATAGTTGGTCACGCGGTTCTTGAGCGCGCGCGCCTTGCCGACATACAGCACGTCGCCGCGCGCATCGAGCATACGGTAGACGCCTGGACGGATCGGCAGCGTTGCCAGCACGTTGCGGATCGCGGCGACCCCCGCCTCGATATCGGGCGCGTCGCTGCCGCGGACGGTGAAGGTGGCCTTGTCTTCGTGGAAGCGGGTCGGGGCATTGGGATCGGACATCGCGTACGATCTAGGGGTTCGTGCCGGTGGATACCACGGGTTCGTTCACCTTCTTGCCGATATGCATGGCACGCGCAGCCAAGCGTCGGTGCGCGTCCGATCGGGATCGGGACTCCAACCGACAGACTGATCCTTATCAGTGAGAATGCAAGCAACTGGCGCGGACATTAAGCACGCTACCCGGCGTTTCATCGCTCGCCAATACGGCAAGTCGGAGATGGAATATGGCCCTGAAATTCGCCGGAACGATGAATGCGATCAATCGCGGTCTTGATACGACCAAGGCGACCAAGGGCGCCGACATGATCGAGGATTGGGAAGCCGCGCTCGCGGATGTCGAGACATCGGGTGCCAAGGGCATTCTTCGCGATCTCGGATCGCTCCGCAAGCAGCTCGAGCGCGACGAACCCGATGCGGATCGCGTCCATGCGCTGCTCCACCGTCTGGGCGCCGCAACGACCAAGATCGCCGACAAGGCCGATGCGCAGCAGGAAAAGCTGAAGGCATTGGGCGAGGCGCTGACCGAAGCCGGCGAAGACTCGCCCGACGAGGAAGAAGATACCGTCGCGGCCGCAGCCCCCAAGCGCGCGCGCAAGAAGGCCTGATTGGTTTTCACCGGCGGTTCCGCCGATGTGAAACGGCAGAAAGCCCGTCGTCTCGACAGAGACGGCGGGCTTTTCGCTGTCAGCGATGGTCATCCCGCATCACGGCAGCGGCCGTGCCGTTGCATCCATTCGACAATCTGCTCCGGCTGACGGTACACCGACATTTCAACGAAGGGGACCGAGATGCCGACGACCGACCCGACCCGCCGCACGCTCCTAGCCGGAGGCGCCGCGCTCTATACGCTCGCTGCCGCGCCGCTCGCGGCCCAATCGTCCCGCGACGAAATCGTGCCGCTCTGGCCAAAAACGATTCCCGGCGATCGGAAAAGCGCGATCAAGCCCAGTGTCGAGGAACGCAGCAAGGATCCGCGCCACCCCGACCGCTGGCTGCGCGGCATTGCGCGTCCGGCGCTTGTGGTGAAGCGCGCCGCCAAGCCCAATGGCGCGGCGGTGCTGGTGATCCCCGGCGGGGGTTATGGCTTCCTGTCCTACGACAATGAAGGTCTGGAGCAGGCGGCGTGGCTCAATGCGCGCGGCATTACGGCGTTCATCCTGCAATACCGCCTCCCCGCCGAAGGCTGGGGCGATCGCGCGCTGGTACCGTTGCAGGATGCGCAACGTGCGATGCGGACGATCCGCGCGGACGCTGCCCGGTTCGGCGTCGATCCTGCGCGGATCGCAGTACTCGGCTTTTCGGCGGGCGGGCATCTCGCGGGATCGCTCGCCACGCGGCACGGCGAAACCGCTTACGCGCCGATGGACGCGATCGATGGCCAGTCGGCACGGCCCGATTATGCCGGCCTGATCTATCCTGTCGTCAGCCTGGAAGCCCCGTTCACCCACGGCGGGTCGCGCGATGCCTTGCTCGGCACGGACGCACCTGTCCCGCTGCGCCACATCGCTTCGGTCGAAACGCGCGTCACCAGTGACACGCCGCCGATCTTCCTCGCGCATGCCGCGGACGACGATCTGGTCCCGGTTGCGAACAGCATCGCGATGTTCGGCGCGATGAAAGCAGCTGCGCGACCGGCCGAACTGCATGTGTTCGAAGCCGGCGGACACGGCTTTGGGACGCGCCTCCCCGCGAGCAAGCCTGTGTCGGTTTGGCCCGCGTTATTTACCGCTTTCGGCACCAGCAAGGGCGTGTTCCCCACCTGAACGGACCTTCCGCCAGCAAAAGTAGCTGTTCATATATAAATCATCGCTTTATAGCTGCACGAAATAGCCCGGTTCGCGGTGCACTTCTGGAGGGGATCGAGATGCGAGGATACGCGACGCTAGCCGGATTGCTGCTGGGTCTGGCTTCGGTCACCGCCCAGGCGCAGACCATCGTACCGGGCGATCCCCACGCGGGTGATCCGGTCGGCATCGTGTCCGATCCGTGCGTCACGCATCCTGCTCCGGACGCCAAGGTCAGCTACCAGATGTTCAATCTCCATATGCTCACCCGAGATTTCGGGCAGCTGTGCCGCTACGCCGCCGACAACCGCGCGCTTGCCGGGCAGAAGGTCCGGGTCGTGTTCATGGGGGATTCAATCACCGACAACTGGATCCACGCCGATGCGGACCTCTTTTCCAACGGCGTGGTCGATCGCGGCATCAGCGGGCAGACCACCCCGCAAATGCTCGTTCGCTTCCGCGCCGACGTTATCGCGCTCAAACCGCAGGCGGTCCACATCATGGCGGGCACCAACGACATCGCGGGCAACACCGGCGCGGCGACGATCGAGACGGTCGAGGGCAATATCCAAACGATGGCCGAACTGGCGCGCGCGCACGGGATCAAGGTGATCCTCGCCTCGGTCCCGCCCGCCGCTTCCTTCCCGTGGAGCCCGGACAAGCGCCCGGTGCCGCAGATCGCCGCGCTCAACGCCTGGCTGCAGAGCTACGCCAAGGCGAACGGCTTCACCTACGTCGATTACCACGCCGCACTCGCCACCCCCGAGGGCGCGATGAAGCCGGGCTATGCCAGCGACGGCGTCCATCCGACCCCGCAAGGCTATGCCGTGATGCGCCCGCTTGCGCTGGCAGCGATCGCCAGAGCGGTTGCCAAGTGACCCCAGCCGCGCTCACGCGCCGGTCGATCCTCGCGGGGCTCGCCGCGACGCCGATGGCGCATGCGGCGCTCGCGAAAAGCCCGATGGGAATGACGCGCGGGCCGGTCGAGGCCAACTGGCCGTCGCTCGTTTCCAACTATCGCTACCCCGACTGGTTTCGCGACGCGAAGCTCGGGATCTGGTCGCATTGGGGGCCGCAATCGGTCCCCGAACGCGGCGACTGGTACGGGCGCTTCATGTATATGCAGGGGCATCCGGTCTACGACCATCACGTCAAGACCTATGGCCATCCGACCGTCGCGGGGATGAAGGACGTCCAGAACCGCTGGACCGCCGACCGCTGGGACCCGGACGCGCTGATCGCGCGCTACAAGAAGGTCGGCGCGCGCTATTTCATGGCGCTGGCGAACCACCACGACAATCTCGATTGCTACGACAGCCGCTATCACGCTTGGAACTCGCTGCGCGTCGGCCCAAAGCGCGACATCGTCGGCACGTGGGAGAAGGCGGCGCGCAAAGCCGGGCTCAAGTTCGGCGTGTCCAACCATTCGGCGCACAGCTGGCATTGGTATCAGACCGCCTACGGCTATGATCAGACCGGCCCGCGCAAGGGCGAACGCTATGATGCGTTCCGGCTGCGCAAGGCCGACGGCAAGGGCCAGTGGTGGGACGGGCTCGACCCGCAGGAACTCTACACCGGCGGCCATGCGGTGATGCCCGACGGGATCGACACGATTCCGGCGATGAACGCGTGGCACGAAAAGAATGACGGCCAGTGGATCGAGACCGGCCCGACCGACGATCCGCGCTACGTCACAAAGTGGCTGCTCCGCCAGACCGACCTGATCGACAAGTACAAGCCCGACCTCGTCTATTTCGACGATTACGGACTGCCCTTCGGCCCGATCGGGCTGCAAGCGGCGGCGGACTATTACAACCGCTCGATCGGCTGGTCGGGCAAGATCGACGTCGCCTTGTTCGCCAAGCAGTTGAAACCTAACGAACGCCTCGGCGTGGTGCAGGATGTTGAGCGCGGCTTCAGCGATCATCTGTGGGAAGAACCGTGGCAGACCGACACCTGCCTCGGCGACTGGTTCTACAACGTCGCGCGGCTCAACGACAAAAGCTACACCTCGGCGGAAAAGGTCGTCCAGCGGCTCGCCGACGTGGTGTCGAAGAACGGCAATCTGCTGCTGTCGGTGCCGCAGCCCGGCCACGGCGCGATTGACGGCGAGGAAGAGAAGATCCTCGACCAGATGGGCGAGTGGACAGCGACCAATGGCGAAGCGATCTTCGGGTCGCGGCCATGGCGCATCTTCGGCGAGGGGCCGACCAAGCTCCAGTCGGGGATGCAGAACGAAGCGGGCGCGGGCGATTTCACACCGCGTGACGTGCGCTTCACCACCAACAAGGGCGCACTGTACGTGCTGTTCCTCGACTGGCCGAGCGGCACCACGACGGTGCCCTCCTTGGCGGCCGGTCGTGCGCGCGGCAAGATCGAACGTGCGACGCTGCTCGGCGGCGGGTCGGTCCGCTATCGCCGCGATGCGGCTGGCCTCCATATCGATTTCCCGCCCAAACCTGCTGGCGGGTTCGTCCCCGTAATCCGGCTCGATGGAGGTCTCGCATGAACCGGACGGAAACCACGCGCGCATCGCTGACGCTGCCGATCATCCTGATCGTCGCCTTGTTCTTCCTGTGGGGCGTCGCGAACAACCTCAACGACGTGCTGATCTCGCACTTCAAGGGCCTGTTCAGCCTCGGCGATTTCGGCGCGGGGCTGGTGCAATCGGCCTTTTACCTCGGGTACTTCTGCCTCGCCATTCCGGCGGCTTTGTTCATGCGCTCCTATGGCTACCGCGCGGCGGTGCTGCTCGGGCTGATCCTCTACGGCGCGGGCGCGCTCTTGTTCTGGCCCGCTGCGAGCGCGCTCAGCTATCCCGCGTTCCTCGCCGCGCTGTTCATCATCGCGAGCGGCCTTGCCTTTCTGGAGACGTCGGCAAACCCCTTGATCGCGCGGCTCGGCAGCCCCGAGACGGCGTCGCGCCGGCTGAATTTCGCCCAGGCGTTCAACCCGCTTGGGTCGATCAGCGGCGTGCTGGTCGGGCGTGCCTTCATTCTGTCGGACAGCACCACCGCACAGCTCGACCGCACCCAGGCGGCGGCTGCGGTGCAGATGCCCTATCTGTTCATCGGGATCGGCGTGCTGATCTGGGCCGTGCTGATCCGCCTCGCGAAATTCCCGGCGATCGCGACTCAACCCGATGTCGAGGAAGGCGTCGGTGCCGCATCGGACTTCGCCTGGCTATTGCGCTCGCCACGCTTCCTGATGGGGGTGCTCGCGCAGTTCTTCTACGTCGGCGCGCAGGTCGGCGTGTGGAGCTTCCTGATCCGCTATGTCGAGACGGTGTTGCCCGGCACCCCCGCCACCACGGCGGCGGGCTATCTCACCGCGTCGCTGATCGCGTTCATGGCGGGACGGTTCGTCGGCGTTGCGCTGATGGGACGGGTCCGCCCGCTCCCGCTCCTGTCGATCTTCGCTACCGCGGCAGCCATCCTGTGCGCAGTGGCTGGCGTCGTCGGCGGCATGACGGGCGTCCTGGCGCTTGTCGCGAGCAGCTTCTTCATGTCGATCCTGTACCCGACGATCTTCGCCGAAGCCGTCGACGGGTTGGGCCCGCGCACCAAGGCGGGGTCGGCCTTGCTGGTGATGGCGATCGTCGGCGGGGCAGTGTTCCCTGCGGTGATGGGCCTGGTATCCGACGCCGGCGGATCGATCGTGCAGGCGATGCTTGTCCCTGCCGCATGCTTCCTCGTCGTCCTGGCGTTCGGAGTGTTTCATATGCGGAGGCCTGCATGATCACCCTCCCCCCGATCGGCATGGGCTGCGCCGGGATCGGCAATCTTTACCGCAGAGTCGACGATGCGGTCGCGACCGAGACCGTCGCCGCCGCGCTCGCGGTCGGCATTCGGTACTTCGACGTGGCACCGCATTACGGCTTCGGCCTCGCCGAAACGCGGCTCGGCGTGGCGCTCGCCGAGCATGACCCCGCCGGGCACGCGTTGGTGTCGACCAAGGTCGGGCGCTTGCTCGAACCGACCGACAGCGACGCGACCGAACGCCACGGCTTCGTCGACGCCCCCGCGCTGGAGCCGGTGTTCGACTACACCCACGACGGCGTGCTGCGCAGCCACGCCGCAAGCCTCGCCCGGTTGCAGCGGGATCGCGTCGACATCCTGTTCGCGCACGATCTCGGCGTCGAAACCCATGGTGACGAGGCTGCGCGCCACATGGCGGCCTTCCTCGACGACGGCTATCCCGCACTCCGCAGCTTGCGCGACGCGGGCGACATCGCGGCGATCGGCATTGGCGTCAACGAAATCGCGGTGTGCCATGAGGTGCTCGATTCCGCCGACATCGACCTGATCCTGCTCGCCGGGCGCTACACGCTGCTCGAACAGGACGATGCGCGCGCGCTGTTCGAACGCTGCGCGCGGCTCGGCACGCAGATCATCGTCGGCGGACCGTACAATAGCGGAATCCTGGTCGAGGGCAGCAAAAGCGACAGCCACTTCAACTATGCTCCGCCCCCGCCACACGTCGTGGCGCGCGTGGCCGCACTGGAAGACGCATGCGCGGCCTTCGACGTGCCGCTCCCCGCCGCCGCGCTCCAGTTCCCTTGCCGCAACCCGGTGGTCGCCAGCACGATCCCCGGCCTGGTCGGGCGCGAACAGGTGGAGGCGACGTTGCGCTTTGCCGAATGGTCGATCCCCGACGCCTTGTGGGACCGCCTGACCGCCACCCTCTCTCCCGTATCGGACGTCTTCGCTTCATGACCGCCATCCTGCTTCATCCCGACGACAATATCCTCGTCGTCACCGCCACGATCGCGCCCGGCGACGCGGTCCCGATCGATGGCATCGCGGTCATCGTCCCGATGGCGGTACAGGTCGGTCACAAGATTGCGCGCCGGGCGCTGAGCCTTGGCGAGACCGTCATCAAATACGGCGCCCCGATCGGATCGATGACCGCCCCCGCCGCCGCCGGCGATCACGTCCATCTGCACAATATGAAGAGCGACTATATCGCGTCGCACATGCGCGACACGCTCGAACGGAGTAGCGAGTCATGATTTCCGCCTGGTCCCGCACCGACGGCCGCAAGGGCATCCGCAATGTCGTCGCCGTCGCCTATCTGGTCGAATGCGCGCACCACGTCGCGCGCCGCATCGTCGACAAGAGCGATGATCCCGACATCCAGCTGATCGGATTCCCCGGCTGCTACCCCAACAGCTATGCCGACAAGGTGATGAAGGCGATCGCGACGCATCCCAATGTCGGAGGGCTCGTCATCATCTCGCTCGGCTGTGAGAGCTTCAACCGCGAGGGCCTCGCCGCCGCGGTCGCCGCCAGCGGTCGCCCGGTCGAGACGCTGGTGATCCAGCAGAACGGCGGCACCGCCTCGACCATCGCCGCGGGGCTCGCCGCGGTCGCGCGGGTCAAGGCGATCGCCGACGCCGGTCCGCGCATCCCGATGGCGCCGAGCGAACTCGTCATCGGCACGATCTGCGGCGGGTCGGACGGGACCAGCGGGATCACCGCCAACCCCGCGGTCGGTCGCGCGTTCGACCGGTTCGTCGCGGAAGGTGCGACCTGCATCTTCGAAGAAACCGGCGAACTCGTCGGCTGCGAGGCGATCATGTCCGACCGCGCGATCACCCCCGCACTCGGCGCGGAACTGATCGCAAGCGTCGAGAAGGCCGAACGCTATTACACGATCCTCGGCTTCGGCAGCTTCGCCCCCGGCAATGCCGAGGGTGGCCTGACGACGCAGGAAGAAAAGTCCATGGGCGCCTATTCCAAATCGGGCAGCTCGCCGATCTCGGGCATCGTCAAGCCCGGCGACGTGCCCCCGTCCCCCGGCCTCTACATGCTCGACGTCGTGCCCGACGGCGAGCCGCGCTTCGGCTTCCCCAACATCTCGGACAACGCCGAGATCGTCGAACTGATCGCGTGCGGTGCACATATCAACCTGTTTACGACCGGGCGTGGGTCGGTCGTCGGTTCCGCGATTTCACCTGTCATAAAAATCTGCGCAAATCCCGAGACCGCACGGCGACTTGCAGAGGATATGGACATCAACGCCGGACGGATTCTCGAAGGTGCGGCGACGATCGAAGAGGTCGGCACCGAAATCTACACCAGGACGCTCGCCGTCGCCGCGGGCGAACGCAGCGTGTCCGAGGCACTCGGCCACCAGGAGTTCATCTTGACCTACAAAAGCTTCGATCCCGTCGGCCCCGCCTGCCTGCCGCGGAGACAGGCGGCATGAGCGGGCGGCTGAACGGCAAGACCGTGTTCGTCACCGCCGCCGGCCAAGGCATCGGTCGCGCCAGCGCCGAACTGTTCCTGGCAGAGGGCGCGAAAGTCATCGCGACCGATATCGATGCCACCAAGCTGGAAGGCCTCGCCTGCGAGACCTTCGCGCTCGACGTCCGCGATGCCGCTGCGGTCGCCGCACTTCCTGGGCGTACCGGCCCGGTCGACGTGCTGATGAACAGCGCGGGTGTCGTCCACAACGGCACGATCCTCGACTGCGACGAGGACAGCTGGGCGTTCGCTAACGACCTCAACGTCACCGCGATGTACCGCACGATCCGCGCCTATCTCCCCCTGATGCTGGATCGTGGCGCGGGGAGCATCGTCAACGTCGCGTCGATCGCAAGTTCGGTGAAGGGCATCCCCAACCGCTTCGCTTACGGCACGACCAAGGCGGCAGTGATCGGGCTGACCAAGTCGGTCGCGGCGGATTTCGTCGCGCGCGGGGTGCGCTGCAACGCGATCTGCCCCGGAACGGTCGATTCCCCCTCGCTCCAGCAACGGCTGCGCGATACCGGGGATTATGACCAGGCCCGCAAGGATTTCACCGCGCGACAGCCAATGGGACGGCTCGGCCGCCCCGAAGAAGTCGCCGCGCTTGCGCTGTACCTCGCCAGCGACGAATCCGCGTTCACGACGGGCCAGGCGCACATCATCGACGGCGGCTGGATCAACTAAGGTTTTCGTCTCGCCCCCCTCTCCCCCCTATCGTCATCCCCGCGAAGGCGGGGATCCATACTGGCTACCGTGGGAAAGACGTGCCGAGGCCAGCCAGTATGGTTTCCCGCCTCCGCGGGAATGACGGAATTTTGGATCACACCCCAGGAGTTTCCCCATGAAGTTAGTTCGCTACGGCACCCCAGGCGAAGAACGCCCCGGCCTGATCGACGCCAACGGCACGCTGCGCGACCTGTCGGGTGAAATCCCCGACGTGATCGGCGCGACGCTGTCGCCCGATGTCCTCGCCGATCTGGCAAAGCTGGACCCCGAGACGCTCCCGCCGGTCGAGGGCAATCCGCGCTTCGGAGCGTGCGTCGGACAGGTTGGCAAGTTCCTGTGCATCGGCCTCAACTATTCGGACCACGCCGCGGAAACCGGTGCGACCGTGCCGCCCGAGCCGGTGATGTTCACCAAGGCGACCAGCGCGATCATCGGCCCGAACGACACCGTCCGCATCCCGCGCGGATCGACCAAGACCGACTGGGAAGTCGAGCTCGGCATCGTCATCGGCACCGCCGCCAAATATGTCTCGGAGGCAGACGCCCCCGCGCACATCGCGGGCTATTGCGTCATCAACGACGTGTCCGAGCGCGAATATCAGCTCGAACGCCACGGCACCTGGGACAAGGGCAAGGGCTGCGACACGTTCGGCCCGCTCGGGCCGTGGCTGGTTACGCCCGACGAGGTCGGCGATGCGGGCGCGCTGCACATGTGGCTCGAGGTCAACGGCCATCGCTATCAGGAGGGCACGACGGCGACGATGGTCTACAAGCCCGCCTTCCTGGTCAGCTACCTCAGCCAGTTCATGACGCTCCACCCCGGCGACGTGATCACGACGGGCACGCCCCCCGGCGTCGGCATGGGGCAGAAGCCGCAGGTCTTCCTGAAGGCGGGCGACGTGATGACGCTCGGAATCGAGAAGCTCGGCGAACAGCGCCAGGAGGTTACGGCGGACTGATGCAACAGGTCCTGCTGCTCGACCTCAAGGACGATCCCGCCGGGATCGCCGAGTACGAACGCTGGCACGCGGCGGGCAATGTGCCCGCCGCGGTGACGGCGAGCATCCGCCGCGCCGGCATCCGCGACATGCGGATCTTCCGCGCGGGCACCCGACTGGTGATGCTGATGGAGACGGGGCCGGACTACGACCCCGCCGCCAAGGCCGCGAGCGATGCCGCCGATCCGGATGTGGTGGCGTGGGAACGGCTGATGGACCGTTTCCAGCAAGCGATCCCCGGCGCGATTCCGGGGACAAAATGGACCGAGACGACGCAAATCTACGCACTGAGCGAGCAAGACTGAGCGGTGATGGTCACGCTCGCCAGACCCACCGCGAGCGCGCACAGTGTCCCCATCACGCTTGCCCGAATCGTATTGGCGCTTGCGCCAGTGAAGTGATTGCCCATAGGTGAACACAAGGTACTGGGGCGGACAGGCGTCACCTGCCGAAGCGCAGGATCGGACGGGGGAGAAGAATGGCAAAAGCCGCAGCAGTGCTGGACTATCGAGCCCGCGCGCGCCGGCGTCTTCCGCCGTTCCTGTTCGAATATCTTGACGGCGGTTCCTACGCCGAAGTCACGTTGCGCCGGAATGTCGCCGTGCTCGAACAATTGGCCTTGCGTCAGCGGGTTCTGACCGACGTATCGTCGATCGACCTCAAGACCCGCATCTTCGGCACGGAGCAGGCTTTGCCCGTCATGCTCGCACCGATCGGCCTTGCGGGCATGAACGCGCGTCGTGGCGAAGTGCAGGCGGTCCGCGCCGCCAATGCCGCCGGCGTCCCGTTTTGCCTGTCGACTGTCAGCGTCTGTCCGCTCGCCGAAGTCGCGGCCGCAGCCACTGCGCCCTTCTGGTTTCAATTGTACATGATCCGTGACCGCGGACTGGTGCGTGCGCTGCTTGACGAAGCCCAGGCGCTGGGGTGCTCGGCACTGGTGTTTACGGTCGACATGCCCGTCCCCGGCGCACGCTATCGCGATTACCGGTCGGGTCTTGCGGGTGCGCCGGGTCTGCGCGGAACCGTTCGCAGGATTGGCCAGGCATTGACCCGTCCAGAGTGGGCAATCGATGTCGGCCTCAGGGGCAACCCGCACCATCTCGGGAACATCGCCCCCGCACTCGGCAACAAGTCCGGGCTCGAGGATTTCCTCGGATGGATGCGGACCAACTTCGATTCGAGCGTCACTTGGCGCGATCTCGACTTCATTCGGTCGCACTGGAAGGGGCCATTGATCATCAAGGGGATTCTCGACCCCGACGACGCACGCGCCGCGGCACAGACTGGCGCGGACGGGATTGTCGTGTCCAATCACGGCGGACGGCAACTCGATGGCGTCCCCGCCACCGCCGATGCGCTTCCCCCGATCGTCGACGCGGTCGGCGATGCGCTCACGATTCTGGTGGACGGCGGCGTGCGCTCCGGACTGGACGTCGTGAAGCTGCTCGCGCTCGGCGCGCACGGCGTGCTGCTCGGGCGGGCATGGGCCTATGCGCTTGCGGCGGATGGCGAGGCGGGTGTCGCCCATGTGCTGCGCCTGATCGAAGCCGAGATGCGCGTCGCGATGGCGCTATGCGGCCGAACCCGAATTTCCGACATCGACCGGTCGATGCTCGTGTCCAACATTCTCTAACAGGGGGCCCGTTATGATCGCCGCAGCAATATCCAGACACAAACTCGCACGCTGGACCGGCGTGGCCGCGATAGCCTTGCTGCCCGTCACCGCGGCACAGGCCGAGCCGATGGCGACGGTCGATCGCAACGGCAGCCTCGTCGCGATCGAACCCTATGCCCCCAACATCGTGCGCGTCACGATCGCCGTCGACCGCGCGTTGGCCGATGCCGCCCCCGGCCCCGGCCCCAACGCCAAGGCAAACGCCGCCGGCTGGACCCACCGCACAGATCCGTCGGGGGACGTGTTCGCGTCCTCCGCCCTGTCGCTGACAGTGGCGGCGCAGCCGTGGCCGAAGGCGCCGTCGCAGATGGAACGCTATTTCGCGCCGTCGCTCCCCCCGGTCGCGATCACCATCAACGGCGCAGACGGCCACGTCATCACCCGCATGAATGGCTGGGAAATGGCCCCGCACACGGTATCGGGCGAAAAGACGTTCAGGGTGGGCGCGAGCTTCGCCGCCCCCCTCGACGAGCATTATTATGGGCTCGGCCAAAATCAGGAAGGCAAGCTCGATCTGCGCGGCCGCACGATCGACTGCCGCCACAATTACGATGCGCCCGCGGGCGAAACGGTGTGCGTCCCCTTCCTCGTCACCAACAAGGGGTACGGGATCGTCTGGGACAATCCCTCGACTACGACGGTCTCGCCTGGATTGCACAACAGCACGCACTGGCAATCCGAAGTCGGGGAACGCGTGTCGTTCTTCGTCATCACCGGCGACACCACCGACGCGCTGTACGCCGGCTATGCCTCCCTTACTGGCAAGACCCCGCTCCCGCCCAAGTCCGCGTTCGGTCTTATCCAGAGCAAGGCGCGCTACGAAAGCCAGGCCGAACTACTGAGCATCGCCGACGGCTATCGCAGCCGCGGCTATCCGCTCGACACGATGGTGCTCGACTGGTTCTACTGGACCCGGATGGGGCAGCTCGACATCGACCGCACCTATTTCCCCGACCCCGCGGGGATGAACGCCAAGCTCAAGAGCATGGGGATGCGCAGCATCATCAGCGTCTGGCCGCGGTTCGAGAAAGAGTCCCGCTACTATAACATGCTTTCGGCCAAGGGCTGGCTGCTGCATGACGCCGACGGCAGCGTTGTCGACGGTCTGCCGGTCCGTGCGGACCGCGCGGGCGCACTGCTCGACAGCACCAATCCCGAGGCGCGGACGTGGTTCTGGGAACGCATCCGCGACAATATCGCATCGCAGGGCTTCGACTATTTCTGGCTCGACGAGACCGAGCCGGATCTCGTGCCCGACGGGCATCAGTTCGCGATCGGGTCGGGTGATCGGTACCATAACGTCTTCCCGCTGGTGCATACCGCCAGCGTTGCGGAAGGATCCGCAAAGGATCGCCCGGACCTGCGCAACCTGATCCTGTGCCGCGCAGCCTATCTCGGCACGCAGCGGAACGGCTGCCTGTTCTGGTCGTCCGACGTCCAGGCGACGTGGGAAGTGTTGCGGCGGCAGGTGCCAACCGGGCTCAACTTCACCGCATCGGGCATGGCCTATTGGAGCAGCGACACCGGCGGCTGGCAATATCCATCCGGCCCCAAGGCGCTGAACCCCGTCCTGCTCGATCCTGCAGGCGCGACCGCGATGGGCGGAAACTATCCGGATTATCCCGAACTGTTCGTCCGCTGGTTCCAGTACAACACGTTCACGCCCACGCTGCGCATCCACGGCCAGCGTCCGGCAACCGCGATCTGGGAATATGGCAAGGCCGCGGAGCCCGTTCTCGCGCAATATCTGAAGCTGCGCTACGCGTTGATGCCCTACCTCTACGCAATGGGCCACCAGACCGCGGAAACCGGCGCGCCGTTCATGCGCGCGCTGTTCATGGATTTCCCGAACGATCCCAAGGTCAGCGACATGGGCGACGAATATATGTTCGGCCCCGCCTTCCTCGTCGCGCCCGTGACCGATCAGGGCGCAACCACTCGCCCGGTGTATCTGCCCGCAGGGACCGATTGGTACGATTACTGGACCAACGAACGCCACACCGGCGGCCAGACGATCACCGCCGCCGCGCCGATCGACAAGATCCCGTTGTTCGTCCGCGCCGGGTCGATCATCCCGATGGGCGTTCAGGTCCCAAGCACCGCGACGCGCCAGAAACTCGACAGCATTCGCGTGTACCCCGGTCGTTCGACCAGCTTCACAGTGTATGACGACGACGGCGTGAGCACGCGCAAGACCGGCGCCAGCGCGGTCCTGCGGTGGGACGACGGCACCAAGCGCCTGACCGCGTCGGGCAAGCTGCCGACCGGACAGGACCCGTCCACGCTGGTCAAGGTGATGGCCCGCTGATCGACGGCGGGCGATGGCGCGCCTTGTGCGCTTTCGCCCGCCCCGGCTAAGGTTGCCCCCAACCGGAATCCAGGCGGATCCACAACGGGGCAAGCAATGGACGATCACGACGCAGACGATCGCCGCTACAAGGCGCCCGCGCTCGAAAAGGGACTGGATATCCTCGAGTTGCTGGCAGATGCGAGCGACGCGATGCCTTTCTCCGCGATCGCGGACCAACTCGATCGATCACGCGGCGAACTGCACCGGATGGTCCAGGTGCTCCAGTTCCGCGGCTATATCGAACAGGATGCGGGGTCCGAAGGCTATCGCCTGACCGATCGGCTGTTTTCGCTCGGCATGCGCCAGCCACGAACGCGCAACCTCGTCGAGGTCGCCCTTCCCGTCATGCGCCAGCTCGTCCAGGAAACCGGCGAATCCTGTCACCTCGCCTTCCACAGCCGCGGCGAGATGGTCGTCGTGGCGCGGGTCGAATCCGGCGAACAGCTCGGATTCTCGGTCCGCGTCGGCTATCGCCGCCCGCTTGCCTCGACCGCTTCGGGGATCGTGCTGTACGCATTCCAGGATCAGGCGGTCCGCCGCCATTGGGAAACGCTGTTCGATCCGCCGCTGGACGTAATGGCCCTCGCGGCATTCCGGTCGCACGCCGAGGTCGTACGGACTGCAGGCGTGGTGCAAATCCCGAGCCCGCTGATTTCGGGCGTGACTGACATATCCGCCCCCGTACTGCGGGGGGAATTTGCAGCGGCTGCGCTGACCGTCCCTTTCCTTGCGCGACGGCAGCCGGTTCATACCGCCCGTGACGTCGCCGCGATGCTGGTGAACGCGGCCGGACAGATCGCGGGCCAGCTGGTCCAGGGTGACGATCGCCTTTGAGACGAAACCGGCGCACCGTAGGTGCGCCGTCTTTCGCTCCGTCTCGGTGCCGCCCGTCCGCCCTTGGCCGACATTTCCGCCGGTGGACCGCTGCTGGCGACCCAAATAGCAAACAAACCGTTGCTGATTGAGGCGATACCACGGCGAGTTTTCAGCTCGCGCTTGCAAGGCACGCGTTCCAGCGGGTTGATCGCAGGTGCGCGTTATTAGCCGTCAAGCGCAAGGCTTACACTTGAGCCAGTAGGCTTAGTCGTACGACGAAGCCGTCATGAACGACCTCTTGAACAAGACTGGGTTGCAGCAAACGTACGATACCGCCTATCATGGCGCACTACTCAACACATTTGGCCATCGCCATTCAAGCCTTGCGCTCAGCTTCCAGCAATTTTCAGAGCCCTGCGTGGGAACCCTGTCAGATTTAATAAAATTTTGACCGTATGCGGCAGAGTCTCTGGTTATCCCCCCATTACGGCACTATTGGCCGAAACCACATTATCTGAGGTGAGAAAAATGTCGAAGACCGCGATCGTTACCGGAATCAGCGGCCAGGATGGCGCATATCTGGCAGAGAATCTGCTCGGCCGCGGCTATACCGTCTACGGCACGTATCGTCGGACGAGCTCGGTCAATTTCTGGCGGATCGATGAGCTCGGCATCACCAACCATCCTCAGCTCAAGCTCGTCGAATATGATCTAACGGACATGGGGTCGGCGATCCGGCTGATCGAATCCTCCGAGGCTACCGAGGTCTACAACCTTGCCGCGCAGAGCTTCGTCGGCGTCTCGTTCGATCAGCCGATCACCACCGGACAGATCACAGGGCTTGGTGCGGCCTATCTTCTCGAAGCGATCCGCACCGTCAATCGCGACATCCGCTTCTACCAGGCGTCGACGTCCGAAATGTTCGGCAAGGTCCAGGCGATCCCGCAGACCGAAGACACCCCTTTCTATCCGCGCAGCCCTTACGGCGTGGCAAAACTGTATGCCCATTGGCTGACGGTCAACTATCGCGAGAGCTTCGGCATCTTCGGCACGAGCGGCATTCTGTTCAACCATGAATCGCCGCTGCGCGGCCGTGAATTCGTGACGCGCAAGATCACCGACACGGTCGCGAAGATCGCGCAGGGCAAGGCGGAAATGCTCGAACTCGGCAATCTCGATGCCAAGCGCGACTGGGGCTATGCCAAGGACTATGTCGAAGGCATGCGGCTGATGCTCCAGCACGACGTCGCCGACACCTATGTGCTCGCCACCAACCGCACTGAGCCGGTCCGCCGCTTCGTCGAGCTGGCATTCGCGCATGTCGGGATCGAGCTCGACTGGTCGGGCAAGGAAGAAAACGAGACGGGAACCGACCGCAAGACCGGCAAGACGCTCGTACGCGTCAATCCCGCGTTCTACCGCCCTGCCGAAGTGGATCTGCTGATTGGCGACCCGGGCAAGGCAGAGCGTGAACTCGGCTGGACCCCGACGGTCAAGCTCGAGGAACTCGCCCAGTTGATGATGGAAGCCGACATGCGCCGTAACACGGCGGGGTGGTCCTTCTGATGCGGGTCGCGCTGACCGGAGCGACCGGCTTTACCGGTCGCTTCGTGTCGTCCGCTTTGGAGCAGGCCGGCGTGACGCCGGTCGCGCTGCAGGTTGACCTGCGCGACCGCGACGCCGTCGTCGCCGCGGTCGACGCGCTCGAGTTCGACCGGGTGATCCATCTGGCGGGCCATGCCTTCGTCGAGGCGCGCGACTGGCAGGCCTTCTATACGGTCAATCAACTTGGCACGCTCAATCTGCTCGATGCGGTCGCGCAGAAGCGACCCGGTGCACGCTGCATCCTCGCATCGAGCGCGCAGGTCTATGGTCCCAAGGCCGAAGGACTGATTGCCGAAAGCGCGCCGACCAACCCGGTCAACCATTATGCGATCAGCAAGCGCGCGATGGAACTCGGCGCGGACCTGTGGCGCGACCAGCTCGACATCGTCGTAACCCGGCCGTTCAACTACACCGGGATCGGCCAGGATACGCAATATCTGATCCCCAAGATCGTCGACCATTTCCGCCGCAAGGCCGATGTGATCGAACTTGGCAACACGTGGGTTCGGCGCGACTTCGGTGACGTACGGTCGGTGGCCGAGGCCTATTGTGGCCTGGCGCTGGCGGACGACGTGCCGCCGGTGGTCAACATCGCAACCGGCGCGGTTTCGTCGATTGGTGACTTGCTGGAGCAGTTGCATGCGATCAGCGGCCATCGACTGGAGGTGCAGGTCAATCCGGCATTCGTACGCAAGGGCGACGTGGAAGTCCTTGGGGGAGATGCAACGCTGTTGCGCGCTGCACTACCGACGTGGCAACCGCGTGCGATTAGCGATACGCTGACGTGGATGTATGAGGCGGGTGACAACGGATCGCCGGTAATTGCTTGAGAATGGGGTAGCGCACCCTACATCTCCGTCTAACACAAAGTAGTTTCGTAGCATGATTTCCTTCGAGAATGTTTCCAAGAGCTACCACATCCGTAAATTCCGCAAGGATGTGCTGGACGACCTCAATTTTGAGATTTCGACAGGATGCAGCCTTGGCATCTGCGGGGCCAACGGTGCGGGCAAATCCACGCTGATGCGGCTTATTTCGGGGGTTGAAGCGCCGACTGCGGGGCGGATCATGCGGACGGTCAGCTGTTCGTGGCCAATTGGCTATTCAAGCTGTTTCCAGTCGACCCTCACCGGTGCAGACAACGCCCGCTTCATTGCTCGGATCTATAGCAAAGACATCCAGCAATTGCTGGATTACGTTGAGGATTTTGCGCAACTCGGAGCGTATTTCCATCAACCGATCTACAGCTACTCGGCGGGTATGATGGCGCGGCTGGCGTTCGGGATCTCGTTGGCGATCGACTTCGACTGTTATCTTGTGGACGAGGTGACCGCGGCGGGCGACGATCGCTTCCGTCAGCGCTGCGAAGATGCGCTTCATCACCGTCGCGCTGCCGGAACGCTGCTGATGATCAGCCATGATCCCGGAACGCTCCGCGCTTATTGTGAACGGGGAGCCGTGCTGCAGCAAGGCCGACTGGATTTCTACGATACCATTGATGAGGCAATCGCAGTTCACATGCACAACCAGGCTGCGCACTGATCGGGTAACATATCAAAGCGGCAGCTACGCTCGATACAGGGTTGCGGCAGCCGCGGCCATTTCGTCCGCAAAGATCATATCGCGCGCAAATTTCGCCCCACGCTCCGCGATGGCGGCGCATTCTTCCACATGCTCGAGTGACCAGGCAATCTGGCTTTCGACGTCGGACAAGTCCTTCGCAACGGGAACGTAATGGACCCACGGCAGCAAACGAGAGGCATACCATTGATGCCAGTCGCTCTCGACTTTCAATACACAACACCCAAGGCGAAGCTTCAGCATGAAGTTCCAGCTGTTGGAATTGCCGTCGATATCCAGGATGTAGCGATAACGTGCCATATCGCCCATCGGCAGGAACGGCTTTAACAGGCCTTCCTCGGCTAGTCGGTCCTGGATCAACTGTTCCTGCTGTGGGTCAGCCCCTTGCACCGCTGCATTGAGCCCAACGTCGGCTAAGGCTCCGAGCCGCGAAACGGTTCGGCACAAACGATATCGCGGGAGCCGATCGAGGTCCTCGACACGCTGATGAAAAAGCCCCGTCGTCGAGCCCCGCCAGACGAAGGTGGACGCCCGCTCATGCCATGGCATATTGGGCGCCGGTGCATCTTCATACCCCCGCGCGTTGAAATAATAGAGGTCCGGAATTAGCGCCACATTGTTCCAGGACGCCATCGTTTCCCACGATACGCTCGAAATGTTGACCGGGACATCCTCAGCCTGAAGGATCAGGCGAACGTCGTGATCGGGCGCCGCGCCGTTCGACAGCGCCGCACTCTGCAGATATTTGCAGTAAACGATGGCTGACAATACACGTTCGTGCGGCCCGCCTCCGGCAAAGTCAGTCGCTTGGAACCGCAACTTCCCTGGCTCCATCCGGCCTGAAACAAGAACCGTGAGAAACGGATTGCAGTGTGGGCCTACCACCTCCTGAAACGCCGCAAGAGGGACCGTCACAACATTTTGTAGCATCGAAACACCCATATTCATCGTAAGCGTCAGCCGAGCCTAAGCCACAAACTTCTGAAAATACGCTATGGTTCGTGCAAGACCGTCTTCGAGTGAGACCGTTGGTTCCCAATCCAGCGTCTTGCGTGCCAGACCGATGTCGGGGCACCGCTGAGTGGGATCGTCCTGCGGCAAGGGCTCGAACGCGAGCGTAGAGGACGAGTTGGTCAACGCAATGATCCGTTCCGCCAGTTCGCGGATCGTGATTTCATGCGGATTGCCCAGATTGATCGGACCGGTCACGGAGGCATCAGTTCCCATCAGCCGTACGAACCCCTCAATCAGGTCTGAAACGAAGCAGAAGGAGCGCGTTTGGCTGCCGTCGCCATACAGTGTGATCGGATTGCCCCGCAGCGCCTGCAGAATGAAGTTCGAGACGACGCGTCCATCCTGCGGATGCATGTTCGGACCGTACGTATTGAAGATCCGGGCTACTTTGATCTCAACGCCATGCTGACGATGATAATCAAAGAAGAGCGTCTCGGCGACACGCTTACCTTCGTCGTAGCAGGCCCGTGGCCCCAGTGTATTGACATTGCCGAAGTATAGTTCGGTCTGCGGGTGGACTTGCGGCTCGCCGTAAATCTCACTGGTACTTGCCTGGAATATCTTTGCCTTAACACGCTTAGCGAGCCCAAGCATATTGACTGCCCCAACGACGCTCGTCTTCGTCGTCTGTACCGGATCGAATTGATAATGAATCGGCGATGCCGGGCAAGCTAGATTATAGATCTCGTCGACTTCTACATATAGTGGAAATGTAACATCGTGGCGTATTGCTTCGAATTTTGGAATTTTGATCAGAAGCTCAATGTTTTGCTTTCTACTGGTAAAGTAGTTGTCGACGCAAAGGACATCGTTTCCGTCTGCCAGAAGGCGTTCACAAAGATGTGATCCAAGGAAGCCGGCACCGCCGGTAACTAACACACGCTTTCTTGAGAATTTCATTTATCAACCCATTCTGCTGAAACACTTTAATCACACGGATATAAGTTTCGTCTCAACACAACACAGCTGACCGTTCCTATCCCGAACGCGTATCGCCTATGTAGAATGACACTTACCAGAAAGCGACCCCCTTATAGTTGCACAAGTATTTTTCATGCCAAGGGTTCAGCAGCCTATCACTATAATGGGCATTAACAGTGACAGTGGGGGCTGTCCCGTGACCGTCGACTGCCGCATCGCTTGTTAAGATGTCACTGAACCGGGGTGACCGGCAGCAAGCTGTAGTTTAAAATGCAATAATGCGTAGCGGACGTAGGTCCGGATACAGGGCGGGCCATCAGCAGGCGCGCCGCAGGGACGATGTTGGTGGCCACGCCCTCAATACGCTGTGGCCCACACATACCGGGATAGGTCCCGGTGCTTACCGCAAGATCGTTTCGTTCGATCGTCATCGGTCCTGTTAGCGTATCAACGTTGAGCGCGAGCATGGCACCGCGAACGCGATTGTCGGTGACGGCCCCACCAAAGGCGGGAGCAGCATACCATGGCGCTGACCCGATCATGATCCCGAAGCCGCAACGCCGCTGCGTCCCGCAGTCGATCCGGTTCCGGGTGACTTGCGTGCCAGTATAATCTCCGCTCGTGGCCTTTGGCCAAGCCTGCAGCATTAGTTCGGCGAACGATCCACCGGCGGCGGCACCACCGTGGGTGAAGACATTATCGCTGACGATACAATCGACACAGCTGCCGAAAATCAACTGCACGTCCGTATTGTCGTGAAAGCGGTTGCCTAAGACGCGAAATTTGCGCGCAGTGTGGATGGTCAGCCCATCCGCCCACCCCAGCAAGACGTTGTGGGTGCCATTACCAAGAAAGGCATTATCTGTGATGACCGCACCGGCACCGCTGCCATATTCAAGCGCCGTATAGCACGCCATGTCTCGGAACACCGAACCGTTGATCACGACATCGCTGCCGGTGACCCGCACCCCGCCCGCCATCGGGCGAAGGGCTTCCGATGTGCACCGCTTGGCCGCCCCCCCTGGGTCGCTCAATCGGGTACCCTGAAACACCAGATGGTCGAGCCTGACCCCATCGCTGGTCACGTCCACGGGCATCACCGATCCAGGATTGTCAGCCTGGATCATCGCAAGATGCAGCACCGCACAGCGGCGCTCATCTGTGAAGCAGGATGGCGCGGTACGTGCCAAACCACGGGTCGTCAGCGTGACCGCGCGTCGGATGTGAATGGGCGTGCCGATCCGGTACCGGCCCGCGGGAAGAGCGATCGCGCCGTGTGGCGGCGTGGCGTCGAGGCACGCTTGAAGCGCCGGGCCTGCATCCTGCTGACCGCCAACGAGGGGCGGTACTGCCGCGCAGGGTGCGACGGCGCGCGGGACTTTGTCACCCGCTTTGGTTCCACCCGCAAATCCCAGCCATCCGATTGTCAAGATTAGCAGAGCCAATGGTAAGGCCTTGGCAATCGGCCACAACCTCCGGGGCATTTGCTTGCGAGACGATCCTGTGTGGTGCAGGGAGGCCTTGAGCAAGGGGGGCCGACGGCCCGGAAGCTGTAGGAGCAAGACATGCTTTCAAAAATTTGGGGCAATACACGCAGCGCTAACGATCGGCGTAAGGGGAATCAATGCCGGGATGCCCGCGATTGGCCGGGTGCTGCAAATGCCTTTGCACGTCATGTCGCCAGCAATCCTGCCGATCAGCCGATCTGGGTGCAATTGGGCCACGCCTGGAAAGAACAGGGAATGCTGACAGAAGCAGCCCAGGCGTACCAGACCGCTGTAGATCTTGACGTGGCTGACACTGATGCGAACCTTCATCTTGCCGATGTTCTGCGCCGGCTCGGAAAGGGCGAAGAAGCTCTTGCGGCATATGAGCGCGTCAACGCCGTCTCGCCCAATGTCGAAAGCATGCAGCAAATCCGCCTGCTTCGCCGTGACACCAAGGCGACCATAGCGGTCGGACTAGGCACCGGGACGACCTTCTTTGCGATCCAGGACCTGTTCGGATATCTCAAGGCCCATGTAACCATGTCCGGGATCCAGCGTGTGCAGGCAGGAATTGCCATGCATGCGATCCGAGACGCCGCGATTGATGTCCGTTTTGTTTTGAGTGAGGTCGGTTCCCACACTCAGGGGCTACCCGCGGGCGAGTTCTGGATGGTCGACAATGCGCAGATGCTGCGCGTGATCGAATATGCGTCGGGTAAGAAGGTCGATCACGAAACGCTACGCGCAATGCTCATGGCATGCGAAGATTCTGCGGAGCGCGTGCGGCCGATGCAAGGCAGCACCGTCATCCTGCTTGGTGCCTTTTGGGGCAGCGGGAGCAGCGTCCAGACCTTCGTTCAAGCCAAAGTGGATGGCGTTCGGATTGGCGCCTATGTGTATGACATCATCCCGGTTACCCATCCGGAATTTTGTGACGATTCCTTGGTCACCGATTTCACCATGGCCATTTGCGAGCTTTGCGCCACGGCCGACTTCATCTTGACGATTTCGGACGCGACGCAGGTAGCCTTGCGCGAGTTCATTGCGCAGAACGACGGACGACCGATTCCGATGTCGACCGTCCCCTTGGCGCATCATCTGACGCGCGAAGCGGACGACGCCGTGACGTGGCCGGAACAGCTCAGCCGCGTGCGCGGCAAACGTTATGTCGCCTATGTTTCGACAATCGAAGGCCGCAAGAACCACCTGTACGTGATCAACGCCTGGCGGCGCCTGATCGCCGAGGGCGTCGACGTGCCCGAGCTCGTCTTTGTCGGCCGCCATGGCTGGAAGATCGGGGCGCTCACCGATGTCCTCAAGGCAACCGACAATCTCGGTGGCCGACTCCACATCGCCCACAACTTGTCCGACGGTGAGCTCAACGCCGTCTATGCCGGCTGTGCCTTTTCGGTCTTTACGAGCTTCGTCGAAGGCTGGGGTCTACCGGTCGGCGAAAGCCTGTATCAGGGGCGCCCGTGCGTTGCGTCCAATACCTCATCGATTCCGGAAGTCGGTGGGGATCTGGTCGATTACATCGATCCGTTCAACCTGACCCAGGGGGTCGAAGTCTTCCGTCGCATGATCACGGACCGCAAATATCTCGAGAGCCGCACCGAAAACATTCGCAAGCATTTCGTCGGCCGGACGTGGAGGGACGTCGGGGTCGATTTCCTAGAAAAGGTAAAGACTCACCAGAATGCGCCAATTGCACCGCTGAAGCTGACGCTGCGCGAGGGGGACGCATTTTCGTTCCAGTTCCACGCTGGGGACAAAATTGATGTCTACCGGTACTTCCACCGCCTCAATCGGCTTTTGTTGCAATCGTCAGATTTCTATGCCGCCGAAGACCATGGTGTCTGGTTGCGTGGCGCTCGTCCCGAAATCGCCATCCCAACAGATATGACACCAGGTTCGACAGTATTCATCTACGTCAAGCTCTCCTCCACCCCGTGGGGCAGTGGCTGTCGATTAAGCGTAATGGATCAGGCGTCCGGCACCGAAACGGTCTCTGTTGGCTTGAATCAAATGAACGGTCAATCAATCCGCTTCCCAGTCGAGATTGATACCGAAGGCGTCATACGTCTGCAATTTGTCGTGAGCGGACCTTATACATCTCCAGCGAACGACACGCGCGATTTCGTGATCGGATTGGGATCCATCGGATACGCCCGACCCGACAACACGACGGCACGGCAGGAGTTAATCGAAACCATGACCCTGCGGGATCTGTCCGCCTGACCGCCATCTGTCATCGTCTACGGGTCCCCTCGCAATGACGGGTGCGAGGGGAACACCGATCTGCATCGACGGACGCATGCTGAACGACGCCGGGTCGGGCACCGGGGTCGGTCAATTTGCGCGGACGTTGATCGCCGCGTTGCAAGGTGCGGGGGTTGATCCCGCGATTCTGGGTGACGGCGGCATTACGGTACGCCGGACACAGTTCGGCAAGCTGTTGGCCGCCGCCCGCCCGTGGGCGCGTCGCGCGACCGTCGCGCCGCACGGGTTCGCGATCCGCGACGTGTTTCGCGAGGCGCAGGTATTTTTCGATATCCACCGCCGGCCAATGCCGATCATCCTGCCCGGACCGCCTGGAACGATGCACTGGACCTATCCCCTCCCGCTCCGGGCGGTCGGCTGGCGAAACCTCTATACCGTGCACGATGTCCTGCCGCTCGATCCGGCGATCCCAAGCCCGGTCAATGGCCCTCGGCTGCGAAAACTGCTGAACGCGTTGCGCGCTGCGGGGGGAGAGTTCGCCACCGTATCGGAGGCTGCCCGCGATCAGATCGTCGCCCGCATGGGCTGGCCACGTGAGATCGTACCGTCCTGCCATCAGGCCGTAGCCGTCGTCATCGCAAGCGCCGATGCTGTCAGCACTACGGCGGCTCAAGCGCTACCCGACGGCCTGCGGCGGGACGGGTATCTTGTGTATGTCGGAGCGGTCGAAGCCCGCAAGAACCTGCCCCGCCTGCTCGAGGCCTATCGCATTAGCGGGATCACGACGCCTTTGGTCATCTCCGGACCGGACGGCCTCGACTCTGTTCATATCGACGCGCAGATCGCCGGGACCCCTGGCGCGGTGCGCCTGGGACTGCAATCGCGCGCCGCGGTGCTTTCCCTGATCGCCAATGCCCGCGCCCTAGTGTTTGTGTCGCTCGCGGAAGGGTTCGGCTTGCCGGTGATCGAGGCCATGGCGCTCGGCACGCCAGTGCTTGCCGGAGACGTCGCTGCGCTGGCGGAAGTCGCGGGTGGTGCCGCGATGCTGGCCGATCCCCTTGATATTGCCGCACTCCGCGACGCGCTGGTCACGATCGATGCGGACGCCGACCTGCGGGATCGGTTGTCCGCGCAAGGAATCGCTCGCGCTCAACACTTTGCGCTCGCCCCCTATGCACAGCGCCTGCTTACCCTGTACGGGATGGCATGACCGACATCAGCGCATCACCCATACGAGTTGGCCTCGATGGCTACAATCTTGCCCTCCCGCAGGGTACCGGGGTCGCGACCTACGGCCGCAACCTTGCCGCTGCGATCGACGAACTCGGCTACCCGATCGATCTCGTCTTCGGCGTCAACATTCCGCGCAAGGCCGACATCGACCTGCGCGAATCCTTGTTTTTCGGGCAATTGGGTGCGGATGCCCCGAAGCGGCTCAACTGGCGCAAGAAGGTCAGGCGGTGGCGGGTACATCCGTTCGCGCATGACATGATCGAGATCCCGGTCACCGGCCGTGCGGTGCTGGAGGATGCGGGGGATCGGTTGCCGCGGTTCGATCGGCTGTTCAACCTCAGCGAGATCTACGACGTGTGCGCGCGGCATTTCCGTCGTTATGGGCGTTTCATGACATTGCGGATGCCCAACCCGCCGACGATCATGCACTGGACTTACCCCCTGCCCCTGCGCGTGGCGGGAGCGCGCAACATCTACACGCTGCACGATCTGGTACCTTTGCGGCTGCCGCGCGCCAGCCTTGAGGATAAACGATATTACGACACGCTGACCCGCGCCTGCGTGACGCGCGGCGATCACATCGTGACGGTCTCGGAAAAGTCGCGTTCCGATATCATCGAACTGCTCGGTGCCGACCCGGGGCATGTCACCAATTGCTACCAGGCAAGCGACATGCCCGTGCTGCGCGATCCGCAGGCGTTGGCAGGTCGCCTGCGACGCCTGTTCGACCTCGACCTGGAGGGCTATTTCCTGTTCTTCGGGGCCATCGAACCCAAGAAGAACCTCGGACGCGTGATCCAGGCGTATCTCGAGGCGGATCTCGAAACGCCGCTGGTGATCGTCGGCGCGGAAGCCTGGCATGCCGATCGCGAACTCAAGTTGCTCGGTACGGCGCATGGCCGCCAACTGCCCGGCGTCGACCGGATCCGCCGGATCGATTACGTTCCGCGGGCATTGCTCACCGATTTGCTGCACGGTGCCAAGGCGAGCCTGTTTCCTGCGCTGTATGAGGGCTTTGGCCTTCCCGCGCTGGAGACGCTTGCGGCCGGCGTCCCGCTGCTGTCGAGCACGACGGGCGCGCTTCCCGAAGTAGCGGGCGCGGCGGCGCTGGCGGTTGACCCATATGATGTCGACGCGATGGTTGCTGCGCTCCGTCGACTTGATACGGATGCAGCGCTGCGCGCGCGGCTTTCCGAACAGGGGCCAGCGCAGGCGGCGCTATTCTCCCGTGCGGCGTTTGCGGAACGCGTTCGTCAACTTTACCAACAGGTCGCTAGGCGCTAGGCGGACTGACGAAGCGCGTGCCTGGGCGATCCCGCGTCACGCCGTTTGATCAAACTGTGCTGCCTTGAGCGACACTGGAGTAATATCATGCGTACTAAGCGCTCAATGAACATCGTACGCCCCGGTCTGACCCTGCTTGCCCTGACTGCAGTTAGCGGTTGTGCCACCCTTCCCCGCAACGGCCCGACCGGGCGCCAGATTACCCAGGATGTCACCAAGCAGAACGACATCGGGTTCGAGGTCGTCGACATCGCACCCAGCAATATCGGCGCCCTGTCGACGATGGATACCCCGACCGGCGCCTTGGCGGCGCTGTCCGTGGAAGGGTATGTCGATACGCTTGGACCCGGCGACGTGCTCTCGGTCGAGATTTACGAAGTCGGCGCATCGCTTTTCGGCGGACGCGCCTCGATCGCCAGTGCAAGTGCAGCCGGGGGTAGCGCTGTTGGCGAAGCGGCACCGTCCGCATCGTCGCAGACGATCGGCGACGGTGGCGTCGTCGTCGACCGCAACGGCACCATAACCGTTCCATATGTCGGAACGATCTCCGTGACCGGGCTTACGCCTGCCGAGGTGCAACGCAAGATCTTGGCGGGCCTCCGCGGGAAATCGCAAAGTCCGCAAGTGATCGTCTCGCTGCGGCGCAACGTCGCCAACACCGTCGTTGTGATGGGCGCGGTCTCCGCTCCACGCCGCGTCCCCTTGACGCTGGCACGCGAACGTCTGCTCGATGTCATTGCAGACACCGGCGGCATAACGCGCGCTACCCAGAGCGGCGCCTCGACAGCGACCGGCACCGGCGCACAGGATTCGATCGTACGGTTCACGCGGCGCGGCAGGACCGTCGAGCAGCCGCTCGATACGGTATTGTCGGGATCGGCGGACGATCTCGTCCTGCTGGGTGGTGACCGGATCGAACTGATCCGCCAGCCGCGCACGTTCACGGTTTTCGGCGCGATCGACCGGATTTCGCAGATCCCGTTCGAAAGCCGCACGCTGACGCTGGCCGAGGCGCTCGCGCGCGCCGGCGGACCGAATGACGGTCGCGCCGATCCGCGCTCGGTCTTCGTTTTCCGCCTGCCCGAGGGTGCTACGGCACCGGTGGGACCGGCGCGTCCGGGTGACCCGGCGGTCCCCGTTGCGATGACCGCCAAACCGGTGATCTATCGGATCGACATGCTGCGGGCACAGAACTACTTCCTGGCGCAGCGGTTCGTGATGCGGGACAAGGACGTCGTGTATATCGCCAATGCCTCGGCAAACCAGCCGCTGAAGCTTGTACAGGCACTGGGGCAACTGTTCTCGCCGGTCATTGCGGTGCAGAATGCGACCCGCTGATCGCGCCCTTCTTGGGACCATAGGGATGCCATTGCAGCTGAACTGAGGCGATTTGGGCCCACTGTGGTACTGACGAGAGTCGCATTGCGGCTGCGGCAACAAGACCACAGGGCTCAAGCATCGCTACCAGTCAGCCGTTCGGTGGCGCTGGTGTGCGTCTAAAAGCTGTCTCGAAATCACTTAATATGCGCATTTGCTGCGTTCAGGCAGCCGCGTCCTGCACGAAAACGATGTCACAACGCCGTCAATCGCGCTGTTTTGGGTAGCGTGCGCATTACCCGAGGCGATGACAACGAGCCCCTGCTCGACAGCGTTGGCGGACACTTACGTCCGCCGGGGGAGAACGCATCCCTGACGAAACCAGCGCACATCCCGCGCCGGTCACGTTGCATCGGGGTCAGGCAGCGTGCTCCCGAACGCCTGCTGCGATCAGCCAGCCAATGCCATAAACGAGCAAGAGCGACAGGAATACCGTTACGACGATCTTCGTGCGCTGCGGGTAGAGCGCACGGACCGGCAGATTGGCATCGACGACCGGCACGACGAACAGCTGTTGACGGCGTGCCTCGTCCTGCGCCCGCAAGAGCGCGGTGGAGGCCATCTCAAACTGTTTGCCAGCCATTTCCTGGCGCATCTTGATCCCTTCGTAAGCGCCCATTCCCGACGCCACGTTACCGGGACCGCTCGACAATTTGGACGTTTCGGCTGCGACCTGACGGGATAATGCCGCCACGCGCTGACGCGTTGCCTGAAGCTGCGGACTGTTCGAGGCGAGCACTGCGGCCATCGACGATTCCTGCGCCTGCGCGACCGCCAATTGACCCTGCAACTGGGAAACCATGCTGGTGCGCGACGTTCCGGTGACCTGCGGGTTGAAATCCTGCCCGCTGCGACGGAACTGCGTAATCCTGCCCTGCACCTGCGCCAGACTGGATTCGGCTTCCTGGACGCGCTGCCGGGACATGGCCACGGCATTGGCGTAGTTGCGCTTGTTCAGTGTGTTAACGCGGTTCTCTCCGAGCTGGGTTAATTCGCGAATGATCAGGTACGAATCCTCCGGTCGGAAGCTTCGAACCCTCAGCACCGTGATGCCGGTTTCCGTGCTGACATCAACGTCCGCCTTGCCGTTGAAATAACGCAGAAGCTGTTCCGGGGTCGGGCTTGAATACCAGAGCCGGGAGAAAAAGTCCGCTTCCGGTCGGCGGAACCGCTGGCTTAGTCCGATCCGGCTTTGCAACGCGGCAACCGCGTCATGCGATTTGAGATAGTCCGCGACGACCAAGGCATCGCGCTCCGACGAAGCGCCGCCGACAAGGGTCAAGGCCTGCCCTAGCCCCGTCGGCGCGGCGGGCTGGGAGTCGGCCGTCCTGACGACGAAATGCGCTTCGGACTCATACTGATTCGCTGCGATGAGATAATAATAAGCAGCAACGAGCGCTGTCGGTAACAGCACGATCAGGCACCAGTTGCGGTGTGCGCGCAACCACCCAATCAGCCCGGACCGGTCGGTTGAAGAGGAGTTATTCAAGATGGCTACCTTAGTGAAGGTGAACGCGACGCCGCGTCGCCCGAATAGACGTGAGTCCGAAATAGGTTAGCGTCAGACACCAGACGACGATGTAAGAAACATCGACGTACGTATCCTTCGCGGCATGAAATTGTCCGAAGCGCACCAGCTCGAAGATGGTTACAAGCGGGAACCAGGTGAGCCACGACCTGTAAGGTTCCGGTATCCAGATCAATTGATAGAACGCCCCGGACAGTGGCATCAGGACATACGTAATCGGGTGAACGAAGCGAGCGACCAGACGGTTGTCATGGGTCCACGCGCAGATCAACATGGACAACCCAAACGAAAACCAGATCATAAGCCCGATACCGAGCAGCAGCTCAAACGGGCGATCGGGAACGGTTGCTAATCCCATAATCGTCACGAACCCGAGCAGGACAAAAAGGCTAACGATGGTGCCGGCAGCCTCGAGCAGAGCGCGGGCTACCATCATGTCCAGAATGGTCACGCGCCGATGATAGAGCAGCGGCATGTTCGATTCGAGCACCCCTTCTGCGCGTGTCACCATACCGCGGAACATGATGAAAACGGTATAGCCCAGGATCGCGAACGGAACCGGATTTATACCGCCGTGCGAACCGCCTCCGGTATGCAGCAACGCTACCGCTGCTGCCAGCGTCATCGGCTCGAGGAAAATCCACAGATAGCCGATATTTTCACGGCCGTATCGGGTATGCAACTCGCGCATCAGCAGCGCGCCGATGACGTTCCCCTGGACCTGCAGTCCACGCCAGAAACCCCGATCGCCAGTCGATCCCGACGTACCCGAAATCATGGTCATATATGACTATCCATGGCGGCGCGAGACGTACGGCACGACATCCTGTGACGAAGACCACAGCGAACATTTGCTGAAATCTGTAACACGTTCGTATCATCCGAACGCATTTCCCAGGGGACATATGTCGCCGTCACCGTAGAGTCCAAAAGGCCAGAAACCCCGAAATTGCGTACGGGCTTGTCGAAGCGACACCATACGCTGTTATCGGATCCGTCGCTGAGCATGGCGAGGCGTTTAGGCGGTAAGAAAAGGACATACAAGCTGGTAAGACGCTGACGCTAGATCGTTCAGCCATTGGTGAGTCCGCCTGCCCGGCAAAGCGACGCACACGGTTCCTGTTGTTAAATAGTCGCCTTATTGCCCGGCTTGGCATATGGCCCCCCAAATGAAGCACTCCCCCCTCCTGTCGGGCATTGCCGCGCGTTTGACTTGGCGATCGTCTGCCGATGCGGGCATCCGCCTGTTCCATCTCGACCATCTCCTGACCCATTCGCGGCAGCGCAACGAGGCGGTGATCCGCGCGCTCTGCAGCAATGCCTATCTCGGTGACGGGCGTTCGCTGTGCCGCGTCCTTGGCCGTTACAAGATGATCGTCGATACCACCGATGTCGGGCTGTCGAGCCATCTGCTGCTCGATGGCTATTGGGAAATGTGGCTTACTGAATTGCTCACCAAGCTGGTCAAACCCGGCATGAAGGTGGTCGATGTCGGTGCGAACCTCGGCTATTTCTCGCTGCTGATGGCCGATCTGGTCGGCTCGGGCGGGCATGTCTATGCGTTCGAGCCCAACACCGACTTGGCACGGCGCATGACGCAAAGTCTTGCGATCAACGGTTTCGCCGACATCGCCACGGTCCACGAGCAGGCCCTTGCCGATGCAGAGGGGGACGTGTTGCTGGTCGTGCCGACCGACGAACCCAAGAACGGTCACCTGCTCCCTGCCGATCATCCCGTTTCGGGCGACGCTGCCACCGAAACCCGCTTCATGCGGACCCGGCGTCTGGACAGCTATGCCGAGTTGCTCGACGCGGACCTGATCAAGATCGACGCCGACACGTCGGAACTCGCGATCTGGTACGGTATGGCCGGGATCCTCGCGCAACAGCGTTCGCTGACGATCGTGCTTGAATTCGCCCGGATGCGCTATGCCGATCCGGGGGCGTTCATCGATCAGATCGTCGCGGACGGTTTCACCCTGGCGGAGATCACGCTCGAGGCGGGGATCCAGACGACGACCCGTGCCGCGATCCTTGCCGCGCCCCCCACCGAAGACGTGATGCTATTGCTCGTCCGTTGAGCGATCACGCCTGCGCGGAGTGCTCGATCACGATTTTCTCGAGAATGACCTGACCGGACAGCGGGAGGATCGGGATCTGCAGGATTCCCGCAGTTCGCGGAAGTTCGCCAGCAACGATCATCCCGCGATCGGGCTTGGCCGCACCGTCATGCGCTACGCCGGCGATCTCGACCCGGACCGCCACGGCGTGACGGGTTGCGGCGAAATGAAGGTGGAGCCTCGCGCCCTCGCCCCCCGTCCAGTCGAACCGCAAGGCGGCATCGTCGCCATCGATGCGGCAACCGGTGACACCCGGTGACAGCCAGCTTGGCCCGTCGCGAAGGGTCTCACCTTGCTGTGCGGCCAGAGCCGGCACGGCGGGATCGGCGTTTTCGTTCCGCTGCGTCAGCGCAAACGTCCAGGTCCCGGCATCGACACGCGGCAGCGTTGCATCTGCCCGCGCCGTGACCGATCGCGCCTGCTGCACCACGTCACGCGCGATCGCTTGCCATGTACGCGGTGCATACTCCTGACGAATTGCCGCTTCGGCATGCTGTCGGGCGCCGTCGTCGAGCAGCGGACGAACCGTCTCGGCGATATCCGCCGGATCGTTTGGGTCGAAATAGCGTGCATGACGCCCTCCCGCTTCCGGCAAGGAGGAAACACGCGAGATCGCGGGGACCTTGCCGTAAGAAAGCGCTTCCGAAACCGGCAGACCCCAGCCTTCGTAGAAGCTCGGATACAACGCGAACAGGCAATGCTCGTACAGGGCAGCCAGCGTGTCGTCCGGAATCCCGTGCAGGATCTGGACCATGCGCCGCAGCGCCGGCTGATCGCGCAGCATTTCGTGGAGATGCTCGTTCAACCATCCGCGCCCCCCGACGCATACCAGCCGCGGCACCGCCGCTTCGCCGACGCTTGCCGCCAGCGCCAGCCACGCTTCAAACGCACCCTGGTGGTTCTTGCGCGGCTCGAGCGTCGATACGAACAACACATACCGCTCCGCTTCGAGGCCATAGGGCCGCAAGGCCTCGACCGGGGCTGCGGCTTGACGAAAATCCCCGTCGAGGCGGACGACCGGAACCGATTGCTCTGGAATCGGGGCATTCCATTCGACCGATGTCCGCACGAGATCCGCGCGCGTCGCCTCCGAAATGGCTAGGCACCCATCTGCCGAATGCAGCAGGGACCCGAACCACGCACGATAATCGCGGACCAGCGATTGCGCGAACCATTGTGGCCCGATCAACGGGATCAGGTCGAAGACCAGCGGAACGTAGACCACCCCGTGCCGCGCGCGGATCCGGCGGACATCGAGCAAATAGTTCCGGTCGGACCAGGACGTTCCCAGATTGACCAGCACGGTTTCGGGCGCGAACCGGATCGTCCGCGCGGTGGCGATCTTCCGATACAGGTGATCGAGCCCGGCGATCCAGGCGGGATCCGCGATGTCGTCGCTTTGCCGCGCCAGACGGCACAATGCATCGAATTGATCGTGCGGCAACGTGATCCAGCCGCGTCGCGCGCTGGCATAGACGCAGAACACCGGCTGCGGATCGAACACCTGCTCGAGACAGGCCAGCGAAACCTCGATCTGGACGCGCTGAATCCCGGTCGGGAGCCGTCGTTGCCCGAAAAAGGCGAGCAGGTCGGTCACGTCGAACACCATCGCCCCCGGGGGCAAGTGTCCGGTATCCTCCGACCGCAGTTCCGCCGGGTCGATCCCCAATACGCTCAGCGCGTCCGACAGGAAGGCGGGATCGACATCGTCGCGATCGGGCATCAGCCGCACCAGTTCGGACACCGCTTGCAAATTCGTCGGGTCGCGCTTCAGCGCCGTCACGAAATAGCTGGCGGCCTCGGCCGGCTGACGCCACGCCTTGGCCATGTGGCCGAGCTGGAGCAATGGCTCGGCATCCGTCGTGCGCAGGCGGGCGGCTTCTTCATAGGCGCTGGTAGCCCGGTCGATCTCGCCGGCTTCCTTTTCCATATGCCCAAGCTGCACCCAGAGATGCTGGAGGTGGGGCTCTTGCGTCAGAGCGCGGCGGTAGGCGGTCGCGGCGGAAGTCCAGTCCTGCCGCGTGCGCGCCGCATTCCCGACCTTGATGTCGCTTGCGGTCGTGCGGCGGACGCGGACACCGTTCGACCGGGGCCCGAACGGGAACCGCAGCGATACGCGGTCCCACCAGCGCTTGAGATCCCGTCTTTTGGTTGATTGCATTCTGTTATCCCTAGCGGGCAGACACCGGGGCCGACAGTCATTTTACGAACGAGCGCGACAGGGGCGGAAAGCTTCCGGCGAACGCGGCTCGATCCTCGCGCAAAGCGCGCCCGGACGCTAGGGAGAAGTGGATCGGGTTGCCATATCGTGCTGCGTCGGCACGACTATTTTGCCCCATGGAAGCCCTTAGGGTATGCCCATAATAAAATCAGTGGCCAGCTGAGTAAGCTGTAAATTGACCTATTAACATGACGATCAATTTACATTGGTTCTGTGCGGAATTTGCTGTCTTTCGGCATCTCTCCATTCTGTTGCCCAGCAGCTTTATCCTGACATATCCAGCAAAATAAATCTTAATAGCGAAGAGTTTTAAAACCACTGGACGCAATCACGATTTAGATCGTTAGCTATCAATATAATATCGTCCACTTTATCATGGAGGCAGTATTTTGCCGTATCGAATGGATATCCCTGGCCAAGTGTCGGAAGCCCAACTTCGTGCCATTGAGGTCGTCGCTACGCTCGTTCCTGACAGCGGGTGTGTCGTGGAAATTGGGTCCCTATTCGGCAGGTCAAGTTGGGCATGGTCCCGCAGCGTTCCCAAGACCGCGACGGTGGTCTGCGTCGACCCGTGGGAGGGAAACCAAGGAGCACACGCCATTGGTCGTGACGATGGCGTGGAATACGGTTTCCAAAGTTTTGCAAAATATACGCAAGACTGTAATAACATCGTACCGATTCGGGCATTCAGTCCCACCGGGGTCGCGTGGTCACGGCCGATTGACTGTTACTACGAAGACGCAGTCCATACAAATCCGGTCCTAACCCACAATATCGAATTCTGGACATCGTTCCTGCGCCCCACTGGCATCGCATGTGGCGACGATTATCGACCCCGCTTTCCGGATGTGCGCGAAGCTGCCGAACGCCTTGCGCTCAAACTAGGCCGGACCCTCTTGGTTGTCGACTTCTTCTGGTGCCTGTTACCGAACCCTGACATCGTACCGGGCGCCGCCCAGGTCGCTGATCAACTTCGCAAGATTGCAGCGGAAACGGTCGAGGCGCAACGCCATGTTCCCGCAGCGGTACACATTTCCCCGCTGGTTCCGCTGCCGGCCAGTGCCCCCGCCGGGCATGCGCAAACGCTAAAGATGCGAGTGACCAACGATGGCGCGAAGGACTGGCCAGATGCAAAAGGACAACCGCTGGCCATACGGGTAACGCACCGGGAATCGACCGACGGTCGGACGCATATGTTCGATATTCCATTGGGGCGCGACCAGCTCATGCGCGATGAGGCCGTTCCGTTCGACCTGCCGCTCGATGCGACGGCGGTCCTCGCCGGAAACATCGAGATCGATTGCGTCTTCTGCGGACACGAGAACGACCAGCGGGTCAGGTCTTCCCGACATGTGTTAGCCGTTGTTGGCGGCGGCACCGTTTCCTAGGCAACGCCCGCTGCGACACCGCTGCCATTCGGTCGAATACCGGATGGCAGCTGCCTGCAAGGGTTACGGTTGGATGAACTGATCCGGTTCAATCTTGCATTCCGTTAATTTCTGATAAAGAAAAATGCCTACATTTCTGGATTCTACGTTACAACCTTATGGTTTCTGACCAGCTCTACGCCGTCAACTGGCGGATAAAACTACCGTAAGATCCACTGCGATAGTACGGATAATACAATATATTACTTGCATTTCCGCCGTACGGTGGACACTCATGGTTCGTTCAGCGTATATTTTTGCCATTCGAACATACCATAGCGTTCTTTGATCTGACCTTCCTGATCCTTACTCGCTTTGGTTTGGCTAAAACTGCCATCTTTTCAGCAGTTTGTTCCAGTTATGTAATCAGCGTTACATTTCGTGACGGTCTTTTTTAGACTGCATCACAGGGAGACAATAGCTTGCTTCAGAAACCAGTTGGTATTGCCGCGGCAGAACGACCTCACGTCCATATTGTTCTGAGCGACCGCAATTGGATTATTGAAGAGCTCGCCCGCCATCTGGTTGATACGCTTCCGTATGTGACGGCAGACACCAGCGCGGATCCAACGGCGGCACTGCAATATTATATGACCTACAGCGCACGGACTAAGCGCGTTTCCCCGGTCGAACTCGCACTGTTCACACATCGTGAAGACGAACCGAACGCAAGTCGTCGTTTTGACGAAGCTGCGAAAGCCGTCGACTATGCCGTATCGATGTCGAACGCTACCGATCGCCTCGTCGAAGCGTTGGGCGTGGTCAAACGCAAGTGCATTTGTCCGGGGATTGACCTCGATCGGTTCCGGCCGCGGCTGAAGATCGCCGTCGTAGGCCGGACGTACCATACCGGTCGCAAGGGCGAAGCGTTGGTCCGCGCGGCAATGAACGTACCCGATATCGATTGGCATTTTACCGGCGACGGATGGCCTGCCCCCGGGCTGCATATCGCGCCCGAAGCGCTCCCAGAATTCTACCGATCAATGGACTATGTCCTGGTACCTGCTACCAACGAAGGCGGCCCGATGAGCGTGTTGGAAGCGTTAGCCAGCGGCGTTCCGGTGATCGCATCCGATGTCGGCTGGGCGGCGGAATTTCCGCACATTCCGTTCGAGCGAGGCAATGCGGCGTCGCTGCGAGCGGTCCTGGAACGGCTTCGCGCCGAGCGGTTCGCGTTGCGGGACCATGTCGTTGACATGACTTGGCAAAGTTGGGCACAATCACATGACGAACTTTTTGCAACGCTGGCACCCACAGAAACCCATTCGTTACCTATGTCATTGTCCCATACAAATATTAGCTCGGTTGCGCTGCTGACGCATGGCGCAGAAGATACCGCGTTGGGAGGACCGAGTGTTCGAGTACCACGCACCAGAGACGAACTGGTCAAGCTTGGCTTACACGCTACCGCCAACAACCGCATTAATGCCGCGGTTGCCGCAGCCGATGTTGTGCACGGCTTCAATATATGGGCACCCACGGATGCCTATCGCATGGCCCGCCAAGTCGAACGGCTGAACCTACCATTTGTTTTCTCGCCGATCCTGCTTGATCTGAGCGAAGCACCATTCTGGCAGGTCGACCTGCTCCGGGCGTTTCGCGCCGCGAGTCATTCGCAGATTGCGGAAGCGCACGTCGACGACGCATTTACCGCATACCGTCAGCGCGTGGCGGAGCCGACCGATTTTGTACCGGGATACACAGCGGCGCTCACGGCAATCAATAAGATCAGCTCCGCCACCATTTTTCTGAGCGTAAAGGAACGCGAACTATTCGAGCGCGTGGCAGGCGCTCCCGCCACCAACCCGTTTCTCGTCCGCAATCCCGTCGACGTGGGACGCTACGATAAGGCTGATCCTGATTTGTTTCGGACCACATATGGTCTGGGCGACTATGTCTTATGTGTTGGGCGAATAGAACACCGCAAGAACCAGCTCATGCTGGCCGCTGCGCTGGCGTCGACAGGGCTTCCGCTCGTTCTCATCGGCCACGAAGCCGAAGAGGAGTATGCCGAGTTGATACGCCACTTCGGGGGGCCGAATCTACACGTTATTGGGCGGATCGACCCAGCTTCGTCTCTGCTTCCCTCGGCGATCGCCGGCGCGCGTGTCTTTGCGCTTCCCAGTTGGGCGGAAGGTGCCCCACTTGCCGCCTTGGAGGCCGCCGCCGCCGGTGTTCCCATGGTGCTGTCAGACCGTTCCGCAGAAATTGAGTATTTCGGTCATCATGCTGCATACTGCAATCCCGCAAGCATGGCATCCATACGCAACGAGATCGTTCGAGCATGGGAAACGCCGCGAAACGAGAGCGCTCGAACCGCATTGCGTCTATTGGTTCGCGAACACAACGACTGGTCCACCCATGCGATGGCTACGCGAGCAGTTTATGAAGCTGTCGGCACCAGCGATACCGACGCAGTCTTGCCCGTGGCGCAATCCGTTTTGGCACCCTCGCCCGCTGCGACTGGCATTGTATTCGACATCACGACTTGGGCAAATAATCCGGACACGTTCTCCGGCATTGTCCGGGTCGAGTGCGCAATTGCGCGCGCACTGCTCACACGCAACGACATCACGGTACGCTTTGTAGTTTATTTCGACCTCTGCAACTTTGTTGAGGTTCCCCACGCGGTTGTCGAGCTTGGATCAATCGGTAGCTTTGTCAAACTTCTCCGCACAAACCCTTTAAACCCGCCTGTGTCTTCTGATTTCAACGGCTTCTCCGAAATAATTACAGTCGGGAGCAGCTGGATGCAGAATCCGACATATGCCACGTCCATCGTTAGCTTTGCACGCAAACTCGAACTCCGACTCAACGTGCTCATGCACGACCTTACCCCGTACCTTTTCCCGCATTGGTACAACGAGGGGTATGCCCACAGCTGGACAGCAAATTGCCGGACTATAGTTTCTCATGCTGACCGAATTCTGATCTATTCGGATAGTACCGGACGGGACGTCGATCGCTTTTGCTTAGCGCAGGAAGTTGACACCCCGCTGTTAGGAAAAATCCGACTGGCAGACGAGATTGGCGGCTTTGAAGAAAGCGCGATCAACCCTGCCGCTTTATCCGACCGTGATTGGCTGTTCGGCCGTCCATTCGTTCTTGCCGTCGGGGCGATCCACGTTCGAAAGAACTACGGCCTGCTTTATGATGTTTGGGTCATGCTGCGCGAACGCATGGGAAATGCCACTCCGCATCTCCTTATCGTCGGTGGCGTATCCTGGAATGGGCAGGACGCAGCCCGCGCGTTCCGGGAGGATAGCCGCGTCAACACACATGTTCACATTCTCGAGGACGTTGACGATGCACTGCTTGCTCGGTTGTACGAGCAAAGCCTGTTCACGGTTTACCCGTCGCTGTACGAAGGATGGGGCCTGCCCGTCGGCGAAAGCCTGTCGCGAGGCAAAATCTGCCTGGCGTCGGCCATATCCTCCATGCCTGAGATTGCGCCAGCAGTAACGGACTTGCTGCCGCCAATGGACAGGTCGGCGTGGGCTGCGCTGATTGAGCATTATGCACGCTCAACCTCCTCGCGTACGTCACGAGAGGCGGAGATTCGTGCGGGATTTGTCATGACAAGTTGGGCACAAACAACGAATGACATCGTCCATGTGCTGAACGCAGAGACGCGCAAGCCGGTGCTGGACCAGTATCTTGCTGGTACCATCGCGGCGATGAACAATCTTCCGGCGTCGCGCTTCCTCGAGGATGGTTGGTATCCTACTGAACCATGGGGCGTGTGGTCAGGCAACCGGCGATCCACTATTGCCTTCTATCTTGCCGGGAGACCCGCAGGGGACATGGCGCTTACACTTCTTGCGCGCGTTCTCAAACAACCCAATGAAAAGTGCATTTATCGTGTCTCCGTCAACGGCGTGGCATGCGGCTCGATCGTGTTCGGTCCGGATTTCGGCAAACTTGAGATGGATCAGTCGATTGGCCGCGTTGTCGTGCCCAGCCGTGCTCTGGAAGACGATGGCGTAGTACGCATCGTGATTGAAACGGATCTTCTTCATCGCGTTTGCGACCTTAAACTTGGTTCACCCGACGTTCGTCGTTTGGGTATTGGGCTTAGTGCGTTTATTTTCGAAGCGCAGCGGAACGCTAGCGACGCAGCACGTCTGTTTAGCACTCAGCCTGACATTCGCTCCATGCTTGGTATTCCGGTCACGCTTGATATGGCGCGGATGTTGGCCGACAATCCAGCACGTCGTTCAATTACGCCCGACCAATGGGTCGTCGCCTTGGCTGCCTTTGTGCAATTGGGGAAGGTTTTGCCGGAGGGTGTGGCCTCCGTAGATGGACTGCTCGTCTTCGTTACCGGCACGGCACGTCTGCGCTTGGCGGAAGAGGCGATCATCGATCTTCTCATCAATGTCGATCCCGCTGCCGCGAATCCAACTGTCATTGACGTATTTGTGAACAACGAGCTCATTACGTCTCATTCTATCGAGCCCGGGGTTACCCTGGTCAGCGTACGCGTGCCGTGCGCCCTTCTGGGGGTGTCGGATCCCTTGAACCTAGCGTTGGCTGCACGGTCGAAGCGCAATGCTCCCGAGTTCGTGACAAGAATGCTCCGCATTCGAACCGTCAACGCGACGGTGGTCCTGACCCTGTTGCCTACTCGCACCATCAGTCTTGCCGACCAGTTCCCCCGAACCCCATACAAGCCCGTGGGTACGGTGGACATGGTAATCCCGTTCAGCGTGCCCCCTGGCGATACAGACGGAGTGCTTGTGCTCGAGGGGCTCTCTCATCGCGTCAGAACGGTCGAAGTAGAGGGCGAGCCTGCAAAGATTGCTACGGACCCATCAGGACGCACGCTGGTGGCACTTAGAGGCGGAACGGAGCATCCTCAACACGGCAAAGTTGTCATCTCGGCCGATCTGGTCGACCCATCCGCGAACGATACCGACGGCTGGCGGATCACCTTGGACCAGCTAGCGCCGTTGGACGCTCCCTTCAGCGATCATGCCCTGCGACGAATGCCGGTCGGAGCGTGGCACGGTGTTGAGGAAGAGGGCTTCCAGTGGGGTGCAGGCGAGACCGTGTCGTTCTGGGTGCGCCCGGGCACCTCCGCGGGCGTCAGGGTCGTGGCCGAGCTTATTGGGGGGCCTGAGGCGGTGTCCAACCTGATTGTCACGGTCGACGGAATAGCCACGCCCACCGATGTTGAACCTCAGGGAGATACGGGGCGCTTTGCGCTTCTCATCCCGTTCAGCGATTCAATCAGCGTGTTCCGGTCTGTCACGATTTCCGGTTTGCCTACCGCACGACCGGTTGATCTTGGGATCAACGACGACAGTCGCCTGCTGTCCCTGATGCTGCTGGAAGTTTCGGCCAACTGACAACGTTCCTGGCTTTCCTGCGACAGGTTGGAGCCACATTGCGCCCCTATACTTCGCCTACCCCCCGGGGGAGGAGAAGGCTGCTGACTGCGTCAGCTGAACTGTGCAGCATGTGTTCTACGTACTCATCTTGGTACGCACATGATGATGCATTTGAGCCGAACACCGGCCACACGTCGGGGCAACAAAAAAGCCCGCCAACTCATCGAGCTGGCGGGCTTTTAATGGTGGGCGTGGCAAGGATTGAACTTGCGACCCCTGCGATGTCAACACTCGCCCTGACAGGTGAAAGCGCAGAAAACCTCACTGTCGCCGGTTCTACAGATAGAAACGATTCAGGAACATACGGCGAACTCGAACCACTTTCACCGGAGTTGCACCGGACCATACTTGGACCCCACAACCTTACCAGAATGGGATTTTATCGCACTGTTTGGCCACCAACGGTTGCGCCGCCACGGAGGCGTGGAACGAAAGGCCAGGCCCTATACATCGTGCCTTTCCAAAATTACCGATTGTCGTTTATGCCGGCACGATAAAGTGCGGATCAGGGCGGAGGCTAATTTGCTAGTTAAGCGCGTGCAGCTGAAGAATCACCCAGGTGTCGGCGACGTTGATGTCGACTTTTGCGACAACGAACAAAATGCGTACCGTTCCGTGGTTTTGGCCGGGGGCAACGGTACCGGCAAGACCGCCATCCTCGAAGCAATTCAAACTGTAATGGAAGGCCGGATCGGCACACGCATCGGCATAATTGTGCTCCACTTGCATTTCGAAGACGAAGAACTACCTGCGCTATCAGTTATCTTCGAAAAGATGGGAACTTCGGGCGACGCGACGGCAGTCTGCTCAAACTACCGCATTACATTAGATACGTCGGCAGGAGACTGGTCGGGCGCGATATTCGGTTACACAGACGGTGACGGAGTAGAAACGTTTACGACCTATACTATTTTGACAGCCGAGGATTGGCAGAAATTGCTCCGAAGCTTTTACTCAGAAGCGAGCGTAAATTTTGCTGGCCAGACACCTCAATCGATCACGAGCAACATAGTCGATAACCCCTCTGTAAAACGCGCGCGTAGCGGCACCTCCCTGGCTCAAGAGATTACGCAATTGCTCGTAGACGTCCGGGCAGCTGACAACGAGGACCTCTCCAAATGGGTGAAGGGCAACCCAGGCGTTGTCGTACCCAACGAAATTACCGACATTCGTTTTCGCCGCTTCGCAGACGCCTTCAACTATATGTTTCCGACCAAGCGTTTCAAGGGAGTCAATACAAAGTCGGGTCTGGTCATCGAGTTTGAGGAATTTGGTCGCGTTAGCGCGATCGATCAACTTAGCACCGGGGAGAAGCAGATCGTATTTCGAGCTGGTTTCTTGCTACGCAGTCTTGCAAACTTAAAGGGCAGCATTGTGCTCATTGACGAGCCGGAACTAAGCTTACACCCGGAATGGCAGGCGCGAATCGTAAGTTTTTACGAAAAGCTTTTAACTGTTGATGGAGTACACCCCCAGATCATTGCGTCTACGCACTCGCCGTTCATAGTGCACGGATCGATAGGCGCAAAGACCGTTATCTTGGAAAAGGACGTGGTCACTGGCCGGGTATCAGAGATGCCAAAACCTATCTATCCCGCGATCAGAGGGGACGAGGCGGTTCGAGCTTTCAACCTTGACGCCTTCCTTGCCGATACCACAAAGCCAATGCTCCTCCTTGTGGAAGGCCGTAGCGACGTCGAGCTTATCAATGCCGCATGGCGAAAACTTAGGCCGGACAAGGCGAGACCATTCGAAGCACGCGATTTCTTGGGTGCCCGTAATGTGACGATCACGCTCAAAGACGACACACTCTGCTCGCGCATCGGCGATCGTATTGTCACCGGACTTTATGATTTTGACGACGCCTTCGACCAGTGGCACGGCGTCTGGAAAAATCAGCCTAGGCTCGGCACTGGAGCCGAAGGCCTGTTGAAAAAGCACCCGTCATGCCAAGGCTACGCTATGCTCTTGCCCATTCCGCCTTTCCGGACGGGGCTTGCCAGCGAGGATCTCGCAGGAAAGTCCGCCATGTCGATTGAGTTTCTTTTCAGTGATGCTGTTCACCCGCCCCACCTCATCGAGCATACGCACTTGCCATTTGGACAATCCGTCCCGAAGATTAAATCTTCCAAGAAGATCGAATTTGCCAAATATGCTGCTGCACTGAGCGCAGCTGAATTTGCTGGGTTTGAACCGCTACTTGCCCGCCTAGAAGCAATCCGGTCTGGCAATGTGTAAACACGTCGAACGTTGTTTGGAACCAGCCGCTGCAATACGAGGCGGTTGTGAGAAAGCTACGTTGGGGACTGCGCAAGCGCCATCAGTTCAACTGACCGCAGCTTTTTAGAGTACGCATAGGGGCATGCCGAGCGGCAGAAAGCGATTTGCGCGACGTCGAGTTTACCTCCGCCCCGCATTTCTCTGCGACTGGCCTAATCGTCTGGGCACGACGACCAGCCGCAGTGGTTCTACATGGACGCGACTCCCGTTACCCGCGCCACTCCTAACTCGTGTAGGATACAGTCAGCGCCCGAAGTCGAATGTCGCAGGCCGGGCGCGTCGGTTGTGAACGATCAGCTCTTCTACCCGCTTGGCCGATCCAGTCGCAGCGGTGGAGATTGAGTAGGTCGTATCAATCACCTCCATCTCGAATCGTTCGAACGTGCGACGGGCATCGTCGTTTGCGTTAATCGTCAGGATGAATTGCCCCGCGATCGTGGAAAGCTGCTCGGCCAGAAGCTTGAAGTCCGATCGTGCAAAAACGCCTGGGCCGTAATCCTCTTCGCACCCCCAATAAGGTGGATCGAGGAAGAACAGCGTCGACGGACCATCGTAGCGCCGGATGACTTCCGAATAGGGCAAGCGCTCGATCACTACCCCCGAGAGCCTGACGTGCAGCTCGTCGAGCAGCGGTGCCAGCTTCGTCACGTCGAAGCGGGCCGGCGTCCGCGCATCGATACCGAAGTTGCGCCCGTTGACCTTGCCGCCGAACGACAAGCGCTGCAGGTAAAGGAAGCGCGCGGCCCGTTCCAAATCGGTCAAGGTGTTCGGGTCGGTATCGCGCAGGCGCTCGAACTCGGCCCGACTCGTGATCTGCCATTTCAGCACGTCCATAAACTGAGGATAGTGCCGCTGCAGGATTCGAAAGAGCGTTGTGACGTCGGCCGAGATGTCGTTGACGACTTCGACCTGTGGACGCCGGGTGCGTTTCAGGAACACGCCGCCCATTCCGACGAACGGCTCGACGTAGGTATCGTGTAATGTTTCATCGATAAGATCACACAACCGCCGTGACAGATTGCGTTTGCCGCCGATGTACGGCGCAGGGGGAGATACGGGGCGTACGAGTCGTGTTGTTGATTCCATAATACTTCAAGTCCAGGGGTGCCCGGCCTGTTGCGCAGGTGCGGGGCGTTTGCGGCGTGGCTAGCCGCGCGTGACGGATCCTTGGTCCGTTGGTTGCCGTGTTGACGCACGGCACCCCCGCTTGCCGCCATGGCTCTATGCCATCGCGGTAGCGGACGTGTTCTTGATTTCGTAGGTCGCTCGCCGATGGCGAACCGAGAATGCCCGGGTGAAGCCTATCGCCGCCGCACAGCTGACCGCTTGCGCGAATCAGCAAGCGCGCGCAGCCTGCCCGAATGAAGCGCCCAGCCTCTTCCCCGCTTCACGATGCCCCCGCAAAGATGTCTGACCGCGACCTGCTCAAGGAGTATCAGCGCAGTGGAGGCGAGCCAGGCGATCCCGACGTCGAGGCGATCCTAGCTGAGATATGCCGGCGCGGGGTCGACATCTGACGCCCGCCGACCGAACGACAATCGACGTTGCCGTACAGGTCCTTCGCGCCGCCGTTGACAGCAGCCGCACGGAGAAGGTCGATACGAATCCCGTTCGCCTGGCCCTGCGCGTTTTGTTGCCGCATTGCCCCGAACGATGGCCGCTAGTGAACCTGTGGGAATTTTCGAGCAGCGACGACCCGATCTTCCGGGGGCAGAACGTCAGCGCCGCTTTCAACGCGATCGTACTGCAGTTGGCAAAGTCGGGGGCGTGGCGGGAATAGACCGTTATCTTTAACCATGATACCGGCGTCGGGCCGCAACGGTGGTTGCACACCGTGCGGCCCTAACCACCATCGCACGGAGCGCGATCATGGCTGACATGGACTTTAACGCGGGGGTCCGCAGGGCGGAACCCTCGACAAGCACTCATAGCCAGGGAAAGACCCGAAACGCGGCTTTCGACGGTCTTCGAGGTATCGCAGCAATCAGCGTCGTCATGCTGCATCTTAAGGCGACCGGGCTCTATCCATTTCCAGGAGAGAACCACGCCGTCGACCTGTTCTTTGTGCTAAGCGGATTTGTGGTCGCGCAAGCATACGATCGCCGGATTCTTGCAAACGGCGTACTGCCCTTCATGCGCCTTCGATTAGAGCGATTGTACCCGCTTTATGCGGTCTCGCTATTGATCGTTCCCGCATTCTCGCTGTTCATTGCGGCAATATCAAAAGGGCACGGGATTGACCCAGCGATATGGATCTCCCTTCCGTTCCAAGCGCTCTACTTGCCGTCGCCACCGGCAATCGTCCCCCACGATCGACCCGCGTTTCTATTAAACGGACCTGGGTGGTCTCTCTTCTGGGAACTAGCCATCAACGTCGCCTACGCGGTCGCGCTACCCAAATTGCGAAACCGGGTGCTATTTATCGTCGCTGGGGTGGCAGGGATTGCCGCCATCGACCTTGCTCTATCCGGCATCTCGACCGAGGCAGGCTCTGATTGGCCTACCTTCTACATTGGCGGCATTCGTGTGCTATTCGGCTTCTCGGTAGGCGTACTCATCTACCGGTATCCGAAGCCTAGGTTCGCCTTACCATTTCTAGTGATAGCGGCCCTTGCAGCATGCACGCTGTTCATGCCGGGCATCGTCTCAATGTTGGTAATGATGCCTTTGATTGTCTGGCTGTCCTCCGGGTATCGCAGCCATAGCGCGACGCTTTATCACCTCGGACGCCTGTCCTACCCGCTTTACGCTATTCACATTCCGCTGTTCCCGTGTGTGTTTTGGCTGGCCGGGCGGCAGCTTCACCTACCGTTGATCATCCAAGGCCTTGCAGCTCTATCGACGGCAATGCTTGCGGCTTGGATTTTGGCGTTTGGCGATGACAGGATCCAGAAGTGGTTCGCAGATCGTCGCATTAGCAAGCGGGTGCTGCCGGCCGAGGAACTGCCCCGGCCGGCATAACGATTACCCGTTGGCCGCCATGTCTCGCGCGACCGAGATGTACGGTTCATCGATCGTCTCACGACCCAGGCTGTCTTGGTAACCCCAGCTTGCGCCTCCGTTAAAGTCGTAAAGCGATTCCGGGACACCGCCTGCGTGATCGAAGTGGCATGCGATACCCCCAGTGGCACGCAACCAGTTGTCCACGTAGTTGACCGCCGGGCCGGAACGCGGATCACGCAATGTCTTCGCCATCGCAACACCAGCCGCCCGTGCGTAGACGTCGTTGGTGCTGTTGATGGTCGTCGACCCCATCGTGAAGGTCGTATCGATCGAATACGTGCCTTCCATACCGTGTGCGCCGGTGAGCTGCGCTTGGATGGTCCCGATCGGTGCGCGGTCAACCTGCCCGGTCGTGATCGTGCCGCTATTGACCTCGGTAACGGTGAATGTCGTTCCGGTGATCGAACCGACGAAGACCGCACCGTTCGGCAACTTCCAGCGTGAGTTGACCGACGTCTGGGCATTGTTCACCGAATAGGTGCCAGCGCCCCCGGTCGTGCCCGTAAGCTGACCGGTGATCTGCGTCTTCACATCCGCCCCGTTGGCGTCCTTAACAGTCACAAGCGTGCCGCCAAGAATGATGTCGCCTGCCCGCAGAGGGCCGTTGTTGTTCATGGTGACAGTGACGGTGTTCTGGCTGATCGAACCCGTGAGGTTGACCTTGTTGTTCGCCTTCATGTCGCTGTGGTGCCACGAATATTCGTATGCGACCGGCCGGATGCGACCCTTCGGAAGACCCTTCTTCGCAACATAGCGCGCGAGCGCGTTGGCGAACGAGTTCCAGTAGTTTTGCCGGGTCCAGTCGCTCATCAGCTTCTGCGCTGCGAAGTAGTCGTCGATGAACCCAGCGTCGTCGATGCCCGCCTTGTTGCGCGACGCCTTGGACATGAAGCCGTTTGCTGACCCGCCGTCACCGTAACTGTAGCCGTTGCCGACATAGCAAGCGACCGCGACGCCCTTGACGTACTTGTAGAGATCACCCTCATCGAGAACCTCTGCCAAGCCGTTATCGCCGGCATTGGCACCGCCGCCCGAGTAAGCAGCCGCCTGCTCGCCGACGATCAACAGCCAGCGGGGGTTGTCCATCCCGAAGATGCTCGCGAACGGCAGAGCGACAACCGACTTGATATCGCGACCGAGCTGGGCGCGCCGACCGATCCCTGCCGCTACCGCACGATCCGTCGCGTCATAGGACTGCGAGAAGTTCGGCGAGTAGTTGAACATGATCTCGTTCGAATACTCCGTCGCAACGTTCATGGTGCTCGGCATGTTCGCATTAAGGTAGGTTGCCCAGAACAGCGACATCGACGGGTCGGCCGTATCAGGGACGTTGGCATACAGGTTGGTCCGGGTGCGCACGCACGCATCGAGCATGTCTTCGATACCGATCGGGCCGGTCGTCGAGACATAACCGAAACGGTTCGGATGAACCGCTTTGCGCGTGTACAAATACTTCAGCCCAGCCCGAGCGTTACGATTCACGTCGTTGTTGGTCATGAAGCGCAGGTAACCCTTGTGCTTCGTAGCGTCGGTCTTTGCTGCAGAGGTCAAAGCCTTCCAGCTGCTGAGCGTCTTGGCAGTGAATGCGCTCGCGGGGTTCTCACCACGCTTCATCGCCTTGAAAAGACGCTGGCCTGCGGGTGGGAAGGTGTTGGCAACGCCGTTGAAGCCGGTGAAGATGAACCGTGCCGCGACCTGCTTGGTGATGCCGGCAGTGAGCGTCAGGGTCGCCGTACCTGCTGCGAGGTTGTAGTTGGAGCGGGCGATGTGTCCGGTGCCGCCGTCGATATACCAGTCGAGCCCCGGCGTGAACGTCACGTCATAGATCCCGGCCGCGTCATCGGTAAAACCGCGACCGCCGTCATTCAACAGTAATGCGTAGCGCGTGTTCTCCGGCCACCCACTCGAGACAGGGACTTTCGACGGCCAGCCTTCATCGTCCAGGCCGACCTCGGCAGCACTCGCAGCGTTCGGTGCCAGCAGAGGACCCGAAAGCTGGCAGCTCGCCGGGTGAACCTTGGCGTGGAAAAGCTGCGCGCCGCTGGGGAACGACCCCGAGAGGCCAGCATCCATGTGCTTGACTAGATTGACGAACGTGCAGGTCGCCTGAAAGAACGCGGTGGAGTTGGTGTTGAGACCGAACTCCATCGTGATCGGACGCCACTGAACCGGCACGTCGAACACCGACGTCGCTGTGGTCTGCTTGCTCGTCCCATCGCGGGTCCAGCAGGTGATGCGCGTGCCGTCCGCAATCGCGGGCAGCTCTGCGGTGGTCAGGCTGTATGCCTTGCCGTTGACGGTCGCATCAGCCCACGGGAACAGGACCTGACCCGTCGCAGACATAATCATGACCTGCGGCTTAGCGGCCGTACCCTGCATAAGACCAGAAACGGTCAGCAGGATGCGGCCAGGAGTGTTGTCGACATTCTGCCAGGTCGACGACGACGTGAAGCCGCTGGACGCGATCGGGGTGATCGATGCGCTGTAGGCGAACACCTGGGGATACCATGCGTCCTGCGTCGATCCTGCCGTTGAGATTGCAACCTTGGTCGATGCCGGCACGCCGCTGATGTCGAAGCCCAGGCCGTTGTTCATCGCTGCCGATTGCGAAATCTCGACACCGTTGAAGAAGAGGCGGAGGTAATCGCCCTGCACCCGCATGCGAACTTCGACCCCATCGGTGAACGTGAAGCCAGTGTAACCCTTAAGCTCCGTCGTGACCCCTGCGATAACTTTGTAGACGCTGAAATTGTTGTAGTCGAAGTTCAGGTAGACGCAGTTTTTCTCGTCCGTCCAACGGGCGTACATACGCTTGGCGACACGGCCGCCATTCTGCGACAGCGTGCACGGGACAAACCCGAATTCCAGGTCGTTCGAGCCCGCCTCACGCGAGAAGAAGTTGTTGAACTGCTTCTCGGCGACGACCAGATCGTTGCCGACAAGCTTCATACCGCTGTCGGTCCCGCCGATCGCGCGCGTCCAGTTTTCGAACCCACCAAGCGGCGTATTGTCTGCACCTGCGAAGCTGGTGACGTACCCAGCAATGACCGCACCACTCAGCAGCGCGTTGCTCAACGCAACGCTCGAGCCATCCGGCGTCTCGCCGTACTGGATGTAGCAGCCGTCGTCGGTCGAGGGGACGCGGGTGTAGGTTAAGCCGGTCACCGCCGGGCTCATCGCCACGCCATCGCGATACCACTTGCCGACCACAGCCGCCCCGTCCGACCGGCTGCCTGACGTTGCAGTGTAGGTCGTGTTCATCTGGTTTGCAGCGATCGACGGATTCGTGACGGTTAGGGTCGACCCGCTGTCGTCATTGAGGATCTTACCGTACGAGACGGCAGACGCGAGCTCGAGCGTGGGTACAACCACGAGTTTGAAATTTTCCGCGGTTTCGACGTCGACATCGCCCTGCACAAGGATCGGAAGGTTTTGCTTACTCTGGTTCGCAGCGAAGACGCCGGTGCCGCTTGGAAAGACCCCGCCGGGGAAATCAGACGGGCTTGCCGGAGTGGACCCGATGCCCTCGACGTAATAGCGGAACGAGACCGCACCAGTGGTATTCTTACGATCGAGCGCCAGCTCGTAGGGGAACGACGTCGTTCCGCTGTTCCCCTCCGGCAATTCCACCGGCGCGGAGATACTGATGACCGGGACGCCAGGACGCGCAGCAAGTTCCGCGTAGCCGGCTTCCAGCTTGACGAACCCGGCTCGAACCGAGTCGTTAACATAGTCAATTGCTTGCATTTTCAGGCTCCTAGTGAAGTCAAACGGGCGTCGTGCAGCTGGAAGCTTTCCTGCCAGGCCGGGTTTCCGGCCTTCAGGGTGGCGTCTCCGGCCAGCGTATTGTCTTGGGTCGGTGCAGGCTCGGGCGTTACCGCCGCCGCTAGCGCGGCAAATCCGCCCTCAAGCGCTTGGAAATGCGCCTTCCAGACCGCGTTCCCCGCCTTGAGCGTGGTCTCCCCTGCAAGAACGTTGTCCTCGGTCAGGGTTGGCGTCGGGGTTGGCGTTGGCGTTGGCGTCGGCGTCGGGGTTGGCGTCGGCGTCGGGGTTGGCGTTGGCGTTGGCGTCGGCGTCGGGGTTGGCGTCGGCGACACCGACACCGGCTCCGATTTGATGACCTTGGTGCAGATCTCCACCGTAGGGGCGGCCATCACGATGGTATCGGCCCCGTCCGTAGTCTCGGGAAAGCCAAACACTCGACCTTGGAAGTACCGTTTGGCACCGGTGGGGTAGGTAATGACGAACGTGAAAAGCCGATTGGTCTCGTCGGCCGATGCGGTACGCAAGATTGCCTGCCCCGCATCGAGTTCGTCGTAGGCAAGGGACGGCTGCAACGAACCGTAGTCCGCAGATCCCTTGAGCTTCTGTTTGGCACCTTTAGATGCTTGAAAATCAACCTTGCCGTAGGTCGACCCGACCGTGCCGATCTTTTCCAAGCTACCAATTTCGGTGAGGGTCAGCGCGGAATACCCCGCGACGTCATTTGTGACGGGCGCAGTTACGCCTATGGCGAGGGTTGACCCCGCCGCCGATGAAACAGCCATATGGGGGGGCTCCTAAAAAATGCCGAGGATCTTGGGTTGGGCCTTCGCGACCGCTGCGGCATCACGCGCCTCGCAGCGGCTGACGATGCCGGTCGCCGCAGTGTACCGGTCGTTCGCGATCTCGAGCTGGCCGGTCTGCTCGACGAACCCGGTTTGCCAAGGGCGGGCATCGTCATGACCATCGGCAAGCTTGGCGCTGTCGGGTAGCGGCGCGGGCGCGACGCCGGCAGACCAGGCGTCAGGGAGCAGGGCCGAGCAAGGTGATGCACTTGGTCGAATGACGGTAGATGCGCATCCGGCAAGCAGCCCGATCAGCGGCGTCGTTACTATCGCCCGCAGGCGCGGCTTGAATCGCATCGGTTCCCTCTTTCGCTGTCTGGTGGATCTCGGTTGCAGTGGCCGCGGCATTGCCGACGGTGTTGACGGCATCGGCCCCGCTATTGATCGCGGCGTCGGTCTGTCCGGTTGCGAGCTTCACTTCGGTCTTGGCGGTCTGCATGGTGCTGCAGGATCGGATCGATATGACGGTCGTAATCAGGGCGATGATCCCGAGCACGAACACGATGGCGGCGATGCTCTTCCCGAGCCATGCGCGGATCCGCGTCATGCCATACCTCCCTTGATGTCGGCAGCGGCGTCCGCCGCAGCACCTGCAACCTCGTCGGCCGCCTGCGCAGCGTCATCGCCGGTCCGGATCTTGAAGCCCCAGCCCTGCGCATCGATTCCCGCTTTCAGATCGCGGGTGACGATGACAAGAAACGCGATCGCCACGACGGCCAGCAGCCCGACCCCGATCCAACCCAGCCACTTGATCAGTTCCATCTCGATTGACGTGCAGTCGTTGATCGAACTGGTCGCCAGCCTGGTGTCGGCAACGCGAACGCTGCACCACTTTACCGGATCGGACAGGATCCAGATTAGCCACGTCAGAACGGCGAGGAGCACCGGCAGGCCTACGATGATCGCGATCGACGTCCACGACACGCGACGGTTCGAGAAGACGCTCATTGCGCAGCCAGCGCGCGTTCGACGTCGGCGCGGACGTCGACCCGCATTGGCTTGCCGGGGAGGTAGCTGGGCTTCCGGACGGAGTAGACGTTGACGAGGCCGTCGAGGTGCTTCCACTTGCCGTCGAAGAACAGGGCCGCTTCGTCCATTCGGCGTTGTTTGAGGTCGCCGTCGTTCAGGTAGTGCGTCTCGAGGAACTTGCGCGCCTCGGCGACCTTGCCAGCGAGGTACAGCGACACCCATGCCGTCCCTGCGATCGCGCCGGTGTTATAGTGGAAAGACAGCGCCGCGGCGAACTGCGCTTCGGTAAGGGCGCGGCCCTTGAACGCTGCCAGCACTTGGGGGCCGTAGCTGGTCCGCAGCAGCCAGATAAAGATCTGAAGGACGCGCTCGATCGACGCTGGCTTGTCCTTGTAGCGGTCGACCAGATGCCCCGAGGCATTGGTAACGCCGATGCCCCAGGTGCCCACGGGTGGGGTTGCACTGTCAAGATACCACTCAGGGACGATGCCCTCCGTGCCCGCAAGCTCGCAGGCGACGCGCGCGGTGATGCTGCCGTTGATCGTCATGATCTCGGATCCTTTGATTGTAGAGGGGAGCGCGCCGTGGCCGCGCCAGTGCGAAGGGACGGTCAGTCCACTTTCATCATGGTCTCAGCCATGTGGCCGATTTCCTCAGGGCTCGTGAACGCCGAGGGAAGGATCTCGCGGAGCAGGACGCGGGCCTGACGCGCAACAGAGTTACCTGGCGAAACCCGTTCCAGCTCGTCGATGACCAACGTGAGTACGAAGCGCTGTTGACCAATCTGGATGGTCTGGCCTGCGATCTGCGCTTCGGCGATCGTCATGCGCCGCGATTGCGCGTCTTTCGACTGCTTCAGGGATTCAATGTCTTTCCACATCTCTGCGCGCATGCGTTCTTCGGCATCGATGTCGATCTTGCGCCAGCCCCCACGATTCTTGATCCACGCCACAATTGCGGCCCCGATGCCGAGTGCATTGATAAATCCGAAGATTGCACCCCAGCCGATTGGTAGCCCGAACAAGTCGGGCGCATGATTACCGGTCATGCTTTTGATACCAGATCGAGCCCGCCCCCATCACCAGCGCCAGGATGAACGCTGTCGTGAAGGAGAGAATTGCATTTATCCGGAAGAGAAAGGAAAGCCGGTTGAGCGCCAGCAGGAATACAATACCCCACACTGGATCCAGGTACAGACTGCGGCGGGTAAACATGCGCCCGACAGCTGGTGAGAGACAGGCGAGGCAAATCAGCCACGCAACGATGGCTGCGCCGCGAAGCGCATCAGTAAGCAACATCACGGTAGCTCCTGTTATTTCGGGGCCATGCCCAGGAAGGCGGTCTCGATCGCTCGGGCGCAGTGGCCGGGCTTCGATCCGAGCAGCATAAACAGATGGTCGATTGCCCAAGCGCAGGGTTTACCCCACCATGCGCCGGCCATGGCGGCGCGGCCGACGCGGGAACTGATCGTCTCGTCAGCTGAGGGGCAGACGCCGCCGAAGATCAGGTAGTAGGGGGCAGCGAGCAGGACGTAGGCGAACTGATCGATCGAGATCAGCAACTGGATGACCCAGTTGCTGATCCGAGTGAGGGCAGGCTCGCGGCTCGACATATCAGGCCGTGGGTACGGCAGGTTCTTCGGGTGCCGGAGTGAACGCCTCCACGATCAGCGCGGCCCAATCCACCTTGAACAGGCGGACAACATCCCCGAACGTTTCAGCACGAGCGAGGGCGTCCTTGGCCCCCATTCGCTTGCCCTCGACGAGCGCGCCGATCGTCTCCCACTCGTCGGCGCGGGCGATCACTTCAGGCACCAGAACCTCGATGGTGATGCCGCGTTCTTTCGCCTCGGCTTGCAGAAAGGGAACACGGGTGCTCTGGTCGAGCACCCAGGCCCGCGCTTCTGTTTCCTTGCGCAAGTAGCGCGCCATCTGCGTCTCGCCTGCCGTCAGGAAGCGGAGGCAGAACTGGTCTGCGGTCAGATCCACGTTGGCGGCGGCCGCGGCCTTAAGCGCCTCGAGGTTCGTCGCCCCTTCCTGGATGACATCGAACGGCACGACGATCAGGCCAAGGCCAGGCTGGAGCTGCTGATAGACGCTGGAGCCTGGGTCGCCAGAGCCGCGATATACCTCGGCGAAGGTCTCCACATTGTAGACGATCCAATATTCCATCTGATCCATATTCCTAGATGGCGACCCAGGTCACCTTGAGGTTGATGAGGGTGACGGTGTAGGTTGCGGCGATCTGGCGGGAGTAATAGTCGCCGTTGTTGATCCAACCGGTGTCGTAGTTTCCATTCCGCACCGATGCGTTGAACGATGGGACGAAGTCCGTTGCGGCGCGGACAGCAGTCGATCCGTTAGCTACCGGGCGATACTGGTTTCCCTGGTTGTCAATCGCGACCACGGTCAGGCCGCCGCCGTCCTGAACATAATCCAGATAGGCGGGGCGCCCGTTCATGGTCGTCGTAGTGCGCTGGCCGGCGTTTGTGTTCACCTGGATCGTAAACTCGTAGATGAAGCGACCGACCGGCGGGATCTGCGACAGCGTGAGATTGAACGGAACCGCTTGGGCCGTTCCTGCTGGCGGGGAAAAGCTACCCTGCCAAACCGACGTCCCCTCGCGCGACATGCTGCTGCCGTTGAACTTGCGCGGCGTGAACGTGCCGTCGATCGTGAGGTCACCGTGGATGCTGACGTTGCCGCCGATCTGAACACCTGCGCCGCCGCTGGCCGACGAGAAGATGTCAACGGTCGCACGGCCACCTGGGGATGTCGCGATAAGCCGGATGCGTGCGGCGGCCTCGTTGCTCTTGAGATCGACGACCGAGTCCTGCGTGATCTTGGTGCTCGCCTTGAGCCCGCCGATTTCCCCGTCGGTGCTGTCGATGCGCTGGCTGAGCGCGCTATCCGCGTTAGCGAACGCCCTGCCTAGCTGGTCGACCTGCGCGAGCCCAACCTCCTGTGCGATCCCGGACCCCGGCGTGAACGAGTTCCAGAAGGTCTGGCCTTCGCGAGCTTCGCCCACATAGGGTCGCCACAGCCAAGCATAGCTGTCAGCGTTCCCTGGGTTCGTGTCGTACTTTCGGAAGATCACATATGCCTGAGTTGCACCCTCGGGCACCGGCACGCACTGCGTTCCAATTCGAATGTATCCATCTGGCGTGTTGCCAATGCCGCCCTTTGCCGCAACCGGGCTGGCGTCCGATACGTACAGCTGCCGGCTGTTTGCGTCCTCGATCACAAGAACGAATGTGACGTTGGCTCGGTGCGCGTTGAGGAACGCGAAGAACTGAACGAACGGCGTCACCCCTTTGGCGACAGGGAAGCGTCGGCTGACCCATTCGATGTACGTGCCGCCGCCTTTGGGGGCGTTTTGGACCATCGACAGGACGTTCTCACCGACCGGGTGAAATTCGGGCGGGCCAGCGTTCGTCTGGAATGCCGCCTCCGGGTTGCCGTTCGGGTAGTTGCCCTGGTAATTCCAGGCGTCCGTCGACGTGAATGCGGTGTTGAGCAGCCAGTTGCCGCCCGTGGCTCCGAAGCGCGCCGACAGGGTCGCGTTGGTCTCGGCGCGCGATGCCTCCCTGGTTGCCAAAGCAGCCTGGTCGGTAGCGATCCGTGCCTGTGCAACGGCCGCTTCGTTCTGTGCGCGCGCATCGAGAACGGCTTGCGCGGCGGCCTGCGAGCTACGACCGGCATTCCCTTCGGATGCGCTGGCCGAAGCGGCTGACCTTCCAGACGCATCGGCAGATCCGGCGGCCGACTGTTCGCTCGAGGCCGACAGCGTCTCGCTGCGCGCGGCAGCAACCTTGGAGTCATTGGCATTGCGCTCGCTTATCGCTGCGCTGTCCGAGGCCGAGGTGGCGGTGCCGGCTTTGGTGACTGCGATGTCTGCCTGAGCCTTCGCATTGACCGCCTGCTGACCGGCTTCGGTTACCTTTTGCGTGGCAGTTTGCGCAGCACCGCTTGCGGTCGTGGCGAACCCGCTTGCGTCCTCGACCTTCTTCGCCGCAGCTAGAGCATTCTGATATGCCTCTGCTGCCGATGCCTTGGCTGCGTCCCGCGCCGCCTCCGCTGCGGCGATCGCCTCGTCGGCACCCTCGATTTGACCTCCAGCGATCGCTTCGACGCTATTGATCAGATCGTCGATGTCTTTGAGTGCTTTATCGTGCTGGGCAAGTAGCGCCTCGACGGGCTTACCGCCGACTGCTTTTGTGTCCTTAGACGTGTTCTCGCCCGTTACGTCGGCATTATCCTTAGGTTTAGTGCCGTCGGGATCGCCTACGTTTGGCCAATCTACGTTGCCCCCCGCGAAAGGCCTAGTTTTGCCCGCGGTGCTTAAACCTTCAATCGACAAGGAAAGCTTGCTGGTCTTTTCGCTTACCTCAATCGAGAAGTCTTTGAAGAAGCCATAGATCGTCAGGCTGTCGAATCCGTCCTGTCCAATCCACAAGGCCGGCGTTGCACGAACGCCGGCAATACGACTGAAGACCGCGTCGATCGCCGAGGTATCAATCAACGCCCTCGCGCTCATCCGCTTAGCCCAGGCACGCTCTACGATCGTCACCGCGCCGAAGTCGTCGACGTCCTTACGGCTGTAATCGGTAATTCCGGCCGTGGGCGATGCCTCCGTAATCCCAAGGCCAACGATCTTGCCGACCAGAAGCGTTCCGACTGACACGGTATCAGTACCGCCAATGATGACCGACACGCGCGTGATCCCGGCCGGCAAGTCTAGGAACGTGATAGCCCCTGCAACTACCGTTTGAATCTGATCGTAACCCGTTGCCTGAACGCGAACCGTCAACCCGACGACGTCCAACAGCGCGACGGCTTGGATGGACGGCGCTTCAACCGTTACAGCGACCGATCCAACCCGATCAGTCGCCGACCCCAAAGCCTGGTCGAACATCGCCCAGCGGTTGGTCGGTCCGATATCAATCCATTTGCCGGATTGCGCCGCCGGGTCATTCCCGAGATTACCGGCAATTGCGCTTTCAAATACGCGGTGCGCCTGCGGCAAGATGACTCGCGCACCGCTCGCATAGGTCGCCCTGGCCGACCAGGCGGGATATTCCGTCTCAGCGACGTTGCTGGAAACGAGCGTTGCGTCGCTGATCACGGCTGGGTGAAGCAACTGCAGCGTCGAGGGCTGCCCTCCCGGCGAAGGATCTCCGCCTACGTCGATCAGAGGCTCCGTCTCGAGCAGCCCCTCCACCGTCAACGTGCAATAGCTGAGTGACGGCGTCGAGAGGTCGATATCGAAGTCTTTAAAAAATCCCTTGATCGAAAGACACGCCAACTCCGCGTCAGCGACCCATGTCGCAGCGGTGGCACGCAGAGTGGCTAATCGACGTTGAACTCCGTCAACCAGATCCGTCGGAACGCCAAGCCGCACGGACATACGACGCGAGAAGCCCCGCTCCACAACAGTCGTGACGCCATAATCATCGGTCACGCGCCGGCTGTAGTCGGTGATGCCGACAGTGGGCGTCGTTTCGGTCGTACCGAGATCGAAGCGCTCACCGTTGTCGGTCAGCACCTTCATGCCGCAGCACTCGCTACGCTGATCGCCGTGCCTTGGCTGTCAGCCGTCACGTTGTCGAGCACCCGCTTGATGCTGCCCGTGTTCCCTGCAATCGCCGCATTACCCGCGTTGGTATCTGCACGCAGCTGCGCCAGCTCGTCGCGAAGGACTCGGAATGCCACAGTCATGTCATCGTTCGCGGCTGTCGGCTTAGCACCGGCTTGCGTCGCCGCTGCGTCAGCCAATAGGACGGCAAGCGACCTGTCAGGCGTGACGCTGTTGGCCAGGCTGCCGATCGCCGCATTCGTTGCCTCGAGACTTGCCGCAGTCTGCGCCTGCACTCGATCCAGTTCCTGCCGGCTGGTTGCAACGAGCGCAGCCGCGCTGAGCATCGCCTGCGAAAGCTGAGGCAGGCTTTTTGCTGCATCCTGATCGCCGCCGCGCGCCGCTGCGGTCGCCGCATTAAATTGGCCCATCAGCGACGCGAAGCTGGTACCGCCGTTCGTGCCGGTAAGGCCGCGGATCCGTTTCACTTCGTCCATGATGCTGTCGCCGACCGAGGTCCACGCCGCGCGCAGTTCGTCCGCCGCCTTGGCCGCGTCCTGCGCATCCTGAATAGCCCAGACCTGCTCCTGCAGCGCGCGGTTGCTGCTGTCGATCTTGGCCAGGTCGAGCGCGCGGATCGCTGCGGTATTGCCCTGCAGCTGCAAGATCTGGCGTTGGAGGTCGTTCCGTTCGCTGGCGATGTCGGCTGCGCTCTTGGCCCCCTCCATCGACTTCTGCAGATCCGCGAACGCAGGAGCCAGCTGCAGCAGCGTAGCGTAGGTCGACTGCCCCGCCGCGGTGTTCAGGTCCTGCGCCTCAACAAGCGCGCGGAATGCCGCCAGCGTGCCGGGCATGGCTACATTGAGGCTACCGAATACCCGCGCCAGCTGCGCTTGCTTGGCTGCGGCCTGTTCCTCGGACGAATAGAACGCCTGGAAATAGCCGTCGACTGCGCTGGTAAGATCCGACAGCGTGTCGAACTGCGCGGCAAGGCCAACCTTGGCGTCGATCCCAAGCCCGCGCGCACCGCTGCCGAGCTGGTCCATCGCGTTGGTGACGGCCTCGACGGTCGACGCAACCCGCACCAGTGTTTCGAATGCTCCCTCACCGACCTTTTGGAAGCGCTCGATACCGGGAAACGCTGCGTTGGCCATGTTGTCGGCAGCTGCACCGAACACTGCGGAGAGCTTCTCTTGGATCTCGGTTCCGGTGAGGCCTTTCAGGTCGATCTTGCCGATGTTGACGATGAAGCCGTTCAGGCGGTTCTGGATTTCGCCAGTAGCCGAACCGAGCGGGCCGGCTGCGGACACGATCGCGTCGTTAAACTGGCGCAGGATGAGCGTGAACTGGTTGGCGAGCGTAGCGTTGGCACCACTGTATTGCGTCGAGTTCTTCGTCCCGGTCGTGATGCCAAGGAACTTCGATTTTTTCTGAATGTCCGAATAATACTTGGCGTCGAAGCCTCCGCCAAGGATGGAGCCAACCGACTGCGCACCTCCGTACAGACCGTTCCCTGTCACAGTGGTGGTCGAGCCGAACAGTGAGCCGAGCAGACCGCCAATCAGCGGGATCTTGCCAAGCACCGAACCGAGCAGGTTCGACTTGAACCCTTCGGTCACGCCAGCCGAGGCGTTGACGTCGCCGGCGCGTGACACGAGCGATGCAACGTTGCCGATCTGGCTGTCGATCGACCGAAGCGATGCCGCCATCTGGCGCGCGAAGGTATTCGTCAACGTATCTACCTCCTTAAGCGCGTCGATCGCGTTCTTGATGCTGTCGGACTTTGCCGAGCTATCGCCGAGCACTGTTCCGGTCCCGTCGTTCGCCTTGACGACATTGCTCTTGCCGCCACCACCGAGCCCTCCGGCCACCGACACACCAATGGCAGCGAGGGCCGCCACGGTTGCAGCGCCCGCCGCGATGTTTGCCGGAAAAGGCAGGGAAGCGATGGCCTTCGCGACCGCTTCCACGCCGCTTGCAGCGGCGCGAATGGCGCTCTTCCCGACGCTCGATGCGGTATGGATCGCGTCCTGCGCCATCGCCTTGACCGACAACGCAAACTCGACCGCCCGGAATACCTTCTCTGCGGCGAGCATGGTCTGATAACCCTTGCTCTTCTCGTCAAAGAAGCCTTTGGCCGCCTGCGCCATGTCGCCGTAAGCGCCGACCTGCGACGTTGCCGATGCCAGTGCGAAGCGCTGGTTGGCGCGGTCGATCGACGATTGCAGCCCGCCAGAAGCCTTAATTTCTGCATCGCGCTGTTGAGCCAGGCGCGCGCGGTCAGCTTCGTAATTGGTGTAAACGGATGCCATGTCGCCAATTGCTCGGCCGACGTTTCCGAATGCGTCAGCCATGCCCTGCGCAGCGGTCTGCACGTTGCGTGCGATCATATCCCAGCGATCGGCGGTAAAGCTTAGGCTGCCATTCAAATCGCGCGTAGCTGCAGCGGTGCGCTCCGTCGCGAGAGCGATCTCGACCTGCTGAGCAACATAGGCTGCTCCGTCCTTACCAGTGAAGTCGCGGGCTTCTTGGGTTGCCCGAAGGGTTGCCAGCGCCCGCACCCGAGCTTCATCCGTCGCCCCCACCAGGCGGAGTTCTTCGCGTTGGATGGCGAGCTGGTCGGCGCCGGTCGCCATCGCAGAGAGGTAGCGAGCCTTTGTCTCGGAATCGGTCAAACGATCGCGTGCAGCACGCTGCCGGTCAAGCGCGTCCGCCGCCCTCGACGCTGCCGCGGCATTGCCTGTGGCGTTCGCCGCTTCCATGGCGGCGAGGAGCGGTAGATCAGCCAAGCGATCTCGCAACAGTTCTGCGGCGCGCGCCGCAGGGACTGTACCAGCGGCTACCGCCGCGTTGACGCGATCCTGCGCGTCGGCCTGCTCGCGCATTGCAGCAGTCCCTTTCGCGGCATCCGCAACACGTTGGCCAATAGCGAGACTGACCTGCCTTGCTACCGCTGCCTCGATATCGCCACGCTTGCGAATAGCCTGACTTTCGGCCTTCACGCGTGCTTCTGCGATGAGGGCGGCAGCGCCCGACACATCGTAAGCGTCCGCCAAGGCGTACAGATTGCGAATTTGCGCCTCGATAGCCGCCGCGTCGCGGGCGAGCTGCTCCGCGTGCGTGTCCTTTTTCGGGGTACGATCCGCTTTGATTTCGTTCGCCTGCTTTTGAAGATCCTTCAGCTTGTTAGATGCGATCTGTTTGGTCACATCGGTACCGAACTTGTTCAACGCTCCGCGCGCCTGGTTGAAGCGGGCAGACATGTTCCTGTCGACGTCACTGAGAATGTCGCCGATGCCCTTGCCCGCCTTGATGTCGCGCGCTGCGATCGAGATGGCATCGAATGTGCCGACGATCCCGGCGTAAAGGCCAGCCATTGCATCGCGACCAAGCCGCGTCATGTAATCCATCGTCTGGCCGAACCACTTCGACATGTTGCCGAGATGGAGGCCGACACGTTCCGCCATGACCTGAAACGTCGCCTTGATCACGTCGCCGGACGTAACCGTCGTGTCTTTCAAACGCTTGATCTCAGCATGCGTGAGACCCAGCTGACCGATCAGATCTTTGGTGTTGACGCCAGACGTCACCGCGCGATCGAACAGGGCGAACGCGGCGACTGCGCCAGCTGCGCCAAGAGCAAGAGGGGCAAACCGCAGCGCCACAGCACCGAGCTGCCCGGCAAAGCCTTTGAGCCCGCCTTCCGCCATCATGCCAACCTGGGCGATCTGGCCGCCCTGTTGGATGAACACCGTCATTGGTTTCTGACCAGTCAGCAAACCTTGGATGATATCCGGCATCTGCAACGCAAACTGGCGTAGCGCAAAACCGCTCTTCCGCGCTGAGACAGCGACGGCGTCGTGCTGCTTTGCAGCCTCCGTCAACCGGGCAGTGAGGACACTCTGCTGGCGAGCATACTCAACAGGGGCAGTCGCACCCGCACGATACAGACGAGTTGATTCCTCCATCTCAGCGTTCAGGCGTTTCGTCGCGGCGTAAAGCGGGTCGGTCGACGAGCGTAGCCGCTCGGCCGCTGCCACGTCCGCCATTTGCGCATCGTGCGACCCACGAACCATCGCAGCGAGGCGCTCATGCTCGTCAGCAAGACGCTTGGTCGCGGCAGCAGCAGCAGCGGCTTGAGAACGGCCCTGAGCAGCCTCTTCTTCGCGTAGCGCCTCCCCGCCCTTACGAGCTGCGGCTTCAAACATATTGTAGGCTAGCGAAGCCGACCGTAGCTCCTGCGCCTTCTTCTCTAACGCCGACGACGCGGCCGCAGCATCAGCTTCGCGCATTGCCGCCGCCCCCTTGTGCGCAGCGGCTTCAAACATGTTGTACGCAAGCGCGGCGCTTCGCGAACTTTGCGCCTGCGCTTCCAAGGCCGTATTCTGAGCTTGGAGCCGGCCTGACAACTCAGTCAGCCCTTGCTCCGCTGCTGCCAGTGCTGCCACTTCGACGCGTGCTGCGCGGATCTCGTCCTTCGTTTTGCCGAAGTTCGCGATCTGTCGTTCCATGCTCCGAGAAAGGCCCTCGCCTGCCGTTTCGGCTGCGCGCAACGCACGTGCGGCGTCTACGCCGGCACGCGTGGCGGCATTGCCGAACGCAACGACATTGGCAGTCGCGGCCTGCCCAACCATGCCACTGGTTGCTCGCTCGATCTGAGCCGCTGCGGCCAGGACCTTTCCCTCGGCACTCTCCATCACAGCCTGAAGACGCTGTACTTCGTTGAACGAGCTGCCCGTCTCGATCTGGAAGCCTACCTCGAGGCTCGGCGCGCCGTCATTCATGGCAATCTCCGGTCCTTAAGGTTGATGATGCAGATCGCCGTCACCCGAGCAGCATTTCCAGCCGGGCTTGTTCGACGTCGATTTCACGTTGTGTGATTTCAGCACGCCAGGGCGGAGGCGCATTCTCGCTTTCAGCCCGACGCCCTTCCGCCAGGTATTCAGCTGACATGCGTCGGATCAGACGAAGTTCCCACGGGGCCAGAACGACACGCGTATTCTCGCACCAGGCCCTGATCTCGCGCCAGCTCAGCGGGACCATTCCCATCCCCGCCGCTTCACTCATGCCTATTTCGATGAGGAACTCGACTAAGTGCTTCGCCGGGTTGGGCGGCATCTGAATAGGAATGCCGTCACGCTTCAGAGCCGCGATGCGACTGAGCGGGGGAGGCGCGTCAGCATCCACCATTGCGGCGCGCTTCGTGCCAGCGTCCGGCTTAGGCGTAGCGTGTAGCCACGCCATATGCCGGACGAACAGGATCAGCTGATCGGCGATCCGGGCATGAACTTTCCCCAGTCGGCGACAAACTTCATCACCTGAGGCTTGACCCAACCGAATTTCGGATCCGAGTAAATTGCTGCTGCGAGATGATTGCCGACCAGCGGCTGACCGTCAGGGCCGTCATGCTCGAGGTGGCGGAAAGCTGCGGTGTAGGCGACCAGATCCGCGGTCGTTTCCTCTCGCTGGGTTTCCACCGAAGGCACCGCGATCTTCATGTCGTTGTCCTGCATACGCTTGATCGTGCGTGCGGACTGGGCGGATTCGATAGCGGCAGCTTCGTCGGAGCCGGGACCGTAAAGGTCAATACCAACGGGCTTGCCGTCGTCGTAGAGGAGCTGCCCATCCGGCCCCTTCAGGTGCAGGAACGCAGTCGGGGACACGGCAAGAGTTGCAATCTTCATAACGTTTTATCCTCGCGGGGGATGGTGCGCCGACCCGCCCCGCACCCGCGATAGCGGGGCGGATCGACGCATAGAGACAACGGCGTCGCGGGCGCCGGAACTGAATTTAGTTGGAGCCGGCGACCTTCACGACTTTGGTGCAGATCTCGATGGTCGGGGCGGCCATCAGCACGGTGTCGGCACCATCGGTCGTTTCGGGGTAACCGAACACGCGGCCGAGAAAGTAGCGCTTGGCACCGTTCTGGTACGTCACCTGGAACGCGTACAGCTTGTTCGTTTCGTCGTCCGACGCGGTGCGCAACAGCGACTGCCCAGCATCTGCGTCATCATGCGCGACCGATGGCTGCACCGACCCGTAGTCGGCGCTGCCTTTCAACTTTTGTTTCGGGCCTTTGAGGGGCTGAAACTCGACTTTGGCGAACTGTGATCCGATCGTACCGATCTTCTCGATGTTGTTCACTTCGAGAAACGACAGCGCCTTGTAGCCGGCCTCGTCGAGCGAGGCGGGTAGGTTGGCCGAGAGGGCGAGCGCCGAGCCCGCCGAGGTCATAAGTCCCATAATTGTACTCCGTGGTGGCTTGCTGGCGGGTCCAGCGGCATCCGGCCCGAGCGGGCAGAATTATTTGACAGCGCGCGTGCGCTTACGAGGGGCGGGTTTGGTCGGCGCGGGGGCCGTCGGATCGGCCTTGCGAACCAAGCCTGCAGCTTCGAAATTCGCGAATTCGCCCTCCGTCAGATCCGGCTTGCCGTCCTTTTCGAACCGGTTTCCCGTGGTGGCGTCGTCGAAGGCGCGGAGAACCAGCGCCTGGATCGTCTTGCTCATTGTGAAACTCCGTCAGGTGAGAGCGTTGAAGCTGACTTTGAAATCCTGCGTTTGTTCGAAGCTATCGGCAGGTCCGCGAACGTCGGGGCCGGTGCCGGCGCTCTGCGAAGACACAGAGCTGCCCAGGCCAGCGAGGGCACCGAGCTGACCCGCACAAACGTTGCGAACCAGCCGGAGGATCTCGCGTTGCTCTCGATAGCTACCGGCACGCACGGTGACCGCTATCCGCTCGGACTGGCGAACCCAGGTCCCACGACGCAACATCTGCCTCTCAACCAAGCTCACCGACCGGACGAGAAGCGCTGGCAGGACAGTATTGTCAGGAAGAGAACCGGCTTTTATCCGTTCGACCGGCACCGCCGCTGCAATCGTGTCGCTTCCGCGAAGCAGTGCACCGATAATGTCGACCCCGCTCATTCATCGTCTCCGGGTTCGGCCGTTCCGGTGATCCCTGAGCGTGAGACACGAGCGTTTATGTAGCTTTGTGCTGCGGCAATCGCTCCGACTGCGCTGTGATCGAGCGCGGGACGCAGAAACGGATAGGCCTGCGCGCCTTCGTGGAAAACAGTCGTGCCGACGAACTTTCCTCCGATGACCAGCGATGCACCGTCTTTGTTCAACTGGTTGATACGTTTTGTGCTTCGGCCTTCGCGCTGGCTGTCGTCGACCGAGATGAAATGCGGCGCGGTGCCGTATTCCAACCAAATCGCTACTGACCGAGCCCAGCCCGCCTCGACGGATACGGTTGACGTGATCTGGCCAGGCGAGGCTTTCACTTTGTTGGTGATCCCATCACTCACGTCCTGCGAACGAGAGCGTTCACGGGCATCGTCAGCGATCACATTTCCGCCAGCGCGAGCAGCACCGCGTAACACCTTGGTTTCAAGCTCAGCGGGGATCTGAGCCATATATTGCCATACAGCCGGACCGCCTTTGGAATACGCCATTACGCAGCGTTCCCGGCCGTGCTGTAATTCTCGATCATGAACTCGAGGCCGTCGCGGTTCCCTATCTCTGCAGGGACGGTGATGATCTGCGCGGTGCGGATCGTCTGCCAATAGCGATTGCCCTGGCTGTCTCTCCGATAGCGTCCGACCAGGACACGCATGCTCGCGTCGATCCCCTCACGATAACGGATCCGAACTCTAGAGGGACGGGATGCAATGTTGATCCCGTCTGCCAGCTTCTCTGAACGGCTAGGGAGCGCATCCTGGACGCTCGCCCAAACCGTAGTGACGATCTCCCAGGTGCCCGATCCAGCGCCATCGAACGACGTATCTGCGACGGGCCGCTCGATCCGAATGCGTCGATCCAGCGAACCAGCTGCAAGGCCAACCATCAGGCGATGACCGGAATGCGGTCGGCATCGATTAGCATCTCGACGCCAAAGGGCATTGATGCCAGAGCGATCGATGTGTTCTGCTCGCGATTGCGGTAAAGATGCCCGGCTAGCAGCAACGCTGCCGACTGCAGCGCCGGTGCTTCCAAACCGAGATCCTGGTATCCAGCAATATACTCGATCTCGATCGCCATACGGCTAAACGCCGTACCCCATGACGTAGAGCTATTTCGGGTGATCTCGTCACCGGACAGGCGGTAGCTGCTCGCAGGCCACACCTGGCCGACGTTCGCCTGGTCGTAATATCGAAACGTCGTTACGGAAGCGACAGGACCATTCGGCAGCTCGAGGCGATCGATTGGGGGGGTGCATTTTGCCAGCCAGGGGCGGCGAGAAAGCGATTTCTTCGCACGCTTCTCGATCCACGCTAGCGCGCCGGACCGTGCTGCCGAAATAACCAGCTCTTCCTCTTCAGGATCTTTCAAGTGCTGCAACAGCAGAGCCATCGGCAACGCCGCCTCTGCGTCGAGAGAGGCGGTTGCGCGGGAGATTATCGGCACAACCGCCCTTCCCTTACTTGCCGCGCTTCGGCGTTGGCGCGTCGTCGCTCGCGTCGTGCGACGACGTGGCCGCTTCGGCGAGTGCGGTTTTTAGCCTCTCATTGTCGGCGTTGAGACCGTCCATCTGGTTCAACGCTATCTGAAGCTGCCGGCCAGCCTCGTCTGCCGACTTGCGATGCTCGTCGCGCTCCGTGATGGCAGCGTCTCGATCCGACGTGACCGAAGCCAGATCTGCTAACGCAGTTTCGCGCTCGCCCTGGACAGCCGTCAACGCGGTCGTCAGTTCGGTGATCTGACCCGACGTCAAGTCGCGGTGCTCATCGAGCTGCTGCATCGACGCTGCCAAATCCGAACTGAGCTGGTCGACTTGGACTTGCTGGAGCCCAGTCGAGACGTCCGACGTTCCGAACACGACGTCGTTACCCGGTCCAGTCGACGCGCGCTGTGGCGTGGCAAGGCCGAGCATCTCACCACCACGACCGCCGTCGGCGAACCGACGATCGCCGGGGGAAACGACCTGCACGACGGTTTCGACGCGGACAAGCGGCTTGTAGTCTTCGCCGACCAGCTCGCCGTTATGAACGAAGCCCGCCACGCCGAGACGAACGAAATACAGTTCACTTTCCGGCGAACGCTTCACCTGGTCCTTGGTCTTGAACACCTCGGGCGGCAGCGCCTTCGTCGTATAGTCCTGAATGAACTCGATCATTGCAGCCTCCTTAGCTGACCGTCTGAGCGACGGTGTTGGCCTGGTTTGCCGTTCCAGCGCCGTAGCGAGCGTCGAAGCCCACCAGCAGGCCGGAGAGGAAGGTCGTCGCACCGCCGACGGTCGCCGTCAGGCGAACGAAGCGAAATCCGCCGTTCTTATCGAGATCCTCCTGGCGAACGTTGATCGCGACCTGCCGGTTATCGCCGCCAGCTTTCACGAGCTGGGTGATTGCCGATCCAATGACCGGCTTGGCATTCGCTCCGCTGGTGGTCGTTGCCTGTTCGATCTGCGCGTCGATCGTGCCGCCCGCGCCGATAACGCCGACGCTGACCGTCGCCATAGCGGCGAAGAACGTCGCCATATCGACCCAGCCTGACGTGAGGGCACCGACAGCAGCTTGCTGCGGCGGAATGACGCCCGCGATTGCGACGCGGGCGGAGGGGTTCAGGTTGCCCTGCATTTCATAGTCTCCTTGTCTACCGGCCGGACCCCCGACCGGTCCCGCGCGCGGCGCGGGTCCGGGTTGGGGTCAGGCGCGTTCGGCGAGCGCGACGAAGTGCGACTTGGTGTTGCCACCGTTGGGCGGGGTGACGGGCTTCGACAGGACCGGCTGACCACCGATTCTGAACACCCAGCGGAACGCGCGGATATTGTAATCGAAGTACAGGTGGATCGAGTCCGCGAAGCTGACGCCGTTCTGCTTTCGGAACGCCTCGTATCCATTCGGATTGACGAACTGAATATCGCCGTACTGGCCGACCGAGCGGCTGTGTTCGTTGAAAATCACGGGACGACCGAGCAACGTTCCGCCGGGGCTATCCTGGTAATTGCCGAACCACAGCGGGCGACCGCCTGCGTCGTTCATGCCCATCAGCGTCGGCATAACGTCGCTGTTGACCAACCAGCTCGCTTGGCTTGGCATGATCATACGCGCCCACATGCGGGCAACGTTCTGCGATACGACGGTCGCAGCTTTCTGGTCCGCCTCCTTCGAAACGGCGATCGTCGCGGGCGAATTCATCCAGCCCAACGGCTTCTCGATGCCGTCACCGTACATGAACCCATCCGCTGCCTTCCAGCGGATGGCCGCCGCAGCATGATTGGTCAGCAATGTGCCAACGCGGGGGGCGTCTTCGAGCAGCTCTTCGGTCGCGAGGACGAAAGCATAAAGCTCGTTGAGCTTGGTTTCACGGGGGGTAAGCGCCATTCGGCTGGGGAGCATCTGCTCGCCTTCCGAGCGCCAGGCCGCGATGATTCCCGAATTGCCCCAAGGGGTCGTTTCATCGCCCAATCCGACGACACGGTTGGACGCGGTTGGATCCGGGTCAATCAGATCCATGATCGGATCGTTGCCGTCGTCGAACACGAGGTTGACGATCTGCTGACGAAATTCCGCTGGCACGAGATAGCTGCCCGCAGCGTCGCCCTGCTCCATGTGGACGTTGCCCGGTGCCGCCAGACGATCATCCATCCGGAAGTTCTGACCTGCCGCAGGATTGGCGCAGCGGACTGCATGGGCGAACTCGGCGAGGTGTGCGAAACCTCCCGTGTCGAGCTGCCCACGCGCAGCGGCCGGTGCAGTGCCGGGAGGGGCAGTTGCGGGAGGCGTCTGCGCCGGACTCGAACCGATTGCCGTTGCAGCTGCCATGGCTGCCTCAGCGCGCTGGATCTGCGCCGTCAGGCGCGCCAGCTGAGCCTTGTCATCCGCATCCGCCGTTTCTTCCTCGGCGGTGAAATCTCGGTTTTCGTCGATTGCCGTTTGGAGCCGTGCCTGCTGCCGCTGAGCGACCGCACGCGCCTCCGCCTTCAGAACCGCTAGGTTCATGGTGCTATCCTTCTACATGTGAATGGGCGTGCGCCCGCATCAGGCGAACCCCCTTGGCTCGCCCGTCATCCCCACCGGGGAAGATCTACTCAGATGGCCGAAGCCATCTCCGCGACGGCTGCCTGCCGTCGCATCAGCGACAGCCTGGCGCGGCTCGAACTGTACTGCGACACGACGTCGCGCAGCGTGCCGATCCCGTCGATCGCGCCGTTGGCAAGCGCGCGCGGTGCCGAAAACGTCTTGCCGGTGCCGTGCACCCCTGCGACGTCAGCCGGCTTCATGCCGCGACCGCGCGCGATTGCTGCGGCGAAAGCTGCATTCGATTCGTCGACACCCGCCTGGATCTCCGCGCGGGCCTCGTCGTCGAGGGGCGCATGGCTGTGGCCTGCGATCTTGTCGGGCGACGACGCGATCAGTGTGGTCTTCATGCCAATCTTCTCTTCGAAGCCAGACATGTCAGTGTGACCCGACCGAACGCCGACAGAGCCGACCTCGCCGGACGGTGTCGCGAAAAACGCACTGGCCTGCGTCGCCAGCCAATAGGCTGCCGAGAAACAGTACGGGTCCGCGACTGCCACGACCGGCTTGGCCGAACGCGCTTCGAAGATCGCATCGCCCGCCTCGGAACAGCCCCAAACGTAACCACCGGGGGACCGGATCGGTAGAACGATCGCACCGATCTTGGGATCGGCCGCAGCTTCCCGGACGCGATCGGCGATAACGTCGTAATACATCGAGCCGCCAAGCCCCCGCGGTGCAAGCATGCCCGCAATCGGGATGATGATCGTTGCACCCTCTCGAACGGGATCTGAAGGCTTGGCGGCTTGCTGGCCACTCATAGCCGTTGCTAGCGAACGCAAGGCGTCCGGCAGCAACGCTTCTACGCTGCCGCGCTTCAGCGCTGCGTCGAGGAACGTGGGGTGCATTGCCCACAGCGCGGACGACGCCATCAGATGATCCATGGGCTATTGAACCTTGTCTTGAGGTGCGGTTTCGCCGCCCGAGGCTGTATCGGCCGCGCGGTTGCTGTTCAGAGCCGTGCGCGGATCATCTGCCCACGGCTCGTCAATCTTCGGGAGAGCAAACCACCCGGTGCGCAGTTCGTTGGTGCTCAGGATCGACGCCGTCCGCGCCAGCACCGCGTTGCGCCACTGGGTGGCGGAGTCGCCGCGTAGCATGCTGTCGAGATTGAACTTCGCGCGAACCTTTTGGGCGCGGAGATCTGGCGGCACCATTCTGACGGTAATCGCCTGTTCCATCCGCCGCGTCAGCGGTCGGACGGCCCAATTCACGAAGCTCCGCGTGTCCTGCTCGTTGTTTCCGGCGTTGCCGCCTTCGTCGCCAATCATGGAGCGCGGGATCCGCCAATAGCGCCCCATCTCTAGCGTCCGCTGCTTGATCAGCTCGACGACCTGCGCGTCGGTGTTGCTGCTGCTGATCGCCTCATATTTGACGCCCTGCTCGAACACAGGCGTCCCGCCCCTCTTCCAGCGTTCAACGCCTTCCTTCAAACGGCCCGCCGATTCATCGGTGAGCTTCTGCTCAGTCGTCACGATACCCGACGGACGACGATCGTTGCGGAAGAACGACCGAGCGCCAACCTCAAGCGCCAGCTGAAAGTCGATTGCTCCCTTGGCTTGCTTCCATGGCACCAAGGGGCGCAGTCCGCCGTCCGAGATCCCAGTGAACCAAAACAGCTCCTGCGGCAGCAGCGTGCGCGGGCCGGTCTCGGACGCATACCGGACGAGCATGCTGCGTTCGCCCCATTCGGACGTGGTGCGTAGCGGGCTGAGCGGCCACACTTCCAGACCGTCGATCCCGATCGTCGGCTCCGCGAAGGCCTCGCCGCGCAGAACCGCTGAGAACGCCATGGCAGCCCAGAACTCGGCACCGGTCTGCAGATGGTTGGGCTCGTAGGCCAGCACGTTCGCCAGCGGAAAGTCGTTCCGCGGCCCGTTGTCGTCCTTAAACTCAAGCGAGAGACTGCCGACCGCCTCGGCGATGATCGATACGCAGAAGAACACCGCAGCCACGCGCGCGGCCGTCTCAGCCGTATTGGCTTCCATCGGCAGTGCCGCAACCAGCGTTGACCATGTGTCGTCGCCGAAAAAACGACCATCGGTCACGTTCGACGGCTCGGGGCGGCCAGTTACCGGCCCGAGGGCCAAATGACCGTCAGCCGAATTGAACCCGCTCGCGTTGCGGCGGTAATCATCAGGACTAGGCATCAGAGTATCAACATGCCCCTTTCCTCATAGACGAAGCCGCCAGCAGCTTCCGGGTTCAAAGTCATCAGCGTCGCGGCGGAGAACATCGCCGCGACAGGATCGATTTTCGCACTAGGCGACTGCTTCGTGATCGCCACCCCGCTCGCGCCGCGCGGCTCCTGCTTCACGTTGCCGATGCACCAATCCATCAGCAGCGTGCCCGCATGGCGCACTGTCCGAGCGGCACATTTGCGAGCGAGCCCCTTGATGACGCTGCTGAGACGCCACCCTTGCGGGATCGCCTTCAGCTGATCGTCCTCGAAACCTTCGCGAGCCAGCTCGTCGACGATCGCGGCAACACCGGCCGGATCGAGCCCGATTGCATCTTTCTCCGGCAGCTTGCCCGCGTCGCGAACCTTCTTAAAGACCTCGACGACGCCGAGGACGTCTTCCGTGAGATCGTCTTCGTCGCCTTCGCCGTCGTCGCCCTCACCGACCGCGACCAGCTCGCCATCGTCGTCCGGCATCTCGCACCGGGTGAGCGTGCCTTCCTTCACGAACAGGTCGAGCTGGGTCGCGATATCCTGTCGGCGCTTCCAGACGATCGACCATGCCCAGGCGTGTGCCCAGACAAGCCAGCGCTTGCTGCCCTTCTCCCGGCCGATCAGGCAGAGGCCGAGCAGATCGTCGAGACCGCCACCATCGACACCGCCCACGATCACTTCGCTGCGGGCGATCAGATCGTCGAGCGAAAGGACGGGAATAGCGCAGCGGGGCCAGAACGAAGCGCCGGTCCAACGGTCACGCGCCAGGCGCTGGCCGATCTCGACGTTCAGATACTTCGCCAGAACGATCTGCAGCGACGTATCGCCTTCCTCGCCCTTGCCCTCCTTGACCTGCTGCAGCTTGCGCTGGATGAAGCTAACCGACTGCGATCGGCCAAGGTTAGGGTTGGTGACGTAGAAATTTGCCGGGTCGAGATACGCACTGTCTTCGCGCATCGCCTCGGGCCACTCGTAGAGCATTCCGAAGCTGCGCGGATCGTCGATAGTGCCGTCGCGAACACCGCGAAAATAGTCGAGCTTGTCTTTGAAAACGCCCCGCGGGCGCTCGTCGCTATGCGTCGTCAGGTAGATGACGAAACCCTCGGGCCGCGAGGCCAGACCTCCCGTTCCCTCCTCAAGCATTGATTCGGCGTTGTTCTGCTTGCCGAAGATCCACAGCTCATCGACCAGAACGAACCCGGCCTTGCTCCCGCCAACCGTTCCTGTGTCAGCAGCGATGACGCGCAGCTCCGCGCCGGTGACGCGGTGTTTGATCATCCGCTGATTATCGACAACGTGCAGTAGCTTTTTAAGCTTCGGATCGATGCGCACCATGGCCGCAGCAGGTCCGAAGCTGTTGCCCGCGACCTTCTGCGTTGGCGCAAGAATGCTCAGCGCTGCATCATGCCGCCAATTGCGGATCAACGCGGTGAGCATGATACCCGCCGCGATCGTCGATTTGCCGTTCTTTTTGCTGATGAGGAGCAGATACTCCTCGATCAGCCGTTGACCGGCATTCGCATCGTAAGCGCCGAATATCGCACCAACCAGGTCGAACACGAACTGTTCGCAAGCTTCGCCGAACGTTGGCTGCCCAGCTACGTCGACCATGCGGAGCGACTTGAAGATATCGAGCGCCGCCTTGGCCTCGGCGGGAAACAGAGGGGCGAACGGCACCAGCGACTCACGCTGGACGATGCGGCGTTCCCAATCCGGGCATGCCGTCGTCCAGACTGGAGCAACCACGGCGTTCAATTCAGCAGGCCAGCCGGAGGAGCTGGCGGCTCATACAAACCGCGGACGTCCTGCGCATCCTGCAGCGCCTCTTCCTTCTTGCCCAGCCGCGCCTGCCGAGGCGGTCGCGCATGCTTGGAAACGCTATCGGACAGATCGCTAAGCCGGGCCTTTTCCAGCCGCCGCGCCAGTTCCTTCTCCGCCGCCACGCTGCCGGACTTCGCAAGCTCATTGAGCCGGCTGAACTGGACCATCTCATAGCGGATGGCCGCAGCGTCGCGTTGTGCCAGCTCGGAAGAATAATGCTTCCGCAAAGTCGGCACCGAGACCCCGATAGCGGTTGCCGCCTGCTTTACCGTCAGGCCGCGCACGAACGCGAGGAGCACCTTATTGGAGTTCGCAATCGACCAGACATGCTCAGGCCTGCCACGGCCCTCTTTCGCCGGAATAACGGCATCGCCAAACAGGTCGGTGTCCGAAAAACCTGCCTTGGCCAAAAAAAATCTCCGAATGGGAACGATAGCGGTCTAGGCGGCGACCCCCTCGCCCGTTTTCACCCCCCCCCCTTAGCTGCGAGGGCGGTGCCCCGGCATCGAGACGCCGAAGATCGCGGTCACCACGCCTTCGACGCGCTCGGTAGCGACTTCGTCCCCAGCTTCGTTCAGCTGGAACCTACCCGCGGCATCCACTTTTACGCGGACGATGAAGCCGTCATCCATGTCGTAGGTGGTGACATTGTATTGCTGGACGCCGTCCAGGAAGATGAGGAGGTCGGGCCGCTGGACGTCCGGGTCGAACCGCGGGTCATCTAGATCGACTGATGCCGCGCGAGGCGGCTGCCCCTGAACAATCATTGGCCACGATCCTTCCGCTCTTCGCGTTGCTTCCAGCTGTCGTGGCACGGCTTGCACAGCGTCCAGAGATTGAGGACGTCCCAGAACAGTGTCTCATCGCCGCGATGTGGCCGCTTGTGATCCGCGACCAACTGCGACGTATCCGCTTCCAACCGACTGCACCGCTGACAGGTAAACCGATCGCGAAGCAGCACGGACATACGCAGCTTCTGCCAACGAGCCGTCTTGTACCACCGACGCCATTCCTGCTGATCACGATCCCGGTCGAATGCCTGACGATCCCCGGAAGGATACGACAGACGCGAAGCCGGAGCCGATAGGCGCGGAGGCAGGCTCTTCAGTCGGCCCATGCGCAAGATCCAAAACGGCGAAGGGCAGCGCAACCGAGGTTGCACCGCCCTTCGCAGGTGACAGGAGAGGATGCTGCGCCGTGTCCGAAGGCCCGACCCAGTGTGACGTGGAATAGCCTGAAAACGCCTTCGATGTGGACATTCAATATTAGCATTACGGACGATTTACCGGGTTGACGGAAGGTAGCCCCGGAAAACCGCCATTCACGCGACGGCATACCTCACCCATCGCCCGTTCGTAACGCTTACGCAGCCCCTCTGCGCCCCGTGTGACGCCCATCGGGCCGCGCAGCTGCATCCATGGTACCTGCTTGGCACCGCGCGCGAGTGCCGTGATCACGAGGCCAATCAGCTTGCGATCGATTGGCTTTAGGACTTCGACCCACCCAAACGCCTCTTCCATCTCGGCGACTTCGCGACGGGTTAGCGAGGCCGGCCGGATCTCCGCGTCGGGCATGGCAAGGTCACCACCGCGCGCATCGTAATCGCCCGGCTCAGCTGCCACGTCCGGCCAGGCCGAGCGGATCCGCATCCAGCCGCGCTCGCGGTCCGGGTTGCGCCAGCACACGAGCATCGCCTCGACCAGGCGTTCTTCGACATCACCGAACGACAGCAGTCCGCCAGCAGCACGCTGCTCTCTAGGATCTAAGGTTTCTTCATCCCTCCCTAAGTAGGGAGCTTCTATGGGAGGATAGAATGTAGAGAAAACAGTCACTTAGTTACCTCTTGGGATGATGGGAGCGTAATACAGGGAAACCACGCACGCGCGCACGCACACGCACATTATGCGGAAGGATCGCGAAATGGCTCCCAAGCTCCCACAACCTCCCGAAACCGCAGAAATCCGCGCTTCCCGTACTGTTGCGATCCTCCCATGCTCGGGAGCGAGGGAGGATTACGGGGGCATATCGTCGTCGCTAAATGGGCGAGGGACACCAGGCGCATTAGCCTTGCGCGGCTCAGGCAAGGCCCGCGTAACAGGCTTTCCGTCGCTGTCGATGAAGTCGTGCTCATCGAACACGGCATGCACGTCCTGCCACAGCATCGTACTGGACTTCCGGATCTTGAACCGCTTCTTGGTCATCTGAGCATTGAGGTACTTCGGTGACCATGGCTTGCCCGTTGCCGGCAGCAGATTCGCCCAGGTCTGCCATGCTGCGAACAGGCGATGGAGCGGCGTTGCCCCAATCGTCTCGCCTTCCGCGCGCTCGAGGCACAGGTCCACGAACTGGCCAAGGACGTCGTTCTCGTCCTGGTATTCGCGCGTTGCTTCAATCACCGCCTCTGGCATCTTGAGCCCGCGATCGAGGTAGATGAGGGCACCCGCGATCATTCGGTTGAGAATGCCCGATGCTTCCGCCTTGAGCTTCGTGGGCAGCTGCAGGTCGACCTCGTCATCGGGAATGATGACTTCCCACGGCACGAGCATCATGCGCCGTTGGATGCCGTGGTCGGTACCGATCTTAGGCCGATTGTTGGCCGCTACGGTTGCCTTGAAGGTCGGCCGCATGTTGAACGGCGACTTCATCAGCTCGCGCACCGGAATGGGTTCGCTACCCGTCAACGCCTTGATCAGACCATCTGAGAACTTGGAGCCCTCTTCCGGTTCGGACGATCGCACCATACGACGACCAGCCATGGCCGCAAGATCTGGCGACGCGTCGCTGCCCTTGCGGTACTTGCCCTGATCGATGAACGTCTCGATGCCGGTGACCCAGCTGTAATCGCCTAGGATATGCGCCTTGACGTCCATCCACACCGATTTACCGTTGGAACCTTCGCCATAGAACAATGCGAACTTCTGCGCAGAGACGTCGCCGAGCATGTTGTACCCGGCCCACGTATCAAGGAACTCGCGCATGTCGGCCGAGGGCTGCACACGATCGATAAAGGCGACGTAGAGCGGACAGGTGGCGTGCGGATCGAAACGCACCTCTGCAACCTTGGTCATTTTGTCGCGTCGAGAATGAGGCAGCAGCTCGAAGCGTGCCGCTCTGCCGTTCTCCGGCCGAGTGAATAGCAGCGTGCCGTTCTGGACGTTCAGGCGAAGGATATCGGCGTCGAAGTCATCCGGCCGCGCGGATAGTCGCGCCTCGGCCAGCTTGGCGATGCAGGATATGTGACCCGCACCCTCGCTTGCTCGCCCCCACTTCCGGATCGTGTCCGAGAAAAGCACTACCTTCTTGGGATCGACGACGCGATCGAGCTTGCCCTTTTGCTGCGCTTCGTGCGCGCGCAGCTGCTCTGCGTCCCACGCCGGCATCGGGTCCGTGGGAATGCCGGAATCCGAGACGAGCGCCGCCTCTTCTTGGATCGCCCGCATCGTGTCCTGCACGGCACGGCCAAGCATGGCGACGGCCATATCCCGGTTCCAGCGCTTGCCGTCCCACGCGAGCCACCCCCACTGTTCGACGTACAGGAAATCACGGCCGTAACGGCGCAGGAAGCGTTGCAAATTGCCGAGGTCAGTTTGGGGCAAGTGCGCGCATTCTCGCGTCAGCTCCTGCTCTCTGTCCCCACCGCGACCCCTTCCGCCTACATCGTCCGCGCTTCCTCCCGAATGGGAGCTTGGCTTGCCATTATCAGTCAGGTCCGGGGAGGGGGGCGAAGGCCGGGAGGATCCGGAGGAGGCGCGCTCCCTGCGGGACCGCGACGATGCCGCAATCTCGGAGAGATCGCGAGGGCTTGCTAGCCCGGCGGTCCATCCGCTGTTGATCGTGGCTAAGACCTCGCGCTCATTATCACTGCCGGGATTGGAAAGGCATGCGGCCTCGATCGATGATCGGGCGATGCCGGCGTCCAGGGCACCGGCCGCAACAAGCGATGCAATCTTGAGCGATGATATGTTGAACTGCGGATTGTGATTGCCATGCGGGGCGCTCCGAATCGTTCGGCATTCGCCATCGAGGGCAGCCAGCGCATATTTGCGCACGTCGTCGTCGACTGCGACGGCCGAGCTGCTCGGCGTCGATCGCGCCGGTGCCCGTGCGGCCGAAGGTGCCGAGGCGCGTTCCTTCGGCGCGCGCAAGATATCGATCAGCGCGGCCGGCGCTTCGGCGAAGGCAGCATCATCACGCCAGTCGCCGCGGTCGAGCCAGCGGTAGCGCGCGCCGGTCTCGATCATCAGCGATGGTGCGGCAATCAAGTAGCCACCAAGCCCTCGCACGTCGACATGCGGCGGGAGGTTGCCGCGGTTACGGATGGGTTCGCCCATAGGTTGGCGGAAGAAGACGTGGACACCATCGCTCTGCGTCATCGCGGTGACGGACTTGGGAAGCGGGCACCCCATCTGCGCTTCGAGATCACTCTTCAGGCGCTCGAGCGTGAAGACTTCCCCGGTATCCGTGTCGGTGCGCGGGTCAAAATCCAAGCCGAAGAGATTGTTGACGCCCATTGGCAAGCCGATGAGTGCGTCAGGATACTGCGTCCACCAGGCAAGAATGCGCTGCTCATCGCGGGTGGCGTCCTTAAGGCCTTGACCCGTGTAGGGAGCTTTCGCCTTGAACGTACGCTCTTTGCCACCGGCACCGCCGGTGACACGTGTCTCGTTACGCTCGCGGCAAGGGAATATGGCCCAGCCCCGGCGCGCATACTGGAGCGCCGCCGAACACATCGGCGACGGTAGGCTGGTGGAAGACACTGGTACGATCACCCCCGAATACGGCTGGAAATTACAGGGGGATGTTCGAGCATCGTCCCCCCAGCGATGGCGCACGCACGGTTCGGCAGAGCCCGTGCGTCCCGAAACTCACATCATGGCGGCGCGATACTGGCGTCGCCGATCACGCGCGCAGTTGCCCGCCCTTGCGGATTTTCGGTCAGCCACCGGGTTGCCTCGATCGCTGCTTTCGCCTCGAGGTGGCGAGCACGCTTCTCCTTGGCTTCGGTGATCCGGCTACGCAGATCTGCCGGCAGCCGTTTCCAGCAGCTCGGGCAGACGGCCTGCCAGCGGGTTCGCGTCTCACGACAGAACGGCACGGGACAATCATGCGTGGCGTGCTTCACTCATCACCTCCAAAGTCATAGAAGCCGGTCCCGCGGGTCCGCACGACCTTGTCGCGGGCATCACGGCAAGGCGCACACCAGCCGGCGACCAGGCGCTTGCTCTCGTCGCCGCACTCATTGCATTCGCCTGAAACACCGCGCGGGACCGGGACACATGCCGCCGCGATGGCGGCATCGTTATCCGCAGCCTGAAGCCGTTGTGCCATGTCGATGACGTCAGCCACGGTATTGTGCCTCCAGCCGTGCCAGCTTCGCGCGCGTCGCCTCGATCTGGCGAGGCAGCCGCGACTTGCGCACGCGTTCAATCTCGTTGATCCTTTCGATCCGACGTACTTCGTCCGTCGTCAGGGACCGACCACGCGACGCCTCGACGATCGCGTCGTATTCAGTCTGGAGAGACACCCGGCGCGGCATCAGGAGGGCATCCCCGTCTTCGCGCCAGTTTCGAGGATCTCAATCTGGCGAAAGTTCAGATCCTCGTACCGGATGATCGAGATCAAGTTAGCTTGGTCGAGCTTGGCTAAATGTTTCGAGACCAGGTCTGCGCTTCGCACGCCAAGCAATGCGGCCAACTCGGGATTTGTCGGACACCGTCGACGATCGTCGGCAAACCGAACGAGCAGATCGAGCAGTAATCGGGCTTCCGCTGGTAGCGTCGTGTTGGTCGCAACCGGGCGCGCCTTTGCGAACGGCAACGCCGTGCGTCGCGCGGCGAAGTCGAACAACGGGCTGCCAGGCGCGTGCCGGGTCCGCTGCAACGTGATCAAACCTTGCAGCATCAGCCGGTGCGCACGGGCACCGACACCACGCGGCGCTTGCTGCGCGCGGGCATACACACACATACGGCCCGCGCCGGCGCCAGACACCCATCCCGACAGACCATCAGCCGTGGCGGCGAACGGTCCCGTGTAAGGGATCAAACACTCAGCGCCTTCGAACGGGCGATGCTGGGCAAGATATTCCTGTCCCATCACATACCTCCGCAGGTCAGCCGCCGGCGCAGCCAAGGGGGGCTAGACTGCGCCGGCACGCGCGAAACGTCGGGGTGAAATCCCGCGCGCTTGCTGTTCGAGAAACGGGCGAGGATCATGCAGCCAGCGCTTGTCGATCGGCGGGCATGTCGTACCAGTTGCCTAGTGCCTCGTTGTACCAGTCGAGCGGCATCACCGCCCCTTCAGTCCGAGGGACGAGGTCCGTCAGCAGGATTGATCCCGGCAGCAACGACCCGTCGAGCAGACGGCCTAGCTGGCCTTCGTCGACGAACAGGATGCGTTCAGCGACCGAGAGATCGCCACCACACTCGGTCCCGATCCAGTGAGCAAGACGGCGCGCGCCTTCATTCTGCGGGGTGGCCGTCAGATGCATCTTGCTCATTCTTGGTTCCCTTCGATTGCAGCGAGAGCAGCATCGAGCTGCACCGCGACTTCGATCTGTTCGCGGACCTGCTTGCGGATCACGCTCGCTTCGGCGGGCTCAACGACATGGTCAGCGAGCGCCTTGCAGATCTCGCTGGCGATATCCCCGCCCTCCTTGGAGAGCTTCGCGAGCAGCATCAGCAAGTCGGTACCGCTAGGCGTGGACTCAGGCAGGCGGACCAGGGCAAAGCCGAGACCTGCAGCAAGTGCGCGGGTAACATGCGGCCAACCCTCACGATCGCGCGCTAGCGGTTCGAGATCCTGCACGACGTCGATAGCGACGAAGCTATCTGGTCGGCTGACCGATTGGTTCTCATGGAGCTTCGTCTTGCTGACTCGGCAGAAACCCGCCGATGCTTCGAGCCCACCGCAGCCCTTGAGCATTTCGGCGGTCGCCAGCTTGAGAGCGATGCGCTCGGGCTTCATGACGAAGCCCCCACGGTGGAAATTTCGTCCGCATTTCCATGCGACACCATCGGGCGGGCCGCTTTATCGGGGTTGGCATGCTTCAGTGCCGTGCCCGTCTCCCAATTGATCTCCAAACCTTCGCGGTCCGCGGCCAAACGCAAGTGCGCCAGGCGCGAGCGGGGGATGCCATTCTTCCGCCAGCTATGAACGGTCGACGGGGAGGTCTCGGTCATCCGAGAAACCACAGTGGTGCCGCCAAGGGCATCGATGATCTTATTGGAGACGTTATCCATGCGCAAATATATGCGATAAACGCAGACTGTCAGCAAGGTCTATTTTGCGATAATGGCAATTGCGACATGCGCATAATGCCGCTTGATGCCTCCATGGACGCCAACGACATCAAGCTAGAGCTGCATCGCCGCAATATGAGCCAGCGCGACCTCGCGCTGGCTATCGGTATGGACGAGAACCATCTGTCGAAGGCGCTCGCCGGAAAGCGGCAGTTCAAGGTTCCTGAGATGGATGCGATCCGCCACGAACTCGCCGCCGACGACGCCGACGAAGAACGTTTGCAGATCCGGTCATTGCCGCTGCTGGGCGATGTTCCCGCAGGAGGCTTTCAACCACAGGAACAGCGAGGAGGTCGACGACTGATCGTCAGCGACCCGGATATTCCGACGAGGGCATACGGCCTCCGGATTATCGGAGACTCGATGGACCTCATCGCTCCTGACGGGTCCACCGTGATCATTGATCCTGACGATAAGCAGTTATGGCCAGGAAAGCGGTACGTGATCCGCACTAGCGACGGCGAAACAACGTTCAAGGAGTATCAGGAAGGCCCCGCGCGGCTGGTGCCCTGCTCCAGCAATCCGGCCCATACGGAAATGCTGCTCGGGGCAGAGCCTATCACGATCGAGGGGCGGGTCTTCTCATACAACCTTCGCGATGCGCCAATGCGGAACGCCTGAGTTCCTCATAATACCGCCATTCGATGCTTGTCGTAGCATCGAGGTACAGCTGCCCCCATTCGTCATATTCGGCCAACCCTTGCGCGACAGCGTCGTTCTCGGCCCGTCGCTCTGTGTCACGCCAAGGACCTTGGGGCTTACCAAACGAAACGACGCGATATTCAACTGCCACGCAAACTCTCCCGGATTCATCCTTTAGTGTGAAGAACATAAAAAGAACGTATTTTCCTACACGTCAATGTGTTTGCGAAGATCGCAAAGTTTTCTGTTGACGCTAAGTTTGCGTTTATCGCATATACCTGCCTCCGAGGTGCCGTGGTTGTGGCGCGATCGGGATGGAGGGAAGTATGCACACCGACCCGCAAACATACATGGACCGGCAGCGCTACGCCGGACTCAAATTAGCTGAAGAGCGTCAGCGTTACATTGCACTTGGCCATCGTCCGCTTCAGCATGCAGCTGCCCCGAAGTTGTCCGCTCGCCCCTGCCCCGTCGAGGAAGATCCTGACTTTCGGGTCTTGGACCGCGCCACCAAAACGATAGCGATCATTCTGGTCGTTTACATGGTGCTGCAGTTCATCCGCGCTTGGGTCGGAGGCTTGCTGTGAAGTCCGCAGCCACCGGACCAAACCGACGTTGGTCGCTACGCCGTTCACTCTCGACGATCATCGCGATCGCGATCGTCCTGTGGCTTGTCGTCATCGCGGCGGTAGTTCTGTGATGAAGCGAGAGCACGCCCACCTGTTGCAGGGGTTCGTAAACCAGCGCGTTGCGAACCATGCCGAAGCCAACCTGGTCGACGAGCTGGGCGCAGCCCGCGCGCAGCTGACCATCATTCCGGACCTGACAGCGGACGACGTAGCACTGGCGCTTCAAGACGCCGGTTTTCAGCGCGGCCTGTTCGAACCTCTCTACCTTCGAGGAGCGATCATATGATCCGCCACCTAATCCCGCGCCTGCAGGTCGGCCGCTACGGCGGATCCGCCCTTACTGACGACGGCAGCCCCCGCGGCGATGAACTGCGCGGGTTTGGCCTGTGCTTCCAGTGGTTCGGCCTCTTGGTCGAGATCTGTGTGGGGGCGGTACGATGATGGATGCCAAGCCAGGCGACCGGTGCAGCAACGGCCCCTACGTCCGAATGTGGACCTGCCCGGATTGCTACAACGATCACGACCACGAAGTCACAGAATGCACCCGGTGCGGCATCGCGCTGATCTGCACGATCGAAAGTCCGCCGATCGCTGTTTGTGAAATCGCCGAGGGAGCTACGAAATGATTACACGTGCCTTGGCTCTCAAGCTGGCTACGACGGTCGGGCTGACCTGCTCGGTTGCAGTGCCCACCACCATCTCCGTCACCCGACAGCACGATTACGCAGTCCGCCATCGTGCCGCCGTTGCTCACAAGCGCGACGCGCCCGCAAAGCGACCAGCTCACGTTGTCGTGCCGGCATGCCCGCCATCGGGTATCATGACGATCGGCGCGCTTTCAGATCTTTCCCGCCCACTGGTGGCGATTGACAGCGACTTCGACGACGCCGTTCTTTTCGGTTCAACGATGCAAAGTGGCGCGCGAACTCAGTGGCATGATGCCGTAAACGCAACTTCGATCAGTTTTGTCCGACTGGGCGGGGCTGGCGGTGTCGCGGGTGCCCCATCGACCACCCCCGTCGCAACGCCGACAGACGAAGCGGCGGTGTCGGCCGTACCTGAGCCGCGGTCGTGGCTCCTGATGCTTTTGGGCGTGCTGGTGGTTGGCGCGATGCTTCGCCGTCGACGCGTCGCGAACATGGCGAAGGCCGCATGACCGATGCGCGCCCACGCTATGCGGACGAGCACGACACGCTCGCAAGCCTAAGCGCACATCTGCTCGGCAAGCGCATCGCGCTCTATCCCACCGCCGTCCTCGCCGCCAAGCTGACCCAGGCGGACGCCGACACCGGCATCCGCATCATGACTGCCATAGCCGCACGCTGGCGCGCCATAGCCGCACGCACTGCCCTGCCCGCCACCTGCGCATGTTGTGCCGGCGCGAGCCTGCGCGAGCAGCGCGATACTTTACGCGCCTCGGCCGAACGCACTCGCCAGATCGCGGCAGCAGCCCCCGGCGATACCGACCGCGCGGACTATGCCGACGCCGTGGCCGCATTGCTGTGGCACGCCGACCACGCGCTTGCCGCGGAGAGCCATTGTCGGGGGGACCATGCGCAAGCAGCCTGACCCCGTGCACGAAGCAGCCTTGTTACAAGGCTGCTCCCAGAAGGGCCACAACCGCATGCCCGGACAACAGGCGGGGGACTGGACGCCACGACCCTGCCCTGAGTGCATGCGGCTGTTTGAGCCGACAGTGGTCAACCAGCTGTTCTGCATGCCCGAGCATACTACGGCCTGGAACAACCGCGCCACTAAGCGCGGGCGCGTCCTCACGCCGCTGTCAATCGTCGCGCGGGTCACGCGGAACGGTACGCGAGGCACCGTAGAAGCGCGCGAAGCGGGCCGACAGGCGTCGTCGCAGCACAACGCTCTCATCCAACGCTATCGCGATGAGGATCGCGAAGCCGGCCGAATGGAATGGCCGGCGTTTATGATCCTGCGCTTCAAACAGGGGTTCGATCCGCTGTGAATGCTCCTTTCATTCCCGACGCCAGATTTTCCGGTATCGCCGACCTCGCGCGCAAATGGTCGCGCGCGATCGAAAAAGGCAAGGGCATCCGCATTGAAGCAGGCGACATTGATTTGCTTACCGCGATTGGTGTCAATGATCTCATTCAGACGGCTGCTGCCGAATCTCTTAAGGACAAGGCGAAATGCCGAGACGTGCAAAGGCGAAGGGAGTTTATCAACGGGGTGCCTTCTGGCTCGACTGGGACCGAAAGGCGGACGGATCCCTCCGCAGCCCCTTCCTTGCGATCTTCTGGTATGACGCAGAGCGAGGACGCCTCCGATCTGCTACAACACGCTCTGACGATGTCGCGACCGCCCGCGCGGCGCTAGATCGGCACTACCTCGAGAATACCGAGGGCGCGGCGATATGCCCCACGTGCGGGCAGCGCCGGCATGTTGCACAAGGCTTTCCCGTCCTTCGCGCAATCACGGACTATCTTTCCAGCCGCGCCGACCTGCCATCGATCGGCGCAGTGCGCCCACGCCTTAGCCACGTCGTGCGTTACGTTGCCCACCTCGGCACGCCTGAGTTGCCGTGCGAGAAAGTCGACGAGGCGTGGATCGCCCGGTTCAGGATCTGGCTCGCCGCGCAGCCCGTCACGCTCACATCAGGTGCTGAGCGAGAGAAACCGCGCTCGCTGTCGTCGATTGAGAACAGCGTCCTCCAGCTTGCCGCCGCAATCAACGCGGCCGAGAAACGCGGCGACGCCCAGCGCCCGGCACAGTTCAAGCCAATCCCTACCACTCAGCTAAACCGCTCACCGCAGCATCGCCTGTCGATCGACGACTTCGCGGCTGCGTTCCGCTATTGCTTCGAGAAGACGCACCGGAAGAATGAACGCGTCGACCTCCGTCGCTTCCTTATGGCATCGATCAGCACGGGCGGCCGGCCGGACGCAGTGCACGAGATTTCGACCGACCCGAAGCGCCGGCAGTGGAACACCGATCGGGGCGTGCTAGCACTGAATTACGAGGGCCGTAGGCAAACTCGGAAGTACCGCGCCACCGTCCGGGTGCCTTGGCAGTTCAAGCTGCGGCTCGAAGCTGCCCCAGTCGGGTTCTTTATCACGTCCAGCTCAGTTCGAAGCGCGTGGGAAACAATGCGCAAGGAGCTTGGTTGGCCAGAGGACGGCGAGGCAGGGATGAAGATCGTCCGACGCTCGATCGCGCAACTGTTGCGAGACGCCGGGACGCCCCGTGCGTGGTCCGCCGTTTGGCGTGATTCTGCTCGCAAGGTCGACGGAGAAGAAATCGAAATGCTGTTAGGCCACCGGCCTCTCGGGAGCGTCACGGACATCTATGCGGCGTTCGATCCCGACTACCTGGCGGGCGCATTGGCGGCGATCGAGGCCATCATTGACGAGATCGAAGCACGTGTTCCGGGTGCCTTTCACCGGAGCGACACCGGAGAGGAAAGCAACATCGTACCGCTTGTCGCAGCAAAAAGGGCCGCTAACTCATTGAGTTAGCGGCCCTTTAATGGTGGGCGTGGCAAGGATTGAACTTGCGACCCCTGCGATGTCAACACAGTGCTCTACCACTGAGCTACACGCCCACTTCGCCGCGGCGGTGCCGGGCGAGGGGTGGCCTTTACCGAAGGCTTTCCCCGCGCGCAAGCACCTCTTGCGACAAATCAAAAATTTCCGCCAACCCGCTCCAGTTCGAACATGCGATCTACCTCGAGCACAAGATCGCGCAGGTGGAACGGCTTGGACAGAACCCGCGCCTGCGGCATGGATTTGCCCGCCTTGAGCGTCACCGCGGCAAAACCCGTGATGAACATCACACGCAAATCGGGCACCATCTCGCTCGCCTTCTGCGCGAGTTCGATCCCGTCCATTTCGGGCATCACGATGTCGGTCAGCAACAGGTCGAACCGTTCGTCCTGCAACAACGGAATCGCGGCGGTACCGCGATCGACCGCCGCGACCGAATAGCCGGAACGCTCCAGCGCGCGCGTCAGATATTCGCGCATCACGCGATCGTCTTCCGCCAACAAGATCCTGATCATGCCATTGCGTCCTGGTACGTTCCGCCGGGCCAAACCGCCCGCATTTGCGGTATTGTATGCGCGAAGGCCTTAATATTTTCCAGCCGGATCGGCCCTGCGCTTGTGCTACTATAGGTCAATATGGCCGCTTCCCATTCCCCTGCCGCAGGTCCGCTACGCCCCCCGTTCGATCGGTTCGGAGACGCCACGCCCGCCAGTCCGGTCGTTCTATCGGTGCCACACGCCGGACGCGACTATCCCGACGCACTGTTGGCCGCGTTGCGCGTCCCGCTGGTCGCGGCGACCGTGCTGGAGGACCGGTACGTCGATGCGGTCGCCCTGCTGGCGCGCGAGCGCGAGACGATGCTGGTGCAGCGTCGTGCGCGTGCCTGGATCGACCTCAACCGTAGCGAGCAGGAGCGCGATCCGGCGATCGACGAAGGTGCTCGCGCCGCTGCCGCCCCGATCGCCTCGGCGAAGGTTCGCGGCGGGCTCGGGCTGATTCCGCGACGGATCGCGGGTGCCGGTGAATTGTGGCGGAGGCGGTTCAGCGCGAGCGAGGTCACGGCGCGGATCGCGGAGGATTACCGCCCCTACCATGCAGCGCTTGCCGACACGCTACAGGCCGCGCGGGCGCGGTTTGGCATCGCGGTGTTGCTCGATGTGCATTCGATGCCGAACCTGGGCCCGGGCGGGCCGCAAATCGTTCTGGGAGACCGGTTCGGGCGTAGCGCGGATACACGGTTCGTCACGGTGATCGAGCGGACCGTGCGCGCCGCAGCCATTCCTTACGCCCGTAACACGCCCTATGCCGGGGCACAGATCCTAGACATGCACGCACGCGGGGGCGTGATCCACGCGATCCAGATCGAATTCGATCGTACGCTCTACCTCGATCCGGCAGGCGACCTGCCGGGGGATGGCGTACGCGCCACGGCGCGGGTGCTTCGGGCGATGATCGACGCGGTCGAGGCCGAGGCAATGGGCGCTCGATCGCTGTCGCACCAGATCGCGGCGGAATGACCCCATAAAAAAACCACCGCGTGCAATACACGCGGTGGCCAAGGTTCAGGGAGGAGACACTCCCGAAGGAGCGTCGCGCGGTCCCGCGAAAGGGGGGAACACGAGGCCGCGTAAGACCGATATAGGTAAGCGGTTTTCGTCCTTCAAGGAAGAATCGCAGCGAGTTTCGCGCCTGCCGCATTTTTTCTGAAAAAGAATGCCTTTAATCCGGCAACGCGCCCAAACCATGCGACAAAAAACCCCGCCGCAGTGCGACGGGGTTGCTTGTTCCCGGTCTGCGGAGGCGATGCCTCCGCCCGAATCAGTTGACCAGCTGCGGTGCCGGAGCCTTGCCGAGCTTGACCTGACGATCGAAGATCTGCGGCAGCGTGGTGAGCGAGAAGAGGTGCGCGTAGACCAGCGGCAACAGGCCCGACTTCTGGATCTTGCGCAGCTGATCGCCGCGCAGGTCGTTGAGCTTTTCCTCGTTCACGATCTGGAAACCGCGATAGATGAACGGCTGGTCGTTGCCCGCCATGTTGAGCGTGAACTCCCCGTCCATCAGCAGGTCCATCTCGCGCAATTCGGTCATGAAATTGGCGGTGCGCGCACCGGCCTGCTCGAACTGCTCGTTGAAGCCCAGGATGTTCTGGACGAGTTCGGTCGGCTTGCCGTCGGCAAACAGCGCCTCGCCCTCGTCGAGCGCGCCGATCGTGTCGCTGGTGGGATCGAAGCACAGCGACAGGTCCTGCGCATCCGGGCGAAGCCGTGCGAGCATGAACGGATAGCGGCGGATGTAGGCCGGGATGTAGACCTTGTCCTCGATCAGCTTGCCGTCGTCGCCGACGAACACGTTGACGCCTTCGTTGAGACCCATCAGCGCGATCGGGATCGAATCCGCACCCGTCGTGAAGACGATCGGCAACCACGGCTGCGTCGCGACGAACTCGTCGACCGTCACGGGAATCGCATGCTGGTTGACGAGGAACGGTGCTGCATCCGCGGCATTGAAGCGGAAATTGGCATGCGTCTCGCTGGAAAGCGGCTCGAGCGCATTGTAGAACAGCGGAAGAGTTTGCGGCGCGCTGGCCATGATCGTCTCCAATGGTAAAAGTAGCGCGCAGGTCCCCCACGCCTTACGATCGTCGGCTCTATGGCGCGCGCGGCGTTTCCGCAAGGGCGAGGAGCTTTCCCGGGTTCATCAGACCGTTCGGATCCAGCCCGGCCTTGATCGCGCGCAGTGCGGCCATCCGCGCGGGCGACGACAGGCGTTCGAGCGCGTCGCGCTTCATCTGCCCGATGCCATGTTCGGCGGAGATCGAGCCCCCTGCGGCGACGACGAGATCATAGACCATGCGGCTTGCGGGCGCACCGACCTCCTGTTGCCAACGATCCGCGGCGACGGGATCATGCTGTAATCCAGCGGGAGCGTTGACGTGGAAATGGACGTTTCCGTCGCCCAAATGCCCGAACCCCGTCGCGTGGACGCCGGGATAGGCCGCCTCCACCGCGGCTGCCGCATCGACCATGAAATCGGGCATAGCCTCGACCGCGACCGAGATATCGTGCGCAATAGTCGGCCCTTCGGCGCGTTCTGCCTCCGAAATCGAGTCGCGCAGCCGCCAGAACGCCGCGGATTGCGTCGTGTTTGCAGCAACGACGGCATCGCGTGCGAGCCTCTCTTCCAAGGCTTGGCCCAGGAGGCGCTCTAGCACGTCGCGGGCGGCAGGCTCGACGTGATCGGTCGCATAGTCGATCAGGACCAGCCAGGGATGCCGTGTTTCCAACGGCGCGCGCGTGCCGGGGATGTGTTTCAGGACGAGGTCGAGGATCTCGCCGGGGACGAGCTCGAAACTTTCGATCGCATCGCCCGAATGCCGCTCGAGCACGCGCAACAGCGCCAGGGCGGCGTGCGGGCTGTCGACCCCGATCCAGCCGGTGGCGCGGTCGGCTTCGACCGGGACCAGACGGAGCGTCGCCGCGGTGACGATGCCCAGCGTACCCTCCGCACCGACAAGCAGCTGCGTAAGGTCATAGCCACGATTGTCCTTCTTGAGCGGGGACAACCCGTCGTGGACCTTCCCGTCCGGCAACACCAGTTCGAGGCCTGCAACAAGCGTCCGCATCGATCCGAAACGCAGCACTTGCGTCCCCCCGGCGTTGGTCGAGACGAGTCCCCCCACGGTCGCGCTGCCACGGGCGCCCAAGGTCAACGGGAACCGCATGCCCTGCGCCTCGGTCGCGGTGTGGAGATCCTGCAGGATAACCCCGGCCTCCGCCACCGCAAGGCCCGCGGCGGGATCGATCCGACGTAGCCGGTTCAACCGCCGCAGCGACAGGATCAGCGCGGAACCATCAGCAGGCGGCGTAGCCCCCCCGACCATCGAGGTGTTGCCGCCCTGCGGCACCAGCGGCACGTCATGGTCGCGCGCCAGGCCAACCACTGCGGCGACGGCTTCTGTGCTGTCCGGCGACAGAATCGCCGCGCTCGCGCCGTGATACCGCCCGCGCCAGTCGGTCAGCCACGGCGCGATGTCGGACGAATCGGTCGTCACGGCCTTGTCGCCGATCCGGGCACGGACGGCGGCGATGAAGCGGGTCTGGGAAGCTGTCACCCGATTTTCCTAGACCCGATCCCGCTTGGTTTCCAGCCGCCCGGCCCCGCTTTGCTTCGCGTCACGGTAAGCACCGGAGAAACCATTACGGAAAGTTCCACAAGACGAACCAGATCGGTTCGAATGCTTTGACGCACGTAACGATAGCGTAACGAATACAGTGCGATCCCATATGTGACGTTTCTGCAACATATGGTTGTAAATGTTACGGACTGGCAGAGAAGTCGGTTCGTGCATCTTGCCAAAAGTTTCCGAAACGTACGATTAACGGGTCCTGGATAAGTATAAAGTAATCAGGGAAACATCATGAAATCGAACCGGTTTCTGCAAGCGACGGCGCTTGTCAGTGCACTTTGCGCATTCCCGAGCGTAGGCTTCGCGCAAACGGCGACCAGCGGCGACGGGCGCGCTGCAACGCAGACCTCGACCGTTGTCGGCACGGACCCCGCCGCACAGACCGAAACCGACGCCGCGCCGCAGGACATCGTCGTCACCGGTTCGCGCATCAGCAGCCCCAATGCGACCTCGACCAGCCCGATCACGACGATTACGCCGACCGCGCTGCTCGCGACGTCGCGTGTTTCGATCGGTGACACGCTCAACACCCTGCCCCAGTTGCAGAGCACGTTCAGCCAGGCGAACTCGACCCGCTTCCTCGGCACTGCCGGCCTCAACCTGCTCGATCTGCGCGGCCTTGGCACGCAGCGGACGCTGGTTCTCGTCAACGGCCGCCGCCATGTCGGTTCGGACATCCTCAACAACGCCGTCTCGGTCGACATCAACACGATCCCGTCCGACCTGATCGAGAGCGTCGACGTGCTGACCGGCGGTGAATCCGCCGTTTACGGGTCGGACGCGATCGCGGGTATCGTCAACTTCAAGCTGAAGGACAATTACCAGGGCCTCGAAGCGCGCGTTCAGGGCGGCATCAGCCAGTATGGCGACGCCGGCTCGTTCTTCGGCAGCGTGCTTGCGGGCAAGAACTTCTCGGAAGGTCGCGGCAACATCGCGATCAACGCCGAATATGCGCGCCAGAACAGCGTGTACGCATCGGACCGCCGCGCACTCCGTCAGTTCGACGGGTTCGTCGTGACCGACACTGATTCTGCGGGCGTTGCCACGGGCCAGACGTTGCCGAACTTCGACGGCATTCCCGACAACACCTTCTTCCGCGACATTCGCTCGGGCACGATCGCGTCGGGCGGCATGGCCACCTTCAACAGCCCGACGGGCGCGTGCGGGACGGATAACGCCGGGCGTCGCTTCGCGTGCAACTATCTGTTCCAGCGCGATGGCTCGCTGATCCAACAGACCGGGTCGCGCATCGGCATCGGCACCAACTCCAGCTCGCCATCGGGCTCGCCGTTCGTTGGCGGCAATGGCGACACGGGTCGTGAAGGCCAGCTGCTACAGGTCCAGCCTGCGCTGGATCGCTATTCGGCGAACCTCGTCGGACATTTCGAGATTTCGGATGCACTCGTCCCGTTCATCGAAGCAAAATACTCGCGCACCGAGACCTACGGTCAGGGCAGCGGTGGTCCGGCGTTCATCACCGGCGGCACGCTGGCTGGTTATGACGTCTCGGCATTCGAGCGTCCGCGTCTCGACAACCCTTACCTAAGCGCTGGTGCGCGTACGACGATCACCAACGCGCTGATCGCGGGCGGCACCGATCCGGCAACGATCACCGATGCGACGCGCTTCACGATCCGCAAGAACCTCGTCGATCTCGGCATTCGTTCGGAACAGTCCAAGCGTCAGACCTACCGCATCGTCGGCGGTGTTCGTGGCCGGTTCAACGACGATTGGCGCTATGAAGTGTCTGCCAACTACGGCGAATTCCGCGAAGACACGCGCGTTCTCGGCAACCTGAACGTCCAGCGCTTCCTGCTCGGCATGGATGCCCAGCGCAACGCCTCCGGCCAGATCGTCTGCGGATCGCAGATCAATGCGGCCCGCGCTGGCACTGATTACGCGGGCAATGCAGCGGTCCTCGCGGCGGACATCGCAGCGTGCCAGCCGGTCAACCTGTTCGGCAATGGCAACATCTCGAATGCGGCCAAGCAGTATGTGCTGCAGGACACCATCTCGCGCGGCAAGATCACACAGCTCGACATCTCGGGCTTCGTCAACGGTGACACCAGCGGCTTCTTCAACCTGCCGGGCGGCCCGGTCCGCTTCGTGGTCGGTGGCGAGTATCGTCGTGAAACCAACTCCTTCAAGCCGGATCCGCTGATCGAAGCTGGTTACACCTTCTACAACGCGCTCTCGACCTTCTCGCCACCCGCGTTCGAGGTGAAGGAAGCTTACGGCGAAATCCAGATCCCCGTGCTCAAGGGCATGCGCTTTGCCGAGGACCTTAGCTTCAACGCGGCAGGCCGCGTCTCGGATTACAACAGCGGCGCCGGGACGGTGTACACGTACAACTTCGGCGGCAACTATTCGCCGATCCCGGACATCAGCCTGCGTGCATCCTATGCGCGTGCCGTCCGTGCACCGAACCTGTCGGAGCTGTACTCGCCGCAGGGCCAGAACTTCGCGACGGGGTTCAACGATCCGTGCTCGGCCAACTTCATCGCGACGGGGACGCAGTTCCGTGCTGCAAACTGCGCAGCCGCAGGCATTCCGACCAACTATAACTATCTGTACAACCAGTCGCTCGGCATCCTCAGCGGTGGCAACCCCAATCTGAACGTCGAGAAGTCGGACTCCTACACCTACGGCATCATCCTGAAGCCCCGCTTCACGCGCGGCCTCACGCTGTCGGTCGACTATTACAACATCAAGGTCGCCAACGTGATCACGGCGCCGTCGGCGCAGCAGATCGTCAACAGCTGCTACGATTCGCCGACCGCCAATGGCCAGTTCTGCGGCCTGTTCCAGCGTGTCGGTGCCGGTCAGACCGGGCCGAACGGCGAGGAACAGTATCGTATTCTGGAGGGTGGCCTCCAGCAGACGCTGCTCAACTACGCCAGCCTGCGCACGCGCGGTCTCGACGTGAACCTCAGCTACAACCATGACTTCGGCTTCGTGAAGGCAAGCTCGGTCCTGATCTACACCCACCAGTTCGAGAATGCCGCGTTCATTGACCCGAGCCAGCCGACCTTCGGCGACAATCTGCTCGGCGAGCTGCCGGTGCCGCGGGACAAGCTGTTCTGGAACCTGAATGGCGCGTTCGGTCCGTTCGAGATGAACTACCAGTTCAACTATCTGTCGAAGATGGCGGTTGGCTTCATCGAAGACGTGAAGGGCTATCAGGGGCGTCCGGCGCAGAATGCCGACCGCTACAGCATCCCTTATTATCCCGACGTCGTTTACATCAACGCGCGCTTCGCGCTCAACATTCAGGGCGGATCGCAGTTCTACCTTGGTCTCGACAACCTGACCAACCGCATCCCGCCACTCGGCGCGACCGGCATCGGTGCGGGCTCGGGCATCTACGAGCCGATCGGCCGTCGCATGTATGCGGGGTTCAAGGCGAAGTTCTGATCGCCCGATCAGAACCGGTTTTCGAGAGGGAGCGATCGCAGGATCGCTCCCTTTTTTTGTCCACTGTGCGCGCGGCCGGTCGCGCGTCAAAAAGCGCCCCCGCCAACGTCCTCCACCACCTCACGCTTTCTATAACGGCTGAAGCCCGCCCGTTTTCGTGGGTCCGGGATTACGTCGGAGAAGCGCACAAATGTCGAACCAAGTCGTTTCGGAACGTCTTTCGTTCATGGGGATGGACCACAAGCAGCGATCGACCCTCGCCAAGGTCCTGCCGCTTGTCTCTCGGCTGATCGGACCGGCGCTCGACCGCTTCTACGACAGCGCGCGTGCCACCCCCGACACCGCGGCCTTCTTCCGCGACGAAGCCCAGATGAAAAAAGCCAAGGGCGCGCAGGAAGCGCATTGGCGGCGCATTCTGAACGGTGCGTTCGACGACGAATTCTATACCAGCGTCCGGCGAATCGGGTCGGTCCATGCCCGCATCGGCCTCGAGCCGCGCTGGTATATCGGCGGCTACGCGATCGTCATCGAATCGCTTCTCAAGGAGCTTCACCGCGAATTGACCCCCTGGCGGCGTCTGTTGACGCTGTTTCGCGGCCTCGACCCCGTCGAGGTCAGCATTGCCGTCGTGAAGGCCGCACTGCTCGACATGGAATTGTCGGTTTCGCTTTATTTCGAAGAAGCCCAGGTCGAACGCGACCAGGCGATCTCCGCCCTGGGGACGGCTCTCGCCACGATGTCCGACGGCGACCTGACGCAGGAACTGCGCGGTCTGCCCGCCAGCTTCGCCAAGCTCGAAGAAAGCTACAATGCCACGCTGGAGAAAATGCGCACGACGATCGGTGCAGTCGGTGCCAGCGCCGACGCAATCCGCACCGGATCGGGGGAAATCTCGACCGCATCGGAAGATCTTGCGCGACGCACCGAAAGCAATGCTGCCAGCCTCGAGGAATCGTCTGCCGCGTTGATGCAGATCGACAATCGCATCAAGGCGAGCACCGAAACCGCCGGGCAGACCGTCGCCCGCGCCGACCAGGCGATTGCGACGGTCGGCGATGGCCGGGCGACCGCGGGCCAAGCGAAACAGGCGATGCAGCGTGTCTCCGACAGCGCCAAGGGCATCGACGACGTGATCGAGGGGCTCGACAAGATTGCGTTTCAGACACGCGTGCTGGCGATGAATGCGGCGGTCGAGGCAGGCCGCGCGGGTGAAGCCGGCCGTGGTTTCGCGGTCGTTGCCGATCTGGTCAGCGCGCTCGCGATGCGCGCGGAAGAGGAAGCCAAGCGCGCCCGCGACCAGCTCACGCTGACACAGACCGACATCATCACCGCCGTCACCGCGGTCGAGAAGGTCGACGCCGCGTTCGTCGCGATCACCACCGACGTCGGCGAAGTGCACACGCGGCTATCGGGAATGGTCACCGACAATCTGGCGCAATCCTCGGCGATCACGCAAATCACCGTGGCGGTCGGCAGCATGGAACATTCCACCCAGCAGAACGCGGCGATGGTCGAGCAGACCTCCGCCGCCGCCCGCACGCTGACCAACGAAGTCGAATCGCTGGCCCGCCAGACCGCGATGTTCCGGGTCGACGGGACGCATCACGGTCAGCACATGCATTGATCGGACCGAAGCGCAGAACGCCCGCCCGTCTCTCCCCCAATAGCGCGGGGTGGGCGGGCGCTCGTGCGTCTCAGCCGTTCAACACGAGACCGACGGAACTGCGCCGCTTAGCGCGCGCGGACCATGGTGCTGCGAACCAGTCGAGCGACCAGCCCCGGCAGTCCTGCGTAGTTCGACTTATGGTAAGGCGAATCCGGCGTCAGCGTCGCGACCAACCGGTGGTGCGCCTCGTTCAGCGCGTGATACGGCACGCTCGGCAACAGGTGGTGCAGCGCGTGGTAGCGCAGGCCGACCGGCGCCCACAGCACCGGCAGCAACGCCGGCGGCGGCACGTTGACGGTGTCGAGATATTGCGCGGTAACGGTCATCGTCTCCCCGTCATTGTCCCACAGATGCGCGACCAGCGTCCGCACCTGATTGAGCACATAGACCCCCGACGCCACACCAAGCGCGATCGCGAACATGGACAGCGGGAACACCCCGGTCACGACGAGCGCGATCAGCGTGATCGACCAGACGCTGCACGCCCCTTCAAGCCAGCGCCACTGCGCGGCGACATCGCCTTCGGGCATCCGGCGGCGGAACTGCGGATTGATCGACAGCGAGGAGAAGCGCGCGACCAGCGTTTCGCGCATCCCCGGCACCACCAGCGACAAAGGCGTAAGCACTGAATAGCGGAACATCAGCGCGACCGGCGCGACGATCGATGACAGCAGGAACAGCGGCAGCGTCCACGGCTTCATATGCGCCAGCGGCAGATATTCGGGATCCTCGACGGTGCCATACCGCGTCTTGGCGTGATGCAGGTTGTGGACGCCTTCGTACATGAACGACGGCACCAGCAACGGAATGCCCACGACGAGGTTGAACCCCGTGCGGAACCCCGGCAACGCGCTGTGCTTCATGTGCGAGACTTCGTGGATGAACATGCCCGCGCGGTACAATCCCAGGATCGCCACCACCGCGGCAACCAATCCCCAGCCGAGCGAACCCACCGTCATCGCTACCGCAAGCCCGGCATAACCGACCGTCGCCGACAGCAGCAGGTCGGTCCAGTAGATCCGCGGGTTCGGCGCATTCAGGTCGCGTGTCAGCTCGACCACCGCGCGCAGCATCGCCTTGTCGTCGGTAATCGCCGACAGCGGCACCCGGACCGGCGGCAAGGCCTGATCCTGCGCACGCTCGGATGCGCGGCGATCGAAGGTCGACGTGGGCGAGGTCAGCACGGGCGAGGTCGTCATGGAGATGGGCATTGCATGAACATAGTGGCTAGAACTAGGCAAAAACAGGGGCTCCGTTTCAGCTGGATGTGCAACGACTTGACTCACGTCCGCGGGCGCGGGAGGGCACGGCAACTCTGACAAGGCGACTGTCTCGTGGCCCATTCCCCAATTGCGATCCGTCCGATCACCAGCAAGGCCGACCGAAAGCGGTTCGTCGACTTGCCGTTCCGTCTGTACAAGGACGATCCGAACTGGGTGCCGCCGCTAAAGGGCGAGGCACTGGGCCTGATCACGCCTGAGAAGAACGGCTGGTTCAGCCATGCCAAGGCGCAACTGTTCCTGGCGGAGCGCGACGGCAAGGTCGTCGGGCGCGTGTCGGCGCATATCGATACACTCGCGCTGACGATGAGCCCGGCACAGGGGTTCGGCCCCGGTTGCGGACAGTTCGGCCTGTTCGACGCCGAAGACGGGATCGTCGGTCGTGCGCTGATCAATGCCGCCGAAGGGTGGCTGCGACATCAGGGGATGACGCGTGTGCTGGGGCCGATCAGCATGTCCGTATGGGAAGAGCCCGGCCTGCTGGTCGACGGCTATGATCATCCCCCGACGATCATGATGGGCCACGCCAAACCCGAATATCGCGACTGGATCGAGAATGCGGGCTATCATCAGGTCAAGGAACTGCTGACCTACGAACTCGACATCACCGTGCCCTTCCCGCCGCTTCTGCAGCGGATCATCGCATCGGGCGAAAAGAATCCGCGGATCCGGATTCGTGAGGTGGACAAGACCAAGTTCGACGAGGAAGCCGCGATCATCCTCGCCATCCTTAACGACGCATGGTCTGACAATTGGGGTTTCGTCCCGCTCACCCCGCCCGAGATCGTGGACGTCGGGGTCAAGCTCAAACCGATCGTGTTCAACGACCTGATCCGCATCGCCGAGGTCGACGGACGCCCGGTCGCGTTCATGATCACCCTGCCCGACCTCAACGAGGCGATCGCACCGCTGAAGGGCAGCCTGTTGCCGTTCGGTTGGGCGAAGCTGCTGCTCTTCCTGCGCAAACCGAAGGTCAAGACGATGCGCGTGCCGTTGATGGGCGTGCTGAAGGAACTCCAGTCATCCCGCATGGCGAGCCAGCTCGCCTTCATGATGATCGAGTACATCAAGCGGGACTCGGTCGCGCATTACGGCGCGACACGTGGCGAGATCGGCTGGATCCTCGAGGACAATCAGGGAATGCGATCGATTGCCGACGCAATCGGCTGCACCGTCAACAAGCGGTACTGGATCTACGAAAAGACGCTTTGACTGACCGAGGGACGGCAGGGCTCGCGGTCAGCGACCGCGAGCCGGCACCGTTCACTTCGCGATCGGATCGATCCCCTCCTCCTCAAGCCACTGCAACCGCGTCTTGCAGGTCGTACGCTGGATGTGCGACCCCGTCGGGGTCTCCCGGACGCAATAGCGCTGGCGCGCCGAGACGGGCGCAGGGGTGGCGGACGTCGGCAGTGCGACCGACGCCGCGGAGGCGGTCATCGCTACCGTATCGATCTTTGAGCGTTCGCTGGCGAACGCAGGGCTGGCAGCAGCGAATGCGACGACGACGAGCGAAACTGCAACTTTGAACATGGTATCCTCCGCATGACGATGCCGGAAGCAGCACCGATATGCGTGTTAGTGCATTAACTGTGCCATACACTTGATCCCTGTCATTACAGTGACTTAGCGTTAAGCTGCCTGTAATAGTCTGGTTCATTCCGCCAATAAACGGAAGAGTTCACCACTCCTTGGCGCGCCGTCCGATCAGAACCGGCGCGACACGCCCCAGAACAGTTCGATCCGCGATGCGGCATGGTTGAGCCCCGTGATCGCGCCCACGTCGACCTGCAGATCCTTCCCGACCATCCAACCCAGCGCCGAAGTCGCATAGACTTGGGTCGTCTTGCCGCTCGGGTCGTCATCGCGGCGCACCGCGGCCTCGACGATGGCGTTGAGTGACTTCGTCACCGCCACCTGGACGCCGACCACTTCCAAGGCCGCGAAATGCCGACCCGAACCGCTGTCATTGACCGCAGCGTCAATTTCGCTGGAGGATTCGAGGTTGATCGTGTCGGTCAGATCGTACGTCACCGGCACGACCAGCCCGGCACCCCAATCCCCTGCACCGACATCATGACGTCCGGTTGGCAGCGTGACGAACGGCTCGGCCGCAACTGCCAGGCCTTTCCCGTCCGGGTTCCTGAAATTGACCCTCGCCCCCAGTTGGACGTCGCCGACGCCATTCACCACATCGGTCTCACCCGTCGCCTTGTCGCGCGTGCGGGCATGGCCGAACGGGGTCCAACCGATCTGTGCCTCGATCACATTGCTGACGCCGATCCGCACGAGGGTCTGGCCAACCTCGACAAGATCGACGCGCTGATCCGACCCATTGTCGAGCGTCCAGTCGGTCATCGCGGTCTCGACCGAAACCCTGCCCGGCGCGACGGTACAGGCGGGTGTGCCGAGCCCGGGGCGCTGCGGGCAAAAATCGCGGTCCTCTGCCTGCGCATTACTCGCCAGCAAGGTTGCGGTCATGACCGCGGCCGCACGCGCTACCCCTCGCATCGCTTTCACGCGGCAGCCCGTAGCGTGACCCACGTAGGGGCATGGTCGCTCGCTTTTTCCCGGCCGCGGTAGGTCTTGTCGACTCCGGAGTCGATCAGTCGGTCGGCCGCCATCGGACTCATGAGCAAATGGTCGATCCGGAACCCCGCGTCGCGTTGCCACGCCCCCGCCTGATAATCCCAGAAGGTCCACACCCCGCCGCCCGGGTGCCGCGTCCGCAGCGCGTCCGTCCAGCCTTGCGCCACCAACGCGCGAAAACCACCGCGGCTTTCCGGCTGCATCAGCGCGTCTTCCTGCATCGCGCGTACCGAATAGGTATCGTCGTCGTTGGGGATGACGTTGTAATCCCCCGCCAATACCACCGCGCGCTCTTCGGCCAACAGGACGCGCGCACGGGCGGCAAGCCGGTCGATCCAGCGGAGTTTGTAATCGAATTTCGGGCCGGGCCGCGGGTTGCCGTTGGGCAGGTAAATCGAGGCGACGATCAGATCGCCGATCTCGACTTCCAGATAGCGACTGTGCTCATCCTCCGGCTCGCCATCGAGACCGCGCTGCCGCTCGACCGGATCGCTCCCGCGCGCGAGCACCGCAACGCCGTTCCAGCTTTTCTGCCCGTGCCACACGACGCCGTAGCCTGCCGCGCGGATGTCAGCCTCGGGGAAGGTCTCGTCGCTGGTCTTGAGCTCCTGCAGGCACACCACGTCGGGCTGTTCCTCGGCAAGATACTCCAGCAGGCGCGGCAGCCGCGCCTTGATACCGTTGATGTTATAAGTGACGATCTTCACGCGACAGGCCCCTGTTGGTCGGGGCGGACGTTACACCGAGAAGCTGGAACCGCAACCGCAACCGGACGCCGCATTGGGATTGGTCACGCGGAACGCCGCGCCGCCCAGATCCTCGACATAATCCACCGCCGCGCCGCGTACGAGGTCGAGGCTGACCGAGTCGACAACAAGCCGGACGCCATCCAGCTCGGCGACCGTATCATCGGTTTCGACCGCATCCGCGAAACCGAACCGATATTGGAACCCGGAACACCCGCCGCCGTCGACGGCGAGGCGCAAGATCGCGGGCTTACCCTGTTTCGCCGCGATAGTGGCGACGCGCGCCGCAGCCGACGGGGTAAGCGCGATATCGGGAGCAAGGATGGTGGCCATTACGCGAAGATAGGCGCTTGCGGGGGTAACGGCAACCGTTGCCCCGGCGGCATCGGCTCAGTCTGCCGCGTCTGCTGCTGCCGGACCACCGACCGAAACCGGGATCGTGTGGATCGACTTGTCCTGCGCTGCGACCAGATAATCAGCGGTCTGGAGGAACGGCACCGGGTTCACCGCATGGCCGTCGATGCGGACTTCGTAGTGAAGATGCGGACCGGTCGAACGACCGGTGGACCCGAGCAACGCGATCAGCTGGCCGCGATGCACACGCGTACCGGCTTCGACGAGGATCTTCGACAGATGGCCGTAGCGCGTTTGGATGCCCTTGCCGTGATCGAGCTCGACAAGATTGCCGTACCCGCCTGCGCGCTCGGCACGATCGACCACGCCATCGGCGGTGGCATAGACCGGGGTGCCCATCGGACCGGGAATATCGACGCCGGCGTGCATCGCCGCAGTGCCACGGAACGGGTCCGAGCGGATGCCATAGTTGCTGGTGTAGGCGAGATGCTCGACCGGCTGTGCCGCGGGGATCGCGATCGCACCCTGCTGGAGCGTATCGAGCTTCTTCCACGTCATGAACAGCGAGCGGAACTGCGTGTCGGCGCGCAGGTCTGCTTCAGCAGCCGAGCTGCTGGCAGCTTCGAACGGTCCGCCCATCGCGACCGGCTGACGCTTGATCAACCGCTCAGGCTTGATGCCGAGCGTGCGGAGATGCGCGACCGTGCGGGACAGGCGCTGGTTTGCGACGCGGCGCACATCACCGGCAGCCGCAAGCTGCTGTGCTTCGACCTTCTTGAGCGGGGCGACGACATCTGCGGCAAGCGCGTCGGCCTTCGCATCGACGATCGGAGTGGGCTGCGACAACAACGCCACGTCGGCCTTGCCGCCGACGGCTGCGACCAGCAATGCCTGGCGCTGATCGACCCGAACGGCGTGGGCTTCGGCGGCCGCGCGGATCGTCGCGATGTCGCGCTGGAGACGCGCGACGCTCAGGCGCATCTGCGCGACCTTGATTTCGGGGGCTTCCGGCGTTGCGACGATGCCGGTCATCGTGGCGGCCCCGACAGCGGCCTGCGCCACCCCGTAGGCCGAGAAACACATGCTGACACCGACGACCGATGCGGCCATCGCTTGGGCACGGGCGCCGATGCGGAAGCGCTTCTGGTTGCGGCCATCATGCAGGATGAAATCGCGGGTCTTGAAATATGCCCCGACGCGGGTGGCGAAACGCGCAGCTGCCGCGACCGAATTGATGTGCGTTTTCATTGAACCCCGACGATCATTTGCGTTTGCCGAAGAACCCGACACCCGCTCCTATTCGACCTGTTCTAGCCCCCTAAAACTGGCCGATGCTGTTTTGACGGAACTTTTCGCAATACGGCAAGGCACGTAGACGCTTCTCGCGTCCAACCGGCTGCCCACCACGGCGAGCCGTTGAAATCCGCATGGTCCGCAGCGTTAACCACCGCGAATCGTCACAAAATGGCACGGGCCGCGGCAAGAACCTGCTCGACATGCCCGGGCACCCGGACCTTACGCCATACGCGCGCGAGCGTGCCGTTGGCGGCGAACAGAAAGGTCGATCGGTCGATCCCCATATAGGTCTTGCCGTACAGCTTTTTCTCGACCCAGACGCCGAACGCCTCGAGTGCAGCATCCGTGTCGGCGGATGCCAGCGGCACGGTCAGATCGTACTTTGCGGTAAACTTGCGGTGCTTCTCAGGCGTGTCGCGCGACACGCCCAGCAGGTCCACGCCGAGTGCTTCGAAATCAGCCCGGGCCGCGCTGAAATCCTGTGCTTCGCGGGTGCAGCCGGTGGTGTCGTCCTTGGGGTAGAAATACAGCACGAATGGCTTGCCGACATAGCCCTGCAGGTCGATCCGCGTGCCGTCCTGCCCCGCCAGATCCACCGCCGGGATCGCCGCGCCCTCCACCAATGCCGTCATGTTGCGAGTCCCTCTACCTGTGCCAGCCATGCCGCGACATCGTGCCGTGTCGCCTCCAGCGACGCAACGACCCGCCCCCAGTCCTCCATTCGGAGTGCCTGCGCGATCAGCGCCTGCGTTGCCGGACCGGGCGGCTCGGCGGTGGGTGCCACCAACCGGAGCGTCACGAGCAACCGCGCAAGCAATTCATACGCCCGCGCCATGCCGTCGGGCGCAGCGCCGGCCGTAATCAGTCCGTCGATTGCGCGCTGCAAATTGGGGTCGAAGCCGATCCGCCGGGTCAGTTGCACCATATGGACCGCGAATTCGAGATCGACGAGGCCACCCGGCAACAGCTTCGCGTCCAACGGCCCGAGCGGCGGCTTGTGCAGCGCCATCTCGCGCCGCATGTCAGTCGCTTCGGCCAGGATATCGCGCTCCGGCCGATCGCCCCCGAGAACGTCCATGATGATCGCTTGCACCGAATCACGCGCTTCCGGCGATCCGAACACCGGACGCGCGCGGGTCAACGCCATATGCTCCCAGGTCCACGCCTGCTCGCGCTGATATTGGGCAAACCCGTCGAGCGAGACCGTCAGCGGTCCCTGCGTCCCCGACGGGCGCAGCCGGGTATCGATCTCGTACAACGGCCCGGACGCGGTCGGCACCGATAGCGCCGCAGTCAGTCGCTGCGCCAATCGGTTGTAATACAACACTGCGCCGAGCGGTTTGCGGCCATTGGACTCGGCCAGATAGTCGCCCGTGAACAGGTAGATCAGGTCGAGGTCCGACGCGTGCGTCAGCGCGCCGCCGCCGAGCCGCCCGAGTGCGAGGATGACGAGTTCGCTGCCCGGCACCGTCCCGTGCGCGATCGCGAATTCGGCGACGGTGGCCTGCGCGAGCACGCCGATCGCGGCTTCCGCGACGCGCGCATAGCCCGCCGACACCGCAAGCGGATCCGCCACGCCCGCGACGATTTGGGTGCCCAGCGCAAACCGTTTCTCGCCCACCACACGACGGACATGATCGAGTTTCGCCTGATAGTCCGGCCCACCTGCCATTTCGCGCATCAGCCGCGCGACGTCATCGACCGGATCGAGCGCGCTGGCGTCGATCAACCCGTCAAACAGTTCGGGTCGACCCGCCAGATCCTCGGCGAGCGTCACCGCATGGCTCAGGATCAGCCCGAGCAACCGCGCCAGTGCCGGACGCGCCTCCAGCAGACGGAAGAAATTGACTGCGCTCGTCAACCGCCCGAGCATCCGGTCGAGCCGGATGATCGCGCCATGCGGATCGGGGGACTCGCCCAGCGCCGTGATGAGGCCAGGCAACACCGCCTCTAGCGCAGCGCGCGCGGCCGGGCTGCGCAGCGCGGGGTAGCTGCCGCTGCGCCAGTGTTCGATCCGCTGCACCGCGGTCGTCGTATCGCCGAACCCGGTTTCCGCCAGTTGCGCAGCCAGCGCAGCGCTATCGAACGACAACGCACCGTCCGCATCCGGATCGAGCCCGTCGTAACTCCGCGCGGTGGCGGTCACATGCGGTTCGAGCAACGCCAGAAGTGCAGGCCCGTCCGCCACGCCGTGCAACCGTGCGACCCCGTCGAGCGCAGCGCCGCTCGGCAATTGATGCGTCTGCCGGTCCTCGACCATCTGGACACGGTGTTCGATCGTGCGGAACAGCGTGTAGGCGTTTGCCAGCGCGTCCGCCTCCTGCGAATCGACCCACCCCGCCTTCGCCAGTGCCGCGAGCGCGTCGCGCGTTGCGGGCACGCGCAAGGCCGGATCACGACCGCCGTGGATCAGCTGATGGATCTGCGTGAAGAATTCCACTTCACGGATGCCACCGCGGCCACGCTTGAGATCGAACCCGGGGCCAAATGCTTGCCCCTGCGCATAGTGGTCCCGAATCCGCCGCGAGATCCCCCGGATCTCTCCGATCGCGCCAAAATCGAGCGCGCGGCGCCAGATGAACGGTGCGATCGCCGACAGGAAGCGGTTGCCGAGCACGCGATCGCCCGCCGCAGCACGTGCGCGGATGAACGCCGCCCGTTCCCACGGCAAGGCGAGCGATTCGTAATAGGAAATCGCGGCGTCGACCGAGAGCGCGATCGGCGTCACCTCGGGCGACGGCCGCAGCCGCAAATCGACGCGCAGCACATAGCCATCCCCGTCGCGTGTCTGCAAAAGCTCGACGACGCGGCGCGCAATCCGCACCGCTGCGGTTTCGGGCGCTTCCCCGCGACGGCATGGCAGCGTCGCCGGGTCGAAGATCAGGATCGGATCGATGTCGGACGAATAATTAAGTTCGCGGCTGCCCTGCTTGCCAAGCGCTATCGCGGCAAAGCCGATGGGCGCAGCATCGGGCGTCCGCTCTGTGATGGCGGTCGTGATCGCGGTATCGAGCGCATGGTCCGCGAAATCCGACAGGGTTTGCGTGACCGTCGTAAGATCATCGACTCCCGCCAGATCCCCGATCGCCACCCGCAACGCCAGACGTCGGCGCGCCAGCCGTAACCGGCGCGCTACGGATTCGTCGTCAAGGTCGATGGTAATCGTTTCCAGCGGTGGCAAGTGTCCGCGCAGGAACGCGTCCGCCATGGCAGGTTCGCGATCCAGCAATAGCGCAAGAAAGGGAGCATTCTGGCGTGCGCGTACTGTCGCAGCGATAATGGAGGATTCAAATTCCATTGATGTCAGGACTTAGACGCAAATCAGACCACTCCGTACTGCATCGAGCAACAATACCGCGGGTCGATCGTTCTGTCCCCATGCCGATCGATCTTCCCCCCAACATGAATGCGCCAGCAACGGCTCACGTCCTCGTTGCCACACCCCGCGTAGGAGACATGCTGCGTCCGGCTCTGTCGTCAGCGTATCGATGCACAAACAGTCCATCGGACGATATCGATCGGCTGATGCAGCAGTTGGACCGCGTTCCCTCGGTCCAGCCGACTGTCGCCACCAAGCTTACGAGCGGCGATCCCGACTTAGGTCGTCGACCTCGCCCATAATCGTGTCCAGCGCGCTCATGCCGGGTTCGTTTGTGTGCGTGCGGCGTGAGGGGAGCGTGTTGTCGCCCATCACTGCTTCGAGCGCAACACGGCCACGCGCAACGCGGCTCTTGATGGTGCCGACAGCGACACCGCAAATCTCGGCAGCCTCTTCGTAGGCGAAGCCACCGGCTCCCACGAGGATCAACGCCTCGCGCTGCGGCTGCGGGAGATGCAGCAGTGCACGTTGCATGTCGCCCAGTTCGACGTGCTTGTCCTGGCTTGCCGGCGCAGCAAGGATCCGGTCGGCGACCAGATCGTCCCACTCGCCCTTGAAGCGCGCACGGCGCATTTGCGACAGGTACAGGTTGCGCAGGATGATGAAGGTCCAAGCGCGCATATTGGTGCCGGCCTGGAACCGCTGACGCGCAGCCCATGCCTTCATCAACGTTTCCTGGACGAGATCGTCGGCCAGATCGCGATTGCCCGACAACGACCGACCGAACGCACGCAAGTGTGGAATTACCTGCGCAAGTTCCTTCTTGAACTCGGGGTCCGACAGCGCGACGTGCTCGACTGCGGGCACGTCGTCGTGAATATCGTCCTGATCGATCGCGTCGGTCATGAAATCCTGTCTCGTGGCGTCATTTGCCACACATGGGAACGGCGTTCCGCAATGTCCAACCCCGGACCTGCAGAACGCCATAGTAGCATCAAAACGTTAGCGGTTGAAAACCAGCAATATCACGGCAAACAGCACCACTACCAATGCCAGCGAGATGCCGAGCACATACCGTGTCACATGTGGGGTCGATCCCGCACGTGCATCTTCCCGGTCGACGTGGATTTCGTCCCTGTCCGCCATGCGAGCCCCGTTTGTTGTTGTTCCGTATCGTATGGAACCCAACACCCGGACACGCGATGGGTTCCCGGAGCTACCAGGAACCCGGCGCGACGCGCCTCAGATTGCCGGAACGGTGGTCTGGTCGAAGAACAGGGCCTGCGCGATCGCAGCTTTGACCGTGGAACGCTGGAACGGCTTGGTGATGAGGAACGTCGGTTCGGGACGCTCGCCGGTCAGCAGACGCTCCGGGAATGCGGTGATAAAGATGACCGGCACTTCGAACTCGGCCAGAATGTCCTTGACCGCGTCGATCCCCGAACTGTCATCCGCCAGCTGAATGTCGGCCAGCACCAGACCCGGACGATCCTCCATCGCCAACGCAACCGCTTCGTCGCGCGTGACCGCAACACCGGTCACGTCATGCCCGAGGTCGCGCACGATGGTTTCGATGTCCATCGCGATGATCGGCTCGTCCTCGATGATGAGAACGCGCGCACGGGTCTGCTTCTCGATCTCGGTCAGCGCCTCGGCGACCAGCGAGTCCACCTCCTCCGGCTCGACTTCGATCAGATACGCCGCATCCTCGGGCGTGAAACCTTCCATCGCGGTCAGCAACAATGCCTGACGCGACAGCGGCGTCATACGTGCGAGACGGGCGCGCGCGATGGCTTCCTGCCCGTCACCCTCGCTGGCACTCATGTTCTCGGGCGTCTCGTCGTAATTGGTCGACGTCCAGATCGCGTGGAACATACGGTAGAGCCCGAGACGCGGATCGACGTCGCGGGGGAATTCCTCGGGGGCGGCGACGATCGCTTCCAGAGTAGCCCGTACATAGCGGTCGCCATGCGTCTGGCTGCCGGTCAACGCGCGGCCGTAACGGCGCAAAAAGGGAAGATGGGGGGCGAGCTGCTGTCCAAGCGACATGGCTGTCGGGGTCTCCGTAATGGGTCAGGTCGGGTGGTCTTGTGGAAGCGCCCCCCGGCATATGCAACGCGTTTCGTGGCTTCTTGGTATTCGAAACTTAAAATCGCATCCCAGGCGGAACCATCGAAGAGCTATTTGGTTTCATCACCCAATCGCTCACGTGCATTCTTTATGCAGTGAGCGTCCGTGCCGGATTGTTACGGCAGCATTTTGATTCTATCCGGGCATCCGGATCTCAGGGGGACGGCATTGCGTTCGGGCGACGACTCTTCGAAAAAGCCGGAAGCGGCCGTGGTGCGGAAAGCCGGAGGCCCGGTCGCGGGCGCGAAAGTTCAAAGCAAGGATCGCGACATGGGCGCGGCTTTGCGGACGGTCTACCAGCGTACGGTCGAAGAGGAGATCCCGGCGGATCTGCTCGACCTTCTTGGCAAGCTAGACTGATCCTGCGGTGACAGACATCGCGGGCGCCCCCACCCCCGCGCGGACTGGCCGGAAACTCGACCGCGTCCCGACGGGCGCAAAGGTTTTTCTGATCCTTAGTGCGGCGCTGCTGCCGTTGGCGATCATCGCTTTTTTCGCAACGCTGCGCACCGCCGAACTGGCGGATGAAGCCACGCGGGCGCAAATGCGCCTGACGACCACGGAAAGCGCGCGCAAGCTTGCGATCGAGCTGATCGGCGACATGACTGCGCTCCGCGTCTCGCTAAACGCGCTCGAGATCGACCCCGGCAACACGCCAAGCTGTGCGCGTGCGCAAGGCGTATTCGCGCCGCAACTGGCGGTCGGTACGCGCTTCGCCATTACCGACGCACGTGGACGCGTCATCTGCGGTGCGGCGCTGCCGATCCGCGGCGCCGTAGCACCCCCCAGCATGGACGGCCCGGTCACCGCGCAAATCCATCCCGGACGCGGACTGACCCTGTCGACGACGAGCGCATCTGGTCGCACGCATGCGACCGCCTATTTTCCTGCCGCTGTCCTTGAGGCAGTCGCTACGCCGACGGCCTATGCGCAAGCGTATGAAGCGGAACTGGTGCTCGACCGGCGGACGCTCACGCTGCAGCAACTCCCCCGGCAGGCCCCGCTCGAACGGCGGACTGCGCTGTCGATGCCGGTCGGGGTCGACGATATTGCGTTGGTCACGCGCACCCCGTCCGCCCCGATCACATCGCCCGTCCTGATCGCGCTGATCCTGCCGATCGTGATGTGGGCTGCGGCGGCCGGAATCGGCTGGTTCGTCGTGGATCGTCTGTTGATCCGGTCGCTGCGCCAGTTGCGGACGCGTGTCGCCTCGTTCGTACCCGGCGAGGAGATCGACCCCGGCATGATGCGTGCCCTGCCCGCACAGGAGATCCGCGAACTGGGCGAGACCTTCCAGGCGATCAGTCGCACCGTTGCCGAACATGAAGCCGGCCTGGCCGAAGGTCTGGTACGGCAGACCCGCCTCACGCGGGAAGTCCATCACCGGGTCAAGAACAACCTCCAGGTCATCTCCAGCCTGATCAACTTCCACGCCCGTGCCGCCCGCAGCCGCGAAGCCGCGCACGCTTATGCGTCGATCCAGCGGCGCGTCGATGCGCTCGCGGTCGTCCATCGCAACCACTTTGCGGAGATCGAGGAAAACCGCGGTCTGCAACTGCGCTCGGTGATCGGCGAACTTGCCGCCAACATCCGCGCGACGGCGCCGGAGGGTGCGCAGCTCAGCATAGCGCTCGACATCGCGCCGTTCCTTGCCAATCAGGATATCGCGATCGCAATCGCCTTCCTGATCACCGAGATTGTCGAACTCGCGATCACCGTCGCGCCGACGACCCAAGTTCGGATCTCGGTATCGCCCGATCCGTCGGAACAGCGCGCACTGCTGCGGATCAATTCGCCGTCGCTGGTGGACGGAGACACGATGCGCACGCTGGTTGTCGAACGCTACGGTCGGGTCATTGAAGGCCTGTCACGCCAGTTGCGGTCGAAATTGCATTATGATCCGCTGGTCGGGGCTTATGAAATCTCGGTGGCGATCACCGGCCGCGACTGAGACTTCACGCGGATCGCTAAAAATGCACTTTCCGCAGTTTTAGTCGGAACCAGATCGCCAAACGTCCGTTCTGATATTCGGATAGCGAATTTATGCCCCCCCGCTCTCGCTATCCGCAACATGGACCCGGTCGCGGCGGGGGGGGGGGGGGCCCCCCCCCCCGGGGGGCGGGGGGGGGGGGGGGGCGCCGGCGCGGCGGCGGGGGCGGGGGGGGGGGGGGGGGGGGGGGGGGGGGGG
>JARUXA010000119.1 GCA_030433805.1 Sphingomonas sp. PsM26 | reverse complement strand
GGTTGGATTGGATAAAATACGGGGCTGGTGCAGCGGTCTTTATGGTACCTGTTTTCTTCTTGTTTAAATGGTTCTTTGGGTTATTTGGTATAAGCTTAGGCTAAAAATTTAAGTGCAATTCAGTTTGTTAAAAGACAAACCCTAAGCCCTGTTTAAGAGGAATTAGCTTTTTCTTATAGAAGTGTTCTTTATTCGAATGCTTGGGGGGACGTCTACGTGAACGAGAAAGCATTTTGGACAAAAGAGGTAGCAGAAACATTACAAATAGGAGCAAGTACATTAAGAAAATGGTGTCTTGCTTTAGAAAATGAAGGTTATGAATTTGTAAAAGGTGCAAAGAAAAGTCGAGCATTTTTAGAGAAAGATATTGTCCTTTTACGTAGAATGAAAGCTTTAATACACGGAGCTGGAATAACGGTAGAAACGGCTATTAAGATTGCTTTATCTGATGATAAGGATAATGAAATTGAGGGAATTGTTCTTGAGGATAGCGAGAGAACAGAAGGTAGAACGCTAGGCGTTCTACCGGAGAACACTTTGCAAATACAACAACAGATGGGTTTAGAGTTCATTGAAAATCAGAAAAAAATATTAGATCGTTTAGAACGTTTAGAGCAACTGGAACAGTTAGAGAGAAAAAATGAAGAACGCTTGCAGCGGATCGAGGAGAAGCTCAGTTCCAGAGATGATCAGTTGTTGCAAGTAGTAAGGGAAATACAAGATAGTAAGAGATTAATTGCTTCATCAGTAGAGAATCAGAAGAAATGGTGGAAATTTTGGTAAGATTACCTGTAAAATAAAATAAGAAAAGCCCCCAAGTTTTGACGGACCAAAGGGCTTTTCTTAACAAAATGAGAAGGAGTTAACCTTCTGTTTTTATAATTTATTAATTTTATTTTAACACAGAACGGTTAATTCCTGCTAGAGGAGAGGAATTAACAAGTGAAAAAAAGAAATTTCAGAATTGATTTCACAGAAGCAGAAAAGAATGCTAGAAAAAGAGACTTTGAGAAAGATTCAGGAAATAGGTTAAAAGCTGAAGAACTAAAAAAATCTTTATTAGATCAGTTAAAAGAGCTTACTGGTGAAGATCATTTTGTTGGAACCAGTAAAGATCCTTTTGCAGGGGAGCCGTTTAATCAAACTATGCATAGAAATTTAGATTTGTTAAATCGAATTGGTTATTTAACTCAAGCTGAAGAGAGCTTTTTGTTTAAAATTCAGGCTTATTTAGAGTTTAAAAGTAATGTAATTATCTGCAGAGAAGATAAGTTTAAGAAAAAAAGAAAAAATGTTATAGAAGATGATTTTGAACTTCCTAAAGCTGCAACTGTTTCAGATATTGCAGAAATAATCGGGAAGTCTAGACAACAAACTTCTATAATTATGAATTCTTTAAAAGAAAAAGAGATTCTATTAAATCCTGAAGGTGCAGGACAAGTAACTGAAAATGGTCGCTCTGTAAGCCCTAGAACATGGATTGTGAATCCTTATATTATGATTTGTGCTCCACGAAAAAATGAAGTTAAGTTAGATAAATTAACAATGAGATTGTTTCAGCATTCTTTAAAAAAACTTAAAGATCAGAATGGAAAAAAAGTAAATTTACCAGTTAGGTTTTTTTAAATGAAACTATTTAGACCGTATCAAATTTTGATACGGTTTTTTATCATACTTGGAAATATTTAGGTGTCAGGAAAACCTGACAAAACAGGACTAAAGTGTCAGGAAAACCTGACACCCCAAAAACTCCGATAAACCCAGTCATACCAAGGCTTTACCCCACTTTTAAAACTTTCTCTCTATTATCACTATTGTTTAGTAGCAATTCGCTAATAGAATTGCAAGGATCTTTTTATAATTTTTTCGTTAGAAAAATGTTAGCCTGAAGGCTAAAAAAAATCACCTTTATGGTGATTTTTTTCGTTAACAAAATAAAAAGCCACCTCTTGAGTGTGTGGTAAGAGAGGCGGCTTTTTATCTTAAGGGGTTTGACAACATTACCAATCAAAAAAAGTAGTCTGAATAATTTTATAATTTTTTTGTGATTAAATCAATGTAATGGAACTTTGAGCATATGAATAAAAGGTGCACTTTTTATACATTCTTTCACTAATCGCTTACTGA
>JARUXA010000118.1 GCA_030433805.1 Sphingomonas sp. PsM26 | reverse complement strand
ATTCGAGATATAGGTATTCGTCTCGTGGGCTCGGAGATGTGTTTAAGAGACTGGATATAGTAAGGGAGTCATTTTATGAAAATTTTAATTAATGTATTTGCTATTCTCATCTTTATCTCGTCTTTAGTAGCAGGAAAGATGTATTGGAATCATCAATTGGACAAACAGTTCGAAACAAAGCCTACGAGAGTAAGCGCAGCAGAAACAGAAAAAGATATGCAAACTGAGACTAAGAACTTGCCGGAATCAATTGTAAAGAAATTAGAGAATGCAAAGAAAACAGGAAATCCTGTAAAACTTGTAATTGTCGGATCTGCTCCTCAGAAAGACGTACAGACGTGGGGAACTTTATTAAAAGATAAAGTAGAAGATACATATGGGACGGATTTAATAAATGTAGAGTTGTATGAATACAAACAAATGAATACATTACAATTTGTGAAATCAAAAACGTATGAAGACATTACAAAAGCAAAGCCTGATATCTTGCTTTTTGAACCATTTTTATTAAATGATAACGGCGTAGTAGGTATTAACAATACAATTGATAACTTGCAAATTATTATGAAGCATATTGAAAGTGAAAATAAAGACCTAGTTACTATTTTTCAACCATCAGCTCCGGTCTATCAAGCTCAAAATTACCCTAATGACGTAAAGGCTTTAGAAACCTTTGCTAAAGAAAATGGATACGAGTTTGTAAATCATTGGAGTGCATGGCCAGACTATAATAAGGAAGATATTTTAAAGTATTTATCAGATGAAAATGGTCAACCGAACGAAGAAGGGGAGAAGGTATGGTTCAAATTTCTCTCTGATTATTTTACCAATTCATAATGAAAAAGCACGCACCTTTTTTATAAGGTAGCGTGCTTTTATTTTTTAATTTGCTGCAACAAGTAAAAGTAAAGCGTTAAGCTGCTCTAAAAATCTTTCATAATAAGCTGGCTGATAGTGTCTTGGCGTAAGACCCCATTTGTGATTTTCATCTGCCATAAATTCTTCTTTTATTTCAAGGTATGTACTATTGTTAATTTTGTTGCCAAGGTATGTATACATATACTCTAATTGCTGATTGTGACGTTGAATTTCGTCTTGATTTTCAAAAACTTGAACGTTTCCTTCTTTATCTACATATTTTTCTTTCCAAAACGCTTTATGAATAATGACTTTTGAAATGCTGCTTGCGTTGATTCTTTCGCATATTTTATCAGCAGAGCTTTCCCATAATTCATCAGTGCGTTCTACAATTCTTTTACTCTTTAAATCATTCATTAAATTAGATTGAGCAAATTCTTTGGAAAGGGCGATGTAAGATTCTCCGCGTTTCATAAGTCTTAATCTTTCAGAGAGTAAGTCAATGATTAACGTGTCGGCAGGCTCTTCATCCACATGTTTTAAGAAAAGTTTATTAAGATCATTGTATACACTTCTACGCTGGAATTTGGACTCAATATGGATGCCTCGAATGGAAAGTCCAACAGGTTTGGATGCTAGCGATATAATATTCGTTCTAGCAAAATACTCATTAATTTCATATTGATGGTCAAACATAGCAAAAGGGTCTCTAGAAACACAGCTTCCTAGAATGTCAATTTTTTTCTTCAAATTCATCTACAACTCCTACAATATTTACTCATTTTTAGACACATATAGAAAAACTATAAACGAAGAAGAAGAGAAAAGTCAATCAGTGTTTAGGTATATTTACTCATTTGCTATCTCGTTAATTTTCCATTATTTATTTTTAACATTTTCTTCAAGAAAAGAATGCTACATTTCAATACAAAAGGAACGTCTATCAATCCCAAAAGAGAGCATGAAAAAAAATAGATACTTATGCTAGAAGATAGAAAAAAAGCCCTGTGATATAATATAATTCATGGAATACTATCCATGATCTGAGGCATAGAAAGAGGAGAAAAAAATGATAGATATATATACCAATATCTTGCCAAATGTGAACAGTGGTCCCAAAAGTGTAGAAGAGTTTTTAGAAATGGCAAATGTATTAGTGAAACAAGGAGTAACAGAAGTCGTAGCAGCACCTCTTTATGACGGAAAAGATTCCAGCTGTAGAGAAGGTGTCGATCTTGCGAATGAATGGTTAAGAAAATCTTCTATTTCGTTAAGAGTTTTACCAGGTCAGAAAATAGTTGCCTCTACCCAGATGATTGTATCAAACGAAGAGTATTATATG
>JARUXA010000117.1 GCA_030433805.1 Sphingomonas sp. PsM26 | reverse complement strand
AGAGATGGCTTTATCGAAGTGGCATTCCTAGAGCCTTCTCTAATAATATTCAAAATCTTTTCAGATAATGAATTCCAATAAAAATCTATTACGTTAACTAAGAGTGTATGGCGTATACAGTGTAAAAAGAGAAAAAAACTCCTGTCGCTAAATCAGAAGTTTTTTTCAAAAATTATTATAGATGGGATGATATTAATCATCTTGAATAGTTTGCTCAAATTATTAGATGTTATTCATAAGGACAATTCACTTAAAATGGGCTAATGAATATAATGCAACTTGTAAGTTAATATAGCATTTCCAGCTTTATTTACCTATCCACACATCACACATGAAAAGCCCCTTGAATTAATCATTCAAGGGGCTTTTCATGCCGATAACTCAGATCCTGTAAAGAATGTATAAAGTAAAGCCTTTTTATTATATTTAGTTTGAAACCACTTACTATTTTTGTGTTTTAAGACTTGCTTCAAACATATCAATGATATGAAGAAATCTTTCAGCTTCGCGGAAAGTATGGTCTGCCAGAAGAGGATGGATAATACTTTTAATTCTACATTCCTCAATTAGCTCTCTGGCAGTTTTCTTAAAATCTCGGAGGGATGCTACAGAAACACGATTCTCATCAAGAAATTGGTCTAAGAGAGGAACTGTTTGAGACTGTGGTTTCATAGAATCTAAATCTCTTGCTTGAAAAACTAATTGATCAAAGTCATTGCTGAAGTTCCTAGCCATATCTACAAGTTTTCTTTCCGATGGATCAAGAAGATGACCTATAAATTTGGCGTGATCGGCCATGATTCTTAAAAAGAATACATTTTCCTTAATAATAGCATCAGCAAGTGGTTTTAATTTTCCTTCGTTTAATTCGATTAACCGTTTTCTAAAATAATTAGCTTCTCGACTTATGTGGTCAACTAAAAGAGGAAAGTTGTTTGAGCCTGGCAACTGACAAGTTAGGATTAAACCTAACACTTTTCGTTTAAAAGCAAATATACCCGTGGCTGCTTGTTGAACTTCTGAATTAAATCTTTTCATTTGTTCAGGATCTGTTTGATTAGTAAATGAATGGGATCGTTGTTCAATTTCTTCAAACAAGTGATAAAAGTGATTTGCTTCCTCGATTAATTGTGTATCCTCAGATCTAAATCCTAATCTGAGAAAGAATGAATGTTCTTTCATGATCCTTGACCAAAAACGAATTTCATCCAAGGATCGCTCTACAAATGCATTAGCCATTGTTATCCCTCCTAAAATTGTAAATTGGTTTCACTCTAAGTTATTCCAGTTTATAAAAAGACATGTGTAGGTTCATATTAATAGTGAAATTCTATGGATTATTGGTTATTTAACTTTTATCTATTGAATCGAGGCCTATTTAATTTTTTTAAGAGGAGGATACATATGTTAAATAATTTATTCTTTATGAATATGAAGTTGGTGACAGTATGCTTAACCATTGGCTTGGCTTTTTCCTTTAACAGTTCATTTGTTCAAGCAAAAGAGGGAAATCTAAAGGATATCAATATGGAAGATGGGGAAACCCAAAATGTAGAGGATCCGGAATTAGAAAAAAAGAGGGATAAAGTACGAGAGCAACTTATTAAATCTAATTTTTTTAGTAAAGTTAATCGAAAATTGGTTGAAAATAAGTATAAAAGGTATAGCTTTAGAGGTGAATATGACATAAATTACCACATAATGGAAGTAGAAGTTGAGGAAAAATCCGGTGAAAGTAAAATTGAGACCATTGAAAATATTGAAGAAATTGTTAATCAACTAGCGAGGAAAAATAATTTAATTTCGTCTCATGCAAGAGTAATATTCCATCAAAAATAAATTAGAGATTATAATCTAAAGCTATAAGGCTTTTTTTCAGTCGTTCTACAGAATGGAATTGCTCCAAATTTTAAAAACAAAGGGTACCTAGAATTTTCTTTATGTTAACTAAGAGATTATTTATATATTTTAAAAAGAAAACAACTACCTTCGTAAGAAGATAGCTGCTTTCTACTGATAAATTACATTGTGGGTGAAGTCTAACAAGACTTCTTGAATAGTTTGCTCATGTTGACCTGTATTATTCGTTTTATAGTGAAGTAATAGCAGGAAATATCATCTTGCATTTGAATACTAGTATTATACTTTTACAACAAAAATGGGGGCTATTATAATGCTGGTAAAAAAGATGTTAAATGGAATTATGATGAAAGAAATCACCATTAAAG
>JARUXA010000116.1 GCA_030433805.1 Sphingomonas sp. PsM26 | reverse complement strand
GAGGAACGGAAAATTACAAAAAAAGAATAAATTAACATCTCCTGAAATGGAAAATTTATGGGCGCACTATATCCGTGAAACATTGTCTATATGTGTTAATAGATATATGCTTCAAGCTGTATATCATATACAGGTTTAGTTAACATAATCACTCTTATTATGGGAAGCTAGAGAAGTGAAAAAACATACTCGTTTCAATATATTGGATCAATGACAAGTAACTTCAATCAGATTATATATACTCATAAAAGGCATAAAAATAGCAGTTTTCTGCAAATGATATAGTGACAACCTAAAATATCAAGTGGAGGAAACTGCTCATGACTGAACATAACACAAAGCTTACGTCAGCTGAAATAGCCTGCACATGGACTGGCTATATGAATGATAGTATGTCCAAATGTATACTTGGTTATTTCTTAAAACATATCGAAGATAAAGAAATTAAATTAATTGTTCAAATGGCTTATGACCTTTCAGCTGTTCATGTAGAAAAACTTCGTGCTTTATTTCAAAGGGAAGGAATTCCTCTTCCTATAGGATTTACAAATGAACATGATGTGAATAAGGATACAGGTCGTTTGTACACCGATACCTTCATTCTTACTTACGTTAATCACATGGCAAAAGTAGGGATGCTAGCATTTAGTGGGTTTCTATCCATGAGTGCTCGAAAAGATATACGATTATATTTTAAAGAGGGGCTTCAAGAGGCCTCCAATTTATATGATGAAAGTTCGGATATTGCTCTTTCGAAAGGGCTATTTGTTCGAGCACCTTATATTGCTTATCCTACTCAACCAGATACTGTAGACAGCAAAAGCTATCTTAGTGGCTTTTCATTTTTTAGTAAAGAGCGCCCTTTGAATGCCATCGAAATATCGCATTTATATATGAACATCCAAACCAATATCATCGGCAGTAAGCTAGCTCTTAGCTTTGCCCAAACATCTCAACGCGAAAAAATTCAAAAATGGATGTTAAGAGGGGCTGAAATCTCGGAAAAGCATGTGCAGATTTTTGGCAAAGCACTGTTAGAAAATCATATTCAGCCACCGGTTCCACACGATATTGCGATTAGTGACTTAACGACACCTGTCTTCTCTGATCGACTAGCGATGTTTCAGATGAGTTTTTTGAGCGCAGCAGGAACAGGTAACTATGCAACTGCAGCAGCTGCAAGTCAACGAAGTGACCTCGTTATCAATTATGAAAGGCTATCACTTGAGATTGGTCAATATGCGAAAGATGGAGCTGATATCATGATCCATCATAAATGGCTTGAACAACCACCTGGAACACAAGACAAAGAACAACTCGCTACAAAAAAAGAATAATCTTATATATTTAGAACAAACTATTGAGAAGCTCATTAGCTTTCTACCCAAAAGTTTCACGAGAGAAAGAACTACTGATACCTGATGAGTCAGTAGTTCTTTCTTGTTTTAGATTGTATGTAGTATTCATTCATAGCTACTAAAATAATGATTAGAAGAAGTAAAAAGCCTTTAAAACTAATTGTTTTAAAGGCTTTTTATACTTTTGATATTGAATATTACACAAAAAGATCTCCCACAAACATAATACATCCGTTAACTATAATTAATGCTACGCTAAGTACAACAGTCAAGACACTTCTCAAAGCTGATGTCCAATTATGTATTCCATAGAAGCCCACTATGCTCATCAAAAATATAACAACTGTTCCATAAAAATCTAAACTTAATAATAGGGGATGTTGAAGGGTTACAAAAAATAAAGCAGTACATAACAATGAGAAGATAAATGACCAAAGGTTTATGACTCTTACCATCTAAACCAATCTCCTTTATCTATAAAACTCACCATATTATCTCATATCCTGAACTGATAACTCTAGTTACCATAACAAGTATTATAAGAATCCATAAAAAAGAGAAGATCCTATTCTTAATCTTCTCTTTTTCTATATTTCAATTGTTCCTCTTTATAAATAAAATTCATTATTAAACAAAATACTGCTACAAGCCAACCAATAATAGGAGAATAAATAAAAACATTTGTTAAGAACAATCCTCCACAAATGGAGATCACCGAAAACATTAATAAAAAAACGTTAGTACCTTCATTTTCATTCATATAAAACACCTCTCTAATTAATCAACTAAGTGAAAAAATAAAAACTTTGAAAGAATTCCATAATATTTCCTAAGCAAAAAAGGACATTTCTTTTATGCCCTGTTCCCTCGTATC
>JARUXA010000115.1 GCA_030433805.1 Sphingomonas sp. PsM26 | reverse complement strand
ATTGTTTTTGTTCTGGTTGCCTGGCAGATTTGTATATTATAAAGCAATTTCTCCATTAATATTGCGTAAGGTTGCTATTTCGCCAAAGTCAATTTTAAACTCGCGGCTTTGTTCAAACTCATTGATTTTCTCTCCAATAAATTTGAAGCCTGTTAGCGTATCAAATGTTTCTAAACCGAAGCTTGAAGCAATAGCACCTCCAATTTCTGATGTGACAATTGTTTTAACAACTGCTCCGTTTAGAGGAAGTATACCTTGTTCTTTCTTTTGAGTTAACAAATAATGAAGCATAAGTGCCCCTAGCTGATTACCTGTTAAGACCACATACTCACCAGTACTGTCTTTCACAGCGACACCAAGACGATCGGCATCAGGATCAGTTGCCATTAAAAGATCGGCATCTATGTCTTTTCCGTATTGGATGGCCAATTCAAAAGCGGCATGCTCTTCTGGGTTCGGTGACTGTACAGTTGAGAAATTTGCATCTGGAAGCTCTTGCTCTTTTACAACTGCTACATTTGTAAATCCAAATGCCTTTAACCCTTCACGCACCGGCTTGTTTCCTGAACCATGCAAAGGAGTAAAAACAATTTTCAATTCATTTCCTACTTCTTGAACAAGCTCACGATTTAATTGAATTGTTTTTAATGCCTCTGTATAAGCAGCATCCACTTCTGCTCCTATATACGTTAATAAGCCTTCTGCTAAAAGTTCTTGCTCCCCCTTTACAGAAATAGATAACTCATTTTCAATACGATTCATATGCAAAATAATATTATCTGCAGCTGCTGGCGGAAGCTGACCTCCATCTTCACCATACACTTTATAGCCGTTATATTCAGGCGGATTATGGCTTGCAGTAATTACAATTCCAGCAAATGCGTTTAAATAACGCACCGCATAGGAAAGCTCAGGCGTTGGACGAAGCTCGTCGAATATATAGGTTTTAATACCATGCTGGCCCAACACTTTTGCAACTTCTAAAGCAAACTCAGGAGATTTATGACGAGAATCATAGGCAACAACTACGCCTTTTTTCTTTGCTTCTTCTCCACTTTCTTCTATATAATAGGCCAGACCTTCTGTCGCTTTTCGTACCATATATATATTTAATCGATTTGTGCCAGGGCCCAGCTCTCCGCGCATTCCGCCCGTTCCGAATTCAAGATTTTTGTAAAAAGCGTCTTCCATTTCTTTTGCATTTTCTTTCATCAAAAGAAGCTCTTTTTTTAATTCCGTGTCTAGTGTATTAAATGTTAGCCATTTGTCTAACTGTGCTTTCCAATTCATGACGTTGCGCTCCTTTGTTATTTGGGTGGGAAGCAATTAACTCGACGCTTCCTTCAATAGTAAATGACTGCATCTGGTTAGGTAGAATAAAATGATCTCCTCGTTTTATAGAAAATTCCCTACCTTCAGAGATTATTTTTCCTTCTCCACTAATAACACTAGCTAACGTAAAATGAGCTTCTTGCGTCAAGGACAGAGAGTTCTTGACTTCCCATTTGTACACGGTAAAATAATCTTCTTCAACGAAAGTCGTAATGCTTCCTCCGGCTGTTTGAGCTACAGCTGGTTCTATTTTTGAAGCAGTGTGTGGAACTGTTGTTACTTCAATTGCTTTATCTAAATGAAGCTCACGAAGTTTACCGTCTTGTCCAAGACGGTTATAATCATAAACGCGGTATGTAGTATCTGAACTTTGCTGTGTTTCTAATACAAGTGTGCCCTTGCATAAAGCATGTATGGTACCACTAGGGACATAGAAGAAATCCCCTGGTTTAATCTTTATTCTGTTTAATAAACCATTCCAATTTCTCTCTTCAATCAACTGGATAAATTCTTCTTTTGATTTAGCATGATGTCCAAAGATCATATCTGCATCATCATCACAGTCAATAATATACCAACATTCTGTCTTACCAAGCTCGCCGTTTTCAAATTCATTTGCATATTTATCATTCGGATGAACCTGAACTGATAAATCGTCATTAGCATCCAATATCTTGGTTAAGAGTGGAAAACGATCACTATCGAAGTGGCCAAATAATTCTGGCTGTTCTTCCCACAATTCTCCTAAGCTTTTTTCAGCTAAACAACCTGATGCAACAACGCTTTGACCATTAGGGTGAGCAGAAATTGCCCAGCATTCTCCTGTTTGTAGCGAAGGAATTTGGTACCCATAGGACTTTCTTAATTTTGCGCCTCCCCAAATACGCTCTTGAAATAATGGTTTTAGAAAAATAGGCTGTTTC
>JARUXA010000114.1 GCA_030433805.1 Sphingomonas sp. PsM26 | reverse complement strand
GGACGATCGGACGATCGTTGGCGCCTTCCAAAACCGGACCTTCGTTCATCCAGGACTTCAGGCAGGCCAGCAATCCAAGTTGCGGCATGGAGAGCGGGCGTCCCTAGCTGATCTTACTTCAGGGCACCGAAACTGGTTTATGCAAGCGCCGCGATGCGTAGCGCGAGCTCTGCCGTACGGAACGGTTTTGTAAGTCGCGGCAAGTCGGACGCGATCCCCTCCGCTTCGGCGTAACCGGACACGATCAAGATGGGCAAAGTCGGTCGCTCAACGCGAACGTGCCGCGCCAGTTCAACTCCGTTCATACCCGGCATCAAGTGATCGGTGACCATGAGACCAAAGACCAAGCCATCGGCAATAAGGCTCAGCGCCTGCTCGGCCGATTTTGCCTCGACCACGTCGTAGCCAAGATCCGAGAGCATGTCTGCGGTTGCCAATCGTACGAGCTCTTCATCGTCGACAAGGAGAACGCAACCTCGCGAAACGACCGGCTCACAAGCAATTGGAGTGACGATCTCGCCATCTTCAACTAAACCGAAACTGATCGGGAGCCAAAGTTCCACCTCGGTCCCGCCTCCGGGCTCACTGATGATGGTAAGTCCGCCCCCAAGTTGGGCGACCAAACCGTGCACCATCGACAGGCCCAGGCCTGTTCCTTTGCCGATGCCTTTCGTCGAAAAGAACGGTTCGACAGCACGGGCCCGTGTCGCCTCGTCCATTCCGGAGCCCGTATCCGCGACGGAAAGACGGACGTAATGGCCGAGCTTTAGCCCGGAACGGTGGCCGGCTTTCACGCTTTCTCGGGTTGCGGCGATCGTCAGCGTGCCGCCGTCGGGCATGGCATCCCGGGCATTCACGCCCAAATTAAGGATCGCCATCTCGAGCTGATTCGCATCGGCGCTTACCGGTGGGAGATCAGCGGCTAAGTCGACCCGAACTTCGATGCTGGGGCCCACGGTGCTGCCGATCAGGGCAGCCATCCCGTCGATCAAGACTCTCAGATCAACTGGAACCGCTTGCAATGGTTGTCGCCGCGCAAAAGCTAGGAGCCGCTGGACAAGCGTCTTGGCACGATCGGCCGACTGAAGCGCGCCGTCGATCAATCGCCGCTCCCGCTCAGTGCCGACCCCGCGACGGACCAGCATGTCTAGCGATCCGATGATTGGAGTCAGCAGATTGTTGAAGTCGTGTGCGACACCGCCGGTGAGCTGACCCATCGCCTCCATCTTCTGCGACTGCCGCAGCGCGGCTTCGGACTTCATCAACTCGCGTGTACGATCGGCGACTTGCTGCTCCAGCGTCGCGTTGAGGGTGACGAGTTCCGCACCGAGGCGCTTTTCGTCGTCGACGTCGGTGTCGATCCCCACCCAGTGCTCGATGCAACCGTCGGCGTTCCGGACCGGGTCGGCCCTGACGAGGAACGACCGATAGATGCCGTCTGCGCGGCGGATGCGGAACTGGATACGGTATGGTTCGCCGGTGTCGACCGCATGAGACCAGGCCGCGACGGCTCTCGCTCGATCGTCGGGATGGACCGTCTGCGCCCATTCATCGCCGTAGAGAGTACCAGGTTCGTATCCAGTATAAGCGTAAGTCCGTCCGTTGAACCACTCGATATGGCCGTCAGGCCGACTGCTCCAGACGTGGCTCGGCATGCATTGCGCGAAGACGCGGAACCGCTCGTCGCTTGTCCGCACTCTCCGTTGGGCGTGGACCGCCTCGGTGACGTCGTGGCCTTGCGTGAACACCCCGACGATCCGACCGTTGTCGTCAATGACGGGTTCGTAGACGAGGTCGACGAACCGCTCCTCAAGCGGACCTCCGGGCGTTCGTGCCATGCTGACGGCGACTGCGTCGGCGCGAAAGCGCTCGCCGGTTGCGTAAACGTCATCAAGCCGTTCATAGAAGCCTTGCCCATAAATGTCTGGCATGGCGTCCCGGACGCTTCTGCCGATCAGTTCGCGTTGTCCGACGAGCCGTCGATATGCCTCGTTAGCGAACTGGTAAACGTGGTCTGGTCCGTTCTGGATGCAAATGAACCCGGGTGCCTGCTCGAACTGATGCCAATGCCGCTCGCGCGCGGCCACCGCCCGACTTTCAGCGTCGGGTCCGGTAGGAGTGATTGAATCCATGACATAAATCCCGAGCTCAGCGGGAAGCCGGCAACATCATAGCGTTACGGTCGATCGCATGTTCCCCTGGCAGCCGATTAATGTTGAAAGTCGTTGCGGGCGACTGGTGGTTGGTCAGCCGTAAACCGTTGCC
>JARUXA010000113.1 GCA_030433805.1 Sphingomonas sp. PsM26 | reverse complement strand
CTTCTTCAACATTCTTTAGTCGAGCAACTTCATCAACTAAATCAGAAGCTACACTTAGAATACTTTCAATACCCATTAATAGTTTTTCGCTTTGATCCATGATAAGACCCTCCTATTTTTTGAGGGCAACCCATGTTATAATTAATATCGGTATATACGTTGTACTAGTTACGACATGGGGTGTTTCTCTGCCAGGAGAAATGCCCTTTTTATTTTGTTGTGTCTAATCTTGATGCAAGTCGTTTTAATCACCTCCTTAAATTATTTTAAGCCTTCTCTTTCTCTTAAAGCTTTGAATCTATCAAATTGACTTCTATATTGATAATCCTTATTTTCTTTTTTACTCACAAGAATTTTCCCATCGTATTTAGCAAATTTTTTGTGCGAATTATAATCAGTCCATGCTAGATCAGAATTTACAATATAAACGTTTGATGACCCCATTTTTAAAACATCAATAAACCCGTTTTCTTGAAGCAGTTTTATAGCTCTATAAATTGTCATACGAGATTTACCAAAGTAATCAATAAATACTTCATAGGAACAAGCCAAAGCGTTACGAGTATCCATGTGTTCTAAAATAAAAAATAAAACTGAAGAAGCAAATCCATGATTAGTCATTAACCAACGAATCTCTGGCATATTGTCTCTATACAATTGAACAAAATTTGTGTTTTTATCTTTTTCTTCTTTTTGTTTTTGAACTTCTTCTTCTTGTTCCTGAATTTCTAAAAAACGTTGTAACTTTTTAAATTCATTCTGGCTCAATTCAAGTGTAACTTTTGGTTGTTCGGTCATATGTATAACCCTCCTCAAAATTAAATGATACATATATGTTTCATTTTTGATACATCTTGTATCAAGTTGTTTCATGAGCTATGATACATATATGTTTCATTTTTGATACATCTTGTATCAAAAATGAGTGTTTTTTCCTCTTTTGATACATCGTATAACATTTTTTGATACATGTAAAGACAAAAATGTTACTTGTGGAAACTTTATGTATCATAGCTTATGTTACATATATGTATCACAGCTTATGTTACATTCAAACTCTGAAAATCCTATTATATCAACCTTTATAGCTAGTCCCCTTTCTTATATCTGATGTTGGCTCTTTTCAATACAAGGTTCGAGTAGTATTTTTTAAGAAAAACACTTAAAAAATCTCCACTCTTTTCTCCTTGCATTTCAAATTTCGGCAGGTTTGGTTATCTCGCCAAGCCGACCATACCCAAAACGAAGTTAACGATGATCGGCTTGTTCTAGCAATTGTACCTGCCGAACCGCCAGAGCAGCCGTCCTTAATTTCTACTTCTTAAAAATTAAGAGACGCAAATGGGGACTAGTCCCCAAACCCCTAGCCAGCACTCCACCCCAAAACGAACGGGGAAACGGGTAAGAACGACTGCCATGCATCTGATGAAAATTGGTTGCATGGGGGGCATGCACTTGTTTTTCTTATAAATAAAACCTTAGAAAACAAATTAGCGTCAAAACCTTGATATAATAGGATTTACCATATAAGAACGCCCCCCGTGCATGGTTAAAATGATATGCATGGGGGGCGTTCTTTGTTATTGTTTAAAGGATATTTGAGATACAAAGTATAACTATTTATATAATTATAATTGCACGGGAGGGAACGATATGTCAGAAGCGAAACTTGGCCAAGAGCCGGCGTATTGGACTGGTGAGGTAGCAAAGAAGCTAGAGGTGTCAGATAGTACTTTAAGAAAGTGGTGTATCCAATTGGAGGCCACAGGTTATAAGTTTGTTAAAGGAGAGAATGATAGTCGGGCTTTTACTAAACATGACTTAAACGCTTTACAGCTATTTAAACAAATAGTAAAAGTTCAAAGAAAAACCAAAGAAGTAGCATGTTTAGAAGTTGTTGAACGCTACGGTGCACGGCAAGGAACGCCCCCCATGCAACCTGCACAGATGGCCGTTCAAGCTCATGAGTTCAAAGATAAAATTGATGATATGGCTCAAAATATTGAAGAAATAAAAAAGCAATTACAAGAACAGATGGAATTCAATAAAAAGCTAGTAGAACGTATGGATCAGCAAAGTATGAGCCATATACGTGAAATTCAGGAAACAAGAAAACAACTTGCTGCTGCTCAAGAAAAAAAGAAGTGGTGGGAATTTTGGAAAGCTTAATGTATTTTAAGTCTCATAAACAATATAAGTTCTGATATATGTACAGTATATACAACGTTTTTTATAAGACATGAGAGAAGATTCATTGAAAAATGGCACCTTAAAGGTGTCTTCTTTTATGTAGCA
>JARUXA010000112.1 GCA_030433805.1 Sphingomonas sp. PsM26 | reverse complement strand
GGGGGGGGGGCGCGCGCCGCGCGCCCCCGCCCGCCCCCGGCCGGGGGGCGCCCGCCCCGCCGCGGCGGCCCCCCCCCCCCCGTACAGCAGAGCGACCTCTCTGTACTGCCCCTCTCCCGCGCTTCGGCTGCGCCTCGCTTGCCCTCTCCCCGCAAGCGGGGAGAGGGAGAAGAAGGCCTTCTACCGCGCGCCAACGCGCTCGCGTTACCCATTGAACCGACCACCGCTCTCAGCCTTGGTCTTCAGCAATTCCGCCACCGCGAACCCGTGCTTCTCCAGCCCCGCGACGATCGTCTTCAGCCCCTCGGTATCCGCCCAGAACATCGGCCCGCCGCGATAGACCGGCCACCCGTAGCCGTAGATCCACACCACATCGATGTCGCTCGCGCGCTGTGCCATCTTCTCCTCTAGGATCAGCGCGCCTTCGTTGACCATCGTGTAGAGCGTCTTCTCGACGATCTCCTGGTCGCTGATCTCGCGCTTCTGCAGGTTCGATTTCGAGCGGAAATCCTCGATGATCTCGGCGACCCGCGCAGACGGCGTCGGGTTCCGCTTCTCGTCGTAATCGTAGAAGCCCTTGCCGGTCTTCTGCCCCCAGCGGCCTTCGGCGGCGAGTGCGTCGCGGATGTTCTCGATGCGATTGGGGTCGCGGTGCCAGCCGATGTCGACGCCGGCGAGGTCGCTCATCTGGAACGGCCCCATCGGCATGCCGAACGCGACATGGACCTTGTCGATCTGCTCGGGCGTGGCGCCTTCCATCAGCAGTTTCATCGCCTCGACCTGGCGGGGCTTGAGCATCCGGTTGCCGATGAACCCGTCGCACACGCCCGCGACCACCGCGACCTTCCGGATCGTCTTGGACAGCGCCATCACGGTGGCAAGCACATCATCGTCGGTCTGCGCGCCGCGGACGACTTCGAGCAGTTTCATGACGTTCGCAGGCGAGAAGAAGTGCATGCCGAGCACGTCACCCGGGCGGTTGGTGGCGGCGGCGATCTCGTCCACGTCGAGATAGGAAGTGTTCGAGGCAAGGATCGCGCCCGGCTTGGCGATCGTGTCGAGCCGCGCGAAGATGTCCTTCTTGACGGCCATGTCCTCATACACCGCTTCGATGATGAGATCGCAGTCGGCGAGCGCGTCGAAATCGAGCGTCGGGGTGAGCGCGCCCATCGCCTGTTCGACCTGCTCGGGCTTGAGACGGCCCTTGGCGGCGGAGGCTTCGTAATTCTTGCGGATCGTGCCGGCCCCGCGATCAAGCGCTTCCTGCGCCATTTCGACGATCGTCACCGGGATGCCTGCGGACAGGAAGTTCATCGAAATGCCGCCGCCCATCGTGCCCGCGCCGATCACGCCGACGCGCTTGATCTCGCGGAGCGGAATCTTCGGGTCGATCCCGTCGATCTTGGCGGCCTGCCGTTCGGCGAAGAAGATGTGGCGCTGCGCGGCGGACTGGACGCCCATCATCAGCTTCATGAATTCCTGGCGCTCGAACGCGATGCCCTCGTCGAAGCTGGAGCCGTCGGTCGCTTTCTCGACGCAGGCGATGTTGGCGGCGGGGGCCTCGAAACCGCGGAAGCGCTTGGCGTTGTCCTTCTTGAACTGCGCGACCGCTTCGGGGTCTGCTGCTGCGACCTTGTCGCGCGCGCGGGGAAGGGGCTTAGTGTCGGCGACTTCGCGCGCAAAGGTAATTGCGTCAGCTTCGAGGCTGTTTTCGTTGGCAATTCGATCGATCAGCCCGGCGGATAAAGCGAGCTTGGCGGGGATCGGGTCGCCCTTGGCGGTCAGTTCGAGCGCGAGCTTGATGCCCGCAATGCGCAGCAGGCGCTGCGTTCCGCCCGCGCCGGGAAGCAGGCCGAGCTTGACTTCGGGGGTGCCGATCTTCGCGCTCGGGACGGCAATGCGGTAGTGGCAGCCGAGCGTCACCTCGCACCCGCCGCCGAGCGCAGTGCCGTGGATCGCGGCGACGACGGGCTTGTCCGACGCTTCGATCATGTCGACCACGGTCGGGAGGCCGGGCTCCTGCATCGGCTTGCCGAATTCGGTGATGTCCGCGCCCGCGAAGAAGGTGCGGCCGTCGCAACGGATCACCATCGCCTTGACCTGGGGGTTGGCGAGGCCCTCCTTGATCCCGGCTTCGAGGCCCTGACGGACCGCCGCGCTGAGCGCGTTGACCGGGGGGTTGTTGGAGATGATGACGAGGACGTCGTCGTGGAGTTGGGTGGTGATCGGGCCGGTCATCGTCTTCTCCTGTTCTTCCCCGGCGAAGGCCGGGGCCCAGTCGCGGAGGTTTTAGTAACTTTGTTCAGCGCCCGCCAACACAAGCCCCCAGTCTCTTATACACAACTCCGAGCCCACCAGCCGCAAACCGATATATCGGATTCCGG
>JARUXA010000111.1 GCA_030433805.1 Sphingomonas sp. PsM26 | reverse complement strand
GGTCTAGTTATTCCTTGTTAATAAAACACTTATAACAAGCTCATCTACTGTCGGATGTCATCTAGAGGCTGTATTAAAAGCTAATTATAAAGTAAGGCTATATTTATCGTTTCATCAGGAAAGATGAGCTGAACTTCTTTATTTCTTACTTGTGATCTTTCATTTAATCACCGTATTTTTTTCTATAGGTGAGAAACGTTATCAAATATACAACTGAAATCATCGTTAGAAATATTAGTGGCGAAATGCCAATGCCATCGTAAGAATTTTTTCCTTGAAAAGTCCGATAAATGGACTCTATAACTTCTAAAATCAGCATACCTATAACTACCACAAATGCGTATGATTGAGCCTTCGTGCTGATAAACTTCTTACTTTCATCACCTTTTCGAGAAGATGATGTAACAAAAATCAAAAGTCCGCAAACTAACAGGATGAATGAATACACAATTTTAACCCAATCCATTCTTACTCCTCCTTATAATAAATGTAAAAAGTATTTTACATTTATTATTTTATCATCAGTTCCATAAATATCAAACTCTTTTTACATTGTAAATTATTTTTATAAAAGAATTGGTAAAAAAAATGATTTTATAACATAATGTCACGCTACAAAGTGACTTAAATCAACTCCACTGGTAAAATGGAAGTAACAGGAATTTGCGTGTTTCACTAACTAAAGTGAGGTGGGTTGTTTGGTTCTTCATAAAAAAACAGTTTCTTTTGTTGCTCTTTTTTTACTGCTGTTAGTCATAAGTTCAAATTACGTGTTGTACCACTCTTCTTTTGGTCTTCAGTCGCTGCCTGCTGATCTCAACGGAGTAGTAGTAGGTTCTATTTTAGACTTAAGTCTTGTGGCTTCGCTCTTATTTCTAGCCTGGCAGCGTAAGTTCAGTCTAAAGCACTTTATTGTGTTAATGGCTACAGGCCTTATTGCTGCGCGTTTTATCATTCCAAGTGAATACTTAGCTTCTTTTCAGACGGTTATGTGGCTCGGTGTTGGAATAGAAGGAGTACTCATTTTATTTGAACTTTCGCTGCTGTTTATGCTAGTTAAAAACGTACCGCCTATTTTGAGAAGGATCAAATCAAGCTCTTTACCGCTTTTATTTTCTTTTTCGCGGGCTGTAAACAAAAAGTTCCCCAACCAAACGTTTCTACACATCCTTTGTTCAGAAATGCTGATGTTTTACTATGCATTTGGAACGTGGAAGAAGCAGCCCAGTAATGAAGGGAATACGTTTACTCTATATAAACGCTCAAGTTTTATTACGTTTCAAACTATGATTATTCATGCGATTGTCATTGAAACATTAGGGCTTCACTGGCTGCTGCACAATACGTCTATGACTCTTTCAATCGTTTTACTGATCCTTAATATTTATAGCATTGTTTTCTTTTTAGGAGACATTCAAGCATTAAGGCTTACCCCTTTGCGAGTCGATGATGATCATCTATACATTTCATTTGGTTTAGGTAAGCGTATGGAGATACCATTTAGAGACATTGCTGAGATAGTAGAAGACGCTCACATTCTCGAGCAAAAAATCCCTAACACCACGATCGAATTTATCGCACGCGATTTTGAAACTGTGCATCCTGATCTTTTACTAACACTAAAATCTCCAATCGAAGCAACGCTTTTTATGGGAATCAAAAAGAAATACAATCAGGTTGCCATTCGCGTAGATGATCCTCACGCGTTTAAAAAAATAGTCAAAGAGCGTTTGGAGAAAGCTCAGCGGGATGAGTTGATCTAGAATTTTAGAAAAACAAGATCTTATAGGAGTATCTATAAGGTCTTTTTGCTGCTGATCAGCTATTGGACATAAATAGTGAAGTGTTAGCTGTATTTTAGTAAAATGGAAGTAATAGGTAACTTGGTGAAGGAGGATAGAATATGGGGATTTTTTCAAAAGGAAAAGAGAGGTATTTAAACTCTGTAGAGTGGCTATCTAAAAACTCAATCCATTTAAGCGAACCGGCTGAATGTACGCCTCAAGAGTTTGAATTTCTCCGTCATATCGTAAAAGATAAGAGAATTGTGTGGTTAGGGGAAAATGGTCACAACATAAGAGAACATAATATGATGAAGTCAAAAATAATAGAATTTCTACATAAAGAAATGAATTTTACCGTACTGGCATTTGAAAGCGGATTAGCTGAATGCTACAGCGCTAATGAGTTAAAAGAAGAGTTTACAGATGAAGACTTTTTAAAAAACGCCGTTTATTCTTTATGGGCAACAAAAGAAAATCTATCTTTGTTTCAGCTAATGAAAAAATCAGATTTAAGTTTAATAGGAATAGATATTAATCCTTCTTCTAATCGTGATCTTTTCGTGAAATTCGTTCAGCAGCTGAGTCCCGTAGTGTCTGAAGACATGATAGAAAAGATAGAATACAGGGAGCTGTTGGCTATTTAGTCGAGATATTAGCGGCATCAAGCTTACCGATCGCTTCTTCTTTGCATGTTCCTATCT
>JARUXA010000110.1 GCA_030433805.1 Sphingomonas sp. PsM26 | reverse complement strand
GTATTAATATTGTTTTTTCCACTTATTTTTCATTTTTCAATGATAAAATTACAAACGATATGAGAAGTGAGCAAAATAACTTATTTATTAACCTTAAAAAACTGACCATAATGGTCAGTTTTTTAGTGTAAAGAGAGTTAGTTGCATCATTTATATTAAGACCATTGTTCGCTGCTATAACAAAAAGTCCTGACTATATATCAGGACTTTTCACTTTATTTACACAAATAAGAATAAAGCTGCTTAGTTTCAATTGCTATATTTTTTTACTAGTAATCTATTAGAGGATAGATTTACTTCCTAAATAACGAGGTGCCCAGTAAGAATTGCTTAACGATGCAATAGTTACACCCGTTGAACTGCCAGCATGAATAAACTGCCCATTTCCAATATAAATTCCAGCATGTGAAGGACCTCCAGTAGTATCAAAGAACACAATATCTCCTACATTTGGAGTAGATGTACTTTTTCCTGACTGATACAAGGTAGCTACTGTTCGCGGTACAGTTACTCCACCTCCATTTTTAAACACGTAATAAATGAAACCGCTGCAATCGAAACCACTCGGAGACGTTCCTCCCCACACATATGGTACGCCTATGGATTTTTTGGAATAAGCAACAATATCACTAGCTGTCGCTTGCGTTGAACTATTGACAGTTGAAGAACCAGTGGAGCTGCTAGATGCGTTATTTAAGGCATTCAAAGTAGCTGGACCTACTATTCCATCCACGGCTAAGCCATGATCCCGTTGGAAATTCATAACCGCAGTTTGAGTAACTGTACCAAAATAGCCTGTTGGTGTGGCATTAAAGTAACCTTTTTCCCTTAACAATTGCTGGACTTTTTCAACTTCATTACTAGTCATTCCATATTTTAGAAGCGTACTGTTTGTAACCGCACTTGTTGAACTAGCTATTAACGCTTGATATGTATTGGGTCCCACAATTCCATCAGCGGTTAAACTATGAAAACGCTGAAAGCTTAGAACTGAATCTTTTGTAATTGAACCAAAATAGCCAGTCGAAGTAGCTGAAAATATGCCCTTCTGTCTTAAAACATCCTGTAATTCTTTTACGTCTGGATCTGTCATACCTTCTTTTAATAGCTTGTCTCCTAAAGCTGCATGGCTTATTGTTGGTAAAACAATCAATGATGAGCATAAAGCTAATGAAGAAATTATCTTTTTCACTAAGTATATCCCCCGATGTTATACTTTTCTTGTTCTTGACTATAAAATTTTAGCAGGGAGAAATAGAAAAGAAACAACCTATTTATGAATTTTTTGTGACAATTTAAAAAAACACTTGATTTATTAGGAGGTAATTATTTATTTTGTCATATAAAGTATAAATATACTTATAATGGTTAAAGTTACTCTTCTTTTTACGTATATACAGCTAAATCTTTCATACAATAAAGCACCTTTTTATGGTTGTAACCATAAAAAGAAAAAATAGGATACAAGCGTAAAGAGATAGGAGGAATAATGTGAGCAAAATAGTGGTTTTGAAGCGCCGGTTTAAATACTTACTTATTAAACTATTACGATTAAAAGATCATTCACATAAAGTTGCGCTAGGTTTTAGTCTAGGTTCTGTTGTGAACTTTGTTCCTACCTTTGGATTTGGCCTTATAATATCCGTAGGTTTAGCTAAATTATGTAAAGGAAACAGCATAGCAGGACTTATTGGTGGAATGTTTTTTATGTGGGCTTTTCCGTTTATGTTTTACTTGAATACAGTAGTTGGAGGATATATATTCCCAATCGATCTTGATCAAACTTTACTTCAGAATACAGATGAAGATTTAGATAATCGACTAGAACTAGGAGCGAAAGTAGGAAAGAATTTTTTAACGGGAATGTTTCTTAATAGCTTTTTGTTTGGAAGTATACTCTATATTGCTAGCTACTATATTATAAATCAGTACAGAGGCTTCCTCTTACACTACATCTCTAAAAAATGGATAGTAAAAAAAACGTACTAAACAAATGGATTATTAGTTTAATTTCAACCTTTATTTCTAATTGTAAATCAATATAATTTATATAAAAATATAACCATTAACCTGAACATTTCTTCAAAAGGCATAGAGATAAATTAGCCCATAATTGATACCTGTGGTTACCCACTATGGGCTAAGATACAACCTTTGTTTTTGCTTTAAGATGCATATGGAGGAAATAAGGATCTGCTCTCACTCCTTTATTGAAGATAACACAGTCTGTTTTACCCATTTCTTTCGATTTCTTTGGTCAATTATCCATCGGTACAAACTTTGTATACCTAGTATCAGAGAGATGATAACCCCGCTAGCTGCTAGGATTAATGCAAAGTATTCTACAGGATTGTATGCAAGTATATTTCTCCATTTGATTCTTCCGATAAAATCATTTACTACAAGCCCCATTCCAAGCATTTGACCTACTACTCAATAAACTCTCTAGAGATTGTTTAGCTTCCTTATATATCTTTTTTTCTTTATAAGAGTACATTCAGTTTAAG
>JARUXA010000010.1 GCA_030433805.1 Sphingomonas sp. PsM26 | reverse complement strand
GGTCACAGGTTCAAATCCTGTCCCCGCAACCAAACGCTAAACGACAAACGCCGCCCTCACGGGCGGCGTTGTCGTTTGTGGCAAAGGCGGTGAGATCGGCAACGTTCATTGGGACAGGTTCTTGCGCACGACGCTTGTGCCGGTGATACATCATCACTCTTTCATCAAGCGCGGCAGGAACACCGAAGCTTTGCTGCGCAACTCTTCGGCATCCGATGCCCCGCGAAAAACGACCCAGCTTTTCCTCGTGACAGTTGCAACTGCGCTGAGCGCGACAAGACTTTGCCAATGAGATCACGGCTGGAGGAGGCTCAACTATCCCTCCTGCCGAGCGTGCCCCAGTGCGGTTCTGATCATGGGGGAGTGTGCGTAAGCATAGTCCACCGGCATTCATTCACGGTCATTCCGTAAGGGACCGTACAATCCACCCTCAGCCGTTATGGCGCTTGCGAGCATACAATTCTGCCCTAGAGAGAAGAACGTCGAGATCTTCCCGGCTGATATCGAAGCTTTCGTGCATGTCCGCCAGAGCGGCATCGATGTCGCCAGGATGGAAACCGGCAGCCGTCGCCGATGCCGCGATGGCGGTTGGCGTCAAGGCTGGACGGTGCGGGTAAGAACGCCCTGTCGCGCGGTGGAAAAGACAAGCTAGCAGAACCAGGGCAACCGAATTCAGACCGACCGGCACTAGCGCGAAACCGTATCCGGCCGCATGAATGCCCGACCCGCCGATCACTGCCGTGAGCGCAGCGGCTCCGCCGGGCGGGTGGAGGCACCGAAGTAGCGACATGACCAGAATTGCGGCTCCGACGGCGGTGCCGGCTGCGACGACCATGTCCGGGATCAAGCGGAAGACTGCTACGCCGACCAGCGCTGAGATCACGTTGCCGCCGACGACCGGCCACGGTTGGGCTAGCGGGCTAGCCGGGACGGCAAACAGAAGAACCGCCGACGCACCCAGTGGGGCGACGATGGCGGGAATATCCGATGCGGGGAAAAGGTGCGCGCAAATTGCCATCGTCAGCGCGATGCACGTGATCGCTCCGATAGAGCCAACGAACCGTTCCCGTAGGCGCTCGCCCGCCAAAAGGGGCGTTAGAATTCGAAGTCGCATCCATTCTGGTCCAAATGCAGTCGTTTGGAGGGTGTCGTACCAGGTCAGCGCTCGTCGGACGGTGAAATGAGCACCGATATGTTCCGGCGCACGATGCTCGACTGCGAGGCGTTCATTGCGGTCGGCTACCGCGCGAGCGTATCTTTCAGACCTGTTGCGAGATCGACACCTTACTGTGTCGTCGCTCCCGCGGCAGCCACCTCTGCCATCCGGGCACGGCGTCTCTCGGTCTTTTGGTGATCCGACACCGGTGCCCCTGCAACGGCTTTAGAGGCCACATGCGACGGGGCGCGGTTCTCCCAATAGCCGGCGGCAACCGCAAAGCAGAGTGTCACGACGCCCAACGCGCCAGCGACCAGATATCCAACACGGTTTTGCATTCGGTCTGTCCACTGCCCGACGCTGCTCCCAAGCAGCACTATCCGAGCGTGAACGGGCGAGTTCAAAAGAATGTCCATCTATTCAGCCGCCGCGGTATCGCGCCGCGCGATCTGGCGGGCAACGACCGGTCCGGGGATAAGCCGTATGCTGCCCATACCCTTGGCGGGCCTCGAACGGGTGGCAAGCCACGGTGGGCATGCTAGGTCGCCATCATGTCCAATATCAAAAGCAACAGCGGAACGATCGAGGTCGACGGCACCGTATATGACTGGCAACTCGAACGGGAGCCGCAATGGTCGGACGCGGAGGGTTGGAAAGGAATGACGGTTTCGCTCGTCGAGCGCGATTGCCAACGTGCGGCATTGCTCGAGTTTCCTGCGCCCAAACGGCTTCTCAAGGGGCTCCAGCGGGGGCGGCTCCAGATCGATGACCCTACCGTTACGCGTGGTGTACGAGCGGCTTTACAGGCCGGGTGGGAACCCATGTCCCGGGGCAAGCCGATGGTTTTCACGGTAGATGCTGAGGGCAACTGAAACGCTGATCGGTCCAAGCGTCAGCCACGTCGCCGGGTTCGCGCTACGAGAACTCGGGGACGGGGCCAACTAAGGGCTATTGGTAGCCACCTTCCTCACGCTCTTCCGCGGCTTCCTCCTGCACGTGTTCCATCTCGGTAGCCTGGCTCTCGTTCTTGTTCGGTGCAGGACTGTCCTCGAGGGTATCTTCACGTCCTTTTTCCGGACCGGCGGGCAGTTCGTCGACATCGGTCTCGAAGCCTGGTTGTTCGTCTTCTGGTCTGGTCGCCATGATCATACTCTCCTTACCGGATACCAACGAACATCGACGTGCAAGGATGCCGGTAGACGCGACTAGCCGGCAAACGTCTGGTCGGGCTCACGCATAGGTGAATGCTCGGCGTCATCCGGCGAACCGCGTCAGGCGCGCGTCGGTCAGGTCCAGTTCCCTGCCAAGTTGCTCGGCGAGGGTCATGCCGATTTCGCGACGTTCGGCCAGACGGAACAGCGATTGCCGCTCCGCGCGGATCGCAGCCAGTCGAAGTTCGCGTTCGATTTGCTGGTCCCGATCCGCTTCGACCCGGCTTTCGTGATCCATGTCGATGCTGTCGATCCGTTCGCGATATTGCGTCATCAGGCGGGCAGCGACCTTGGTATATCGATCCGCCTCGTCGCTGTTGACGGCGAGGTCGTGCTGGACCCGCTCGATCTCGGCAATCGCCGCCTTGGCCGTGACGATCCGCGCGCGATCGCGTTCGCTCGCCAGACCTTCGTCCGCCGGGAGTTGAAGCCCGCGCAGCAACAGCGGCAAGCCGATCGCGGCGATCAGGAGCGACGTCAGGATCACGCCCGACGCCAGCAGGATGACCAGGTCGCGCGCCGGGAAGGGTGCGCCGCTTGCCATCGTCAGTGGCAGTGTAAGCGCGGCCGCCAGGGTAATCGCGCCACGGGCGCCGGCAACCGACATCGCCGCGATGATGCGCCGCGGAGGGCTGCCCGTCATGGTTGCCCCGCGCTTGCGGGCGCGGAACAGTGTGAACCGGAGCGAGATCCATACCCAGCTGAATCGTAATGCGGCCAGGACGGCGACGATGCCGATGACATAGAACACCAGCCACCAGAGGCTGTCATGCCCCGTCGCGGCGATCGCGCCGTGCGCGCCGGTCAGGAGCATCGGCAATTGCTCACCGAGCAGCACGAAGATGACCCCGTTCAACGTAAACTGCAGCATGTCCCAGACCGCGCGCTGGCGGATGCGGGTCGAGGCACCCACCGCGGCACCGCTGCCCGCAAAGGTCATGGTGATCCCGGCGGCGGCGGCGGCAAGGACGCCGGACGCGTGAAAATGCTCCGCGGCAAGGTACGCTCCGAACGGCAGCAGGAGGCTGACGAGGATGCTCGATCCCTGATCGTCGCCGAAGCGTCGGGCGAACAGCGCCTTCCCTGTAACCGCAAGCCACGTCACCGCGGCCCCGATGCCGACCCCTGCCAGCGCCATCCAGGCGAAGGTAGCGGCAGCCGTCGTGATCGAAAACGTGCCGCTCAGCGCAGCCGCGATCGCAAAACGGAGGCAAACAAGGCCGGATGCGTCGTTCAGAAGCGATTCGCCTTCCAGAATGTGCATCATGCGTTTCGGCACCGACACCTTCTGCGCCACTGCGGCGACCGCAATCGGATCGGTGGGGGAGACGACCGCAGCCAGCGCAAACGACACCGCCAGGGGAATTGCCGGAATCAACCAGTTGATGAAGAGGCCGAGGCCAAGGACCGTCAGGAAGACAAGACCCAGCGCAAGGCCGAGAACCGCGCGTCCATCGCGGAACAACTCGTCCTTGGGGATCCGCCAGCCATCCAGAAATAGCAGCGGCGGCACGAGCAGTAGGAAAAACAATTCAGGATCGAGTTCAACCGACGGCGTGGCGGCGGCACCGATCACCGCACCGAGCGCAATCTGCACCAGAGGCCGCGGCAAGGCAGACGGCAACAAGCGCGAAGCAACCCCGCTGACAACGACTGCCAGCAGCAGAAAGAGGCAAAGGGTAACAATTTCCAAAACGTAGCAGCTCCTGATGGTCCCTATGCGTAAGGTTCCGGCGCGCCGACGGTTCCGTCGGAAAGGTAGAACCAACACGCCACGCCGTCGGGGAAGGCAGGAGAGGCGGCTCAATCACGCGGGCGGCACGGATATAGCCATACACTTCGATGCCGTCCGCGCATTAGCATTGTGCGGGGAGCCGTTGAAATCACGAGCGATGCTGAGCGTTCGTCGATGACACGAGCCGAACGTTCCTCTCCCGGAACTGCGCTTCTGCAATATCGACGGAGGTGCCACTTTGCACCGGAATTCCGATCGCTCGCGTATACTCCTTGAGAATACACGCCTCGAAGCCTTCGCGTCGCGCATCGAGGGCAGACCAGGCCACGCAGAAGTCATAGGCTAACCCGACGAACACGCACCGTCGAACCTGCTTGTCCCGCAGGTAACCGGCGAGACCCGTCCTCGTCGTCTGGTCATTCTCGAAAAAGGCGGAGTAGGAGTCCACTTCGGGGTTGTAGCCTTTGCGGATGATGAGGTGCGCGCGTTCGACCGCGCCCAGCACGTCCGGGTGGAATTCTGCACCGGGCGTTCCTTGAATGCAGTGATCCGGCCACAGGACCTGATCACCATAGGGCATGGCCACCACGTCGAACGGCTGTCGGTCGAGATGACTGCTCGCGAAGGACAGATGTCCGGCAGGATGCCAGTCCTGCGTCATGACGATATGCTGGAAACGCGGTGCAAGGGCGGCGATCCCTGCCATGATGGTGTCGCCTTCCGGAACCTGCAGCCTGCCGCCTGGACAAAAGTCGATTTGCGGATCGACAATGATGAGCACGTCGGATCCGGAGAATGGCTCGTCCATGACACGCTGCTCGATATCCATTGCGATGCCCCGCGGAGTTTGTAGCTGGTTTCTGAAGGCAGCCTGTTGCGATACCGCTCTTATCACGGGAATATGGTCGGGCCAGGCCACAAGGGACTCGACGCATTCCCGGGCCATGTTTGCGGATCGCAGCGGTGGACCCGATCCGTGCAGCCATACGTTCGGTGGGACATGAATTTGCAGACCATCATCCGCGAGATCGCCGACGAGATCGACACCAAGGCTTCCGAAATTGAGGCGTCGGCGGAGGCAAAGGACCCCGACGCGAAGCCCGGGCGCTTCGGCATCGCGATCGCAACCGCTGATACCGTGCTGACGGCGGGCGCTGCCGACGTCGCCTTTCCGATCCAGAGTATCTCCAAGGTGCTCGCCTTCGATCTCGCGCTGCGGCATCTGGGGGACAAGGTATTCGACCGCGTCGGGCGCGAGCCGTCGGGCGATCCGTTCAATTCGCTGGTCGACCTCGAGCGGACCTACGGCATTCCGCGCAACCCGTTCATCAACGCAGGCGCGCTGGTCGTCGTCGACATGGTCGTCGCCGCCGAGCAGCGCGGAGATGCGGTGGTGGAATTCGTTCGCGAGCAAGTCGAAGGCCGGGAGGTCACGCTCGATGCGGAGGTCCTGCGCGAGGGCGGCGACCTTAATCGCGCAATGCTGAGCTTCATGAAGCATCACAAGAATATCGAGGGCAATCTCGACCAGATCATGGATGCCTATGGCAAACAGTGCGCCATCTCGGTCGATTGTTCGGGGCTTGCGCTTGCTGGCCGGTTCCTGACGCATACGCGGCTACAGCCGGACGACGATGCGGAGATGGACCGCGCGCGACGGATGCGGACGGTGCTCGCGCTCATGATGACCTGTGGCCATTATGACGGTTCGGGCGACTTTGCGGTGCGGGTCGGACTGCCGTCGAAGAGCGGTGTCGGCGGCGGCATCCTGGCGATTGCGCCGGAGCGCGCCGCGATCGCGGTATGGTCGCCCAACCTCGACCAGCATGGGAATTCAATTCTCGGCGTGCGTGCGCTGGAAATGCTCGCGGCGCGGACCGGATGGTCGGTATTCGGGCCAGCGATCGCCTAGACGACCGCTGGCCCGAGATACGCCGGCTTACTTGGCCGTTGTCACGTTGCCCTTAAAGTCGAGCCCGACGTGAACCGTTCGGCCCGCCTTGGTCGCGGTGCCGCGCCAGACGCCGTGCGCGTCCTTCGACAGCGCCGAGACATTGGCGAAACCGGACTTGGCGATGTGCTCGCGCGCCTGGTTCTGCGTGAACGAATTCGCGCCGCGTCGTGCGCCACCGTCATTGACGGTGTGCGTGTCCTTGACGACGTGATTGTCCTTGGCGGGCGCGTTCTGCGCGATCGCCGGGGTTGCCAACAGCGCGACGCCGAGCAGCAATGGGGTCGAGATACGCATATGCGTCATCCTTTCAGTAGAGTGGGAAATCAGATGCGCGTGTAACGGCCGCGCTCGGTCGCCATGTCGGCATCAGAATAGGCCGGGGCGGTGTCGTCGAACGTGTTCCACCCCTGCGACCGATAGGCATCGCGACGCTCCGAGACGTCGACCGAAGTGTCGTCGCCGAGGATGTTGCGGGCAGTCTGGACGAGCGGTTCATCGACCTTGGCGGTGACGAGCGTTCCGCCACGACGGACGCCTTCAGCATAGACGTGCGCATCCTGCTCGGGCACGCCCGCATGGGTTAGCGCGCCGACCAGGCCGCCTGCCGCTGCGCCGATCGCCGCGCCACCTGCGGCACCGACTGCGGTTGCGGCGAGCCAGCCTGCCGCCACGACCGGGCCGATCCCGGGAATTGCCAGCAAACCGATGCCTGCGAGCAAGCCACCGACACCACCGACCGTGGCACCAAGGCCCGCACCAATTCCGGCATCTTCTGCAGCTGCTTCGCCGACGTCGTTCGTGTCGCCGGTCGTGCCGCGCTTGTCATGGCCGACGATGCTGACGTCGCGGTGTGCGACTCCGGCGGCTTCGAGATCCTGCACCGCGCGGCGGGCGTCGTCGTAATGGTCGAACAAGCCTGTGATGGTCTGTGTCATGATATGCTCCTGTATCCGGCCGAGCCCCAACCGGTAGGTTTGAAAGCGGTAGGGCGGTTCAGCGAACAGTGGTGCGGACCACCATGTGGTAGAGCACCAGCACGACGATCGCGCCGACGACGGCTACCAGGAGGCTGTAGAGGTTGAGGCCGGTGACGCCTGCTGCACCGAACTGGTTGAATAGAAAGCCGCCAACGACCGCGCCGATGACACCCAGAATGATGTCGAGGATCAGGCCCTCGCCGTTGCGATTGACGATCTTGCTGCCGATGAAACCGGCGACCAGGCCCAGCAGGATCCATGCAAGAATGGACATGTGACGTTCTCCTCTCAAATCGGGCACCTGCCCGGATGATTGGAAAATAGGGTTAAGGATCAATGCACCACAGATGCGCGGGCACCTGTTGCATGGGTGCCCGCGCGCCTCCTGATGCAGAAAGTTTCACCTAGGTGTTTTGCTTGCGGGCGATCAATCGACGGGTTCGAAGCTCAGCTGATGGCCGCGGTCGCGCGCCCAGATGATCGCCTCCGCACGACTGTGCGCGCCGATCTTGGCGTAGAGCCGTGCGACGTGGTTGCGTACGGTGTTGCGCTTGAGGGAGAGGGCGTCGGCGATTGCGTCGTCGCTTTTGCCGCGGGTGATGAGGGCTAGCACTTCGCGTTCGCGTGACGTCAGTTCGACCGAGCGGATTGTCGTGCCGGGCCGGGGGGTTGGCCCGCGTAGCGCAGCGAGGCGGTCCATGATTTTCTGGCTGAGCCAGCTCGAATCCTGCATCACCCCCTCGATCGCGCCGATCAGGTCGAGTTCGGTGCGTTTACGGTCACTTATGTCCTGGAATGCCGCGAGAATGCAGTATTGCCCGTTGATCGTGACCGTCTCGGCCGACGCCAGACACGTCACAAGCGAGCCGGTTCGTGTCTTGATCTGCACTTCATAGCCCCGAAAAGACCCGCTTTCGGCCACCTTTTTCTCGATTTCGCGCCGGGTTGCAGACGTTTCGAACAGCTCGATCTCGGCGGGTTTGCGCCCGACGACGCTTTCGAGGCCCCAGTCGGTCAATGCGAGGAAGGCGTGGTTGACGTTGAGGATGCGGTGGCCGTCGAGGCTGGTCAGCAGCATCGGCACCGGCGCGAAGCGGAAGGCGGTGGCGAAGCGCTCCTCGCTCTGGCGCAGCGCGGTCTCGGCGCGGCGGCGGGGCTCGAGATCGGCGAAGGTGAAGATCATGCACGCTTCGTTGTTGGGCATCTCGGCGGGGTGCCCCGCGAGCAGGACGAGCTTGCTGTCGCCGTTGGGAAGCGGGAGTTCGGCCTCCATCTGGGGGACGATCCGGCCCTCGGTCAGCCGGGCCTTGGCGCTGTCGCTATCCGCCGCCTGCGCGAGGATGTCGAGTTCGTACACCGACCGCCCGACGATCGCATCGCGCTCCCATCCCGACAGGTCGAGAAAACCTTCGTTGACCCGAACGTAGCGCAGGTCGGCGAGGCGCACGATCAACGCCGGGGCAGGGTTGGCGTTGAACATGCTCTCGAAGCGTTCGCCCGCCTCATAGGCTTCGGTCGCATCGCCGATGATGAGCACGAGGCAGTCGGGCTTGCCGTCGCGGTCCAGCACGAAGCCGCGCGCGCGGTGGACCCAGTCGGGTTCCTCCTGTCCGGCCTTGCGCACGTCGACGACGACGTCCTCGAACGATTCACCACGGCACAGCCGCGCCATCGGATAGGCCGCCTTGGGCATCGGCTGGCCGTCGCGCAGCCGCAGATCGAACGCCTGCTGATAGCCCTTCACCGTCCCGCCCCAGTCGGACAGCGCGGTGCAGCCGTGCATCACGAGCGCGGCTTCGTTCGCCCAGACGATCTCCCCGTCGGGCTCGATCAGCACGACGCCGTCGCTCAGCCCTTCGACGATGCGGTGGAGTTGCGCGCGGTCGGGGCGCGTGTCGGGATGCGGCGGGTCGATCTTGACGGTCATCGGCGGACAACGCCGTACGTCGCGAGAAGAGCCGTCGCGCGATCATCGCGTGTTTTGGTGGAACTTGCAGTGGTGATCCAGCGCTTAACGGTCTTCATTCGGGAGAAACATCGTGGCTGTATTCAACAAGGACATCATCAAGCTGGTCGAGGCGAACACCTACTTCCAGAAAGAAGTGTATATCGACGACAATTGTCAGGTCGTGATGATGCACATCGAACCCGGCGATGACATCGGCGAGGAAACGCATGACGCCGACCAGACGACCTTCTTCGTCTCGGGCGAAGGGCAGACGGTGGTCGACGGCAGCCGACAGAAGGTCAGCGACAATCATCTGATCGTCATCCCCAAGGGCGCGCTGCACAACATCATCAACAAGGGCGACGCGCCGCTCAAGCTGTTCACCGTCTATTCGCCGCCCGCCGAGGAGCCCGGCGTCGCGCACAAGACCAAGGCCGATGCCGAAGCTGCCGAGGATTGATCCAACCTGCCCGGACGCGGTGCGTCCGGGCACTTTACAGAAGACGATCGCCGCCATGACCGCACGCGACGCCACACTGGCGCTTCTGGCCAAGCGCGCTCCGGGGGCGACGGTTTGCCCGAGCGAGGTGGCCCGCGCGGTGGCAACGGGCGGCGACTGGCGGCGCGAAATGCCGACGGTGCACGACGCGGTCGATCAATTGGTGGACGAAGGCGTCATCCGGCTCAGCTGGAAGGGGCAGGCGCTTCCCACACGGGCCGGGCCATATCGGATTGGTCGACCGGACTGAGCCCGGAAAGACCTTCCGCCCATCGGCAAGCGTGCCTAAAAGGCCGCCATGTCCAGTCGTACGACCCTGCGGAGCGGCGCAATCGCCGCCACGCTGCTCGCGCTGTCCGCCTGCGCGGGCGGGAATTACCGACCGCCGAGCGACGCGCTGGTCAAGATCGGCAGACCCTATGTCGTGCGCGGCGTGACGCTGGTTCCGGCGGCGGACCCGACCTACGACATGCTCGGCTACGCAAGCTGGTACGGGAGCGAGGCCGGGAACCGTACCGCCAATGGCGAGCGGTTCCGGCCGAAATGGATCACCGCCGCGCACAAGACGTTGCCGTTGCCGACCTATGTCGAAGTGACCGCGCTCGCGACCGGGCGCAGGATCGTGGTCCGCATCAACGATCGCGGGCCGTTCGTGCCGGGGGCACGCATCATCGATTTGTCGCAAGGGGCGGCGGACGAACTCGGCATCCGGCAGGGTGGACACGCCGCGGTGCGCGTACGACGGATCGAGCCGGGCGAGGCCGACCGCCGCCGGCTGCTCAAGGGCAAGCCCGCGCGCGATTTGCCGCCCGAATCGGATCAGGCCGTCGGAAGGCTGCAAAGCCAATTGTCCGCGGCGGGGATGTCGCTGACCGGACGATCCGCGCGGCGGTTCTGAGCCGCACGGATCGGGAGCGCGTTGTGTCCTAGCCCCGGGCCTTGGCCTCGGCGCGGAAGCGGTGGAGCAGCGGTTCGGTATAGCCATTGGGCTGGGTCAGCCCCTCGAACACCAGCGCTCGCGCCGCCCGGAAGGCGAGATTGTTCTCCGGGTCCGCCGCCATCGGGCGATACAGCGGATCACCCGCATTCTGCGCGTCCACCTTCGCCGCCATCCGGCGCAGCGCGGCGTCCGCATCCTCCGGCGTGGCGACGCCGTGGAGCAGCCAGTTCGCCATATGCTGCGACGAGATCCGCAGCGTCGCGCGGTCTTCCATCAGCCCGACGTCGTGGATGTCGGGCACCTTGGAACAGCCGATCCCCTGGTCGACCCAGCGCACGACATAACCCAGGATTCCCTGCGCATTGTTCTCCAACTCCTCGCGCACCTCGTCGGGATGCCAGTTGTGCCCGGTCGCGAGCGGCAGCGAGAGCAGCGTTTCGAGCGGCGCGATGCCTTCGTCGCGCCGCGCCGACTGCCGCGCTGCAACGTCGACGTCGTGATAATGCGTCGCGTGGAGCGTCGCCGCGGTCGGGCTCGGGACCCAGGCTGTGGTCGCGCCGCTTTGTGGGTGCGCGATCTTGTCGCGCAGCATGTCGTGCATCCGGTCGGGCGCGGCCCACATCCCCTTGCCGATCTGCGCGCGACCCGCAAAACCGCTCGCCAGACCGATCTGGACGTTGCGATCCTCATACGCCTGGATCCACGCGGCGCGTTTCATCTCGCCTTTGCGCACCATCGGGCCTGCGCGCATCGCGCTGTGCATTTCGTCGCCGGTTCGGTCGAGGAAACCCGTGTTGATGAACACGATGCGGTCCTTTACCGCCGCGATGCACGCCGCGAGATTGGCGCTGGTCCGGCGTTCCTCGTCCATCACGCCGACCTTGACCGTGTGGCGCGGCAGGCCGAGCAGATCCTCGACCGCATCGAACAACCGGTTGGTGAACGCGGCTTCTTCGGGGCCGTGCATCTTGGGCTTGACGATATAGATCGATCCGGCGCGGCTGTTGGTCCGCGCGCCGTTGACGTCGTGCGCCCCGATCAGCGACGTCACGATCGCATCGAGGATGCCTTCGGGGGCTTGCGTGCCATCCGGCAACAGCACCGCCGGGGTCGTCATCAGATGCCCGACGTTGCGGACGAACATCAGGCTGCGGCCGGGCAGCACGAGCGGGGTGCCATCGGTCCGCATGTACTGGCGATCGGGCGCGAGCGTCCGTGTCATCGTCCGCCCGTTCTTGTCGAAGCGCGCTTCCAGCGTGCCCTGCATCAGATCGAGCCAGTTGGCATAGGCAGCGACCTTGTCCTCGGCGTCGACCGCGGCGATCGAATCCTCGAGGTCCGCGATCGTGGTGAGCGCGGATTCGAGCACGACATCGGCGAGCCCGGCGGGGTCGTCGCGACCGATCGGATGCGTGCGGTCGATCACCAGTTCGATGTGCAGCCCGTTATGGCGCAGCAGGATCGTGTCGCCCGCCTGTCCGACGCGTTGGTCGGGATCGGCGAGCACCGGCGTGTCGCCGGTCCACGTGCTCCACGACCCGTCGGCGAGCGGCACCGCGCGGTCGAGGAAGGCCTTCGCCCATTCGATCACCGCCGCGCCGCGGACGGGATCGTAACCGCTCCCGGTGGCGCTGCCCGGCAGGGCGTCGGTGCCATAGAGCGCGTCGTACAGGCTGCCCCAGCGCGCATTGGCCGCGTTGAGCAGGAACCGCGCGTTGAGGATCGGGACGACGAGCTGCGGGCCGGCGAGTTGCGCGACCTCGGAGTCGACATTCTCGGGCGCGATCGTGAACGGCTCCGGCGCATCGACGAGATAGCCGATGTCGTGGAGGAACGTGCGATACGTGGCAGCGTCGAACGCCGCGCCCTGATGCTCGGTGTGCCATGCGTCGAGCTTTGCCTGCAACGCATCGCGCACCGCGAGCAGGCGCGCATTCTCGGAGGCGATGCGTGCGAAGATGTCGGCGACCCCCTGCCAGAAATGATCGGGCGCTAGGCCGCTGCCGGGGAGGGCGCGGGTTTCGAGGAACGCGGCAAGGGGGGCTGCGACTTGGAGGCTGGCGCGGTGCTGATAGTCAACGGCGTGCGGGCTGGTCGCGGGCGATGGATCTGCTGGCTGTGTCATCGGGACGATCCTCCGTACATGATCTGCACTGTGCGGGCAGGAATAGGCGCTTGCCAATGCCGACGCCAGCCAATCAAACGTCGAAACACTTGTTCATGAGAAGAACGAATGGATCCGGATTACGACGTCTTCGATGCGATCGTGGCGGGCGGAAGCCTGTCCGCCGCGGCGCGCGCGATGCATCTTTCGCCCGCGATGGTCTCGAAGCGACTGGCACGGCTCGAGGAGCGGCTGGGGGTGCGGTTGTTCCATCGCACGACCCGCAAGCTCGCGCTGACTGACGCCGGGGAGCGTTTCCACCACGACGTCGCCGCGATCCTGCAGGCCGTCCGCGACGCGGAGAGCCGCCTGATCGGGGCTCGGTCGGAACCTGCGGGGACCGTGCGGATGTCTGCCCCCACGTCGTTCGGACGGTTGCACGTGGCGCCCAAGCTGCACGCCTTTCTGGCGCACTATCCGCGGGTCCGGCTCGAGCTCGACCTGTCCGACGACACGGTCGACCTGTATGGCGGACGCTATGATCTCGCGATCCGGATCGCGACGACGATCCCGCCGAACCAGGTCGGGCATCGACTCGGTGGCAGTCGTCGGTTGTTGTGCGCGAGCCCGCTGTACCTCGAACGGCACGGGCCGCCGGCGACGATCGAGGCGCTTGCGCAGCATCATCTGCTCGCCGCCGCCGGGCAAATGCCGTGGCGGCTCGTCAAGGGAAGACGGCGCTTCACCGTCGAGGGCGAGAGCCATGTGCGGACCAATTCGAGCGAAGTGATCCGCGAGCTGGCGATCACCGGGGTCGGGATCGCGCTGCGCTCGCTATGGGATGTCGAGCAGGCGCTTGCCAGCGGCGCGCTGGTGCCCGTGCTGGCGGGATGGGAGGGGCCGGACGATCTCGCGGTGCATGCGGTGTATCCGCGTGGACCGTCGACGCCGCCCGCGATCACCGCGCTGGTGGCGTTCCTTCAGGAGACGCTGGCGGATGCCTCGTGGGATGCGGTGCGGCCCCGTCCGTAAACCGGACGGGGGCCGTTCAGTCCGCCGCCACGACGATGTCGCTCGGGGCCGGACGCCGCGTCAGCCAGATCACCCCGACCATCACCACCGCCATCCATCCGCAGATCCAGAACAGCTCGACCGACGCCAGCAGATACGACTGGTTGACGATCTGTCGCATGATCGACCCCGCCGCCTGTGTTGGCGACATGCCCGCCGCCTGGAGTTGCTCGACTGCCTGGCGGTAGATTGGCGAATAGGGCGTGCTGACTTCGGTCAGCCGGGTCTGGTGGAGCGCCTCGCGGCGATCCCATGAGGTCGTGATGATCGACGCCGCGAAGCTGCCCGCGGTGATCCGCGCGAAGTTCGAGATACCGCTCGCCGATGGCACGCGCTCGCCCGGGATACCGTCGAACGAGATGGTGACGAGCGGCACGAAGAACATGCTCATCGCCAGCCCCTGCAACAGCAGCGGGAACATCAGCGTCCAGAAGCTCGCGTCGGGCGTGTATTGCGATCGCAGGAAATAGGACCCGGCGAAGGCGAGGAACGCCATCGTCGTCAGCCAGCGTGGATCGATCTTGAGCCGCCCGATGAACGGCGTCGCGATCACCGCAACGATCCCGCTCGGCGCGGCGACAAACCCGGCCCAGGTCGCGGTGTACCCCATCTGCGCCTGCAGCCACAACGGCAGCAGCAGGTTGTTGGCGAAGAACAGCGCATAGCCGAGGCACAGCGCCAGCGTTCCGAACGCGAAGTTGCGGCTGCGGAACAGGCTGAGGTCGACCGCAGGATTGCCGTCGGTGAGTTCCCAGATCAGCCATGCGATGAACCCGACAATCGCGCAGACCAGCAGGATCACGATCAACGGGTTGTTGAACCAGTCGCGATCCTTGCCGAGATCGAGCATCGTCTGGAGGCTGAACACCCAGAAGGCGAGCAGGATCAGCCCGACCGTATCGATCGGCAGTTTGCGCGTCGGCGTCTCTCGGCTTGCGAGCGAACGCCACGAGACGAACGCGCAGGCGATCCCGACGGGGACGTTGATCAGGAAGATCCAGCCCCAGTGGTAATTGTCCGAGATGTATCCGCCGAGCACCGGCCCCAGCACCGGCGCGGTGAGGGTGGTCATCGACCAGATGCTGAGCGCGGTGCCGCGTTTATGAGCGGGGAAGATCGAAATGAGCAGCGCCTGGCTGCCCGGGATCATCGGCCCGGATACCGCGCCTTGCAAGATGCGGAAGCCGATCAGCGACGACAGGTCCCAGGCGAGGCCGCAAAGCAACGACGCGATCGTGAACAGGATGACCGACACGGTAAACGTTCGCACCACGCCGAAGCGCTGCATCAGCCAGCCGGTCAGCGGGACGGTCACGCCATTGGCGACCGCGAAGGAGGTGATCACCCACGTGCCATTGTCGGTCGAGACGCCGAGGTTGCCCGCGATCGTCGGGAGCGAGACGTTGGCGATCGTCCCGTCGAGCACCTGCATGAAGGTCCCCAGCGCGAGCGCGAGCGAGGTGATCGCCAGCGTCGCGCCGCGCAGCGGGACAGCGCCCGCACCGGCGGGGGCGCTCACCGATCGCGCCCGAGGTTTTGGGCGATGATGCGGCGGACCATCGCATCGACTTCGGGGCCACCGTCGAGGCTCTGTTGCGTGCCGCCCGCGGGAGCGGTGCTGCCCGCGACCATCGGGCCGGACAGGTTGGAGGTGGAGACGATCGCGTTGACCGACAGCCCGATCCGCAGCGGATGCGCGCGCAGTTCGGCGGGATCGAGCGCGATCCGCACGGGGACGCGCTGGACGATCTTGATCCAGTTGCCCGAGGCGTTCTGCGGCGGGAGCAGCGAGAAGGCGTTGCCGCTGCCCGCGCCGAGCCCGAGCACCTTGCCGTGGAAGGTGACGGCCTTGCCGTAGACGTCGGCGGTGATCGTCACGGGCTGGCCGACGCGGAGATGCTGGAGCTGCGTCTCACGGAAGTTGGCGTCGATCCACAGGCTGTCGAGCGGGACGACCGCCATCAACGGGGTGCCCGCCGCGACGCGCTGGCCAAGCTGGACGGTGCGCTGCGCGACGATCCCGGCGACGGGTGCGACGATCTTCATGTGGCTGCTGTCGATCGCGGCGCGGCGGACGTCGGCGATCGCGGCGAGGACCTGCGGGTTGTTGGCGATGTCGGTGCCCGCGACGGTGCTCGCGGCCTGGGCCTGCTTGGCGCGCGCCAGCGCGAGCGCGGCGCGGGCGGACGTGACCGCGTCGGCGGCGTGCGACAGTTCCTCGCCCGAAATCGCGCCATCGCGCGCAGCACCCTGACGGCGGCTGTAATCATTCTGCGTGCGCGACAGTTCGGCTTGTGCCTGCGCGATCTCCGCGCCCGCTTCGTCGACTTGCGCGTGGGTCGAGCGCACCGCGCGGACCGCGCGACCGAGCGCGGCTTGCGCCGCATCCATCTGCACGCCGACCGATGCGGGATCGAGGTCGATCAGCGGCTGACCACGCTTGACCGACTGGGTGTTGTCGGCGTGGAGCGCGAGCACGGTCCCGCCGTCGCGCGCGGTGACCGAGACGACGTTGCCCGCGACATAGGCATCGTCGGTTTCCTCGGTCGGCGGCGCGGTGAAGACGCTGATGCCGTAGAGGATCAGCCCGATCAGCACGACGAGACCAAGCAGACCGAAGGCGATCCGCCGGGTCCGCGTACGGCGGCGGCCAGCATGATCGATCGGAGGCGCTTTGGGCGGCGACGGTTCGGCAGCGACGGGCTCGGGGCCGACGACCGGATCGATACGCTCCGCACTTTCCGCCGTGCGCTTCCAGTCGGTGGGGGTCTGGTCGTTCATGAAGCCTTGTCCGCAAGAGTCGCCGTGCGCGGCGAGGAAGGATCGAAACCGCCGCCGAGTGCGGCAATGAGCTGGATACGGCGCGTCAGCGCGTCGGTCTGGAGCCCGACGAGCGCCTGTTCGGCCTCGAGCAGACGAAAGCCCGCGTCGATACTGTCGAGCTGCGACCCGAGGCCGGTCGAGACGCGCACCTGATCGAGCCGCACCGTCTCACGCAGGCCTGCGACGACGCGGCGTTGCGCGGCGGCGTCCTGATCGGTCGCGCGGACTTGCGTCAGCGCGTCGGCCGAATCGCGCACCGCGCCGAGCACGGCATCGTCATAAGCGGCGACCGCCTCGTCGAGCGCGGCGGTCGCGCCCTGATATTGCGCCTTGAGCTTGCCGCCCTCGAAGATCGGCACATGGATCGCCGGGCCAGCGCCATAGGTCCGCGCGCCGAGATCGAAGAAGCTGCCGAGACCAAGCGCGGCAAACCCCGCAAGCGCCTGGATATTGACGTTGGGCAGGAAATCCGCGCGCGCGACGCGGCGTCCCGCCGCCGCCGAATCGATCCGCGCCTGACCGGCGAGCAGATCGGGACGACGCCCGAGCAAATCGGCGGGCAGCATGTCGGGCACCACCGGCGGCGCATCGAAGGCGAGCTTTGGGTTGGTGATCTGCGGGTAGAAATCCGCGCCGCGCCCGACCAATGCGGCAAGCGCGTGAACGAGCAATTCGCGCTGCGCCAGTGCGCGGGTCTTTGCCTGCTCTGCTTCCGCAAGCAGGGTTTCGCCCTGGCGTAGTTCGAACTGGCTGGCGAGCTTGTTGCGGATCCGCGAATTGATGAAGCCGAGCGCCTGCCGCCGGGTCGCGACGAAACTGTCGGCGACGCGGATCAACTGGTCGGCACGCGCGAGGCCGACATAGGCCTGCGCGATCGAGGTCGACACCGTCAGCCGTGCCGCCGCCGCATCCAGCGCCGCCGCAGCGACGTCGGCCCGCGCGCCCGCGACGAGTGCACGTTGGCGACCGAACAAATCGAGGTTCCAGCTAAGGTTCGCCTGTACGGTCGAAACCGGATAGGCGTTGCCTGCATAGGGCGGCGGGTAGAGCGAGCGGTCGGGAAAGCGCTGGTAGATCGACTGGCCGTCGAGCGTCACCTGCGGCAACTGGTCGCCACGCCGGATGCCGAGCGTCGCCTGCGCCATCCGCACCCGCGCCAGCGCGCGATCGAGCGACGGATTGTCGGCCAGGCCCATCGCCACCAGCCGATCGAGCTGCGGATCGTTGAACGTGGTCCACCAATCCTGCGCGATCGGCGCGGACACGGGTGACAGCCCGAGCGTGGCGGGTTGGACCTGTGCGACTTGCGGGGCGTCGTGCGGGACGGCGGCGCAGGACGACAGCAGCACCGCGGCGAGCGCGGCCAGTCCGATCGAACGGGTCACTGGTCGTTCTCCACGATCGGCGGGATGCCCGCGACGCGCTCGGCCTCGGCGAGGATCCGCGCGAGCATTTCGACGAACGCGTTGGCCTCGGTTTGCGAAAAGGGTGCCATCACTTCGTTCCATGCGCTGACGACGTCGCCCTTGAGTTTCTCGACGGTTGCGCTGCCAAGGTCGGTCGTGCGCAGCCCAACCACCCGGCGATCCTCACCGCTGCGATCGCGCGCAAGCAGCTTGCGGGTTTCGAGCACGTCGATCAGCCGTGTCGTCGCACCGGTCGTGATCCCCAGCTCGCGCGCCAAGTCGCCCGCGGTTGCGACCAGGCCGTCGCGGACCACCTTGAGCGCGACCCATTGTTGGTAGGACAGCTCGCCGCCGTTGATCCGGGACTCCACATAGGCCGACATGATCTTGTCGAGCCGCCGCAACATCCGTCCGGGTGCGCGGCTGGCGGCGCAATCCTCGACGTTGAACACCGCCATTATCTTCTACCTCATTAGCTGCAGAGGCAGATACATTGCAGCAACATTTGTGCAAGTGCGCGCCGTGCAATCGTACGTTCCCCTGGCGCAGACCATGGTGCCCACGCGCGCGCGGGGGATCGGTCACGGGATCGACGCGTTGGGGAAGATCACGGTTCGCTTGGCGGGCGGCAGCAAGGGTATCTGATGGCAGTAAAAGCGGTCTTATTCGACATCGACGGGACTCTCGTCGACAGCAACGACCTGCATGTGGCGGCATGGCAGGATGTGTTTCGCGACATCGGTGCCGCGTTCGACGACCAGACCGTGCACGATCAGATCGGCAAGGGGACGGACATGCTGATCCCCACCTTGCTTCCGGACAAGGATGAAGCCGAGCAGGAAGCGCTCGGGAAGGCGCACGGGACCGCGTTCAAGGATCGCTACATCGATCAGGTGAAGTCCTTCGCCGGCGCGCGCGATTTGCTGGCCCGGGTCCACGGCGCGGGGATCAAGGTCGTGCTCGCGTCGTCCGCATCGGGCGAAGACCTCGAACACTATCTCGATCTGCTCGATGTGCGCGATATGGTTGCGACGTCGACCACATCGGACGATGTCGAGAATAGCAAGCCTGCCCCCGACATCTTCGCGGTCGCGCTCGAGAAATTGGGCAAGACGCTGGGTGAAAAGGGGGAAGCAGTCACGGCGAGCGAGGTCATCGTGGTGGGCGATACGCCGTACGATGTCGAAGCCGCCCGCAAGAACGGGATCGCGACGATCGCGGTGCGGTCGGGCAAGTTCCCGGACGATGTGCTGCGCGCGGCGGGGGCGGTGGCCTTGTACGACGACGTTGCCGCATTGCTTGCCGACTTCGAGGCGTCACCGATCATCGCAGCGGTCGAGACCGATGCCGAGCCCGCACCCCTCAGAGAAGACGTTCCAGGAGATCGATATGACTGACACAGTGCCAACCCCCGTCAGCGGGAACGAGCAGGACAAGGGCAAACCCGATGGCGTGAACGCACCGGGCCGGGGCGAGGGTGGCGACAGCGGCGGCGGCAGCTATCAGAACCCCCATACCGGCAAGGATGGCGACAGCAGCGTCGGCGGCTTTTTCGGACACGGCGGCCAGACCGACATTGGCTATCACGGTGGCGGGCAAGCGGGGACCGAGGGATCGGAAACCGACAATGCGACCACCCGCGGTGACCGGGACGACACGACGGGGGACACCGATGCAAAGTCGGGGCCGACCGGGCCCGATCAGCAGGACGTCTCCGAATATCCCCGTTCCGCCGTTGCCGCAGGGCGACCGATCGAAGTGATCGACACTTCGGGGGTGGCGGCGGCTGAAGCATCCGGGACGACGGGCAAGGACGGTGCAGACGCGGCGGAATCGGAACATCCCGGCTCGGGTTGATGGATCGAAAAACGATCGTGCCTTCCGGGCTGTTCTACGAAATGTCGCCGTAGAACAGTCCGTGAAGACATCCGACGAAGTGTGAGTAGCGGTGCGCCGTTGGCATTCGGATTGGAGCCACGATCTTCGGACGTTCAACTTTTTGGGCATCGTTGATCTTTTTGCGACGTCGCGGCGTTTGACTTGCGAAAGCGAGATCATACGCACGATGTCACCCTTGGAACTCCGTACCCATTCCGATCGCGGTGCGGCATGGTGTGGTCAGGTTGAAGCACAAGTCTCCCAGGCACCCACAAGAATTGCGATCTGTGTCCCGGCGCGTAACGAGGCGGCCTTGTTGCCGCGATTGTTGACGGGTTTGGCGGCGCAGGAGCGCAGTGAAGCCTTCGTGCTGTGCCTTTTGCTCGATGGCTGCACCGACGAAAGCGAACGGGTCGTGACGGCGTATCGTGCGATCGTTCCCTATGCCATCGTCACCCGTCATATCGCGGCGGACGCGACGCCCAACGCGGGGCGTGCGCGGGCGGCGGCGATGGCTCTGGGGTTGGAGACGGTCGGCGCGGGCGGGATATTGCTGTCGACCGATGCGGACTCTGTGCCTGCGCCCGATTGGGTGGCGAGCAATCTCGCTGCGCTCGATATTGCCGATGTTGCCGTCGGCCTGATCGTCCGGAGCGGGGGCATGCTGAGCCCGGTCCAGGATCGCATCGAAGCCTATTACGATGGACTGGCGCGGTTGCGGCGACTGCTCGACCCGATTCCGTGGGAAAGCGCGCGCCCGCATCACTATACCAGCGCGGCGAGCCTTGCCTGTTCGGCGCAGACCTATGCCGCGCTTGGCGGGTTCGAGCCGGTATCCGCGGGCGAGGACGGACGGCTGGTCGACACCGCACACCGCCTCGGCTTGCGGGTCCGCCGCGACGGTACGATCCGGGTCGAAACGTCGACCCGACGCGAAGGTCGTACGCTCGGCGGGCTCGCGGGGCATCTGCGCGACATGGATCGCACGGCGGGTGCGTCCGCGCGGATGGCGCATCCCGACGACGTCGCGTGGCGTTATGCGCGTCATGCGCTGGCTCGGGCCGGCTGGCCGATGCTGGATACGACCGCCGAGTCCCTTGCGGCGGCGCTGCACCGTCCGGTCGCGGATATTCTCGCGGTAGCGTCCGCCGCACCCAATGCCGAAAGTTTTGCGATGCAAGTGGTCCCCGACATTCCCGGCGGCGAACGGCTGGTCGATCTCGCTACCGCGGAGGCGGCGCTGTCCGCGCTGTTGCTGCGCCATGCGGGTGCCGACGCGTGAACATACCGTCCGATCCGCTCGATACAGTGCTGTCGCACACGCGGGCCGACGATCGACCGATGGCCAAGACGCTCCGCGCGCTCCACGCACTGCTGCCGGTGTCGGGCGACCCGCGCGATCCGGTGGAGATGCTGGCATTGCTGCGCTTCCTCTACCGCATCGGACGCCGCGATCTGCCGCTCGCGCGCGTGTTCGAAGGGCATGTCGATGCGATGCAGATTATCGCACGGTATGACGATCCCGCTGCGGTCGCCGCGATGGCGGGGCAGGGCAGCCTGTTCGGCGTATGGAACGCGGCACTGGTCGACGAACCGCTGCGCCTGGTCGACGGGCGATTGCACGGCGGGAAGAGCTTTGCCTCGGGGTGCGGCCTTCTTACGCATGCGCTGGCGGGGGCCGATACGCCGGAGGGGCACCGATTGCTGCTGATCGACCTGATCGCATCCGCGCCCGAAGTCGATCGCAGCTGGTGGGACGTCGTCGGCATGGAACGCTCGCAGACGCATGTTGTTCGCTGGAACGGTGCGGACCCCGCCAGTTTCCGCACGATCGGCGAACCCGGCGACTATGCACGCGAACCCTATTTCAGCGGGGGCGCCCTGCGATTTGTCGCCTGCCATGCGGGCGGCATCGCGGGGGTGTTCGATCATGTCCGCGATCATCTGGTCGCGACCGGGCGGGACGAGGATCCGCACCAGCTGGGACGGCTTGCGGAGCTGTATGGTGCGGCGGAAGCAGCGGCGGATGCCGTACGCTCGGTCGCGGCGACTTGGGCAGAACCGGGCTTTATCGAACGTGTCGCGGCGGCGCGGCTGGCGGTGGCGTCGGCTGCCGAACGCGCGATCACGTTGGCGCAACAGGCGGTCGGCGTGTCGGGGATGTTCGTCGCGCATCCCTTGTCGGCGGCGATGACCGATCTGATGGTCTATCTCCGCCAGCCCGCGCCCGACGCGCAGCGGATGCGCGTGGGCAAGGCCGTGGTGGATGCCGTGCTGGTGCCGGGCCTGTGAAACCCTTGCGCCTGAATGGTGTGCGGAGCGTGCTGGTCGTTGCTCCGCATCCCGACGACGAGGTGATCGGGGCGTTCGGGCTGATGCGGTTGATGCGGCGACGTGGTGCGCGCGTGCGTGTCGTCATCGTCACCGATGGGGCGGGGTCGCACCCCAACAGTCGCACATGGCCGCGCGCGCGGCTGGTCGGCGCGCGCGCTAGAGAGACGCGCGCAGCGTTGCGGGGGATCGGGATTGGTGCGGGCGACGTCCGCTTTCTGACTTTGCCGGACGGCGGGCTTGGCGTGGGCGGCGGTTCGGTTCGGCGGGTAGTTGCGCGGGCGCTGGCGCAGGCGCGCGGGCATGACCTGCTGGTGATGCCCGCGCGCGACGACGATCATCCCGATCACCGCGTCGTATCGAGCGTCGCCGCCGACTGCCCGGCGATCCGGCGGCTTGAATATCTGGTGTGGCCCAACCGTCAGGTGCGGGCGCGCCCCGCGACGCACGGCTTCGCGCTCGGGACGGCGGGTGCGGCGGCGAAGCGGGGTGTGATCCTGCGCTATCGCAGCCAGTTCGGGATGATCGACGACGATCCGGGCGGGTTCACCATCTCGCGCCGTGAACTTGCCGCCTTTGCCCATCCCGTTGAACGGTATCGCGAGACTGCCCGATGAAGCCGATCGACCTTGCCGGGTTCGAGCAAAAATTTGCCGGGAATGCCGACCCGTGGAGCACCTTCACCAACCGCGACGAAGCGCACAAGCGGGCCGCGATCCTGCACGGCCTGGGGAGTGGGCCGGTCGGTCGCGTGCTTGAGATCGCCGCGGGGAACGGATCGAACAGTGTGGCGCTGGCGCGGCGGGCATTGCGGCTCGATGCGACCGAGGGTGCAGAGAGCGGGGTCGATCTGGTGCGGCGCGCGGTCGGCGATGCGCGCGGGGTGCGGGTGCGACGGCTGGTGCTGCCCGGGCGGTTCCCGGGCCGCGTCTATGATGCCGCGGTCGTGGCCGAGGTGCTCTATTACCTGTCGCCGCGCGACATGCGGCAGGTCGCGCGCGACATCGCCGTTGCGGTGCGCCGGGGCGGGCGGCTGATCCTGGCGCATCACCGCGTCGATTATCCCGACTTCGTGCAGCACGCGGCGCATCTCCACGCGCGGTTCCTGGCGGCGAGCGGGGTCGCGTGGCGCAGTGCCGGCGACGAACGCACCGGGCGGTGGCGCGTGCAATCCTATGTCCGGGGCTGATCCTATGACGAACCCCGCCCCGATCCGTGTCGCGATGCTCGCGCCGATCGCCTGGCGCACGCCGCCGAACCATTACGGTCCGTGGGAACTCGCGACGAGTCTCCTGACCGAAGCGCTGGTCGCGCGCGGGGTGGACGTGACGCTGTTCGCGACGCTCGACAGCGCCACGTCGGGGACGCTCGCTGGGGTGGTGCCGCGGCCGTATAACGATGACCCCGCGATCGACGCTAAAGTGTGGGAAATGCGCCATGTCGCGCATGTGATGGAGCGCGCGGATCAGTTCGACATCATCCACAACCAGGCCGATTTCGTGCCGCTCGCGTTCAGCCGGATGATCCGCACGCCGATCGTCACGACGGTCCACGGAATGCCGTCGGAGCGGATCCTCCCGATGCTGTCCGAATATCAGCACGACGTCGATTATGTCGCGATCAGCGAGACCGATCGCAGTCCGGAGCTGCGCTATGCTGCGACGATCCCGCACGGGATCGACGTGGGTGCCTTCCCGTTCGGGGCGCAACCGAAACGCGAGCTGCTGTTCTTCGGGCGGATCCATCCGGACAAGGGCACGGCGGTCGCGATCCGCGTGGCGAAGGCAGCGGGGATCCCGTTGCGGATCGCGGGAATCGTCCAGGATCAGCGGTATTTTGAGGAAGAGGTTCGCCCGCATATCGACGGGGTGACGGTGCGCTACGAAGGGCCGCTCGGGGGCAAGGATCGGCTGGAGGCGCTCGGGTCGGCGCTGGCGCTGCTCCATCTGATCGATTTCGAGGAGCCGTTCGGGCTGTCGGTGGTCGAGGCGCTGGCGTGCGGGACGCCGGTGATCGCGTTCCGGCGTGGGTCGATGGCGGACATCGTCCGCGACGGCGAGACCGGGTTCGTCGTCGATACGCCGGAGCAGGCGGTTGCCGCGATCGGGCGGATCGACCGGATTGATCGCGCCGCCTGCCGCGCGGACGTGACGGTGCGCTTCTCCGCGGACCGGATGGCGGCGGACTATCACCGGTTGTATATCGATCTGCTGGCGAAAAAGGCGGAACGCGTACGGCAAAGATGACGAAGGTTGCCTAAAACGATCGTCGGTATGCTTGCCAGTAAACTGATTTTGCATATGTGAAATACTTCGTGGTGTTGGCCGAAATGACGTAAGGTCGGCACGACACGATCGACCGCGCGCAGAGGATACCGATGACCACACACGCTTTGCGACCTTTGGTCGGTGCCCGTTGCGGTTTGGCGGTCATAGCGGGGGCGCTCGGCATAGTGGCGGCCCCCGTGACCGCACAGACGGCGGGCGGGCCGGGCCAGACGGAGCGCGTGATCGCCGTGGACGTGGCGCGCGCGGGGGCACCGATCGACCGGTCGTTCGATCTGTCGGTCGGCGCGGACTATTCGGGGACGCTGATCCGGCCTGACAGCCTTGCGCAACTCGACGTCGCGGCGCGCGAACTGGGGTTCAGGTACGTGCGATTCCACGACATTTTCAGCGACGCGCTGGGGACGGTCAAGGTTCGCGAGGGCAAGACGACGTACGACTGGACGAAGATGGACCAGCTGTACGACGCGCTGCTCGCGCGCAAGATCCGGCCGTTCGTCGAGTTGGGCTTTACGCCGGGCGCGCTCAAGACGTCGGAACAGACGATCTTCTACTGGAAGGGCAACACCTCGCATCCACGTCCCGACGGCTGGGCGGCGCTGATCGACGCCTATATCCGCCATGTTCGCGCGCGTTATGGCGCAGCCGAAGTGCGGAAATGGTTCTTCGAGGTCTGGAATGAACCCAATTTAGACGGTTTCTGGGAGAAGGCGGACAAGGCCGCGTACCTGCGGCTGTACGAATCGACCGCGCGGACGATCAAGGCGATCGATCCCGCATTGCGCGTCGGCGGCCCGGCGACCGCGGGGGCGGCATGGATCCCCGACCTGCTCGACTATGCCGCAGAGCACCGCGTGCCGATCGATTTCGTGACGACGCACACCTACGGCGTCGACGGCGGGTTCCTCGACGAACGCGGAGAGGACGACAACAAGCTGTCGCCCAATCCGGATTCGGTCACGGGCGACGTGCGGCGAGTCCGCGCGCAGATCCAGGCATCCAAATTTCCGGGGCTGCCGCTGTATTTCTCGGAATGGAGCGCAAGCTACAATCCGCGCGATCCGGTGCATGATTCCTACGTCAGTGGCCCGTTCATCCTGACCAAGCTGCGCGCGACGCGCGGGATCGCGCAGGGGATGAGCTACTGGACCTATAGCGACCTGTTCGAGGAAGCGGGGCCGCCGCCGACGCCGTTCCACGGCGGGTTCGGGCTGATGAACCGCGAAGGCATCCGCAAGCCCGCGTGGTTCGCGTACAAATATCTGAATGTGCTGCACGGGCGCGACGTCGCCACTGGCGACGGTCAGGCACTCGCCGCGACCGAGGGGAAGCGGACGCGCGTCCTGCTGTGGGACTGGACCCAACCGGTGCAGACCGTGAGCAATCGCCCGTTCTTCACCAAGCTGCAGCCGGCCAGGCCGTCGACTGCGGCTGCGGTACGGCTGAGTCATCTTACGGCGGGATCGTATCGGCTGACCGTGCGGCGTACCGGCTTCCACGCCAATGACGCGCATTCGCGCTATCTCGAGATGGGGTCGCCCAAGGCGCTGTCGCCCGCGCAGCTTGCGGAACTGCAACGCCTGACGGTGGACGCGCCCGAGATCGATCGCACGGTCCGCGTGGCGAAGGACGGGCGGTATGATGTGCGCCTGCCGATGCGGACCAACGACGTGGTGCTGGTGACGGTCGAGCCGGTCGGGGCCTGAGAAGCACCCGTCTGACGTACTATTATTCTGTACTTTCCCCACCCGTTCGCTTCGAGCCAAGTCGAGAAGCCGGGCACAGCGCAGGTTTCTCGACCACGCTCGAAACGAACGGGTGGGTTGGGGATCATCGCGTATCGTTGTTCTCCCGCGAAGGCGGGAGTCCAGGAGTCACGCGAACTGCCAGTGGTTATTCTGCTTGGCTCTGGATTCCCGCCTTCGCGGGAAAACAGGAAATGAAGGGTCGGCCCCTTTTTCAGAGGTCCCGCTTCCCCCTGAGCACGGGGCGTAAAGGTACGCCGCCTCAGCGTTTGACGAACAGCGCCTTGGGCAGCACGACGTGGACCCCTTTGTTGCGGTCGACCAGTTCGGTAATCTCGACATCGCCTGCAACGCTGATCAACATATAGGCGTCGTCGCGCGTCATGCCTTTTGCCGCGACGAGGAAATCGATCATGTTGCGGAGCGCCTTGCGCGTCGCGTTGCTGAGATCGTCGTCGAACCCCATCGCGATATAGGCGGTCGGCGTTTCGGCACGCGGGTAGGGCGCAGGTGTCCGCTTGTGGAGGATGAACTCGAACGTGCCGGTCAGCGACGTCTCGAGCGCGGTGATGTCGACTTCGCCATTGCCCTGCGCGGCGTGCCCGTCGCCCGCCTGGAACAGCGCGCCGCGGACATGGACCGGCAGGAACAGCGTCGTCCCAGCGACCAACGCCTTGTCGTCCATATTGCCACCGTTGATCGTCGGCGGCGCGGAATCGTAGCGGCCGAAGGAGGGGGGCGGGGCGACCCCCATGCTGCCGAAGAAGGGCGCGAGCGGTACTTCGATGCCGGGGCCGAACTTGCCGACCATCCGCTTGAGGTCGAGCGGGACGATCTTCATCCGCGCATACGGGAAATCGTCGGTCAGGAACCCCGCGCCATAACGGAACGCGTTATACGCATAAGGGATCGCCAGATCGATCTTGTGGATGCGGACTTCGAGCGTGTCGCCAGGTTCGGCCCCCTCGATCGCGATCGGCCCGGTCAGGATATGCCCACCCGGACCACGTTTCGCGGGCGGCACGCCGTCGAACACCGCGCGCAAGGCCGGTTCGATGTCGGCGGGCGCGACCCCGGCCTTTTCGAGACCCGTCGGGCTGTTGGTCAGCAGCGTGTGCATCACCACCGTATCGCCCGACTTGATCGTGAGGACGGGCGCGTCGGCGGCATCGTAATGCCCCCAGGCGACCGTCTGTGGGGTCGCCTTCAGCTCGTAGGTTTCGGCAGCAACGGGGGACGCCAGCGCGAGCGCGGCGAGCAGGAACAGGCGCATCGTCGAGTCCTTCAGTAAGAAAGCGCGCAGCCGTCGGCGCGCATTTCGCTCGCCGCGGCATAGACGCGGGTATTGCCGTCCATCCGGTGCTCGACGCATTCGTAGCGCCCGAAGCCGCCATCCGGTTCACCGATCTTCCACCCCATGTCGGCGAGCCGCTGGCGGGTCGCGACCGGCACGCCGGTTTCGAGCCGGAGCAGCCCCGTGGGGCCGAGCCCCGGCGTATCCTCGCCCATCGACTGCGACGATCCCTCATGATGCCAGCGCGGGGAATCGCCCGCCGACTGGATTTCGAGCCCGTAATCCACGCGGTTGACGATGATTTGCGTCTGCCCCTGCGGCTGCATGTCGCCGCCCATCACGCCGAAGCTCATCCACGGCGTGTTGCCGCGCGTCGCGAAGCCGGGGATGATCGTCTGGAACGGGCGCTTGCCGGGCGCATAGATGTTGGGGTGCCCGTCCTTGAGGCTGAACAGCTGCCCGCGATCCTGGAACATGAAGCCGAGGCCATCGGCGACGAGCCCCGATCCCATCCCGCGGAAGTTGGACTGGATCATCGACACCATCATGCCGTCCTTGTCCGCGCAGCTGAAATAGGTGGTGTCGCCGTGGCTCGGGGCCTGGCCCGGGTAGACCGGGGTCAGCAGCCGGTCGGGGCGGATCAGCTTGGCGCGCTGCGCGGCATAGTCCTTGGAGATCAGCCACTCGACCGGCACCTTGGCGAAGTGCGGATCGGCATAGTATCGCGCACGGTCCTCATAGGCGAGGCGCTTGGCCTCGGCCTGCAAGTGGATCGACAGCGCGGACTGGAAGCCTGCGCCCTTCAGGTCGAACCGCTCGAGGATGTTGAGCATCTGGAGCGTCGCCAGCCCCTGCGTGTTCGCGCCGAGTGCGTGGACGGTGGTGCCGCGATAGTCGGTGGTGCTGGGCGCGATCCATTCCGAATGGTGCGCAGCCAGGTCCGCCGCCGACAGCCACCCGCCGATCCGTTTGAAGTACCGCTCGATCTTCTGCGCGATGTCGCCCTGGTAGAAGGCATCGCGCCCGCCGCTGGCGATCGCGCGATAGGTGCGCGCGAGATCGGGGTTGCGGAACACGCCGCCCGCCGCGGGGCCCTTGCCGTCGGCGAGGCCGTAGGTGCGCAACGCGTTCTGCGATTCCTCCAGCCCGTTCCCCGGGCGACGGAATGCGGCCATGCTGCGGCGGATGTAATACGCAATGATGTCGGGCACCGGCGCGCCCGCCTCCGCGAGCGCGATCGCGGGCTGGAACAGCGCCGCCCAGGGCAGCTTGCCGTAGCGCTGGTGCATCGTCCACCACGCATCGACCGTCCCCGGCACCGACACGCTGAGCGCACCGAGCGGCGGAAGTGCGCCGTTCTTCGCGCGCGACCGCACCGTCTCGAGGCTGAGACTGCGCGGCGACGCGCCAGAGCCCGCGAGACCGACCACCGCCTTGCGCTTGGGGTCCCAGATCATCGCATAGGCATCCCCGCCGATCCCGCTCGACGTTGGTTCGAGAAAACCGAGACACGCGTTGATCGCGATCGCCGCATCGACCGCGGAGCCGCCCGCTTTCAGGATGTCGATCCCCGCCTGCGTCGCGAGCGGGTGCGCGGTCCCGGCCGCACCGTTTAGGCCGTAGACGGCAGTGCGCGAGGCAAAGCTCGCGCCGATCGGGCGGTCGCCAGCGTGGACGTCGGGGCGGAGGAAGCGTTCCTCACCGGGCATCCAGACGGTGGGGTTGGGGTCGGTTGGTGGTGCGGCGCCCTGGCCGGGGCCGGGGGCGGGATCTGCGCTGGTCTTGCCGCTCTGCCCCCGCGCGACGCCCGGCAGCAGGACGGCGGCTGCGGGCAAGGACGCGATAAAGGTACGACGGCGCATGATGATACTCCCCAGACGAACGCCGTTGTTGCCCGCACGTCGGCGCAGGGCAAGGGGGTGCACGACGCATTGAGCTCTGCGGCCGGTGTTGGCTTGGTACCTCTCGTTCGGGCTGAGCACAGTCGAAACCCTGCTTTCAGTGGGGGCCCTTCGACTTCGCTCAGGGCGAACGGAGGGGGAGGGATGCTGCAAGGGCATTCGAGTCTGAGATCTTGCGACGTCGCGCGCGATGCCGCTGGTGTCGGCCCACCGCCCTCCGTTCGGGCTGAGCGAAGTCGAAGCCTCCCGTCCAACGCAAGCCCTTCGACTTCGCTCAGGGCGAACGGTGCATGGGGTGCTGTAAAAGCATTCGTGTCTGAGACTTTACGACCTAGCGCGATGCCACCGGTGTCGCCCCACCACCCTACGTTCGGGCTGAGCGAAGTCGAAGCCCCGCGGCCAACGCAAGCCTCGTGACGCAAGACGAACGGGAGGGATTGTCCCGCTATCCGTCTCCGATCGCCGCCTTGATCGTGCCCGCCGACAGCGGCATCGCGCGGATCCGCTTGCCCGTCGCCAGCGCGACCGCATTGGCGAAGGCGGCGGCGGTCGGGCCCTGCGCAGCTTCGCCGGTGCCGAGGAAGGGCGCGCCGCGCCGGTCGAGCAGATGCACCTCGACCGCGCGGGGGACGTCGACGAAGCGTGCGATCGGATATTCGCTCCAGTCGAACGCGGTCCGGCGATGCGCGTCGAATCCGACCGCTTCGTGCCGGGTCCAGCTCAGCGACTGGACGATCCCGCCCTCGATCTGGTTGCGGATTCCGCCCGGATTGACGACTTCGCCGCTGTCGACCGCGGCGACCGCGCGGTGGACCACCGCCTCGCCCGTCTCGGGCTCGATCTCGACGTCGAGCACGATCGCGCAATACGCGCCAAGATTCTTGTAGCGCGCGAACGCGACGCCCGCGCTGCGCCACGGCTGGCGGCGGTAGCGGGTCCAGCCGAACTTGTCGGCGGCGGTGCGGATTACCGCCTGCGCGCGCGGGTCGTCCATGTGCGCGAGCCGGAACGCCACCGGATCGCGGCGCGCGGAGGCAGCGAGTTCGTCGATGAAACATTCGATCGAGAAGACGTTCATGTGCGCGCCGAGCCCCCGCAATGCCGACGTGCGCAGCGGCATTCCCGGAATGAAATGATGCCGGACCACCGCATTGGGGAAGGCGTAGAGCGGCACCGCGTTGCGGTCCCCGCCGCCCTCGGGTTGCGGGATCGGCTTGGGCGGGGTTGCGGGGAAGGGCGGCAGGACCTCTTGCCCCGCGAGGAAATCGCCCGCGGCGGAGGGGCGCATGTTGTGCGGGTTGCTCCACACTGCGTGGTTCCAGCGCACGATCCGGCCATTGGCGTCGAGCGCGCCCGACAGTTCGGTGACCATCGCGGGGCCGAGCGGTTCCCAGCCATGTTCCTGCTCGCGCATCCACTGCATCCGCACCGGCCGCCCCGGCACCGCGCGCGCCGCCAGCGCCGCGTCGGCGGCGACGTCGTCCGCGCCATTGTGACCGTAGCAGCCCGATCCCTCGCTATGAATGCAACGCACCTGCTCCACCGGCAGCGCGAGCAACTGCGCGAGCGCCTTGCGCAGCGGATAGACGCCCTGGCTGTGCGTCCACACCGTCATCGCGCCGTTCTCGAACAGCGCGACCGCGCAGGACGGGCCGATCGCGCCGTGCATCAGGTACGGCCGGGTATAGCGCGCCGCGATCTCGCGGACCGGGACCGTCCCCGGCGCGTCGTGGCGGTCGAGGATCGGGCGGTCCTGCGCGGGAAGACGCTGGATCGCGGTCGCGAGATCGCCCTGCGGCAAGGGCGGGCGGGTCGGCTGCCAGCCGGCGCGGTTGAGGAGGTGGAGCGCCTGCACCACCGGCCATTCGCGCTCGGCGAGGATCGCAGTGAAGTTCCCGTCGCGGACGACCTTTACGATCCCCGGCAACCGCGCGATCGCGGCGTGATCGACCGTGGCGAGCCGGGTGCCGTCGCTCGGCCCGCGCACGACGCGCGCGTGGAGCATGTGCGGCAGCTTGATGTCTTGGACATAGGCGGTGCCGCCGGTGAGCTTCGCGTGGATGTCGACACGTGGCACGGTGCGGCCGATGAAACGGCGGGCGGCGACCGGGCGACGCGGCATGTCGGGCTCGGCATCGACCTGGAGGTCGAGGCCAGCGGCAAGGTCGCCGTAGCCGAGGCTTCGCCCGTCGGGTGCGCGCACGGTTCCGGCGTTGGTCGACAGCGTCGCTGGTGCGACGGTCCACCGCCGCGCGGCTTCGGCAAGCAGGCGGTGGCGGACGTTGGCGGCGGCGTTGAGGATCGCGGTGCCGCTGTCCTGCATCGAATGGCTGCCTGCGGTGATCCCCTCGTCGGGGGTGCGCGCGGTGTCGGCGGAGATCAGCGTCAGGCTGTTGTCGGCCAGGTCGAGCTCGTCCATCGCGAGCTGCATCAGCGCGGTCCGGATCCCCTGGCCCAGTTCTGCCTTGCCGGTGAAGACGATCACTTCGCCATCGGGCGCGATCCTGATCCATGCGTTGAGGCGTGGTTCGGTGGCGAGGCTGCCGGGAAGATCTGGACGGACTTTCTTGGGCCCCGCGCCCCCTTCGCCGCCGCCGGACAGGCCTTGCGCCTGCGCGACGCCCGACAGCGCGAAGAACACGACCAGCCCGCCGCCCGCGAGCATGTCGCGCCGGGTCGGCACGGTCACGCCACCCGCTCCGCCGGATCGACGACACCGCCGCCGCGCATGGACGCTGCCCGGCGGACCGCGCGCAGGATCCGCATGTGCGTGCCGCAGCGGCACAGCGACGGGCTCATCGCGGTGCGCATCTCGTCCTCGCTTGGCGTCGTGCTATGCCGGAGCAGCGCCTCGGCGCGCGCGATCATGCCGGGGATGCAATAGCCGCACTGCGCCGCCTGCTCCATTTCGAACGCGCGCTGGACGATGCCGGGCTTGTCGGGTGTGCCGAGCCCCTCGACCGTGGTGATCGCCCGCCCCGGCAGCGCCGCGATCGAGGTGATGCAGGAGAACACCGGCTGATCGTCCACCAGCACGGTACATGCGCCACACTGGCCGAGGCCGCAGCCGAACTTCGCCGCGACCAGCCCAAGGTCGTCACGCAAGACGTACAGGAGTGGCGTCGAGGCGTCCGCGTCAACACGCTCCGTCCGCCCGTTGACCGACAGTTCGATCATGGCTTTCCTTCCTTGCGCGCGCGCGCGACTTCCTTTTCGAGATCGTCCCAGCGGACCGTCCCGTGGCGGGTCTGCAGATAGGCGACGAGTTGTGCGACCTGCGTGTCGCTCAACGTGCTGGCGTAAGCGGGCATATACGGCCCCTGCGCGCCGACCGGCGGTGCCACGCCTTGCAGGATCGTCTGGATCATGTCGCGCGGCGTGTGTTCGTGGAATTGCGTGCCGAGCGGCAACACCGGACGACCCGCGACCACCATCGGCGCGCCGGGTTCGTGGCACATCGCGCAGGCACCCGCGTAGAGCGCCGCGCCTTCGGGATGCGCCCGGACGGCCGCATCCGCACGGTCGGGCAGCGGCGGTTCGCGGCGCGCGGCGGGGGCCTTGGCCATCAGGTCGGCATAATAGGTCGCGATCGCGCGGACGTCGGGATCGCGGACTTGCGAGAGGTTGTGCGCCACCGCGCCCATCGGCCCGGCCGCCGCTGCATGCGTCGTGCTCAATCCGGTGCGCAGATAGGTCTCCAGCCGGTCCGCGGTCCACGCGCGGATCGCGGGCGATGTCGCGTCGAGCGGCGGCGCATACCATCCGTCGACCCAACCGCCGGCATAGGGCTGGTCGGTTTTCTCGTTGCCGAGAACGCCGCGTGGGGAATGGCAGCCACCGCAATGCGCGATGCCGTCGCCGAGATACTTGCCGCGGTTCCACAAGGCGTCGTGGCCCGGATCGGTGGTGAAGCGCGCAGGGCGGAAGAACAGCAGTTTCCATCCCGCAAGCAACGGGCGGAACCCAAGCGGCGGGATCATGCGGTTGGCGGGGGGCTCCAGATGGACCGGACGGCGCGTCATCAGGAACGCGTACAGCCCGTGCAGATCGGCGTCGGTCAGGCTGCTGAAATGGTCATAGGGGAACGCCGGGTAGAGATGGCTGCCGTCGCGCGCGACGCCCTGCCGCATCGACCGCGCGAACGCAGGCTCGGACCAGCGGCCGATCCCGGTTACGGGATCGGGGGTGATGTTGGTGCCGTGCAGCGTGCCGAACGGCGTCGCGATCGGCACGCCGCCCGCAAACGGACGCCCGCCCTTGGCGGTATGGCAACTCGTGCAATTGCCCATCCGCGCCAGCGCGGCCCCGCGCGCGATATCGGTTTCCGGAAATGCTCCGCGCGCCGGTGGCGCGATTTCGGCGATCGCGGGGCGATGCGCGAACATAAGGAATGCGACGAACAGCAGAACGACGACTGCCACGACGAGCAGCGCAATGCGCCGACCCGAAGCGAAGTGCCGTGTCATTCTCCGCCTGCCCGGACCGGTACGCGGCCCGATATGCGCGAGCAGGGGAAGGGGGAAACTGGACGATGCCGCATCGCGCTATAACGCCACGTCGGCCCGGAAAGAGCCATACCGTTGTAAAACAAGCGTTTGGCCGTTCCGCCTTGGCCATTTGCCGCAGAGGGTCGTTCGCCACCGCTCGGCAGGGGGTGCAATGGCATGACGTCGCACCGACCTGCCGCGCTGTCTGGAATGACGCAGGATCGACGGTTTTCCGGGGAAGTGCGGCCGTATAACCACCGTGATTTGGCCGATGCAACGGGACCTTGCCGCGGTCCTGTTCCTGAGGCAATGGCGGGGCGATCGGCGGCCCGTGTTCGGGGACGCAGCGACGATCAGGGGCGGTGCAGTGCTGCCTTCAGCGTCGACGATCCGAGAGTATGATCCGTGCAACGACGACTTTTATCCGCCTCGTTCGGCGCTGTCTTCGCGATCCTCCCCGTAGAAGGCGCGCAGGCGCAGACGGTGCAGGAATTGCAGGCGCAGATCGACGAACTCAAGGCGACGATCGCCGAGATGAAGGCTGCGCAGAAGGGCAAGCCGTCACCCGGACCAACGCCGACACCGCCCGCAAGCGTCGCGGTTGCATCGACACCGACTGCGGCACCGACTGCGGTACCAGCCGCACCGCGTGTGGAGCAGCCGCCGGTCGCGGTCGCGGTCGCTGCGAAGCCCGCCAAGCCGCATTGGTACGACCGGATCGGGGTCCGCGGCTACACGCAGCTACGCTTCAACGAGATCATCAGCGGCGACCGGCGCGCGCCCGACGGCGTATCGCGGTTACGCTCGGTCGGGGATGGCGGGATCGGCGACGACACCAATTTCACTTTCCGCCGGATCCGCCTGATCCTGCAGGGTGACCTGAGCGACCGCGTATCCTTCTATTTCCAGCCCGATTTTGCCAACAGCGTCGCCAACCAGTCCGGGGGGGAGCGCCGCGAAGGGTTCGTCCAGCTCCGCGACGCCTATGTCGATACCTTCCTCGACCGCGACAAGCGGTTCCGGCTGCGTTTCGGCCAGTCGAAGGTGCCGTACGGGTGGGAGAACATGCAATCCTCGTCCAACCGCCTGACGCTCGATCGCAGCGACGGCATCAACAGCGCGGTGCCGGGGGAGCGCGATATCGGCGTGATCGCTTATTACACCCCGCCGCAGGTTGAGCGGGTGTGGAAGCGGCTGGAGGATGACGGGCAGAAGCTGTTCGGCAATTACGGCGCGTTCGGCGTCGGCGTCTTCAACGGGCAGGGGATCAACCGGACCGAGACCAACGACGGGGTGATGACGGTCGCGATGGCGACCTGGCCGTTCGCGCTCGACGGGCTGGGCGGGGCGTTCGACGGGCAAGTGCTCGAACTGGGCGGTGCGGTGTTGCGCAACGGGATCCAGCCCGAGGTCCGCAGCGGCGGGACGAGCGACATCGTCTATCGCGAGGAGCGCGGCGGGATCCACGCGATCCTCTACCCGCAACCGCTGGGCTTCCAGGCGGAATGGAACTGGGGGCGTGGCCCCGAATATGACGTGTCGCGCCAGGCGATCCGGTCGCTCCCGCTGAACGGCGGCTACGTCCAGACGATGGCGCGGGTGCGGCGGTCGCCGGTCGGGCCGTTCATGCCCTATGCGCGCTGGCAATATTATCGCGGCGGGTGGAAGGCACTGACCAACGCGCCCCGGCTCGAGACCAACGAAGTCGAATTCGGGGTCGAGTTCCAGCCCGTTTCCGCGCTCGAGCTGACGCTTGCCTATGCGCATATGGAGCGGCGCGAAGGTGACGAGCGGCGGATGGGACGCGCCGAAGGCGACGTGATCCGCACCCAGTTGCAGTGGAATTACTGAGCGGGCCTGTTCCGCACTTCGCACGATGGCGTTCCTGCCCGCCCGAAACGAACGGGCAGGCGGACGTCGACGCGTTCTAGTGCAGCACCGGCGTGGTGGATGAGGCGGTGGCATAGAGCGCAAAGCACGCCGATGCGCCCGCCGCGACGGCGTCGTGCCATTCCGGCGACTGCCCGACGCCGCGCGCGTCGAGCGTGCGCAGGAATGCACGCCATTCGCCCGGATCGTGTCGCGCGGACAGGAACGCCGCGGGTGCGCCTTCAAACACACGCTTGGCAAGCACGGCACCGCCCAGGCGTGATCCTTCCATCACGTAGAGCGCGCCCAGCCGGGCCGCGACTGTGTCGCCGGGGTCGAACGCAAGCGGCAGCGGCGGGGCGAGGCCCAGGCCGGCAAGGTCATCGAGCAACAACCGCAACCGCGGCCGCCATTGCGGCAGCGTGGCGTCGCGCACCAGCACGTTCTCGACTGCCGCAGTCGCGCTGGCATGGGCCAGGAGGAAGCGCGCGTAATCATCGCGATCGGCAAGATCGAATCGGCTGAACGACGCATCGACCGTGTCGTGCGCCGCACGGGTCATGGTGCGCAAGCGGCTGGCGACGGGCAACGGTGTTTCAGGATCCTGCCGTGTTCCGGCGGTCATGCCTGCGCGTGTCCGAAATCGGAGCGTTGATGCGCAGCCCCGGCGCGCCGCCGCAACGCCGCCTGGACGCGACTGACCAGTTCTTCGCGACGATACGGCTTACCGAGCACGTCGAGCGCCTCGGGCTGGGGACCGTTGATCGACATCTCGTCGTTGTACCCGGTGGTCATCAGGATCGGCACCTTGGGATTGCGCCCGCGGATCTCTTGCGCAAGCGCGAGCCCGTTGCGCGGTCCCGGCATCACCACGTCGGAGAATACCAGCGCCACGCCGCCCTGCTTTTCCAGCTCGTCGAACCGCCGCAGGCCTTCGTCCGCATCGTTCGCGACCGAGACCTTATAGCCAGCGTCGGTCAGAATCTCTTCCGCGAGGAAGGCGATCGCCGCTTCGTCCTCGACCACCAGGATGACCGGGGGTTGCTCCTTGTCGACCTCCTCCGGGCGGAACCCCGTGGTATCGGGGGCAAGCGCCTGCACCGTGGCCTCGTCTTGCGCGATCGGGAAGAAGAAGCGGACGGTGGTGCCTTCGCCCGCATTGCTGGTGAGCGTCAGCACGCCGTCCGATTGCTGTGCGAACCCCTGCGCCATTGCAAGACCAAGGCCGGTTCCGGCGCCCTTGGGCTTGGTCGTGAAGAACGGTTCGACCGCCCGGTCGAGCACGCTTTGTGCCATGCCCGCGCCATTGTCCTCGATCTCGAGCAGGACATAATTGCCGGCGTCGAGGCCGATGATCTCATCCGTTGCGACCGGTTTCAGCGACGTCGTGATCGTGATGGTCCCGCCCGACTCGATCGCATCGCGTGCGTTGGTGACGACGTTGATCAGCGCGGTCTCGAAATGCACCGGGTCGACTTCGATGTTGGGAAGACGGCGGCGCAGATTGAGCTGGAGATCCACCCGCGACCCGACGGTCGATTCGAGGAGCTCGGCGATTTCCGACACCAGACTCGATATCTCGACGGGACGCGGTTCAAGCCGGCTGCGGCGCGCGAACGACAGCAATTGCGCGGTCAGCTTGGTGCCGCGTTGTGCCGCCGTGAGCGCGGCTTCGTGATACCGTTTGAACGCGCGCTGGTCCTCGCGCTTCATTGCCATCAGTTCGAGGCTGCCGTTGACCACCTGCAGCAGGTTGTTGAAATCATGCGCGAGGCCTGCGGTCAGCTGGCCGATCGATTCCATCTTCTGGCTCTGGAACGCATTGGATTCGGCGTCCTTGCGACGGCTGACGTCGAGCTGGCTCGCGAAGAAAAACAGCAGCTCGCCCGCGTCGTCGTACACCGGCCCCAGGAACACGCCGTTCCAGAAGGGCGAGCCGTCGCGACGGTAGTTGAGGAGTTCGACGCTGATCGCGCGGCGTTCCGCGATCGCGGTGCGCAGCTGCGCGACGACCGCGCGGTCGGTCTGCGACCCTTGCAGGAACCGGCAGTTGCGACCGAGCACCTGATCCTGATCGTAGCCGGTCAGATCCAGAAATGCGTTGTTCGCGAATACGATCGGATTGTCGTCCTGGCGCGGATCGGTCAGGACCATCGGCATCCGCGTCATCTCGATGGCCGCGTAGAACACCCCGCCGCGCTGCTTGAGCGACGAGTCGGTGATCGTGCTCTGTTTCCAGTGGCGTTCGCCGGGGCGGCCGATCAGCGTATCGTCGGGCTGATCGAACGCACCATTCGACGGGATACCCTTGGCTTCCTCGGTGCTCATTGGAATGCGTCTTCCACGATGGCATCCGCGGGAGCGCGCGGCTGCGTGATTGGGGCGGTCAGCACGGTCCGAACCCCCGGCATGTTGTCCGAGACTTCGAGCGTACCGTTGAGGCGCCTAACCATCGAATCGAGCATGCGGGTCCCAAACCCCTTGCGCGTGCCGGTCTTGCCGCGGCCAGCATCGGCGACGATCATCCGGAAGCGCGCGCGATGCTGTTCGAGATTGACGAAGATCGGCCCCGGCGCACCGCCGTACGCGTACTTCTGTGCGTTGATGACGAGTTCGACCAGCACCAGCCCGACCTGCACCGCGTCATCCGCCGCGATCGTGATCGGTGCCAGATCGAGCGCGAACTGGTTCGCCCATTCGTCCCCCATCGACCCCTTCAGGTCGACGATCAGATCGGTCAGGTAGCGCGACAGGTCGATCGATTGAACGTTGTCGTCGGTGTACAGCCGCCGATGCACCAGCGCGACCGCGGACAGGCGGCGCTGCGCCTCGGTGAGGTGCCCCGTGAGTGCCGGATCGTCGCTGGCGCGGCCCTGCAGGGCGAGAAACGCCATCACCAGCTGCAGGCTGTTCTGCACGCGGTGGTTGACCTCCTTCAGCAAGGTTTCCTGCTGCGCGATCAGGCGATCCTTGTCGGCGACCGCAACGCTCAGGCTGTCGGCCAGATCGCGGATCCGGCGGTTCTGGCGGGCATCGTACAGCCGCACGGTGAGCCGGCGCGCGGCCTCGACCTCGGGCTGCGACCAGCGGCGGGCCTTGCCGTGCACGACCTGCGTCCAGGCTTCGAACGAAGCGCGCGGCGTCAGCTTCTCGCCGGGTTGCAGGTTGACCGCCTTGTGCGGGTTGCCGGCCCATTCGACGACCTGCTTTTCCTCCGCGCGGAACCACAGCAACATGGTCGGGGTCTGGAACGACAGGGTGATCGCCAGGACGCCGCTGCCATGATCGCGATAGGCGGCTGCCGCCGGGAACTCGCTCGACAGGCTGTCGGTGTGGAATGGCTCGGTGCCCTTTTTCCGGACCCAGCCTGCGATCTCGCGGATCTGCGCCTCGTCGGGGCACGCCCCGTTGCAATAGGCGGTGGTGCCGTCGATGACCGCGAACGCGTCGGCCTCGAACATCCGCCGCAGGTCTGCGCCCGCCGCCTTGAACAGTTGCGCCGGGTCGACGTCGCTGGCCAGGCGCGCGGCGATCACGTCCTCGTCGGCGCGGATCCGCAGGCGCTCGCGGTAATCGTCGGCCTGTTCCTTGGCGGTGATCTGGCGGGCGAGACCGCCCGCGACCAGCGCCGCGGAACGCCGCGTCGCCGCGCTGATATGGCGCGGTGTCATGTTGTGACAGGCGACCAGGCCCCACAGCACCCCGTCCTTGACGATCGACACCGAGGCGGAGGCGGCGACCCCCATGTTCTTGAGATACTGGATGTGAATCGGCGAGACGCTGCGCAACTCGCTGTTGCTCATGTCGATCCCCGCTTCGCTCGCCGGGCGGATCGGATCGGGCTGATAATAGACGTCGGGGATCACGCGGACGCGGTTGCGCAGATAGAGCGCGCGTGCCTGCTGCGGGATATCGGACGCCGGGAAATGATGGTTGAGGTAGCTGTCGAGGTCGTCGGCGGCATCCTCGGCAATGACGACGCCCGAATCGTCGTCGAGGAACCGGTAGATCATCACGCGGTCGTAGCCGATCAGCGTGCGGAAGCTCTTGGCGGCGCGTTCGCACAGGTCGATCAACCCGCCCGACCGTTCGAAGCTGACCCCGACATCGTCGATCCAGCTCAGGACGTCGGTCGCACGCTGCGTCTCGGACGGCTCGAGTTCGATCAGCCAGCGATCCCCGTCGCGGTGCGCGGTGCCGTCCCACCCGGGCGTATCGATCCGGCTGAGCACGCACATCGGCCGTACCGCACCGGCAAGCAACGCGGCCGCTTCCGCGCCGAGCAACGTGGTGACCGTCTGTCCGAGCCAGTCCGCCCCGAACGTCGGTTCGAGCCGGCGGCCGGCCCCGCCAATCACCCGCTGATCGTCCGCCGCGACGATCAGCAGCAGGCCATGTGGCTGGATACTACCGGGAATATGGATCGGCTCGCGATCACATTCGGTGATGTCCGTTCCGAACTGAACGGCAGGAAGCGATATACTCATCGCGGCAAAGCCATAAAGCCAAACAGTAGAACGGCCAAGCGCGGTCTTTTAAGACTTTCGGGCGGCGCTCCCGATCACAATCGATGGGTTTCTGGCGGGCGGTTTTATCGCCGGGGTGTTTCAGCCGGATACGATGGCCGGGACGCTGCGCCGGTACCGCATCGCGCCGCCGATTGCCCCCAGTCCGAACACCATCATCGTCCAGGTGGCTGGTTCCGGCAGGGGGTCTGCCACCACGAATGTGACCGAGGTGAAGAATTTGGTGACGGGGATCGAGAATTCGGTGAATTCTCCGGTCGGGACGTGGGCAAAGAAAAAGCCGTGGTTGAAGGTCGCGTTCAATGCCGAGAGGCTGCCGGTGAAGCTCCCCGCCGGGCCGCTCAACAGGGGCGACGTCACGAACGTATTGGCTGCGGTATCGTACCCGAAATAGACATATTCGGTCAGCGCCTGAACGTCCGCGAGCCGATAGGTGACCCCACTGATCGACAGGTCAAACGCGGTAAGGTCGCCATAATTCAGGACGCCGGCGGCACCGGTGGCATAGCTAAAGCTGCCCGCCGCGACGCTGTCACTTCCGTTCAGATAGGCGAAGTCCACGGTGGTCGCGACAGCGGGTGTGGTCAGGAAGGTGGTCGCGGCGATGGCTGCGGCCCATGCTTTGCGTACAGTCGACATGAAGATCTCCGTTGTTGCGAAGTCGACGAGAGACGCAACACCAGGGTCGACGCAATATCGCAAGCACGGACCGTACCAACCGTGACTATGAAGGACTTAGGTCTACCGTCTGCTCGATTGTGTAAACCGGGCCGACAGAGCATGTCCGCGATCACCCCGGCCGCCGCATCTTGAACAGCGCGTCGGCGGCGATCTCGAAATAGTCCGCCGGGCCGCCGCCGCGCAGGATCGGGTGCGCCGCCGCGGTCTGATAGGCACCGTCCGCGATCAGGTCCGGCGCGATGTGGATGCCGACGACTTCGCCCAGGATCATCCACTGGTCGAGCGCGCTGCCGTCCTTGGTCTCGAGCCGCAGTGTCTGCGTGTGGCGGCATTCGAACGCGACCGGGCTGGCGGCGACGCGCGGTGGCTTGACCAGTCGCGACGGAAGGGTGTCGATGCCGGCAAGGTCGAATTCGTCCACCTCTTCGCCGACCGTCGCTGCGCTGCGGTTCATCGCATCACCGAGGTCGCGCGTGACGAGGTTCCACACGAATTCGCCGGTTGCAGCGATGTTGGCAGCGCTGTCCTTCCATCCCATCGACGAGAAGCCGATGATCGGCGGGCGATAGTTGAACAGGTTGAAGAAGCTGTACGGCGCGAGGTTGCGGGTACCGTCCTCGGCGAGCGTGCTGATCCAGCCGATCGGACGCGGCGCGATGATCGCGTTGAGCGGATCATGGTCGAGTCCGGGAACGCTCGCGTGACCATCGCGTGGTTCGTAAAAATGCTGGTCCGACATGGAGTTGTTCCTCAAGGCTTGGATTGCAGTGGGCGAACGGCGTAAGGGACGCTAACGATGGATCACCCCCGGCGACGGCACGAACAGGCACCCGCATGACCGACGCAACCCGCTCTTCCGATACACTGCGACCGGCGACGGACACGCCGATCTACCGGCACCGGCTGATAACGCGGATCTGGCACTGGGTGTCCGCGATCACGATCTTCATCATGATCGGCAGCGGACTGACCATCCTCAACGCGCATCCGCACCTCTATTGGGGCGAGTTCGGCGCGAATACCGATCATGCGTGGCTCCATACCTGGCGCGCACCCTCGTGGCTGACGATCCCCGCGGGGTATAACCTCGCGGTCGCGCGGCGCTGGCATCTGCTGTTCGCGCTGGTGCTCGGGTTCGGGCTGCTGTTCTACATGGTATCGAGCCTGCTCAACCGGCACTTCCAGCGCGACTTTCGGATCCGCGGACGCGAACTGTCGGCGGCGCATCTGTGGTATGACGCGAAGGAACACGCCGCGCTCCGCTTCCATGATCCGGACCAGCCGAACGCGCGCAACATCTTCCAGAAGCTGGCCTATGTGCTGACGATCTTCGCGCTGCTGCCCGCGATCATCCTGTCGGGGCTGGCGCTGTCGCCGGGGATGAACGCCGCGTGGCCGTGGTTGCTCGATCTGATGGGCGGGCGGGCGTCGGCGCGCTCGGTGCACTTCATCGCGATGCTGGGCATCGTCCTGTTCATCATCGTCCACCTCGCGCTCGTTATTTTGGCGGGTGCGTGGCCCGAGACGCGGTCGATGATCACCGGCTGGTGGCGAATCCCCGGCCATGACCGACGCGGGGACAAATGCGAGGACGCGGCATGAGCACCCTGATCACACGCCGGTCATTGGTCACCAGTGCGGCGCTCGGCGCGGGCGCGTTGCTCGCCGGATGCGACCGCGTTGCGGAGATCCCGGCGGCGCGGAAAATCCTGTTTTCGGGCGAGAAGCTCAACATGGGGCTGCAGCGCGCGCTGTCGAACCGGCATAGCCTCGCGCCCGAATACCGCGCGGACCAGATGTCGCCGTTCTTCCGCACCAATGGCACGCGCAACCCCAATACGCCCGATTACAACGCGATGGTCGCGGACAAGTTCGCGAGCTGGCGGCTCAAGGTCGGCGGCCTCGTTGCGCGGCCGCTCGCAATCTCGCATCAGCAATTGATGGCGATGCCTGCGCGCACCCAGATCACACGGCACGACTGCGTCGAGGGATGGAGTGCGATTGGCAAGTGGCACGGGCCGATGCTGGGCAGCGTGCTCAAGGCGGCGGGTGTGCGCGATGCGGCACGCTATATCGTGTTCACCTGCGCCGACCTGTATTCCGGGCATAATTACTACGAGTCGATCGACCTGATCGACGCCTTCCACCCGCAGACGATTCTGGCGTGGGCGATGAACGACCGTCTGCTCGACGTCGGACACGGCGCGCCGGTGCGGCTGCGGCTGGAACGTCAGCTTGGCTACAAGCATGCCAAATATGTCATGGGGATCGATGCGGTCGCCTCGCTGGCCGGGATCGGGCTCGGCAAGGGCGGTTATTGGGAAGATAATGTCGATTACGATTGGTATGCCGGCATCTGAGGCGTTAGTGGGCCGTACATGGCTCTTATCGACTTGTTTCTCGCCAAGCGCGTAAAGCGCGGCACCCTTACCGTACATCACGCAGACGGAAAGACCGTTCGCTTCGGCACCGCCGATCCGCGCTTTCCCGATGTGACGATCCGTTTCACCGACACCAGCGCCGCGAACGGGATCCTGCGCGATCCCGGGCTTGGCGCGGCCGAGGCGTATATGGATGGCCGCATGGTCATCGAACAGGGCGACATCCGCGATCTCGTCCGGCTGCTCACCGCGAACGACCCGTGGGAAGCGGGCGCGAACGGCCTGGCAGCGTCGCCGCTGCGGCGCGCGATCCAGGCGGTCACGCATCGCATCGGGCGGGTCAACATGGCGCGCCGCTCCAAGCGCAACGTCGCGCATCATTACGACCTGTCGGACCGGCTGTACGACCTCTTCCTCGATTCCGACCGGCAATATAGCTGCGCTTACTACGCCAGCCCCGGCAACACGCTGGAACAGGCGCAAAGCGACAAGAAGGCGCATATCGCGGCCAAGCTCGCGCTCGAACCCGGGATGACGGTGCTCGACATCGGCTGCGGCTGGGGCGGGATGGCGCTGTATCTGCATCAGCATACTGGCGCGGACGTGCTGGGGATCACGCTGTCCGAGGAACAGCTCAAGGTCGCACGGCGGCGCGCGCAGGAGGCGGGGGTCGCGGACCGCGTAAAGTTCGAGCTGATCGACTATCGCCACCTGACCGGCTCGTTCGACCGGATCGTCTCGGTCGGCATGTTCGAACATGTCGGCCCGGCGCATTACAAGACCTTCTTCCGCAAGTGCCGCGACCTGCTGACCGAGGACGGTGTGATGCTGCTCCACACGATCGGACGCGCTGGCGGTCCCGGCGTTACCGACAAGTGGACAACCAAGTACATCTTCCCGGGCGGCTACAACCCCGCGCTGTCGGAGATCATCTCGGCGAATGAGGGGCTGCGCTTCATGGTCACCGACGTGGAGGTGCTGCGGCTGCATTACGGGTACACGCTCGATGACTGGTACGACCGCACCGTTGCCGCGCGCGAGCAGATCATCGCCTTGTATGACGAGCGTTTCTTCCGGATGTGGCAATTCTATCTGGCGGGCGCGAGCGCGGCGTTCCACTTCGGCGGGCTGGTCAATTACCAGGTCCAGTTCGCGCGCAACCGCCACGTCCTGCCGATCACGCGCGATTACATGATCGAGACCGAGCGCGCTTTTCGCGGCTAGTGGTGTTCAGCCCCGATGCAGTTCGGCGAGCAGCGCCGGGGCAGGATAGACGGTTTGCAACGCCGCCTCGATCGCTGCGGTCGAGATGGCGACCGAGCGATTGACGCTGGCATCATAGCCGAACGTTCCGCCGAGGCTCTGCAGATTGCCGTCGAAGATCGCGCCGATCACCGATCCGTCGCGCGCGACCACGGGCGATCCAGAATTGCCGCCGGTGATGTCGTTGGTCGTGGCGAAGTCGAGGGTCGTCGCAGGCGAAAGACTCGATCGCGCGCGGTCGATCGCGGTGGCGAGCTGGAACGGATCCTGGCCGGTGGCGCGATCGAACAATCCGGCGAAACGGGTCGTGGGGGGTACCGGCTGTCCGCGCTCAATCCATCCCGCCACCTTGCCGTAGGATATGCGCAGCGTGAAGGTGGCGTCCGGGTAGAGATCATCGCCGTATGCCGCGAATCGTACCGCCGTCAGACCGGCCTGCGCGGCACTGATCGGCGCGTCGACTTCGGCAATGTAGCGCTCCCGCACCGCGCGGGCCGTCGCGTCATTGGCGAGGACGAGCCGGATCAACGGATCGTCCGACGCGCGGATTGCCGCCATGCCGCCGGTAAACAGCGCCTGGCGTACCGCGGGATCGGCGAGCTTCGTTCCCGCGACAAGGGTGGCAGCAAGACGCTCGGGGGAGTCCCGCCCGAGCAGGCGCTTCACCGCAGGACTGTCCGCGCCCAGATATTCGCGGGTCTTGGACAGCCAGAACTCGAGTTGCAGCTGCTCGAGCCAAGGGTAGACCGGCACTGCGTCGAGCAGCTGTTTTTCGGTCAACGGCAGCGATGCCTGGGTATAGCCCGGCAGTCGTTCCGCATCCGGCTTGTCACGCTCGGCCGCGGCGCGAACCAGCGTCTTGGCATATCCGTACAGCGTGGATTGAAAACCGCTGTTCTGCTCCAGGACGAAGCGATCGTAGAAGATGTCGCGATAGATCCGATCGGCCTTGGCAATGGCCTGCCAGGGATCGTCGCCAGCGCCGCGGCCAAGCCGCGCCGCCTTGCTCGATCGCAGCTGCGCCTCTTGCGCGTCGAGCATGGTAGCGAAGGTTTCGTCGTTGAGGCTCTGCAACTCTCCCCGCAGCGCCTTGTAACTGTTCTCTATGGATGCGAGCTCCTCGAACCCTTCGCGAAAGCGCTCCGCATTCTGCGCGCGCGCCGTGATCAAACGGCCGCGATATTCCGAGAGGAATGACACCACGAATGGCAAGACCAGGCTGCGCTGGACGTTGCGTTGATCGGCGGTGATCAACCGCAGGGTGCGCCCGGGGTTGCCGATCACGAAGGTCGGCTCGTCGTGCTGTGGCGCGCGGGCATTCCACGGCAGATGCTGCGGCGTGGCGACGGGCTTGCCGTTTTCATAAGCGCGCAGGAAGGCCGCATCGATACCGTAGCGCGGGAAGCTGAAATTGTCGGGATCGCCCCCGAATGCCGCAGCGGCGAGTTCGGGTGCCCAGACCAGCCGGACGTCGCTGTATTTGCGATAGCGGTAGAGGGCATAGCGTCCGCCGCCAAACAGGGTGACGACCTCGCACCGCGTGGTCTCGCGGTCGGTGCAGGTGCTCGCCTCGATCGTTGCGATCGTTCCATTGCGGGCTGCTATCATTGCCGCCCCGGTCGATCGCCCGATCGCCGCACGGACGCGCGCGGTCACGTCACTGATCGCGGTGACCACCTCGGCCTGCTGGCCGGCGCATTGAAGTTCCTTCGCGCGGTCGCGTGCGACGAAGCCATTGGTGATGTAGTCCGTCTCCGCGCTCGATTGCTCCTGCACGCACGCCTGGACGCAATGGTGGTTGGTCAGCATCAACCCGTCGCGCGACACGAAGGAGGCGGAACACCCTCCGGTCAGACGGACCGCGGATGCCTGGACCCGGTCGAGCCAGGGTTGATCGGGTGCCCAGCCGTAGGCGGCTTTGACCTTGGCTGTGGGGAATGCATCGAACGTCCACATGCCTTCGTCGGCGCGTACCGCACTGGATGCCGCGACCATGACAACGAACGCGGCAACGCCGCCGGTTGCACGAAAATGCATGTCTTAAAGGCCCCCCGACCGAAGAAACGCCAGAGTGCGCCTCAAATTGGCGATCCGCAAGAGCAGGCCAGCGGTTGCACGCGCGCGCACGGTCGCATAGGGGGCAGCCGAACACGAAGGATCCTGCCCGTGACCGATAAAATCAACCGTGTAGTCCTCGCCTATTCGGGCGGCCTCGATACCAGCGTCATCCTCAAGTGGTTGCAGCAGACCTACCAGTGCGAGGTCGTCACCTTCACTGCCGATCTCGGGCAGGGCGAGGAACTGGAACCTGCGCGGCGCAAGGCGCAGCAAGCCGGGGTCAAGCCCGAGCACATCTTCATCGACGATCTGCGCGAGGAGTTCGTCAAGGACTACGTCTTCCCGATGATGCGCGCCAACGCGCTGTACGAGGGGCTGTACCTGCTCGGCACGTCGATCGCGCGGCCGCTGATCGCCAAGCGCCAGATCGAGATCGCGCGGATGGTCGGTGCGGATGCGGTCAGCCACGGCGCGACCGGCAAGGGCAACGACCAGGTCCGCTTCGAGCTCGGCTATTACGCGCTCGCACCCGACATCAAGGTGATCGCGCCGTGGCGCGAGTGGGACCTGACCAGCCGCACCCGGCTGATCGAATGGGCCGAGCAGCACCAGATCGAGATTCCGCACAACAAGCGTGGCGAAGCGCCGTTCTCGACCGACGCCAACATGCTCCACACCTCGTCGGAAGGGCTCGTGCTCGAGAATCCGTGGGACGAGGTTCCGGACTATGTCTACTCGCGCACGGTCAATCCCGAGGACGCGCCCGACCAGCCGGAGACGATCACGATCGATTTCGAACGCGGCGACGGTGTTGCGCTCAACGGCGTGGGCATGTCGCCTGCGTCGCTGCTGGAGGCGCTCAACGAGCTTGGCCGCAAGCATGGCATCGGGCGGCTCGATCTGGTCGAGAACCGCTTCGTGGGCATGAAGTCGCGCGGGATGTACGAGACGCCGGGCGGCACGATCTATCACCTCGCGCATCGCGGGATCGAGCAGATCACGCTGGATCGTGGTGCGGCGCACCTCAAGGACGAGCTGATGCCGCGGTACGCGGAGCTGCTCTACAATGGCTTCTGGTTCTCGCCGGAGCGCGAGATGCTCCAGGCCGCGATCGACCACAGCCAGGCGAAGGTCGAGGGGACCGTCCGGCTCAAGCTGTACAAGGGTTCGGTCAACGTCACCGGGCGCAAGTCGCCGCAGTCGCTCTATTCGGAAAAGGTCGTCACGTTCGAGGACGACCAGGGTGCGTATGACCAGCGCGACGCCGCCGGGTTCATCAAGCTGAACGCGCTGCGGTTGCGGCTGCTGGGGCGGCGGGACCGCTAAACCAATGCGCTTCCCCGGCGTTCGCCGGGGAAGCGGTGGATCTTTGGGGCGATCAGAATTCGTCCCAGTCGTCCTTGTCGCGCACCAGCGCCGGGATGGCGGCGGCAGGCAGCGGCTTGGGCGGGGCGAGATAGGCCGGCGTCGGCTTGGCCGGAGACGAACCGGCGGCGGGGAGGGGGCCCTTGGCGGCGGACGGCTTCGGTGCAGGCGCGGCGGGGGCGGGGATGGCGCGTGCCGGGGTTGCAGCCGGCGCAGGCTGATGCCCGACCGTGAAGACCGCCGCCTTTTGCGTCAGCACGCCGACTTCACCGTTCAGGTTGCGCGCGGCGGCGGAGGCTTCCTCTACCATTGCGGCATTCTGCTGCGTGCCTTCGTCCATGCTCTGGATCGCGGTGGCGATCTGCTGGATTGCGGAGGCCTGCGCGCTGTTGTCGATCGACATCGCCGCGAGCAGTTCGTGCACCACGCCGACATCGTCCGAGATCGCGACCAGCGCGTGATCGACCTTGTGGACCGCATCGACCGCCAGAACGACGTCGTTCTGCGTCGCGGTGAGCTGTTCGCGTGCGCGCTTGGCTTCCTCTTCGGAGCGCATCGCAAGCTGCCCGACGAGATCCGCGACGACCGCGAAGCCGCGCCCGGATTCGCCCGCACGCCCTGCCTCGACCGCGGCGTTCATCGCCAGCACGCGCGTCTGGAACGCGATCTTGTCGAGCCCTTCGATGACGCTGTCGATGCCCTTGGCGCTGTCCGACACGCGGTGCATCGCCTGAACCGCCTGGCCGGCGGTGTCGCGCCCGGTGCCGACCGTGGCGATCGCCTGGTCTGCGCGCTGGACCGTGCTGTGCGCCTTGTCCGCACCGGTGCGCAGCCGTTCGTTGATCTGCGTAACTGCGGCCGAGGTTTCCTCGAGCGAGGCGGCGCTCGATTCGGTGCGGCGGGCAAGGTCATCCGACGCCTGTTCGATCTCGTTCGATCCGTTGCGGATCGACCGTGCGCTTTCGGACACCGCGCTGATCAGGTCGCGCAGGCTGTCGAGCGCAGCGTTATAGTGCGTCTTGAGCGCGGCGTAGCCCGCCGGGAAATCGCGTTCGATCGGGCGGGTGAGATCGCCCTTCGCCATCATTTCGAGGTGGGAGGACACTGAGTCGATCACCATCGCCTGATCGGCATCGGCCTGTTTCTTCACCGCTTCGGCGCGGGCCTGTTCCTGCGCATTGTCGCGCAGCACCACCAAAGCCCGCGCCATCGCGCCGACTTCGTCCTGACGATCGACCGCGGTGACCGCGATCGTATTGTCCCCGGCGGCGAGCTGTCGCATGCCGGATTCCATCGTGCTGAGCGGGCCGGCGATGGTGCGGCGGGTGACCAGGATGCTTGCGCCGAGCGCGACGACTACGCTGACGAGCCCGATCAGCACCATGCTGCGCTGCGTGGCTGCAGCATCCTGGGAAAGCGTCTTGGTTAGGGCAGTCGAGGCGTTTGCGCGTTCCGTGATGACGGCGGACAGCTCGTCGCTGAATTGCGCATCCAGACGGTCCGCCTCCATCAGCAGCTTGCGTGCGGCGTCGTTGTCGTTGCGCAGGCCATAGCGGGTGGACTGCGCGACGGTCTGCTCGACTTGCGATAGCCGCGACTGGAGCGCCGGGATCTTGGATGCCACCGCCGGGTCGGCCTGGCCGATCCTCTGCAACAGCGCGCGCCCGGCATCGCCTTGCTGGCGCACTTCGGCGGCGGCCGCACGGGACTCTGCGCTGGCACCGTCATACGCCATGACCTTATACCCCGAATAGACGATCGTTCCCGAAGCGTCGGCGACCTGTGCAAGTCGCGCATTGTTGGGCAAGGTCGCGGTAGTGAGCGCGGCATAGCTCTTGTCGAGCACGCCCAACTGGCTTGCGCCATTGTAGAGGACGACCAGCATGACGACGCCTAGCGACACCAGCAACGTGGCGATCTTTACGGCGATCTTGAGATTCGAATAGATGTGCATCGACGCCCCTTTGCGTAAATGGACCGCCCCCGCGTGATCGCGACGAGGCAAGCATACCGACTGTTATAGATGCTCCGCGCCACGACTGTTCGCGGGAGCGTGGGAATTGCGATCAGCGCAGGTAATCAACCAGGCTGAGGCTGCTCAACTGGCTGAAGACCGAGTAGCTGGCCTGCAACATCGTCTTCTGCTGCGACAGATCCATCGCGATCTGGCCAAGGTCGGCATCCTCGTTGGCGCTGATGATCCCCTTGAACAGGTTTGCGCGTTCGTCCGCCCGCGTCGCGAGCGTTTCGGCCTTGGCCTGGCGGTGGCCGTTCTCGGCGTTGAGCGCGCGCACCCCGGTCATCGCGTCGTCGAGCGCGGTGCCCGCGGCCTTGAGCGCAGCGTGTTGTGCCGGGGTCAAAGCGCCTGTGAACGGCCCGGCATCGGCAAGCGTGCGGAACACCTGCGCCAGTCCGCCGCCGACTTCGCGCGCGGTGATGCCATAGGTCATGTCGAGATTGTCGGCGACGCGCGCGCTCGCGTGGACGGTGCCGTCGCTGAAATCGCTCGCCGGGGTCGCCGACAGCTCGGCCAGTGTGGCGGGCGCGAACGGGGCGGTGCTCTGCCCCCCGCCGAATAACGGCACGCCGCCTTCGTCCGCGTTGAGCAATGCCGAGAATTGCGAGAAGGCGCTTTCGATCGTGTCCTGCAGGCTCGCGGTCTCGCCGGTGCCCTGCGCCGTCAGCAGGCTTTGCTGGAGGTTGGTACCGAGCGTGTCGACGCCGCTGATCGCGGTGTCGTACAGCGCGAGCGTCGTGCCGAGCTGGCGTGCGACGCCCGATTGCGCCTCGGACCGCGCGAGCATCGAATGCGTCGTCAGCGTGCGCACCGCATCGGTGCCGAGCGCTGCGAGGTCGTTTGCCTTGCGGCCCGAGGCAAGCTGTGCCTGCGTCACCGCCAGCCGTTCCTGGTTGCGCTGGATCGCGCCGGCGGTGAGACGTTGCTGCGGGATGGTGGCGATCCGGGTCATGCAGGGTCCTTTCAGCGAACCATCGTCAACAAGGTGTCGTACATTGCGGTGACCGTGCTGATGACGCGCGCGGCGGCGGAATAGCTGTTCTGCAGCACGACCATCTGCGACAGTTCCTCGTCGATGTTGACGCCCGAGAAGCTGTCGCGCCGGTTGACCGCGTCGTCGCGTCGCGCCGCCGCCTCGGTCAGCCGTGCCTTGGCGAGCGCGGCGGTGCTGCCCGCACCACCCAGTACCTGCGCGGCGCGGCGATCGACCGAAGTCGCGCCTGCCATGCCGAGGTCGATCGTCCGCGCGTGCGCATCGGCATAGCCCGCCGCGCCGCTCCGGTCGGTGCTGCCGAGCGCGATCCCGCCGACGGTCGCGCGCGTATCGAGCAGTGCGAGCGGCAGGCGCCCGCTGTTGCCGAGAATGTCGGGGCGCACTTCGCCGGTCGCGAGCGCGCTCGCGCTGCCGGTGAGGCCCGCGATCGTCGTGAAACTGCGCCCGGTCCCGGCGCGATCGGTCGAATCGCTTGGAATGGTCAGTACCGCGCCCGATACGGTCGGGTTGGGCTCGAAGCGCATCCGTCCCGCGCCATCCAGGGCGAAACTGCCGTATCGACCAACCGGACTGGCGGCGAGATCCGCGACCAGGTCGCCGAAGCTGCCACCGGGCGCGGGGGTCAGCGTGTGTTGTGCGAGGACGCGGCCGGACCCGTCGCGCAGCATCAGTTGGGCGGTGCCGCCCGCGACGAATCCATGCGGATCGCTCGCCGCGAAGCCGCTCGGGATGGTCGATCCGTCCGATCGGATCAGGTCGTTCATCCCGAACACCTGCGACAGCCCGATCCCGGCACGCTGCGATGGGGCAGCGGGATCCTGTCCGACCGCGACGCCGGTGCCGGGGGCGGTGGCGGATAGCGTGAGGCGTCCGTTCGCGAAGGTTGCGGTCGCGCTGCCGCCAAGGCCGGCGTTGATCGCCGTGACCATGTCGCCGACCGTCGCCTGCGGCCCCATCGCGTCGAAATCGAGCTTTGCCGCGGCAACGAGTTTGCCCGCGGCATCCGTCACCGCGACAGTCGCCTTGCCCGTGAAGCCGAGCCGGTCGCCTGCCGTCAGCGGGGTAACCGCGCCGATCATCTGCGCGGGTGCAGGGGTTGCGGTGGCGGCGTTCGACGCAGCGTTGAGGGCCTGGCTCAGCCCGGTGAACAGGCTGCCCAACTGGTCGCGAAACCCGGGGATCGTGCGATCCCGCAAATCGAGCAAAGCACCCAGTTTGCCGCCGACCGCGGCATTGTCGATCCGGTCGCCGGTCGCGACGCCGGGCAACCCTGCGGAATCGGCAAAGCGAATGTCAACGCCCGGGTAGGCGGGTTGCGCCGCCCCGGCAGCGTTGCCGCCATTGGGATAGGACAGCAGCCGCAGCCGTTGATCGAGCAGCGGCGCGCCGCCTGCGGTTTCGATCGTGACGCGGCCATCGGGCTGGTCGCGCACCGTGACGCCGATCAGGCCGCTCAGATCCTGGATCGCGAGCATGCGCTGGTCCGACAGGCCCGACGAACTCCGCCCCAGCCCGTCAAGCCGCGACACCGCGTCGTTGAGATTGCTGATCTGCGTCAGCAACGCATTCGCGCGCGACACCGTGTCGCCGATTTCGGCATCGGCATCCGCCGACAGGCTGGCGGCATCGCGGTCGACTTGCTGGAGCGATCCGATCGCGTCGCTCGTCTTGGCGACGAACGCATCGGCGTTCTGCACGACCGCGAGCGAGCCGGTCAGCGCGACGCCCGCGCTGGAGATCGCGTCGAGCTGCGCGGTCAGGCTCGATTCCGCACCTGGCGCGCCAAGCAACGCCTGAAGCCGATCGAGATAGCCCGCGGTGGTTTCGGCCGATCCGACATCGCCTGCGCGGCGATAGCTTGCGGCTTCGAGAAAGCGATCGGCGACGCGGGTCGTCTCGCCGACGACCACGCCGTTGACGCGCCCGCCGATGACGTTGGTCGAGACGTTGAGCCGTTCGCGCGCATAACCGGTCGTGCCGACGTTCGCGATGTTGGTCGACACGACGCGCAAGCCGGCCTGCGCGGCGTTGAGCCCCGACATCGCGGATCCGAGAATATCGCTGAGCGCCATGTCTTATGCCCTTTCGTCGCGCGATGCCGACCTTTGAGTCTGTCGTTTCCCTGTTCGTATCTGCCGCTTGCAGCGGTCCCTGTTGCGAGGGGCCCTTCGACTTCGCTCAGGGCGAACGGGGGGTGTTGCTCGGATCCATTCCAAACCCGTCCGGGCTAAGCCCAAACCCGTTCAGGCTGGGCCCAACCCGTCCGGGTTGAGCCCAAATCCGTTCGGGCTGAGCCCAAACCCGTTCGGGCTGAGCGAAGTCGAAGCCTTGCTGTCACCGGGTCCGTCGACCGCGTTCAGCACATCACCGCTTCAGGTTGCTGACTTCCTGCAACATGTCGTCGACCGTGGTGATGATCTTGGACGATGCACTGTAAGCGCGCTGGAAGCGGATCATGTTGCTGAACTCCTGCGCGAGATCGACCGTCGATGCTTCCAGCGTGCTCGCCCGGATCGTGCCGGCACCGAGCGCACCGGGGCGATTGATCGCGTAATTGCCCGATGCATCCGACATCAGGAATGCATTGCCCGACATCCGCGTCAGCCCGTCGGCATTGGGGAAGGTCGCGACCGGCAGTTGGAAGACCTTGCGCGCGATCCCGTTCTCGAACACCGCGCTGACCACACCCGCGTCCGACACCTGGACCGAGGCGATGTTGCCGAGCATCCCGCCGTTGACGCTCGACGTGATGAGCGCGGATTCCGAGCCGAACTGGGTCAGGCCGCTCAACCCCCCGTTGCTGCCGATCGCGAGCGTGATCGGGTCGGAGGCCGCGCCGTTGGTCCAGCCGGGGTTGAGCGGGCCGAACATCTCGGAGGTATAGACCGCGGGATCGTTGATGATGCTGCCATCGGGATTGAAGCGGATCTCGCCGCTCGCCAGCACCCCGCCGGGCGCGGTTACTTCTGCCGGGTCGGCGTAGATTTCGCCGTGCCAAGCATTGGGGCCGGTCTTGACGAACCCCATCGTCACGCGGTGCGTGCCGCCTTGTGCGTCGTACACGTCGATCGCGCGGGTGAATTGCGGGGCGAGCGTGCCGCTCGCGATATCGCCGCGCGTGACCGGTCCGGCGACGGGGGTGGCGCTCGACTGAAGGTTGGCGCGCAGCTCGACACTGTTGGTCGCCATCGCGGTGCCGGTGAGGTCGTTCAGCCGGATCGGTTCGAGCGCGGCGACATTGCCGGTGTTTTCGAACGCGCCGCTGTTGTCGAGCCGCCAGCCCTGCAGATAGAAGCCCGCGGTATTGCGCAGGAAACCGGCGGTGTCGGGCTTGAACGAGCCTGCGCGCGTAAAGGCTACCGTGTCCTGGCCACCGAGACCCGTCCGCGTCACGAAAAACCCGCCGCCTTCGATGCCGAGATCGGTGGTGTTGCCCGATGCCTGGAGCAGCCCCTGCTTCGAGATCAGCGCCTGCGGGCGTGCCGAAACGCCGCCCGCCGAATAGGTCGTGCGCGACCGGCCGTCGGTCACCAGCGTGCTGAACTGCGTGTCGGTGCCCTTGTAGCCGATCGTATTGATGTTGGTGATGTTGTCCGCGACCGCGGCCATCGCGGCGGACTCGGCGCTGAGACCGGAAACACCGGCATAAAGGGCGGAATAAAGGCTCAACCGGGGTCTCCCACGTCGCAGGGTGCCGGATCGGGTCCGGCCATATCGCATCCATCATAGAGGGGTGGTGCATCCCCGGACGCGGCTGCTCCAAAAGGCTGAGACAAGGGGTGATTCGCGCGTCGGCGCGCCCGACGGGGGGGCTCGGCAGCTATAACAGCGCAATGCCTTTCCTTGGGGACGCTCTAGTGCGCAGCTTCGTATTGCATGACGGTGAAACGATGATCGTCAACGGCGCCGTATTGCGCGTGCCCGTCGCGACCGAAGTGATTGTCGACAATCGCGCCACCGTGCTGCGCGGTGACGCGATCATGGACGCCGGGCAAGCCACGAGCCCCGCACGGCGGCTGTATTACGCTTGCCTCCAGGCGTATGTCGGCCAGGACGTCGTGGCCCAGCAGCGGCAGATCGTCGCCGATCTTGGCCAACTGCTCGAACGCCAGGGCGACGATGCCGCGCGCGCCGCCAGCGTCCGCTTCGCCAATGCGGTCGCATCGTGCGACTATGTCCGCGGCTTGCGCGAATGCCTGACGCTGATGGAGCAGGAGGGCGTGCCCGCGCGCGATATCGCCGCGATGCTGGCGGCCTGAGTGATGCAGTCGCTTGCCGCCGCCACCCGTGCGCTCGCCGCCGCATCGCCCGATCGGCGGTTCGGCCGGGTCGTGTCGGTGCAGGGCGCGTTGATCGAGATCGACGGGCTGGCGGGTGCGGCAGAAATCGGGTCGCGGATCGGCATTGAAACCGGCGGCGGTGTCGTCGCCGCCGAAGTCACCGGGATCAACGCCGGGCGCGCGCAATGCCTGCCGTTCCGCGATCCGCACGGGCTCCGTTCGGGCACGCGTGCATGGCTCGAGGACGGGAGCTTCGCGGTGCGCCCTTCGGCGCGCTGGCTCGGGCGGATGGTCGACGGGCTGGGCCGCCCGATCGATGGCCTGGGTCCGCTACCCAACGGGTCCGACCCGCAACCGATCAAGGCAGCCCCACCGCCGGCTGCGGGCCGGGCGCGCGTTGGCGCTCGGATCGAAACCGGGGTGCGCGCGCTCGACCTGTTCGTGCCCTTGTGCAGCGGGCAGCGGCTCGGGCTGTTCGCAGGCTCCGGTGTCGGCAAGTCGGTGCTGCTGTCGATGCTTGCGCGCTGGACCGCATGTGATGTCGCGGTGATCGGGCTGATCGGCGAGCGTGGGCGCGAAGTGCAGGAATTCGTCGAGGACGATCTCGGCGCCGAAGGCCTTGCGCGCAGCGTCGTCGTCGTCGCGACCTCGGACGAGCCCGCACTGATCCGGCGGCAGGCGGCGTGGACGACGCTCGCGATCGCCGAGCATTTCCGCCACCAGGGTCTCAACGTGCTGTGCCTGATGGATTCGGTCACGCGCTTCGCAATGGCCCAGCGCGAGATCGGTCTCGCCAATGGCGAACCGCCCGCGACGCGCGGATACACGCCGACGGTGTTTGCCGAGCTCCCACGGCTGCTGGAACGCGCGGGGCCGGGGTTGCCGGGGCAGGGGACGATCACCGGCGTGTTCACCGTGCTGGTCGATGGCGACGATCACAACGAACCCGTCGCGGACGCGGTGCGCGGGATCCTCGACGGGCATGTCGTCATCACGCGGCGGATCGCCGAGCGGGGGCGGTATCCGGCGATCGATCTGCTCAAGTCGGTGTCGCGCACGCTGCCGCATTGCCTGTCGGACGAGCAGAACCGGATTCGCCTTGCTGCGCGCGCCTTGCTCGCGACGCATGGCGACATGGAGGAGATCGTCCGGCTCGGTGCCTACACCACGGGGTCGAACCCCGAGGTTGATCGCGCGATCCGGATCGCGCCGCAGATCGAGGCGCTGTTGACGCAGACCCGGCAGGACCGCGGCGATGCGGCTGACGCCTTCGCGGCGATGGCGCAATTGATGGAGGGGACCGATGCAGACGCCCTATGACGCAGCGCTTCGGGCGCTCGACCGCGAAATGGATGCACTGACCCAAGTGATCGCGGCATCGTCCGCACGCCTCGGCGAAGCGCGGATGCTTCACCACGCACTGATCGACAAGATCGTCGACGAGGCACGGCTGGCGGCGGCGGACAGCCGTTTGGTCGGCGACGCGTATCTCGTCCGCGCGCGCGGCGAACGGGAACGGCGCGGTGCCGAAGCGGAGACCGCGGCGGTCGAACTCGATCTGCTGCGGCAGCGTGCGGCGCGGCAATATGCCGCGATCCGCGCAGTCGAATCCGCGGCCGACCAGTTCCGGGCCGACGTTCGCCAGGCGGATGACCGGCAGCAACAGGCGATGGTCGACGATATCGCCGCGGCGCGCTTCGCACGATTGCGGCGCTTGCACCAGGCCACGCCGCGATGATGGCGCCGCTTGGCACCAACGGCGACGCCGCACGGCTTACCCCGACGCAACGCGCCAATCTGATCGAGGCGGCGGCGCATGGCGCGCTGACCAACCGGTTGTGGCAGGCCGCGCTCGGGCAGGGGGATCGCACGGCCCCGCTCGACGGATTGACCGGTCAGCCCCACGCCACCACCAGCGATCCGTCGGCGCGCTATGCCGACCGGGTCGATCTTTCTAATCTGATTGCGCTGTTCGATGCGCGGCATGGCGGCACCCCCCATGCTACGTTCGGCGAACCGTCCGCTCTCGACGCTGCATCCTGTCCGCCTGATGCAGCGATGCGCAACCTGGGGCCGAATGCGGTCCATGCCGACACCTTGCGCGCGGCGGCAGCGCGCTCGGGCATCCCGGACACTGCGCTTGCTGCGATCGTGCAGGCCGAGGCGGCGAAGGATTCGGGCGGGCGGTGGAATTGCTACTCGCGCAACCCGCGGTCGAGCGCGGCGGGGCTGGGGCAATTCCTCGGCGGCACATGGCAGTCGATCGCGCAGAAGCCCGGAACGTGGCTTAACGCTGCGGCACAACAGCATGGCTGGCTCGACGCGAGCGGAAAGGTTCGCCCCGAATCCCGCGCGGCGTTGCTCGCACTGCGCTATGACTCGACCGCGGCGATCCACACCATCGCCGATTATGCGCGGAGCAATCTCGACACGATCCGGCGGGCGGGATTGTCGGTCGGGAACGATCCGGCGACGATCGCGCGATCGGCGTATCTCGGGCATCACCTGGGGCCGGGCGATGTCGTCCGCTTCCTCAAGGGGGGGCTGGGCGCAACGCGCGCGCGGACCCTGCTGACCGCGCAGATCGGCAGCGGCGGCGCCAGTCGGGCGATTGCCGCGACCGGTGACGCGAGCGCCGCGCACCGGGCATGGCTTACCGCTTATGTCAGCCGCAACGTCCAGCCGCAGCGGTTCGCCTGACCGTATCGTCCGGGTCTGCAGGGATCATCCTATAGAATGGTTAACCCCATCTTCACCAGCAAAACCGCCCATTATGCGCAGTTTGACCCAAGTGGGGGCCCCGCGACCCGGGGAAATACGTATAGGATGTTTATGACCCCGTTTAACGCCCGCCGCCATGGTCGGGGCAACGGGAACCGCAACGGTGCAGCTCCCGAACGTCCCCGGGGGAGCCCATGTCCAAAACCACCATCGCGCTTGAACACGCCGTCGCAGAGGTGATCGCAAACCGTCCCGCGCCCGGCGTCGCGCCGACAATGCGCCAGCGGATCCTCGCCGACCGCGCGTTCGCTGCGGTGCTCAAGATCATCGCGCCACGGATCCGGCACTTTATCCGCCAATATGGACTGACCGGGCATTGGGACGACGCAGAACAGTGCTGCGCGATCGGCGTCCACCGCGCGATCGAGGCGTATGATCCGGCGCGCGCGCAATTCACCACCTTCGTCAACTGGCAGTTGCGCGGCGAATTGCAGAGCCTGCGCTTCCGGCTGATGACCGACCAGCGCCAGTCCGCGCGCCGGGTCGAGGCGACCACGGTTTCGCTCCACGCGACGGCGATCGGCGCGGACGGCGAGGCAACGTCGCTGGAAGCGATGATCGAGGACGAGGGCGCGCTCGACCGGACCGAAGCCGGCGTCGAAGGCATGATGGCGGACGACCTGCGCACTGCGTTGCTCGACGCCTATGTCGCGCAGCTTCGCGAAGTCGGGATCGAACAACTCAAGCGCAAGGCACGCGCGGTGCGCTCGGTCCACGCCGACAGCCCTTCGCTACCGCGCTTCCGCGCCAGGCCGTCGACCCCCGACCCGATCGATCTCGCAGACCTCGAGACGCGGATCGCGACCCAGCGCGCGCTGGTCGAGCGTCGGCTGAGCGATGATGCGGGGCTTGGCGATGACACCGAAACCTGCCCGATCGAGCGCGAGCGGATGCGCCAGGTCGCCAAGCGCGCGGCGCGCGTAGTGGCGGAAATCGCGACCACCGACCCCCGTTTCGCGGGCTTTGCCGATCGTCGCAAGCCGTTGCCGCGCCGGCGCAAGACCGATCACGGCGCCGCCGAGACCTCGATCCTTCCCGATGCCCGGGCACCGCACAATGCGCTGGCGCGCGTGATCGTGCTTGATCCTGCCGCCGTCGACGCGATCGAGGGGACCGACCCGATTGAGCGTACGCTGGAGGCATTGCGCGGGGAATTGCCGCCTTACGGCATCGCCGCGCCGACCAGCAATCGGCTGCAGTGATGCAGAGCGCAGTGCTGCGGTCATGGCCCGATGCCAGCGAGGCGGATCCTTCCGATAGCATGGCGCTTCCGCGCAGTGACGCCTTGCTCGACCGGATCGCGGCCAATTTCTGCCTGGCGGTCCGCCCGCTGTTCGTCCGCAGCGACCCGGTCGCCGATCCGTTACTGATCGCGACACTGCACGATCCGCGGACGGGGGCGATGGGGTTACGCTGCTGGGACCGCGCATTGCGCGAAAGCGACTTGCCGCTCGATCGGGGGCGTCGCCGCGATCATGATATCATCCGCACCACAGCGATCCTCACCGAACTGCTGGCGGTGCGCTGGCCAAAGCCCGTGCGTCCGAACCGGATCGGTGTCCTTACCGATGGAACCGGCGTCGCAATCGCGCCCGCGGACCCCTGTCCGATCGAGCCGGGCTGGATCAATCGCAGGCTTGCCGACCCGCGCGGGCTGACCGCGTTGAAGCGCTTTGCCCCTGATGGTGGCCTGGCCGTATTGCGCGTCCCGCGGACGGCCAGTGCTGCATCGCAATAACCTCCGGAATGGAGCATTTACCCTCTTGGCGCACCGTTCTATGGTTCGGATGGGGTATGCTTGCACGGCAAGCAACAGTTTAAAGGTGTGTTCGCTTGGCGGAAGGTGAAATGATGCCTCACGCAAAGCCCATGATGGCGTTCGATCCATTCCGCGCTGTGGTTTTTCCCAACCGCGTTCGCGAAGCCCGGCAGCGTGCGGGATATGCACGGCTGTTGCCCTTCTCGGGTCGTGTCGCCGATATTCCGTACATCCGCCTGTCGAAGATCGAACGGGGTGAAGTCGTCCCGCGTGCGCAGGAACTCGCCAAGATCGCGCAGGCACTGGGGGTCCGCGCCGAGGAATTGCTCATCGACGTGGACGCCACGCATTTTTCGATCGAACGCTGGGCTGCGCCGTTTGCTGACCGGCGCGCGCCCGATCTTCCCGAGGAAGAGTTCGCGCTGTCGCTGGCAGCCGCGATCCGGTGGCGGCGGCAAGCGGACCGGTCGCTGACGATCGCCGCGATCGAGCGGCTGTACGGGATTGCGCCCGTCACTTTGTCGCGCATTGAAAACGCACAACGCCCGTTCGCGCGCTGGAACGAGGCGACGCAGGCGGCGATCTTCGCGCTGCTGGAGGTGTCGGACGAACCGAGCCTGCGCGAGAAACTCGAGCAATTGTCCGCCGATGGATCGTTGCAGGCGATGGTCGCGGTGATGCAGAATCCGGCCGTGCGCGGCCAGCGGATGCGCGAACGGATGCTCGCGCTGCGCGCGGAGATTGCGAACCTCGGCAATGACGGAGTCGGCCGGGTCGCCATACCCCCGCCAACCGTACGGCAGCTCGCGGTGTACGGCGTGCCGCATGGCGACGGGCTGGTCGCGCGCACGCCAACCGGGCGCACGATCGCGGACCACGCCGGATGGGGACCCCGCGCGTTCGGCCTGCGGGTCGGTCGACCGACGCTTGGCGGCGGATTGCCGGGCAATGCGATCGTCATCGTCGACCCCGATCGCTATCCGGTGGCGGGCGGGCTCGCGGTCGTGCGCGAGGGGGACGTGCCGGCATCGTCGGACCAGACGCAAGCAAACCCGGATGCGACCGTCGCTACCTACCGCATCGTCGCTGTCACGGTGGACCGCGATGGACGGATGTTCGGCTACAGCACCACGCCCGCGATCGAAATCGCGTTCGACGAACGTCCATCCGAACAACTCGGCGCCATTATCAGCGCGTATTTCGTCTGAACCGACGCGGTTTTGGGCAGGAGCGCTTGCGCCACGTAACCTTTCGTCAACTGCCATGTGGCATCGCGCCGTCAACGACTATTGCGTTTCGACGGTAGTCGTCGCTTATTGTCGATCATTAGCGAAGCTTGGCCGAGCGGGAGAATAGTGCCCAATTCAGCGGTTGCGCATCTGGCAACAAACCCCGTCCGTCGTTCCAGTCTTATCGCCAGCCTGTTGGTCTGCGTGGTCAGTACGACGGTTGCGTTGCTTGGATGGTCGCTCGATCTTCCCCGTCTGCTGGACTACGGATATCGTGATCTTCCCGCGCATCCCGATGACCTTGCCGGTCTGTTGGCGGTATGCGCCGCGTTCATCGCGGCTTTGCGCCCGGCGCCGACCTGGCTGATTGCGTCATTGCTGTTCAGCAGCACGCTGATCGCGTTGCTATGTCTGTTCCAGCATCCGTTCATTGCCACGGAAGCGGTTCACGCCGGCATCACGCCCGCGATCCTGATCCTCCTGGTCATCAGCGTCGCGTTGCTGCGGTTGCGGCGGGTCGATCTCATGCGGGTGGCCGCGCTGACCGCGGCGCTGGCGGCAAGCCTGGCGATGCTCGCCGCGAGCGTGACGCTCCACGCGACCGGAATGCTGCCATCGCCGGGGTCGGTCACGCCCCCGATGGAGCTTGCCGTAGCCCTGCCGATCGCGATTACTGCGATCGTTCTCGCCGCGGCAGTGCTGGTCGAGGCGTGCGACGGTGCGCTCGCGGTGCTCGCTCAGCAGGAGAATCCCGGCTGGCACAATCTGCATTACGTCTTGCCGTTCATCCTGGTGACGCCCGCGCTGATCGTCGTCGTGCAGGGGTTGATCGTGCCGTTGCCGCCCGACCTGATCCAGCTGCTGGCGGTCGTGCCGCTCGAGACGATCATTCTCGGTACGGTGGTCTGGTGGCTCGTCACCGGGCTCGTCACCGAACGCATGGCGACGCGCGAGTTTGCACGCGCGCTGGACAACGGTCCGATCGTCATGGTCGACGGTGCCGGGACGATCGTTTACTGGTCGCGCGGATGCGAGGAGCTGTACGGCTGGCCCGCGGCGCTTGCGATCGGGCAGAACAAGCATGCGCTGCTCCATTCGCGCACGCTGGACGGCACGCCGCCGCTACCCACGGGCGCCCCCGGCAAGGTCGGCGGCACCGAATTGATCGAACGCCATCGCGACGGACATGAAGTGCGGGTGCTCGAACAGGCGCGCAGTGCCGATGGCAGCACCACGCGTGCAGTGTTGTCGATGAGCGATATTACCGCGCGCGCCGCCGCCGAACGCGCGCTGGGTGACAGCGAGACACGGCTGCTGCTGGCCGCGCAGGCGCATTCGATTGGGGTGTTCGAATGGGATGCGCGCAGCAACGCGATCCACTGGGTCGGCAACACCGAGACGATGCTCGGGGTCGCGCCGGGCACGATCCGCGACTACGCAAGCTGGGCGGCGGATGTCTTCCCCGAGGACCGCGAAACGATCGAGCGCCGCATGGCAGCAGCGATCTGGGCCAAGGCGGATCGGTTTTCCTTCACCTATCGCATGCGTCGCCCCGACGGCGAGATCCGCGTGATCGAGGGATCGTCGCGCTGTTTCTATGACGATAAGGGCCATCCCGATCGCGCGATCGGGGTCAACATCGACGTCACCGACCGCGTCGCCAACGAAACGCAATTGGCCGCCCGCGAGGCGCAGTTGCGGTCCGTGCTGGAAACCGTACCCGATGCGATGATCGTGATCGACGAGAAGGGCATCATCCTGACCTTCAGCCCCGCTGCCGAGCGGCTGTTCGGCTATGCCGCGCGACAGGTGGTGGGGGCGAACGTCGCGCTGTTGATGCCCGATCATCACGGCGTGCACCACGACGATTACCTCCGCCGCTATCGCGAGACCGGCACCAGACGCGTGCTCGACCGGACGCGTTTCCTGACCGCACGGCGCGCGGACGGGCAGGAAGTGCCGATCGAGCTGCGCGTGGGGGAGGCGCGCTATGCCGATGTGCGTGTGTTCACCGGCTTCGTTCGCGACATATCCGAACGGCTGGAGTCCGAGGAACGCCTGGACTCGCTGCGGAGCGAGCTGACTCACGTCGGGCGGCTCAACGCGATGGGGGAACTTGCGGCGGGGCTGGCGCACGAAATCAACCAGCCGCTGACCGCGATCGCCAATTACCTCGCGGCGGCGCGTCGCGGCGTTGCGCAGCAGGCCGACCAGGGGGGGCAGAGCTCGGCGATGTTGCTGGAACAGATCACCGCGGCGGGCGAACAGTCGCTGCGCGCGGGCGAGATCATCCGCCGGATGCGCGATTTCGCCGCACGGCACGAGACCGATTCGCGTGTCGAACCGGTCGAGACCGCAATCCGCGAGGCGAGCGCGCTCGTTCTCGTCGGCTACGAACGGCTCGACGTCACGATCTGCTACGATCTCGACCCACAGGCGGACCATATGCTCGCCGACCGCATCCAGATCCAGCAAGTGCTCGTCAATCTGCTGCGCAACAGCCTCGATGCGCTATATACCATGCCCAAGGACAATCGGCGGATCCGGGTCGCGACACGGGCGCTGGACGCGGATTGGATCGAGATTACGGTGTCGGATTCGGGGCCGGGGATCGCCGACGTGATCCTGTCGCAGCTCTACATGCCGTTCACGTCGACCAAGGGGGAAGCGGGCATGGGGATCGGCCTGTCGATCTGTCGGCGGATCGTGGAGGCACATGGCGGCAGCCTGCGCGCCGAAAATCTGGCCGCGGGGGGGGCTGCATTCAGCTTCACCGTCCCGCGTGTCGTCATCAAGCCTGGGGGCAAACAGCGATGATGCGAAGCGTTTATGTCGTGGACGACGATGATCCCGTGCGGCTGTCGCTGCAGACGTTGCTCCAGCAGATCCCGGGGCTGATCGTTCGCGGCTATTCCTCGGGGGATGCGTTCCTCGCGGCGATCGACGCCGCCGACCAGGGGGTGCTGCTGCTCGATTTCCACATGCCCGGCGCGACCGGGCTCGACGTGCTGCGCGCGCTCCAGCCGATGCGCGAACGGTTCGCGACGATCATGCTGACGGGGCGTGGCGACATCGGCATTGCGGTCCAGGCGATGAAGGCGGGGGCGCTCGATTTTCTCGAGAAGCCCTATGATCCCGACCAGCTGATCGAAGTGATCGAGGCGGCGTTCTGCCGGTTCGAGGATGATTGCGCACGCAATGCCCGGGTCGTGGAAGCGCGCAGCCGTGTGGCGACCTTGTCCCCCCGGGAACGCGAAGTGTTGTTGGGGTTGATCGAGGGGCGCGCCAACAAGGTGATCGCCCACGATCTCGACCTGTCGCCGCGCACGGTCGAGATCTACCGCGCCAACATGATGGAGAAGCTCGACGTCGGCAGCCTGTCGGAGGCATTGCGGCTGGCGTTCGCGGCAGGACTGGTGACGCCGGCCTGATCCGGCGTCGCGCCCGACCCCGTCAGGCGGCAAGTGATTCCGCGGCAAGTCCGTCGAGGATGGCGCGATTGACGCCGATCAGCGGGTCGATCGGCTCGCGCCCGGCGACGACGTCGCTGGTGAAGCGATCGACCCACAAACCGATCGAAATGATCCCCGCGCGCAAGGTATCGGGCAGCGCGTTGCCCGGCGCACCGCAGGCGGCGGCGAAGGTGTTCCACATCTCGCGGTTGCGATGCAGCACCGGCATCAGGCGTACCCCGTGCAGCCCCTGGTCGCGTGCGGCGATCATGTCGCCGACCATCTGGCCGATCAGGCGGCGTTCGGTGGCGCGGGGACTTTCGACGATCGTCCGCGCGCGACGATAGGCTTCGACCGACATGAACGCTCCTGCAACTGGATTTCGCTTTCCATTCTAGGCGAACCCGCGCGCGATCGGTCGCACCGGCAGCATCACTGCGAAAACCCGCCCCCCGCAACCGGCGACCCCGACCCCGCTCTATAATCTGCCAGACCGCGCTGTCGCAGGTCGGAAGGGGGATAGGCACCGCATATGCTGAACGGCGTAGGTTTCGTGATTATCCTCGCCTGCGTCTTCGGGAGCTTCCTGATGAGCGGCGGCAAGATGGAGATCATCCTCCACGCGTTGCCGCACGAGATGATGGCGATCGCGGGTGCCGCGATCGGCGCGTTCGTCGTGTCCAACCCGTTCGGCGTGGTCAAGCAGGCGGGCGGGGGACTGCTCCGCTCGTTCAAGGGCGGTCGCTGGAAGGACCAGGATTACCGCGACTTGCTGACGTTGCTGTTCGGGCTGCTCGTCACCTTCAAGAAAGGGGGCGCGACCGCGATCGAACCGCATCTCGACACGCCGGAGGAAAGCCGCCTGTTCAACCGCTTCCCACGGCTGCTCAAGGATCATCATTTGATCGAGTTCATCTGCGATTATCTGCGGATGATGACGGTCAACTTCGAGGATCCGCATCAGCTTGCCGAAGCGATGGAGAATGACATCGAGGCGCACCACCACCACGAACTCGCGCCGCAACATGCGCTGCAGGCGATGGCCGACGGCCTCCCCGCGATCGGCATCGTCGCCGCGGTGCTCGGGGTCATCAAGACGATGGGGTCGATCGACAAGCCGGTCGAGGTGCTCGGTGCGATGATCGGCGGCGCACTGGTGGGGACGTTCCTCGGCGTGTTGCTCGCTTACTGTCTGGTCGGTCCGCTCGCATCCAAGCTGCTCCAGGTGATCGAGGCCGACGGCAAACCGTTCGTCATCGCCAAGACCGCCATCGTCGCGCACGCCCAGGGCATGCCGACTCAGGTCGCGATCGAGATCGCGCGCCGCGCCACCCCGTCGGAACATGCGCCGACGTTCCAGCAACTCGAGACCGCACTCGACGAGGCAAAAAATGACCTTAATGCCCAACCAGCCTGATCCCGAAAGCACGGTGGACACGATCCACCTGCCCGCGCACGGCACCACCGTCACTGCTGAGGACCTCAAGGTCCGGCTCGTCCTCGCCGCCAATCTGGGCGACCGGGTCAACGTCGATGCCAGTCGCGTCGAAAGCGTCGGGCAGGCGGTGCTCCAGTTGCTGATCGCCGCGCGGATCGATGCGCAGGCGGCGGGTCAGGCCTTCGCCATCACCAACCCCAGCCCAGCCTTCACCGCACGTATTGCGGCGCTTGGCCTCAATCACACCCTGGCGATCACCGCCGAGGAGGACGTTGAATCGTGAGCAAATTGATTCTGACCGTCGATGATTCCGCGAGCATGCGGATGCTGTTGAAAACCTCGCTCACCGCGCAGGGGTTCAGCATCGAATCCGCCAATGACGGGGTCCACGGGCTCGCCCGGATGCACGAGGTGCAGCCCGACCTGCTCATCACCGACATCAACATGCCCGAAATGGACGGCTTCGAGCTGATCGAGGCGGTGCGCGCGCTGCCGCAGTTCCGCGGTACGCCGATCCTCGTGCTGTCGACTGAATTCTCGGACGAGAAGAAGGCGCGCGCGCGCTCGGCGGGTGCGACCGGGTGGATCACCAAGCCGTTCGAGGCGGCCAAACTGGGGGCGGCGATCCGTCGGGTGTGTCCATGAGCGACGAACTCGACGAGATCCAGGGCATCTTCTTCGAGGAATGCGCCGAAGGATTGCTCGCCGCCGAACAGGGTCTGGCCGCGATGCAGGGGGGCGACACCGCCCCCAAGACGATCGCCAGCGTGTTCCGCGCGGTCCATTCGATCAAGGGCGGCGCAGGGGCGTTCGGCCATGCCGCGCTGACCGCCTTCGCGCATCGGTTCGAGAATGTGCTCGACGAGATCCGCGCTGGCCGGATCGCGCCGACGCAGGGGGTCATCACGGTGATGCTCGGCGCGTTCGACAAACTGTCGGACCATGTCGCCGCCGCGCAGGGCACGATGGGCCTGCCCGACGATGCCGCATCGCTTGCAGCACTCGAGGCGATCCTCGCGGGGCAGGGCGCGACACCCGCCGCGCCGGTCGAGGCTCCCGTGGCCGTCGCGCCGCCCGTCGTTGAACCCGCGATTGCCGACGAGATCGATCCGTTCGGGTTCGAGCCGGTGACGGTCGCGATCGAGGATTTTGCCGCGCCGGAAACTGCGCCGGCTGCTCTGGTCGAGCCCGAATGGACGATCCTGTTCGCGCCGTCGCGCGATGCGATGGCCAACGGAGCGGAGCCGATCCTCGTGATCCGCGAACTCGAGGGTCTGGGCGGGCACGTCACCGGCGTGGACACCAGTGGCCTGCCGCCGCTGCGCGATCTCGACCCGGAGCATGCCTATCTGCGTTGGACGATCAGCCTGCCCGGCGATGTCGGCGAGGATCAGATCGGCGACTGTTTTGATTTCGTCGCGCCCGATTCGATTGTCGAGGTCATGCGCACCAGCGGCGAACCGCTTCCGCCGGTTCCAACGCCCGTCGCCGCCGACGCGCCGCTTCGCGAACCGGGTGCGATCCACGACTTGCTCCAGCGGGTCGAGGCGGCATCGCCCGCGATCGCGGCTGCGGCTGCGGTCGCCACCGCGACGGCGGTCGCCGACGGGCCTGCAAAGCAGGACCCGCGCACGACCGATACCGCATCGCAGACGATCCGCGTCGATCTCCACAAGCTCGACATGCTGCTCAACCTGGTCGGCGAGCTCGTCATCCGCGGGTCGATCCTGTCGGACCGGCTGTCCCCGGCGGATCAGCAGCGCGTCGAACTGCCCGAACAGGCCCGGTTGACGCGCGAGATCCAGGACACGGTGATGTCGCTGCGCGCACAGCCGATCCGGCAGGCGTTCAACCGCGTGCCGCGGATGCTGCGCGACCTGACCGGAGAGACCGGCAAGCAGGTCGTTCTGGAAACGCAGGGCGAGACGACCGAAGTCGACAAGGGCGTGATCGAGAAGATCGGCGACCCGCTCACCCACCTGATCCGCAACGCGGTCGATCACGGGATCGAATCGCCCGAGGATCGCCTGCGCGCGGGCAAGCCGGCGCAAGGCACGATCCGCCTGTCCGCTGCGCAGAAGGGCGCACGGATCATCGTGACGGTATCTGACGATGGCCGCGGGATCGACCGCGCACGCGTGCGCGCGAAAGCAATCGAGAAGGGGCTGATCGGTCCCGATGCGGTGTTGTCGGACGAGGAGATCGACCAGCTCATCTGCGCGCCGGGCTTCTCGACCGCGACGACCGTATCGAACATTTCCGGACGTGGCGTCGGGATGGACGTGGTGCGCTCGAACGTGGAGGCGCTCGGCGGGCGAGTCGACATCAGCTCGACGCCGGGGCGGGGCACGGTGTTCACGCTCGTTCTGCCGCTGACGCTCGCGATCCTCGACGGAATGGTGGTGCGCCTTGCGGGGCAGCGTTTCGTCCTTCCGCTCGCGCATGTGATCGAGGCGATCCGGCCCGAGCCGGGCCAGGTTCGCGCGACCACGCCGGGCAGCGAAGTGATCGAGGTGCGCGGCACGTATCTGCCCGTGCGCCGCCTGACGCAGATCTTCGGCCTGCCCGACCCCAACCCGCTGCCGCCCGAGGAATCGCTCGTCATCATCGTCGAGAGCGAGACCGCCGGGAAGGTCGGCCTGATCGTCGACACGATCGACGACCGCCGCGAAGTGGTCATCAAGAGTCTCGAACAGAACCTCCACCCGATCCGCGGACTGGGTGGGGCGACGATCCTGGGCGACGGTTCGATCGCGTTGATCCTCGACGTCGACGCGCTGGTCGCTCCCCTTTCCCGAACCCTGACACGAGGACTTGCCGCATGAGCATGACGGAAAATGCCGGCGAACTGAAAATGGTGACGTTCGCACTTGGCCAACAGACCTTCGGAATCGACATGCGGTCGCTGATCGAAATCCGCGAATGGGCACCGCCGACACCGCTGCCGAGCGTGCCGAGCTATATCCTGGGCGTGACCAACCTGCGCGGGACGGTCGTGCCGATCGTGGGACTCGCCGAACGCCTCGGCTGGACGCCGAGCGAAATCCACAGTCGCTCTTGCGTGCTGGTCGTCAGCATCGCGGGTAAGCAGGCCGGTTTTCTGGTCGACGAGGTCAACGACATCGTCGGGATCCAGGAAGACGCGATCCAGCCCGCGCCCGATGTCGAGATCCAGGATACCAACGTGATCGCCGGGCTGGTGCAGATCACCACGCGCGGCAGCGACGGCGGTGCCGCGGCATCGACGATGGTGCTGCTGCTCGATCTCGATGCGCTGACCGTGACCAGCACCGCGGTCGCCGGGACGGTCGCCACGACGATCGCACCGTTGGCCCCGCCGGTCGTGGACGGAGCGTCCACGGGTGCGGTTGCCGGGCTGGATATCGCGGCGTGAGCGTTCTCGGCCTTGCCCCCACGTCGACCGATGCGGGCACGACCGACATGCTCCCGGTGCTTGGCGATGCCGAGTTCCTGGCGCTTGCGCGGATCATGCAAAGCGACGCGCGAATCCACTTGCCGCCGGCGAAGAAGTCGCTCGTCCATTCACGCCTTGCGCGCCGGGTGCGCGAGAACAAGCTCGACAGCTTCCAGGCCTATGTCGCGCTGATCGAGCGCGATGCGGGCGAACGGCGGCGGATGGTCACTGCGCTGACCACCAACCACACGCACTTCTTCCGCGAGAACCACCATTTCGAGCATTTCCGGTCGACCCTGCTGCCGCGCTTGCGCGCGCGGCCGGCAGGTCGCCCGATCCGGATATGGTCGGCGGGGTGTTCCAGCGGGGAAGAGGTCTATTCGATCACGATGACGCTGCTCGGTGAAAACGCCGCCGAAGCACGCTGGATGCAGGGCCGCGACGTCAAGTTGCTCGCGACCGACATTTCGCAACCGGTGGTCGATGCGGTCAACCGTGCCTGTTACTCGGCGCAGACCGTGGAACCGATTCCCGCGCCCTATCAGAAGGCGTGGCTCGTTCCCGACGATGCGGGGTTCCGCATTGCAGATACGGCGCGTCGGCTCGTGACCGCACGTGTGCTCAACCTGTTCGAACGCTGGCCGATGCGTCAGCAATATGACGCGATCTTCTGCCGCAACGTCATGATCTATTTCGACGATACCGCGAAAGCCGAGCTTGAGGCGCGTCTGGTGGACCAGCTCGCCCCTGACGGCTTCCTCTACATTGGCCATTCGGAGCGTCTGATCGGCGCCGCCGCGGAACGGATGCAGGCGTGCGGGCAGACGATCTACAAACCACGGGATACCGACTGATGCGCCGGACACGCGTCTTGATCGTCGACGATAGCGCAGCGATGCGAGCGGCGCTGACGCGGATCCTGTCATCCGACCCGCAGATAGAAGTCGTCGGTGCGGCGCCCGAACCGCATGCGGCGCGCGCGCTCATCCGCGATCTCAACCCCGATGTCATCACGCTCGACGTGGAGATGCCGGGGATGGACGGGCTGTCCTTTCTCGAACGGATCATGCGCCTGCGCCCGATGCCGGTGGTGATGGTGTCGTCGCTAACCGCGGCGGGGGCGATCACCACGATCGAGGCCTTGCGGCTCGGTGCAGTGGATTGCGTCGCCAAGCCGACCGGTGGGCCGGCGGGGTGGCAGCAGGACGCCGCCTTGCTGTGCCAGACGGTACGCGACGCCGCCGCGTCGCGCGCACGGCGGACCCATATCCAGCGCCGGGCCGCCCCTGCAGGCGCGCGCAGCGGTTTCCGCCAGCGCGTCATCGCGATCGGCGCATCGACCGGCGGGGTGGAAGCATTGTTCCACATCCTGCCGCAGTTTCCGGCGGATTGCCCGCCTGTGCTGATCGTCCAGCATATGCCCGCGGCGTTCACGACCAAATTCGCGGAACGGCTGAATCGCGATTGCGCGGTGAATGTGCGCGAAGCGCAGGACGGCGCGCCGCTTCTTCCGGGAACCGTCTATATTGCACCGGGGGGTACGCACCACATGATCCTCGACGGCGGCATTTCGGGCAAGGTCCGGCTGGTCGCGGAGGACCGGGTCAACGGGCATCGCCCGTCGGTCGACATGCTGTTCCGCTCGGTCGCCCCGCTGGGCGACAAGGCGATCGGCGCGATCCTGACCGGGATGGGCGACGATGGCGCACGCGGCTTGCTCGCGATGCGTCAGGCGGGGGCGCGTACCTTCGGCCAGACACGCGGGTGCTGCGTGGTCTGGGGAATGCCACGAGTTGCGCTGGAAATCGGCGCGGTCGATCAGGAAGTCAGTCTGTCGCAAATGGCCGGCGCGATTCTCGCTGCCTGCCGCGACGGGCAGAATAGGGAGCCATAAATGCCTGCCGCGTCAGCAATCAAGGTCATGGTAGTCGACGATCAGGCGAGCATGCGCGCAATGATTCGGCGTGCGCTCCAGGATTTCGGCTTCAAGGACATTCGCGACAAGGGGTCCGCCAGCGAAGCATTCGCCGCGATCCGCACGGACCGCGTACACCTTGTGATCTCCGATTATAACATGCCCGACATGGACGGGATCGACTTGCTGCGCGCGATCCGCACCGACGAGGTGCTCGCCAAGACGGTGTTCATCATGCTGACCGGCTCGTCCGACCGCGAGATCGTGCAGAAGGCGGCAGCGCTCGGGGTCAACAACTATCTGGTCAAGCCGTTCGCGCCGGCGGCGCTGAAGGAAAAGATCGAACGCGTCTTCGGTGCCCTGACATGAGCGCGCCGCCCGCGCGCCGCATCCCGATCATCCAGGGCGAACATGCCGTCGTGCGCGAACCCGATGCGATCATCTCGACGCTGCTCGGGTCGTGTATCGCGGTTTGCCTGCACGATGCCGAGGCGCGGATCGGCGGGATGAACCACTTCCTGCTGGGGGAGCCTCAGGCCGACCAGCTGCTGCGCGACGTCGACCTGCAACGCTACGGGGTTCATGCGATGGAATTGCTGATCAACGCGATGATGAAGGCGGGGGCGGAACGCGGCCGGTTGCGCGCCAATTTGTATGGCGGGGCCAACATCATCGCCGGGCTCGGTGGGATCGGATCCGCCAATGCGGCCTTTGCCAAGCGCTTCCTCGCGACCGAAGGCATCACGGTCGGTCAGAGCGACACGGGGGGCACGCTGGCGCGCAAGGTCGAATTCCGTCCCTATGACGGGAAGGTGCGGTGCAAGACCGTCGCGGATCGCCCGCTACCGCCGCCGATCACGCCCCGCATGCCGGCCGGGTGTGGCGAAATCGAACTCTTCTGATGGTAAGGTCGATGACACTCTCCGCCACCGCTACCGCCCATTCCGCTTCGCAAGACGCCGCGAACGCGAGCCTGCACGCGGCGATCGCCGACGAATTGCGGCGTGTCCGCAACCGGGTCGAGACGCTTGCCGAGGCGCTCGTCGGCGACGCCTATTTCGTCGAACATTATCTGGAGCATCTCCAGGGGTTCGACATGATCGTCCAGTCGACCGACGAGACCGCCGCGATCCTCGACCGGCTCGCGGCGGGCACCGACGTCCATGCGGCGATCGCACCGGTGCGGCTCGGCTGCGTGCACGAACGGTTGCACGCCGCGGTGCGGAAAGGCTGACCGCGATGGCCAGCGCCGCCCCCAACGCCCGCCCGATCGTCATCCGCAAGATCAAGAAGTTCGGCGGCGGGCATCACGGCGGCGCGTGGAAGGTCGCCTATGCCGATTTCGTCACCGCGATGATGGCGTTCTTCATGCTGTTGTGGCTGATCAGCAATCCCGACAAGCAACGCCTGAAAGGCCTGGCGGAATATTTCTCGCCCTCGCCGCCGGCAACGTCCGCGTCGGGTTTTGGCGAGAGTCCCGGCGAGCGTCCCGGCAACGGCGGCTATGCGCGCAAGATGGATGCGGATTCGGCGAAGCGGAGCGGCGTGCCCGCGATGGATGCGCAAAGCGCAGGCGTCGCGCGCGGCGGCACCGCGACGGTTCCCGACGCATCGCTGCGCGTGCTCGCGCAGGAATTGCGCGTCGCGCTCGACACGCTGCCGCCAGGCGAAACGACCAGCGCGAGCAAGGTCGACGCGGATGGCGAAACGCTGCGCATCACGCTGATGGACACTGCCAACCGCCCGATGTTCCAGGGCGGCACCGCGAAACTCAACGCGTTTGCGGTCAGTCGGATGGCGACGATCGCAGCCAAGCTCGCCAAGGCGGGCGCACGGTTGACGATCGAGGGGCATACCGATGGCGCGGGTGGCCAGAGCGAAGCGAACTGGCGGCTGTCGGGCGAACGTGCGCTCGCTGCGCGGTCGGTGCTGCTCGGTAACGGGCTGACGCCGGACCGGATCGCGGGCGTCGTCGCGATGGCGGGGACCGAGCCGGTTTATCCCGACCAGCCCGATCGCCCCGAGAACCGCCGCATCACGATCGTCGTCAAGGGCGAGCGACCCGCGCTGCCGACCGATGCGAGCTTCAAGTTCTGACGATGGGCAAGATCCTTTTCCCCCTGATCATCCTGCTGCTCGGCGCAGGGGTGGGTGCTGCGAGCGGGTTCGGCGTGCGCCATCTGTTCGGTCCGCCCGCTGCCACCGCCAAGGCCGCGCCCGCCAAGGTCGAGACCACGCTCGTCCCGCTGCCGCGGATGACCGCGCCGCTGGTGCTCCCCGACGGACGCCTGTCGGGCTATGCCGCGTTCGAGGAACAGCTCGAGGTGCCGATCGAAGACGCCGCACGCGTGACGGCCGAGCTGCCGTATCTCCAACATGCGATCAACATGAGAACATATCGTATTCCGCTTGCCGCGGGCCGCGACGGCGCGCTACCCAATATCGATGTGTTTCGCCGCGTGACGTTGGATGCGGCGACCGAAGCTTTTGGCCGCGGTGTAGTGCGGCGTGTAGCGGTGACGCAGGCCGTTCCTGCATAAGACGTCTCGAGGACTTGGGATGAACGATCCTCAAACGATTACCAACGACCGCCGCAAGGCACGCGACGACCGGTTGGTCACGACTCTCCTGCTGGGTCGTGTCGTGACGCCACGCGGTGACACGGTCTGCCGGATCCGCAACCTGTCGCAGGGCGGCGCCAAGATCGAGATCCGCGCGCCGCTTGCGGTCGGGGATGCGGTGGCGATCGAATTGCGCGGCACGACGCTTGTGCCGGGCAAGGTCGCTTGGCTCGCGGGCAATGCCGCGGGGATCGCCTTTGCCGAGCCGGTCGAGCGCGACATGCTGCTGGGGCATTGCGGCGTAGGCATGTTCCGCCAGCGCAGCCCCCGGCTCGAGGCGGATTGCCCCGCGATCCTGCGCGTATCGGGGCATGTTTGTACGGTTCATCTGCACGATATCGGGCAACGCGGCGCGTGCGTCAGTGGCGCGGGCAATTTGCCGCGCGACGCGGCCGTTCGGCTCGAGGCAGCCGGGCTGGGGCAGGTGCCGGCGGTCGTCCGCTGGTCGAAACCCGACGCGGTCGGGTTGTTCTTTCTCGAACCGATCCCGTTCGCGACGTTGTCGACCTGGTCGCAGGACGCCGCGACGCGCTTCTCCTCGCGAGGATAGGGCAGCCCCTTCACCCCGTGGCGAAGCTGCGCACCAGCGACCCCGCGACCAGTGCCCAGCCGTCGACCAGCACGAAGAAGATGATCTTGCACGGCAAGGCGACCGTCGCGGGCGGGAGCATCATCATCCCCATCGCCATCAGCACTGCCGACACCGCCAGATCGATGACGAGGAACGGCAGCAGCAGCAGAAAGCCGATCTCGAACGCGCGGCGCAGCTCGGAAATCATGAACGCGGGCACCAGCGTCGCGAGCGGCACGTCCGCGCGCTTCGCGGCAGGTTTGTGCGACAGGCCGTTGAACAGCGCGACATCGTCGTCGCGCACCTGGCCGAGCATGAAGGTGCGGAACGGCGCGGCGGTTGCCTCGAACGCGACCGCCTCGGTCATCTTGCCCTCGGTATAGGGCTTCACCCCCGCTTGCCACGCCGTCTCGAAGGTCGGGGTCATCACGAACAGCGACAGGAACAGGGCGAGGCTGATGATCACCGGGTTGGGCGGCACCCCTTGCGCGCCAAGGCCGGTGCGCAGCAGCGACAAAGCGACGACGATCCGCGTGAACGAGGTAATCGTCATCAATATACCGGGCGCGAGGCTCAGCACGGTCAGCATCGCGACCAGCCCGATCGTCTTGCCGCTCATCGATCCGCCGCCGCCGAGCGACAGCGTCGCTTGGGCCAGTGCGTCGGTCGGGAGCAGCAACAGCGGCAGGGCCGCAACGAGCAGCGCGCGCTTACGCATCTCCCGTCTCCGCCACCAGCGCACGGAAATCCACGGCGTCGAACGCCTCGACCACGACATGCCCCTCGGGCGCGATCAGCAACAGATGCTCGCGGCCATCGCGCCGTACCAGCACCAGGCTTCGCCGCGGATCGACGGCCAACCGTTCGACCAGCGCGAGCCGCCGATCGGGGCGCGCTGCGTTGCCGATCCGTCCGGGCAACCGCAGGTCGAACCGCCGCACCGCCCACAACGCCCCCGCCAGCCCGCCCAGCACCAGTACGAGCGCGCCGAACATCCGCAGCAGCGGCAGCAGCGTCATGCCTCGACCCCGCGCGACACGACTTCGGTGACTTCGATCGCCATCCGCTCGCCCGTCACCTGGATCCGGCCCTTGGCGATCAGCGTGCCGTTGGCATAGATTCGCGAGGGATCCTCATGCCCGCAATCGAACGCGATCGTCGCGCCGCGGCTCATCTTGAGCACCTGGCGGATCGGCAGACGGACCGAGCCGAGGACGATCGACACCTCAACGGGCACGGATTCCAAAATGGACATGGTAAAGCTCCCTCTCGCCCAGAATTATAGGAGCGAAATTGGGGGGACCCGGACCCGACCCGGAAAAACTTGCCTATAAGATGGTCGGAGGCGGCAATCCTTGCCTGCCTCCCCCGTTAGGCATTGGGTCGGGGATTGAACGGCATGGGGCAGGACAGCACGGTATCGGTTTCGGCCTCGGGTCTGCGCGCGCAATCGCTGCGGATGCGGATCATCGCCGAGAATCTCGCGAACCAGAGTTCGGTCGCGACCACGCCGGGCGGCGCGCCCTATCGCCGCCGCATCCCGACCTTCAAGGCCGAGGTCGACCGCGCGAGCGGCGCGACGACGGTCAAGGTCGGCGGGGTCGCAACCGACAAATCGGAATTCCAGCGCGTCTATCAGCCGGGCAATCCGGCGGCGGATGCGCGCGGCTATGTGCTGACGCCCAACGTCAACGGTCTGGTCGAAATGGCCGACATGAAGGCGGCGCAGCGCTCGTACGAAGCCAATCTCAACGCGATCGAAGCGGCGCGCGGCATGACCATGCGCACGATCGATCTGCTGAAATGATGCTCCCCCCCAACCCCCCGCATCGCGTCATGCTGAACTCGTTTCAGCATCCACCGTGGTCTTGCCCGACGGGACGTCGGATGCGCTGCCCGGTGGATGCCGAAACAAGTTCGGCATGACGGCGGGATGGGGTGGGTACCCGAAAAACTACGCAACACTAACGTTCAAACAAGGAATGTAGCCGATGTCGATCGGGGCTCTCGATGCCGCCAACGCCTATGGCCGCGCCGCCGGCGTAACGCCGTTCGGCAACGCCGCGCCGCCCTTTGCGGGCGTGGAGCAAGCCGACACCAGCGGCGGGTTCGGCGCGTTGGTGTCGCAACTCGTCGGTGATGCGGGCACGGGCCTGCGCGCCGCCGAAACCGCATCCGCCAAGCAGATCGCGGGGAAGGGCGACCTGATCGACGTCGTCACCGCGATCGGCGCGGCCGAAAGCGCGCTCGACACGATGGTCGCGGTGCGCGACCGTGTCGTCGGCGCGTACAGCGACATCATGCGGATGCAGATCTGATGAACGCCGCCGCCGCGATGGAGATCACACGCGCTGCGCTGGTGCTGATCCTCACCGTCGCCGGGCCGATGCTGGGCGCGGCGCTCGTCACGGGGCTCGCGATCGGGCTGTTGCAGGCGTTGACGCAGATCCAGGAACAGACGCTGACCTTCGTTCCCAAGCTCATCGCGATGGGTGCGATGTTGCTGCTGTCGCTGCCGATGATCGGCGCGGCGCTGAGCGACTTCATGCGCGTCATCGCCGATCACGTCGCGCACGGCTGAGCGTGCTCGACGCTTTCCCGCTCCAGGCGACCGCCTTCCTGATCCTGTTCGCGCGGGTCGGCGCGGTGCTGATGCTGCTCCCGGTGTTTTCGGAAGACGCGATCCCGCCGCGCATCCGTTTGCTCGCAGCGGGCGGGATGACGCTCGGGCTGTGGGGGTTGTTGTCGCCCGCGGTGTTGCCGCTCGCGGGGCAGACCGACGCGGGGCTTGCGGGCACCATTGCCGCCGAACTCGGCACGGGGTTGGCGCTCGGGCTGGTGATCCGCCTGATGTTCCTCGCAATCTCGATCGCGGGGTCGATCATCAGTCTGCAGGTCGGGCTGTCCTCGGCGGTCATCTTCGACCCCGCGCAAAGCAGCAGCGCGCCCGAACTCTCGCGTTTCCTCGCGGTCGCGGCGGCGGTGGTGTGCATGGCGAGCGGGGTGCATCATTTGTGGATCGGCGGGCTGGTCAGATCCTATGCCGCGTTCCCGGTCGGCACCGTGCTCCCCGCCGCCGATCTCGCGCAGCTTGCGGTGCGGGTCGCGGGCGACGCGATGACGCTGGGGGTATCGCTCGCCGCGCCGCTGATCGTTTACGGGATCGTGTTCAACGTAGGCCTCGGGCTCGCGGTGCGGGTCGCGCCGAGCATCCAGTTGTTTTTCATCGCCCAGCCGCTCAACCTGCTGCTCGGGCTCGGCATCGTCGCGAGCACCGCGGGGGCGACGCTGACCGCTTTCGCCGCCGCGATGGCGCAGTCGATGCAGCGCATCTGGGGCTGATCGCATGGCCGCGGACAAGGACCAGAAGACTCACGATCCAACCGAAAAGCGGCTGAGCGATGCGCGCAAGAAGGGCGACGTCGCGCAGGCGCCCGAGCTGCGTCACGCCTTCGGCTTCATCGCGATGCTGATCGCGACCGGCAGCGTGGGCACGATCGCGTTCGCGCGGCTCGGCACCGGCCTCGCGCAGCTGTGGGGCAATGCCGAGGCGGTTCCGCTCGCGCCCGATGGCGCGCAGGCGTTGCTGACCGCGCTGTTCGGCACGACCTTTACCGCGTTGCTGCCGCTGTTCGCCTGCCTCGTCGGCTGCGCGCTGGTCGGCGGGGTGGTGCAGGCGCGCCCGATGCTGGTGTGGTCGCGGATCGCGCCCAAATGGTCGAAGCTGTCGCCGATCGCGGGGGCGAAGCGGCTGCTCGGTCCGCGCGCGCTGGTCGAATTTGCCAAGACGCTCGCCAAGCTGATCGGCGTGGGGACGATCGCGGTGGTCGCGCTGCGCCCGTTCGTACCGGGGTTCGAGACGCTGGTGGGGGTGAGTCCGATGGGTGTCGCGACGGTCGCGGGCGGGCTCGTCGCGCAATTGATCCGCTCGGTCGCGATCCTCGTCGGGGCTATCGCGCTGTTCGACTTCGTCTGGCAGCGCCGCAGCTGGATGGCGAAGATGCGGATGTCGCTCCAGGAGATCAAGGACGAGTATAAGCAGCAGGAAGGCGACCCCAAGATCAAGGCGAAGATCCGCGCGATCGGGATGCAGCGCGCCCGGCGGCGGATGATGGCGGCGGTGCCGACCGCCAGCGTCGTCATCACCAACCCGACGCATTTTGCGGTGGCTTTGCGCTACGATCACGGCAAGGGGTCCGCGCCGATCGTCGTCGCCAAGGGCACCGACGCGGTCGCGCTCAGAATCCGCGAAGTCGCCACAGCGGCGGGCGTCCCGCTGGTCGAGAACCGCCCGCTTGCGCGCGCGCTGCATGCCAGCGCGGAGATCGACCGTACGATCCCGGTCGAACATTATGCCGCGGTGGCGGAGGTGATCGGCTACGTCTTGCGACTCGCGCGCGAACGCGGGTGAGGGACAGCCTGATGCGCTTCCCCGGCGAAGGCCGGGGCCCAGGAGCGGAACCTGAGACGATCAGGCGCTGCGTTCCCTTACAAAAACCTGCGCGACTGGGCCCCGGCCTTCGCCGGGGAAGCAATAGGGAGGGGAAGACCTTGTCCCATCCGTTGTCGCGGAAGCGCGAAACCCCGCACCGGGTTGATCCGATCACAGTGATCGCTTATCTCGCGGCCTCGCTCTTGGGGAGTAGCCACCCGCGCACACGCGGGGCCATCGTCAACATGCTTGTCCCGACCGGGGCATGGCGATGGCAGCAGACCTAGGTTTGCCCGGCAAGACCAATGACCGCTTTCCCCCGAACTGTGGCCCGGGGTCCGCGAGTCATCTGGTTATCTGGCCCCAAGGATCACTCATGCCTGGAATTCTGACGCTCGGCGCCCTCGGCGCGAGCTTGTCCGTCGATGCGTTCGCCGCCGCGCTCGGCAAGGGCGCGACCGACCGCAACAGCCGCTGGTGGGATGCGATGCGCGTCGGCGCGGTGTTCGGCTTCTTCGAGGCGCTTACCCCCGCGATCGGCTATTTCCTCGGCTACATGCTCAACGACTGGATCGCGGATTACGATCACTGGGTCGCGTTCGGCCTGTTGTTCGCGGTCGGCGCGTACATGATCCGCGAGGCGGTCGGGCAGGACGATACCCCCGCGCTCGAGGGTGCGGGCAATCTCGGCTTCTGGCGGCTCGCGGTCACCGCGATCGCGACAAGCATCGATGCCGCCGCGGTCGGCATTTCGCTCGCGCTGATGGACGTCAACCTGTGGGTCGCGTGTCTCGTCATCGGCGGGATCACGACCGTGCTGGCAACCGCGGGGATGCTGCTCGGGCGGCATGTCGGGCCGTATCTCGGGCGCTATGCGGGGATTCTCGGCGGGGTCGTGCTGGTCGTGATCGGCGGGTCGATCCTGTACCAGCACCTCAGCGCATGAGTTCGGTCAGCGGGAGCGGCGCGTCGAGCGTGGCGAGCCGGGCGAACGCCTTGTCCGCCTTCGCCGGATCGAGCGTCGCGGCGGGCGCGGTCAGATAGTCGAACGCATCGTGCGTCGGCAGGCGCGCGAACCCCGCGGCATAGCGCGTGCGCAGCGCGGTCAGCGCGCTGCGGTTGCCGGTGCGCGACAAGGCAACCGCCTGGCGCAGCACGCGTGTCTGGTCCGCTTCGCTGGCGGCGCGCGCCGGAAGCGTGGCGGCGTTGCTCGCGGCGAACCCGCCCCAGTCGCGCTTCTGCCACAGGATGTCGCCGCGCAGCTCTGCGCTCCCGGGCGCTCCGTCGAGCAAGGCGAGCGCTTCGTCCGCCTTGCCCAGGCGGTAGAGCGCGGCCGCCTCGATCGTGCGGCGACGTGCGGTGATGTCCGCCGGAAACGCGATCGCCTGACCTGCGCGGAGCGTCCGCAAGGATCGCTCGGGGGAACCCGCAAGCAAGTCGAGTTCGGCGACGCGGACGGACAGCGGCCCGGTCGCCGCATCGGGGGGGCGCCGGTCGAGCAGGAAGCGCAGCAGATCCGCCGCGCGTGCGTACAGCCCCACGCTCGCCAGCCGGTCGGCGAGCCGCGCGGCGATCGTCTCGCCCTCGCCACCGCCGGGGAGGAGATCGCGATAGTCCCAGAACACCCCCGCCGCGACACCGATCTTGCCTGCATCGGGCGAATTAACCAGCCCGCCGAGCAAAGCCTGCAGCCGCAGCAAGGTCGGCGCGGTCTGGTCGCCCAGGTCGAAATAGCGGAACAGCGTCGCCCCCGCCGCCAGCGCCGCGCGGGAATCGTGCCTGGCTTCCGCGATCCGCCAGCGCAGCGTCAGCGCGCCGCATTCGATCGGCCCGCCGCGCCAGAAGGACAGGGCGTCGAGGTCGTGCGCCGCCGCCGCCGGGGTCAGTTCGCGGGTGGCAAAGCGATCCTCGATCAGCGCGAGCGTCGCCGCGGTGCGCAAGGGGGGCGTGCCGCTGAGCATCACGCGTTGCAGCAGCAGCCGGCCCCCCGCGCGGTCGCCGAGCGCCATCGCAGCGCGCGCGCGGCGCAGATTGGCGGCGGGATCGGGGTCGCCGAGCGCCGCCAGCATCCGGGCGACGTCGCCGGGATGCCCGCTCGCCAGCGCGACATCGGCGAAGGCGAGCAGGAACGGCCGCCGCGCCGCTACACTGCGCCCGGACAGCGCGGGCACCGCGCAGCGCATCGCCCCCGCGGCAAGCGCGATCTGTTGCGTTGCCAAGCCTGCGCGCACGCGCCATGCGCACGCCTCGGGATGCGCGTCGAGCAACGGCGTGTCGAGCGCGCGGAGCGCCTCCGCCGGGTGCTCCATCCCCGCCAGCACCACGCCGTGCGCGAGTTGCCACGGCGCAGTCAGCGCGAGCGCGGGATCGTCCGCGAGCATCGTGTCGAGCACGCCGCTGGCCTCGGCCAAACGGTTGCGCGCGATCAACGCTTGCGCCAGCGCCCAGCGCGCGGGCTGGCGCGTCTCGGGCGTGGAGCGTGCGATCGCGCGCCACGCGGCGGCGTCGGACTGGCTCGGCCAGCGTCCGTCGAGCGCGGGAAGCGGGCTTTCCGCGAGCTGCGCGGCGAAGGGCGCGATGCGGTGGGGCGGGGACGGCGCGGCGGGTGCGGCGTGTTCCACCGGCGCGGGGGGCGGTGCGTTACCAATCAAAGCGAGCGACAGCACGAGGATCGAAAGGCGCGACCGGTTCATGGCAGGAACAGCGCCGCGCAGGCGCCACCGATCGCGGCGGCGACGAGGAACAACCCGCCCATCAGCAGCGACGCGCGCGCGCCGCCGGCTGGCTTGGCAGAAGTAGCGGCGGCGTCCGCCCCCGCTGCGCCCGCGTCACCGCTGACCGCACTGGCAGTTCCCGTGGCCCCTGCGGTGGCAGGCGGCCGGGCTGCATTGACGACGCGAACCCGCGCCGGTTTCTGGTCATGACTCATCGCGTTACCCGCCTGCTGTCCGGAGCCTCTATTATAGACGCGGGGCCGCGCCACGGGTGGCGGTGGCCCATCGGAGATCCTGTCGATGCCGCGCTTTCCCCGTTCGATCCTCCGCGCGGGGCCGTTGCTGGCGCTCGCGCTCGCGGCGTCGCCCGCCGCCGGGAACGAAGGCGGCGGCGGCGGGGCGGCGTCGGTCGTTTCCATCGCCGAATTGCGCGTGCCGATCTTCGACGGCGGCCGCTTTTCGGGTACCCTCCGTATCCAGACGGCGCTGGATTACGCCGATCCGGCGCAGGGCGCGAGCGCGGCGGCGCACGCACCGATGTTTCGCGACGCGGTGCTGTCGGCGGGGCTCGAATTCGCGCGGCTGCACGTGTCCGCCTTCACGCCGATCGATGCCGCGCTGCTATCGCGCACGCTGACCGATGCGGCACGCACGGTCGACCCGCACGTCCGCAAGGTCCTGATCCTCGACGTCAGCGCGCGGCAGTAACGCGCGGCGCGCGCGCCATCGCCATCGTCAGGCGTGCAGCCCCCTTGGGCGTCATCGCCGCAAGCATCATCCCCGTAGACCGCTCGCGCATCTTGCGCGCGACCTTGAGCTGCACGTCGAGATCGAGCTGTTCGAACACGACCGCCGCCTTGGCGGGCTTCATCGCCTGATAGATGCTCGCAAGATCGGCATAGCTGTCGGGCGCTGCATCCTGCGCGCCGCCAGACGCCGCCGGTTGCGCCGCCGCACGGCTCGCCTCCAGTTCGGCCTTGATCCGCGCTGCACTTGCGCGGACCGCCTGTTCGCGCAGGTCGAGCGCCTGTTGGCGGCTTGCCGCCTGCCGGTCGCGCGCGGCAAGATCCTGCTGGACCGAAAGTCCGAGGCGGCTGTCCGGCGCGGTTTCGGCGGGCGCGGCAGCGGCGACGGCATTGCCGATCGCCGCGATCCCCGCCATCGCGGCGGTGAGCGTGAGCAACGGGATGCGGATCGTCACAGCGCGTCCTCCGCGACGTCGACCGCACGATTGGCGGAGGCCGCGGCGACGAGGCGTTCGGCGCTGGCATCGGCGATGTCGATCATCACGCGCAATTCATCGAGCACTGCGCGCGCGTCCGCCGCGGCGGCGACCTGCCCGCTGCCGAACGACAGCGTCCCCTTCAGCTCGGACAGCACGATCCGTGCCTGCACGGTCGACTGGTCGAGCGCAGCGACGACCTGCCCGAGATCCCCGTGCCGGATCGTGTCGAGCGCGCGCTTGACCCGCTGGCTCTGGATCAACACCGCGATGCACATAACCATCGTCAGCAAATTGGCGATCGTTGCGAAGCTCATAACCGTGGTCCCCTGGCTATGTCGGTCATCATCCGGACCGCAATGTTGTTGGAGCGTTGTCCGATCTGCGCGCGTCCGAGCGTGACGCCGCCGCATTGCAGATCGAGCGGATCGTCCGGCCCGCGGTGGAGCGGAATCGTCTGGCCCACCGCGAAATCGCGCACGGTCTCGAGCGGGAGCAGGCGTTCGCCGAGCACGACGTCGACGCTGACATTGGTCTTGCGGATTTCCGCGGTCATGTGCGGTTCCCAGATTCCGTCGCGCCCGAGTTTTTCGCCCATGAAGCGCTGCCCCAGCAGATGCTTGACCGGTTCGATCGTGGCGTAGGGCAGCAGGATGCTGAACCGCCCGCCGCGATCCTCCATGTCGACGCGGAAGGTTGCGACCGCGCAAATGTTGGTCGATCCCGCGATCGTCGCGAAGCGCGGGCTGGTCTCGATCCGCTCCAGCGCCATCGTGTTCGGGGTGATCGGCGCGAGCGCTGCGCTCATGTCCGCCAGCACGGTGCGCAGCATTCGCGCGACCAGATCGCTTTCGATCGTGGTGAAGCCGCGCCCGTCGATCAGCACCGTAGCGCCCCCGCGCCGGCCACCGAGCAATGCATCGACGACCGAATAGATCAGCCCCGAATCCACCGTGACTAGCCCGTAATTCTCCCATTCCTCGATCCGGAACACCCCGATCATCGCGGGCAGCGCGACCCGGCTGAGGAAGTCCCCGAAGCGGACCGAGTTGACCTCCTCCAGGCTGACGTCGATCGCATCCGAAGTGAGGTTGCGCATCGACGTCGCGAAGATCCGAACCATCCGGTCGAACACGACCTCGAGCATCGGCAGCCGCTCGTGGCTGATGACGTCGGATTCGATGACCGCGCGCAGGCCCTGCTTGGGGTCGATCGGCGTTCCCATGTCGCCGAACAGCGCATCGATATCCGCCTGACCGAGCAGCGCATCGCCGTCGAACAGCGCGACCGGCGGTTCGGGCAGATCGAAATCTTCCAGCTCGATGCTCATTGCTGGATCAGGTCCTGGATCAGGACGTCCTTGACCATCTCGTCGCCGAGCACCTGATGCGCGCGCACGAGCATTTCCTCCTTCACCCGGAACACTGCCGCCGATCCGGCGAGATCGTCGGGCCGCAGCTCGCGGAGGAACGGCTGATACGCATCGAGCAGCAGCGGCAATTTGGTGGTGATCTGTTCGGCGGTCGCCTTCTTCCCCGGTACCAGCATGAAATGCACCTTGAGGAAGCGCGCCGACCCGTCGGCACTGCGCAGGTTGACGACCATCGCGGGCACGTCGACGAACGCTTCGCCTTCCTTGCCTTCCTCGCCGCCGCCATGCTCGCTCTTGGCCTCTTCCTTGGCCGGCGCTTCGTGTCCCCCCTCCGCGCCCGCTTCCGCCGCGGGTTTGCTGCTCCCCAGGAACATCCACGCGCCCCCGCCGCCGCCGAGCAACAGCACCGCGCCGACCGCGCCGAACAGGATCAGCTTCTTGCTTTTCTTTGGCGCAGGCGCGGCACCGTCCACGTCGCCACCCTCCGGGCTCGCGGGCGTCTCGGTCGCCTTCTCGTGCTTGCTCATGATCGCATCCCCTCTTGCCACCCCGGCGGCGACCGCCCCGGCAATTCCCGCCTATTATAGGAGGGCAGCCGGGCAGTTTTTGCCTAGCGGCGTAAAAATGCGATTTCCCGAAGGACGACCGGGTGGACATATCCTCGACCGTATTGCTGAGCCACGAACAGGCGCTGCGCCGCCGGATGGACGTCGCGGCGAACAACCTCGCCAACGTGTCGACTGCGGGGTTCAAGCGCGAGGACCCGGTGTTCCGCGAATATGTCGAGAAGACCGGCGAGCCGCAGGACCCCATTCGAACGACCTCGCTGGTGCTCGACCAGGGCGCAGTCCACGACACTGCGCAGGGCGGGTTCCAGCCGACCGGCAACCCGATCGACGTGATGATCGACGGCTCCGGCTATCTCGCGGTCGACGCGCCCGACGGCACCACCGCTTATACGCGCGCAGGCTATCTCAAGGTCGGGGACGACGGGTCGCTCGTCACCGCGGGTGGTCTGCCGGTGCGCGGCGAGGGCGGGCGACCGATCGCGATCCCGCCCGATCAGCTCGGCAAGCTCAGCATCGGGCCGGACGGGACGGTGAGCGGATCGGCCGGGGCGCTCGGGCGGATCGAAGTCACCGTATTCGACAATGAGGCGGGCGTCGATCCGCGTGGCGACGGGCTGTTTACTGCGAGCGGCGGCCGCACGCTGACCGCCGCCGAAACCAAGCTGCGCAGCGGCGGGATCGAGGGATCGAACGTCCAGCCGATCGTCGAGACGACCAACATGGTCGAGATTCTGCGCGCCTATCAGACCAGCATGAAGATGAGCGAGGCGATCGGCGACATGCGCAAGGCCGCGATCGACAAGCTCGGCCGCTTCGGCTGACCCCTTTCATCAGGAGACCCCTATGCGTTCCCTATCGATTGCCGGCACCGGCATGCTCGCGCAGCAGACCAACGTCGATGTCATCTCGAACAACATCGCCAACATGAACACGACGGCGTTCAAGCGGCAGCGTGCCGAATTCCAGGACCTGCTGTACGAACAGGTGTCGCGCCCCGGTGCGGCGGCGGGCGGCGACAATCGCGTGCCGACCGGGATCCAGATCGGCGCGGGCGTCAAGACCGGCGGGGTGTACCGCATCGCGACGCAGGGCGCGCTGACGCAGACCGACAATCGTTATGACGTGGCGGTGCAGGGGCGCGGCTATTTCCCCGTCACCTTGCCCTCGGGCGAGACCGGCTACACCCGCGACGGCTCGTTCCAGCTGTCCGATCAGGGGCAGCTCGTCACCGCGGACGGTTTGCCGGTCGAGCCGGGGATCACCGTGCCGCCCGAGGCGGTCGACGTCAGCGTGTCGAAGACCGGGCTGGTCCAGGTGAAACTCGCAGGCCAGCCCGATCTGCAGACGGTCGGCCAGTTGCAGCTCGCGACTTTCGTCAACGAAGGCGGGCTCGAGGCGCAGGGCGGGAACATGTTCCTCGAGACCGCTTCGTCGGGGCAGGCGACGCTCGCCAATCCGGGCGAGCCAGGGTTCGGGACGATCCAGCAGGGTTTCATCGAGGCGTCGAACGTCAATCCGGTATCCGAGATCACCGCATTGATCACCGCGCAACGCGCCTATGAAATGAACAGCCGAGTCGTGAAGACCGCGGACGAGATGCTCGCGACGACGAGCCAGCTGCGATGACCGCGCGGATCGCGCTTCTCCTGCTCGGCGCGGTCGCAAGCCCGCTGGCGGCGCAGGGCGTGGTCCCCGCGGTGCGGCCGGCGATGGTGTCGGTCGCGGTGCTCGCGCATCCGGTCGCGCAGGGGACTATCCTTTCCGTAGAGGACTTTACTTACGAAGACCGCGGGGTCGGCCAGGCGCGGGGCGCGCTCCAGCCCGCCGACGCGAACGGCAAGGAGGCGACCCGCGGGCTCGCGCCGGGCAGCGTCGTGCGGATCACCGACGTGGTGGCGCCCCGGCTGGTCCGGCGCGGCGAGCCCGTGCTGATCGCCTATCGCAGCCGCGGGCTGCTGATCACCACCAGCGGCCGCGCGCTCGCGAGTGCAGGCTCAGGCGAGCCGGTCCGCGTCGTCGCGGCATCGACCGCGCGCACGCTCGACGGCGTCGCGGCGGCGAGCGGACTGGTGCTGGTCGGGCCTTAAGTAACGAGAAGTACGGCGTTTTCCCACGAATTGGGGGTGGGGCCCCGAAATCCAACCAACAGGGGATATGTGCAATGAAGACCATTTTTGCGCTCGTGGGCGGCGCGCTGCTGCTGTCGGGTTGCGGCGCGGTCGGGCGGCTGCAGACGATCGGCAAGGCGCCGAAAATGTCGCCGACCGAAGCGACCACCAATATCGCCGCCGAACCGTCGCTAGGGCAGGCGGGTGCGACACTCCGCCGCGAGGCGCGGACGCCGGGAACGGCCTATGCCGCCAGCCCGACCCGCCCGATGACTGCCTCGCTGTTCCGCGCGGGCGCCGCCGCGTTCCTCGGCGACCAGCGCGCAACGCGGACCGGCGACATCCTGACGATCCGCATCAACATCGCCGACAAGGCCGAGGTCGGCAACACCACCACCCGCAACCGCACCGGATCCGAGAACGCCAGCGTCGGCAGCTTGCTCGGCCTGCAGAAGCTGCTGCCCAAGAGCCTCGACCCGACCAACCTCGCGAGCACCAACAGCAAGTCGCAATCGGCGGGCGGCGGCAACATCAGCCGGTCCGAGACGATCAACATGACGATGTCCGCGATCGTCACCGACGTCCTGCCCAACGGCAATCTGACGGTGCGCGGGCGGCAGGAAGTGCGCGTCAACAACGAGCTGCGCGAGCTGATCGTCACCGGCATCGTCCGCCCGCAGGACATCGCGCGCGACAATTCGGTGCTCCATTCGCAGATCGCGGAAGCGCGGATCAGCTATGGTGGGCGCGGGCAGTTGTCGGACGCGCAACAGGCGCGCTGGGGCCAGCAGATCTACGACGCGCTGTTCCCGTTCTGACACCCCTTAATCGCCCATTTTACCGTGGGCGCGCGCCCGAACCGTGCGGGCACCGTTTAAAATACCGATATGCAGAACGATGGTCTTCCCCGGGTCCGCGAGATCATCGATGCGCTGGGGCTGCGGCTGCGATTGCGCGCCGAGCGGCATCCGACGGGCGCACGGATCGTGGTGCAGCGCCCGGACGTGGCGGGCCAGCCGCAGGCGACGCTCGATCTCCACGGTGCCGAAGTGCTGTGGGGGTTCGTCATGTCCGCGCGACTCGCAGTGCCCGACCTGCTCCCCGACGAACGGATCTTCGGGACGTGGAGTGCTACCCTGCGGCTCGAAGTCGATCCGGTCAGCCGGATCGAAATCGACACGCATCAGGCCGGGCACCCGCTGTCGATCCCCTGCACGTTATGGGACCGGCTCTTTGCCGAACTGTGTCTGGTACTTGCGCATGGTCGTGCAGACCCCGCCTTGATGCAGCGTTACGCGCTGCAATAGGTCGCGATAAGCCACCGTGTTTCTGCTATATAGGCAAACCTTACTGACCTTCATACAAGGTAACGTCGTTGCACGGCCTGTTCTGGTAGGAAGTACGAAATGTACGCTTTTGATCGAAAGTCGTTCGACAGCACGCGGGACGGGTCGCATCACAGCGTCGGTCCCCAGCCGCAGTTCCGCGTGACGCTGACGTTCGTACTGGAAGATGGCATTGCCCTGTGGTCGGCAGCTCGGGCGCGCTTGCTCGAGGATGGCGAGACGACCGACGAGATGGTCCACGAAACGATCGGTCCCCCCGAAGCGCCCGTGTTCGCGGACTGTCTCGCCGTTCTGTGTGATCCCGCGACGTTCCTGCGATCGACGCCGGTTCCGGGATGCCAGCCCGACGACTTCTGGGTCGATGCGCTTCCTGGCCTGCCCGACCTTCCGCTGCTGCCGACCTGTTCGTCCCGCATAGCGGTGTGACCCGCGCACCGTTGCGGTGCCGATGACAATGCATTTGTAACCGGCGTACGAAAAGCCGATGGCTTCGACGGTAATTGCGTCAGGAACCATCGAACATGCGCCTTCTGGTCGTCGAAGACGATGCCCGCGCGGCACGGATGCTGGTCAGCGACATGGCCGACCTCGGACATGACACGGTCGTCGCCTCGGACGGCAGGGCGGCGTTGCTCCAGGCAACCGACGAGCCGTTCGATGCGATCCTGCTCGACGTGATGCTGCCGCATGTCGACGGCATCGGCGTCGCCCGCGCGCTGCGCGACCGTGGCGTGCTGGTGCCGATCGTCATGCTGACCGCGCTCGGCGATCTCGATCAGCGGCTGATCGGACTCGACGCAGGCGCCGACGACTATCTCGTCAAACCCGCGGCACCGGTCGAGATCGAGGCACGGATCAAGGCCATCCTGCGCCGGTCTGCGCGCACCAACGACCACGGCGTGATGCGCGCAGGCGACATTGAGGTGAACGAGATCAAGCATCGCGTGGTACGGGCGGGGCGCGTGCTCAGCCTGCCCAAGCTCGAATTCCAGATGCTGTGCGAACTGATCCGCAACAAGAACAGCGTCGTCACCCGTCAGATGTTCTACAAGACGGTGTGGGACTATGACTTCGAGCCCGCCACCAACATCGTCGAATCCTATATCCGTCGTGTCCGCGCGCAATTGTGCGCGGCCGGGGAGAGTGACCCGATCGCGACGATCCGCGGCGTCGGCTACATGATCGTCGATCACGGATGAGCTTCCGCCCGCGGTCATTGCGCGCGATCATGCTGCTGTATGTCGGCGTGATCGTGGCCATGCTGCTGGCGGTGCGGGGGGCGAATTACGTCATCATCCACGATGCGCTCAACCGCGAGGTCGACCGTCGGCTTGCGCTGGAGGCGCATGAAGTGACCGGCGACGCTCAGGATGGATCTATCGCGGCAATGGCGCGGCGCATCCGGACGAAAGAGCGCGCGCACGAAAGCGCCGATCTGATGTTCCTGCTGCGGGACCGCGCGGGGCGACACGTTGCGGGCGACCTGCGCCTCGCCGCCATTCCGCCAGTGGGCTATTGGGATTTCGGCGATGGCGCGGGCGTCGACGGGGTGACGCACGGGCGCGCGTTCGTGAAACGCGTCGCGGACGGGGCGACGCTGGCGATCGTGTCCGACAATGACGTCGTCGATGCGTTCGACGCGCGGCTGTTCCAGGCGCAATGGGTTGGGCTGGCGGTCGCGTCACTGCTGTTTGCCGGCGGTGCGGCGGCCATCGTCTGGCAGGTCAGCCGGCGGTTGCGCGCGATGCAGCGTACGGTCGATGCGGTAATGGCGGGTAACCTCGCAAGCCGTGTCCCGGTGGACGGATCGCGCAACGAATTCGACCGTCAGGCGATGGCGTTCAACGCGATGCTTGACCGGATCGATGCGCTGATGGCCAACGTCAAACATGCCGCGCGAGACGTGGCGCATGAGCTCAAGAGCCCGCTCGCGCGGTTGCGGACGCGGATCGCCGCGCTCGAGCGGCAGGCGGCAGGGACCTCGCTCGGGGATGAAAGCAGCGCGATCCTCGCCGAGACCGATCAAGTGCTGGAAGTCTTCGCTAGCCTGATGCGGCTGTGGGAGATTGAGGGGGGACAACGCCGCAGCCACTTCGTGTCGGTCGATCTCGAACAGCTCGTCCATGAGGTCGGCGAGACGCTGGCACCCGTCGCAGAAGACGCTGGCGATACCCTGTCCGTGCAGACGACGGGGCCGGCGGTGCTGTCGGGCGACGTGCATCTCCTGCGGCAGATGGTCGTCAATCTGGTCGAGAATGCGATCCGGCATACGCCCGCCGCTACCCGCATCGACCTGTTCGTCAGGGCGACCGGCACGGCGGTTGAAATCGGCGTGGCCGATGACGGGCCGGGGATACCGGCCGACGCGCACGACACGGTGATCCTGCGCTTCGGGCGGCTCGAATCGTCGATCGACCGGCCGGGGCATGGGCTCGGGCTGACGCTGGTCGACGCAATCGCCCGGTTGCACGGCGGCAGCTTGCGGCTGGAAGATGCTGCACCCGGTCTTCGGGCCGTCGTCATGCTGCCCAATGTCCCATGAAAAACCCGGCCCGAGCATGACGCTCGGACCGGGTTTTCTCGATCGACCGGGAAGTCGGATCAGAACTTCGCCGAGAGCTCCAGGCCCCACGTCCGCGGCGGGTTGAAGTTGGCGTAATCGCCGAGGATGCCGCCGTAGTTGGTCGAGACCAGCTGACCATTCGCGCCGATGTTTTGGACCGGCGTCGAGTTCGCTGCCGAACGACGGTAGATGTAGGTGGTGTCGAGCAGGTTGCGGGCCCAGACCGCGACGGTCACCTTGTTGTGGTCATTGACCGAGATGTCGGCAAGCGCGAGGCGACCGTTCATCACGAAGCTCGCGTCGGTCTTGGTTGGCTCGAGCTGGAAGCTGTACTGGCTGCTCGCATAATTGCCGTCGAGATGCAGGCGGACGCTTGCATCGCCGATGTGGATCGGCGTGACGTAATCGATCGCACCCGACGCTGCGTTGTTCGGCGTGTAGACGATATAGAGCTGCTGCACGCCGCCGCCGAGCGGATTGAGCGCCGACGGCGCCTTCCAGTAGGTGTAGGCGTATGAACCGGTCAGCGTCAGGTCCGGGAACGGCTTCACCGTCAGATCGGCTTCGATGCCGCGGATCTTGCTGTTTCCGGCATTGACGGTCTGCTCGATATGGCTGCCGTTGGTCACGCTCGAGCCGTTCGTGTCGAAATAATCGAAGTCGAACTGCGTGTTGCTCCGGTCCATGATGTAGCCCGCGAGGTTCAGGCGCGCGCGATGCTGCCAGAAGTCCATCTTCGCGCCGACTTCGTACGATTTGACCGATTCCGGGCCAAACGCGTTGAACTGGAGCGAACGGTCGTTCGCGCCCCCGGCGCGGAAGCCGGTTGCATATTTGGCGTAGAGATGGACGTCGGGCGTTGCATCGAAGGCGACGTTGAACATCGGATCGAACCGGCTGACGTTGTTCTTGAACGAGAAGGGCGCGACAACGCCGGTCCCGGCGGCCAGATCCGAACGGTTGTTGACCACGAACAGCGTGCCGTGCCGGTCATCCTTGGTCCAGCGACCGCCCGCGGTGATGTGGACGACGTCGCTGAGCGCCTCGGGCGTGAAGGTCAGATTGCCGAACACCGAATAGTTATGGTCCGACGCCTCGCTGGCGCGGGTGATGAACTGGCAGCTGTTGGCAAATTGCGGGACGGTCGCACCGAGCGTGTTGTTGCACGACGGATCATACTGCTGATAGCCCGAGTTCGCGCCGGTGATCGCCGAGGAATTGCCCGGGATCGGGCTGCGGACGGTGTAGGCGGTGCCGTTGGTGTTCCACTGGTTGGTCAGCGGGGTGGCCGCATATTCCGAGGCCTGTTCGGTGTAATAATAGGCACCGACGACATAGTCGAACTGCGGGATGCTGCCGACCGCTTGGACTTCCTGGCTGAACTGGTGCTGGCGCAGGAACGACAGGCTGTAGCGGCTGAACGTGCCGGTCGTGTTGATCGCGGTCGGGTTCGCGGTGTTGGGCACGAACGGCGCGAACGAGCTGCGCTCCGGCCCGCCCGAATTGTCCCACTGGTCGGTGCTGACGCCGCGCCATGCGGTGATCGAGCGCAACTCGATCCACGGCGCGAGTTTGTACTTCAGATTGGCCGAGAAACCGTGTGTGATGTCGACGCTGGGCTGCTGCGGAACGCCGACGTCGGCAACATACTGACGTTCGGGATGGACGCCGACCAACGGTGCTTTCGGGGCGATGCAGACGGGCTTGGTGCTGCCCGCCGCGATGGTGCCGCCGCAAGCAGCGCCATTAAGCAACAGCGCGCCCGCTGCGTTATACGTACCCACCGCATAATTGTTCGGGTTGTAGTTGATCAGCTGGCTGTACTGCGGCGTGTTTTCGTCCTTCGCATAATCATAGGCGAAGTCGGCGGTGAAGCCATCGATCGGCTGCCAGCGCGCGGCGGCGCGGCCGCCCTTGCGATCATAATAGTTCCAGCCGGTCGATCCCGTCAGCGGGTTCTTCACGGTCGGGTCCTGGTGCTGGTACACCCCGTCGAACTTGAGCGAGATGTTGTAGAAGCTCGGCAGGTCGAGATGCAGGTCGGCATTGTGGCTGCCGTAATTGCCAACGCCAGCGTTCACGCGGCCACCAAGCACGCCGCTCGGCGCCTTGGAAACAAGCGACAGCGCGCCACCTTCTGTGTTGCGGCCGAACAGCGTGCCCTGCGGGCCCTTCAGCACTTCGATCCGCTCGATGTCGAACAATGCGGCGTTGAGACCCTGCGTCTTTCCGAGCGCGACGCCGTCGATATAGACGCCGACGCCGCCATCCCGCGCGGTCTGGTTCTGGTCGTAGGGGACGATGCCGCGGATGCCGATCGTCAGTGCCGACTGACGCGCTTCGAACGTCGCGACACGGAGCGACGGGATCGAACCGTCGGCGAGGTTGAACAGACTCTGGACGTGGCGATCGGCGATGCCCTGGCTGCTCAACACGCTGATCGAGATCGGCGTCTTCTGCAGGTTGGTTTCGCGGCGCGTTGCGGTGACGACGATGTCGCCAAGGCCCTGCTGATCGCCAGCGGCGGCGGGCGGCGCAGCATCCGGAGTCGTTGCCGTTTGCGCGGGATCGGCGGCGGGCGTGGTCTGCGCAACAGCGGGTGCAGCGGCGAGGGCGAGCAAGGTGCCGCCCAGCAGCAGCTGCAAACGAAGGCGCGATCGAACAGTCATTGTGATTTCCCCTGAACCATGAGAGTTTTCTCATCCCGGTCCAGCTGCCGCTACAGAGCGATTGGGTCACCAATGTTACACCCATTGTAACATAACGGGTATGCGCGCGTCATTTTGGCGTCATCAAGCGCGTTGGCAAATATTGGAATGATGAGCGGTATGGTTTTAACGGTGCTTGCGATACTTTTGTCTTGCACAGTACTGTAGTGATATCGCACGAAAGTGGACTTATACTTTGAGCTGGTGGCGGGCAGGAAGAACCACTGGCGTGGTGACATGGTTCTATACTGAGGCTGTCGGCGGTCTCCCGTCTTGCGCCTACGCGCGTGGCGGCGCCGTAGAGTCCTGGATGAACAGCGTGTTCGAATGCTGCGTATGCCGGTCGCCCTCGCGGCTCTCGAGGTCGGCGATGAGCATATCGGTCGCCGCAACGGCCATCTCGAAGACGGGCTGCCGCACGGTCGTAAGGCGTGGCCAGGCGATCCGGGAAACCTTGGCGTCGTCGAACCCGGCGATCGACAGATCATCGGGGATCGACAGCCCTAGTTCGCGTGTCGCAAGCATCACGCCGACCGCCATCGCGTCATTCTGCACCAGTACAGCCGTTGGCCGATCGCCACGCTCCAGCAGGCGCCGCCCGGCGGCATAGCCGCCGTCGAAGGTAAACAGCCCGGTCTCGATCCATGCGTCGCGCATCGGGCAACCAGCCTCCTCAAACGCCCGTTGATAGCCTTGGAAACGGGCATTGGTGGCGGCATGGCCCGGGTCGCCCTTGACGATCCCGACGCGTCGATGCCCCAGTGCGAGCACATGCGCCGCGACCGCATGCCCAACCACGTCATCGAGCAAGGTCGAGGATCCCAGCTCGAGCTGGCGGGATGGCGCGATCCGGGCGTAGCGGATTCTGGCGGCGTCGAGCTGCGCGAGGACATCAGGATGGTCCGACGCGGGCGGTGCAAGCACCACCCCGTCGAGAACGCGGTGTTCGCTCCCGCCACGCTGCCGCCGTCCTGCTGGAGCATGCGCGGGGTGGAACGCAGGTCGGAAACGCAGACAATGCCAATTTATACGTGCCCGTGATCGAGACGCCCGAGCATATCGCCGTCGCCAGGACCGCCGTTCGCGAAGAGAATGCGATGTTCCTGACTGCGGTCATGGAGGGGCGCTACACCGACGGATATCTTGTGCGCGAGGGAAAGAATGCGCCGCGGGTCGCGGCAAGCGACATGGCGACGATCGGCAGCCCGCTCGATTTCGTCGCGCTCAACATCTAAGCGCCGAATTACGTTCGCGCCGATACGGGGCCGAGCAGCTACAAGATGTTGCCGCATTTGCCGTCGTCGCCGAGAATGGCGTTACCGTGGCTCTATGTCGGACCCGAAGTCGCTTATGGGGGAGTGCGGACGGTCAGCGAATTGTGGAATCCCAAGGCGCTGTACATTTCGGAGAATGGCACATCGGCGGACGATCCGATCGTCGACGGCCGGATCGGTGACAGCGACCGGATCATGTACCTGCGCAATTACCTCGCCGAGTTCCACCGCGCGACGGTCGAGGGCTACCCCCTGAAGGGCTACATCCTGTGGAGCCTGATGGACAATTTCGAATGGGCGGACGGGTTCACCAACGCTTCGGGATCCATCACGTCGACTTCGCGACCCAGGTGCGCACACCCAAATGGAGTGCCGCCTGGTATCGCGAACTGATTCGCCGCAACGCGCTCGTCTGAACGCAGCGACGTGGTCTGCGGTGGATCAGCGCTTCTTGACGAACTCGGCGCGGAGCACCAGGCCCTTGATCCCATCGAACCGACAGTCGATTTCCTGCGCGTCCCCGGTCAGCCGGATCGACTTGATCAGCGTGCCGCGCTTGAGCGTTTGCCCGGCACCCTTGACGGTCAGGTCCTTGATCAGCGTTACCTGATCGCCATCCGCAAGGACATTGCCGACGGCGTCGCGTACCACGACCGCGCTGCTGTCGGCCCCGCCAGTGGCGGCTGCATCGGCTGCGCTGACCCATTCGCCGCTGGCTTCGTCATAGACGAAGGCGTCGTCCGCGGCGGTTTCGGTGTCGGCCATGCTCATCCCTTGATGTTGACCATCGCGACGGGCTGGCCCTTGGTGGTCGGGTTCGATGCGTTCGCCTTGGGGGCCTTTTCGGCCTTGGGCTTGCGCGTTTCCTTGTTCGACTTCTTCTGGCTCTTGGCCATCGGACATCCCTTCGGAGCGGAAGGCCCCGCGCCATCCTAGCGCCGAACACTGCTTTCTGCGTCATCAATTCGGTCCGACGCAGTTCGCCGTCTGGTTGACGGAAGTTAACGATATTTCGCGTGCTCGACGCAACCACCACCGATGCGGTCCGTTTAGACCCCAAGCCGGACGTGCCACCCCTCGCGTCCGGCTACCCCCTCCCCACAATCTGTATTCGAGGATCGACGACATGGGCTTGTTCACCAAGGATATCGTAACCTTCGAAGACCTGTTCCTGCATCAGCTGCAGGACGTCTATTACGCCGAGAACCAGATCACCAAGGCACTGCCCAAGATGATCGACAAGGCGACCGACAGCAGCCTCAAGTCCGGCTTTCAGACGCATCTGCTCGAAACCGAAGGCCAGATCCGCCGGCTCGAGCAGGTGTTCGATCTGCTCGGCGAGAAGGCCAAGGGCGCGACCTGCCCTGCGATCGAAGGCATCATCAAGGAAGCCAACGAAGTCGCCAGCGAGATCGCCGACAAGGCCGTTCTGGACGCGGCCCTGATCGCGTCGGCGCAGGCGGTCGAGCATTATGAGATCACGCGCTACGGCACGCTGATCGCTTGGTCCAAGCAGCTTGGGCGCGACCAGATCGCTGCGATCCTGCAGGAAACGCTCGACGAAGAATATGCCACCGATGACAAGCTGACTGCGATGGCAACCAGCAAGACCAACGCCAAGGCAGAGGCCGCTACGGCCTGATCTGGCGCTAGAACGACCCCGGCACCTCGCGTTGCGTGGTGTCGGGGCGTTGGGGCGTCAGCAGTTCGAGTATTTTAGCGGGCGTTCGCAGCGACAAGGTTCCCTGCGAGCCCGTCGTTCCCGTGATCGGCGTGCAGCTTCGTCCGGCGAGATAATCCAGTGCAGCGCGGGTAGATGCTTCCTGCGGGTCGCCCATCTGATGCGTCAGGTCATCCCCCGCGCGGCAACTTGCCTCCATAATGCTACCAAGCCCGTCGTAATAAGCGCCTTGGCGCGCGGAATTCTGCAGCGAAAACGCGATAACGCGCAGCCGGTCGTCGCATTGTGCACGATCCAGCGCGATCTGCCCCACGGGTTTGCCGTAGGTGTTGGTGCCGATCAGCGCGGCGTTGGCATGATAATAGGGGATCGCCTGCGCGATCACGAGTTCACTCGCAGACGCAGTGCCCGCCGTCCCGATAAACGCGATTTTGGTCGGCGCGATCGATTGCGGTTGGGGCGCGAAGAAGGCGGTGACGTTGTTCGCCGATTTCTCGGGCCGGAACGTCGTATAGTCGATCACGTCGCTCGTCGATCGAGCGCCACCCAGAAGGTTGGCGAACAACTCCGCGATCGATACCAAGCCACCGCCATTGTAGCGGACATCGACGATCATGCGCCTTACCCCCGCCGCCTTGAATCGTTCGAACGCGCTGCGCAGCGCAGGGTCCGCGGTCGAGATGAAACTGCGCAAGTTGATATAGCCGACGGGCTCGCCCGCATCGGTCAGGATTTGCGCACCATATCGGCTCGACACCGGGGTCAACGCATAATCGGTCTTGGCGACCGAGACGATGCGCGTGCCGCTTGCGTCGGTGATGCGGAAGGCGCGCGTGGTGCCGACCGTATCGGGGCCGAGTGCATCGGTGATGCCATTGGTGCCCTGCGTCGCGATGATCGAGTCGACCGTGCGCAAGTCGGCGCTGTTCGTCCCGATCGCCACGATTTCTGCGCCGCGGTCGATCCCGGCATTGGTCGCCGCCGTGCCCTCGAAGCTTTCTGCGACGTAAATCCGTCGGGTATCCGCGTCATAGGACAGTCGAAACCCGTAACCGGCGTTCGCGCCCGATGCGTAATAAGAGTCCTCGGAGGCGATCGACGTCAGATAGGTAAAGTATCGATCCTTGCGCTGTGCACGCGCGGTGGCGGTCAGCGCGTCGATGTAATCGGATACCGTCGTATAGGCTGCGGGGCTGATCGTTGCGGGCAGGGTTTCCGGAAACAGATACCATTCGCGCAATTGGCTGGCCGCCCAGTCCTGCCGGTCGCGCAGCGAGCAACTCGCTGCGGTGGGGGTGGGTGATGCTGTCGGGGTTGGGGTCGCGGCTACCGGAACCACACCGGTTGATCCGCTGTCGCCGCCGCCACCGCAGGCCGACAGCAGTGCTGCGATCGTGATGAAGGTGACGTGTTTGCGTGCCCGAACCATGAAGTCACCCCTTTTGGGGAAGGCTAACGCGGATCCGAGCGCATGTCAGGTATTATGACGGGATAAGAAGGCGATGGGTCGAAGACGTCCGCCCGGTCATGCGACCGGGACGAACGAGACGGCGGTCGATGCCAGCACGGTGGTCAGCACCAGAGCGGCAACGAGCGAGAAAGCGACGCGCTGAACAGCTTCGAAACGGGTGGTCATGATAGTATCTCCCTGTGTGTTGGCGTTTCGGACCATCCGATCGCCGACGTGAGATACTCTGCAGGGAGCGTGCCAGTTTTCTAAGGCGCTGTAATAGAACAATATACGTCGCGAGTGTGTCTCGCCACGCAATTCCTTGCGGTACCGCGCGCCAAGGATCGGCGCAAATTCCTAATTGCGGTGGATCTGGTTCCGCCCGCCGTCCTTGGCGGCGTACAGCAGCTTGTCTGCGCGCCCGAACACCGCGCCCAGACCTTCATAGGGTCGCGCCTGCGTCACGCCCGCAGAGAAGGTGACCGCACCCAGCGGCTCGTCGGATTCGCGCAGGCGATAGCGTTTTTGCGCAACCGTCGCGCGGGCGCGTTCGAGCGTCGCATACGCTTCGTCGAGCGAGACCCCGACGAACAGGACGGTGAATTCCTCACCCCCATAGCGTGCGACCATATGGTCAGCGCAGTTCTTGAGCAGCGTTTCGGCGATCGCCTTGAGAACACGGTCGCCGACCGAGTGGCCAAATCGATCGTTGACGCGCTTGAACCGATCCACGTCGCATACCGCGAGACAGACGCTCTTTCCCCCGGCGACATGCTGGCCGAAGTTTTCCTCGAAGGCGCGGCGGTTGGGCAGGTTGGTGAGCGGGTCGCTGCGCGCATTGCTGCGCGCCTCTTCCAGCTTCAGGCGCAACTCCTCGGCCTCGTGCGTCGCAGCGGCGAGACGCGCCTCTGCGGATTGCACCCGATCCAGCATCACCTCGGTCAAACGCACGATGTCGCCATTGTTGTCGGTCGTGCGCATCGCATTCGCGCTCGCTGCGAGATCCCGTCCGAAACCCTGCGTTTCCTCACGAATCGCGTGCATCATGTCGGTGAAGCCCTCGACCTGCATCTGCGTCTGCGCAACAAGTCCTTCGACGGGGTCGGCCGTGGGCGGGCCTCCCGACACCGGCGTGGCCGCAACCTGGCCGCCGAGCTTCTCGATGTCGCGGGCGGTCAGACGGATGCCGCCTTCGGTCAGCGCCGCGACTGACTTTGCCAGCACCCCGTCGGGATGGCTGATTACGCGATGGGCGAAGGCGTAATGGAGCGGATCGGGGCTGAGATGGTGCTGCGCGAGGAACCGGCCGATCTGACCGAACACCTGATCGGCGCGGTACTCGACCGTTTCCAGTCGTACGTCCCTTGCCGTGGCCATCGTTCCCATGCGTCCTTGCCACCCAGCGTCGTTCAGCCACGACTGCTTCCCCAAAGCGAGGGCTTATTCCTAAACTGCTAATTTAGCGTGACCGCAACGAAACGATGTTTCCTCAGATCGCGGGTCGGCATGCTTTGTCCGCACGATCCTCTCGGTCGTTTGCGATGTGCGCGGACTGGCGGTTTCGGGCCAGCCCGATTAGGCAGGCATGATGCGCATTACCGAATCCGATCTCGCCCTCGCCGCCGCGCTCGCCGACGCCGCCGGGGCCGCCATCCGTCCGTATTGGCGGACAGAACAAGGACTTGAGATGAAGGGCGATGCGTCGCCCGTGACGCTCGCCGACCGCGCGGCGGAGGCTGCGATGCGGTCGCTGATCGAAAAGGCCTACCCCGACGATGCGATTATCGGCGAGGAATATGGCGTGCGCGAGGGGACGTCGGGTCGCGCCTGGGTGCTGGATCCGATCGACGGGACGCGGGCATTCATTTCGGGCCGGCCGATCTTCGGGACGTTGATTGCGTTGGTGATCGACGGGTGGCCGATGCTGGGCGTGATCGATCAGCCGATCATCGGCGAACGCTGGGTTGGCACAACCGGCAAGCCCACACTGTTCAACGGCAAGCCCGCGACGACTCGGCGCTGCAAGGATCTCGGCGAGGCATTGCTCGCCACGACGTCACCCGCGCTGTTCCAGGACGACCAACTCCATGCGTTTGAGCACCTCGATGCCAAGGTGCGCAGTACGGTGCTCGGGGGTGATTGCTACAACTACGGCTGTGTCGCGAGCGGGTGGCTCGACGTCGTGGTCGAGGCGGAACTGAAATTGCACGATTTCGCGGCGCTGGTGCCGATCGTAGAGGGCGCGGGCGGGCAGATGTGCGACTGGGCGGGTGATCCGCTGACCGCCGACAGCGTCGGCGAAGTGGTTGCGGTGGGCGATCCTGCACGGGTCGAGGAAATCCTCGAGGCGTTGGCCTGTCGCGGCGGGCATTGAGCGTACCCGCCGCGTAGTCGCGTTTAGAAGATCCCGAGGAATTTCTTGCGCTGCCCCGACCGCTCTCCGGCGGTCTTCTTGCCGTTCTCGGCCTTGGCGGTGGTGCCATGCCCGACGTCGTCGCGCTGTTCGCCTTTGATTGTGCGCTGTGCGGTGGCCGGGGCGGCGGCCAGCACGGGGCCGCATTGCGCCGCCTTTGCATCGCCGATGTCGACGAACGCGAGCAGCCCGGCGACCGGTGTGCCGATGACGCTCAACCCCAACGCAGCACCGGCACGGCCGACGAGTTGCGGACTGACCACGCTATAGCCTGGCTTGGCAAAGCTGCCGTTCAGGCCGATCGGGGATTGTGCCGACAGGAAGCTGAACCGCTTGCCGTCCGCGCGGATGGCCAGATCGAGCTGTTCCGATTTGAAGCTGAACCCGCCGCGACCGACGATGATGTTCTTTTCGGTATCGATCAGGATCGGATCCGCCGCTGCCACGCCGCCGCGCACGGTGAAGCCGATCAAACCGCAATTGATCTTGACCGGTTCCTTGAGTTTCCCTTGGAACAGCTTCTGGACGAACGTACCCACGTCGAGTTCGGACAGCTGCACGTTGCGAGTCCAGAAGGAACCGCCCGGCATGACGAACGCGATCCGCCCATGCGACGTTGCCAGCGAATCGTGAAGCGAGTCGCCGTCGCCTTCGAGCAGGATCCGCCCCTTGATCACGCCGCTCGTTCCCGCCTCCGCGACACCATAGCCCGCCAGCAGGCGCGCCATCGGAGTCGGCGCGAGCCGAATATCATAGGTGTCGTGCGCCGGGCGACGGCGGGCGTCGATCGTAATGTCCGAAGCGACATCGCCGCGCGCCATCACGAAGGTCAGGGGCGACAGTTTGAGCAGGCTGTCCTTGAGCGACAGCGTCAGGTCGATGTTCGAGACGGGGACGTTCTTCGAGCGCACGACGCCAACCTTGTAGCGCAGGTCAGCGTTGAAGTTCTTGAGCGTCTCGACCGGGATCTCCGCATCCGGGAGCAGCCGCGCAGGTGCCGCGCCGCTGCTCGCCGCTGCAGCGACCGCGCCCTTGGTGGCGACGATGTCGGGGTTGTAGCCGATGAATGGTGCAGCATCGATGATGTCGAGCTTGCGCGTGGTCAGCACGGCACCGATGTGGAGCCGCGGCTCGATGTTGCGGACGGTGAACTTGCCTTCGATGTCGCTGTCGCCGAATCGCCCGGTCAGGCGCGTGAAGGCATAGGTGGTGTCGTCCTTGGTCAAGGTCGCCTTGACCGCATAGGTCCGGGTGCGCGGGATCGCGACGCCAATGATGTCGAGCAGTTCGGCAAGATTGCGCCCGCGCGACGTCACCGCCAGCGGGACGTTCTCGATATCAGCGATGCTCGGGAGCGTGCCCGCAACGGTGATGTGGTTGTGCGCCGCGTCGGCGGCGAGTTCGAGCTTGTTCTTGCCGCGTGCGACCGTCGCGTCTGGCGACAACAACTTGCCCGTCAGCGTGAATGGCGTGTCGCGGACCTTGCCGTCGCCTTTGAACCGCACCGACTTGCCAATCTTCGCGTCGGTCGAGGTGATCGTCTGGAATGCGATATCGGTGCGCAGGCGCATCCGGGGATCGAGATAGCGCAACGTCGTTCCCGCCACCGTTGCGATGTCGATCCGGGGGAAGTCGAGCGGCTTGCCGCCCTTCTTGTCGCTGAACGTCCAGCTGTTGTGGCTGTGATCGCGATTCCATTCGAGGTCGACCGCGCCATCGGTCAGATCGAGCGTATAGAAACGGCGTTTCCCGAACAACATCGACAAGGGCGCGATTCGCGCGTCGATGCGCTTGGCTTCGAACAGATTGGGCCGCGACGCATAGGTCGGGTTGGAGATCGTCATTCCATCGGCACGGAAATGGATCGTGATCGGATCGAAATACAGTTGGAAATCGCCAGGCACCTTGACCTGGCGATGCGTCGCCGACGACACGATCCGCTCGAACGGTCCGCGCAGGAAACGCCCCTTGGTGATATACAGCACCAGCCATACGAGGAACACAGCGACGACCAGGCCGAGCAGCGTGTTGCGGGCAATCTTTCCCCAGTTCCGCCGTCGGGTGACTGGCGAATGGGGCGCGGGGGGCGCGGCAGCGGGCGGGGAGGGTGCGGCGTCCATCGCGATCAAACCGTTCGCCAGCCGTAATCGTTCCTCTGCGCATCTGCAGTTGCGTTTTCGCAAGGGGCCGGGTATGCGCCCGCTTTCCTGCGAGTAAGAGGAACTGCCCGGCCGGTATGGGCTGCCGTGGCCGTTCATAGATCGTCGCAAAACTGAAAGGACGAAAATGCCCAAACTCAAGACGAAGAGCGGCGTTAAAAAGCGCTTCAAGCTCACCGCGAGCGGCCTGCTGAAGCACGGCGTTGCTGGCAAGCGCCACCGGTTGATGAGCCACAACGCAAAGTACATCCGCCAGAATCGCCGCACCAAGGTGCTGTCCAAGGCAGATACCGCCGCCGTCAAGGCGTGGGCGCCCTACGGTCTCGGCTGAGCGGAAGGAATTAGAGAATGGCACGCGTAAAACGGGGTGTAACCACCCACGCAAAGCACAAGCGGATCCTCAATCTGGCGAAGGGCTATTATGGCCGTCGCAAGAACACGATCCGTATCGCCCGTCAGGCCGTCGAGAAGGCCGGCCAGTATGCGTATCGCGACCGCAAGGTTAAGAAGCGCAACTTCCGCGCCCTGTGGATCCAGCGTATCAACGCAGCGGTCCGCGTCGAGGGTCTGACCTACGGCGTCTTCATGCATGGCCTGAAGCTCGCTGGCGTCGAACTCGATCGCAAGGTCCTCGCGGATCTCGCGATGCACGAGGGTGCCGCATTCAGCGCCATCATCGCGCAAGCTAAGGCGGCTCTGCCCCAGGCCGCCTGACGGCGACCTGTCGCGAGACGAAGATTTGGGGCGTCGGTGGCAACACCGGCGCCCTTTTTCTGTTTTGGGGGCGTTTCCGAAGGGCGGTCATCCCGTGCTCCGAGCGCTGCCGTCATGCTGAACTTGTTTCAGCATCCACCGCGCAACAGGCTTAGTCCGAACTCGCGGAGGGCTGGATCCTGAAACCAGTTCAGGATGACGTACGGTTTTGAAGGACAGCTGTGCGTCGGTGTTACCTCGACCCTCCCTGGCCGGCTGCATCAGCACCGCGCAGGGTTGATCAAGGGCTTCCCCTCCCGCTACGGCGTCACCCATAATGGCTTCCCGCCTTTGCGGGAATGACGGAGATATGTGTGGCTGACCTTGCCGAGATAGAATCGCTGTTGCCGTCGATCGGCGAAGCCGACGCGGCCGCGCTTGAAACGCTCCGTGTCGCGCTGCTCGGCAAGCAGGGGAGCATCACCGCGCTGCTCAAGACGCTCGGCAAGATGTCGCCCGACGAGCGGCTCGAGCAGGGCCCGCGGATTCAGGGCGTGCGCGAGGCGGTGACCACTGCGATCGCCGCACGCAAGGCAGCGCTCGACCGCGCCGAGCTCGACGCGCGCCTGGCGCGCGAGACGATCGACATGACGCTCCCCGCCGACGCGGCGCCGCAGGGGTCGGTCCATCCGGTCAGTCAGGTGCTCGACGAGATGGCGGAGATCTTTGCCGATCTGGGCTTCGCGGTCGCGACCGGGCCCGAGATCGAGGACCAGTGGCATAACTTCACCGCGCTCAACATGCCCGAGAGCCATCCCGCGCGCGCGATGCACGACACCTTCTATCTGAAGGCGGGCGAGGGCGAAGAGGCCAAGGTCCTGCGCACGCACACCTCGCCGGTGCAGATCCGCACGATGATGGGGCAGGAGCCGCCGATCCGCATCATCGCGCCCGGCCGGGTCTATCGTTCGGACTGGGACGCGACGCACACGCCGATGTTCCACCAGATCGAAGGGCTGGTGATCGACAAGGGCATCACGCTCGGCCATCTCAAATGGACGCTCGAGACCTTCCTCAAGGCGTTCTTCGAGCGCGACGACATCGTGCTCCGCCTGCGCCCGAGCTATTTCCCGTTCACCGAGCCGTCGGCCGAGGTTGATGTCGGCTGGACGATGGAAAAGGGCCGCCGCGTGCTCGGCGGGTCGGAAGGCTGGATGGAGTTGCTCGGCAGCGGGATGGTGCATCCCAAGGTGATCGCCGCGTGCGGGCTCGATCCGAACGAGTGGCAGGGCTTCGCCTTCGGGGTCGGGGTCGATCGGCTCGCGATGCTCAAATACGGCATGGATGATCTGCGCCCGTTCTTCGAAGGTGATGCGCGCTGGATCAAGCATTACGGTTTCTCGGCACTCGACGTGCCCACGCTGAGCCAGGGAGTCGGCGCATGAAGGTTACGCTCGACTGGCTGAAGCAGCATATCGACACCGACGCCTCGCTCGACGTCATCGTCGAGACGCTGACGCGGATCGGCCTTGAGGTCGAAGGCGTCGAGAACCCCGGCGCGACGCTGGCCGCGTTCCGCGTCGCCAAGGTGCTCAGCGCCGCACCGCATCCGCAGGCGGACAAGCTGCAGGTCCTCTCGGTGGATGCCGGTGACGGCCCGCTGCAGGTCGTCTGCGGGGCGCCCAATGCGCGCGCTGGCCTCGTGGGTGTGTTCGGTGCGCCCGGCGCGACGGTGCCGTCGAACGGTATGGTGCTCAAGGTTGCGGCGATCCGCGGGGTCGAATCGAACGGCATGATGTGTTCGACGCGCGAGCTCGAACTCGGCGAGGAGCATGACGGGATCATCGAGCTTCCTGCCGATGCGCCGATCGGCATGGCCTATCCCGATTACGCCGGGCTCAACGACCCGGTGATCGAGGTCAACGTCCTCCCCAACCGTCCGGACTGCATGGGCGTGCGCGGGATCGCGCTCGATCTGGTCGCCGCCGGGCTCGGCACCGCAAAGCCGCTCGCTTATGCGCCGGTTGCGGGCGCGGGCGCAGGCCCCGACGTGCGGACCGACGATGCCGAAGGCTGCCCGGCTTTCTACGCGCAGGGCGTCAGCGGGCTCGTCAACGGCACCGCGCCCGAATGGATGCGCCGCCGCCTGACCGCGATCGGCCAGCGGTCGATCTCGACGCTGGTCGACATTACCAATTACGTGATGTTCGATCTCGGGCGTCCCTTGCACGTCTATGACCGCGCCAAGCTGTCGGGCGGGCTCGTTGCGCGCAAGGCGACCGCGGGCGAGCAGGTCCTCGCGCTCAACGGCAAGACCTATACGCTTGGCCAGACGATGACGGTGATCGCGGACGACGCGCATGTCCACGACATCGGCGGGATCATGGGCGGCGAGGATTCGGGCGTCACGCCCGAGACGACCGACGTCGTGATCGAATGTGCCTATTTCGACCCGGATTCGATCGCACGCACCGGCCAGGCACTGATGCTGACCTCGGATGCGCGCTCGCGGTTCGAGCGCGGCGTCGACCCGGCGTTCCTCGAAGACGGCCTCGCGATCGCGACGCGGCTGGTGCTCGACCTGTGCGGCGGCAGCGCAAGCGAGCCGACGTATTCTGGCACGCCGCCGACGACGCGCAAGCGCATCGCCTATGACCCCGCCCGCGCCGAAACGCTCGGTGGTCTTGCGGTTGCGCCGGAGCGCCAGCGCGAGATCCTGACCGCGCTCGGCTTCACGGTCGAGGACGACTGGACCGTCCTGCCGCCGCCCGCGCGGCGTGACGTGGATGGCCCGGCCGATCTGGTCGAGGAAGTGATCCGCATCGTGGGGATCGATTCGGTCCCGGCGACCCCGCTGCCGCGCGCTGCGGGGGTGGCGAAGCCGACCGCGACGCCTGCGCAGAAGATCGAGAGTCGTGTCCGCCGGGCTGCGGCTGCGCGCGGTCTCAACGAGACGATCACCTGGAGCTTCCTGTCGGACGCGCAGGCGACCGCGATCGGCGGTGCGTCCTGGACGCTCGCCAACCCGATCAGCGAGGAGCTCAAGGTGATGCGCCCGTCGCTTCTCCCCGGCCTGCTCGCTGCGGCGGAGCGCAACATGAAGCGCGGCGCCGGTGGCGTCCGGCTGTTCGAACTCGGGCGACGCTATCTCGCCGATGGCGAACGCCCTACCCTCGGCGTGGTGCTCGCGGGCGAGGCACGCCCACGCGGCTGGCAGGACGGCAAGGCGACGCAGTTCACCGCTTATGACGCCAAGGCCGAAGCGCTCGCGCTGCTCGCGGCGGCAGGCGCACCGGTCGACAATCTGCAAGTGATGGGCGAGGCGGGCGATGCCTGGCATCCCGGCCAGTCGGGGACGCTGCGGCTCGGGCCGAAGACGGTGCTCGCGGCGTTCGGCATGGTCCACCCGCTGACGACGCGCGCGTTCGACGTGGATGGCCCCGTCGCGGCGGTCGAATTGTACCTTGATGCGATCCCCGCCAAGCGCGCGTCGAGCTTCGCGCGTGCGGCCTATGCGCCGCCGGCGTTGCAGGCGGTACGGCGCGACTTTGCGTTCCTCGTGCCCGACAGCGTCTCGGGCGAGGCGCTGGTGCGCGCGGCGCGCGGGGCGGACAAGGCGGCGATCGTCGGGGCGCGCGTGTTCGACGTCTTCACTGGGACCGGCGTCGAGCCGGGGCACAAGAGCATCGCGGTCGAGGTCACACTCCAGCCGGGCGACAAGAGCTTCACCGAGGCGGAGCTGAAGGCAGTCGCGGACAAGGTCGTCGCGGCGGCGGCGAAGCTCGGCGCGAGCTTGCGCGGGTAAATAGAAAAGGCCGACCGATCGCGTCGCGATCGATCGGCCTTTCCCTCAGATCAAGGCGATCCGATGCTTAGCGGCAACGGTTCTTCGCGGTGAGCGTGCGATCGACCGCGCGACCCGCGAATGCGCCACCGACGCCGCCAGCGATCGTGCCGAGCGCACCACCACCGAGCACCTTGTTCCCGAGCAATGCACCGCCGACGCCGCCCGCGACGAGGCCGGTGGTTCCGCTCGAATGGCGGCAGGTGCGGACGTGGCGGCGCGACTTGGCGTAATAGCGCTTTTTGGCTTCAGCCTTGGTGGTCGGCATGGCCATGCTGACCGGAACGACGAGCGACGCGGCGGCGAGCGAGAGCAGGAGTTTACGCATCTGAATACCCTTGAATTTATTGTCGACCGTAACGGCGTAGGTTCGGTAACGTTGCAATAGAATGAACGTCGTCGGTCGATGACGGAGCTGTTTCGATCCAATGCGGTGCCGGGCGGATCAATGCCGCGCCAATAATCCAGAGCATTGCGCCCGCGCGGAACCCCGCCGCCAGCGCGATATCGGACAACGTTGCTGCAGGACGCTGGCCGTCGAGCCCGGCAAAATACCAGAATTCTGCGAAATAGGCCGCGACATCCGCCACCGCGAACCATGCGACCGGCCACAAGCGATAGCTCGTCAGCAGCAGCACCGGATAAAGCCACAGGTCGAATTGCGGCGAATAGACCTTGTTGGTCAGCAGGAACCACGCGAGCAGGGGCGCGAACAGAATCCAGGGGCGAGCGCCGTGCCGCCTCCACCCTGCGGCGACGATCAGCGCCGCGCCACCGATGAACAGCGCCGCGGACCACAGGTTGCGTTCGGGGATCGTCGTCGCCCACCAGCCCGATTGCGCCAGGATTTCCCAGACCGATCCGGCCGTACCTGCTCGCTCGGACGAGAAAGCGTAGAATTCGGACCAGTTGGTGAACGCCATCGCGGCGATGGGCAGGTTGACCAACGCCCAACTCCCCACCGCGACCAGAACCAGCACGCTCGCCATCGTGACCCGGCGCGCCACGCTGCCGCCGCCGCGCGAGAACAAGACACCCAGCCCGAGCAGCGGAAGCATTAGGACCGGGAACAGCTTCGCCGCAGTTCCCAGTGCGGCAAGCGATGCCGCGCGCGGCGTATCCCCGGATCGCGCGGACAGCAGCGCCGCCACGGCAAAGGTCACTGCGAGCATGTCCCAATTGTGCCCGAGATACAGCACCAGCGGGGGTGCCGCCGCCCAGGCGTATTGTCGCGCGCGATCGACCCCCGCGCGCCGGAGCATCCGCAGCACCAGGAAGGCAAGCGCGGCATTGACCGCCGCCACCACGAACAGGAAATGCGCGGCGGTCGCGCTTGCGCCGAAGACAGTTCGGGTGACAAACCCTTCGATCCAGATCAGCAGCCCCGTCAGAACCGGATATTCCATCCGCGCCTCGAGGTACGGGACTTGCCCCGCGGACACGCCGCGCAAACCCCAGAACGGCACCGCGTCGCTGTAGCAGCCGGTGACATATTGGATCGATCCGCCCCACGCCGCGCCGCAATGCCCTTTGAACGCCCAGCCCAGCAGGCAGGTGAGCGCAAGCACCCAGCGCGGATCGATCCGCTGCGTCCACCGTTCGGTCATAAGCGCCCCCAAATCCCGCAACGTCTTATCCCGGCGCAGCTATTTCGTCGACAGTGTGCGAAAAGAACGTATAAGGAACAGCATGGCGCAACTGGATGTTCAGAGCAAATTGGCGATCCTCGCGGATGCCGCGAAATATGATGCTTCCTGTGCGTCGTCGGGGTCGGTGAAACGCAGTTCGCGCGACAGCAAGGGCGTCGGGTCGACCGACGGCGGGATGGGGATCTGCCACGCTTATGCGCCCGACGGCCGGTGCATTTCGCTGCTCAAGATCCTGCTGACCAACAGCTGCATCTTCGACTGCCATTATTGCATCAACCGCAAAAGCTCGAACGTCCGCCGCGCGCGCTTCACCGCGCAGGAGGTCGTCCACCTCACCTTGTCCTTCTACAAACGCAATTACATCGAGGGACTGTTCCTGTCCTCGGGGATCATCGGATCGTCCAACTATACGATGGAGCAGATGGTCGAGGTCGCGCGCAGCTTGCGCGAGGATCATGATTTCCGCGGCTATATCCATTTAAAGACGATCCCCGACGCCGACCCCGCGCTGGTCGAACAGGCGGGGCTCCATGCCGATCGCCTGTCGATCAACGTCGAGCTGCCGACCGTGTCGGGATTGAAGCGGCTCGCGCCCGAAAAGTCGGCGGTGCGGATCGAGGATGCGATGGCGGAGACGAAGTCCTCGATCATCGACGCGACCGATGCGCGCAAGAAGTTCAAGTCCGCGCCGCGTTTCGCACCAGCAGGACAATCGACTCAGATGATCGTGGGCGCGGATGCGGCGACCGATGGCGACATCGTGCTGCGCGCCTCGACGCTGTACGACAGCTTCGATCTGCGCCGCGTCTATTATTCGGCGTTCAGCCCGATCCCCGACGCCAGCACCGTGCTCCCGCTCCAGCGCCCGCCGCTGATGCGCGAACATCGCCTGTACCAGTCCGACTGGCTGATGCGCTTCTACGGCTATACCTCGAAGGAAGTCGTCGCGGCAGCCGACGAGACCACGGGGATGCTTCCGCTCGACATCGACCCCAAGCTCGCCTGGGCGCTCAAGCATCGCGACATCTTCCCGGTCGACGTCAACCGTGCGCCGCGCGAACGGCTGCTGCGCGTCCCGGGGCTGGGCGTGAAGGCGGTTACCTCGATCCTCGCGGCGCGACGCTGGCGGCGGCTGCATCTGGCCGACGTCGCGCGGCTGACGGTGTCGATCACCAAGCTGCGCCCGTTCCTGATCGCGGAGGACTGGCGTCCGGTTGCGCTCAGCGACAAGGCGGAATTGCGTCCGGTCGTTGCACCCAAGGTCAAGCAACTGGAGTTGTTCGCCTGACGGTCCATCGACCGAACGGGAGAGAACAGGACGATGCACAGGGTCAAGCTCGACGAGCCCGATGATTTTGACGGCTGGCGCGAGGCGGCGCGCGGGCTGGCGGTCGGCGGTGTCGCACCGGCGGACGTGACGTGGCAGGTCGGAGAGGCGGCAGTCGATCTGTTCGGCGAGGATCTGCCGGTGCCGCAAAGCGATGCGCCCGCCTTTTCGGTATCGCGCGCTTTCGTGGATCTCGCGCGCAAGGCCGTGTTGCATAGCGACCCCGAACGCTTTGCCTTGCTTTACACGCTGTTGGTGCGGTTGCGCGACCGGCCCGGCGCGGTCGAGGACAAGGCCGATCCGCTGGTGCGCAAGCTCGAGGGCTTCGCGCGCGAGGTGCGCAAGGACATCCACAAGATGCGCGCCTTCCTGCGCTTCCGTGAGGTCGAGGTGGACGGGCAGGCACGCTTCGTCGCGTGGTTCGAGCCCGAGCATCATATCCTGCGCTACAATGCGGGCTTTTTCCTCGATCGCTTTGCCAGCATGCAATGGTCGATCCTGACGCCCGATTTGTCGATCCATTGGGATGGTGAGACGCTTGCCGAAGGGCCGGGTGCAGCCAAGGGGGATGCACCCGCGGGCGATCCGATCGAGGACGTGTGGAAGACCTATTACGCCTCCATCTTCAACCCGGCGCGGGTTAAGATCGGCGCGATGCTCAAGGAAATGCCAAAGAAATATTGGAAGAACATGCCCGAGACCGCCCTGGTCCCGGGGTTGATCGCATCGGCACAGGCACGGGAGTCGGGAATGATCGCACGCGCGCGGGACGAAGTCGGGGGCAACAGCACGATCGCCTGGGATGCGCTGCGTGACGAGGCGTCGGCCTGCACGCGTTGCCCCTTATATGGTCCGGCAACGCAGACGGTGTTCGGCGAAGGGCCGGTCGACGCGCCGTTGATGTTCGTGGGCGAACAGCCGGGCGATCAGGAGGATCTCGCCGGGGTGCCGTTCGTGGGGCCAGCGGGGCAATTGTTCGACCGCGCGCTGGCGGCGGCTGGGGTCGACCGGACGCGGACCTATGTCACCAACGCGGTCAAGCACTTCAAGTTCGAGCAGCGCGGCAAGCGGCGCATCCATTCCAAGCCTGGCGCGGGCGAGATCGATGCATGCCGCTGGTGGGTCGAGCAGGAGCGAATGCTGATCAAGCCGCAGGTGACGGTCGCGCTGGGGGCGACCGCGTCGCGGAGCTTGCTCGGCCGGGTGGTGACGATCGGCAAGGAGCGGGGGCGCCCGATTGCGCTCGCCGATGGCAGCACGTGCTGGATCACGGTACATCCGAGCTATCTTCTGCGCCTGCCTGATCCGGCGGCGGCGGAAGTGGAGTTCGGGCGCTTCGTCGAAGATCTGCGAATGGCGGGGGCGGGTGTGGCGGGGTTTGCCGCCTGACGCCTCCCCAACGGACATCGGAGTCGGGTCACGTTGCAACCCGCCATCGGCTGGGCGCGAAGATGACTTTCGCAAGATGGGGAAAGGTGGGGAGCTTCTGTTGCTCGGTGCTCCCCGTACCGCCGGTGTCCGCTTCTGTTGCCCGGTGCGGCCCGAACCGCGCTTAGCTTAGTAACCTAGACCGTTAGGCCTTGAGTTACGCTGCAATCGCGAGTGCTTCGTTATCGTTTGCACTTGTGGTTTTGAGCCTTTTACAGGTTACTCAGCCCGGGAAAAAACAGCGCTTTTCGAAACACGTCGATCCTGCTTCGGCCCCGTCATGACCGGTCTGGCTGAAAGCCGTGGCCGGTTGTGGTGGAGCCGCCGGGTACTGCCCCCGGGTCCGTTGTATCTATTGCACGCCGCACTTTATCGCCATAGCCGGGCGAACCCGGCAAAACCGATATAGGTGCTCGGTTGGGAATGGGAAGCCTGCAATTTGCAGGATAAAATGGGACAGCGCCTTTGACTCGCCACAAAAGCGGTGCATGGGGTATAGTATCATGCTGACCCAACGTTCCCGCTATGCGCTGCGCGCGATGATGTTCCTTGCCGAAGCCCCCAAGGACAGCCCCCCGATCCCGATGAACCGGATTGCGTTGGAGGCCAACGTTCCCCGCAAGTTCCTCGAACTCATTCTCGCGGACTTGCGCGAGGCGGGGTTCCTCCACAGCTTTCGCGGCAAGATGGGCGGCTATTGCCTTGCGCGTCCGACCCACCTGATCTCGCTTGGCGAAATCATCCGCGTGATCGAGGGGCCGCTTGCGCTGGTCCCGTGCGTCAGCCGGACCGCCTATCGTTCGTGCAAGGATTGCAAGGACGAAGCGAGCTGCGCGATCCGCCATGCGATGATGCGCGTTCGCGACGAGACTGCGCGGATCCTCGACGGGACCAGCCTTGCCGATTCGGTATCGGAAGACCTGGTCGCCGCCTGAGGGGCCGCCGAACGCTCAGCTGCGGTCGAGGACGTCGGACGAGATCGGCCGCCGCTTCAGCTCGTCGCGAATTTCGCGCAACAGCGTGACGTCGGCGGGCTCGACCGGCTCGCTCGGGGTCTCGGGCGGCTTGGGCATCAGGCGATGGACGCCCCGCACGATCAGGAAAATGATGAACGCGACGATCAGGAAATTGACCGCCGCCGTCAGGAACGCGCCATAGCCGAACAGCGGGACGCCCGCCTTCTTGAGCGCGGCATAGTCCGATGACCCCGCCAGCGCCGCTGGCACCTTGCCAAGCACCAGGAAATAGCTCGAAAAGTCCAGGCCGCCGAGGATCCGACCGATCACCGGCATGATCACGTCGTCGGTCAGGGACGAGACGATCTTGCCGAACGCCGCGCCGATGATGACCGCCACGGCGAGATCCAGCACGTTCCCCCGTGCGATGAACGCCTTGAACTCCTTGAACATACGCTAACCCCAACCGATTTTGTTTCGTGTCGCTATCGTACCCGGCTATCATGCCGGTGCAAGGTCTGGAGGGATCCCAAAAATGAAGTACCGCACGTTGTTCGTCGCCTCGGCTGGTCTCGCGCTGACGACGTCGTTGTCGGGCTGCGGCCTCAATAGCGTCCCGACGCAGGAGGAAAATGCCAAGGCCAAATGGGCTGACGTCGAAAACTACTATCAGCGGCGTGCCGACCTGATCCCCAATCTCGTCGCGACGGTGAAAGCCGCCGGCGCGCAGGAAAAAAGCATCCTTGTCGAAGTGACGCAGGCACGTGCCGGGGCGAATTCGGTCAAGCTCTCGGCCGACCAACTCAACGATCCGGCCAAGGTCGCGGCGTATGAGAAGGCACAGTCGAACGTGACGCTATCGCTCCAGCGGCTCCAGGAAGCGTATCCTGAGCTCAAGAGCCAGGGGAATTACGCCACGCTGATGGATCAGCTCGAGGGCACCGAGAACCGCATCTCGACCGCGCGGCACGATTACAACGGCGCGGTGCAGAGCTACAACACGACGATCCGTACCTTCCCCGACGCGATCGGCGCGAAGGTCATCTACGGCGCGAAGCCGCTCGTCCCGTTCAAGGCGACGACCCCGGGTTCGGACCAGGCGCCGACGGTGAATTTCGGCAACACCAACTGATCGGGGGGCTCAGGCCCGTTCCATGACCATCCTGAAATCGATCCTGGTCGCGGTAGCGGTGCTTCTCGGCACCGCTGCCGCGGACGCGCAGACCTATCCCAAGTTCACCGGGCTGGTGGTCGATGCGGCGAATGTCCTTCCGCCCGCGACCGAGGCGGACCTGACCGCAAAGCTCGAGGCGTTGCAGAAGGACACCAAGCGCCAACTGGTGGTCGCGACGATCCCGAATCTGGAGGGACGCGAGCTTGAGGAATATGGCGTCGGGCTCGGGCGCGCCTGGGGCGTCGGCCTGAAGGACGTCAATAACGGCGCGATCCTGTTCATCGCGCCCAACGAACCCAAAGGGCATCGCGGGCCGCGGATCGAGGTCGGCTATGGGCTCGAGCCGCTCCTGACCGACGCGTTCACGGGCCGCGTGATCCGGGAACAGATGATTCCCAAACTCTCGCAATCGGGGGATATCCCCGGTGCGATGGAGGCAGGCACTGACGCGCTGATCGCGCAATTGCGCGCATCGCCCGAGGAAGCGAAGGCGGAAGTCGACGCGGCGGCAAAGGAATTTGACAAGACACACCGGCGTTCGGGCAATGGCGGCGGGATTCCGTTCGGCCTGATCTTCTGGGGGATGGTGATCGGCTTCGTCCTGCTGTCTGTGCTCCGTCGCGGCGGCGGTGGTGGGGGCGGCGGCGGTGGCGGTGGTGGCGGCGGCGGTCGTGAGTATCGCAGCGGCATCGCGCCCGCGATCCTGTGGGGAGCGACGATGGGTGGCTGGGGCGGCGGCACGGGTGCAGGTTCCGGCGGCGGCTGGGGCGGTGGTGGTGGCGGCTCCGACGGCGGGTCGGACGGCAGCTGGGGCGGCGGTGGGTTCACCGGCGGTGGCGGCGGATCGTTCGGCGGCGGCGGCGCATCGGGGGATTGGTGATGACACGGACACCCCGGCTCGGCGCCGATGACCATGCCCTTGTGCTTGCCGCGGTAAAAAGCGCCGAGGAGGGCACCGACGGCGAGATCGTTACGATCGTGACCGATCGTTCGGATAACTATGACGACACGGCGCTGTTGGTTGTCATACTGGCAATGCTGCTGGTCGTCGCCTTGGCGACGGTTGATCCGGCGTGGATCGAACGGTGGTTGAGTGGTTTCACGCAGGGCTGGGACGCCGAGCCTGATCCACGCCTGCTGGTCGGGTTGATCCTCGTTGCTCAAACGTTGGTGTTCCTGGTCGTGCGCCTCGCGTTGTCGCACATGCCGCTGCGGCTTGCGCTCGTGCCCAAGACGATCCGGCGGCGGCGGGTCCGGCGACGGGCGATCCGCTATTTCAAGGTCGGCGCTGAACGCCGTACCGCGACGCGTGTCGGCATCCTGCTGTATCTCTCGCGCGACGAGCGCATGGCCGAGATCGTTGCAGACGAGGCGATTCACCGCGCGGTGCCTGCCGAACGCTGGGGCGATGCGATGGCCGCGCTCGTCCACGAGACTCGCTCGGGCAATCCCGGGGCCGGGATGGCCGCCGCGGTCGAGCGGATTGGCGCGATCCTGTCCGAAAGCTTCCCCAAGACCGAAACCGACCGCAACGAACTTCCCGACAGGCTGATCGAGTTATGACCGCAGAGACCGTCTGGAGCGGCAAGTACATCAAGGTCATCAAGGACGGCACCTGGGAATATGTCGGCCGCGCGCACGGCATTCAGGCGGCGGTGATCCTGGCGGTCGATGACGGCCATGTCCTGCTGGTCGAGCAGTTTCGCGTGCCGTTAGGTCGGGCGTGTCTCGAGCTGCCAGCGGGTCTGGTCGGTGATGAAGATGCGGGCGAGAGCGTGATCGCCTCCGCCGCGCGCGAGCTTGAGGAAGAGACCGGTTACCAGGCCAATTCGATCGAATCGCTCGGCTTCTTCCATTCCTCGCCGGGTATGGTGTCGGAAGGGTTCACGCTCGTTCGCGCGCGCGGCTTGCGCAAGGTAAGCGATGGCGGCGGGATTGAGGGCGAAGGCATCACCGTCCACCGCGTACCGGTTACCGAGATCGCCGCATTCGTGGCTGCCAAACGGGCCGAGGGGCTGGCGATGGACGTCAAGCTTCTGCTGCTGCTTGGCGCTGGAATGCTCAGCGATTAAAACGCGACGCTTTCACCCTGATTCGTTTGCCCGGCGCAGAGCCGAGAAAGCCATGCAGCGCAGGTTTCTCGACGACGCTTGAAACGAATGGGCAGGGGCCTTGGTAAGCGCCGGGTTGCCCCGATTACCGGAAATTGTCGGCGTAGCTCTGCAGCTTCAGCGTGCGCTGGGGGGCGGGGACGATCGTGAAGGCGAGGCCCTCGCGCTCCGCATAGGCCACTGCCGCTTCCTGCGTCGGGAAATCCAGGCGCACCTGGTCGCGCGTGTCGCCCGATCCCGCCCAGCCGGTCAGCGGATCGGGTTGCTTGGCTTCGGCAGGAGCGAAATCGAGCACCCAGGTCGAGGTGCGAGCCCGTCCGGAGGACATGGCGTTCTTGGGGCGCTGATAGATTCGGGCGATCGACATAAGGGTTCCTTATCGTGCTTCGCGCGCGCGCGCATCTACGTTTTTCGTCCGAAGTGTCGCGGCCGCGGATGCAGGGTCGTCCGGCCACGGATGACGAGGATAGCGACCACGCATTTCGCGCGCGACATCCGCCCAGCTTCCCGCCCAGAAGCCAGCCAAGTCGCGCGTGGTCTGGATCGGCCGGCCCGCGGGCGAGGTGAGGCTGAGCACCAGCGGCACGCGCCCGCCACCCACCATCGGATGCACCGCCAGCCCGAACAGCGCCTGCGGTCGTAAGTCGACTCGCGGGCCGCCCTCGGCAGCGTAATCGATCGCATGGCCGCTCCCCGCCGGGCTGTGGAAATGCGTCGGCGCCAGCCGGTCGATCGCGCTCAACGCATCCCAGCCGATCACCCCGCGCAGTGCATCCGTCAGCGCGGCGGAGTCGATCGCATCGAGCCGACGCTTGCCGTCGAGCACGGGCACGAGCCATTCGTCCGCCCGTGCCAGCAGCGCATCGTCGTCGAGCGCCAGATCCGCACCGCCATGCGCCGCGGCGAAGGCGGCGCGGTGACGTAGCGCCTGCGCAGCGTCGCTCCACGGCAACCGCGCGAGCCCGTGCGTGCGGAGTCCGTCGAGCAGCGCCCCGGCAATCGCGGCGGGGTCGGCGTTTGCATCGGGGCCGCTCGACAGGCGCAGCGCGCCGAGCCTGCGTTCGCGTTTCGCGGTCACGCCGCCGGTCGCGGGATCGAACGCCACGGTGCGGTGGGTCTCGATCCGGTCGCCGAACAAGGTCTCGATCGTCGTCGGATCGATCGCGGCGGCGGACAGGATCCGCGCGCCCGATGCGATGCCCTGCGTCTCGGCGACGGCAAGCCATTCCGTGCGCGCGAGGCTGCTTGTCGCGTCGAGCTTGAATCCGCGCCCGCCGACCGAAGCCCATGTCTCGCCCGATGCGTCACGGCGCCGTGCGATCCGGTCGGGGAAGGCGAGTGCGATGGCGATCGCGGTTTCTCCCTCGCCCGGTGTCGGTGTCGGTGTTGGTGTGGAGCCCGGAGCGGCGGGAATAAGCGTCGTCCATCGCCGTGCCAGCTTGCGTCCGCCCTCGGCGCGCTGGCCACGTTCGCCGCGCCACCGCCGCCGCCGTGCGTCCAGATCGACGTCGTTGCCGCCAAGCCCCCGCTCGCCAAGCAGGACCGCGACCTCCGCCGCAGCGTTCGCCATCCCGAGGGCACCCGCCCGGACCAGCATGTGCCCGAGCCGCGGCGCAAGCGGCAGCCGCGCGATCGCCTTGCCGTGCGCGGTCGGTCGGCCGTCCGAGTCGATCGCATCGAGGGCCATCAGCCGTGCGCGCGCTTCCCGCACCGCCGCCTCGGTCGGCGGATCGAGCCATGCCAGCGATCGTGGATCGGCAACCCCCCATAAAGCGCAGTCGAGCGTCAGCGCGGACAGGTCCGCCTCGAGGATCTCGGGCGGGTCGAAGCGCGGGAGTCCGGCGGTGGCGGCTTCTTCCCACAAGCGATAGGCGACGCCGGGTGCCTGGCGTGCAGCGCGGCCCGCGCGTTGCGTGACCGCGGCTTGGCTCGCGCGTTCGGTGACGAGCCGCGTCATGCCCGCAGCCCGATCATAGCGCGGGCGCCGCGCGAGCCCTGAATCGACGACCACTCGGATGCCGTCGAGCGTGAGGCTCGTCTCCGCGATCGAGGTGGCGAGCACGACTTTGCGCGCGCCCGACGGATCGGGCGCGATGGCAGCGCGCTGGGCGGCGGGGTCGAGGCTGCCGTGGAGCCTGTGCAGCACGATTCCTGCGCCGAGCCCGTCGAGCCGTTCGGCGGTGCGCTCGATCTCCGCCACCCCCGGCAGGAATGCCAGCACACCGTCCGTTTCCTCCCGCAAAGCAAGCTTGATGGCAGCGGCGACCGAATCCTCGATCCGCGCCTCGCTCGCGCGCCCGAGATGGTGCAGCGTCAGCGGATACATCCGCCCTTCGCTTTCCAGGATCGGCGCATCCCCCATCAGCCCCGAAAAACGCGCCCCATCCAGCGTCGCCGACATCGCCAGCAGGCGCAGGTCGGGACGCAGCCCGGCTTGCGCATCCAATGCCAAGGCGAGCCCAAAATCGCTGTCGAGGCTGCGTTCATGGACTTCGTCGAACAGCACGGCCGAAATGCCCGTGAGTTCGGGATCATCCTGGATCCGCGCGACAAAAATTCCCTCGGTCACGACCGTAACCCGGGTTGCGCCGGACCGCTTGGAATCCATCCGCGTGGCATAGCCGAACGTCTTGCCGACCGGTTCGCCCGCTTGTGCTGCCATCCGCTCGGCGGCCGCGCGGGCGGCAAGGCGGCGGGGGGAGAGCAGCAGGATCTCGCCGGAGCACCAGGCTTCGCCCAGCAGCGCTGGCGCGACCGCGGTGGTCTTGCCGGCCCCCGGCGGTGCGACCAGCACCGCGTTCACCGTGGTGCGCAGCGCGTCGAGCAACGCAGGCAGGACGGCATGGATGGGCAGGACGGATGTCACCCGGCATCCCTACCGCAGGATTGCGCAGATGGAAGCGCGCCGTCGCGTTCTGCCCGCGTTGCATCGCCCTTCAAGGACCGTCGAAATGACGGCTTTGTCATCGCGCACGTCCTAGTATCTCACGATAGCCCAATGCTACGCGCCTGAAATCGAAAGCGGAGATTCTGATGGCCGGGCATAGCCACTCGCACCACGGGCATGATCACAGTGGGCACGGGCACGGGCACGGCGGCCATGGCCACAGCCACGCGCCGGCCAGCGGTCACGACCGCGCCTTTGCCGTAGGGATCGCGCTCAACCTCAGCTTCATCGTGGGCGAGGTCGTGTTCGGGTTGATGGCGCATTCGGTGTCGCTGCTGGCGGACGCAGGGCACAATCTGTCGGACGTGCTCGGGCTCGGCGCGGCGTGGGCGGCAATCGCGCTGGGGCGCCGGTCGCCGTCCAAGCGGTTTACCTACGGCCTCAAGGGATCGACGATCCTTGCCGCGTTGCTCAATGCGTTGTTGTTGCTCGTTGCGCTCGGCGCGATCATGCTCGAGGCAGTGCAGCGGCTGGCGGTACCCGCTCCGGTCGACGGTCCGCTGGTCGCCTGGGTCGCTGGCGTGGGTATCCTGGTGAATGGCGCGACCGCGCTGATGTTCCTGCGCGGCAGCGCAAGCGATCTCAACATTCGTGGCGCCTATCTTCACATGGCGAGCGACGCGTTGGTCTCGGCGGGCGTGGTCGTATCGGGGCTGCTCATCTGGTGGACCGGGGCGATGTGGCTCGATCCGGTGGTCAGCATCGTGATCGCCGTGCTGATCTTCCTGCAGACCTGGGGACTGCTCCGCGAATCGGTCGAGATGTCGCTGGCGGCAGTTCCCCGCGGGATCGATTCGGACGCGGTACGGGAGGAATTGCGCGAGCTACCCGGAGTCGCGCAGGTTCATCATGTCCATATTTGGCCGATGAGCACGACAGAAACGGTGCTCACCGCGCATCTGGTCATGCCGCAAGGCCACCCCGGCGATGCGTTCCTGAATGACGCCCGCGCGATGTTGAAGGATCATTTTGGGATCGGCCATGCGACATTGCAGGTGGAGCTCGAAACCAATGCGCCGCTTCACGACCCCGATTGCAAAGTCCCCTGACCGGCCATTAGCCGCCCGGATGTACAGTGATCGGATGAGCAACGGGATCGATAGCTACAGCTTGCGGCAGCCTCAGTAGGCGCGTGCTACCGCGAACTCGACCGCTTCGATCATCGCATTCTTCGCCTGTCCGTTAGCGAACACGCCGAGCGCATCGATCGCGCGCTGGCCATAGTGCCGTGCGCGCGCCAGCGTATCCTCGACCGCGCGAGTCGAGCGCACCAGCGCAATCGCGCGCGCAAAGTCCTCGTCGCGATTGCGATGGCCTTCGATCGCGGCCTTCCAGAACACGCGGTCTTCGGGGTTGCCGCGCGCATACGCCAGAATGACGGGGAGCGTCGCCTTGCCCTCGCGGAAGTCGTCGCCCGCATCCTTGCCCATCGTTCCGGCGTCGGACACGTAATCGATCGCATCGTCGACCAGCTGGAACGCGATGCCGAGGTTGCGGCCGTAGGAGTCGAGCGCGAGTTCCTCGCTCTCGGGACGTTCGGCGACCACCGCCGATACGCGGCAGGCAGCGGCGAACAAGGCGGCGGTCTTCGCACCGATGATGTCGAGATAGCGTTCCTCGGGCGTATCGACCCGGCGGGCGGCGGTCAGCTGATTGACCTCGCCTTCCGCAATGATCGCGCTGGCACCCGCGAGAATGCCGAGCACCTTGAGTGACCCGTCCTCGACCATCAGCTCGAACGACCGGCTGAACAGGAAATCGCCGACGAGCACGCTCGCCGGATTGCCCCAGATGAGGTTGGCGGTACGCTTGCCGCGCCGCAGGTCCGAGCCGTCGACGACGTCGTCGTGGAGCAGCGTCGCGGTATGAATGAACTCGACCGCGGCAGCGAGCCGGTGGTGCCGGGTCCCCGAATAGCCAAGCAACCGCGCGCTCGCCAGTGTCAGCATCGGGCGCATCCGTTTGCCGCCGCCTGCGATCAAGTGACCGGCGAGTTCGGGGATCAGCGGGATCTGCGATTGCATGCGCGACAGGATCACCGCGTTCACCATGTTCATGTCACCAGTGACAAGCTGAACCATGGGTTCGAGCGACGGGGCGGGCCGTGTATCGCCCAGGCGGTGGATCGTGGCGGTCATGTGGAGTGCGATGTGGCCGCGCGGCGTTGCAAACGCAACCCTTTGCGGGTTGCACAGCACGCTTGGGTCCCTCAAAAAGACGGATCACGGGATGGGAGTATGCTGGTGTCCGACGAAACGCTGAACGGATACCGCCAGAGTATCGACAATATCGACGCCGCGTTGGTGTTCATGCTGGCCGAACGCTTCAAGGTGACCAAGGCGGTCGGGCGCTACAAGGCGCAGACCGGGCTCCCCCCCGCCGACCCGGGCCGCGAGGAAGCGCAGATCGCGCGGCTGCGCGGGCTGGCGAACGATGCCCAGCTCGATGCGGATTTCAGCGAGAAGTTCCTGCGCTTCATCATCGACGAAGTGATCCGGCATCATGAGCGGGTGCGCGAGCCGGAGTAGGGCGGGCGTCGGAAGCGCGGATGATCGTTATCGCTCCAATGCCAGACGTGGTGCTACCCGACCTTCGTCACCCCGGGCTTGACCCGGGGTCCCGCTTCTCGGCCTAACTTATCGTTTCGAACAGATCCCGCCACTCGGGATTGCCACGTTCGATCAGCGCGAACTTCCACGCACGCCGCCAGTGTTTGAGGCTCTTCTCGTGCGCGATGGCATCGGTGATCGACGGTGTGTGATCGACCCAAACCAGACGATGCAGGCCATAGCGGCGGTAGAAGTTGGATCCGTCGCCGCTCCGATGCTGCTGGATACGGGCGGGTAGGTCGGCGGTGACGCCGACATATATTGCGCCGCGATAACGATCGGCCATGATGTAAACCCCGCCGCCACGATGCCTCATCGCGGCAGAAGATTAGAAGCGGGACCCCGGGTCAAGCCCGGGGTGACGATCAATGCGAACGGCAGCTCTCCACCAATTCTCGCCATCAGCAGTTCGCGAGTCACCGCACCACCATCCCCCCATCGCAAACCCGCTGTACCCGCACGCCAAGCGATGGCAGACGGCGCCGCATCTTTCGATCGATGCGGCTGCGCGTCGGTTCGCACCAGGAGTAGCTGATGGCCTTGAATCCCGGCGGATCGTCCGCCCATGCACCCGCCGCGGGGGATGCCGACAAGGGCGTTCATGCGCCCGATCTGCAGGTCTTCGTCTTCGCGCTGTTTTTCATTTTCGGCGGGATCACCAGTCTCAACGATGTGATCATCCCCAAGCTGAAGGACCTGTTCACGCTCAACTACGGGCAAGCCCTGCTCGTGCAATCGGCGTTCTTCGCGGCGTATTTCGTCTTCTCGCTCCCCGCCGCGGCGATCGTGCGCAGGCTTGGCTACATGCAGACCGCGTCGGTCGGGCTGTTGCTGATGACGGTCGGCTGCGTACTGTTCATCCCGGCGTCTTCGTCGGGGACCTTCGCGGTCTTCCTGATGGCGCTGTTCGTGCTCGCGATCGGTATCACCACGGTTCAGGTCGTCGCCAACCCGTTGATCAGCCTGCTCGGCGCGCCCAAGACCGCGTCGAGCCGCCTCACCTTCGCGCAATTCTTCAACTCGCTCGGCACCACGATCTTCCCGATCGTCGGGTCGATCCTGATCCTCGGCAATCTTGCAAAAGTCGATCCCGCCGCGCTGACCGGCGCGGCGCTCGACGCGCACCGCACCGCGGAGACGCAAGTCGTCGTCCACACCTATCTTGGCCTTGCGATCGCGCTGGTGCTGGTCGCGGTGGTCGTGTGGTCGCGGCGCAAGCGCTTGCCGCATACGGTGGAGCAGCACGGCAGCATCTTCCAGGCGTTCGACCTGCTCAAGCGCCCACGCTTTGCGTTCGGGACGGCATGCATCTTCCTGTATGTCGGGGCCGAAGTCGCGATCGGGTCGCTGATCGTCAGCTATCTCGAACAGTCCAACACGATGGGGTTCGACGCGGTCACCGCGGGCAAGCACGTCGCTTATTATTGGGGTGGTGCGATGGTCGGCCGGTTCATCGGTGCGTTCGTCCTGCGGGTCGTGTCGCCGGGCAAGGTGCTCGCGGCGGTCGCGACCGGTGCGGTCGTGCTGATCGCGGTGTCGACGCATAGCACCGGGGCGATCGCGGGCTGGTCGCTGCTGGCGATCGGGCTGATGAATTCGATCATGTTCCCGACGATCTTCAGCCTCGCCAGCGAAGGTCTGGGCGCGCGGGCGGCGGAAGGATCGGGGATCATCGCCACCGCGATCGTCGGCGGGGCGATCGTGCCGCCGCTGACGGGGGTTCTCGCGGATCAGTCGACGCTGCAGTTCGCGCTGATCATTCCTGCGCTCTGTTACCTAGTGATCGCAGGCTACGGCCTGTTCACGCGCAAGCCGGTGATCGCCTGACCGATTGAGGCCGGACCGTTCCGATAAGGAACGTCCGGCCTCGGGTAGCTTACGGCATCGAGATCTGGACGATCGCGTCGACTTCGACCGCTGCGCCCAACGGCAGGGCGGTGACGCCGACCGCGCTGCGGGCATGCTTGCCGGCTTCCCCGAACAGCTCGACCATCAGGTTGGACGCGCCATTGGCGACCTTGGGCTGATCGGTGAAGTCGGCGGTCGAATTGACGAACACGCCAAGCTTTACGATCCGCTCGACGCGGTGCAACCCGCCCAGCGCCGCCTTGATCTGCGCGACCAGCATCAGCGCGCACGCCTGTGCCGCTGCCGCGCCGTCTTCCAGGCTCACGTCCTCGCCAAGCCGGCCGGTGATGACCGCGCCATCCTTGAACGGCAGCTGGCCCGAGATGTGAAGCAGCCCGTTGACCTCGACGGTCGGCACATAGGCAGCCACGGGCGCGGCTGCGGCGGGAAGGCTAAGGCCGAGTTCGGCGAGCTTGTGGTCGATACGGTCGGTCATGAACATTGCTCCTGGCAATAAGGGGTTTTTCAGGCGGGACGAGCGGCGGCAAAGCGCTCGGCAATCCAGACGTGCGCGGCCTGCCAGTCATCGATGCGGACATGCGCATCGGGGGCGGGGGGCATATGCACCGCAAGGTCGGGTTCGGAAACCATATGGACCCGGTGGACCTCCGGCGCGTGCTTGGCGACCGAGGCGTGGTGGACCGGAAGATCGTCAACGAACACCGTCACGGGATTGCCGAATTCCGCAACCAGCCGTGCGACGGGATCGCCTTTGCCGCCCTGGTTGGTCTCTACGCGGTAATCCATGTCATGGCCCAGCAACTGCGCGATCCGCGGTTCGCGGTTGTGATCCCCCAAATTGGTGAGGATCACCACGTCCGCCACCTTGGACAGCGCGGCGAGTGCCTCGCGCGCGTGCGGAACGAGCGTCTGGCGGCCCATCTCATGCGGGAAGAACTGGTCGAGCAACCCCCACATTTCCTCACGCGTCGGGGCCGGGGCACCGTTGCTGCGCGTCATGCTGTTGGCGAAGTCGCCGCCGTCCAGCGCGAACGTGATGTCGTGTGCTTCGCGCAACCACACGCCGAAGTGCCGCACCATGTGCAACAGCACCTCGTCGCAATCGCAAATCAACAGGCCCTTCAAGCAAAATCTCCAATGTCGTCTGAGCTTTCCAGCGCTCGATGCGCCAATGCCAGATCCTCGGGGCGAACCTCCAGGGCTTCGGCGCAGGCAATCAGATCGGGCTCGTGCGCCTCCAGGAAAGCGAGCGTGGCGGCAAGCACTGCGGGGTCATCGGCACGCGCGCGCAGGTCCGCCGGCGTCAGGCCGGTCACGTCGAGCAGGCGCGTTGCGCGGTCTGGCTCGCCCAACGTCCATACCAGCGCACGGAGCGCAAGCTGTGCTGGATCGTTGTTTGTCAGCGAGGCGCGCATTACGTAGTCGTGTGCCCATGAATGAGGAAAGCGTTGGCGTGGCAAAAAGGGTGCTCGTTGTCGAGGACAACGAACTCAACCTCAAACTTTTCTGCGACCTTCTGGAGGCGCATGAATATGTCACTGAGGGGGTGCGCGACGGCCGCGAGGCAGTGGTCAGTGCGCGGGCGTTCCAGCCCGACCTGATCGTGATGGACATCCAGCTGCCGCATGTCAGCGGCTATGATCTGATCCTGCAATTGAAGGCCGATTCGGCGCTGCGCGAGATACCAGTGATGGCGGTCACCGCTTATGCCGGGCGTGAGGATGAGGAACGGATCCGCACGGCGGGCGCGGACGCCTATGTCTCAAAACCGATCTCGCTGGTGCGTTTCGTGGATGCGGTTGCCGCCCTGCTGTGACACCTCGCGCACGGGCGTTCGACCACGCAAAAAAGCCGCAAGGCTTTCGCCCGCGGCTTCTGGCCCGGAATCACCCGGGAAGACGCAAACCGCGAAAGCGGTTTACTTGATCTTGGCTTCCTTGAACTCGACATGCTTGCGCACGACGGGATCATACTTGCTGAAGCTCAGCTTCTCGGTCTTGGTACGCGGGTTCTTCTTCGTCGTGTAGAAGAAGCCAGTGTCCGCCGTGCTGACGAGCTTGATCTTGACCGTGGTCGGCTTTGCCATGACCTGAATTCCTGTGATCTGAAAAATGCAAAAGCGGCGAACCGGTCGCCGCTCTCAAGCGCTGTCCGATGGCGGAAGCACTGGGGAATGTCAACCGGAACGTGACGGATCAACCGTGGCGAACCCGGATTTAACACACCCTTTACCGCGTCGACTGCAGGAGGTCGCGATAACGAAGGGCTTGCAATGACGTCACTAATGTCAATCGATCCGACCGGCCAGCCCGCCGTGACCGACCACACGCAAATACTGCCGCTTCCCGCGCAAGACGTACCGGTTGCCGGGTTGGCGCAGGAAGTGGAAGCCATTCGCGGTGTCGCTCTGGCGTGCGGCCTCTTCCCCGCCGTCGCCGTGTCCCGCGCGATATCGGCTGCGCTGGAGCGGGGCGAGCAGGGCCCGTTGATTATTGCATGGGTAGAAATGTTGCGCGCAACGGTATTGCGCGACCAGCGCGATGCGGATGCACGCGACTCTGCCGCGTCTGCCTCTCCGGTTCGGCGAATCGGCTGATTCGGGGGCGGCATCGCGGCGGCGGTGGCCACGCTGATCTAATCGGTCGATCGCGCCGAGCGAAATTAAGCGTCGCGGGAAGGGGAGCCATTCGAGTATTGGACCGTTGCCGCAACGAACCCAAAGGAGCCCGATCATGGTAACCGACGCGCTGAACACGCCAACCGACCTCAAGACCAACGCGACTCGCACGGTGGCCGAATCGCTTAACGGCATTCTCGCGGATTCGTTCGCGCTGTACATGAAGACCAAGAATTTCCATTGGCACGTGTCCGGCCCGCACTTCCGCGACTATCATCTGATGCTCGACGAGCAGGCCGCCGAAATCTTCGCAGGCACCGACGACATTGCCGAGCGGGTCCGCAAGACCGGGAACACCACGCTGCGCTCGATCGGCGACATCGCGCGCCACCAGACGATCGTCGACAATGACGCTGAGTTCGTTGGTCCCAAGGCGATGCTGAGCGAATTGCGCGACGACAATCTCGCGCTGGTCGAGGCACTGCGCGAAGCCAAGGACATCGCCGATGCCGCGAAGGACAATGCCACCAGCGCGATGATCGACGACTGGACCGATCAGGCAGAACGCCGCGCTTGGTTCCTGTTCGAGGCCGGCCGCGAGGGCTGATTTTCCCGCTTGTCAGCGCACCGCCGGGCCGATGGTCAACAGCCAGAGGTCTGGCGGCGCATTGACGCGGAACGGCACGAGGCTTGTGCCAACCCCTGCGGTGGTCAACGTGATCAATCGGCCCATTCGCGAGATGCCGCAGGTATAATTCGTATGCGTAACCGGGTTCCTGATCCCGAACGCTTCGAGTTCGACTTGCCCGCAATGCGTGTGCCCGACCAGTTCGAGCGTGATGTCGCGAAGCTGATACCGGTTGACGCCGTCATGGCTCACCGCGATCGGAATGCCGCGCATTCGGTGCACCGCGGCCAGTGTCTTGGGAAGGTCGTCGCGCCCGTGAAGCCGATCGTCGATCCCGGCGATTGTCAATGCGCCGCGAGCGACCGCCGCATTGTCCAGAATGCGGACCCCGGCAGCGCCCAGCGCGCGGCGAATGACCGCGGGGTCGGTGTCGTAATCGTGATTTCCCATCACCGCGACCACACCCAGCGGCGCACGAAGCGCCGCCAGCGGTGCCGTCAGTTGCGGCGCAAACTTCCTTGCGACCTTGGCGCGGTGCCCGGCGATATAATCCCCCGCCAGGACGATCAGGTCGGGCTCGAGCGCATTCACCTGCCGCACGATCCGCGCAAGCCGCGCGGCATCCATCGATTCGTTGCCGATGTGAATGTCGCTCAACAGCGCGACGCGCACTGGGCGGGCGGTCGTGGGCCAGTCGCGAAACCCGATGCGCGCCGTGCGGACGATCGGATCGATCCGCGCATTGTGATGCGCCCAGGCAAACACCGCGACCACGATGATCATTCCGAGCAGGATGAAGGATCGAAGGATGGCCATTCCGGCCCCCTAGCGTGGTGGCGCTACCATCGCCAGCAATGATACCGCTGGCGGAACAACCCGGCGGCGGCCATGTTGTGGCACGATGCGCGCCTTTGCGGACCTTCTCGATCGGTTGATCTACACGCGGTCGCGCAACGCCAAGCTTCGGCTGATCGTCGATTATCTCCGTGTGACGCCCGATCCCGATCGCGGCTGGGCGATGGCGGCATTGACCGGAGAGCTCGACTTGCCGGGCGTGAAGCCTGCGATGATCCGCGCACTGATCGAGACACGCGTCGATCCGGTGCTGTTTCGGATGAGCCGCGATTATGTCGGCGATACCGCGGAAACCGTTGCCTTGCTGTGGCCCACCCCGCCGGGAACCGTCGTCGAGGCGCCGCTCGGGATGGCGGAGGCAGTCGATCGGCTGGCGAAGCTGTCGCGCTCGGATACGCCGGCCGTTCTCGGCAAGATGCTCGACCAACTCGATTCGGACGAACGCTTCGCGCTGCTCAAGATGGCGACAGGGGCGTTGCGGATCGGCGTTTCGTCGCGGCTTGCCAAGACCGCGCTGGCGCAGGCGTTCGATCTCGACGTCGAAGCGGTCGAGGAAGTGTGGCACGGGATCGACCCACCCTACACCGCGCTGTTTGACTGGGCCGAGGGGCGCGGAGCGCAACCGACCGCGGCGGACATACCGGTGTTCCGCCCGTTCATGCTCGCGCATCCGCTCGAGGACGGTCGCGTCGATCTGGCCGACTATGCCGCGGAATGGAAATGGGACGGGATTCGCGTCCAGATCGTCCATGTCGCAGGCGAGACGCGGCTGTACAGCCGGACCGGCGACGACATCACTGCCAGTTTCCCTGAAGTCGCGCGCGATTTCCAGACGATCGGCGCGGTCGACGGCGAGTTGATGGTCAAGGGCGACGCGCAAGGGCACGCGACGGAGGAGGGGGGAGCTGCAAGCTTCAACGCCTTGCAGCAGCGGCTGGGGCGCAAGGTCGTGTCGGCCAAGATGCTGGCCGAGGCGCCGGCGTTCGTCCGGCTGTACGATATTCTGTTCGACGGCGACGAGGACCTTCGTCCGCTCGGATGGACCGAACGTCGCGCGCGGCTGGAAACTTTCTCGGCGCGGCTCGATCCCGAACGGTTCGATCTCTCCACCGTGATCGTCGCAGACGATTTCACCGCGCTCGAGGGCATACGCGCGGGCGCACGCGATGGTGCGATCGAAGGGGTGATGCTCAAGCGCCGCGATTCGCCCTACCTCGGCGGCCGCAAGACCGGGCTATGGTACAAATGGAAGCGCGATCCGCTGACCGCGGATTGCGTGATGATGTATGCGCAGCGCGGCAGCGGGCGACGCTCGTCCTTCTATAGCGATTACACCTTCGGTTGCTGGACCGAGGACGGCACGCTGCTCCCGGTGGGCAAGGCGTATTCGGGCATCACCGACGAGGAACTCAAGAAGCTCGACAGCTTCGTGCGCAATCATACGGTTGGGCGGTTCGGCCCGGTACGCGAAGTCGACAAGACGCTGGTGCTGGAGATCGCGTTCGATTCGATTCATGAATCGAAGCGGCACAAGTCGGGGGTCGCGATGCGCTTCCCGCGGATCGCGCGAATCCGGACCGACAAACCCGCCGCCGAGGCCGACACCGTGGTGGGGCTCAAGCGCCTGATCACGTGACCGCTCGACACGCCGGTTCGCGCTGATACTCTGCCCCGCAACAAGGGGGAGACGACAATGCGCAGGGTGATGATTGCGACGGTGGCCGCGTTGCTGGCGAGTACGACGGCAAGTGCCGAAACCTTCGCAATCCAGGCGGGCCATGTCATCGTCGATGCGTCAAAGCCCGCGCGCGGCGCGTCCACCGTGGTTGTGACCGACGGCAAGATCGTGCGGATCGAGGATGGCGCGACGACGCCCGCGGGGGCGACCGTCGTCGACCTGCGCGACAAGACCGTGATGCCGGGGATGATCGACGTCCACGTCCACCTCACCAGCAACTCGGGCGAGCCGTGGTATCAGGGGCTCACCCCCAAATATTCCGAACCCTATGCGGCCACGATCGGCCTGCGCAACGCGCTGATCACGGCGCGGGCGGGGTTCACCACGGTGCGGGACCTGGGTGGGCCGCCGCTCGCGAGCATCGCGATGCGCGACGCGATCAAGGAAGGCGGCTTCCCGGGGCCGCGGATCCAGGTCGCCGGTCCCGCTCTGTCGATCATCGGGGGGCATGGCGATTCGACCGTGGGGCTTTCGCCCGACCTGCGCGCCGCGATCGACGCGACGGGGGAGCAGTTCTGGGTCTGCACCGGCCCGCTCGAATGCGAGAAAGCGGTGCGCAAGATCGCTTCCTACGGGGTGGACGCTATCAAGTTCCATGCGACCGGCGGGGTGCTCGACGACGGCAAGATCGGGCTGGAACAGCATTTCACCGACGAGGAAATGAAGGCGATCTGCGACACCGCGCATCAGCTCGGGCTCAAGGCAGCGGCGCACGCACATGGCGCAAAGGGGATCGGCGCGGCGGTGCGCGCAGGCGTCGATTCGATCGAGCATGGCACCTATGCCGATGACGCCGACGTCGCGCTAATGAAGGCGCGCGGCACCTATTATGTCGGGACGCTGATGGCTTATAGTGGGCTGCAACTGTACCTTGGCAAGGGCATCTACACCCCCAACACCGAAGTGAAGGCGCGGCAGACGCTGCTCGTCTGGGGCAAGGCGCTCAACCGCGCGTACAAGGCCGGCGTCCCGATCGCGCTTGGCACCGATGCCGCGGTGTTCCCGCATGGCCGCAACGGCGAAGAAGTCGGGTTGATGGTCAGCAAAGGCGGAATGACGCCGCGCGATGCGCTGATCGCCGCAACCAAGGGCGGGGCGGATCTGCTCGGCATCGCGCAGGAGACGGGGACGCTGGAACCTGGAAAATCGGCCGATCTGATCGCGGTGACCGGCGACCCGCTGACCGATCCGGCGGCGGTGACGCACGTGGCCTATGTGATGGTCGAGGGGCGGGCGGTTCCGATGCGGTAGGGCTGACTGCGGCCGCGTGACAGCGTACGGGCCGATCGTTACCGTCCGCGCATGACCAACCTGCGCCAACTCTACCCCGAGATCGAACCCTATGCGACGGGGATGCTCGACGTCGGCGATGGGCATAGCGTTTATTACGAACGCTGCGGCACGCCCGGCGCGACTCCGGCGGTGTTCCTGCATGGCGGCCCTGGCGGCGGCATTTCGCCGAGCCATCGGCGGCTGTTCGATCCTGCACGTTATGATGTGCTGCTGTTCGATCAGCGCGGCTGTGGTCGATCGACGCCGCATGCCGCGCTGGAGGCGAACACCACCTGGCATCTGGTCGCCGATATCGAACGGTTGCGCGCGATGATCGGGGTCGAGCGCTGGCTGGTGTTCGGTGGCTCGTGGGGATCGACGCTGTCGCTGGCCTATGCGCAGACCCATCCCGAGCATGTCAGTGCGCTGATCCTGCGTGGAATCTACACCGCGACCCCGGCGGAGATCGCCTGGTATTATCAGTTCGGCGTGTCCGAGATGTTCCCCGACAAATGGGAAGGCTTCGTCGCGCCAATCCCGCCCGCGGAGCGGGGTGACATGCTGCGCGCCTATCATTGCCTGCTCACCGGGGACGATCCCGCGCGGCAACTGGAGGCGGCGAAGGCGTGGACGATCTGGGAGGGCGAGACGATCACGCTGCTGCCCGATCCGGCGATGTCGGACGCGTTCAGCGACGGCCATTTTGCGCTGGCGTTCGCGCGGATCGAGAATCACTATTTCGTCCATGATGCATGGCTCGAGGACGGGCAATTGCTGCGCGACGCGGGGCGGCTTGCGGACATTCCCGGCGTGATCGTCCACGGCCGCTACGACATGCCATGTCCGGCGCGCTATGCGTATGCGCTGCACAAGGCGTGGCCGCTTGCGAAGTTCCACCTGATCGAAGGGGCGGGCCATGCCTATAGCGAACCCGGCATCCTCGATCAGTTGATCCGCGCGACCGATCGCTTCGCGGGCGGTTGACGGCGACGGTTCGTCCGCTGGCGCCATTCGCGCAATGCGCAGCGGTTCGAAAATATGGCGCTTCCCCGGCGAAGGCCGGGGCCCAGTAGAAGTGGCCGTGGTAACGAAGCGCTGGCCTCCGTTTTCGACCGTTCCTCGACTGGGCTCCGGCCTTCGCCGGGGAAGCGATTATGTGCAGGACTGCCTTGCGTCAGTCTCTGCTGAACGGCCAAGCGTTAAGTAGACCACAGCGGCAAGCGCAAAGCCCGCACCCACCGCCGACAAAGAAAAACCCGGCGGGCGCGGAGCCCACCGGGTTTTCTTACCGTGATCGATGCGTAGAGCTTACGCGATCGACGTCAGGTTGACCGCAGCCATCTTGCCGCGACGATCGACTTCGAGTTCGAACTCGAGCCGGTCGCCCTCGTTGAGCGAGGTCATGCCGCCACGCTCGACGGCCGAAATGTGCACGAACGCATCGGGCTGTCCGTCGTCGCGCTGAATGAAACCGAAGCCCTTCATCGCGTTGAAGAACTTGACCGTGCCGGTTGCCTTCTCGCCGGTCAGCGACCGCTGCGGCGCGCCACCGGGAGCGGGGCGACCACCGGGGGCGGCTGCATCACGCTCGCGCGGCGGACCGCGATCGGTGACGGCCATCGGCTCGCCGTCGATCTTGAGATCGGTTGCCGAGATGCGACCACCGCGATCGACCAGGGTGAAGCCAAGCGGCTGACCCTCGGCCAGACCGGTCAGGCCAGCCTGCTCGACTGCCGAAATGTGGACGAACACGTCTTCGCCGCCGTCATCGCGCACGACAAAGCCGAAACCCTTCTGGCCGTTAAAGAACTTAACGACGCCCGTGCCTTCGCCGACAACCTGCGGGGGCATCCCGCGGCCACCGCCGCCACCGGCACCACCGCCGAAGCCGCCACCGCCGCCGCTGCGGAAACCGCCGCCGCCGCCACCGCCGAAGCGATCGCCGCCACCACCGCCGCCGCCGCCGAAGCGATCACCGCCGCCACCGAAGCGGTCGCCGCCACCGCCGAAGCGATCGCCGCCGCCACCGAAGCCGCTGTCAAAGCCGCCGCTGTCGCCGAAACCGTCGCGCTTGTCGCGCCCGCGCCCGCCACGATCGCCGCGGCGTCCTTTATCGAAACTCATGCCCTGTTCGTCTTCCCGCTTCGTCCGACATCATTATAACAACCATTGCACCGGACGAAAGACGCAAGGCTTTGTGCACCAAACCGCTCGTGACACAGATCCGTGTTAGCCTAAAAATACAACTGCTGCGAACAAATTCGTCCAAATTGGGGCACGGCTCGCAGCGATCTTGCGTCAGCGTTGCAAGCGCGGCACACGCTGCCCGCATATGTCGATCCTATCGCTCCTGTCAGACCCCGCCGCCTGGGCCGCTCTCGCCACGCTAATCGTGATGGAAGTCGTGCTCGGAATCGACAATCTCGTGTTCATCTCGCTGCTTTCAAACAAGTTGCCGGAAGACCAGCGGGTGCGGGTGCGGCGTGTCGGGATCAGTCTCGCGCTGGTTCTGCGACTCGTCCTGCTGTCGACGATCGCGTGGATCGCCGGTTTGACCGACCCGCTGTTCGACCTCGGGCTGGCGGGTGCGGTCAACGATCATGGCCAGCCGTCGTTCGAAACCGCCTTTTCAGTGCGTGATCTTATCCTGATCTCGGGCGGAGTCTTCCTGTTGTGGAAGGCGACCACCGAGATTCACCAGACGATCGACCCGGACGACTCCGACGAGTCGCAGAAGGATGTGATCGACCAGAAGGCACCCGCGACGCTTTCGTTCGGCTATGCGATCGTCCAGATCCTGCTGCTCGACATCGTCTTTTCGTTTGATTCGATCCTGACCGCGATCGGCATGACCGATCAGCTGCCGATCATGATCGTCGCAGTGGTCGTCGCGGTCGGCGCGATGATGCTCGCGTCCACCCCGCTTGCCAATTTCATCGAGCGCAACCCGACCGTGGTGATGCTCGCGCTCGGTTTCCTGCTGATGATCGGCGCGGTGCTGATTGCGGACGGCTTCGGCGTCCATGTGCCCAAGGGGTATATCTATGCGGCGATGGCGTTTTCCGGCGTGGTCGAGGGGCTCAACATCGCGGCACGCCGTGGCCGCGGGCACAAGACCGGCCATTGAGCGGCGGGCGATTCGCCGCTAGGGCCGGGCGATGAGCGTAACTCTCCACGAAGAAGACATTCCCGCTGACCTGTTCGCGCCCGGCGTCGACATTGCGGTGGATACCGAGACGATGGGTCTCATCACTCCGCGCGACCGGCTCTGCCTGGTGCAATTGTCCGACGGCGGCCCCGACGAGCATCTCGTCCGCTTCGGCCCGGACAGCGATTATGCGGCGCCCAATCTGCGCGCGTTGCTGGCGGACCCGGCGCGGACCAAGCTGTTCCACTTCGCCCGCTTTGATCTGGCGGCGATCAGCCATTATCTCGATGTCACCGCAGCACCGGTTTATTGCACCAAGATCGCGTCGCGGCTGATCCGCACCTATACCGACCGGCATGGCCTTAAGGAACTCGTCCGCGAATTGCTCGGGCAGGACATTTCCAAGGCGCAGCAATCGTCCGACTGGGGTGGCCCGGTGCTGAGCGAGGCACAGAAGGAATATGCCGCGTCCGACGTGCGCTATCTCCACGCGATGCGTGAGGAACTCGATCGCCGCCTGACGCGCGAGGGGCGGATGGAACTGGCGCAGGCCTGTTTCGACTTCCTGCCCGCCCGCGCCGAACTCGACCTGGCAGGCTGGCCCGAGACCGACATCTTCGCGCATGCCTGACGCCGGCGCGATCCGTAGCGCGCGTCAGCGCTGGGCCGCGCCCGGGAGCAGCCACGACCGGACGGTCGCGGTGTTGCGCGTCGTGCTGCCCGTCGCGATCGGGATCATGGCGGCGTTCGTCGTCGTGCTCCCGCTCTACGCGGGCGGCGACGTCAGTTTCCTGCTCGACAAGAAGAAGGTCGCGGTTGCGCAGGAGCGTATCCGAATCCAGTCCGCCACCTATCGCGGGCAGGACGACAAGGGCCAGCCGTTCGCGGTCAACGCCGGATCGGCGGTTCAAAAGAGTTCGGCCGAGCCGATCCTGCGCCTCCAGACGTTGTCGGCCGAAATCGGACTGACCGATGGACCCGCCAATATCGTCGCCGACCGCGGCCATTACGACATGGATACGCAGCAGGTGATGATCGACGGCCCGCTCAAGGTCGACAGCAGCGGCGGCTATCACCTCACCACGCGCGACGCGACGCTCGATCTCAAGAGCAAGACGATCCAGAGCGGCGGGGCGGTCTCGGGGATGGTTCCGCAGGGAACGTTCAGCGCCAATCAGATGAAAGCGGATCTTGAAAGCCATATCGTCAAGCTAGACGGTAATGCACGCTTGCGGATCGTGCCGCGAAGGACGAAGTAAGCCGCATGCGCCGCACCACGATCCTGCTGACCCTTTCGCTCGCCTGTGCGGCACCGGCCTTCGCGCAGGGGCGCAATTCGCAGGCGCCGATCAACCTCAACGCTGATCACATCGAACTTCAAGACAAGGCCAATCGCGCGCTGTTCTCAGGCAACGTCGTGGTCAAGCAGGCGGAAATGACGCTCAATGCGCAGCGTATGACGGTCAGCTATGCCGGGCAGATCAGCACGGGCGCCTCCCCCGAGGCACAGCGGATCGATGCGTCGGGCGGCGTCACCGTCACGCGACCGACGCAGACAGCGCGCAGCAACTTCGCGGTCTATGACCTGAAGAAGGGTGTCATCACGATGCTCGGCGGGGTGACACTGATTCAGGCGGGGAATACCGTCAATGGCGGCCGGCTGACGATCAACCTCGATACCGGACGGGCAATCATCGACGGTTCGTCGGTCGGCGGCGGCGGGTCCGCAAGTGCCCCCGGCACGACCACCACCAGCAACGGCCGCGTGTCCGGCACCTTCTCGGTTCCCAAGCGCAACTAGCCCCGGCTTTGAGCGGACGTCCGAAGCGTCCCGCCGTGTCCCGCTTTTTTGTTGCCCGCGAATGGCGTAGGGCGGCGGGGCATGCCAAGATATGCACGAAGCTTGCCAGTTGCCGCGTGGTAATGCTTCGGTAAGACCGAAATGCGAGCAGGGACGGGCAATGACCGATACGCTGACTTCCACGCCGGGCCTTACGCTGGAGAGCACGCCACCGATCGCGGAAGCGCCGGTGATGAACGGCCTGTCGGTCGTGTCGATCGCCAAATCCTATGACAAGCGTCCGGTCCTTACCGATGTGTCGGTCTCGGTCGGCAAGGGTGAAGTGGTCGGTCTGCTCGGTCCCAACGGCGCGGGCAAGACGACCTGCTTCTATTCGGTGATGGGGTTGGTGAAGCCTGACTCAGGCCGCATCATGCTCGATTCGCAGGATATTACCGGTCTCCCGATGTATCGTCGCGCAATCTTGGGGCTGGGATATCTCCCGCAGGAAACCTCGATCTTCCGCGGGATGACGATCGAACAGAACATCCTGAGCGTGCTCGAACTCGCCGTGCCCGATCCGGCCGAACGCAAGGTCCGGCTCGACACGCTGCTCGAAGAATTCGGACTGACGCGGTTGCGCGAGTCGCCGGCGATGGCGCTGTCGGGTGGCGAACGCCGCCGCGCCGAGATCGCGCGTGCACTCGCCGCAAATCCGTCGATCATGCTGCTCGACGAACCGTTCGCAGGCATCGATCCGCTGTCGATCGCCGACATTCGCGATCTGATCATTCAACTCAAGCAGCGTGGGATCGGCGTGCTGATCACCGACCACAACGTTCGCGAAACGCTCGAGATCGTCGATCGCGCCTATATCATTTACGATGGTCGTGTGTTGTTCACCGGGTCGCCCGCCGAACTGGTGGCCGACGCCAATGTGCGGCGTCTGTATCTCGGCGAGGGCTTCTCGCTGTGATCTGCACGAGGGTTGCTCGCTAGCAATGTCACTCGCGCCACGCCTCGACCTGCGCCAGTCGCAATCGCTGGTGATGACGCCGCAGTTGCAGCAGGCGATCCGCCTGCTCGCGCTGTCCAATCTTGAGATCGAGGGGTTTCTCGCCGAGGAGATCGAGCGCAATCCGTTGCTCGAAACCGGCGACTCGCCCGACGATGGTCCGACGCAGGAACGCGAAGCCGACGTCGCCCCGCGCGACGAGCCCGCGCCCGCGGACGAATTGCTGATGCAGGGTGGCGACACGGGGGAGGCGTCGCTCGACGTCGATTTCACTGCGGAAAGCTTCCATCACGACAGCGTCGCGGATCAGCCGGGCAGCGCAGGGATGGACGGTACGCTCGGGCTCAACGGTTCGGCCAGCGGTGGTGCCGGCAGCGAGGACGGCCCCGATCTCGACGCCTTCGCAACCACCGCGCTCAGCCTGTCGGACCATCTGCTCGCGCAGGCGGGAACCGCGGTGGACGGACCTGACCTGTTCATCGCGGCGCATCTGATCGATCAGATCGACGAATCGGGTTATGTCACCGCACCCCTGAGTGAGATCGCGATGCGGCTCGGCGTGTCGGTGGCGCAGGTCGAGGCGGTGCTCGCGACGATCCAGACCTTCGATCCGACCGGCGTCGGCGCGCGCGATCTGGCCGAATGCCTCGCACTCCAGGCGCGCGAAGCCGATCGCTATGATCCGTGCATGGAGAAGCTGCTCGATCACCTCGATCTGCTGGCGCGCGGTGATCTTTCGCGGCTGCGGCGGATCTGCCAGGTCGATGAGGAAGACCTTGCCGACATGATCCGCGAGTTGCGCGGTTATGATCCCAAGCCCGGGCTGCGCTTCGGGGGCGAACCGTCGCAGCCGGTCGTGCCCGACCTGTACGTCGCAAGGCGCAAGGATGGCTGGGGGATCGAGATCAACGCGGCGACCTTGCCGCGCGTGCTGGTCAACCGGACCTATTACGTCGAGCTCTCCGCGGGCAAGAACGACAAGGCATCCAAGGCGTGGCTAGGCGACATGCTCGCGAGCGCGAACTGGCTGGTCAAGGCGCTCGACCAGCGCCAGCGCACGATCATCAAGGTCGCGACCGAGATCGTGAAGCAGCAGGAAGCATTCTTCCTCAACGGCGTCGCGCATCTTAAACCCATGACGCTGCGTCAGGTCGCCGAAGCGATCGAGATGCACGAATCAACCGTCAGCCGCGTGACGAGCAACAAATATCTGTCCTGTGCGCGTGGGCTGTACGAGCTGAAATACTTCTTCACGTCCGCGATCCAGTCCTCCGACGGGGGAGATGCGGTCTCGGCGCAGGCGGTGAAATCCGCGATCAAGGCGCTGATCGCGGGCGAGGGCAACGCGATCCTGTCCGACGACACGCTGGTTGAGCAACTGAAGGCGAAAGGGTTCGACATCGCGCGGCGCACCGTCGCCAAATATCGCGAGGCGCTGGGGATCGGTAGCTCGGTCCAGCGTCGACGAGCGCGGGCGCTGGGGGCGGGGTAGCGACCTTGGCTGCGTAACAACCGCGCTTCCACGCGCGCGAATCGGCATCCACATCGTCGCGGTATCGCCAGGGACGACGCCGGGATCGAACCCGCCCGTGTCGTAGCGCAATCATCCACGAAATGGGTCCGCGCGGTCCGGATCCGGATTGCAAAGCAACCGTCACCCTCTTAAGATCGGCCTGCAGATCGCTGTCGGAGACGTGTTTTTCTACGGCTACGGTTGTGCGCCGGGTACGTTATGGTTAGCAAACCCGATGTCTGTTGCTGCGTATCTAGCCCGAACATCGCCCGCCGGAGGGCAGGGAGGCGACGCCGCCACCCTCGATATCATCGCCAAGGCGATCTATCCGGCCCGCGATCGAACCGTCGACCACGTCGATGTGATTCGCACCGAGTCCGGCGTTGCGGACGGTGCCGCGATCTTCCTGATCGATCGGCAATTCGTGCTGTTCGTCGCGCCCTTCGAGCATCCGGATGCAGCCGATGTGCAACGCACCGCCATGCTGCGGATCGCGGAATCGCTTCCCGCATCGCTGAGCCGAACACTGTTGCCGATCATCGGCAGTGGCCATTTCGAGGAGCGGTCCTTCCTCGTGCTGCCGCGATGCACGGCATTGTCTGCCGGGCGTCTGGGGCGCTTCCTCGACAAGAAGCGGGTCGCCGACGACATATTACCGTGGCTGCGCGACCTTGCCGCCTGGAAGGCACATGCGCCGGATGACCCCGGGCGGTTCATCGCGTCGCTGAATGCGCTGATCCGGATGGACGATCTGCCCGTTGCCGTGCGCGAAACGGCGCAACGGATCAAGCGGCAGTTGCGCGACGGGGCGATCCGACCGTGGCACGTCCCAATGCACGGCGACCTGTGGCGGAACAACGTCATGCGGCGCGACGACGGCAGCCTGGCCGTCATCGACTGGGCAGGCAGCGAAGTCGATGGCTACGGGATCTACGATCTCGTCCGCTTCAAGCAATCGTTCAACATCGCCGACGCGCGATATCGAAGCGAACTGCGCTGGTATGCGGAACTGATGGGTGGGGAGGATGCCGTCATGGCGCATCTGCTTGGGGCGCTCGGCCATTATGCCGATCGGCTCGGCGAGTTTCCCCGCGAACGCTTCGTCACGTTGGCGGCGGACTGTTATGCGCTTCTCAATTCGGGATTAAGCGGGCGTCCGCACGGTTGAGCGACGCACTTCGGTAGCGCTGTCGGTGGGCGCGTTCGCCCATGACCGCAGTTTTGCGATTTCCCGACGATGCTTCGCCTGAGCGAAGACAGCTTGCAACGAACCGAACATGCGATGCCAATCTCTTGTCTGTCGCAATCACTAGCCGAGGAAAGTTACCAATCCATGACGATGACACGATGAATCTGGTCGACGATCCCTCCGCCACCCGGCGCTTCCGCGTTCTCGTCAGCGCGCCGATCCCCGCGATCAGGCAGGGGTCGCAGTGGCTTACGCTCGACCTGTGGGCGCGCGACGTCAACGCGCAGGCGCAGGTCGCCGATGTGACCATCGTGTGCGACAGCGTCGAGACGATGCCGGGCACGATGATGCCGCTCGATCCGCGGATCGCGGTCGTGCCTGCGGTATCGGGTGCGATTTCCGACGCGACGTTGAGTGAACAGATCGCCGCCGCCGATTTTACCCAGATCACCGGCCAGGCCGGGTGGCGCGCGGCGGCGCTGTCGCGGCAAATCCTGCGGCTGGCGAAGCGGCAGGGGAAGCCCGTCTTTCTCGGCATATCAAGCAACCGGGCGCGTACCAACATCATCAACGCCCAGGGCAAGTCGCTGCAGCATCGCCTTCGCGCGCGCGCGCGATCGCTTGACGTGGCGATGACCCAGCGGTGGCTTGCGCGGCGCTCGGCGGGGGTGTTCGTGGTGGGCGAGGGGCTGCGCAAGCTGATCGCACCGGTCGCGCGGACGATTCATGTCGGCGTCGCGAGCTGGATCGAACAAGCCGATATCGCCCCGCCGCGCCCGCGGCGGGCCGAACCGGCGCGGGTCTGCATGGCGGGGCGGCTCGAGGCGATGAAGGGGTTCCACATCGGCATCGCCGCGTTCGTCCAGGCCGGGCCGGAGCGGTTCGCCGGATTGACGATCATTGGCGAGGGGGCCGAGCGCGATCGCCTGGCGACGCAGGCGGCGGACGCCGGGCTGGGCGCGTTCCGCATGATGGGGGGCGTGCCCTATCCAGAAGGGTTCTTTGCGTTCCTCGACGCGCAGGACATCGTCCTGATGACCAACCTCAATGACGAACAGCCGCGATTGATCTTCGATGCGATCAGTCGCGGGTGCATCCCGCTATGCCCCGATACGCCGCCGTACCGCTCGCTCGGGCTCGATCCCCGCATCCTGTACGCACAAGGGTCGGCCGACGCGCTCGCGGAACGGTTGCGCGCGCTTGCGGACCCGGACCTGCGCGTCGCGCTGTCCGAGAGCATCGCCGAGCTGGCGCGGACCTATACCGTGTCCGCAATGCACCGGGCACGGTTGGCATGGATGGACGGCGCACGCTAGCGCCGACCGGGTGGCGTCAGGCTATTCGTCCTCGTCCTCATACCCGACCAGCGCCAGCGCGCGCGCCTTCATCTGCCGGGTCGCGCACCAGTGGACCAACGCATCCTCGCGGCCATGCGTGACCCACACTTCCTTGGGCGCGATCTCGGTCAGCGTGTCGGTCAGCTCGTCCCAATCGGCGTGATCGCTGAGGATCAGCGGCAGCTCGACCCCGCGCTGAACCGCGCGTTGCCGCACGCGCATCCAGCCCGAGGCCATTGCGGTAATCGGATCGGGCAGGCGGCGCGACCAGCGATCCGCCATCGCGCCCGGCGGCGCGATCACGACATGCCCCATCATCTCGGCCTTAACGGCGGTCGTCGCCGGGCGCAGCTCGCCCAGATCGACGCCATGCGCCTGATACAAGGCGCACAACCGTTCGAGGGCACCGTGGATGTAGATCGGTGCGGCATGGCCACGCAGCCGCAGCTCGGCGATCACGCGCTGCGCCTTCCCCAGCGCATACGCCCCGACCAGCACGCAGCGATCGGGATTGGCGTGCAGGGCGGCGATCAATTTGTCGATCTCGTCGCCGGTGTCGGGGTGGCGGAACACCGGCAACCCGAAGGTCGCCTCGGTGATGAACACGTCGCATTTCACGGGCTCGAACGGCGCGCAGGTCGGATCGGGCCGACGTTTGTAGTCCCCCGAAACGACGATCCGCTCGCCACGATATTCGAGCAAAATCTGCGCCGAGCCGAGCACATGCCCCGCGGGGACGAAGGTCGCGCGCACCTCGCCAAAATCGTGGGTCTCGCCGTAAGCGACCGGGTGCCCGGCTTGCTCACCATAACGCGCGTCCATGATCGCGAGCGTCTCGGGGGTCGCCCACACCGCACCGTGCCCGCCGCGCGCGTGGTCGGCATGGCCATGCGTCACCAGCGCGCGCGGCGTCGGGCGCGACGGGTCGACCCACACGTCGGCGGGTTTGACGTGAATGCCATGGGGTTGCGGATCGATCCAGTCGCCGAGCTTTGCCATGAAGACCATGTGGGGGCGACGGTCGCCGAGCGCCATTGCCGGATCGTGCAAAAGGACGAGCGGCAACCAATCCGCGGGCCATGCATTCCCTCTGCGTAACGACAGGAGAATTCCGATGCGCGCACTGACTTTGGGGTTGTTGGCGGCGTCCACGCTGGTTGCGGGCTGCGACGAATATGGCGGCGGTCGTCCGCGCGGCTACAGCGACAATCGCTATGCCCAATATGATTACGACCGGCCCGATCCGGCATACAACGGCTATGACGCGTCGCGTTACTACCGCGATGATCGCCGCCGGTATCAGGAGCGGCGTCTGGCGAACAACGATCGCGTCTATCGTGGCAGCGACGGCCGCTATTATTGCCGCCGTAACGACGGCACGACCGGTCTTGTCGTCGGTGGCGTAGCTGGCGGTGCGTTGGGCGCGGCGATTGCCCCCGGCGGTTCGGGCCTGCTCGGCGCGCTGATCGGCGGCGTCGGTGGTGCGCTCGCGGGCAAGGCGATCGACAAGGATCGCGGCGACACGCGCTGCCGCTAAGCCACTGGAGGAACGCGGCCCCGCACTCGGGGTCGCGTTCCACCGGATCGGAACGCTCCCGGCGATGAACCGTTGACCGGCCTCACAGTTTACAGAGGTTCATCATGAGCAAGACCCACAAGCATCATCCGAAAACGCCCCCGCAGCCCAAGGCCAAGCCGGCACCGAAGCCCGAGGCGAAGCCGATGAGCAGTGGTACCGCTTGGTCGATTGGTGCGGTTGCGCTGGCGGCAGGCGCGGGCATCGCGGCGTTCCTGTCGCGCGGACGGATCGCGGCGCTGCTGTCGGGCTCGCAGAGCGAAGGCCATGTCCCGACCGACTTGCTCGATCCCAACCGCAACGCCGATGACCGCGCAGTCGCCGACTTTCGCCCCGACATGTCCGCCAAGATGACTCCGGCGGAACGCGAAGCGCTGCGTCCGGCGACCGGCCCGGCGCCATCGCTCGTGTCGGACCGCGGGACGATGAATGCGCAGACGGGTGCAGCCAACTGACCGAAAGTTAGGTCCCCGGCCTGGCCGGGGACCTGTTTCTCAGGGGTTTTTCGTGAACGAACTCTTCCGCCCACCATCGTCGGCTGCGTCTTCCTGACTGCGGTCGAGCGTGTCGCTCGGGCGGCGCGCATCGCCTTCCTTTTGATGTTCGGTCGAGATGTTGGGGGCAGGCTGCGTCTCGGTCGGTTTGATAGCGTCGGGCATGATCGTCTCCTCTGTCGATAAAGACGCGGTATCCCCGCGAGATGTTCCGCCGCTGCGGCGGACCGATTGCACCGCGCACACCGCCGCCCCATATCGCGCTCCATGAGTGGAAACGAAACGGTGTGGCACGGCACCACGATCCTGTCCGTGCGTCGCAATGGTCGAGTCGTCATCGCCGGAGACGGTCAGGTGACTCAGGGCCAGACGGTCATGAAACCCAACGCCAAGAAGGTGCGGCGGCTCGGCGACGGCTCGGTCATCGCTGGGTTCGCGGGCGCGACGGCGGATGCCTTCACGCTGTTCGAGCGGCTGGAGCGCAAGCTCGAGCAGCATCATGGACAGCTGCTGCGCTCGGCGGTGGAACTCGCCAAGGACTGGCGGACCGACAAATATCTGCGCAACCTGGAAGCGATGATGATCGTCGCCGATAAGGAAGTGACGCTGATCCTGACCGGCAATGGCGACGTGCTCGAGCCAGAGGCGGGCATCGCGGCGATCGGGTCGGGCGGCAATTACGCGCTCGCAGCCGCGCGCGCGCTGGTCGACTACGAAGCCGATGCCGAGACGATCTGCCGCAAGGCGATGGCGATCGCGGCGGAGGTCTGCGTCTACACCAACGACCGCCTGACCGTCGAAACCATCGAAACGACCTGAGCCATAAAGCGAAGCCCCTCCCTTTCAGGGGAGGGGTTGGGGTGGGGACGTGTGAAAAGCAAAGCCCCGCCCGATCACCCGGAACTGCCCCACCCCAACCCCTCCCCTGAAGGGGAGGGGCTTGAGAAAAGACCCCAATCCCTTCCCTGAAGGGAAGCGGCTTGAGAGAGACAAATGAACGACTCCCTTACCCCCAAGGCCATCGTCCGCGCGCTCGACGCGCACATCATCGGGCAGGCTGACGCCAAGCGCGCGGTCGCGGTTGCGATGCGCAATCGCTGGCGGCGGCAGCGGCTCGGTGATGATCTGCGCGACGAGGTGTCCCCGAAGAACATCCTGATGATCGGGCCGACCGGTTGCGGCAAGACCGAGATCAGCCGCCGTCTCGCCAAGCTCGCCGACGCACCCTTCATCAAGATCGAAGCGACCAAGTTCACCGAGGTCGGCTATGTCGGTCGCGACGTCGAGCAGATCGCGCGCGATCTGGTCGAGGAAGCGGTCCGGCTCGAAAAGGAGCGCCGCCGCAGCGCGGTCAAGGACAAGGCCGAGGAAGCGGCCCTCGCACGCCTGCTCGACGCGCTGACCGGCAAGGGTGCCAGCGAGGCGACGCGCGAGGCGTTCCGGCAGCGCCTGCACGACGGCCATCTCCGCGACACCGAGATCGAGATCGAACTGGAAGCCGCGCCCAATATGCCGTTCGAAATGCCCGGCGGCGGCGCGCAGATGATCAACCTGTCCGAGATGATGGGCAAGGCGTTCGGCGGCGGCCAGATGAAGCGCCGCAAGCTGACTGTGCCGCAGGCGTGGGACAAGCTGGTCGAGGAAGAGGCGGACAAGCGGCTCGACCAGGACGAGGTCAGCCGCGTCGCGCTGGCGGATGCCGAGGCGAACGGGATCGTCTTCCTCGACGAGATCGACAAGATCGCGGTGAGCGACGTGCGTGGCGGTTCGGTCAGCCGGGAGGGCGTCCAGCGCGATCTTCTACCGTTGATTGAGGGGACGACGGTCGCGACCAAATACGGACCGATGAAGACCGACCACGTCCTCTTCATTGCAAGCGGTGCATTCCATGTCGCCAAGCCGTCCGACCTGCTGCCCGAATTGCAGGGCCGCCTGCCGATCCGGGTCGAGTTGAAGGCGCTGACCGAGGATGATTTCGTCGCGATCCTGAGCGACACCAAGGCGTCGCTGACGCAGCAATATGTCGCGCTGATCGCGACCGAGGGCGTCACGATCACCTTCACCGAGGACGGTATCCGCGCGATCGCGAAAATGGCGGCGCTGGTCAACGGCGACGTCGAGAACATCGGCGCGCGGCGGTTGCAGACGGTGATGGAGAAGCTGCTTGAGGACATCAGCTTCAACGCCGAGGACCGCGGCGGGGAAACGATCGCGATCGACGCGGCCTATGTGGAGACGCATCTGGCGGGGATCGCACGCAATACCGACCTCAGCCGGTTCGTGCTGTAACGGGGCCTCCCGCCCCACACCCGTTCGGGCTGAGCGAAGTCGAAGCCCTGCTCAACCCGGGCGGTGTTCCTAGTGCAAGGGACCCTTCGACTTCGCTCAGGGCGAACGGAGCGTAGGGTTACCGCTCCCGCTTCACCTTGCTGTACGGCGTGAACATGCCGAGCCGGCACCGCGGCCCCGGTATCCCGATCCCACCGCGCTGCAGCGTATAGACCTGATCATTACGGCATAGCTGCCCGCTCCGCACCTCGGTCACCAGGATCGCATTGGGCTCCAGCCCCGGGCAGGCGGCGGGCAGATCGTTGCGCCAGATCCGGCTACCGTCGGGATACAGCAGGATACGGTCGCTGATGATCTGCGGGTTCTGCGTCTGGCTGCCGAAGCCGCGGAGGCATTGTTGCGGCGTACCCGGCGTCCGGTCCTTCAGCGCGGCGTCGAGATCGCGCGTGTCGGAGGTCGTGGCCGCCCCGAGTGCCAGTGCGGCGAGCGCGACAAGGGTCGGGCGGATCATGGCTTGCGATAGCGCGTGAACGTCCCGAACGTGCAACTCCCGCTCGGGATACGCGAGACGAGATCGACCGTCTGGAGGATGTCGCCGCGGCACAATTGCCCGGTATAGGAACGGGTGATGATCGCGACGCCACGACGTAGCCCGAAGCAGCCGCCGTTGGTGTCGGTGCGGTACACGTCGTTCCTCGTCGCGCTGTACAGAATCGTATCGCCGACCCGCGTCGAGTCGCGATACCGCGTCTGTTGCATGCATTGCTCGGGCTCGCCCGGCACGAGCCCGGCGAGGCGCTTGTCGAGCTCAGCCTTGTCCTTCGCGGCCTGACGCTCCTGACTGGTAGTACGGGTGTCGGCGGACAAGGCCGCGCTGCCTACGGACAGCAGCAAGACGGGTAAGAACAGGCGAATCATCACGATCATCCTCCGGCTGGCGTATCCCCTGCCTGGGATGATCGTACACCGTTCACCCCCGGAAAGCATCCTTCGCCGCGCGCCGTTCGGCGAGTTGCTCCGCGGACGACGCACGAAGGAAGGGGTTGGTTGCCTGTTCCAGCGCGATCGTCGTGGGGACGGTCGGCCGCCCCGCCGCGCGGCTGGCATCGACGTCGCGCATGCGTTCGGCGACTGCGGCATTGTCAGGCTCGGCGACCGCCGCATAGCGACCGTTGGAGGCGGTATATTCGTGCGCGCAATAGACCGCCGTGTCACCGGGCAGATCCGCCAACCGCTGCATGTTGGTGAACATCTGGGCCGCAGTGCCTTCGAACAACCGCCCGCAGCCCATCGCGAACAGCGTGTCACCGCTGAACAGCAGCGCATCGTCCGCCATGTGGAACACGATATGCCCGGCGGTATGCCCCGGCGTCTCCATCACGTGCGCTACATGCGCGCCGATCTGCACGCTGTCGCCCTCGCGCAGGCCGGTGTCGAGTGTCGGTATCCGGTCGGCCTCGGCCAAAGGTCCGCTGACCTTCGCGCCGAGCGCCTTGATCGCGGCGTTGCCGCCGGTGTGATCGCCGTGCCAGTGGGTGTTCCAGATCTGCGAGATCGTCCAGCCGCGCTCATCGGCCGCAGCGAGGACCGGCGCGGCCTCGCTCGGGTCGACCACGACCGTCTCGTTCGAGACGGGGTCGTGGATCAGCCACACATAATTGTCGCTGAGCGCTGGGACGCAGACGATCTCGAGATCGGTGGCCATTACCAGACGCCGGTGTTGGGCATCGACGACCACGGCTCGGCGGGCGGGAGCGGGTCGCCTTCCTGGAGCAGTTCGATCGAGATGTTGTCGGGGGTGCGGACGAACGCCATGTTGCCGTCGCGCGGCGGGCGGTTGATCGTCACACCCGAGTCCATCAGGCGCTGGCAGCTCTCGTAGACATTCTCGACGCGGTACGCGAGGTGGCCGAAGTTGCGGCCGCCCTCATAGGGTTCCGGGTCCCAATTGTGCGTCAGCTCGACTTGCGCGTCGTGGTCGCCGGGGGCGGCGAGGAAGATCAGCGAGAAGCGGCCCTTCTCATTGTCGATCCGGCGGACTTCCTCGAGGCCGAGGACCTTGAAGAAATCGATCGTCGCGACCGGGTCGGTGACGCGGATCATCGTGTGGAGGTACTTCATCGTTGGCTCCCATGCGGTTGCCCCGTGAGATAGGGGCGCGCCGTTTGGTCTGCCACCCCGAGAACGCGTTCAATTCCATCCTATTCGCTTCCCCGGCGAAGGCCGGGGCCCAGGAGCGAAACGGGCGTTAACGAAGGACTGCGCTTCGTTACCTCGGCCATGTCGACTGGGCCCCGGCCTCCGCCGGGGAAGCGAACCCAATCAGAAGCCTACCGCGCACCGCTGAACTGCTGCAACGCAGCCGCCGCCGCCTTGCCCGACGCGCTGTCAGGCCGCAGGTCGACCGCCTGCTGCCACGCCGTCTTCGCAGCCCCAGCATCCCCCGCCTTGGCCGCGATGTTACCCGCTTCCAGTTGCACGTCGCTGTCGTCGCCACCCAAACGAAGCGCCTCGGCGATGTCCTTCTGCGCGCGCGGCATGTCGCCGGTGCGCCGCGCAAGCGTTGCCGACAGCAGCCAGGCGAGCGGATCCGCGGGAACTTCTCCGAGCGCACGGTCCAGGTCGTCGCGCGCCCCCTCCATGTCGTCCGCGCTGACCAGCGCGCGGGCGCGGTCGAGATGCGCTTCGCCCAAATCCATGCCCGTCAGCGTCCCGCTCGCGATCGCCGCATCGAGCGCAGCGCGCGCCTTGCTCGCGTCACCCGCGGCGAGAAAGGCGTTGCCCGCCTGTGCCCAATAGCCCGAACTGCGCGCGTCCTTGGCCTTTTCCGCAGCCGTCGCGGCGGTCTCGAACGCGACCGACGCGGCGGACCAGCGCTGCTCGCGGCTATACGCCATGCCGAGACACTGGCTCGCGAGGAATCCGCCCCCGGCGACGCGCCATGCACCCGCTTCGGCTTCCGCACCCGCCGGGTCGCTATTCGCCCGCGCGACGCAATGCTCGTAGCGCGTGCGCTCGGTCGAGGCGGGGCCGACCGGAGCGGGCCCCATCGGTGCGGGCGTAACGGCCTGGGCGAGGAGCAGCAGGATCATAAGGCGGGCGTCACATCCTCGATCGCCTGGATCAACCGCGCGATATCGGAATCGCGCGACAGGCGGTGGTCGCCGTCCTTGATCAAGGTCACCTGCACATCGGCTGAACGGACCAGTTCGGCGAGGCGCACGGTGCGGTTGTAGGGGACGTCGGTGTCCTTCATCCCCTGCACGAAGCGCACCGGGCAATCGACCGCGATCCCGCCCGACATCAACCGGTTGGCCTCGCCCGATTGCCAGAAGGCGCGGGTGTAGAGCGTCGGTTCAGGACCATAAGGCGAGGGGCGTTCCATCCGCCCTTCGGAGAGCAAGGCAAGCTTTTCCTCGGTGGTGAAGCCCCAGTCGGTGAAATCGGGCGCGGGCGCGACGCCGACGAGCGCCGCGACCTTCGCCGGATGATCCCGCGCGACGAGCAGCATCAGCCAGCCGCCGAGCGACGACCCGACGAGGATCGCCGGGCCGGTGACGAGCTGGTCGAGCACGGTCAGCACGTCATCGCGCCAGTCGGCGAGCGTCTGGTCCGCAAACGCGCCCTCGCTCTTGCCGCACCCGCCATAATCGAACCGCACGAACCCGCGGCCATTGGCGACCGCCCAGGCTTCGAGCGCGAGCGCCTTGCTGCCGGTCATATCGGAGGCGTAGCCGGGGAGGAAGACGACGGTCGGGCCGGTCCCCTTGGTACGGTGGAACGCGAGCCGGGGGCGTTCGGCTTTGGTGGTGGTCATGGGGTACTCGCGGATGGGGGGTAAGGTGTGGGGCTCGCCGGCCATTGTTCTCCCGCGCAAGCGGGAGTCTAGGGTCACGGGTGCTGCGCTCGGCAACCCTGGACCCCCGCCTTCGCGGGGGAACGGAGGTTGTTGGGCTGGCGCGTCAGATCACGAAATCGACGCTGCGGGTCTGCGCGACGTCGCCGCGTTTCACCACCATCTGGCGGTGAAGCTCCGCAACCGTCCGGCTCCCGCTGGTCTTGCACCACGCCGGCACGAACGCATGGACCACCGCGCCCAGACCGCCGACGATCATCGTCACCCCGAACCGCGACGCGACGCCGAAATGCTCGGTATAGCTTTCGCCGACGGTGGCGGGATGATCGAGGAACAGGCGTCGAAACATGGGCGTCTCCTTCAAAGCGGCCTCAACCGCGCTGGGCGATCCGGGCGAGCACGTCGGCAGCGAGCTGGCTGAGCGTATCGTCGCGCGCGCCCATTATCACGATCCGGTCGCCGGGGCACGCCTGCTCGACCAGCCACGTCGCGGCATCGGCGCGATCGGGCACATGCAGCGCGCGCGTGCCGATTCCGGCGACGATGTCCGCGCTGGTCACCTCGCGCGAGACGGTGCCGCCCTGATAGACCGGATCGGGAAGCACCAGCCGGTCGTCGTCGTGCAATCGCTCGCGGAACATCGCGATCAGTTCGTCCCGCATCACCTTGAGCGGGCCATAGCCATGCGGCTGGAACAGCACGAGCAACCGGCCCGGAAAGGCGTGGAGCGTCGCCAGCGTCGCCGCGATCTTGTCGGGATTGTGCCCGAAATCGTCGATCACTGTCACGCTGCCCGCCTCCCCGACCAGCTCGAACCGGCGCTTGAGCCCGGTGAACCCCTCGATCGCCTTGATCGCCGCCTTGAGCGGCACCCCCGACGTGCGCGCCGCGCCGAGCGCCGCGAGCGCGTTGGAGACATTGTGCGCGCCCGGCACTGCCAGCCGGACGCGCAGCGTCTCGCCCTTCGCCACTAGGTCGAAGGTGATCGCGGAGGGTGCGGGGACGAGGTTGGTCGCGCGCAGGTCGGCGCTCTGGTCGATCGCGAAGGTCACCAGCCGTGCAGGGTCGAGCGTCCGCGCCAGCGCGGCCGACTCAGCGTCGCCGACGTTGAGGATCGTCGTCTCCGCCTTTCCCGCAAACGCCCCGAACAACGCGCGCAATTCCGCGAGCGACTTATGGTCGAGGCTGACGTTGTTGAGCACCGCGATCCGCGGCTGGTACAGCGCGATCGATCCGTCGCTCTCGTCGACTTCGCTGACGAACGCTTCGCCATCGCCGACCAGCGCGCTGGCAAAGGGCGCGTCGTCGGCGACGAAATTCTTCATCACTGCGCCGTTCATCACCGTCGGGTCGCGGTCGCAGGCGTGGAGGATCCAGCCGATCATTCCGGTCACGGTCGACTTGCCGCTCGTCCCCGCAACCCCGATCGGCAGCGCGCTCGCGTTGAACAGCGAGGCGAGCAGTTCGGGGCGGCTCAGCCGTTCCGCGCCGACACGCTCCGCCGCGACGATGTCCGCAACGCTTGCCTCGACCGCAGCCGACGCCACGACGATCTGCTCCGCCGACGTCACGCCCGAGCCGTCCTGCGCGAACAGGGTCACGCCCTTGGCGGCGAGGTCGTCGAACTTGGCGGGCAGCCGCCCGGCATCGAGCGTCCGGTCCGATCCCGCCACGGTCGCGCCGCGCCCGGCAAGGATCATCGCGAGCGGCATCATCCCGCTGCCACCGATTCCGACGAAAAAGTAGGGTTTGCCGTTGGTCATGATGCGGCGCTATCGCGGGGCAGCATAAATCGCCACAGGAAATGGTATGAAGATCGGAGTGGTGGCCCCCGCGCGCGGGATCGACGAAGCACTGGCGGCACGCGCGCAGGGGCTGGCGGCGATCATCGCGCCCGAGGTCGATCTGGTCGTCCACCCGCAATGTTTCCTGTCCAACGGGCATTTCGCAGGCACCGATGCGGAGCGCACCGCCGCCTTCGTCGACATGGCGAACGATCCGACGATCGACGCGCTGTGGTTCGCGCGCGGCGGCTATGGGTCGAACCGGATCCTCCAGGCGGCGATCCCGGCGCTGGGCGAGGCGGCGCGGCGCAAGACCTATATGGGGTTTTCCGACATGGGGTTCGTGCTCGGCGCGCTCTACGCAGCCCGGATCGGGCGGCCAGTGCATGGGCCGATGGTGTCGACCGCGGGCAGCGGCGACGGCGGCGTCGGCTTCAGCCGCGCGTTGTTGTGGCTGACGAAGAAGGACCGCACCGTGCTCGAACCCGGGCTCGACGGGCGACCGGCGGCGGCGTTCAACCTCGCGATCCTGACCGCGCTGATCGGGTCGCCATGGCTCCCCGACCTGACCGATCATGTGCTGATCGTCGAGGAAGTGTCCGAGCCGCTCTACCGGATCGACCGGATGCTGTTCACCATGGCGCACGCCACCCAGCTCAAGGGGATTGCCGGGGTGCGGCTGGGGCAGGTCACCGCGGTCCAGGCAAACGAACCTGAATGGGGCGAGACGATCGAGACGATGATCCAGCGCTGGTGTGGAGAGATGCGCGTGCCGTATCTGGGGCGCGCCGAGATCGGCCATTACCGCGGCAACCGTGTGGTTCCGTTCGGGGTCGCCTGACGCAAAAACGCCACCGCGCGCCCGGAGATGTTCGCGGCATCCTAGAATGGCCCGAGGACGACCGCGGGCGTCGTCCCTGCCATACAGGGATCGTGGAAATGAACTGGTTCAAGGCCGACGCTCCCATCCGTTTGAAGCTGCTGGTCGCATTCGGTGCATTCGTCGGCTTGCTGCTCGCGACCAACATCGCCAGCCTCGTCCTCAGCCCGACCCTGTTTCGCTGGGTCGGCATCGTCATCACGGGCGTGGGGGTGGCGGCAGCGTATCTGTTCCGCGAAGCGATCTCGGTCCCGTATGTCACCACGGTCGTGCGGATGGAGGGGCTCGCCGCGGGCGATCTCGACAGTCCGATCGAGTTCACCGACTATAAGGACTGCGTCGGGCGGATGACCAAGGCGATGTATACGTTCCGCGCTGCCGCGCAGGAACAACATGCGCTGGCCGAACAGACAGAGGTCAATTCCCAGATCATCCGGCGCATGGCGGACAATTTCGGTCGCCTGTCGAATTGCGACCTGACCGCCGACATCGTCGAGGAATATCCGGCGATCTACGCACCGCTGAAGGCGAGCTTCAACGAGGCACTGAGCAACCTGCGCGCGCTGCTAGGCTCGGTGATGGCGAGCACCGGCAACATCCACACCGGATCGAGCGAGATCGCGCAGGCGTCCGACGACCTTGCGCGGCGCACCGAAAGCAACGCGGCAAGCCTGGAGCAGACCGCCGCGGCGATCCAGCAAGTCGATTCCCGATTGAAGGCAACCGCGCGCGCCGCAACGCAGTCGGTCGAGACGAGCGAGAAGGCCAAGACCGCGGTGCTGGAAGGGCGCAGCCGTACCGACGTCGCGGTACAGGCGATGACTCGCGTGATGGACAGTGCGAAGGGCATCGACGACGTGATCGAGGGGCTCGACAAGATCGCGTTCCAGACGCGCGTGCTGGCAATGAACGCGGCGGTCGAGGCCGGACGCGCAGGCGATGCGGGACGCGGGTTTGCGGTCGTCGCGGATCTCGTCAGCGCGCTCGCAATGCGCGCCGAGGAGGAATCGAAGGGCGCGCGCGACCAGTTGAGCGCAACGCGGATCGATATCGGCGCCGCGGTCGATGCGGTGCAGGAAGTCGATGACGCGTTCGGCGTGATCCTGAGTTCGGGCGAACAGGCCGCACAGCTCGCTGAGCAGATTGCCACCGACAATGCCGCGCAGGCGAGTGCGATCACCGAGGTCAGCACCGCAGTCCATGCGATGGACCAGTCCACGCAGCAGAATGCCGCGATGGTCGAACAGACGTCCGCGGCGGCGCGCAACCTGACCAACGAAGTGGTCCAGCTTGCTGCGCAGGCGGATCGTTTCCGGGTCGATCGGACGCAGCGGACCCCTGCGGTCGCCGGGCATTGCTGACCCGTCAGACATTCTGAACATCATGGGGCGGGCCGTTGGTCCGCCCCTTTTTCGTTCGACACGCGCGCAGGGTGCGCGACAGGGTGACGGATCGCGCGCGCTTGCCTATATCGGCGCACCCGGCTTAAGCCGCGGCTCCCATTCATCACGGAAAGACCCTGTCCTCATGTCCGCGCTGTTCCGCATCTCGCTACCCGACGGTTCCGTCCGCGAGGTAGCCCCGGGGACTACGCCTGCGGACATCGCCGCGGCGATCGGTCCGGGTCTCGCCAAGGCGGCGATCGCCGCGCGCGTCGATGGCGAGCTGCGCGACATCATGCGCCCGTTCGACGGCGACAGCGCGCTCGCGCTCGTCACCGCGCGCGACGAGGCGGATGCGCTGGAGTTGGCGCGCCACGATCTCGCGCATGTCATGGCGGAAGCGGTCCAGCACCTGTTCCCGGGGACGCAGATCACCTTCGGCCCTGCGACCGACGACGGCTTCTATTACGATTTCGCGCCCAAGGATCGTCCGTTCACCGACGACGACCTTCCCGCAATCGAGGCCGAGATGCGCGCGATCATCGGGCGCAACGAGCCGTTCGTCCGCGAAGTGTGGAGCCGCGAGCAGCTGATCGAGACCTGGCAGCAGCAGGGCGAGACGTTCAAGGCCGAATGGGCCGCCGAACTTCCCGACGGCGAGGAACTGACGATCTACCGTCAGGGCAAGTGGCTCGACATGTGCCGCGGCCCGCACATGGTCTCGACCGGCAAGCTCGACCCGAACGCGTTCAAGCTGACGCGCGTGTCGGGCGCTTACTGGCGCGGCGACCAGAAGAACGCGATGCTCAGCCGCATCTACGGTACCGGCTGGCTCAACAAGAAGCAGCTCGACGCGCATCTCACGATGCTCGAGGAAGCGGGCAAGCGCGACCATCGCAAGATCGGGCAGGAAATGGACCTGTTCCATCTCCAGTCCGAGGCGCAGGGTTCGGTCTTCTGGCACCCCAAGGGCTTCATCCTGTGGCGGCAGCTCGAGGCGTATATGCGGCGCCGGCTCGACGCGGCGGGCTATGCCGAGGTCAAGACCCCGCAGCTGATGGACGCACGCCAGTGGGAGCAGTCGGGCCATTGGGGCAAGTATCGCGAGAACATGTTCGTGGTGCCCGACGAGATCCCAAATACCGAGGATGACGCCGCGGTGTTCAGCGGCACCGCCGACCTGATGGCGCTGAAGCCGATGAACTGCCCGGCGCACGTGCTGATCTTCCGCCAGGGGATCAAATCGTATCGCGACCTGCCGATCCGCATGGCCGAATTCGGCTGCTGCCACCGCAACGAGCCGCACGGCGCGCTCCATGGCATCATGCGCGTCCGCCAGTTCACGCAGGACGACGCGCATATCTTCGTCCGCGAGGACCAGCTCGTTACCGAGGTGCAGCAGTTCTGCGAGTTGCTCGACAGCGTGTACCGCGACCTCGGGTTCGAGGATTATGCGGTCAAGCTCGCGCTGCGGCCCGAGAAGCGGTTCGGCACCGAGGAAATGTGGGACCAGTCCGAGGACGAGCTGCGCAAGGCAGTGCTCGGGTCCAAGCTCAGCGACTCGATCAAGGCGAAGTTCGAGGAACTGCCGGGCGAGGGCGCGTTCTATGCGCCCAAGCTCGAATTCCACCTGACCGACGCGATTGGGCGGACGTGGCAGGTCGGCACGATCCAGTCGGACCGCGTGCTGCCCGAGCGACTCGACGCTTCGTATGTCGGCGCCGACGGCGAACGCCATCGCCCGATCATGCTCCACCGCGCGATCCTGGGGACGTTCGAGCGCTTCATCGGCATCCTGATCGAGCACCACGCCGGGCGCTTCCCGCTGTGGTTGTCGCCGGTGCAGGCGGTGGTCGCGACGATCGTGTCGGATGCGGACGATTATGCGCGCGAGGTCGCCGAGAAGCTCAAGGCCGCCGGGATCCGAGTCGAGACCGATCTGCGTAACGAGAAGATCAACTACAAGGTGCGCGAGCATTCGCTGGCGAAGGTCCCGAACCTGCTCGTCGTCGGCAAGCGCGAGGCCGAGGAAGGCAAGGTCGCGCTGCGGCAATTGGGCAGCGACCGGCAGCAGTTCCTGACGCTCGACGACGCGATCGCGATGCTGACCGAAGCCGCCAAGGCCCCGGACCTGTAACGCCTGCTCGATAAGGGGCGTGCTTCTTCTTAGCCCCTCCCCTTTAGGGGAGGGGTTGGGGTGGGGCAGTCACAAGCGCCACGCTCGGTGAGACACGGCCCCACCCCCAGCCCCTCCCCTGAAGGGGAGGGGAGTCTCACGACGAAAGATGCTCCCGCCCGGATCGTCACATCCTGCACGAGCGCATCTTTCGTTTTGCTCGAAAAACCCCTATATACACCTGTCAACGACCAGAGGAGCTACACCTATCCGACCCCCGATGAACCGCCAGGCGCCGCCGATGAATGGCCCTCGCTTCAATGAATTCATCCAGTCCGCCAAGGTCCGCGTGATCGACCAGGACGGCGAGAACCTTGGCGTGATGTACACGCGCGAGGCGATGGAGCAGGCGCGCGAGGTCGGTCTCGACCTGGTCGAGGTGTCGCCCAACGCCGATCCGCCCGTCGCCAAGTTCCTAGATGTCGGCAAGTTCAAGTACGAGGCGCAGAAAAAGGCGAACCTCGCACGCAAGTCGCAGAAGACGCAGGAGATCAAGGAGATCAAGATGCGTCCGAACATCGATGACCACGATTACGACACCAAGATGAAGAAGGTGCTCGAGTTCATCGACGAAGGCGACAAGGTCAAGATCACGCTCCGCTTCCGCGGTCGCGAGCTCAGCCACGGCCAGCTCGGCATGGCGCTGCTCCAGCGCGTCCAGGCCGACGTGACCGAGACCGCCAAGGTCGAGGCCTATCCGCGCATGGAAGGCCGTCAGATGCTGATGGTCCTCGCGCCGAAGTAACGACCGACCTGCTTCCCCGGCGAAGGCCGGGGCCCAGCAGGACAGGCAGGTGTTGGTGGCGCGGCGCGCATTACCAAAACCTGCGCGACTGGGCCTTGGCCTTCGCCGGGGAAGCGGAATTGGGGCGCAAGTCTCGACGGTCCGCTGATAGTCCCATCGTCGAAGTATCCGCGACTGTGCTTCCCCGGCGAAGGCCGGGGTCCAGCAGGACAGGTAGGTGTTGGAAGCGCAGCGCGCATTACCAGGACCTCCGCAACTGGGCCCCGGCCTCCGCCGGGGAAGTGAAGATGGGGGGGGCTAAGCCGCCTCGACCATCCGCTCCCCCGCCGCCGCGCCCAGCAGGCGGCGTTCGATCGTGCGCAACCGCCCGCTCGCGCCGATCTTCTCGCCCGTCAGGTCGGTCAGGTAGAACGTATCCACCGCGCGCTCGCCATAGGTGGCGACATGCGCAGAGTGGATCGTCACCTTCGACTGGAACAAGGCGTGCGCCAGCTGATGCAATAATGCCGGCCGGTCTCGCGCGTTGACTTCGATCACCGTGAACCGGTTCGACGCCTTGTTGTCGATCAACACGTTGGGCGCGATCGGGAACGCTTCCGCGCGAGTCCGCGGGAGCGGCTTGGCCATCAACCGGTCGACCAGCTTGACGCGATTCGCCAGCGCGTCCTCGATCGTGATCTTGAGCCGGGCAAGCTGCGCCGCTTCGTCGAACGGCCGTCCGACTGGATCCTGCACCAGGAAATTGTCGAGCGCCATGCCGTCGCGGGTGGTGTGGATTCGCGCATCGATGATGTTGCCACCCGCGAAATTGATCGCCCCCGCGATCCGGTAGAACAGCCCGGGGTGGTCCGCCGCATAAACCGTCACCAGCGTCGCGCCGCGTTCGGGATAGACTCGCGCCGCAATCGACAAGGGCGCGTCGCCCGCCTCGACGATCAGCGCGGCATTGTCCGCGATGACATCCTCGGGCTCCGCGACCCAATAAGGTTCGGGCAGCTTGGCGACGAGTGCGTCGAACGTCGCATCGTCCCATTGCAACGTGCCGCACAGCGCAGCCTGCTTGGCCTTGATCCGTTCGGTCCGCCCCTTCTGCTTGTGCCCGAGTCGCAAGACTTCCTCGCCGGCATCGTACAGGTCGGCGAGCAACTGCCGCTTCCACCCGTTCCACACCCCCGGTCCGACCGCGCGAATGTCGACCACGGTCAGCACCAGCAGCAGCCGGAGTCGCTCGGGGCTTTGCACCACGTCGGTGAAATCGAGGATCGTCTTGAAGTCGGACAGGTCGCGCTTGAACGCGGTCGCCGACATCAGCAGATGCCAGCGCACCAGCCACGCGACCGTCTCGGTTTCCGCGGGGTTGAGCCCGAAGCGCGGTGCCAGCCGCTCGGCGACTTCCGCCCCCAGCACCGAATGATCCCCGCCGCGCCCCTTGGCGATATCGTGGAGCAGCACCGCGACATACAGCACGCGGCGCGACACGATCTGCGGGAACACGCCCGCGCACAGCGGATGGTCCGCGTCGAGTTCACCGCGCTCGATCCGCGCCAGCAACCCGATCGCGCGGATCGTATGCTCGTCGACGGTATAGTGGTGGTACATGTCGAACTGCATCTGCGCGACGACGCGGCCGAAGTCGGGAACGAACCGCCCGAAAACACCCGTCTCGTTCATCCACCGCAGCACCGTCTCGGGATCGCGCGGGGACGTCAGCACGTCGAGAAACAGCGCGTTGGCGGTCGGGTCCTGCCGGATCTCGTCCGCCAGTTTCGCGTCGCGCGATGCCGCGCGCATCGCAAGGGGGTGAATTTCCAGGCCATGTTTGTCGGCCAGCGCGAACAGCTCGATCAGCCGCACCGGCTTTTCGGCAAGGAAATCATCGGCCGGAAGCGCAAGCCGTCCGCGCACCAGCGTGAACCCGTTGAGCTTGCGCGGTGAACGGCGCAGCACCGGGAACCCGAAGCGCCGCCCGCGCGCCGCGAACTTCTCGTCGAGATGCGCGAGGAACACCCCCGTCAGATCGCCCGCAGTGCGCGCCTGCAGGAAGTAGAAATGCATGAACCGCTCGACCTTGGATTTGCCGGGCCGGTCGGCGAAGCGCATCCGCTCGGCGATCTCGCGTTGCAGGTCGAAGGTCAGGCGGTCCTCGGCACGGTTCGAGATCGCGTGGAGGTGGCAGCGCACTGCCCACAGGAAGTTCTCGGCGCGGTGGAACTGGCGATATTCGTCGCGGCTGAGCAGCCCCGCCTCGACCAGTTCGCCCGGCTCGGTGACGTTATACGCGTACTTCCCGATCCAGAAGAGCGTGTGCAAGTCGCGCAGGCCGCCCTTGGCTTCCTTGACGTTGGGCTCGACGACATAGCGCGTGTCGCCCATCTTTTTGTGCCGCACGTCGCGCTCGGCAAGCTTGTCCGCGATGAACTGGCGCGCGGTATCCGCCTGCACCTCGACCTTGAAGCGCTGCGCGGCTTCCTCATACAGCGCCTGGTCGCCCCAGACATAGCGTGCCTCGAGCAAAGCGGTGCGGATCGTCACGTCGTTCTTCGCCTGCCGCACCATCTCGTCGAGCGAGCGGCTGCTGTGGCCGATCTTCAGCCCCATGTCCCACAGCGTGTAGAGCATTCCCTCGATCACCTGCTCCGCCCAGGGCGGTTGTTTTCCAGGCGTCAGAAAGCCGACGTCGATGTCCGAATACGGGGCCATCTCGCCGCGCCCATAGCCGCCGACTGCGATGATCGTGATGCGCTCCGCAGTGGTCGGGTTGGGATTGGGATAGATCCGCTGGACCATGAAGTCGTACAGCAGCCGCAGCAGCTGATCGACCAGGAACGCCTGCGCCGCCGCCGCTTCCAGCCCGCGCGACGGATGCTCGATCAGCCGTCGCCCGATTTCGGCGCGCCCGGCATCGAGCGCTTGCTTGAGCAAGCCGAACGCCCCGCCGCGCAGGGTATTGGCGTCCCCCTCCAGCGCGGCAATGGCATCGGCGAGGGTCCGTCGGTCGATGATCGCACGGCGCTGCGGAAGGGATTCGAAACGGGAGGGCATTTCCGGTAGATAGGGTGCGCGCGCTGGCGCGTCACGCGTGTTGACGCGGCGGACGTGCCGGCGGGGTGTTCCGCTTTGGTCGCAACCAACGGGAAGCGTCGCGAAACGCTTCGGGGCTAGAACACCGCGATGACCGAAACCGATACGATGATGCTCGACCGACCGATCTGGCACAGTCTGGCCGGACGCCATGCCGCGCTTGCGATCGGCGATCCGCGCGCACTGCGCTTTCGCCCGGAGATCAATGCGCTCGGCGACGCCGCGGATGACTCGTTCGACGCGCTGGCAGCACTCGCTGCGTTGATTCCGCCAGGCGAGACGCTTGGGCAGTTTTCGGTCGGCCGTGCGGCGATGCTGCCGGGAACGGTCGTGGAGCTGGAGTGCGCACTGCTCCAGATGGTCGCGACGCGGTTGCATCGTACCGCGCGCGCGCTCGACATCGTCGCACTGGGGGATGCGGATGCGCCCGAGATGCTGGCGCTCGCGACGCTCACTGCACCGGGTCCGTTCTTCGCGGCGACGCATCTGCAGGGCGGATATGTCGGCGTGCGGCGCGGCGGTCGTCTGGTCGCGATGGCAGGCGAGCGGCTTAAACTGCCGGGGTTTAGTGAAATCAGCGCGGTCTGCACGCATCCCGACTTTCGAGGACACGGGTTCGCGCGGGCGCTGATGGAAACGGTGATGGCGCGACTGTTGTCGCGCGGGGAGAGGGTGATCCTCCACACCTTGCCCGACAATCCCGCGGTGGCGCTCTATCGCGCGTTGGGGTTCGAACCACGCCAGGAACTGACCTATACGGTGGTGCGGCAGGCGTGATCGTCCAACGCAGCCTTCCCCGGCGAAGGCCGGGGCCCAGGAGCGCAAGGTTGGGTGATCGATCGCTGCGCCTCGTTGGCAAAACGCCTGCAACTGGGCCCCGGCCTTCGCCGGGGAAGAAAGCCATGTGTGCGTCAGCCGCTTATGAACGGCAGGAAAAAGCGGCGGCGTTTCTGAAGTATCCTTCCCCGGCGAAGGCCGGGGCCCAGGAGCGCAAAGCTGGTTGATCGATCGCTGCGCATCGTTGGCAAAACGCCCGCAACTGGGCCCCGGCCTCCGCCGGGGAAGAAAGCTATGAGTGCGCCAGCCGCTTACGATCGGCTTGGGAAGGCCGCGACCTTCTCTAAACTATTCTTCCCCGGCGAAGGCCGGGGCCCAGGAGCGCAAGGCTGGTCGATCGATCGCTGCGTTTCGTTGGCAAACCGCCCGCACCTTTGCCCCGGCCTACGCCGGGGAAGCGCCCACGGCAGGACGTTACCCCCGCGCCAACGCCTTCAACCGGTACAGCGTCTCCAAAGCCTCGCGCGGGGTCAGTGCATCGACATCCAGCGCCTCGACCTCGGAACGGATCGCGTCGCATTCCTCCTCTTCCGCCTCGATCGCGGCGGCGAACAGCGGCAGGTCGTCGAGCCCCGCCGCCAGCCCGCCCGTCTTCGCGCGTCCCGCCTCCAGCTTCGCCAACACCGCCTTCGCCCGCGCGATCGTCACCGGCGGCAATCCCGCCAGCCGTGCGACCGCCAACCCATAGCTGCGATCCGCCGGCCCCTCGGACACTTCGTGCAGCAGCACCAGCTCACCCTTCCACTCGCGCGCGCGGACATGGTGGAGCGTCAACGCGTCGCACCGTTCCGCCAGCCGCGTCAGCTCATGATAATGCGTCGCGAACAGACAGCGGCAGCGATTGTCGTCGTGAATCGCCTCGACCACCGCCCAGGCGATCGCAAGCCCGTCATAGGTGGAGGTCCCGCGCCCGACTTCATCGAGGATCACGAAGCTGCGCGGCGTCGCCTGCGCGAGGATCGCGGCGGTCTCGACCATCTCGACCATGAAGGTCGAGCGTCCGCGCGCCAGATTGTCCGACGCGCCGACCCGGCTGAACAGCCGGTCGACCAGCCCCAAAGTCGCCGCGGTCGCGGGGACGAAGCTCCCCGCCTGCGCGAGCACCGCGATCGCCGCATTCTGCCGCAGGAAGGTGGACTTGCCGCCCATGTTGGGACCGGTGACGAGCCACAGACGCGAATCCTCGGACAACCGGCAGTCATTGGCGACGAAGCGCTCGCCGCGTTTCGCCAGCGCATCCTCAACCACCGGGTGCCGCCCGCCGGTGATGTCGAAACAGGCGTGGTCGACCAGCTCCGGGCGCGTCCAGCCGCCTTCGCAGCCACGCTCGGCATGGCTCCCCGCGACGTCGAGCCGCGCGAGCGCATCGGCGGTGGCGGCGACCGCTTCGCGCCGGTCGAGCGCAGCGGCGATCAAATCCTCGAGATGCGCCGCTTCCGCCGCGAGCGCATGCGCACCCGCCTGCGTCACCTTCTGCGCGACCTCGTGCAGTTCGGGCGCGTTGAAGCGCACCGCGCCCGCCATCGTCTGGCGGTGCGTAAAGCCGCTGTCCGCCTTCATCAGCGCATCCGCCGAGCGCGCAGGCACTTCGATATGATAGCCCAGCACGCCGTTGTGCCGGATCTTGAGCTGCACCACCCCGGTGCGGCTGCGAAAGTCCGCCTCGAGCGCGGCGATCGCGCGCCGTCCGCCCGCGCCAGCATCGCGCAGGTCGTCGAGCGCCGCGTCATAGCCCGCCGCGATATAGCCGCCGTCCGATGCATCGATCGGCGGCGACGGGACCAGCGCGCGGGTCAGCAGGTCGATCAGCGCGCCATGCCCGCGCAGGCGTGGGGCGAGATCGGCGAGCAGCGTAGGCGGCGAAGCGATCCCGCCGAGCCGTTCCCCCAGTCGCCACGCGCCGTCGAGCCCATCGCGCAATTGTCCGAGATCGCGCGGGGAGCCGCGCCCAGCCGCGAGCCGCCCGAGCGCCCGCCCGATATCGGCCATGCTGCGCAGCGTTCCGCGCAGACTTTCGCGCAACCCGCTGTCGTCGGACAACAACGCGACGAGGTCGAGCCGCGCCTCGATCGGCGCGCGCTCCATCAGTGGCGCACCGAGATCCGCGCCGAGCAGTCGTGCCCCTGCCGCGGTGACGGTGCGATCGACCGAGTCCAGCAAACTGCCCTTGCGCGCACCGGTCGTGGTCTGGGTGAGTTCCAGGCTTTCGCGCGTCGCCGCGTCGATCGCCATATGCTGCGTGCTATGCCCGAGCCGGGGCGGGCGCAGGAACGGCATCGCGCCCTTTGCGGTGTGATCGAGATAGGCGACCAATCCCCCCGCTGCTGACAGCGCCGCGCGGTCGAACTGCCCGAACCCGTCGAGCGTCGCCACCGCGTACAGCGCCTTCAACCGCGCTTCGCCACGCGCACTGTCGAACTCCGCGCGCGGACGCAGCATCGTCGCCAGTTCGGCGAAGTCGCTCGCATCGCACGCGATCGTCTCGGCGGGGGCGAGCCGCGCCAGTTCCGCGCTCAGGCCCGCTGCATCGCATGCGATCAGTTCGAACCGCCCGGTCGAAATGTCCGCGGCGGCGATCGCGACCGCGCCGCCCGCTTCGCCGATCGCGACGCACCAATTGGCGGTGCGCGCATCGAGCAACGCTTCCTCGGTCAGCGTGCCCGCGGTCACGACCCGCACGATCGCGCGCGAGACCAGCGTCTTGCCGCTGCGCTTCTTGGCCTCGGCGGGGCTCTCGGTCTGCTCGGCGATCGCGACGCGGTGCCCCGCCTTGATCAGCCGTGCGAGATAGCCGTCCGCGGCATGGACCGGCACGCCGCACATCGGGATCGGCACGCCGTGATGCTCGCCGCGTGCGGTCAGCGCGATATCGAGGCAGGCGGCGGCGATCTTCGCATCATCGAAGAACAATTCGAAGAAATCGCCCATCCGGTAGAACAACAGGCAATCCGCGGCCTCCGCCTTGAGCGCGAGATACTGCGCCATCATCGGGGTGGGCGCGGCGGCAGTCGGGGCAGGGGCGGGAGAAGCGGATGGCATCGCCGCTGGGTAGCGAAGATTCCGGCGCGCGTCATGTCGTTCGCACCACCGCCGGCTCAAGGACAATGGTGCGAACGCCGTTCGTCGAGCGAGGTCGCTAGTCCGCGAGGCGCTGAATCGCCGGAACACTGACCGTCCAGTCGGACGCCCCGGACGAAAACGCCCGGATCTCCAGTCTTTCGACATCTCGGGTCAGTTCGACCTGATAGCGAAGCAGGCGCACCTTGTTGCCGCCCGTGGCCCGTTCTCGCGTCCGGAACAGTTGCTCCGAGCGCGCGCCATGGATGATGTCCACCGTAAGATACCCGGACGTGCCAAAGCGCCAGACCGGTCCGTCATCCTGTACGAGCAGCGACACCTCATATGTTCCCGCGCTCGCGGCGGCGTAAGGGCCATAAACGAGGGCATCGTTGCCTTTTCGAACCTGACGAAACGCCGGACGACCACAAAGCGCCGTCGCTTCGCCCAGGGCGCTGCGATATTGCTGGTCGGACCCCACCGTCCCGGCTTTCTGAACCTCGCCGAACCCCAGCTTCTGCGCCTGCGCAAGAACCGCCTGGCGCTTCCCTTCACTCCGGGTTGCGATCCCGATCTCGTCTCCGCCGTAACCGCCCGCAAGGAACGTCAGGTGGAAGCCGCTTCTGGCGAAACAGTCCCGAATGAAGTCGTGCGACCAGCCGGATTCGAACCAGCCATCCCGGCGTGCAACAAACAGGGAAACCGGATCGAGGCGTATACCCCAGTTCCGCCACCACATATTCTGGATCGGCTCGCCGACGAACGCAATGACGCCATCGGGCTTCAGTTTGGTAGCGAGGTCGGCAATCAGCTTCCACGGACGAAGGCTGTGGTGCAGCGCCTGGAAGAAGAAGGCAGCGTCATAATGCGCGTCTGCCAGTGTCCCGAGATCATCAAAATTGAGATCGAGGCGCGTAATGTCGAGGTTGCGTTCGGCACTGCGGTGTCGACTGAGCGCACCGAGCCCGGGATCGATATCGACCGCGTGCACCACGCAGCCGGTATAGGCGATGACTTCGGACCCGAGCCCGTGGCCCGCCCCCATGTCGAGCACGGTCGGTCGCCCATCGAGACACGCAAGCGCCTGCATCGAAGCAACGCAACGAACATACTCCGCCAGCACGGCAGCATCCTGAATCCCGGTGGGATTCGGGGCATGCCGCAACGCCGTGTGATCACCCGAATGGAGTTCGCCCTGTTCCTGGTCCAGATCACGGCCGGCGATTTCGCTGTACAGCGCCATTTGCTGCGCGAAATACGCGTCGGAATAAGGCGAAAGGCTCTGGTCAACCGACGTATCGAAGACCAGATCGATCGGTTCATACTTCGCTACGATTGCGGGATCCTGATATCCCCCCGGAGCATTGACGGCATCTTCAACATATTGAGCAAGCGCGGACGTATGGAGAGCTGGCATCATTGCTCCGAATGATATGATCCCGTCACGCTATCTCAAAGAAAGAGTTACGCCACCATTATAATTCGGAATGCTCCATAATAACTGAGGGTCATACTGTATATCGGTGAAGAACTCGTGGGGCAGGAAAGACAATTGCGCCGCCCCACGAACGCCCCCGTCATCCCCCGTTGAGCACCCCGTATACCGCATCATAGCGTCCCTCGCGCTCGGCATCGCGCAGGAACTTGACGCGTTCGACCGTATTCTCCGGCCCCTGTGGGTTCGCCTCCAGCAGCGCCATCGTCTCTGCGATATAGGCGTCGAGCGGCATCGAATTGGGGTTCTTGGCATGACCCGGCATCAGGTCGGTCGCGACCGCGGGCGGTGCGATCTCGATCACGTCGATTCCCGTGGCGGCAAGCTGCGAGCGCAGCGATTGCGACCAGCTGTGGATCGCCGCCTTGGTCGCCGAATAGGTCGGCGTTGCGACCAATGGCACGAACGCCAGGCCCGACGACACCGTCAGGATCGCCGCATCCGATTGTTGGCGCAGATACGGCAGCAGCGCGGCGGTCAGGCGGATCGGGCCGAGCAGGTTGGTCGCGACCATCGCCTCGGCATCGTGCAGGTCATAGCGATCCGCGGCAATGTCCTCCGCCTTCATGATCCCGGCATTGTGGAGCACGACGTTCAGCGCTGGGTGATCGCGCGTGACGCTGTCGGCGAACCGCGCGATATCGGCTGCGTCCGACACGTCGAGCAGCGCGGTCGCGATCCCGGGCACGTCGCAGGCCAGCACCTCGAGCGGCTCTGCGCGGCGGCCCGCGACGATCACGTGGTTGCCGCGTGCGTGGAATTGCTCGGCCAGAGCGCGGCCGATGCCCGTTCCGCCGCCGGTGATCAGGATCGTGTTGCCGGTCATCTTCATCTTGCGTCTCCTGCCTGAATAGCCAAGCGCAGATATGCGGCCTAAATCGCTTCGGTAAGAAGGCACCGAAATGTTCCATAGGCACCCGAGGGAAACCGATGACCGTCGCGCATGACTATCCCGAAGACTTGGACCCGCGCGTAGAGGCGCTCGTTACCGAGGTGATCGGGCGGGTTGCCGACAAATGGACGATGATCACGCTCGAGGTGCTGACCGAACACGGCGAATTGCGTTTTTCGCAGATCGCGCAACTGGTCGAGGGGGTGAGCCAGAAGATGCTGACCCAGACACTGCGGCAGATGGAACGCGATGGACTGGTGATCCGCACGGTGCATCCCGTCATCCCGCCCAAGGTCGAATATCGGCTGACCGATCTCGGCTTCACGCTGGCGGAGGCATTCTGTGGCGTATGGTCGTGGGCGGCGCACAATCTCGAACGGATCACCGCGGCGCGCGCCGCGTTTGATGGCCGTAGCGTCGACTAGGGGCGTTCCCATCCGGCCAAAGTCTGCTTAAGGCGGGACTATTAGGAGTGCGCCCCCCATGCCTGAAGAATCCAACGTCCAGTTTTCCGAGCGCGAAGCGCTGTTGTTCCACTCGGAAGGACGCCCCGGCAAGATCGAGATCATCGCATCCAAGCCGATGGCGACGCAGCGCGACCTCGCGCTCGCCTACTCGCCCGGCGTCGCGGTGCCTGTGCTGGCAATCGCCGCCGATCCCTCTTGCGCCTATGACTATACCGCCAAGGGCAATCTCGTCGCGGTGATCTCGAACGGCACCGCGATCCTCGGGCTTGGCAACCTCGGCGCACTTGCGTCCAAGCCGGTGATGGAGGGCAAGGCGGTCCTGTTCAAACGCTTCGCCGACGTCGACGCGATCGACATCGAACTCAAGACCGAGGACCCCGACCGGCTGATCGACGCGATCGAGCTGATGGAGCCGAGCTTCGGCGGGATCAACCTCGAGGACATCAAGTCGCCCGAATGCTTCATCATCGAGCAGACGCTGCGCGCCAAGATGAACATTCCGGTGTTCCACGACGACCAGCACGGCACCGCGATCATCTGCGCGGCGGGCCTGATCAACGCGCTGTTCCTGACCGGGCGCGACATCAAGACCACCAAGGTCGTGATGAACGGCGCCGGCGCGGCGGCGATCGCTTGCGCCGAACTGATCAAAACGATGGGCCTGCCGAACGACCATCTGACGATGATCGATCTGGGTGGGGTGATCTATCAGGGTCGCGAGGACATCAACCAGTGGCAGTCGGCGCATGCCGTCAACACCACCAAGCGCACGCGGGCCGAAGCGCTCGACGGTGCCGACGTGTTCATCGGCGTTTCGGCGGCCGGCGCGCTGCCCGCGCACGAATTGATGAAGATGGCGCCCAAGCCGATCATCTTCGCAATGGCCAATCCCACGCCCGAGATCACCCCGCCCGAAGCCAAGGCGGCGCGACCCGATGCGATCATCGCCACCGGCCGTTCGGATTTCCCCAATCAGGTCAACAATGTCCTGTGCTTCCCGTTCATCTTCCGCGGCGCGCTCGACGTGCGCGCGACGACGATCAATGACGAGATGAAGCTCGCCGCCGCCCGCGCGCTGGCCGCACTCGCGCGCCAGCAGGTGCCCGAGGAGGTCGCGGTCGCGTACGGCGTGCAGCACACCTTCGGCCCCGAATATATCATCCCGACGCCGTTCGATCCGCGACTGATGGAGATCATCCCCGTCGCGGTCGCCAAGGCGGCGATGGATTCGGGCGTCGCGACCAAGCCGATCCTCGACCTCGAAGCGTATCGCGATAAACTGAGGGCGCGGCTCAACCCGACCACCTCGGTGCTGACGCTCGCCTATGAGGGCGCGAAGGCGCATCCGAAACGGGTGTTGTTCGCTGAAGGCGAAGAGGAAGTCGTGTTGCGCGCCGCGATCGCGTTCAAGGACGGCGGCTATGGCACGCCGGTGCTGGTCGGCCGCGACGACGTGCCCGACCGGTTGCGATCGCTCGGCGTCGTGGATCCGGACGCTTACGAACTCCACAACAGCCGTAATTCCCCGCTCGTCCCGCAGATGGTCGATTTCCTGTATCAGCGGCTCCAGCGGCGCGGCTATCTGCGGCGCGATTGCGAGCGGATGATCAACCAGGATCGCAACATTTTCGGCGCAGTGCTGCTCCAGCTTGGCCATGCGGATGCGATGATCACCGGCATCACGCGCACCTATGCGCACACGATGCGCGAAATCCGCCGCGTGATCGATCCTGCCGAGGGGCAGACCCCGTTCGGCATCCACTTGATGGTCGGGCAGAGCCACACCGTGTTCATGGCGGACACGACAGTCAATGAGCGCCCGACCGCGGAAGAACTCGCCGATATCGCCGAGCAGACCGCACAGGTCGCGCGCCGGATGGGGCATGAACCGCGCGTCGCGTTCCTCAGCTATTCGACCTTCGGCAACCCCGAGGGGAACTGGCTCGACAACATCCGCGCCGCGGTCGGCGTGCTCGATGGCCGTCAGGTCGGGTTCGAATATGAGGGCGAAATGGCCCCCGACGTCGCGCTCAACCCCAAGCAGCTCGCCAACTACCCGTTCGCGCGGCTGTCCGGGCCGGCGAACGTGTTGATCATGCCGGGTCTGCAATCCGCAAACATCTCGGCGAAGCTGCTGCGCGAACTCGGCGGCGACGCGGTGATCGGGCCGATGCTGGTCGGCATGGAGAAATCGGTCCAGATCGCGCCAATGACCTCGACCGCGAGCGAACTGGTGACGCTCGCGGTGCTGGCAGCGGGCGGGATCGCGCGCTGAACCCGTCGGTCAGGTGGCGGACGGCGGTGCCGCTGTCCGTCGCGGCGGGAGCGGGGCGGTGTTGAAGTCGTCCAGCCCGGGCGCATAGCGTTCGGGCAGGTCGCGGGCGTTTTCAAGATACGCCTGCCGTACGTCCGGTCGATTCTCGATCCGCTGCAGCATGATCTCCTCGATCGAGTCAGCGGGTAGTTTGTTCGCCTTGGCATAGCGCGCAGCCGCGAGGTTGGTCAGCGTGGCGGTATGATCTTTCTCCCGCACCTTCTGCAACCACCATTGCGCCTGTTCGTCGATCGACCCGACGCACGCAATCGCGGCGCCTTGCGCTCCGGCGACCCCCGCATATTGGGTGCGGACGCGGTTCAGTTCGGCAACGGCCTGCGTGTGTTTGGACAAGCCCTCCAGCGCACACGCCCGCAGCGACACGAAATAGCCCATCGCCGCCGGACTCTCCATGTGAGCGGCGTCTGGCGTACGGTGGTCGAGCAAATCCATTGCCCCGGCATAGTCCCGGGCAAGCAGCATCTGCCTGATGAGGTTGGGCACGATATTTTCGGTCCCTGCGTTGGCACCCGGTGGCCGTTCCAGCGCGGCACGCATGCGTTTGATGCCCTCGGCGCGTTGCCCCTGGCCAGCGAGCCAACGCCCCTGCTGCAGGATTGCCCGGTTGCGATCCCAGGCTTCGTCGGGCGTATAGGAGTTGGATAGCCATTGATCGATCAGGTCGATTGCGTCGTCCCGATGGCCGGTTTCGACCAGTGCGGCGGCGTAACGGTTTCGCGCTGCCGCGCTACCGCTCGTCTCGAAGGCCGCACGCGCGGCGGAAACGAGGGCGCGGCGCTGGATCGACAGATCGTCCCCCGCCCATTGTTCGATCGCGGGCCAGATCGGCGCGAACTGACGATCGATCAGCATCCCGATCCCGACACCTGGGGACAGGATCGAAGGGAGCAATTGCGTCGCCCCTGCCGTATCGCCGGCGCGCAGGCGGGACAGGATCGCGATCCGTACGTAATCGGACAGGACGACGGGATTGTCCCGCGGATATCCCGCAGACACCAGGGCCGTCACCAGCGCGTTCGCGACGTCGTCCTGCTTTGCATAATAGAGTTGGCGAAGGATGGTCGCGATCAAATCGCTGTCGACGCCATCCAGTGCGGCGGCGCGCAGGCTCGCGGCGCGAATGAGGAGGCGCGCCGCCTCGACCGGCCGCTGACGGCGCGATTCGTCGAAGGCGATCGGGAGCAAAACGTTAGGATCATTCGGGCGCAGCAGTCGGCATTGGTCGAACCCGGCACGTGCTTCCGTACTGCGGTCCATCTGCTCCAGCAGAGCGGCGCGGGCGCACAGGATTTGGCCCCGGAACGCCGTTGGTTGGACGAGGAGCACCAGCGCGCGATCCACCAATTCAAGGCGCGCCGTGTCGGTCGGGGCATTGGCGACTTGTTGCAGAATCGCCATTGCCGGCATTTCGCTGGCCGCAGGCGGCGTGTCGGTCACCTGCGCAGGCGAGACACTCGCGCTAGTCGCAGCGAGCAACGCAATACTTACCAAGATTCGTCGCATGAAATTCCCCGTGTGCCACCCAGCAGGATGCACGGTGCCTCATTCAAAACCTGCCCGCAATCTATTCGCCACTACGCGGAGGGGGTAGACCGGCGCCCGAGAATGCTGTTCCAACAGGCACATGGCCGCAGTTCTCACGTGGGAGACGATTCCGCCCCCTGGTACGCCGCGACGAACGGCTGCAACCACGCTCGATACGGCTCCGCCACCCCCAGCCCGTCGCGGTTGATCGGGCGGCGGACCTGGAGCGCGCTGGCGGTGGCGACCGCGCGCTCGGTCTCGTGCGGCGCGAACACGCCGGGTTCTTCTGCCAGCCCGCAATGCGCCAGCAGCCGTCGCGTCCATTCCCCCGGCGCGTCCACCAGCGCCCCATAAGGCACGACCAGCAGCCGATCCCCCAACCGCGTCTGCCAATAGGCGAGCAACCGGTCCTCCAGCTGCATGTGATGCGCGATGTCGGCGAGGTCGTAGCTCCACGCGAGGTCGTGGATGAAGAAGGTGCGGAACGCGGACCAGGCGTTGTCGAGCGGATCGCGGCGCATCCAGATCAGCGGCGCATCGGGCAGGATCGTCGCGATCAGCCCGAGGCACCGGCTCGCGTCGATCGTCTTGTCGACGATCCGTCCGGTCGCGCCGAAGCGTTCGTCGAGCAGATGGAGGTACAGACCGGCAAGCGCCTCGCGGGTGCCGCCGCCTGCGAAATACCGCGCGAGCGCCTCGCCCGAATTGCCCCCCGCCGCGACCGCGACCTGTTGCAGCAGGTTGAGCTCTCCGCCGTCCGCGACCGCGCTGTGGCTTGCGAGGATGTGTTCGACCAATGTGGTGCCCGAGCGCGGCAGGCCGGTCACGAAGATCGGCCGCGCATCGCGGGCGCGGGGCGTATCGGCCGCGCCGATCATCGCTTCGGTAAAGCCATGCATCGCCTGCTCGGCGTTGGCGGTGTTGCCCGCACGGCTGTACGGCATTTCGCTGCGCAGCAAGGCCGCCCCCCGCGCGAACGCTGCGAAGCTGTTCGCGGGATCGCGCCGGTCGCTGTGATATTTGCCGAGCGCATAGCAATAGCGCGCAAGGTCGCCCGGATGCTGGCGTTCGGCCGCCGGACCATCCGCGATCAGCCGGGCGGCAAGCGGATCCTTTGCCAGATCGATGCTGGTCGCGAGTGACAGCCACGCGGGGCCCCAGCCGGGCCGCAGCGAGACCGCGGTCTCGAGATGCGCGCGCGCTGCGTCGCGGCGACCGAGCGTCATCGCGGTGTTGCCAAGGACATAGGCGTGACCGGCGGGGTCGGGGACATCGGCGGGCAGGGATGCCAGCAGATCATGCGCCGCGCGCAATTGGCCGGTCTGCGTGAGCAGGACGACCTTGGCATACAGTGCCCCCGGCGCGTTGCCGGACGCCGCAATGAACGCATCGATCGCGCGATGGGCGAGCGTCGCCTCGCCGCTGACCTGCATCAATTGCGATATCGCCTTCCACTGCGGCCCCAATGCGGCGTCGCCGTCGAGCATCGCGCACACGCACCGGTTGGTGTCTTCCCGGTCCCGCCGCGCCAGCGCAGCCTTCAGCGCTGCGACATAATGCGAGATGGACGTGTTCGCGAGCGACGGCATGAAGAGTACAGTCCGATCCTGTCTACCATCATATACTGTAAATTACTTACATCATTTGCTTGACGCCAAATCAAGGCATGTCAGTTTGGTTAATATCGAGTGAGCGGGGATATGATTCTTAATAAGCAGCGGGGGCTACTATGAAGACACGGGCAGGACTATTTTGCGCGACGGTATTGCTGGCGACCACCAGTGCCAATGCATCAGTGATCAACCTCATCGATCTTGGCGGTGTGGCGGGATCACCGGCGGAACAGGGGTTTAACATCGCCGCGAACTATTGGTCGAAGATGTTTACCAATGACGCGACAATCAATCTGGGCGTGAGCTTCGCGGCGCTTCCGCCGAATGTCATCGGGTCGACGCGGAGCTACGCCTTCGATTATTCCGTTCAGAACTGGGAAAACGGAATCAATGCGACCAAGAGCGGATCGGCGATCGACAGCAACATCGTCCTGCCGACGCTGAACGATGGTTCGGCCAGCTTCATCACCAACGGCACCGATGCCAGTGGCACGCAGAATATCAGTGACGCCTATAAATACGTCACCAGCGGCGATGTCTCGAGCACGACGCTCTATCTCAATTCGTCGGTGATCAAAGCGATCGGTGGGACGCTGGCCAATCCCGGCGCGCTCGACGGAGCGGTGCAGTTCAGCAGCAATTTCGGGTTTGATTTCAACCCGACCGACGGCGTCAGCGCCAATACGTTCGATTTCATCGGCGTCGCCATCCATGAGATCGGCCATGCGCTGGGGTTCGTGTCGGGTGTCGACGCGATCGATTATTTCGCTGACCCGAATGGGCCCGGGGCCGGGGCGCTCGGCTATAGTCTCAACGATACGTCGCTGTTCAGCTCGCTCGACATGTTCCGCTACAGCACCGATCCCACCAACCTCGTCGCCGGCAGCGATCCGGTGCTCGACCTGACCGTCGGCGGCACCAAATATTTCTCGATCGATGGCGGTGCGACCGCATTGTTCGGGAACACCTTCGCGACCGGATCCTACAATGGCGACGGGCGACAGGCGTCGCACTGGAAGGATACCGCCGGCTGCCAGGTCGGCAACGGAATCATGGATCCGACCTTCTGCTACGCACAGACCGGAGCGGTGACCGCGCTCGATCTCGCCGCATTCGATGCGATGGGGTGGAACCTCAGCGTCGATGCGCTGACCTATTCGACCAAAACCACGTCGCAGATCTACGCGGGCTATTTCGCGGCGTCGGCGGTGCCCGAACCCGCAACATGGGGCCTGATGCTCGTCGGCTTCGGTCTTGTCGGCGGCGTAGCGCGGCGCAAGACGGAGGGGCGGCGGGTGCCGGCCTGACGGATCACCGGCGCGGGTGAACACCACCCGCGCCGCCACCACGATCCGCAACCCGGCGCAGCCTTTATATCGGAGGATCGACGCCTTATCTCCCGATCGTGAGTGCTCTTCCCGATCTTGGCGGTCATTCGTCGCTGTACCTGTTGATCGCCGCGGTGGTGGCGGTGATGCTGATCGCGCGGCGCGTGCCGTTCATCGGCCGCTTGCTGTCGTTCGGGCTGACGGCGGGTGCGATCGTGCTGATGCTGGTGATCCTGTCCGAACGTGCGCAGTTCGACCCGATGTTCGCGCGAATGGCGCAGCGGTTCCAGCTTGGACAGCAACAGGCGGTCGGCGGCGAAACACGCGTTCGCATGTCCCCCGACGGGCATTTCTGGGTCCGCGTGAAGATCGGCGATTACGAAAAGCGGATGCTGGTAGACAGCGGCGCGACGGTGACGGCGCTCAGCGCGGACACCGCTGCCGCCGCGGGGATCGAGCCGCGCGACGCGGTAATGCCGGTGATGATGCAGACCGCCAACGGCACGATCGCCGCGCAGACCGCAACCGTTCGCGAGATCCGCATCGGCAATGTCGTCGCGCGCGACGTGCCGGTGGTGGTGTCGCCCGCGTTCGGCAACATGAACGTGGTGGGGATGAACTTCCTGTCCCGCCTCAAATCCTGGCGCGTCGAGGACGGCGTGCTGATCCTCCAGCCGCATCATCCGCAAGCCGTAAGCTGATCCTCCCCGGCACGGGGAGGGGGACCGTAAGCATTCGGCGAACGGCGGAGGGGCCCTGTCGCGCGCGGCGCGTCTGCAACACGACCCCTCCGTCAGCCTTCGGCTGCCACCTCCCCGTGGCGGGGAGGATCGTCTAAGCGTCGATGCTCGTCCCCAGCGCGGCATGGACCAGCCCGCCGTCGACCGTGATCGTGTCGCCGACCACATAATCCCCCGCACGGCTTGCGAGATAGATCGCGGCACCCGCCATATCCTCGTCGACCCCGATCCGCTTCGCCGGAATCGACCGCGCGATCGCCTCGCCGTGGTCGCGGGCGGCCTTGTTCATCTCGCTCGCGAACGCGCCCGGCGCGATCGAGGTGACGTTGATGTGATCCGTCACCAGCCGCGCCGCCATCCGCTTGGTGAGATAGATCAGCGCCGCCTTGGACGCCTGATAGCTGTACGTTTCCCACGGATTGAGCCGCTGCCCGTCGATCGAGGTGATGTTGATCACCTTGGCTGGCCGCCCTGCGCTCGCGGCTGCCTTGAGCGGCGCGTGGAGCGCCTGCGTCAGGAAGAACGGCGATTTGACATTGAGGTCCATCACCTTGTCCCAGCCCTTTTCGGGGAACACCTCGAACGGCTCGCCCCACGCCGCACCCGCATTGTTGACGAGGATGTCGAGCCGGTCGGTGTGCTCGGCCAGTTGCGCAGCGAGCGCCTTGCACCCCGCGACGGTCGACACGTCCTGCGGTAGCGCGATGCACCGCTCGCCCAGTTCCTCGGCGGTCGCGAAGCAGGCGTCGGCCTTGCGCGCAGAGATATAAACGGTGGCACCTTGCGCGACGAAGCCCGCCGCGATCATCTTGCCGATCCCGCGCGAGCCCCCGGTGACGAGCGCGATGCGGCCGTCGAGCCGGAACAGGTTGGTCGTGTCCATTCTTCTTCTCTCCTAAAACTCCCCTCCCGCTTGCGGGAGGGGCTGGGGGAGGGGCGTGCTTCTCGCACGTGGCGCTTGGCCGCACTGCCCTCCCCTAACCCCTCCCGCAGGCGGGAGGGGGATCATGTCGCTCATCCCCCCCGCTTGATCGTCTCGCGCGCGATGATGATCTGCTGGATCTGGCTGGTGCCTTCGTAGATGCGGAACAGCCGGACGTCGCGGTACAGCCGCTCGATCCCGTAATCGGCGATATACCCCGCACCCCCGAAGATCTGCACCGCGCGGTCGGCGACGCGCCCGACCATCTCGCTCGCATAATATTTGGCGGCGGCGGATTCCATCACCACGTCCTTGCCCGCATCCTTGGCCGCCGCCGTCTCCAGCACCATCGCGCGCGCGACCAGCGCCTCGGTCTTCGAATCCGCGAGCATCCCCTGGATCAACTGATGCTCGGAGATGCTCTTGCCGAACTGCGTCCGCGTCGTCGCATAGGCCACGCAATCCGCGATCAGCCGCTCGGCCACGCCAACACACACCGCCGAGATATGCAGCCGCCCGCGATCGAGCACGCGCATCGCGATCTTGAAGCCTTCGCCCTCCGCGCCCAACCGGTTCTCGGCGGGCACGACGACGTCGTCGAAATGCACGTCGGCGACCTTCGCGCCCTTCTGTCCCATCTTCTTCTCGGGCTCGCCGATGCTGACCCCCGCCAGATCGCGCGGCACGAGAAAGGCGGACACGCCGCGCGCGCCGGGATCCTCGCCAGTCCGTGCCATCACGGTGAACAGGTCGGCCTTGTCGGCGTTGGTAATGTACCGCTTCGTCCCCGAAAGCCGATACGCCTGCCCGTCGAAGGTCGCGCGCGTCCGCACTGCGCCCGAATCGCTGCCGACTTCGGGCTCGGTCAGCGCAAAGCTGGTGATGATCTCGCCGCTCGCGATCCGCGGGAGCCATGCCGCCTTCTGCTCGGGCGTCCCCGCCATGACCAGCCCCTGGCTGCCGATCCCGACGTTGGTCCCGAAGGTCGATCGGAACGCGGGCGTGGTGCGCCCGAGTTCGATCGCGACCTTGGCTTCCTCGAGCATCGTCAGCCCGAGCCCGCCATAGTCCTCATCGATCGACAGGCCGAACAGTCCCATCTCGCGCATTTCCTGCACGACCGCGGCGGGGATCGCGTCGTCCGCCTCGACTTGCGCCTCGAGCGGGCGGAGGCGGTCGGTGACGAAACGGCGGACCGTATCGATCAGCGCATCGAAGGTTTCGGGGTCGAGTGCCATTGATCCTCTCGCATCGTCTCTGGGCGTCGCGGTGTTCGATGGCGATGCCCCAAACCATCGCGCGCCGCAAACCCGAAATTCCAAAACCATTATCAAACTGGCGCATTGACCGCCTAAACCCCCGTACTACTATGACCAAAAGTCAGGAGTGTAGTATGCGTTTTGCGGGCAAGCGGGCCGTCGTCACCGGCGCGGCATCGGGAATCGGGCGCGCAACCGCGCTCAGGCTGGCCCGTGAAGGCGCCGAAGTCTGGATTGGCGACATCGACGAAGCGGGGGGCGCGGAGGTTGCCGCCACATCGAACGGTCGGATCCATTTCCAGCGGACCGACGTGCTGGAAGCGGGCGATATCGAAGCGCTGATGCGCGCCGCCGACGCCGCGGGCGGTCTGGACGTCGTGTTCAACAACGCGGGCGCAGGCGGATCGCGCGACGCGATCGATGCGATCTCGCCTGAGGACTGGGACCGCACCCAGGCGCTGCTGCTGCGCTCGGTCGCGCTCGGCATCCGCTATGCGGCCCCCTTGATGATCGCGCGCGGGCAGGGCGGGGCGATCGTCAACACCTCCTCGGTCGCCGCGCTCCAGACCGGGGCTGCCCCGACCGCTTATTCGGTCGCAAAGGCGGGGGTGCTGCATCTCACTACGATGGCAGCGGCCGATCTCGCGCAGCACCGGATCCGCGTGAATGCGGTGTGCCCGGGGTTCATCACCACCAACATCTTCACCTCCGCGCTCGGCATCCATGGCGAGAAGCGCGACATGGCGAACGGGATGATCGGCCAGGCGGCGGCGCAGGCGCAACCGCTCCAGCGCGCGGGCACGTCGGACGATATTGCGGCGGCGGTGGCGTATCTCGCGAGCGACGATGCGTCGTTCGTCACGGGCACGCGGATCGTCGTCGACGGCGGGCTGACGATCGGCCCGCGGCACAGCTGGGACCCCAAGGCGCCGTCGGTGTTCGCGGCACTGGAGGCGTTCGCCTCGTGACCGTCGGCTCGGTCGGGTCGCTGGTCGCGCCGCCCGCGCGGCGGTTGTCGTTCCGCAGTCGACTGTCCTTCGGGATCGGCTCGATCGCATACGGCGTGAAGGACAATGGCTTCGCGACCTTCCTGCTGCTGTTCTACAATCAGGTGATCGGCCTGCCTGCGGCATCGGTCGGGCTCGCGATCATGGCTGCGCTGGTGGTCGAGGCGTTCGTCGATCCGCTCGTCGGCTATCTGTCGGATCACACCCGCGGGCGCTGGGGGCGGCGGCATCCGTGGATGTATGCGTCGGCGTTGCCCGTCGCGATCGGCTGGCTGCTGCTGTGGAACCCACCCGAATGGGGGCAGGGCGCGCTGTTGCTCTACGTCTTCGGCAGCGCGCTCCTCGTTCGCGTCGCGCTGTCGATGTTCGAGATCCCGGGCGCCGCGCTCGGCCCCGAACTCAGCGCGGATTATGACGAACGCACGCGGCTGTTCTCCTACCGTTATCTGTTCGGCTGGGGCGGTGGGCTGGTGATGCTCGCGCTGGCGTACGGGGTGTTCCTCGTGCCCGATGCGACGCATCCGGTCGGCACGCTCAACGCGGACGGCTATGCGCGGATGGCGGCGGTCGCGGCGCTGGTGATGGCGACGTCGATCCTCGTCTCGGCGATCGGCCTGCATCCCGAGATCCCGAACCTGCCGCAGGTGCCGCGGACCGACGAGACGCTGGTGGAGCATCTGCGCGACTTCGGGCGGACGGTGTGGAATCGCGCCTTTCTATGGCTGATGGCGGCGGGGCTGTTCGCCTATACCGCGCAGGGCATTTCGTTCGCGCTGTCGCTGTACATGTACCAGTTCGTCTGGGCGTTCGCAGGCGGCGACTATAATTTCCTGTCGATCGCGCTGATGGCGGGCGCGCTCGGTGCGTTCTTCCTAGCGCCCGCCTTGACTCGCGGCGGGGACAAGCCGCGCAGCGCGATGGCGCTGTCGGTGGGGGCGGGCGTGTTGCTGACCTTGCCCTATGTGCTGCGCTTTGCCGGGCTGTTCCCCGAGCCTGGATCGCCGATGCTGCTGCCGGTGCTTCTGACGATCTTCGCGTTTAATACCGCGTGCGGCGTTTCGGCGTTCATTCTGGGGGCAGCGATGCTGTCGGACGTGGTCGAGGATTCCGAAGTCCGCACCGGCAAACGGTCCGAAGGGGTGTTCTTTGCCGGCGGGTTCTTCGTGCAGAAACTCGTCGGCGGTCTGGGCATCTTCGTCGCGGGGCAGATCCTCGCCTTCGCGCAATTCCCCGACGGGGCGAAACCGGGGCAAGTGCCGGTCGCGGCGATCGACCGGCTGACCTTGGTGTTCGTCGTGCTCGAACTGCTGTTCTACACGCTTGCGGCGGTATGTTACGCACGCTTCCCGTTCGGACGCGCCGAGCATGACGCACGGTTGCGCGCGAGTTCGACCGCTTAGCCCGTCACTTCGGCGTAGTCCGGTGGCACCGTGCAGCTGGGTGCATAGTCCCGATATACGGTTGCCCTTACGGATACGGCCGATCCTCGAACTGTTGGCTGTCGCGGGAATCGTGACCGTGAAATAGAATTTGCCAGAACCGGTTTCTTGACCAAAGAGCCTTTGGTCGTGGTGGGGGAACGCCACGATCAGGGGGAAGTAATACTATGAAGATAGTTAATAAGATCGCGGCTGTAGTCGCGCTCGTCGGTATTGCCGCGCCCGCCGCTGCGGGGCCGGTCATTCAGCCGGTTCCTGTGGGAACAGAGACGATCCGCTACTTTCAAGGGGTGCCGACCCTGGACCTTCAGCGCGACCATGGTGCGGTGCAGATTACGCCTCTACCGATGGACCACGGCAGCTATGCCTTTACAGTCGCGGTCCTCAATAAAGGGCCAAGTAGCGCGAACATCGACGTGACGAACGTCGATGTGGAGTCCGGCGGCATTCGCTACACGGTGTTGTCCCGGTCGGATCTGGAACACAAAGCCAAGAACCGCGCCATGTGGGGTAGCATCGCGCTTGCGGCTGCCGGTGGCCTTGCAGCAGCGGCAGCGGCCAGCGCTACGGATACCTATCGCGCAACCACATACACGCCCCATGGCACATACCGCACCATCATCCAGACGCCCAGCGCTGGCGGGCAACTTGCAGCAGCAGGCGCCATCGCCGGGACCGGAGCGGGCATATATGCCATCCAGAACCAGCTCGACCAGACACGCGAAGCGCTTGGCGCGACGACGGTTCAGATGACCACGGTCGATCCCCAGGACAGCTATGCCGGGCGGATCGTTCTGTCGAAGATCAAGCCAACCGCCCTTCCGCAACGGATCAACATCGTCGTGAGGTGGAACGGCGAAAGCTACCCGTTCGGCTTCCAGCTCTCCAAGAAGGGGACGCCCCAGCCGGTGTTCGACGTTCTGACGCCGGCCCCGGTCGTTCCCAACGCTGCAGATGACCATCCCGCCGCTATGCCGGCGCTCAGTGCGCCAAGCAGCCCTGTAACGGGAGCCTGACACACTTCCGGCGGTCTCCTGCAAATCGGTGCTATGCCTTCATCGGATCAAGCGCGTCGGCCACGGTGGCCCCGCGACGACCCCGGGGTGACGGACTGTGTTGCGGGGGACTCGCACAAGGCCGGGTGGGACGGATCCTACCCCGCGATCGGCCGGATAAACCCCGTCAGCGCCCACCCCGACTTGCACGGGCCCGCATAAGGCCGGGCGCTCGCGATCGGGGCGGCAACGCCGCAGTCGGTCGCATCGGCGGGGGCGACGACGATCCCCTGCCAGCGCTGGTCGAGCGAGCGCGTGCAGCGGAACACGCGCGTGCCCTCGCCAAGCCGGGCAACTTCGTCGGCCTCCGCGAACGGGGCGGCGCGCAAGGGGAGGTATGCCTCTCCGGCTGGCGACAGGTTGACGACCTCGCCGACCCCCGCACACGCCTGGAACGCCGAGCCGCCTTCGCCGATCTGGACCGGTAAGACCCCCGGTCGCGGCGCGGTGGTGTTGGTGTCGTACAGATTGTCATCGCTACCGAACCCACCGCCGCCGGAGCAGGCGGTAACGAGCAGGCAAAGCGCCAGTGCGGTTCGGTTCATGCCCCGATTCCTAGCGCCGATGCACTGCGTTGGCGAGCGCGATCGTGCATCACGGTGCCTCTGGCAGCGCGCAAGATGGCAGTCATCGCGCGGCCAACTCGCTTCATCGGAAAAGGTTCCGTTCATCCTGGGGCAAGGGTTTCCATGCCTGCGCAGACCTGCTTTGACAGGCTCAACGACGAGTTGAACCTCTTCCGAGACCTTTGGGGGCTCCATGACTTTGAAGACTTTGACAGCGCGTTTTGCGCTGGTGGTGGCGTGTGCCCTGACGATGGCGACCCCCGCGATGGCGCAGTTCTGGCAGTGCGCCCCCTATGCACGGCAGATTTCGGGGATCGAGATCCGCGGCAACGCCAACACCTGGTGGTCGCAGGCAGCCGGACATTACGCACGCGGCCACGCCCCCAAGGTCGGCGCAGTGCTCGCTTTCTCTGCGACCAGCCGGATGCGCCTTGGCCATGTCGCGATGGTCAGCGAAGTCGTCAACGACCGTGAAGTCCTGCTGACCCACGCCAACTGGTCGCGCCGCGGCGGTGTCGAGCGCGACGTCCGCGCGGTCGACGTTTCGCCGAACGGCGACTGGAGCATGGTCAAGGTCTGGTACGGTCCGCAGGGCGACCTCGGCACCTCGGCCTATCCGACCAAGGGCTTCATCTATTCCGACCACGCACCGCTCAACGACACCGGCGACGATGCAGTCGAGCAAGGCGCGCGCGCGCCGATGGTGCTCGCTTCGCTGAGCGACACGACGACGGTCAGCTTCTAAGAATAGTCCACCATCGTTCGCCCTGAGCGCAGTCGAAGGGCCCTTGCCCCACGAGCAAGGCTTCGACTTCGCTCAGCCCGAACGGGTAGGGAAATCCTACTTGGTTCGTAGCTCCGGCATCGTCGCGGTCCCCGGCAACGCCCCGGCCATCTCCGCCGAAACCCGCTCCGCCGCCGCCATCACGCGCAGCACGTTCCCGCCCGCAAGCTTGGCGACATCGCGGTCGCTCCACCCGCGGCGCATCAATTCCGCCAGCAACGCCGGGTAGGTCGAGACATCGCCGAGCCCCTCGGGCAACACGCTCCCGACCCCGTCGAAGTCCGACCCGATCCCGACGTGATCGACCCCGGCCACCTTCGCGACATGGACGATATGGTCCGCCACCTGCGCAAGCGTCACGCGCGGTGCGGGATGCGCCACCAGCCAAGCCTGCATCGCCGCCGCCGCCTTATCGGGCTGGCCGATATACAGCCCCCCGAACGGTGGCGCGTTGATCCGCGCTTGCTCGGCCGACCGGTCCGCGGACCAGCGGCGATAGGCGTCCGACACATAGACCGGCGCGAAGTCGACCATCACCACCCCGCCGTTCGCCGCGACCAGCCGCAGCACGTCATCGGACACGTTGCGCGGATGGTCGTTCACGCTGCGCGCGCCCGAATGCGAGAAGATCACCGGCGCCCTGGTCACGCGCAGCGCATCGCGCATCGTGTCCTCGCTGACATGGCTCAGGTCGACCAGCATCCCCAGCCGGTTAAGTTCGCCCACCACCGCTTCGCCGAACGGCGTCAGCCCGCCGTGGCGCGGATCGTCGGTCGCCGAATCCGCCCAGGCGATCGTCCGCGCATGCGTCAGCGTCAGATACCCCGCGCCCATCGCATGATAGGCGCGCAGCACCGACAGGCTCGCATCGATCTGCCCGCCGCCCTCGACCCCGATCAGCGACGCGATCCTGCCCGCGGCATGCGCGCGCCGCACGTCCGCCGCGGTCCGCGCGATCGCAAAGTCCTTGGGGTAGCGCGCGACGATCTGGTGGACGAGATCGATCTGCTCGAGCGTCTGCTTGACCTGCTCGAGCCCGGGGAGCGCGGCATCGACATAGACCGACCAGAATTGCCCGCCGACCCCGCCCTTGCGCAACCGCGCGATATCGGTGTCGTAGCGCGGCGTGACGCGGTCGAGCCCCGCGGCGAGATCGATCGTCCAGCGCTTCTCGCCCTCGCGCTCGCGCAACGTCTCGGGCCAGTCGTTATGCCCGTCGATCAGCGGGGTGGTGCGCAGCACGTGCGCGACGCGGTCGTCATAGCTGTCCGCTGCGGCGGGGGTCGCGATCGCGGCAAGCAGCGCGGCTAGCAAGATGTGGCGCGACATATGGTGCGATCCTCCCCCGGAAAGATCCTTGGTAGCGGACGCCCGGCTTGTCGCAAGCATGGTGCTTGAGGCATGCGGCGGAGATCCCCCATACCGACCCACCCCCGACCCCTCCCTTCCAGGGAGGGGAGAAGTGCGCGGCCCTCCTGGCTCCCCTCCCTGGAAGGGAGGGGCTGGGGGTGGGTCGGCCCGTTGGTCGCGCAACGGCAGCAACCGCCCCCAAACCCTACCGCAACGAAGCCGTCACCACCGGCGCACCCTTCGCGGTCACCCGCCACACCGTATTCCCCAGGTCATCCGCAATCAGCAACCCGCCGCGCGGATCCACCGCCAGCCCGACCGGCCGCCCGCGCGCCTTGCCGTTCGGCCCGATGAACCCGGTCACCACGTCCTGCGCCTTGCCATTGGGCTTGCCGCCGGCGAACGGAATATAGACCACCTTATACCCGTTGAGATTCCCCCGATCCCAGCTCCCATGCTCGGCCACGAACGCCCCGCCCCGATACGCAGCAGGCAAGCCCGCGCCCGCAAACACCATCCCCAACGGCGCGACATGCGAGCTCAGCCCATAATCGGGCCGGATCGCCGCCTTCACCAGATCGGGCCGCTGCGGCATCACGCGCGGGTCGACGTGCTGCCCCCAGTAACTGTACGGCCAGCCATAGAAGGCCCCATCCTTCACCGACGTCATATAATCCGGCACCAGATCCGGCCCGATCTCGTCGCGCTCGTTGACCACCGTCCACAATTGCCCGCTGGTCGGGTTGAAGGTCAGCCCGTTGGGGTTGCGCAACCCCGTCGCATACAGCCGCGACGCGCCATTCGACCGATCGACTTCCCAGATCGCCGCGCGACCCTTCTCCGCCTCGATCCCGTTCTCGGTGATGTTGCTGTTCGATCCCACCCCGACGTACAGCTTGCGGCCATCGGGGCTCGCAGTGAGGCTCTTGGTCCAGTGATGGTCGATCGGCCCGCCCGGCAGGTCGGTCAGCTTGACCCCCGGCGCAGTGATCCGCGTCTGCCCGGTGACGTAAGGATAGCGCACGATCGCATCGGTATTGGCGACGTACAGATCCCCGCCCACCAGCGTGATCCCGAACGGCGAATGCAGATGGTCGAGCAGCACGCTGCGCAGCTCAGGCGTGCCGTCGCCATTGGCGTCGCGCAGCAACGTCACGCGGTTGCCGCCCTTGGCCCCCGCACCCGCATAGCCCATCACCCAGCCCATGATGATTTCCTTGGGCCGCTTGACCGGCTCGGTGCCCGGCCCGCTCGACTCCACCACCAGCACGTCGCCATTGGGGAGGACATAGGGCTGGCGCGGATGCTGCAACCCGGTCGCGAGCGCGGTCACCTGCAAGCCGGGCGCGACCGTCGGCGCGGCCCCCGCCCAGCTGCCGACCGGCGCGACGTGCATCGGGGGCACGAGATACTGGTTGATCGCGGGCAGATGCGGATCGGCGCCGAGCTGCTTTTCGGTCGAACCCCCCGCACCACCGCACGCGGCCAGCGTGAGCGTCGCAGCACCCACGAGAAGCATCGGGATCGTGCGCATCATGCGGCTCCAGTGGACAGGCGATGGGCGACCGTCGTGCCGGTCCAGCTCGACACGATCACCAGCACCGCGACGATGCCCGAGAGGATGATCCCGGTCGGCATCACCGACGTCCACGCATCGCGGCTGTGGACGAAGGCATTGACCAGCGCGAGCCCGAGCACCGCGACGTTGAGCACGCTGTGGAACCACGGCCGCGGCGCGCGCCGCACCCTGCGGCGGTTACGCACGAAATCGACGATCCCGGCAAGCGCTGCAAACCCGCCCATGATCAGCCCGCCGGTGATGAGCCACACCGAGAAATTGGCCCACTGCATCTCGGCGGTATTGACGTAGGTGAGGTCGGTCAGGAACGCCGCGGTGAAGAAGGCGAGCGGAAACGCGGCGAGCAGCGTGTGGATCGGATGCGGGGGCGGCACCGTGTGGGTCGCGTGGAGGTCGTGTGGCGGCATGGTCTGCAATCCCCGGAAGTCCCGACTGATACGTTCCGCAAGCGGGGGTGTTCCAGAGTGTTGCTATATTGTGAGTTTGGGTGGCGGAAGAACTGTCGCGGTTCACCGGGCATGCCGAACTTAGGTAATTGGCTGCTAAAGGGACTTTGCTGCCGTTCGGTAACGGCAAGTTGAACGGAAGCCTTGCCAAAAGCCGACGTCAAGCGTTTGCGCGACCGGCATCGCAGAAAATACCAGTTAGCCATTTTCGGACAGGCGGCTCGCGGTATTGCACCTGCATTTCGCTGACTTTGAAGCCGCATCTGGATACCCTACTAGCGAAAGACCCACTGAGTGCGTTAAGCGGGCTGGCTATATTGGAAACGCTCTTAATTTGATTTCCTAAAAAATCTGAGGAAACCAGTGACTGACACGCCCGCCTGCATCACCGTCGCCGTCGCGAAGACGTTTGCCCAGCGCTGCCACGACGAGTTGGGTGTGCCGTCCGCTGCGCTGTTCGGGAGCCTTGTGTACCGCGACGGGGAGCGTTTCTCGGAAGATGTGAGCGACGTTGATCTTGCGCTCATCATGCCGAAGGGCATGCGTAGTCCGGTCAATCGGGTGGAAATGGCGGCGACGCTGCTCGGCTTCAAGCATGATCTGGAAATCAAACTCGCGGTAAACCTTTCTCGATCGACGGTGGACCCCGTCTGCAGCTTGTTGCTGCTCAGCGCGGCAGACATCGGCGCGGACATTCACAAGGACGGCGCGGAAGGCTTCTTCCGGAACAATGAATTTCACGATCTTCTCAGCGATGAGCGTTCGCACGGCCTTCCTGGCGTCGGCGACGTATCGATCGGCCATCGTCTCGTGAGGCAGTGCATTCGTTTCGCGCAGAAAAAGCGACATGCGTTCCTGGCGATCGCAGCGAACGGCAAAGGGTCTCTCCAGGATTATGAGGGCGACACCCCGCTGCCCAAGGATATTCTTCGACACGCTGCGATGGCCGGGGCTCTGCGGAAAGCAAGCGCGCTACCGGGAGCTGAGTTCGATACCCAGGAAGGGCTCAGCGAATTGGTCTCTGTTGTTATCCAAGCAGCGAAAAACAGTGAGGCTTATGAGGAGCTACGCGTTTGGCTGATGAACAAGATTTCAACGCGCAAGGGAATCTTGAGCGCACGACAGCAACTGCTGTTGGCCGAGACGATCGCGGCGCTTGCAGAGCAAGCCTACGATGCGGCGACGAAGAACGCCCAGCCGCCCAAGGTTGATAGCACGCCATTCTTTTTTGAGCGTGTCGGCGACGCATTCCCGGGAAAGCGCGGCATTTACTGGACGACGGGCCCCGAGGACGTTGCGATGCGCCTTGGCCGGTTGCTTGGCGGTGAACTCCGGATCGGCCGGTCAACGCCGATTTGGATGTTCCGCGGCGGAATATCGATCGGCATCGAGCGATTCCGCCAAATCGGACCCGAGACGTTCCTAATCGGCAATCACGAGCTGAAAGTGTCTCGCGTCGCCCTGTGCGAGTCGCCCCTCTACTATCGTAACTTTGTCTACGTCGAGTGTGAAGGCCTCACACCGACGGGCATCGACGCACGGTCGTCCGAGCGCCTGAAGGAGGCGACTGAAGAAGGCACGAGCATCTCGGAGGAGTATGGACTTACCGATGACGGCTTGTTGGTCACGCGTGAGGAGTATGAGGACGGCGCGGCCGAGCGGGACGGAAAAATCATCGACACGGCAGGTCGAACGGAGGTTCGGATACGGTATCTGACGCCGTTCAATTTCGTCCTGTGCGCTCAACTGTCTCCGATCAACAACTCACAGTATGATCACCGCATCGGCGAACTGCTGGACGGGATGCTGGCAGGACAGGATCTATTGCCAACGATAATTGCCGACGTGAGCAAGTTACCCCGACGCGACGACGATTAATCTCTCTCTCCGTTTGAGTGATGTCAGCGTTCACCACAAGCGTGTGCCCCGCTAAACATCTCAACATTAAGCGCTTTTCGGATAGTTGGCTGAGATATGCCTTTTGGTAGCCTCCACAAGAAGTTGACATCTACGGCGCCCGATCTGACGCCTGACTCTCGTAAGGTACTGTCGAACCGCGATCCAAAGCGGGGCGGCAGCTTTTGCCAAATGAGACACCAAAACCGGATCAGGCGAAAACGAACATCCTTTTCGCTGATCACCTACCCCTACCGAAACAGCCCCAACGGAATCGCCCCAGCCATCGCCCGATACCCCACCGGCGAAGGATGCAACCCGTCCCCAGAATCATAATCCCTCCGCAACCGCGTCGGCGCAGCAGGATCGCGCATCAGCGCGTCGAAATCGATCACCGCGTCGAAATGCCCCGGCGCACGGATCCACGCATTGACCGCCGCCCGGTCGGCCTCGTTCTGCGCGTCGGGGTGATAATAGCCCGAGCCCCCATCCGGCAGGATCGTCGCGCCATACACCTTGATCCCCGCGGCATGCGCGCGCGCGATGACCTGGCGATACGCGCCGATCATCCGCGCGACCAGCGCCGCATGGTCCTCAACCGACACCGGCGCTTCGCGGGTCAGCGTGCCGAGATCGTTGATCCCCTCGAGCACGATCAGATAGCGTACCCCCGGCTGCGCGAGCACGTCGCGGTCGAACCGCGCGAGCATGTTGGGGCCGAGCCCGTCCGCCAGCACGCGGTTGCCGCCGATCCCGTGGTTGAGCACGCCGACCGTCGCGGTCGCCGGGTTCGCCTGCAGCCGGTTGGCGAGCAGGTCGGGCCAGCGATCATTGCCGTCGGTGGTCGCGCCATGCCCGTCGGTGATCGAATCGCCCAAGGTCACGACCGCGCGCGCCGAGGGGGACGCCGCAACCGCGACGCCTGCGATCTGGAACCAATGCTCCACCGTCTGCGCGCCTTGCAGCGCCGCATCACCGACATGGTTGCCCGGCACGACATAGCTGGTGGCGCGCGATCCGGGGTGGCTGGTCTGGCCCTTGGGGGCTGTGGGCAAATGGAGCGAGATCGCGATCGACGACAGCGCCGGGACCGGCAGCGCGACCGGGTCCGACCAATAGCTCGCGCCCGCCGGGATCAGCACCCCCGCTTCCCCGTCGAAGGTCAGCGCCCGATCGGTGCCGGGCATCACCCCGGCGCCACCCGCCGCGCCGCCAACAGCGCGCGCGACGTGCGCGGCGTCGATCCGCAGCGGCTCGGTGCCGAACGCGTTGCTCATCAATATACGAAACCGATTTCCACCAGTGGACAGGCGAACCATTTGGCGTAGGGTCGCATCGGTCAGCGCGGCATCGGGGAGGGCATTGCGTGGTTCGGGAATCTGCTGCGACGTCGCCCAGCTACCGACCCAGCGTTCCGCGGGCGGCGGGCTCGCGCCGAGCAGCGCGAGCGTGGCACAGGCCAGACCAATCAGACGGATCTTCTTCATGTCCCGTTTCCTTCTCCACGCCACTATCTTGTGGCTGTCCCGCCCTTGACAGCGCGTCGACGCTGGTGTTGTTAACGCTATCAAAATAATATGTCGAGTGGAGCGGGTATGAAGGGCGAACGGGGCGACACAGCGTCAGCACTGCCAGTGGATTGGGCGAACGGAACCTTCGTCGGCAGGATCCTGACCGAGGCGGGACCCTCGCCGATCCTGGTGGTCAAGGGCCAGGCGTTCGACATGGCGCAGGTCGCACCGACCGTCGCGGCGTTGATCGACGGCGGCGATTTCAGCGGTGCCGGTGGCGCGCCGATCGCCGATTTCTCGCTTCAGTCCGTCGATCTCCTCAGCCCGGTCGATCTGCAATGCGTCAAGGCGTGCGGCGTGACCTTCGCGGTCTCCGCACTCGAACGCGTGATCGAGGAACGCGGCCGCGGTGATCCCGGCGCGGCAAGTGCCATTCGGGAGCGCCTCGAGGCGCGCGTCGGCGGTTCGATCCGTGGCGTCGTTCCCGGCACGCCCGAGGCGGCGGCGCTCAAGCAGGCGCTGATCGACGACGGCCTGTGGTCGCAATATCTCGAAGTCGCGATCGGCCCCGATGCCGAGGTGTTCACCAAGGCCCCCGTGCTGGCGACGGTCGGGGCGGACGCCGATATCGGGATCCGCTCGGATTCGACCTGGAACAATCCCGAGCCGGAGATTGCTTTACTCGTCGACAATCGGGGTAAAACCGTCGGCGCAATGCTTGGAAACGACGTCAATCTGCGTGATTTCGAGGGCAGATCGGCTCTATTATTGGGCAAAGCGAAGGATAATAACGCGTCCTGCTCGCTCGGGCCGCTGGTCCGCCTGTTCGACGACAGCTTCACGATCGACGACGTCCGCACCGCGCAAGTCGCGCTGCGGATCGCGGGCGAGGACGGCTATGTCCTTGAAGGCGCAAGCAACATGGCGGAGATCAGCCGCGACCCGCTCGATCTGGTGCGCCAGACGTTGAGCGAGCATCAATATCCCGACGGTTTTGCGTTGTTCCTCGGCACATTGTTCGCGCCGGTCCAGGATCGCGACGATCCCGGTCGCGGATTCACCCACAAGATCAACGACATCGTCTCGATCGAGAGCGCCAAGCTCGGCCGTCTGGTCAACCGCGTCGTCACCTCGCGCGACGCCGCGCCGTGGCAGACCGGGATCGGCGCGCTGATGACCAACCTGGCCCAACGCGGCCTGCTGGAGACCAAGAAGTGACGGCAATGCCGAAAATACGCGCGCAATATCATAGTCTTGCGGGGAAGCGCGTGCTGATCACGGGGGGCGCCACCGGGATCGGCGCAGGGCTGGTCGAGGCCTTTGCCGAGCAAGGCGCGCACATCGCCTTCGTCGACGTCAACCACGAAGCGGGTGCCGCGGTCGCCGAGCGGTTCGCCCCCGCCCGCTTCCACGCGTGCGACCTTCGCGACATTGCCGCGCTCCAGGCGACGATCGCCACCGTCGCCGAGCAGCTGGGCGGGATCGACATCCTGATCAACAACGCCGCCAACGACGATCGCCACAGCATCGCCGAAGTCACGCCCGATTATTGGGATGACCGGATGGCGGTGAATCTGCGCCATCTTTTCTTCGCGGCACAGGCGGTGGTGCCGTACATGCGCCAGGCAGGCGGCGGCGCGATCGTCAATTTCGGGTCGATCAGCTGGCATTTGGGCTTGCCCGACCTCGTCCTGTATCAAACGGCCAAGGCCGCGATCGAAGGCATGACGCGCAGCCTCGCGCGCGATCTCGGCCGCGACAACATCCGCGTCACGACGATCGTCCCCGGCAACGTCCAGACGCCGCGCCAGGAAAAATGGTACACGCCGGAGGGCGAAGCGGAGATCGTCTCGGCGCAATGCCTTGATGGGCGGATCCAGCCAGCGGACGTCGCAGCCCTTGCCTTGTTCCTCGCGTCCGACGATGCCCGCATGTGTACGGGGCACGACTATTTCGTCGATGCCGGCTGGCGCTGAGGAGAGGGTGACGATGGTTCAGTCGGTTTTCGCAGTCGGGGCAACGCTGGGCGAAGGGCCCGTCTGGATCGGCGATGCGCTCTGGTTCGTCGATATCAAGGCGCACCGGCTATACCGGTTCGATCCCGTGACGGGGCAGGCGCAGCACTGGACCGCGCCAGACCAGATCGGCTGGGTGCTCCCGACCGAAAGCGGCGACATGATCGCCGGGGTCAAGACCGGGCTGCATCGCTTCGATCCCGCGACCGGCGCGTTCACGCTGTTCCATGATCCCGAACCGCATCATCCCGACAACCGCCTCAACGACGCGACGACCGATTCGCGCGGGCGGATCTGGTTCGGCACGATGGACGACAATGAAGCGGGCGAGACCGGGCGGCTTCATCGCCTTGCGGACGGTACGACGCAGGACAGCGGCCTCCCGCCCGTCGCGATCACCAACGGTCCCGCGGTCAGCGCGGACGCGACCACGCTGTATCACACCGATACGCTGGGCAAGCGGATCTGGCGCGTGCCGATCAACGACGATGGCACGCTCGGTACGCCGGTGGTGCACATCGAGATCGAGGACGGTGCGGGTCACCCCGACGGCTGCGTGATCGATTCCGAGAATTGCCTGTGGACCGGGCTGTGGGGCGGCTGGCGCGTGCGCCGCTATGATCCCGCGGGCATCGCGATCAGCGAAGTGCGCTTTCCCGTGTCCAATATCACCAAGATCGCCTTTGGCGGGCCCGATCTGCGCACTGCCTATGCAACGACCGCCAGCAAGGGGCTCGACCCCGCGGCGCTCGCAGAGCAGCCAGAGGCGGGTAATCTGTTCGCATTCGACCCCGGCGTAGCGGGCCTGCCCGTGACGCCGGCAAAACTATAAAATTGGGAAGAGGGAAAAACTGATGGCGACGGCATCGTTGCCCGGGCTGGGCCCGGATATGAGCAAGGTCAATTTCGGCTTCATTGCCGCCATCGTCGCGGTGGCGACGATCGGCGGTTTCATGTTCGGCTATGATTCGGGCGTGATCAACGGGACGCAGAAGGGGCTCGAGGCGGCATTCGATCTCGGCAAGCTCGGGATCGGGATCAACGTCGGCGCGATCCTCGTAGGTTCGTCGATCGGCGCGTTCACCGCCGGGCGGCTTGCCGACCGGATCGGGCGACGCAGCGTCATGATGCTGGCGGCGGTGCTGTTCCTCGTCAGCGCGCTTGCCGCGGGCGCGGCGGGATCGTCGATCGTCTTCATCATCGCGCGCATCATCGGCGGCCTTGGCGTCGGCGCGGCGAGCGTGATCTCGCCGGTCTACATTTCCGAAGTCACCCCCGCGGCGATCCGTGGGCGGTTGTCGAGCGTCCAGCAGGTGATGATCATCACCGGCCTGACCGGTGCGTTCGTCGCCAATTACGTGCTCGCGCATTACGCTGGCGGATCGACCGCGATCCTGTGGCTGGGCGAACCCGCCTGGCGCTGGATGTTCTGGCTTCAGGCGATCCCGGCCGCGATCTATTTCTTCGCGCTGCTGATCATCCCGGAAAGCCCGCGCTACCTGATGGCCAAGGGGCATGACGAGCGCGCGCGCGCCGTGCTCGCCCGCCTGTTCGGCCAGGAAGAGGCGGATCGCAAGGTCACCGAAATCCGCTCCAGCTTCGCGGCCGATCACCACAAGCCGCGTTTGTCCGACTTGCTCGACAAGCGCACCGGCAAGATCCGTCCGATCCTGTGGGCGGGTATCGGTCTTGCGATCTTCCAGCAGCTCGTCGGAATCAACGTCGTCTTCTATTATGGCGCGACGCTGTGGGAGGCCGTCGGCTTCTCCGAGAACTACGCCCTGCAGATCAATATCCTGTCCGGCGCCCTTTCGATTGGCGCGTGCATCTTCACGATCGCCTTCGTCGACCGTATCGGTCGCAAGCCACTGCTATTGATCGGTTCTGCGGGCATGACGGTGACGCTGGCGACGGTCGCCTATGCCTTCTCGACCGCAGTCACCGGCGCGGATGGCGCGGTGTCGCTGCCGGGCAACAACGGCGTGATCGCGCTCGTTGCGGCGAACCTCTACGTCGTGTTCTTCAACTTCAGCTGGGGCCCGATCATGTGGGTTATGTTGGGCGAGATGTTCCCCAACCAGATCCGCGGGTCGGGGCTTGCGGTCGCAGGCTTTGCGCAGTGGATCGCCAATGCCGCGATCTCGGTCAGCTTCCCGGCGCTTGCCGTGTCGCCGGGGCTTGCGGTCACCTACACCGGCTATGCGATCTTCGCGGCGCTGTCGTTCTTCTTCGTCAAGGCGATGATCAACGAAACGCGCGGACGCGAATTGGAAGATATGGAGGGGTAGGCTTCCTTCCATCGTTGACGGCAAAAGGGGCCGCATTCCATCGGGAATGCGGCCCCTTTTCATTGGAGCAGGCGCTCGTTGAAACGCCCGATCACCGGGCGTTTGCGATTGCCTCCCGCCTGGCCACGATGGTGTATTCGGTGATCTGCGCCGCTCGCGCCATCTTGGCGCGCGCGCGTGCGCGCCGCAGCGCGTTTGCCCAATAAACGGCACCCATGCCCGGCCAAATGGTCGGCCGGGCGTCGCCCAACGCGGTCGCGAGCGTAGCGATCAAGCGGCGTTCCTTCTTGTCAGCCCGGCGGGCGCGCAGCGGGAGGAACTTGATCGGGCCCGTATAGTGACGGATCGCGGCCTGGTCCCACAGATCGGTCTGCAGCGTGATCGACTGCACGTTCCATGTCAGCGGTAGAGGCGTCCAACGGTTCTCGAAGGTCATGTTGAACGCACATTGGTCGCTCAGGGCGCAGTTATCGTCATAGGGACACTGGAACTGATGGGTCTCACAATGCGCCTCGTAGATCGGCCCCAATGCCTCGAACTCGACATGTGCGCAATCGAGCAACATCAGGCCGGAATTGAAATAATCTCGCGCATATCCGCTACTGGAACATTGCGCTTCGACACCCTGCACGTCGTGGAGCAGGCACTCACCCAGATCATAAACCGCCCCGATCGGATTGCCGTGGAAATCGATCCCGGAGATATCGAGCGGTTGGTAAAAGAGCATGTCCGTATCGGCGTAAAGCGCCCGGTCAAATCGCTTGCTCAGATATTGCAGCGCGTCGAACTTGAGATAGGCCGCCAGGGAGACATGGGGTCTCGTCTTGTAACCCAATTGACCGAAGATGTTCTTATCGAACTTCACGACCTCGACGGGCCGGCCGATCGATCTCCCTAGACGCAAAAGGCCGTCCTCATCGGTCGGCCCGTCCCACCGGTCAACGAAAAGGAATGGGGTATAGTCGTGTGTCTGAGATAATAGAACCGAGGCCAATGCATAGCGCGCCAGCGCATATCCCTTCTGGTCCGTAATCATTGCAATGGCGACGCTCATCAAGGTCCCCTGTATGCCAATATTGCAGGGTGTATTACAGCAAACCTCGACGGTCAGTGATGATAATATTTTCGGTCTTTGCGTAAATTACGCAAGTCTTGGAATATCAAGCGGTATTTCTTCTTCAGTCCCGCCGTTGCACTGCGGGGCGGCGCCGGGGCGCGGCATCCGACTGGCGCCGGATCAGCGTGTAATCGGCCAGAACGTGCGGCTCGCCGATATCCCCCAGCCGCCCGGCCTTGCTCAACCGGATCGCATGGACGAGCAACTCGACCGCCATCCGCGACATTTCCACGACCGGCTGACGGATCGTCGTCAGTTCGGGCCAGATCGTCGTCGCCAGCGCGGTATCGTCGAACCCGCAAACAGTCAGGTCGCTCGGCACGTCCAGTCCGCGCCGATGCGCGATCGCGACTGTTGCGGCGGCCATGTCGTCATTCGACGCGAAGATCGCGGAGGGTGCATCGTCGAGGTCGAGCAACCGGTCCGCCGCGTCGAGCCCCGAGCGATAGGTGAACAGCCCCTCCGTCACCAGCGCGGGGTCGTCCGGCAGCCGCATGTCGGCCAGCGCCGCGCGATAGCCGTCCAGCCGTTCGGCACTGGCGGTCTGGTTGGGGTTGCCGGTGATGAAGCCAATCCGCACATGGCCGAGCGCACCCAGATGCCGCGTCATGTCATATGCCGCCTGACGATCGTCGATGCTGACCGAGAACGCCCATTCGGGCGCGCGCCCGGTGGCGACCGCGACGATCGGAACGCCCGCCGTCTTGAGCGCAGCAAGCACATCGGGAGAGTCGCTCAGCGGCGGCGGCAAAACGATCCCGTCGACCCGGCCGTTGAGCAGATGCGCAACCGCCGCCGCTTCTTGACCGGGGTCATCGCACTTCTCGACGACAAGCTGGACGTTGCTGCGGCTCGCCTGATCGAGACTGCCGACCAGGAAAGCGCTGAGATAGGCGAAGCTCGGGTTGGAATGGAGCAGACCGATCCGCATTTCCTCGCCCCCCGCCAGCGTGCGGGCGGCGGCGTTGGGCGCGTAATTGAGTTCGGCGATCGCGGCTTCGACCCGCACGCGCGTTTGCTCGCGCACGGTATGCTTGGCGTTGATGACGCGCGACACGGTCATCGGTGATACCCCGGCCTTGTGCGCGACATCGGTGATCGTCGGAACGTTGTGCTGGCGCCGCGAGGGTCGGGTATCCGTCATTCGGGTCCTTTCGTTGCAGAGACTATGACGCCAACGTCACGGTGTCGGCAAGTCAGGGGTTGCCGGGTGCGTAGGGGAAATGTTGCGCCTTGTACCAGTCGAGATCGTGCGCGGGTGATTTTGCGCTCGCTGGAAGCGCCAGACCGTTGACCGACATCCAATAGGCCAGACTTGCGTCACGCCACCACTGCGCCTCGCGGTGCTGGATCGCCAGGAAGGTGTCGGTCTTGGCGAACCGTTCCGCATCGATCCGCGGGCGCAGTGCCGTCCAGGCGGACTGCAAGCCCGCGGTATAGCCCACGCCGCGATCGTAATGCCCGACTATCCCCTGCCACAGGGTCTCGCCGGACCGCAGCTTGTATGTCCACGGCACGCGGTGGAACCACAAAAGGTCGCGTTCGGGGGTGGTCTTGGCGTCCGCCAGCAGCCGCGCGAGCGCGGGCGCATATTGCGCGGTGGCGGCATTGCCCTTTGGCCCGCGCTCCACGCCGATCGCGTCCTTGGTCGCGCGGTGGTAGTAATAGGGATTCCATTCGGGACGCTTGAGATCCGAAATCCACGGTCCCGGGCCATAGTGATGCCCCGTCGCCATAACGTGGCCCAGGCCGAGCGGCGTCATATAGTCGACCACCGCCTCGCGCGAACCCGCCATCATCCGTACGACCGGCGTCACGGTCGCGGTCGTGGGGTCGAACGTCATCGCGGCCCAGTCGCGCGCGATGGCATCGGACGTGTCGTCGGGGTTCCACGCAAACCGTCCGAACGCGTACCAATTGGCCTGGTTGAAGGTCGATCCCGACCAGTCGCGGTCACGCCCGATGTTGGCGACCCCCGCCATGCCGGTCAGCGCGTGGTGATCGAGCGTGCCGTCGACGACCCGTGCGACGGTCGATCCGGTGCCGTGCGCCAGCGTGTCGGCGCGCAGCGTCTCCTCGAACATCGGGCCGAGATAGGCGAGGTGGGTCGCCTGGCCGAGATATTCCTTGGTAATCTGGAATTCCATCATCAGCGGCGTCTTGGGCATTGCGCCGAACAGCGGATGGAACGGCTCGCGCGGCTGGAAATCGATCGCGCCGTTCTTGACCTGGACAATGACGTTTGAGGCAAACGTGCCGTCGAGCGGATGGAAGTCGTCATACGCCTGCTTGGCGCGGTCTTCCGCATTCTCCTGCGCGTAAACGAACGCGCGCCACATCACGATGCCCTTGTGCGGCGCGACCGCGGCGGCAAGCATGTTCGCACCGTCGGCATGGGTGCGGTGGTAATCCTGCGGGCCGGGCTGGCCTTCCGAGTTTGCCTTGACCAGGAACCCGCCGAAGTCCGGGATCGCGCGATAGATTTCGTCCGCCTTGGCGCGCCACCATGCCGCGACCTTGGGATCGAGCGGGTCGGCGGTCTTGAGCCCGCCCAGTTCGATCGGCGCGGAGAAGCGCGCCGAGAGATAGACTTTGATCCCATACGGCCGGAAGATGTCGGCGAGCGCCGCGGCCTTAGCGATGTACGGCGCGGTCAGGCTGTCGGCCTTGGCGTTGACGTTGTTGAGCACGCTGCCGTTGATCCCGATCGAGGCGTTGGCGCGCGCATAATCGGTGTAGCGCGGGTCGCGATAATCGGGGAGCGTCCACCAGTCCCACAGCGACTGTCCCGAATAGCCGCGCTCGACCGTACCATCGAGATTGTCCCAATGGTCGAGCACGCGCAAAGCAACGTGCGGCGTCGATGTGAGGTTTGCGCTGGAAAGCGAATGCCCGGTCTGGACCCAACGCAGCAGCGCGAACGCGCCGTACAGGACCCCCCGGTCGGTATTGGCAGTAACGAGCGTGACGCGTTTCCCGTCGAGCGTAACCGAACGAACGAGATACCCTTCCTCACCCAGAGTTTGGGTTGCAAGCGTCAGCGACCGCAGCGCCGGCGTGTCAGCCCGCGCCAGTACGACCCCGCCCGGCCGCATCGTGACGTCGGCCTGTATCGGATGCGCCGACAGACCCGCGAGGCCGCGCTGCATCTCCTGCCCCGCCACCTTGAGCGTAGGCGTATCGCCCAGCACGGCGACGGTCGTTGCATCGGCAATGCCCGATGTCGTCAACGGATGATAGCGAAGCCACAGGTCATAACCGTCCTCGGCCAGCGCAGGGGTCGCGATACCGGCCAGCAGGCAGGCGAACAGGCCCCGTTTCAACGCGTTCGACATGACGATCCCCATCCTCCACTATTCCGCCGCCGGATTGGTCCGGTCGTCGGTGTGCGCGCAGTCGTTGACAGACAAGCGGACCCTAACGCATGATAACGTTAACACGATGACGGCATCCCGAGCAATGCCGCGTCGACGTTGGTGGGAGAGGACACGGATGCGTCACTTTGCAGACAACCCGCGCGTTGACGGCGCGGTCCCATCCGACGTTTGGCCGCGAAATGGTCAAACCCCACACCTTTTGGCGGCGAGAGCGAACGGCGATCTGCCTTTGGGCAGGCCGCGATGAGCAAGTTCAGCGATCAACTCGCGCAAGCCCCCGAAACCGCGGAACATGCGGTGCCGCGACCGCGCGGGCGCGTTCGCTGGATCATCTGCGGGCTGCTGTTCGCCGCGGTGGTGCTGTCGTACATCGACCGGCTCGTCCTCGGCGTGCTCAAGCCCGAACTGTCGAGCCTCTACGGCTGGTCGAACACCGGATACGGTGACATCACCGGTTATTTCCAGGTGTGCTACGGGTTCGGCTTCCTGTTCTTCGGCTGGCTGATCGACCGGATTGGTGCGCGCGCGGGGTATCTGCTGGCAATGGCGACCTGGACGGTCGGGCATCTGGCGCAGGTGCTGGTGACGAGCACGACGGGCTTCGTCATCGCGCGCATCCCGCTCGCTTTGGGCGAGGCGGGGACCTATCCGTCCGCGCTCGCCGCGGCTTCGCAGTGGTTCCCCAAGAAGGAACGCGCGCTCGCGATCGGCATCTTCAATGCGGGCGCCAATGTCGGCGCGGTGGTGACGCCGTTGCTGGTGTCGCTGCTCGTCGTGTCGTTTGCGCTCAACTGGCGCTGGGCGTTCATCGTTACGGGATCGTTCAATCTGGTCTGGCTCGGCTTGTGGTTCTGGCTGTATCGCAAACCGTCCGATCATCCGAAGCTGACGCAGGAGGAACGTGCCTGGATCGAAGCCGAACCAGCGGAGGATGTCGGCCGCGCGACCTTCCGCAGCGTGCTGCGCCACCGCGAGACCTGGGCCTATATGGCGGGGCGGTTCCTGATCGATCCGGTGTGGTGGACCTTCCTGTTCTGGCTCCCCGACTTTTTCAGCAAGCAATATGGTTATGACCTCAAGAGCTTCGGGCCGCCGCTCGTCGCGATCTACATCCTCGCAGATCTCGGTGCGATTTCGGGCGGGTGGTATTCGTCGCATCTGCTCAAGCGCGGGGTCACCACCGGACGCGCGCGCAAACGGGCGATGTTCGCCTGCGCCTTGTTTGCGCTGCCGGTGATGTTCGCGGTGCAGGCGAGCAACATCTGGATCGCGGTCGCCTTCATCGGTCTGGCGTGCGCGGCCCACCAAGGTTTCTCGACCAACCTGTTCGCGCTGCCGGGGGATCTGTTTCCGCGCTATGCGCAGGGCACGCTGGTCGGGCTCGGCGGGTTCGCGGGGGCTGCGGGCGGGTTCATCGCGTCCAAGTCGCTCGGGCTGCTGCTCGATACGGTCGGGAGCTACCAGCCGTTCTTCATCGCGTGCGGGCTGGCGTACCTGCTCGCGCTGCTGGTGACGCACTTACTCAACCCAAAGTACAAGGCAGTTACGATCGCAGTGTAATGGAGCGCGGGGCCGCCGTGTGCGGCCCCGGCGGGGTTATGCCTTGCCGGGGGTAAAGGTCATCGCAACGCCGTTCATGCAGTAGCGCTTGCCGGTCGGCTTGGGGCCATCGTCGAAGACATGCCCAAGATGCCCGCCGCAGCGGCGGCAATGGACTTCGGTGCGTTCCATGCCCAGCGATCCGTCGACTCGGTTACGGACGGCATTGGGCAGGGGTGCCCAGAAGCTCGGCCAGCCGGTGCCGCTCTCGAACTTGGTCTTCGAGGAAAACGCCGGCAGCGCGCAGCCTGCACAGGCGAAGGTGCCCGCGCGATGCTCGCCGTTGAGCGGGCTGGTGTAAGGCGTCTCGGTGCCCTCATGGCGCAGCACGCGGTAAGCGGCGGGCGACAGCTTCTTCTTCCACGCGGCATCGCTCAGATTGATCTCGAACGTCTCGGGTGGTCCGGCGGTCGCGCTCTTGCAGCCGAACAGCGCAAAAGCGGCAACGCCCGATCCGGCGAGCGTCAGGAAATGGCGGCGGTCGTGCATCGGAAGAATATCCTAAACGGCAAAGGGTCTTGCCAACCCCATGTGGGAGCTACGCGACACTTCGCCAAGCGGACGCACGCCCGTTGACGTTCAATAGCGACTGATCTCGACCGGTAGCTTGCGATAGCCGTGGACGAAGCACGCCGCGACGCGCTCGGGCGCACCGATCACGTTGACCCGCATCCGCCGCTTGGCCATCTCCTCGAGCAGCACCGACACCTGCAATTCCGCCAGCCGCGCGCCGACGCAGCGGTGGATGCCATGCCCGAACGCGAGATGCCGCCGTGCATTCGGCCGATCGACCAGGATCGTATCGGCATCCTCGAACACGCTCTCGTCGCGGTTGGCGGAGATATACCAGAGGATCAATTTGTCCCCCGCCGCGACCCGTTGACCTTCAAGTTCGCTGTCCACGGTCGCGGTGCGACGCATGTGCGCAAGCGGGGTCTGCCAGCGAACGATTTCCTGCACCGCATTGTGAATCAACCCCGGGTCCGCCTCCAGCTTCGCGCGAGAATCGGGAAACAGGTCGAGCCCGTAGGCAACCGCGCTCATCGTGTTGCGCGTGGTGTCGTTGCCCCCGACGATCAGCAAGATGAGGTTCCCGAGGAATTCCATCTGGTCCATTTCCGCCATCGCGTCGGAATGGATCATCATCGAGATCAGGTCGGGGGTGGGTTCCTTGCCGACCTTCTGGTTCCACAGGTTCTGGAAATAGCCACCGCAGTCATACATGTGCTGCAACCGCTGCGCGCGGAGCTCGGCGGTCTTGACCATCTCGATGTCGCCCGCCCAGTCGGACCAGAAGGTCAGCTTGCGCCGGTCTTCCCACGGAAAGTCGAACAGGATCGCGAGCATCTGCGTCGTCAGTTCGACCGACACGCGGTCGACCCAGTCGAACGGGGTGTTCCAGTCGAGCCCGTCGAGGATCTCGGAGGTCCGCATCCGGATATTGTCGGTCATCCGTACCATCTCGGACGGCGTGAAGGCCGGCGCGACGGTGCGGCGTTGCCCCGTGTGCTTGGGCCGGTCCATCGCGATGAACATCGGCATCTTCACATCGCCGCGATCCTCGACGAAATCGGCGATCGTGATCCCGCCCGCCTGGCTCGAATAGAGATCGGGCAGCGATTCGACCGCGACGATCGGCTTGTAGCTGGAGATCGACCAATAAGGCCCAAAGTCGGAGTGTGCGACATAATGGACCGGACTGGTGGCGCGCAGCTCTCGGAAGGGGGCCTGCCACTGGTCGTCGCGGTACAGTTCGGGGCGGCTCACATCGAGCGGATCGACCGGGCAGGGGGTGACGGAGTCCGACTCGATCGCTGCGGTGGCCATGTCTCTCTCCTGTTTTGGGGCGAGCAGACCTTTAACTGACACCTGTGTCAACAAGCTTGTCGGATGAGGCTCGCCGCCGCCTCCAGCGGAACGTGCCGCTGCCCGACTGCAGCACGCCACGCCGGAACGCGCGCACGCCGACCGCGATGAAGATCGCGACCCACAGCGCCTGCCACGCCAGCGCGAGCAGATGAATGCCGAGGCTGCCCGACTGCGCCGCGCGCCCCGCCATGTAATAGGGCGAACTCAGCGGGAACACCGCGGCGAAGGTGCTGATCCAGCTGTCGGGGCGGGACAGAGCGACCGCACCCAGGCCGAACATCGCCACCTGGATCAGCGTGATCGGCAGCGACAGCAGCTGGATCTCGCGCACGCTCGCCGCCTGCGCGCCGACCCCGAGGAACACTGCGCCGAGCAGCATGTACGCCGTGGTGAAATAGGCAAAGAACAGCAGCGTGAACACCGGCAGGCCCAGCGCAGGCGTCAGCCCCGCAAGCCCAGCGGCGAAGCTTGGCGGCATCAGCACCGTCGCCTGGCTGATCAGCGTCCCCCAGAAGACGAGGAACAGCACTGCCACCCCGAACGTCCCGAGCAACTTGCCGAAGAACACCGATTCGAGCGGCACCGCGGCGGCGAGCACTTCGATCACTTTGTTGCCACGTTCCTCGGCAACTCCGCTGACGACCTGTCCCGCCAGCAGCAGCGTCAGGAAGAACAGCCCGAACACCGCGAAGAACCCCGATGCATTCGCGCCGCGCAACGAGGGCGCGGTGCGCGACACGACCGTCCGTGTCGCGGTGCTCAACGGCGCGATCCCGCTGCCGTCGGCGCGCAGCACGTCCTCGGCGAGCAGCGCGAGATAGTCGCCCGCACGGACGCTGAGCGGCGTGGTGAGCACATGCGGCGTCGCGAGTGGCCCATAGAGCACCGCCACCACATCCATCCGCTTGTCGTCGAACTGCGCGCGTGCCTGCGCAGCCGGATCGGCCGCGGGGGCGAGCGTCTGGAGCATTGGCGGCGCTTCGTCCGACTGGCGGTAGAGCCGCCGCAACCGCAGGTCGATCGCGGCGAAGTCCGCGCTTCGCGCTGGCTCGACGATCGCGACGATCCGCGTCTTGGCGTCCGCGCCCTTCGAGGCGGCATTCGCGCCAAGCCCGCCGATTGCGCCGAACGACCCCATCACGACCGGAGCGAGCAGAAAGATCAGGAAGGTCGGCGTGAACACCGTCGCGACGAAATCGCGCCGCGCGATCGTCCAGATCTGGCGGAGCAGGATACGGAAACGGCTCATTGCCTGTCCTCCTTAGCGGCATCCTCCAGCGCGGCGCGGCCGACGACCTTGACGAACGCGTCGTGCAACGAAGGCCGCTCAATCGACAGACCCGAAATGCCGTACCCGGCCGCGATCAGCGCACTCAGCACCCGCTCGACGCCACCGTCGGGGACGGTGAAGCGCCAGCCGTCGCCAACATGCTCGGCATCGCTGGGAAGATGCGCCGCAACGCCCGGATCGTCGCGCGTCGGCGTGTAAAGCGCGCGCATCGGCAGCAGCGCACGCGCCTCGCCGACCGTCCCCTCGAACCGGCGCTTGCCACCCGCGATGATCGCGAGCCGGTCGCACAGCCGTTCTGCGTGCGCCATCACATGCGTCGAGAACAGCACCGTCGCGCCGCGGTCGCGTTCGGCGAAGATCATTGCCTCGAGCCGTTCCTGGTTGACCGGGTCGAGCCCCGAAAAGGGTTCGTCGAGCACGAGCAGATCGGGTTGGTGCACCACCGATCCGAGCAACTGGACGAGCTGCGCCATGCCCTTCGACAGTTTACGGATCCTGGTGTCGACCGCATGGCCGAGCCCCGCGGCTTCGAGCAGCACGACCGCGCGCTTGCGCCCGGTCTTGAGGTCGAGCCCGCGCAATGCGCCCAGGAACGCGATCGCATCCTTGGCGCGCATCGCGGGATACAGCCCGCGTTCCTCGGGCAGATAGCCGACGCGGTCGCTCACTTCGCGCGGGCGATCATGGCCGAGCAGTGTCCGTGCGCCCGCATCGGGTTCGATGATCCCCAGCAGCATCCGCAGCGTCGTTGTCTTGCCAGCACCATTGGGGCCAAGCACGCCGTAGATCGCGCCCTTCGGCACCGAAATATCGACGCCATCGACGACGCGTCGCCCGCCGAACAGCTTGACCAGCCCATGTGCGTCGACCGCGAGTTCCTGCCGCAACGCCAATTCCCTCGATAGCCTTGGACGTGGTAGCGGGGCCGGGTGCAGGAAGACAAGACACTGTTGCAACGGCTTTCGGCCAAGGCGAGCGAATTGGGGTTCGTTGCCTGTGGCGTTGCGCGGGCGGATGCCGCGCCGCGCACGGCGGAACGGTTGCACGCGTGGCTCGCCGGCGGGATGCACGGCGGGATGATCTGGATGGAGGAGCGCGCGCACCAGCGCGAAAGCCCCGCCGCGCTGTGGCCCGAAGTCCGCAGCGTGATCGCGCTCGGGATGAGCTACGCCCCCGCGGTCGATCCGCTCGCGCTGGCGGATCACGGCGAGATCGGGCGGATTTCGGTCTATGCGCAGGGCGGCGATTATCACGACGTGGTCAAGCGCGCGCTCAAGGCGCTTGCGCGGTGGCTGGTCGCGGAAGTGCCGGGGACCGACCTCAAGGTGTTCGTCGATACCGCGCCGGTGATGGAAAAGCCGCTGGCGGCGGCGGCGGGGCTGGGGTGGCAGGGGAAGCATACCAATCTGGTGAGCCGCGAGCATGGCTCCTGGCTGTTCCTGGGGGCGATCTACACGACGCTGGAGGCGGGGGTGTTCGGGGATGTTGCGCTTTCTCCTTCCCCATCTCTTCCCTCCCCGGGGGGGGGCGGGGGGCCGGCGCGGGGGGGGGGGGTGGGAGGGGGGGCCCCCCGGGAAAAAGAGCACCCGGCGGGGGGCCCCCCCGGCCGGCGGGGGCG
>JARUXA010000109.1 GCA_030433805.1 Sphingomonas sp. PsM26 | reverse complement strand
GTTCTGAGACAAGGGTTCTTTTTTGAGTTGTGTTCCGGAAAGAGTGTTTATGTAAACTAGCAATGAATATCGTATTCATTCATTTCTCTATCTTTATAATGTGTTAAAATGTAATTATAAGGAAAAAAGGGGATGTTTATATGTTTACAGTGGGGATCGATGTTAAGAAAACAGAAAAAGAATTAATCATAAAATGGCAACTTGCTAAATTTAATATTGCACTAGAAGATATTATTGAAGTTACAGAAGATGATACGTATGGTGGTAAAGAAGCTGATGCAATCCGTATAGGTCCTCCATATGGAACGACTGATCGAATTTGTATTAAAACTAAGAAGCAAGATTATATACTTTTCACTACAAACAGGGCAACAATCCTAAGCAGAATACACTCATAATCAATAATCTTTATGTACATATAATGGCCACATCTAACCATAGATGTGGCCATTAATATTTAGTTTTACTACCGGGAATCTGGATTATGTTAAGTAGTTCAGTGATTTAATAAAAAACTGCTGTGTATCCTAAAAGAGCTAAAAATAGTACAGAAGCTTGAATGCATAACCCTACTGTACTAAGAATTCCTCCAGTCACAGCAATACTTTTACCTTGTTCTCTAGTCTTTTTCACTTCTCTGATACTTTTGGTGCAAAAAACAATCCCTACTATACCAAAGATTAAACCTATATAAGGAACGATCATTGATAAAACCCCAAAGATAATTGAAATAAGTGATTTACTATTGTTTTGTGTCATTTTCTATCTCCAATAAGTTTATTTTCTTTTTTATAACATAAATAGAGATTCTTGGATACATTTTTCGTTTCCTATAAGCTACATTATGTTAACTAGAAATGCATAGAGTATACATAAAGTAATTGAAGAATATTGAAGGTTATGGGAAAATCACATAAAGGATTTTTGGTTTCTTAATACTGTTTAAAAGGAGCTATTTGAATGGATAGTTTATTAGAATTAAAAGATGAACTAATAAAAGGACAAAAACTAGCAATGCAAGGATCTTATCAAAGAAGAGCTCCTTCTAAAAAAGCAATTCCCCATCTTTTAGCAGCAAGAAAAGGACTTAAAGAATATGTTGAACAGCATCCAACAGATGCGTTTGCTTGGCAGTTGTTGTCTCAAGCTGAAGAATATCTACTGAATTATAAAGCAGCTTTATCAGCACTTCAAAATGCAGTCACTCTTAACAAAAAAGACAGAAAGTTAGTAAAGAAGTTAGTGCTACTAAAAGAGCAAGCAAATAAGTGGCACGAACTTGATTTATCACCTGAGGAGCTGGGTTCATTAGAAGCATTTCTGGACGAAAAAGTGGACATACAGGGGTGTGACCATACACTTCTCTACACTAAAGAATGGCTAGATACCCACATCTCCGTGAGCAAAAAAGCTAAAGTTGTAAAGGCTCTGCAAAACCAAGGTGGTTTTTGTGACTGTGAAGTTCTTATGAATGTAATCGATTAGATTAAAATGCTACCGATAATTGGTTTTATGTTAACTGCATTTAAATAAATAACTGTAAAAAGACCTTTTCTGTTTTGGAAAAGGTCTTTTTCATGAACGTTGAACAAGATTACTCGAAATCCAATCGGCAATATGCTGTAATGAAGGTTTGTTTGTCACAACAAAAGAAGTCATGTCTTCAGCTTCTTTTTCTCGAACATTTAAAATCCAACCATTCGTCCTTAAAAATAGGAATAAACAAGCGAATGCTGTTCGTTTATTTGCATTATGAAAAGAATGATTTTGTGCTAAGCTTTCAAACAATGCTGCAGCTTTCAATTCCAAACTAGGATAAGCATCAGATCCAAAAGCAGAACTTTGTGGACGCATAATCGCACTATCCAATAATTTTTCATCTTTTACACCAATATGTTCTTTAGGTGTATAACGTTGAATCATTACACCATTTAAGAAAATGGCTTGCTTATGAGTGAGATATTTCGTCATTTGCTAAGTCCCTTACCCTTTGTTTTTCTTTTAACGATCTGCGAGGTTACGTAGCGTATTATCGTATCGATCAAATAGATCCTTCATTCCTTCTAAAAAATCCGCATCTATTTCCTCGAAACCTTCTACATTTACCGCAGGTCGCTTTTTAAGTACTACTTTACCGTCTTTTTCAAGGTCAAACACAACCATTTCACCTTGTTTAACGTTTAAGTGTTCTAAAACTTCAGGTGGAAATGTCACTCCAGAGCTATTGCCAATTTTCGTAATTTTTCTTTCCACTTCTCTCACCGCCATATCCATCATAATAATACCTCCTTAGTATTAGCATAGTATTAACATATGCTGGCGATTTTATAACAGTACGTATAATTTTACGTTATCACTGTTATAACAATTATACACGGTCTGTTGACTTTGTAAACCAAAAGTCATTATTAATTGAATAAAATATCAAGAGTTTGCTTTTATATGTGTTCCGAAAAAATCCATTATGACAAATTATATAATATGTATATAAGTCTATATATTGGGGTACAGACACATACCCATCAAGCTAACGACAGAAACGATTAAAAATGTAATGATCCTTGTCC
>JARUXA010000108.1 GCA_030433805.1 Sphingomonas sp. PsM26 | reverse complement strand
GTAAGAAAGCGACTTCTTATCGCACCATAATCACTTTTTCTGAAACATCTCATAAAAAAAGAATCCTTCAGAGAGTAAGGATTCTAACTAGGATAGTTTTCTGTTTTATGCAGACTTTTTATAAACCAGTTTATGAATTCTCTTAAAAGCTATCCGTCCTATAATAGTGTAGCTGAGCTGTCTTTTTATTTAGAAAGCATATTTTCTCAGTCTCCTATGTTAGGTTAATTTTGATTCCATTTGACGATGATACTACTTTTGATCTTTCTTCCCTTTGTTTTTTATGAGAACTTTTATGTTTCTCTATAAGTTCATGAATACTTGCTACTTGTATGATGCGGATATGATCTGAAGACACCACATACCGAACAGGCGTAATCAAAAGTATGGAGGGGAAGACGGCTGCTCGACCCTCTGGCTGCCAATGTAAGGTTTTCCACTCATCTGAAAAGAAAAAATCCTCATAGAGGTTGACCTTCGCCTGCATCTTCTGCTCAGAATACTGATTTCTCTGAATTTCAATCCAAAACGGAGATCCTTTAAAGATACAAAAGAGATCAGGTTCAACGCCTCCTTTTCGTCCAGTCGGCTTATCTTCCACAATGACATTCTTAGGCATATCATACGTACGCATTTGCTTATAGACATCTAAAATAGAAAGGAAATGTAGTATTTTTTGAGAGTTCTTTTTGATCTTTGCATCTACAGGTAAATAGACGGTCGGAGAATACTGTTGTGTGCGTTCAATGAGACCTAACCGATATAAACGTACCATCACGCTATTGCACGCATTTATGGATGATTTAAGCTGTTTAAAGAATAGGTCAACTAATGAGTCTCGATCCACAGCCCGAAACTGATTGATAAACGCAATGATGTCTTTATCACGCTGAGATAGTCGAAAGCTCATCGCTGTTCCTCCTTCTCTAACAATCCAAAGATAGACTGTGACACAACCTCCAGTCGAGGTTCAGGATCTTTTACCTTTGTTTTATAAGGAGACAGCAGTTCCTTACAAGCCTCTTCATCTAAAAAATACGCTTGAAACTCTTTAACCTCATCAATCTTAATTTTCATGCGCCCCCTGGCTGCGGCATCAATTTCTTCTGCCCCGAGTACTCCAGCTACTTTCGCATTCGTGGCATCGGCTTGCCTTCCAGAAATCCGCACCCTTAAATTAGCTTTTAACGCAGAGTTTAATAAATCAGCATCCGGACGCTGCATGGCAATAATCGTATGAACACCTAGTGCACGACCTTGGCTGGCAAACTGTTGAATCATCTCTACAAGCTCCGTTTCTCTCTTCACTATGGACATTTCATCAATTACCACGACGATACGAGGCAGCTTAAAAGGTAGCCTGCTGATGTGAGTCACGCTATGCTCTAATAGTAAGTCGCCTCGTCGATACATTTCAGCCCGAAGTAAGGCAAAAGGTTTTCTCATATCTTTCGCTTCAAAACAAAGCGCATCAACGTGATCAATTCCATGAAATAACCCTAAATCGGCTCGTTTAAGGTCTACTAACACTAAGCGCAAGTCTTCATGTGAGGCATACTTCACCCACGTTGTGAGGATGACACGCATGAGGCTGCTCTTTCCTGCCCCGATTTCACCCGATATCAATAAGGTTTCTAAATCTGCAAAATCCCATGAAACGGGGTTTCCATAGATATCTTGACCTATGCATACTGGAAGCTCCATTTTTTCGATATGAGGATGAATCGAATCATACGTGTAATTAAGCATCTTAGGCAGGCTTTTGTGATGAACGGTGATACTAAAATTTTTGAGGCTGCCGTTTATTTCGATGTTGCTGCCTAATACTTGCCGTAAGGCCCATCTTTTTTTCGTTAAAAGCTCAGGATCGATCCCATTCAGTAAGGAAAAGGCGTACCGCGTATAGGTGTGATGATGATCGATTTGATGAATTTTCGGAAACAGATAGGAGGTAGAGGCTCCACGTTTCACCACCCGGTAAATCTCTGCTGTACGAAACGCTTGAATAAGCTTTCCACGCAATTTTAGTTTCTCAAACATCTAGAACAACCCTCCTTAAAACATAAATGTCGCAAAGAAGTAAAATAAGGCCCCATAAAAGGTGACAGGCAAGATAAAGCGCATCACCTTTGCGAACTGATCAACAAGATCAATAACACCCCATCGCTCTAATATGCATTCGATGATAGCAATCCCTAAAACAATACCTCCTATGGTTATGATAGTGGGGTCAAGCATTGCTAGTGGACTAAACGGAACAAAGGAATAAGCCTTGAAGGGACGAAGTCTCGTGAGAGATGGTTTAGGAGATGGAGGAAAGATATTTGGAAAGGTAAATCCTTTTGTTTTTCTCATGTTGATACCTTCTTTCATTCGTTTTATTTTTTTGCCTTTCATGTATGAATTATTTCAGCTCAACCCATCCGGTCGCCCCCTTCGCCTCTTCGGCTCAGCTCCCTTACAGATTCTATGAAGGGCGTCATTACACATATAAAGCTTGTATTAACGCGGTAACGTTACTGAACTAGATACTGATTAAGGAATGGAGTTATGATTCTTTAGATACTATGTAGC
>JARUXA010000107.1 GCA_030433805.1 Sphingomonas sp. PsM26 | reverse complement strand
TTCCCAGGCCTTGTACACACCGCCCGTCACACCATGGGAGTTGGATTCACCCGAAGGCAGTGCGCTAACCGCAAGGAGGCAGCTGACCACGGTGGGTTCAGCGACTGGGGTGAAGTCGTAACAAGGTAGCCGTAGGGGAACCTGCGGCTGGATCACCTCCTTTCTAAGGATATCGGCAGAAAGCGCCTTTCACTTCGGTGAGGGGAAGAGCTTCTTCCATTCCAAAGAACATTTGCCGCCGTCCTCATGTCCCTTCATCACTAGGTTAAGCGCGGTGCGCGAGACGAATTAGCGAAAGCTAATTCGCACGCACACAAGCTCGGCCAGCGCAGTTAAGCGCGCCCATAAGGCGCAGCTTTGCTGCGACTGACGGGTGCGCGAGCGAGGCGCGGGCCTGTAGCTCAGTTGGTTAGAGCGCACCCCTGATAAGGGTGAGGTCGGTGGTTCGAATCCACCCAGGCCCACCATTTGCGCTTTGAAAGAGTATGGGGCCTTAGCTCAGCTGGGAGAGCGGTTGCTTTGCAAGCATCAGGTCATCGGTTCGATCCCGATAGGCTCCACCACTCACCACAACCTAGAGATGAAGAGAAAACGCTTCCGCTTCGGCGGAAATTGCGGGGTTCGCCCCGCCTTATTTGACATTGTGAATGGGTTCTTAAAATCGATGCCGTGATACGGCGTTGGTTCGACAGGAACGACTTTGGATCGCGGTTCGCCGCGGGGTCAGAGCGTGGATGGTCGGATACAGCGCTAATTAATCAGGCTGAGCATTTTTAATCATCCGTACCAAGATACTGCGACAACTCTGCTCTTGCCGAGTCGGCGTGATCGTCATGATCATGCCCAGTGTTGTTGTTGGTGGTGCGGACTCTCAAGCGTGAGGTAAGGGCAATTCGTGGATGCCTTGGCGCATACAGGCGATGAAGGACGTGGCACGCTGCGATAAGCTGCGGTGAGGTGTGAGCAACCTTTGACCCGCAGATTTCCGAATGGGGAAACCCACCTATCCCGTTTAACTTGACCGTCCCTGGCAACAGGGTCGGGCAAGCTAAATGGGGTTAGGTATCACTTAAGTGAATACATAGCTTTCGTGAAGCGAACCCGGCGAACTGAAACATCTCAGTAGCTGGAGGAAAAGACATCAACCGAGATTCCGTTAGTAGTGGCGAGCGAACGCGGACCAGGCCAGTGCCTGGAGTTCAACTAGCAGAAGCCTTTGGAAAGAGGCGCCATAGCGGGTGACAGCCCCGTATGCGAAAGTGAGACTTCAGGACATGAGTAGGGCGGAACACGTGTAATTCTGTCTGAACATAGGGGGACCACCCTCTAAGCCTAAATACTCGTATGCGACCGATAGTGAACTAGTACCGTGAGGGAAAGCTGAAAAGCACCCCGATGAGGGGAGTGAAACAGTACCTGAAACGGATTGCCTACAAGCAGTTGGAGGGTCCTTGAGGCCTGACAGCGTACCTCTTGCATAATGGGTCTGTGACTTAATGTATCAAGCAAGCTTAAGCCGTTAGGTGTAGGCGCAGCGAAAGCGAGTCTGAATAGGGCGCCAGAGTTTGATGTATTAGACCCGAAACCCGGCGATCTATGCATGACCAGGATGAAGGTGCAGTAACATGCACTGGAGGTCCGAACCGATTAACGTTGAAAAGTTACCGGATGAGTTGTGCTTAGGGGTGAAAGGCCAATCAAGCCGGGAAATAGCTGGTTCTCCGCGAAAACTATTGAGGTAGTGCCTCGGATGGACACCCTAGGGGGTAGAGCACTGGATGGTTGCGGGGGTCGCGAGACCTACCAACACTAACCAAACTCCGAATACCTAGGAGTGATATCCGGGAGACAGACGGCGGGTGCTAAGGTCCGTCGTCAAAAGGGAAACAGCCCTGACCTACAGCTAAGGTCCCCAAGTCGTGTCTAAGTGGGAAAGCATGTGGAACTTCCAAAACAACCAGGAGGTTGGCTTAGAAGCAGCCATCCTTTAAAGAAAGCGTAACAGCTCACTGGTCTAATCAAGAGGTTCTGCGGCGAAGATGTAACGGGGCTCAAGACACGCACCGAAGCTTAGGGTGTGCGCTTTATAGCGTACGCGGTAGCGGAGCGTTCCGTAAGCCTGTGAAGCGATCTGGTAATGGGTCGTGGAGGTATCGGAAGTGCGAATGCAGACATGAGTAGCGATAAAAAGGGTGAGATGCCCTTTCGCCGAAAGACCAAGGGTTCCTGCGCAAGGCTAATCCGCGCAGGGTGAGCCGGCCCCTAAGACGAGCCCGAAGGGGGTAGTCGATGGGAACCACGTTAATATTCGTGGGCCTGGTGGTGTGTGACGGATCTCGTGTGTTGTCGTCCCTTATCGGATTGGGACGGCCTCGAAGAGGTCCCGGGAAATAGCCCCACCGTATAGACCGTACCCGAAACCGACACAGGTGGTCAGGTAGAGTATACCAAGGCGCTTGAGAGAAGTGTCCTGAAGGAACTCGGCAAATTGCCTCCGTACCTTCGGAAGAAGGAGGCCCAACATAGGCGCAAGCTCTTGTTGGGGGCACAGGCCAGGGGGTAGCGACTGTTTAGCAAAAACACAGGGCTCTGCTAAGTCGGCTTCAAGACGACGTATAGGGCCTGACGCCTGCCCGGTGCCTGAAGGTTAAGTGGAGGGGTGCAAGCTCTGAAATGAAGCCCAGGTAAACGTCGGCCGTAACAATAACGGTCCTA
>JARUXA010000106.1 GCA_030433805.1 Sphingomonas sp. PsM26 | reverse complement strand
CAATTCCTAATTCCAGCACGCGCGCGTAATCGCCTAGCGCCGCTTCGCCGAACATGGCGGCCGTACCAGCCAGTTTGTGAAGCATGCCGGCTACGTGACCGAGTTCGCTGTCAGTGAATTGGCCGTCTCTCACCATGTTAGCAAGTGCCTGCAGCACCTCACCTTTGCGAACATTATAAAGTGCGCGCACTTTGGCGCTTGGCTGCGTGGTTTTAGACGCTGTGATTGGGTCAACCCTGGACTTGCGCCTAATCCATTGGCTTAACACGTCATTTAGGCCAGCGAGTGTAACCGGCTTTGCCAGATGCGCCTGCATGCCCGCAGAAAGGCAAGCCAATACGTCGTCAGCATAGGCATTTGCGGTCAGCGCTACAATCGGCAGCTCGTCAGCACCGATGCCCTTAGCGCGCAGACGCCGTGTAGCTTCGGGGCCGTCCATGATGGGCATCTGGATGTCCATCAATACCAGGTCATAGGGCTGGTCCTTGGCCCGCGCCGCTTCAACCATAATTAAAGCTTCGGCACCATCGGCAGCGATGTTTGGCTCGTAACCAAGCTGCTCCAGCATGGCAACGATCAGCAATTGGTTCACATCGTGATCTTCGGCCACCAGAATGCGTCGATGCTGCCCGACCGCGTCAGAATGACGTAAGCTGGCGGTCGAGGCGGCCTCGATCGGTCGTATCCGAATGAGAGCCTCACCTGCGTCGCAAGGGACCAACGGTAGCGAGAGCACGAAGCGCGATCCTAGACGTTCCGCATCGTCCAAGACCAACCGGCCGCCCATCAGTTCGGCAAGCCGTGCGCTTATCGGCAGCCCCAAGCCAGTACCCCCAAACCGTCCTGCGGTCGTTGCTTCAGCCTGTACGAACGTGTCGAAAATAGCCGCCCGTCGCTCGGGGGCGACGCCGATCCCGGTATCCTCTACCTCAATGACCAGTGCCACGGCACCGTCATTTTCATCGCACGTGACCGGGCGGGCACGCAGTGTAATTTCACCTTGCAAAGTGAATTTTGTGGCATTGCCCAACAAATTCAGGATGATCTGACGCAAACGCAGCCCGTCGCCCCTGATCGTTGTTGGTAAAGCGTCGTCCATCGCTACATTTAGGATTAGCCCTTTCTGTTCCGCTGCTGGCGTAACAAGGCGTACGCAGCCACGTAGGGTATGACGAAGGTCAAAAGGTTCCTCGGCAATCCGCATCTGCCCTGCCTCGACCTTCGACAGGTCGAGAATGTCGTTGAGCAGCCGCATCATAGCTCGGCCTGAATCGGCGATCATTTCTGCCTGGCGACGTTGCTCGCAGGTGAGCTCACTAGTGAGTAGCAACTCAGTGAAGCCGATGACCCCGTTCATCGGAGTGCGAATCTCATGGCTCATGTTCGCCAGAAAGGTCGATTTCGAATGGGCGGCAGCTTCGGCATGCAGGCGAGCTGCTTCCAGGTCGAGTTCGAGCTGCTTGCGCTTGCTGATGTCGCGAAGCGAGGCAATTATTTCAATTGGCTGACCATCAGGGCTCCTGACCACGCCTGCGTTCGACTCCACCCATCGCCATGCCTCCGGCAGATCCGGGCGGGCGGATCGATAGGTAATGAGCAGGTGATCGCTTGATCCGGAGGCAAGCAGCTCCATAGCTGATACCACAGCCGCGCGGTCATCCGGATGGATGCCCCAACTGACGTCCCGGCCGACTACGCGTTCAGGCTCAATCCCAAATACCTGTTTGGTAGAAGGCGATGCATAATGAAACTGGCCGTCTAGACTAATACGGAAAACGGCGTCGGTAGCATTCGTTGCGAGCAACTGAAGCTGCGCTTCCACCAGTTCGCGCTTACGGATGTCGGCTGCCAGCAGTTCGTTGGCGTATCGTAGGGCACGTAGCTGCAGAAGCCGATCATACCAAATTAGCGCCGCCAAGATGAGGATCAGAATGCCGCCCGCCACCAAGACGGTGCGTGCAAGGTTTTCCTGATTGTGCGAGCGCCGCTCTCGTTGAACGAGGAGACGCGCTTCCTCGTCGTTCACACGTTCGGCTAATGCAGTGATCGTGGAGGTAAGGTTTTGAGTAGCCGGACTTACAATAAGCTGTCGGGCGTCATTACTACGCCCTTTGCGACCCAGTTCGATCGTTTGCTCCATGCTGGCAAACCGAAGAGCAATCGCACGCCGCAGCGCAGCCATGTTCACCCGCTGACGAGGGTTGTCTGCCGTCATATTAGCCAGCGCAGCCAATTGTGCTTCCGCTTGACTATGTATGACCGAAAAGCCAATTAGGTCGTGTTCGTTACCACTCAAGGCGAAGCCGCGTCGTTGAACTTCCGCTCGCAGTCCGAGCACACGTGCTTGCGCCAACTTTGACTGTACCTGTATCGTATGGCGCACCCAGAGATCTGACAGCTGCTCCTGCTCAAGCAATTTCGCGGTTGCCAGGCCGCAGCACACGAGCAGGGCAAAGCCGATCATCACGAGCAAAAACGATCTGGCGCGGGTCAGGATGGGCATGGCAATCTCCGGGACTGCCTGGTTAGATCATGCTTGGTTACCGGGACGCTAATCTCACCCCTTTTGGACGCTGCCACTGCATAACGATATGCCGTTTGTAATCTGGAAAGGTGCTGACGTTACGGTGGTTAAAAAACGACGATTGAGGACCATTCGATGGCGCGGATCATCATTGCTGACGACGACGAGATTATAGGTGAAACCGCGTGCGATGCGTTGCGCGCCAGCGG
>JARUXA010000105.1 GCA_030433805.1 Sphingomonas sp. PsM26 | reverse complement strand
CGCTACTCATCTAGACGCGAAGATGATCTCCATCCGAAACGGCATTCTTGGTAACGAGTCTGTCGGTTGCATGAGGAAATGTGGAAACAGAGGACAAATGCATGGTCCAGAATACTGCTAGGAGAAGATAGGTATGGTAAACGAAAGTGAAGGTTTGTAAGCTTCGTAAGGGTTAGCTCAAGATAATGCACAGCTTTGCTTGGGTCTTGGCAAGAGGAAAAGTAGAATCATAATGCTGCTCTGATGCGTCCCGCATCTTGCCCGGAGTAAAGAACCTACCTACCCCTATCGCATCTGTAGGAAGTGGAACTTGGTAAGCCCTATGTCATCTGCATAAGCAGTAGGATGACTGTAAAGTCAAACGATGTGGCAGAGGGTATGGGATATGAGAAAAAGCGAAAGCCGTTACCCTGAAAAGGGACAGGAAAGCAGAAACACTGTATAACTGGACGGATACTGTCGTCTCTATTGACAATGATAGGCTCGAAAGAGCGCCCACTTCTCATTGGTCTTCAACACGAAAATAAATTTGTGGCTATCTTCTAACGAAAAGGAGCGTGCTGTTATGAATACCTCTCTACGAGCGTCGGCGCACGTCTCGCATAAAGATTGGTACTCTATTGATTGGAGTATTATACAAAAATATGTAGCGAAGTTACGACAAAGAATTTATCGTGCCGAACAGCAAAATCAACAAAGAAAAGTAAGGAAACTTCAACGTTTACTCCTACGGAGTAAAGCAAATCTACTGCTTTCCATTCGCAGAGTAACACAACAAAACAACGGTAAGCGAACACCTGGTGTAGATGGCTATACGGCTTTAAATCCAAGCGAACGTATCAAACTTTATAAACAGATAGTTAAATGTAATGTCTTCCGACATCGTCCAAAGCCAGCAAAACGAACGTTTATCCCGAAGAAAAATGGAAAAATGAGACCCCTCGGTATCCCCACGATACGAGATCGAGTGTATCAAAACATAGTAAAAAACGCACTCGAACCACAATGGGAGGTCAAGTTTGAACCAACTTCTTACGGTTTTCGTCCTAAAAGAAGCACACATGATGCTATAAGTAATCTTTTTAATAAGCTTAACACGAATAGTAAGAAAAAGTGGGTATTTGAGGGAGATTTTTTAGGATGCTTTGACCATCTTAATCATGATTGGATAGTAGAACAAACATCTATATTTCCAGGAAACACTCTCATCAAAAGATGGCTTAAAATGGGTTACATAGAGCAGGATGTGCTTCGTACGACAACAGAAGGAACCCCTCAAGGGGGTATTGTGTCTCCCCTTCTAGCTAATATCGCCTTATGCGGTATGGAAGAAGAAATTGGTATTGTTTATAAAAAGACATACAAACCAAACGGAGGATACGCAATCGATCCAAAATGTAAGATAGGACGTGTTCTCTATGCCGATGACTTTGTCATCGTAACGGAAACGAAGGAAAAGGCTGAAAGCATGTATGAGAAACTAACTCCTTACTTACAAAAGCGAGGAATTACACTTAGTAAAGAGAAAACTAGAGTTACACATATTGAGAACGGGTTTGATTTTCTCGGTTTCTCGCTGCGTCAATACAAGACGGAACAAGGCAATAAGCTACTAATCAAACCTAGCAGAGACAGCATTAAAAAAGCAAAAAATAAGATAAAAGATACGTTCGCAGTAATGAGAGGACGCCCAATAAAAGAACTAATACGTGTTTTAAATCCAATTATTCGTGGTTATGGACAGTATTGGAAACATGTCGTTTCTAAAAAGACGTTTGGATATATGGATAATTACTTATTCCTTAAAATAACAAAACACCTTAAACGACTACATCCAAAGAAGGCGTGGAAATGGATTATTAAACGTTATTTTAAGAAGCCCAACCATGGAGGGAATGATAAATGGACTCTCACATGTCCACTTACTAACATTCAATTGTTAAAGATGTCTTGGATTAAAATAGAACGGCATGTCATGGTAGCCTATAAAAACAGCCCAGATGATCCGAGTCTAAGAGAGTATTGGGAAAAACGAGACCGTAAGGTCTTTAATAATGAAAATACATTGGATAGGATGAAACTCGCAAGAAAACAAGGATATCGTTGTGCATTGTGTAAGCAGACTTTACAAAATGGAGAGAAAGTTACAGTGCGAAACTTAGAGGTTTCTACAGGTGAATTTGCTAAATTAGTACATGTACCATGTATTAAATAAACAAGTTGTTCGGATAAAAAGAAGGCTTGAGCCGTATGACGGGAAATCTGTCACGTACGGTTCTTAGGGGGGCGGGCGCTCGTGAGAGTGCCTGCCTACCCGACTAAACCAATGGTTTACAGCCTACTACTAAGCGTTTGTGGAACTTTTTACATATTTGTTATAAAGTGGGCGTAAGAGGTGATTAAGTTGAACTTAGGAGAACAATTGCAAAGACTAAGGGAAGAAAAAAATCTTTCTAGGGAAGAATTGGCCCAAGAAATGAATGTATCTAGGCAAGCTGTATATAAGTGGGAAAATAATAAAGGGTATCCCGATATTGAAAATCTTATTAAGCTAAGTGATTTATATAATGTGACGTTAGATGAACTAATTAAAGGTGATCGTTCTTTTCAGAAAAAAATAGTAATAGATCAAAAAAAGAATAAAATTGAGGATTTATCAGATCCTGGTTTTGTGATTGGAATCATTCTTGTATTTGTAGGATTATTTTTAGATTTAGGTGCATTTTCAGCTGGTGTTACAATACTAGGATTCTTAACGATGTTTTTTTATGACGATTTAAAGAAAACGTTTTGGACTATAAAAAAGGATTTTAAAGAAGAAAGGTAAGTAAAACAGGCTTTAAGAGAACTTGAAGCCTGTTTTTGTGCCTAGAAATCACATTATGTTAACTAAGGTTGTATATCATATACAG
>JARUXA010000104.1 GCA_030433805.1 Sphingomonas sp. PsM26 | reverse complement strand
ATAATAATGACTGCAATAAAAGTAAGTGTCGCATTCCATACAATTCCTGTTACATCTAAAACGTCTTGGAAATCAACGACACCTGCTAGTAAAGCAAGAACGGCTCCACCACAAGCCGACCAACCGATGGATAAATTCTTCGGTTGCCAAATAACAAAAATCAATGTCACTAAAAAAATCAGTGATGCTAAGACAACTGATGTCAACGTTTAAACCTCCAATTACTCACAACAACTAATACGTAAGCCTTGTTTTTCTAATTCAGTTAAGCGTTCATCTTGATTTGGTATTGAATCAAGCAAACTGATCACAAAATCATGATGTTCATGCGCTTGATTAAGGGAATAAAAGATCCATTGCCCTTTTCGTTTTTCCTTCACTAAACCAACATCTTTTAATTTTCGTAAATGCTGACTAATGGATGGCTGACTAGCGTTATAAATTTCTACTAATTCACAAACACAGCATTCATTTGTTTGTAAAAGTTTCATCATTGATAGACGCGTTTTGTCACCCAATAATTTGAGTATTTGAGCTGCCTTTTCAATTTCAACTACAGTTTTTACGCCCATATACAGACACCTCCTAGTTAATGAGAATCACTATATAATGATTTGCTTATATATTTATTAATATACTTGCTTTTTAAAGCATTTACAACCCTTTGAATAAATAAATTTAAGCGAGTCACAGTTATTTTATAACTACATAATAAGATGTCTATATTTTGTTTTTATTATGTAAGGAGGACCTTATAATGAAGGTTAGATACATGAATGTCTGTAAAGGAGGAACCGGAAAGGAACTTCCGATTCCTTTATTTATCCTCTATCTTTCTTGAGGTTGAAAATATCTCTTTTTCAACCAAAATGCTGCATTTACAAGTGCAATGAGTGCGGGAACCTCTACAAGAGGTCCTATTACAGCTGCAAATGCGGCTCCTGAATTAATCCCAAATACCCCAACTGCTACAGCAATGGCTAATTCAAAGTTATTGCCTGAAGCAGTAAAAGAAAGTGAAGTTGTAACGGAGTAACTTGCTCCAGCTCTTTTTCCTAAATAAAAAGAAACAAAAAACATCAAGACAAAGTAAATTAAAAGTGGAATAGCAATACGTACGACATCCAAAGGTAATTCGATAATCATATCTCCTTTTAACGAAAACATAACAATAATCGTAAAAAGAAGTGCAATAAGAGTCAAAGGACTAAGCCTTGGTATGAGGACACTTTCATACCACTGTTTCCCTTTTATGCTGATGAAGATAAAACGAGTCAGTATACCAGCTAAAAAAGGGATTCCCAAGTAAATGAGAACGCTCTTTGCAATCTCGCCCATCGTAATATCAATCACAAAGCTTTCAAGTCCTAACCATTTTGGAATTAGTGTCACAAATAGATACGCATAAACAGAGTAAAAAAAGACTTGGAAAATAGAATTAAGAGCAACTAAGCCAGCAGCATATTCCCGATCCCCTTTCGCAAGATCATTCCATACAATAACCATGGCGATACAGCGTGCTAATCCAATTAAAATCAAACCAATCATGTACTCTGGTAAATCTCTAAGAAAGATGATCGCAAGTAGAAACATGAGAATAGGGCCAATAATCCAGTTTTGTAAAAGTGAAATTCCTAATACTTTTTTGTCTTTAAACACATGTCCCATATTTTCATATCTTACTTTTGCTAGTGGTGGATACATCATCAGGATTAAACCAATTGCTAAAGGTATTGATGTTGTACCTACCTGAAAGTGATTAAGCCCATCAACAAAGCTTGGAAACACATAACCTAAACCAATCCCTACAAACATAGCTAAAAAAATCCATACTGTTAAATACCGATCTAAAAATGATAGTTGTCTACTCACAGGCTGGTTCATTCTTCTTCCAACTCCCTTTCAGATTTAGATCTCATAACTCCCGTACTACTTAAAACATCAGCTCTACATTAATAAATCTTGTTTGAATAAGGTCTATCAGCCTCCTTTTATTACTACACAATCATATAGTTATTCGCTTATATAAAAAGAAATGCATATAATAACAAATCTTACATATCAACTACCATATATAGGTGAGAAAGCCCCTAAGATTATTCCTTAGAGGCATTTGCGAATTATTTAAGGATTTTCTCCATTACCATCACATCTACATGCTTATTATCTAATATTCCTTGTTCATAAAAAACTCCAACTTCTCGAAACTCTAGACCACGGTATAGTTTCTGTCCTGCCTCATTGAAAGGAAAAGTTGATAAAACCAGCTTATGAAACTTATTTTTCTTTGCTATGATTTCTAAGGTGTGCAATAAAGCTTTTCCAATCCCTTTTCCTCGACTCTCACGTTGAATATAGACGGATACATCAGCTACGCCATTATATGCACAGCGATGAGAATAAGGATTTAAAGAAGCCCATCCGACTATTTCTCCATCTTTTTCGGCCACAATAACCTCATACCGATCATTACGATGATATAACCATTCTTTTATGTAAGGTAAATCTTTTACATCTTCCTCTAAAGTAGCAATCCGATCTTCAATTCCTTCGTTATAAATACTTAAAACTTGCGGTAAGTCCTCTTCTTTCATAATTCGAACATTCATAAAACTCCCCCTAACTTAAGTCTTTAATTATTATATCAATTTTTTTTGATGTATTAATTGATTTCTGTAATTTTTACTGATATGATTAATACATCAAGAAATTTTGATTTATTAAATGTGAGGTTAAAAAATGAGAATTAACAATTCAGGAAACCTATCTGTGGAGTATTTTCATGCTTATTTCCGATTAGTCATCAATACACAAAATATAGACAAAAACGAAGCTAAAACACTTATATTCAAACGTTTTTTTCACGATGATCCAGCGTTACGAGGAAAAACAACGTATACAAATTTTGAAAAAGCATACAATACATTTACCTATTAGATCAAAAAAAGTTGATTAAGGAGCAGAGA
>JARUXA010000103.1 GCA_030433805.1 Sphingomonas sp. PsM26 | reverse complement strand
TCATCCAGATCAACGGCAGTACGGGGCTGCGGATCGACACGGCCCCCTTCCTGGCCGCAGTGGACCAAAGCACTACCTTGCGATTGACGCTGCTGCGCTTCGTGCAGACTCTGACCACTCAGACAGCACACAGCGCGGTGTCAAACGCCCATCAGCGGATTGAAGCCCGGCTCGCGCGCTGGCTTCTTATGTGCCACGATCGTACCGATGGCGACGCAATCCATATAACCCACGAATTCATGGCAATGATGATTGCCGCCGAGCGCTCGGGTGTCACAGTGTCGCTGCATATGCTGGAGGGAGCCGGATGATCCGGGCCCAGCGCGGGCGCGTCATCATCCTTGATCGCCACAAGCTCGAGGAGCTGGCGGGTGAAAGCTATGGACGACCGGAAGCCGAGTATCGGCGGCTTATTGCTCCGTTTGGCAAGGATAGGCCCAGACTGACAGCTGAGTAGCTCAGCTGCAGTTTGTCGCTCTCGATTGTAGGATGCGGCACAAAGCATGGCTTCCGATCTGCGTTTGGTTAGCGCGTAGCATTTGGGTGGTTCAATCTCCCAGTGGGTGCAATCCGGGAACGGAAGACGGCGAGCATGGCAAGTGAACACAACCTACGTCATTTAGCCGGCAGGGCGCGGGATCTCGGCAGCCAGTTGTCCAACGCGGGGGACCGCAAGGTAATATCGGATTATGCGAACGAGCTCGATGCTAAAGCGGAGACCATGCGCATCAAGAGTAGCAGGCGTATCAGCAGATAAAGCTGCTTTTCTGATGCAAAATTTACAGGTTCTGCATCACGATCGAAACCGCTGGATTCGTGGCATTTCGGTGATGCAAAAATCCGATGCGATGCCGATCGCGGATGTCAGGGTCTGGTGGATTCAGAATAGCGGGTATCAACTCTGGAAACAGCCACAGTCATTCATTCAATGCAAGTAAGCAGGGCTATGTGGTCCTGCGATTAGGCCGCTATCGTCGTGCGGCTTCTGATGAAACACCAGTCCATCAGCGTCTTGTCAGCGTCCAGACAATCGCCTGTCTGCTATACGCCCCGTCGGAACCGAGGCGGTGTCGCAGTCCGAACTGGTATCGTCCGCGAATACGATCTTATTCCGACCCTGAGCCTTCGCTCTATAAAGAGCCTGATCGGCGCGAATAAACAATTTCTCAAATGTCTGATGGTAATCGCGGGTCGCAACGCCAGCAGATATCGTGATTGAAACGGAATACGTATCGGCCAAGATCGGCGTTCGCGCGACCGTTTCGCGGAAACGTTCAAGCGCCTCAAGAAGGATACCGCGCTCGTTTGACTCCGCCAAAAGTGCAAATTCCTCACCGCCAAGCCGTCCTAGTCGACCAAGTTGGCCGATGGACTGCTCCATCATGGTCGCTGTTGCGCGAAGAACCTGATCACCAACCCAGTGACCGTGCCTATCGTTGACATTTTTAAAGTGATCGACGTCCACGATGATCAAGGCAAGGAATGAGCTGCCATCTACGCCGTCCAGGAACGCTCGACGGTTCAAGATGCCAGTGAGCTCGTCGGTTGTGCTTGCACGATACAAACTCACCTGCACCCTACCGACTCTTCGAGACACAGGCACCGCGATCATGACGACGACAATGGCGGTGAGTATCCACGATCGAACCGCTTCCGGCCAGCTCACAAAGAATATCAGCTGATTGGCAATGTCGACGGTCATGGCGATCGCGACGCATACGATAGTGGTGCGAAGTACATAGCGAGAGAGATCTTGCTCGCTTCGTAAATCGATCTCCGGGAAAAACTTCATTGGTTCCCATAACAAACAAACTGTGACGAAAACGTTCACGCATGCAAATTGGTAGGCCGCCCCGCTCCGGCGGGAGCCCGTCTTACCAGCTGAACAAATACGGAACTGAGACTATCACGCCGGTTCCAACCCGTCGACCGCAGGATCATCGTCTGCACTCCAGTAAGCAGTCGGACCGCAGTCCACAGAACCCGGACATCCGTGCTTACTGCGCGGCGAAGCACCGACGGCAAATAGTGCGATCAGAACGCCGCCAGAAAGCGTGAGCGTTTACAAACGAGAGGAAACAGATTTTGGGAACGCTGTCGCAAACCTTAAAAGCTTTGCGACACGGCCATGGCAGTTAATGCGAAAATCCGCACCTTTCTGGGTGACTGATTTCCTACGAGGATACCTTCGCGTTCAGCCAAGCCTCGGCATCTTCCATGCTCATGAAGGTGCGGACATCAGAGCCGAGCGAGCGCTGCACCTGCAACTAGTTGATTACACTCCCAACCACGATCGCGACGCGCCCCGTGTAAAGTGCTGCCCCGCCGCGCTCAATCGCACCTAGGGGCTCAGCCACTGCAAAAGATTGGATAGGGAAATCGCGTGCGTCTGATAAGCTGTCGAAATGTTATGGCGGCGTCCCGAGCGGCGCTAGCGCGGTTCGGATTGCAGCGCCGAAGGCGGCTACGTCAGCCAGATGCCAAAAACCCGTAATTCTCCAATACAGGAGATGGCGAGTGCTATCGTATGCGTTCGAGCAAAGTGTAGGACTAAAAGATAGCTGGTCTGCAGGCACCTAATCCTTATCGAACAAGCTGATAGCAGTCAGAAGCCGATGGCGAGCGAGGCTATCAGCGATGAGTGATAGGCGCTGCCGATGCTCTGCCCAACGTCAGTATCCGCCCAAGCAAGCGATACAGTCGCCGGGCCCATGGCTGTGTCTGCCCCAATCAGCCAATCGAGCTTATCGCCATCCGGGCCTCCATTTACTCCGGCTTCGCGACCGAAATGAGCGCGAAGCGTGAAAGGTGTGCGGGGCAACTCGGTCGCTACCTCGGCAAACACGTAGGTACCATCTCCAACACCAAAGTTACCTTGCTCGGGGGTGTAGCTAGCCCCAGCTTTGATTGTTGCTTGTGCGATCTTGCGCGACACCGAACCGTACAATTCGAAACCGTTTACACTCGTGCCGCTAGGGTAAAAATAGCCGATACCGCCAACGTCTAGTGCCCACCCAGCTGCGTCGTGGCGGTAGCCAGCGTAGGCATCGATTTCTGCACGTGCGCCGTTAT
>JARUXA010000102.1 GCA_030433805.1 Sphingomonas sp. PsM26 | reverse complement strand
AGCACGCACATAAATAGCAAGATTAGAAAACGTATATATTTTACTATGCAACATGAGAGGAATTTCATCATGACGATTAACAAATCAAACGATTGTTCTAGTCTAGCTGAAGTAGTTGACCGCATCTTAGATAAAGGCGTGGTAATTGACGTATTCGCTCGTATTTCCGTTATTGGTATTGAATTAATTACCATCGAAGCTCGAATCGTTATTGCCAGTGTGGACACTTGGCTGAGGTATGCCGAGGCAGTTCGGCTGCTTCATAATGAAAGAGAAGATTTTCTTTCTTCGAATAACGGCGGAAAAAAACTTGAACAGCTAAACCTTTTACAAGATTTAGATTTATAAACTCATAAAGGTGGATTAGAGAAGTGAAAGTAGCCGAAATCATGGAATCCGTGACTGATTTTTTTAAAGAACACGTTGCTCCTCCTCACCGAATTATTTCGTATGAATCGATTCAAAATGGAGGATGGAAAATAACACTTGAGGCATTTGAAGAACAGGAGTATATGAGGCGCTATGCAAAAGATGAACTGCTTGGTATCTATGAAGTGCTGGTCAATAAGCAGCATAACATCACGTCTTTTTCACGCACCAGCCTGCGCTATCGAAGCTCTCCAGCAGAGAAGTAAGCTGATTATTTTAATGGAAAGGAATGAAACAGAAATCAATGAGTGAAGAAACGGGCATTTATATTTTTTGCAGTATTCCCGCCACCGAGGCGCATACGTTTGGCAGCGTCACGATTGATCAGCAAGAAAGAGCTACTTTTACCATTCATTACCGAGATGCAGCTATAGTGGCTGCTGCCTTTCCTCTTAAAATTTACCATCCTACAAAAGAGAACGTCACAGCGCACCAGCAGGTGATTTCCAAAGTAATGAATGAGCATGATTCCGTTATTCCAATCAGCTTTGGCAACGTGTTTCATAGTCAGCAAGATGTTGAAATGCTGTTAGAAAACTTATATCCACAGTTCGCCTCTCTTTTCCCGCAGTTAAAAGGAAAAATAGAAGTCGGACTAAAAGTAATTGGGAAACCGGACTGGCTGAAACAAAAAGTGAATCAAGATTCTTCTTTGCAGCAAGTACGAAACCAGCGTTCTGCCAGTGCTGATTTTTATAAACAAATTGCGCACGGAGAAACAGCTCAGAAATTCTTTTTAAAGCTTCAGAACGACTGTAAAAAAGAGCTGTATCAACATTTAGAACCGATAGCTGAAGCGTCGAGACTCAACCCTCCTATTGTCGAAACAATGCTTTTGAACGCTTCTTTTTTAATTGACCGAGAAAAAGAAGCAGCGTTTGATGAACGTGTAAATGACCTGTATGAAAAATGGAAGCACAAAGCCGATTTTAAATATTCCGGACCGTGGGCTGCTTATAACTTTATTAATATTCAACTAAAAGTAGAAGAGAATGTATGATTCATAAACTGCTGCTGTCTCCTGTTACGCTCATTGTAAAAGTCGGACAGAAAATCAAGGAAGAAGCGGATAAAGAACTTTACGATGTCTCTTTTATTCAGCAAAAAATCGTTCATCTTCAAATGATGTATGAGCTTGGAGAAATACCAGAAGATGCATATATGGAAAAAGAAAAAGAACTGCTGCTGAGATATGAAGCTGCAAAGGAATATGAATTAAAAAGATGGGAATCAATGACGAAGAAACAAAAGTGAGGTTAAAACATGGAAAAGCTCATTTATTTATATGGTCTAGTTCCAACCGAAGAAGCTAAGGAAATGCCCTTTCCTTCACTTGAAGGCATGGATCAGAACAACCCTATCTATGCTCTTTACTTTGATGACATTACCGCATTTGTATGCGACTTGCCAAGCGCTCAGTATTCAGAAGAAATGCTGAAAGAAAAGATCGAGCACGATATGAAATGGCTGCAGGACAAAGCCATGCATCACCATGAGATTCTTCTTTTCTTACAAAGTCACTACACGCTTCTTCCCATGAAATTTTGTACGGTCTACAAAAGCAAGGATAGCTGTCAAAAAAGTATTGCTGATAACAAACAAAAAACCCTCTCTTCTCTTCAGCTTTTAAAAAGATCTGAAGAATGGAATATAAAAGTATATGCCCATACGAATTCTTTAAAGAACTATCTGCTAACGAACAATGAAACGATCCAAAAGAAAAAAGAAGAAATAAATACGCTGCCTCCAGGCAGGCAGTTTTTTGAACGTAAAAAGATAGAAAGGCTGATCGAAGAAGAAACAGAAAAAGAACAGTTGTCGCTTTGTGATCACTTGCACAGTGAGATAAGCCCCTACGCCGCTTACCACACAATCAAAAATAACTGGAGTCAAAAAATAACCGGCGCGAGCTACAGCATGTGTTGGAACAGCATCTACCTTCTTTCAAAGAACAATGTAGAATCGTTTTTAAAAGCCATTAGCGACAAGCAAACGTTTTATAGTGAAATGGGACTGAACATCGAAGTAACGGGACCATGGCCTGCTTATCATATCGACACTCTGCGCTCGGAGAAAGATGCGGGATGACATCGCTGCGAAAACAAACGCTGGAGCAAAAGGACATCGCCCTCATTGATATATTAGATGTGATCCTCGATAAAGGAATTGCCATTAAAGGTGATTTATTGATTTCAATTGCCGGAATTGATTTAGTCTATCTTGATTTGCGGGTATTGATTTCTTCTGTAGAAACGCTGATAGGCTCTCATGATCGTCAAATCATTTCTTCTCAGCAGCTTGAACAGGAAACGGAGGCGTTGCGAAATGGAAAATAACCTCAAACGAAACGGCCGCATTGAGCTGAGTGCGGAAAATGCTGAACAAGGCCTAGCGCAGCTTGTTTTAACCGTCATTGAATTACTGCGGCAGCTCATTGAAAAACATGCGATTCGCCGAGTGGACAGCGGAAACCTGACGGACGCTCAAATCGAAGATCTGGGCGTGGCGTTGATGAAGTTAGAGAACAAAATGGAGGAGCTAAAATCAGTGTTTAACTTTACAAATGAAGATTTAAATATTGATCTAGGTCCCCTAGGAAAAGTGCTATAACAAGGAGTGGAAAAATGGCAGCGGAACATAACGGGCATCTGGGCACCATTGTAGAAGTATTGGAAAAAGTATTAGATAAAGGTCTTGTTA
>JARUXA010000101.1 GCA_030433805.1 Sphingomonas sp. PsM26 | reverse complement strand
GGACAAGGATCATTACATTTTTAATCGTTTCTGTCGTTAGCTTGATGGGTATGTGGTGGTACCCCTAAAGTGACAATTAAATAGACTAAATATCATTGATTTTTCCATCGTCCCAAAAGGTGTACCTTTTTAGACTATGTTGTTGAGAACCGATTATAAAATAAAAAAGCTTTACGAAACCTTTCGCAAAGCTTTTGTCACCCTCTATATTATCGTATTACTCTTCCTACTTCTTTTATACTTAAACCGGTAAACTTTGCAATATCATCCAAAGTCATGCCATTCTCATACATGCTACGAATCAATTGAAGTTTCCCTTTTTCTACCCCTTCTTCTAGTCCTTCCTCACGAGCATGGGCTAGTTTAGCTTGTTCATCAAGTAGCAATTTCTCACGTGCTTCATATGCGCTTCTGAATGAAGAATCATGACTCATATTTTCCCATTTATCCATCGCTTTTTGTAGAATTGGATCTTGATTCATCGCAATCTCCTCCAATGTTTGAGTTAAATGTTCATCTTCATGAGCTGGTAATAATAATATCCAACGAACGAATGCATTTTCCCACGGGTTGACTTTTTCTTCCCGCCACTGTTTTACAAGCTTTGGAATTTCCACAAAATGAATTTCAATATCATCGCTTAAAACACGTTGCTTTGTTGTGTCCCACAACTGACCTGTCGTCTGAAATTCTTCATCTGAAGAGAATAAAATGAAATCCAATAAATTAATGGTGATGGTTTTTCGTAAAGCACGATAAGGCATCCCCTCTTGCATTTGTGACGTATATAATTTACTCCAATAATACAAAGAACGCTTGACCATATCATGCGTATTACGAAGTTGAATTTCGATATTCACTTGTGTTCCGTTATTCAATGTAGCTAGTAAATCTAAGATAGATAACTTGTCATCTTCGTAAGCCTTGTGAAGGTGTGGGTCTTCCAATTGAAGAGACATAATGGGTGCTTCTAGAGACTTTTCTAAAACAGCGTTTAAAAAACCTGTTAAGATGTCCTCGCTGCCTTTGGTACCAAATAATTGTTTAAAAGCGAAATCAATTCGTAAATTTACTAATTTTGTGGACATGAATTCCTCTTCCTATCTTTCTTATTTCTTACCCCTATTTTATAAGATAGCAGGATATGTTTGCAAATGTAGAAACGAAAACCAACCAGTGGTTATGATTATACCTAGCCAAAATCTCAATTAAATGACTACGGTGTCCATTCCTTAAACCTTCTGAATTACTAACTGTGGTAACTCAAATAGAAAAGCCACTAAAATTGAGATACAGTTCAATTCTAGTGGCCTTTTTATTTAAAAATCGTTATATTCTTCTAAGTCGTCATCATCTAATGAACCAGATATATTCTCTAGATCTGCGACTTTTCCTTCTTTCAGTTGGGGAACCTTTGAAGGCTCTTCTTCTTTGAAGGAATCGCTGTCTACAAAACCTGTTGTTTGGGCTAATGCCTTTAAATCAGCTAGTTCATTCTTGATATGTTCAAACATTTCGTAGGTTTTTTTGTCTTCCATTGCTTTTCTTCCATTAGATGAATCATCTAGATCATGTAGAATTAAAGATGAAATATAATCCCCTAACTTACGCGATTTAGCATATGTAGCCAGTTTATTGTACACTTCATCACTCAATCGATTTGTCTTAATGGTAAACGCATTTTGGCGTTCTGACATCCTTATCACCTACGTTGTTAGGATTTAATGGCTTTTTTTTCTGCTGCTTGCTTCTTCTGAACGTAACCAATACTACGAATTTCCAAGCCAAATAAATTTAAGTGACGGCTATCTTGGGGAACCTTATGATACTTGTCCGTACGTTCTTCTCCAATTTTTTCACGCATACTATTCATGATAGCGACTTCTAAAGTAGGAGCTACCCCGCCGCAGTACACATATTTACGCACTTTATTCGCTGGTGGTGGTGCGACATCATTTAATTTAGCCAATAAAATCTCCACATATTCTCGAAGAGAAGACTTGATTGTACTTGTTAAATCAATGGATTCACCTGTATTTTCGTTTTTTAATACAAACTTTTGCTTGCTGTAGTTATCAAGAATAAATTGATCAAAGGCACGTAAGTCCGTAAACAGTTCTAGGAATTTCTCTTTACGCAATTTATCAATATGCGCTAAATAAGGAATCCCCTCAATGCTTTGGAATGAATCACGACTATTCGCAGCTTTTAACCCTTCGGGTAGAATAACCACATCAATGGAACCACCACCAATGTCCACCATAACCGTTTCACATTCTACATACTCATTCGCATCTTCACGATCTTCAAGGGTTAAGTCTTTTTTTAAGGCAAAACGTGCGCTTTCTCCCTCTTTTAAGCATGCACTTTCTTCCACTACTACCTTTAACGTATTTTCGAAACCAGGCGTATGCACAGTAAACGTATGGTCGCCTAAGAAGCGATTAGCCATCGCTTTTTGAGCTGCCCCAAATGTGCTCTCTTTCTTAAGGAGCCAGATTGGTAACATCGTAGAAAAATAGTCAATTTCAACTGTGTTGTCTTTTTTATCCTTCGCATGTAACGCATGGTAATACGCAATCGCAGCTAAAAAGGTGATGTATGGAATATGACTTGTAATTTTATTATGTAATTTATTAATGTGATTGTTGGCAAGTAATTGACTTGCTGCAATGTCACCTACTAAGAAATAGCGCTCTTTCTCTTCTCCCTGAATAGTTGTGGAAAGTAAAATACGCTTCTTAAATTCTTCTGGAGCTGTAACCGCATCTGTAAAAAAAGAATCTGCAGCTTCTTTTTGCAGTTCAACTACATTCGTTGGAAAATCAAATAGATATCCATCCATAATGTTCATATCAACAGAGTTCCCGCAATCTTTATTAAAACGTGAAATTTTCATTTCTAAACACCTCATCTTTTAAGTTGAACTTATATTCAACTCATTGTACTTGATATAGGTTAAATATTCAATATATGAGAACAATTTAATTATCTACAAAAACTTACATCTATCAACAATTATTCAAATTAAGTAGAACTTATATCTACAAAGAATATTCAAGGTCAATCCCTTCTGTATCTTACTTTATATCATCAACATAATAAGAGCCTACATCGAAAATGATGCAGGCTCTCCTCTCTTACAACAAAATAATTCTTCTGTTCATTTGCCCTTGTG
>JARUXA010000100.1 GCA_030433805.1 Sphingomonas sp. PsM26 | reverse complement strand
GTGGGACACCACACAAAGTGTTGCGAGCAGGTTTACCAACATAGCACATGAATCGGCGGATTCATGACAGGCGCGACGGGAAGCAAGACGATGGTAGGGGATGACCAGGCTTATTTTTACAAGCGCGCTGAAATCGAACTGAAACGGGCACGGCAAGCTACATGTCCCGAGGCAAGCACGGTGCATAGCCAGTTAGCCAAAGCGTACCTGGCACGCATACCGTTGCTGACGCTGGACAGTACGATCAAAGCCAGTGTGTTGTGAGCGCAGCTGACCGGCTGTTTCGCCTACTACGCTGATGTAAAACTATTAATTTTGCATCAGGGAGAACGGTTTTGTTAGCTCCGGCCATACTGATCGACGCCGAAGAGCGCTGCAAAATATTGCAGCTGGCGTACGGCAGCTTCCGCGTGCACCGTAGCGGTAGAAATGGCGATGGGACGATCAGGCATGACGGTTTCCGAGTATTGGGAGATCAAAGATGCTGTGATGGCATGGATCCGCTGCTCGTCAGCCAGGGAGAAGCGCCGCCTCGCACCGGATGTTGTCCTTCAAATGATCGATTATTTCAGCAAAGCTGAACGCCAGGAATTGGCTAAAGGTCAAATTTCCAGGGCCATACGGGCGCTGCAGCGGGGGGACGTCACCAGTGTTGACGTTCATCTGGAAAGTGCGTTTATTCAAGTATCCCGCGTGTCGGTGAACATCGAATGGGACGACCTTAGAGTGGAAGCTGAAAAGCTTCGTAAGCGACCCCGCAGGGAGTGGTTCTAAACCAAGTTCAACCATGCCGCACCGCCCTGCACGCGGCGCGTGCTGGTCTGGACGTTTGCGGATCGGTTCGGTTCAGGACGGTCGCGCTCGTCGAGCACGCAGGCTAAAGGTGACGAACCGCATCCATACGCTGATGCAGGCTGCGGATGACGGCGATGTTGTAGCTGGTCAGCCGAAAATAGATAACGTACTGCTCAACACCGCGTTGCCGATAGCCTGGTCAAATGTTGGCTCATCCCTGCGCCTGCTGCGGACCTTCAGCCAAGTCAGCACAGACGGCTTCGATGAGATCGGTATAGCGCAGGGCCTGAGGCAAGCCCCAGTGCGCTACGGTATAATCGAACACCCCTTCGAGATCGCGCTGCGCCCTAGGCTGAGCCGATATCCAGCCATGCTGCGTAGCTTTGCGCTGCTTGAACGCGACAAAGTCGAACGGCTCCGGCTCGCCACTCTGCTCGCCCTCAATCAGCACCTGCCGGATGCTTTCGATCTCGAAGGTTCGTTCCTGCTCGCGCCGGACTAGGTCGCGGATCGCCTCGCTGTCGTTGGTATAGCTGCCGGCATCGATCTACGTCGCGATCCACGCATTCTGCTGCTCGGTCAGCGTAATGGTTTTGCGCACGGCCGCCATGACGGCTTCCCATGGATGTCATACTATTGGCGTTATTTACCACACACAATGCAGTCATAGAAGTTAGTCAGCGATCTAACCGAGCAATCAGAGCGCCGCCATGGGAAGTTCCTGCCACCACGCCTGCCTGCTCATCGCGCCATACCAATCGCCACATTCTAGCTATGTATAATCTCAATGCATCGTGGCTTACGCCACCATCGGCGTCGGTGCGTCACCTGACCGGTGCTCTGACATCCAACACACCAGTTGCTCCACGTCCATCGGCCGTGCGAATAAGAACCCTTGCGCTTCCTCACAACCGATCTGCGCTAGAATGACCGCTGCCTCGCCGGTCTCAACCCCTTCGGCGACGCAGCGATATCCCATCTTGCGAGTAAGCCCGACCATCGTTTCAACCAGCACGAAGTCGGGTCCGGCCGCCTCGGTCAGGTTGCGGACGAACGCCTGATCGATTTTCACGACCTGTGCCGGCAGTTGCTGAAGATAGGCCAGGCTGCTGTGGCCGGTGCCGAAATCGTCGATCGCCAAGCAGATGCCGGCCCCGGCCAGCTCGCCAAGGATGGCCAGTGCCTGATCCGGCTGATCCATGATCGCGCTTTCGGTCAACTCGATCTCCAGCTGGTCGGGCCGCAAATTGCGCTTCAACAACCCCAGCTGGATGCGCTCTATGAGGTCGGCCTCGCCAAGATTAGCCGCGGAGATGTTTACCGACAGCGCGATGTCGATCCCGGTATTTCGCCAGGCTGCAAGCTGGTCCATCGCTGCATCCAGCACCCACTGCGTGGTCGGCCGTGCCAACGAGGTCTGCTCGATGATCGGAATGAACTCTGCTGGAGATACGTCACCAAGCCGCGGATGCCGCCAGCGTAGTAGTGCTTCGGCACCAACACAGCATCCGGTCGCCAGCTCGATGCGAGGCTGGTACACCAGCCGCAGCTGATCGCCAGCCTCAAGTGCGGCGCCAAAATCCCTGAGCAGGCCATATTGTCGCTGATGCGCGGTATCGTTCGAGGACGAGTAGAGCGCGATCGAACCCTCTGCCCGTCTGGCATCCTGCGCGGCACTGGCAGCACCGCGCAGCACGTCGTCGGCCGGTACGTCGCCAAGGAGGAACGGCCGCACTCCGATGGCGACGGTAGTAACAAAGCGGACCGATGAAGCTGCGCGCAGCGATGCAAACGCTGATCGGAGGAGTTGCATGTAAGCGACTTCACCAACACCTGGCGGCGACAGAAACGCAAACTGAGTTGGGCCAACGTGGTAGGTCGTTCGATCTGGACCCAGCCCGCTTCGTAGCGCCTGAGCGGCTTCGCGGACAAGATCATCAATCCGCCCGCCGCCCATTGCGCGGCTGATCTTGCTGATCTGATCGTCACGGGCAAGGTCAACGACCACCGCGAACCGCCGCTCGCAGGGAAAGTCCCGAGCCAGATCGATGAGGTCGTCGCGGAACTGGTTTCGGCTTGGCATGCCACTGACCGGATCAATGCGGCCAAAGGCGTGCTGCAATTCGATCTGCGCCATAACCATCGCCGCCAGATCGACCAACGCGGCCATCTCGGACGGAGCTACTTGCCGCGGCTCGGTACCCAGGACACATAGCGCGCCCAGTCCATAGCCATCACTGGTGATGAGCGGAGCGCCTGCATAAAATCGTGTTCCTGCTCGGCCCAGGACGCTATCGGCGTAGCAAGGGTCTGCCAGCATGTCCTCAATGACCAGTGGCTCGGTTGCTTCTGCCACTTGAGCGCAGGGAGCCTTGTCCCTGGGAATGCTGCAATGG